>NZ_SACS01000100.1 GCF_004005945.1 Rheinheimera riviphila
GCCGTTGGGGCGGATGTTTTATTGACGTTGTCACAGCGCCCTCCGGAAAACGTGCTTAAGCTATTGTTTTAAAATATAAAAACTCCGTAGGGCGTCACTCACCGCGCAAGCGGTAGTGCGCCGAAATATTGATTAAAATTTGTTGAAGATGGTGATGGAAACTGCGCTGCGGCGTACTGCCTTCGGCGAGTACGCCCTACAAAAATCTGCTTAAGCTATTGTTTTAAA
>NZ_SACS01000101.1 GCF_004005945.1 Rheinheimera riviphila
GGATGGTGATTTGCCGTGACTCTGCTTTATGGCGGACTACCGCTGACGCGCTGAGTTCACCCTACGCTCCAGATACGCTTAACTCATTGTTTAAAAAATGAAAAACCGTAGGGCGCCACTCGCCGCGATAGCGGCAGTGCGCCGGATGGTGATTTGCCGTGATTCTGCCTTATGGCGGACTACCGCTAACGCGCTGAGTCAGCCCTACCCCAAAATTCCTTTAACCT
>NZ_SACS01000102.1 GCF_004005945.1 Rheinheimera riviphila
GGTTTTTTTATTTTTAAAACAATAGCTTAAGCGGGTTTTTGTAGGGCGTACTCGCCGAAGGCAGTACGCCGCAGCGCAATATCCACCACCATCGTCAACAAATTTTAATCAACATTTCGGCGCACTACCGCTTGCGCGGTGAGTGACGCCCTACGGAATTTTTATATTTTAAAACAATAGTTTAAGCTGGTTTTTGTAGGGCGTACTCGCCGAATGCAGTA
>NZ_SACS01000103.1 GCF_004005945.1 Rheinheimera riviphila
GCGCCCTACGAGAATAAAGTACGTTTCAATGATTGTTTAAAAAGCAAACTGTAGGGCGTACTCACCCGAAGGGTAGTACGCCGTCGGGCGGCAATTTGCAATCGGATTGTGGCGTACTGCCGCTGACGCGGCGAGTAGCGCCCTACGAGAATAAAGTACGTTTCAATGATTGTTTAAAAAGCAAACCGTAGGGCGTACTCACCCGCAGGGTAGTACGCC
>NZ_SACS01000104.1 GCF_004005945.1 Rheinheimera riviphila
ATCCTTTACAGCCAGGTGAAAAAGTCACGATTTCAAACGAAGCGAGTCAATTACTAAAAAGCGATATTCAAGACGGGACAATTCTTACTCCCAATAGTGGTGGTGGGACTACACTGCCTCCATGGCCGCCGCAAGATAAGGTCTGAACAATGTTTCGTAAATCGCCACTATGGCTGGTGCATATTGTACTCTTTACACTGTCGTTTTTTGCGCTTTGGA
>NZ_SACS01000106.1 GCF_004005945.1 Rheinheimera riviphila
AAATTCTGGCGCTGGATTTAACCTGAGTTCTATTCGGCGTACTACCGCTTGCGCGGTGAGTACGCCCTACGCAAGCATTTGATTTGTATAAAAAAGTAGGGCGGACTCACCGGAGGTAGTCCGCCATTGAGTTTTGAAATTGCATATCACCATTTGGCGTACTACCGCTGACGCGGCGAGTACGCCCTACGCAAGCATTTGATTTTGATAAAAA
>NZ_SACS01000105.1 GCF_004005945.1 Rheinheimera riviphila
GGTGACACTCAAAACAGCGGTTTTATAAACATTGGCGGCGATGATGGCTAGAATGCTGGAGTTGTTGTGAGAGCGCATTTAGTCACGGTGTACTGCCGCTGCCGCGGCGAGTAGCGCCCTACGCAAGTATCTGAATTTAAATGAAAAAGTAGGGCGTACTCACCGAAGGTAGTACGCCATCGGCGTCAGCTGGTTAGTTTCAATGGTCTGACCAAT
>NZ_SACS01000107.1 GCF_004005945.1 Rheinheimera riviphila
GTTAAACAACACTTAGCGGTTTAAACAACACAACCCCACAGCGTTCAGAGCAAACGCCGGGTTCTATTGCCTAAAACCTGCAAATACTGTTTTTTAAAGAACATCAGGCAGCAAAAACATTCTCAATATATTGTTTTTAACTGCCTGCCTATTTCAGACTGACTGATTTTTAAACAAAAATCAGTCAGTTTAACCCCAGACCATTGTGTGAA
>NZ_SACS01000108.1 GCF_004005945.1 Rheinheimera riviphila
GTGATTTTTGTTGTTTGATCCCTAAAAGAGTTAAACATAGCTTGAGCCAGTGCGAGCAAAAGCAGGCTTCGTTGTCGTGCCGGATAAACTTTGGCAACCCGAATTGGCGGATGGTCTGCACCAGCTCTAGCATAATCACGGCGGAGTGTTTGCTGCTGACTTGCTGTAACCGCAGGTTTAGACGAGAGCCGTGGTCAACAATGCCAA
>NZ_SACS01000109.1 GCF_004005945.1 Rheinheimera riviphila
CAAATGAAATGTGCCAACCGGATCGTAGGGCGTCACTCACCGCGGCAGCGGTAGTGCGCGGGACTTATCGTTAGCAATTCATCCAAATGAAATGTACCAACCGGATCGTAGGGCGTCACTCACCGCGACAGCGGTAGTGCGCCAAGCAAAGCCAAGGCATCCAAAAACCCCATGACTTGACACACCAACCCAAACTCAGTACAAAGC
>NZ_SACS01000010.1 GCF_004005945.1 Rheinheimera riviphila
GGACGCATAGCTCAGCTGGATAGAGTACTCGGCTACGAACCGAGCGGTCGGAGGTTCGAATCCTCCTGCGTCCGCCATTAAACCTGCCTAGTGCAGGTTTTTTGTTTTCTACATCCATGTAGAAAATCCCTGCGGGACCAGCTGAAGCTGTCCAAAAACGCTCCCGGCGTTTTTGTGCTTTTGCGTCCACCGGCTTCTCGCGGAGCTCGTCGCGTGAAAACGGCGCAAGCCAAATAGTTGGCTTGCTCGGATCCGTTTTCACCCATTAAACCTGCCTAGTGCAGGTTTTTTGTTTTCTACATCCATGTAGAAAATCCCTGCGGGATTTTGCTCTGCGTTCCCATTCTAAAAATTTTCAGTCGTCATCAGTAGATACGTTGTGCTTGCACCTATTTGGTGCATGGATGCTCCGTCGCATTCGTGGCAACGTCAACGTTATTCTGGCCCGAAAACGGTGATAGCGGCCGACGCCCTGATCAGCGGCTTTTTGGTGCTGATAGTGCGCTAAATTAGTGCAAAATAAAGGGAAAATATAACAGCCACTCATTTGATAGCCCTCTGGATTTCTGCCGGTTGTTATGTTTTTATGGGGCGCAACTTTTTTGGGGGGCTTATGTTGTATAAAAAAATAACATCAATAAAAACGAAAATTTTAATGACGGTAGGTGGTTCTACCGCTGCGTTGTTTATGCTGTCGGCCGTGCTGGTGGTCAGCCATTTGGCGACACAAACCCGGGCTCAGGTTGAAGCCGAAGTAAATAGTCTGATGCAAAAGGAAGCGGTGTCAGTTGAACAATTTTTTGCGGAGTACGCGCAGGTCGCCCGTACTTTTTTGCATAGTCCACAATTTCAGCAATGGTTTGTGGGTTATCCGGGGCGCGGCACTGAATTAACCGGCTTGCCTGGCTACAACGAAATTAACCAAACCTTTAAAACCATTAGTAGCAGTGATGACACTATTTTGTCGGCGTTTTTTGCACTGGATCGTTCCGCTGAGTATTTTCGCGAAGACTCCCGCACCGGCGTTGATACCGAAGGCCCGGATGCCGGCAAAGTCGACAAAGGCTATTTTGCCACTAAGCGTCCCTGGTATCTGGAGTCGATGCAGCACAATAAGTTTTTTGTCGGTTCACCTTCGGCTGATTTCACCACCGGCATTGTGTCAGCCGTGGTGGAAGGGCCAGTGTACTTGCCAGATGGGCGCTTGCTTGGTGTGGGCGGTTTAGATTTACATATCAATAAAGTCGGCGACAAAGTCGATACCATCCGCTATCAGGGTGAGGGTATTCCGTTTTTACTGGATGGCAAAGGCAATATTGTGCATTTCCCTAAACAACAAGGCCTTGAAGTAAAACCGAATGATCCCATCGCTGAGTTTGATCAAAAAGCCAAAGACAGCCAAGGTTTTGCTGTCATAGCTAAAGCTGCACAAGCTGGAACTGCCGGTTTCTCACAGCTAACGTTTCAGGGGCAGGAATATTACGTGTCTTATCAGCCGGTGCAGCTGGAGTTTCCAGAAATGGCCTGGCTGGTCGGGGTGATGGTTCCGGCAAAGCTGATCGACGGGCCTATTCAATCGGCTATCAACTGGGCTTTAATCGGTACTTTGTTGATCCTGTCGATTATCACACTGACGATTTTGTTCAGTACCAGTCTCATTACCAGCCCGCTGATTAAACTGACCGATGCGATGCGCGATATCGCCAGTGGCGACGGTGATTTAACCCGCACCATTGCGATTGAACAGCAAGACGAAGTAGGCGCGCTGGCAGGGCACTTTAATACCTTTGTTGGAAAATTACGCCATTCGCTGCAGCTCACCCGCGAGCAGGCGCATCAGGTGCAAAGTTCCAGTCAACATCTGAACCAGGTGGTTGGTTTGACCAATCAGGAAATTCAGCACGGTAAATTGCAAATTGATGCGGTATCAGCAGCGGTGACCGAAATGGCGGCAACGGTGCAGGAAATCAGTCATAACGCGCAGTCGACCAGCGATGCTGCAGCCCATGCACAGCAACAGGGTCAGGACGGCTTTAAACTGTCAGAGCTTGCTGTGCTTGACATGAATCAGCTCGACAGCCGGATGGTCGAAGCGGTGCAAGTGGTGATGGGGCTCGCCAAAGAATCGGAAAGCATTGGCACCGTGGTGGATGTGATTAAAGGTATTGCTGAGCAAACCAACTTGTTGGCACTCAACGCCGCGATTGAAGCGGCACGGGCGGGTGAACAAGGTCGTGGATTTGCAGTGGTGGCGGATGAAGTGCGTTCGTTGGCTGGCCGCACTCGCGAAAGCACCGATGATATCCGGCGGATGGTTGAAAAATTACAACAAATTGCCAAGCAGGCTGAAGAAGTGATGGAGCGCGGCCGCAGCCAGACTGAGATCAGTGCCGGTCGGGCGCAGTCGATGCAACAAGCCTTGTCGGCCATCAGCAAAGCCATTGTGGTGGTGCAGGAACAAAGCACGCAAATTGCGGTGGCTACTGAGCAGCAGACCATAGTCGCTGAAGATATTAATCAGAGTTTACATTCAATTACGGCGCTGATTGATAACACTGCCAACCATGCGCTGGAACTGACGCAGGAAGCGAAGCAGCTGGATGGTTCCGCCAGTGAACTGAAGCAGGTCGTGGCGCAGTTTAAAATCTAAGACTGCGGTTAAGATTGCGGTGACACCCACACCAAAACCAGATTGAGTCATCGCTCAGTCTGGTTTTTTTATATACCAACTTAATTTTTCTTCAATCAAGCCTTGCTGTCGTACTTTCTGCAGATACTGATTTAAACCGGGCACATAAGCCTGCCAGCGTGGATGAAAGGCGATGGTCAGGCCAACCATGCCAAAGCCGAGCGGCGATTGATACAGTTTGGCATCCGACAGCTGATGCGATGCTATCCATTTTGCGACATGTTCATTGAGATAGGCAAAGTCACAACGGCCGTTTTGCAACATGCGCAGTTGCGCCAGTTCGCTTGATGCATCAATGCGTTGGGTGGCAGATTTTCGAAAATAAGGTTCCAGCGCTTCGTACACATAATACTGGCGGGTACAGACTTTTTTACCGGCCAGCCATTGTTCTGGTTGCTGCCTGGCATTAAATGGTTGCGTCGCAAATAGGAAATCACGATGGGTGAGCACAGGTTCAGAAAACAGCAGTTGTTCAGGCGACACCGCCCATTCCCGGGCTATCAGCATCGCATCAACATCGCCGCTATAGAGCCGGTGCTCGGCGCCACGCCGGTTATCGAGAATAAATTCGACCTGGATTTGTTCCTGGTTAAAAAAGTCCCTGACTAAATCCGGCACCAGCCCCACCACTTTTTGGCTATTGGCTTCCTGATACATATATGGCGGGACTTGCGGATAATACAAGACAAACTTTAATTTTTCTGTTGCCAGGGCTGGTACCGAGAACGACGACAACGTCAAAAAATACCACAGTAGCTGCCAGTTGCTTGAACCAGTCATTGCTGTACTCCCTGTTACTGGCAATCTCAGTGTTGATTATTCTCTAAATTAGTAACAACAACAAGCTGGCAGCGTGTTTTTAGCACAGGTTGTGCAAATAACCGACACGACTTGAGTTCTGTTCGTAGTAAAGTTGTTAAACCCTTTAATTTTCCAGCATTCTCCATTACCATGGAGCTAAGGGAAAAATAAAAGGCAAAATAGGGATATTTTATTTTTTCAAGAGTGAAAATGATGTTCAGGCCGTATATATTTGCACTTTCAACGCTTTTTTTAGGGATGAGCAGCGCTTCAGCTGCCACTGATTGGACCAAAGCACAAAATGAATTCAGGACTGCTATTGGTGTAAATCAAACTAACAATTTTTATAACACTGTTGATACATCTGAATCGGCGCAGCACCTGCAATTGGGTCTGCAGTATGATTGGCTGAGCCTGTATGAAGGCTTTGGCCTGTACTTGCCGGCAAAAATCACCAGTCGTCGTTACCGGGAACAATCCGGGCTGAATGATCAGGATTACCTGATTGCTCCGGAACTGAAATTATTTATGGCAGAAGCTGCCGATTTAACTTTTGAAAGCCGGTTTCAGCGCCACCAGTTGATCGCCGGTATTGGTAGCGCTGAATTTCTTGATCCGGTGACCCAAGCAGCAGCGCGCAATCAGCAAAAACGTATTGCACTGGCCTTGCAGCTGGGCCGGCAGCCGGATCGGCAAAATTTAGCGCTGCGCCTCGGTACCGAACGCAATCGTCTGCAATCTCATGCCAATGCTAGCGCTGTGCAGGATAACCAACTGATCAATCAGCTGGATTCCGATTTCCTACAGCTCGATTATGGCCATCGGATCAGCGAAAACACGTCCATTTTAGCCAACGCTGAACTGCGTCAAGAACAACAATTGCAAGTGGACTCCGATTTACAGCAAGTCGGTGCCGGTTTTATGCAGCAATGGTCTGGTTCGCAACAGCTACGGGTGCTGGGCGGTTATTTCCAGCGCGACAGCCTTGGTGTCAAAAATTCTGGTTCGTTCTGGCAAGTGGAAAACTTATGGCAGCTGTCAGACGCCTGGAAACTTTTGCTCAGCAGCCACCGCTTGTCGGTGTTGTCTTATGCGACCAACAGCGTCACCCAGCTCGATACCACCTATCAGGCACAACTCAATTACCTGTTCAGTAGTTCGCATCAGCTTAAATTTGCGCTGGGTCGCCGCTCGTCGCGGCTTGATGCGCAATTATTGCAACGCAAACGGCAGGAATTCACTTTCGGCTGGGATTGGCAGCTTAATCAACATTGGCAAAGTCAGTTTAGTCTGGCGCACTTCCGGCAACAAGATAATGCCGATGCGAATACCAATAACGATGCCGAACGCAACCGCAACGAAATATTCTGGCAATTGAGTTGGTTATGGTAAAACTGCTGCGGATATTGTGGGTCATGTTCAGTGGTATGTGCAGTCTCGCTGCGCAGGCTGACGCGACTCCGGCAACCTTGCAGAGTTATATGTTTGGCCCTGGCGACACCATCAAAATCAGTGTCTATCAGGAAGCCGATTTGTCAGTAACGGCCGAGATCAGTCAACAAGGTTTTATCGATATGCCGCTGCTGGGTAGTGTCAAAATGACCGGACTGACCCAACAAAGTGCCAAAGAGCATCTGGAGCAATTGCTTAAAGATGGTTATCTGGTGGCGCCGAGTGTGTCGATTACTGTTGATAGTTACCGGCCATTTTTTATTTACGGCGAAGTGCGAAGCCCAGGCAGTTACCCTTATCAGCCGGATATTACGCTGGAGCAGGCGATTGCGCTGTCCGGTGGTCTATTAGACCGGGCTTCACGCAGTCAATGGCATATTCAACGTGGTGCGGACAAAGCCACCTTTGTCGCGAAATCCGATACCATTATTCTGCCAGGTGATGTGATTAAAATAGAAAAGAGTTTCTTTTAGATGGGAAACAACGGCCAGAAATCCCTGCAACAAGGCAATGATGTCATCGAATTGACGGTCATTCTGGCCATTTTGTCGGCACGCCGCTGGTTAATCCTGCTGATCACCGCCAGCATTTTTACCGTGGTCACGTTGATGGTGGCGCAACTACCTTCGATGTACCGAGCTTCCACCACCTTAATGGTCAAAGGTGTGCTGGCGTCCAACCCTTTGCAGTCGTTAATACCTGGTGCCGGCAGTGGTACTGACGAACTGGATACCCAAATCAAATTATTGACCTCGACCCAGTTTGCCAAAGATGTGGTGGCGCAGTTGCCTGCGGATCTACAACTGGGTTTACCGGATGACCAACGGCGTGATGATGCGCAGGCGTTGCTCGGCAGCCTGACGGTACAGGCAGTTCCTAAAACTACTTTGTTGCAAATTACCTTTACTCACCACAACCCTTATATTTCTTCGGAAGTGGTCAATCTGGTGGCCAACAGTTTTATGGCCTATCAGAGTAATCTGATGCAACAACATAGCCATCAGGCCAGTGATTGGATCACCCAACGGGTGGATGATGTCAAAAACAAATTAACGGCCTCGGAAAACAAATTGCAGCAGTTCCGCCAGCTGCATAACATTATCGATATCAGCAGTGATGTGGAACTGGTGAAGCAGGAAATTGCCCAGCTGTTTCTGGAGCGGCGCGAGTTAACCCGGCAGTTGCAGGAATTGACCATTCTGCTGGGTAAAACCAGTCTGTTGCAGCAGGATTTTGAGCAGCTGAGCAATATTCCTGAAGTGAGCTCAGTGCCGGTGATCGCCACTTTGCAGCAGCAATTGTCGATGCAACAAGCCGAATTTGCCCAGCTGAAGTTAAGTTATCTGCCAAAACATCCACGGTATATTGCTGCGGCGAAAAAAATTGAAGTCAGCAAACAGCAGCTAAAAACCGAAGTCGACAAACTGACGCATAACTACTTAGTGCGGCAGGCGGATTTACGCCGGATGTTGCTGCAGGTTGAAGGCAAAGTCGCCAGTGCCACCGCTAGTTTGGAAAGTCTGGTCAATGTCGGTCAGGACCATAAAAAGCTGGAAGCTGAGATCCAGGCCAACGTGCATTTGCTGGGCACGTTGTCGGATAAAATGAAAGAAACCGAACTGATGAAAGATATTAATAAAACGTCCAGTATCATTGTGGTGGATCCGGCCACGGTGCCATTGTCGCCGATCGGTCCACGCCGGATGTTATTGTCAGTTGCGGCCTTAATGATTGGTTTTATTGGTGCGGTGTTTTTAGTGCTGTGCCTGCATTTTTTCGCCGATGTCACCTCGAAATACCGCCATATTGCCGCCCGTTTTGGCTACAAACTAATTGGCGTGGTACCGCAAATTCGCGTCAAAGGCATCGACAAAGCCTTGCCGGTGATCCGTCAATCCGGTAAACAATATACTTTGTATCAGGAATATATCCGGTCGATCCGCACCAATATTCTGCTGGATAAACATCTGAATACTCAGAAAATTTTAGCGCTAACTTCGATTTCGCCAAATGAAGGCAAATCCAGTATTTGTTTGCAGCTGGCAAAATCCTTTTCGGAGCTGGAACGGGTGATTGTGATTGACGCCGACTTGCGGTTTCCGGCTTTGGCCGAAGCGCTTGGGGAAAATCCGCACCGGCCAGGTCTGACCAACTTACTGGCGAAAACCCATACCTTTGAGCAATGTGTGTTTTATTGCAAAGAACTGAACGCTGATGTGTTGTCATCCGGCATCCGGCCGATGAACCCGCTGCTGTTTTTATCGATGCCAAGGTTTGACGCCATATTGAAAGTGCTGGCGAAAAAGTATGATCGGGTGATTATCGAATGCCCACCAATTTTATCGGTCAGTGATGCGATGGTCGTGGCCAAATGTGTTGGTAAATTAGAACTGGTCGTCGATGTGAAAAAAACACCGCTGGTCGATTTCGCCGCCAAAATGGAACTGCTGGAGCAATCCGGGGTGAATATCGGCGGTATTATCCTGAACCGGGTTAAAAACGATACCTCAAACTACTACGCTACTTCTGCCACCCGCGCCAAACAACCTTCGGCGCTGCGGCAAATGCTGCATGACAATCTGAAACGCGCTTAGCAAGCAACCCGGTATGCTGTACCCGGCAAGATCCCATCGCGGATCGCGCTGAACATTCCCAGCTCCCTGGTACTAATCTTCGTCAATGGTCGCTGACCCCTGATCCGGATCATTGAAAATAAGCTGTTGCAGCGGTGTCAGCGCTGACACCGGCGGCAAGCCGATGGTATTGGTGGCGTCCAGCCGGATCGCGGCATGCAGCGGTAAAGTTCCCAGACCTTTGAGCGCAATCAGCTCCACATCCGGGGTTTTAATCAGTCGCGGCACTTCCCGTTTGCCAAACTGCGCCACGGATGGAATAAAAGGGCGTAACCTACTGATAAGCTTATCTAAAAACCAACTGCTGACTTCACCGCCAATAATAATGGTCTGGCAATTAAAAATACTTTCCAGAGTATGAATGGCGATGCGCATCGGTTCGGTGCTGAGCGCAAACCAGGGATCCAGTTTATCGCCGGCACTTTCCGCGTTGATCGTCAGTAACGATTGTGTTTGTAATTGTGGCTGCTTTTTGCGGATGAAATTTGTCAACGACGCGACCGAGGCATAATCATTCAACCGGCCAAGTTCAGTGGTTTTTTCATCCAGATCCGGTGTCACAAAAATTTCGCCCAAAGCGCCGGTCAGGCCATTGTGACCGAGCAATAATTTGCGGTCATACACCAGCGCCGCATCAAGCTGCTGCCCTAAGTGGATATAACAAAAACTGTCGAGTAACTTGGCTTCACCGTGCAGTAGATGGTAAGCAGCACAAGCGGCAGCAGTATGTTCGATAGCGACCGGCAGTTGCAGCAAACCAATCAGCTGTTGTTGCAGCAACTGATTTTGTTGCTGGCGTTGCTCCACCGCAACATCACCGAATTGCACGAGCGTCAGGCCAGCGCCCAGCAGCTGATGACGGTTGATTTGGTGCTGTGCTAACAGCTCCGTCGCCAGCTGTTGCACCGTTTCGGCTTGCTCAGAATGTGCAGGTTGCCGGATATTGCCCAGCACAGTGCCATCCAACTGACACAAAGCAACTTCGACCTGATGCGGGAACACCCGGATCGCCAGGCTAAAACACAGCTCTGTGTTGAGCATCAGCATGGTTGAAGGTTTGCCAACTTTTTCTTTTTTGATGCCGGATTCAATGACCAGTTGAGTCGCCAGCAATTCATCAATCAGATTGGTGATGGTTTGTTTGGTCAAATGGGTGGCGCGGGCAATATCGGCGCGCGACACCGGCCTATGCGTCACCACCTGCGATAAGACCAGCCGCAAATTTACCGATTTATTCTGTTTAGAGTTCGAACCTTTCATCCGCTGTTTTTTGTCCTGCTGACGCAATCTCTGCATTGTACATTTTGGGTAGTTTCCGGCGCTTGCAGTGCGTAAAGCGACAAAACCGGTCGGTCAGCATATCAATAGTTGCTGATATTCATAGCTAAATTTTATTAAGTAAAATTGATTGACATATCATGACTGGTCGTAATATAACCAATATATCAATATCAACCAAGTAGGTGTAGCGTGATATTCAGCAAGTATTTAGCCGGTATTTTACTCTTTGGCGGCATTTTCAGTCCGGTTGGTCTGGTGCAGGCTGATTTAGCGACTGATTTAAAGCAGGCCGCGACTGCCGAACAGATCCAAATGAGCGCCGCCGAACAGCAACAAATCAAACAGCAACAACTCACCGCCGCTTTGGTCTGGCACGGTTCCAGTCCTTGGGTAAGCGCTGTGACTGCGGGCGCCACCGCTGAATTTGCGGCGATGGGCGTAAAAGTCGTGGCGGTGACCGACGCGCAGTTTGACCCGGCCAAACAAGCGTCAGATATCGAAAATATCAGTATGCTCAAACCGGATTTTATGTTGTCGCTGGTGGTGGATGCTGCCAGTGCCAAAGGCAGTTTGCAAAAAGCTGTTGATGGCGGTGCCAGACTGGTGCTGCTCAGCAATCCTATCCCAGGCTTTGTGTTAAATCAGCATTACGCCGGTATTGTCACCGACGATATGTTTGGCATGGGCCGGGAAGCCGCCAAAGTGCTGGCCAAGCATTTTTCAGATCGGGATGCTGGCAAGACAAAACCAGCCCGCATCGCCACCATTTTTCACGATGCCAGTTATTTTATTACCAACAACCGTGATCAGGCCTTTCGCGAGGAACTGGCCAAACATCCGCAATTGCAGCTGGTGGCGGAAAAAGGCTTTGTCCGCGAGCAGGAAACGGCCGATGTCGCGGCAGCACTGATTTTACAGCAGCCACAACTGGATGCGATTTATGTGTCGTGGGACGCGGCGGCAGAAGGGGTGATTGAAGCGCTGCGTGCAGCCGGGCGCGCTGATATTAAAGTGATTACCCATGATTTAGGTGTCAACAATCTGCTCGATTTAGCCCGCAGCGGCAATATGATGGCGACCATTGCCGATCAGCCGTACCTGATTGGCCAGACCATGGCGCGGCAAGCTGCACTCGCTGAACTTGGCCGGAAGCTGCCGGCTTTTACGCTGGTGCCATTTACCACGGTTCAGCAAGACAACGTTGCCAGCAGTTGGCAGCACTCATTTCGCAGCCCGGTGCCACCGCTGCTGCAAGCCGTACTTCAACCTTAACGGAGTTTTCCAATGACGGAATTATTTGCTCAGCTGCGCACGCAACAGCTCAGACATCAGATCAAGCAGCTACCGCTGCGACAATTCTTGCTACGACGTGATGCCTACATTTATTACATTTTCCTGTTGGTGTTGGCGCTATTCGCCGTTGTGTTACACGACACCGCTTTTTTTTCCTTTGATAATTTTATGAATATTGTCCGACAGACCACACCGGTGACGGTGATGGCAATTGCCCTCAGTTTTGCGCTGGCAGTGGGGCATATCGATTTATCGATTGGCGCTGTGGTCGCATTGAGCGCTTTGGTTGCAGCGCTGATTTTGCCGGAAGGTGGCATTGTACTGGCGACAGCCGCGGCGCTTGGTGTCGGTTTGCTGGTTGGATTTATCAATGGCGTGCTGACCGAGAAGTTACAGGTGTCGTCGTTACTGATCACCCTCGGCACTATGAGTGTACTGGCTGGGATTGCCCGGCAGCTGACGGGCATGGAGTCGGTGCCGATCATTAATCAGGATTTCAGCTTCTGGTTTGGCGCCGGTGATGCCGGTGGGGTGCCGGTGTTATTGCTGTGGACGCTGCTGATCACCGCGCTTGGTTATGTCCTGCTGAATAAATTACGTTTTGGTCGGCATTTACTGGCGGTGGGTGGTAACCCGCAGGCAGCGCGGGCAATGGGGATTTCGCTTGGCAGTATGCGGGTCAAAGCGTTAATGATTTCTGCAGTGGGTGCAGCACTGGCAGGTTTGTTGTATGCCGGCCGGTTGCAAGGTGCTCGTTATACGCTGGGTGAAGCCGATTTATTAACGGTGATTGCCGCAGTGGCGATTGGCGGCACCAGTTTATTTGGTGGCCGGGTTTGTATCATCGGCGCAGTGCTGGGCTCCTGGCTGATGGGGATGATTAATAACGGGCTGATTTTAAGTGGTTTTTCTACCAATGAGCAGATGATCGCCCGCGGCGTGATTTTAATAGTTGCAGTGGCGATTGGCGTGCGGGAGGCCAGAAATGGTTAGAACACAGTTAGGCCAGCAGGCGCTGGAAATCAGCAATCTGAGTAAGTCGTTTGGCGCGGTGCAAGCGTTAAAAAGTGTCAGTTTTAGTGTGCAAAAAGGCGAAGTGGTGGCGTTGCTGGGTGACAACGGTGCCGGTAAATCGACGCTGGTGCGTTGCATCGCCGGTATTCATCAACCGGATGGCGGTGAGATTAAAGTCAACGCCAAAGTGGTCAATATCAGCAGTCCGCAGCAGGCTCGCGACGCCGGGATTGAAACGGTATTTCAAGATCTGGCGATGGTCGGCGAATTTGATATCAGTGAAAACCTGTTTTTAAACCGGGAAATTCTCAGCAAAAACCCGCTGTTACGGGCGCTGGGTTGGTTAGATAAATCCGCCATGCAAAAACAGGCGCGTAAGTCACTGAATCGGCTGAATAGCCGGATGCCGGATTTTCTGAATAAGGTGCAAAACCTGTCGGGCGGCCAACGGCAGGCGGTGGCGATTGCCCGGGCAGTGAACTGGGGCGCCGATGTGGTGATTATGGATGAACCGACCGCCGCGCTTGGCGTGGAGCAAAGCGCGCAGGTCAATGCGCTGATTAAGCTGATTAGCTCGCAAGGCGTGGCGGTGCTGCTGATCAGTCACAATATGCAGCATGTGCTGGAAACTTGTGACCGTGCTGTGGTGCTGTATCAGGGCCATTCGGTAGCTGATGTGGCGCTGACCGATGTCAGCAAAGAGCATCTGGTGGCGTTGATCACCGGTGCGGCTGTCGCAGCTTAAATGGACTTACCAGGAGGAAACCTGATGTACAACACGCAAATGATCCAAATGCAACATCGGATCAGCCAGCTGGTCGCCAGTTTGCCGCTGCCGCAAAAAGTCGGTCAGCTGTTTATGCTGGCGTTTGCTGGCCAGGATCTGGCTTATGCCAAAACGTTGGTGGCCGACTTTCATATTGGCGGTTTTTATCTGACCGATGACAATGCGCCCAATCCGGCCGCGGCCCGTGTGCTTGCCAGCGAGCTGCAGCATACGGCGGCACTGCGGGCTTGTGATGCGCCGCTGATTTTAGGCGTCGATCAAGAAGGTGCCTGGGGGGTGCTGACGCAGCATACCGATTTGGGCCCCGGTAATCTGGCACTCGGTGTCACTGATGATTTGGCTTTAACGGCCCAGATGTATCAGGTATATGCCCGGCAAATGTTGCCGCTTGGCTACAACACCATTCTGGCGCCTTGTGCCGACGTGAACAGTAATCCGGATAATCCGATTATTGGTCAGCGCTCGTTTGGGGATAGTCCTGAGCTGGTCAGCCGCCATGTGGCAACGGCAGTGCAGGCGTTAATGCAAGCAGGTAGCTTAAGCTGCGCCAAACATTTTCCCGGCCATGGCGATACGGCGACCGATAGTCACAGCGGTTTGCCGCGGGTTGAACTGGATAAAAAAGAGTTACTCGAAAGCCATCTGCAGCCCTTTGTGGCGGCGATTGCGGCCGGAGTGCCGCTGATCATGACCAGCCATATTCTGTATCCGGCGCTCGACACCGAGTATCCGGCGACGTTATCGCCGGCAATTTTGACCGATTTGCTGCGCCATGAGCTGGGTTTTGATGGGGTGATCCTGACCGACAGTATGAATATGGGCGCGATGCGGCAGTTTTATACGCCGGTGGCGGCGGCGGTGCAGGCACTAAAAGCCGGTGCCGATATGATTATGCTCAGTGAAGAGCATTATGAAAACGAACGTACCGACTATAAAAAACTGCAGGCACAAACCATCGTTGGGGTGATTGAGGCGGTGCGGCAGGGTGAACTGGCCGAAGCGGTGATTGATCAGGCGCTGCAACGGGTGCTTCGGCTGCGTTATCAGCTCAGTCAGCAGTTGCCGGAGCAAACAGCAGTGGCGCCAGGGCAAAGCGCGCAAGTTTTTGTGCAGGCTTCTGCTCAGGTCGCGGCGCACGCAGCCCAATCTGCGTTGAGATTAAAGCGCAACAGCGCCGGAGTTTTTCCGCTGCAGCACCAAAAACAATCATTGCTACTGGCTTTTGCAGCAGATCCCGCTGGTTACGACAAAATCTGCAACAGCCGCGGCATTGGCCCGAACGATCCAATTCCGGCCAGCAGTGTGTTGCGTGCTGAATTGGAACGAAGTCCACTCAGCGTCGAGTTCTGGTCCTATCTAACACTGCAACAGCAGCTGGCGGCCGGAGCGCCCTTGCCGGAAGGACAGTTGCTGGTGCTGGTCACCGAAGATTACCCACTGCCAGGCGATCAGCTAGACCTTGCTGCACAGCAACAAAAAGTGCAACAGGCGCTCGCGCTGTGGCGACAGCAGGTGATGGTACTGGCGCTGCGTTCTGACACTGAGCTTGCGGCTTACCCAGAGCTCGCCACCTATCTTTGTAGTTATTCCAGCCGCCGTTGTAGTGCCATTGCCGCCGCAAAAGCGCTGATCGACGGACATCTTTAAATTATTCATTAAGTTAAAGTAATTTTATTACGAATTAATCGTTTAAAAAAATAGCGAATTTAATTGGTCAATATGATTGACAAATAATTAGTAAAGCAAATAGACTAAATTTTGAGCGAAAAAAACTATTAACCAGCAAGATTTTAAAAACACAAGCACTGCCATCACCCACAGTCAAGGGCCAGCAAATTTGAATTAACTGCAGCTTTGTCTCAGCGTGACCGGTACAGCAACAATAAGAAACGGGGAAGCAAGTTATGAAGTCAGTACAAAGTTGTTATTTAAGTTTATGTATTGGATTGGCTCTTGGCAGTCCGCTGGCGGTTGCCGCAGTTGAACAAGCCGCAGAGCAAGCTGCCGCAAGCACCAATGACGCCGCAGCAACCAATAAAATCGAACGCATTGCCGTCACGGCCACCAAACGCAAAACCTATTTGATGGAAACGCCGGTGGCGGTGACGGCCTTTAGTCAGGAAGCGTTGACCCGTGGCGGCGTGAAAGAACTACGTGAACTCACCACCGCCATTCCAAATACCCAGTTTGTGGTGTCAGGCACCGATTCAGGGATCCAGGCTTCTATTCGCGGCGTGCGCTCAGGCAACAACACCGAAACCGGCGATCCGGCGGTGGGTGTACACATTGACGGTATTTACTCGCCACGGCCACAAGGTGCGTTAGCGTTGTTGTATGACGTGTCGCAGGTGGAAGTGTTACGTGGTCCGCAAGGTACTTTATTTGGCCGTAACTCAACCGGCGGTTCGATTAACGTCATCCCAAATAAACCAGATACCAGTAACAGCTACAGCAGCGTGGTATTAGGCTACGGCAACTACAACCACAAGCAACTCCGTGGGTTAACCAATATCGCGGTGAACGACCGCTTTGCCTTGCGTTTTGCGTTGATGGCGGATCGCCGCGATGGTTACATCGATCAGGATATGGATACCCGCGATATCAACCGCCCGGATATTAAAGATCCCTTTACTGGCAAACCAATGGCTGCTGATGGCATTGCCGATACCGATCAGCGCGAAAACCGCCGCGTCAGCAAAAAAGATTATTACACCAACTCCAATAAGCAGGCTATTCGCGGCCTGGCACGCTGGGTACCAACCGACACCCTGACCTGGGATCTGACGCTGGAGCATTTCGCGGATAAAAGCGCTGGCGAGTTGTTTTTCAAAGATTGTGAGCAGGCCAAAGGCACGGTTGATCAATGTAACAAACCGCAGTTTTACGCCAATATCAACGTCCCTGGCGATATGGACATGACCATCGACAGCCTGCGCTCGCATCTGAACTGGATGTTCACAGACGAATGGGCGGCTGATTATCGGTTTAGTGTGGCGCAACAAGAGCGTTACCAGTTGTTTGACGAAGATGCTGGTTTTGCCGCCGCGCCTTCGCGCGCTAAATTAGACAGCTTCAGTCATCCGCTGTTATTTGACCGTTACGCCCGCACCAACGCAGCATTTGATTCGACCATTCACGAACTGCAATTTACTTATACCGCCGCCGATCTGAAGTTTGTCAGCGGGGTGTTTTCAATGCGCGAGAAAAATAAAATCAAATTTGATGTCGAGCTGGTACACGGCCTGCGCCATTCGGCTTTAGGTTACCATCCGGCAGCATTTTCTTATCCGCAGGATGACCGGCGCGCCAATGCCGACGCGGTGTTTGGCCAGTTTGACTACAGCCTGACTGAACAACTGCAGTTGACCTTGGGTTATCGCCAGACCAAAGATAAAAAAATCGACAACGGTGGTGTTGGGTACGAGTTAGTGTTCAGCGACAAATACTACAACGGTAAATACGATCCGAAAATTCACGGCAGTATTCAGTCGAACCACTTAACCAAAGACATGGGCACCTATCCGCCGCTCGGTCAGGTGCTGACGGCAGGGCGTCGGACTTATCACACCGAAGACTGGCAAAAAGGCACCTGGAAAGTCGGCGCCGATTACCGGTTACCTTCCGGCGATATGTTGTACGGCTTTGTCGCAACGGGCTTTAAAGCCGGTGGTTTTTTCGAAGATTTTGACATCTGTGACTGCGGCCAATATTCCAACCTGCCGTACGGTCCGGAGGAAGTCACCAACTTCGAAACCGGCTACAAAGGTGCGTTATTGGATGGCCGGATGAACCTGTCGGCGGCGTTGTTCTACAGCGAATACACCGATATGCAGGTCACCAATAACCAAAAAGTCGGTACCCGGCCAGACGGCAGCGAAAAAACCCATAACGTCACCACCAACATTGGTGAAGCCACCCTCAAAGGCCTGGAGCTGGAACTGGATTACATTCCATGGACCGGCGGCCGGGTTTCCGGTTACGTCGCCTGGTTAAATGCGCGGGTCGATAATATTCCGTTCGAAGATGCTTATTACTGCGCCGAGCGACTGGAATACGGTCAGAAACCTTGTGCCGGGGTGGTGGATATCAGCGGTAACAGCTTGCCGTATTCACCGGATTGGTCCAGCACGTTAAATGTTCGTCACACCTTTGAACTGGCATCCGGTTTTGCGCTGGAGCCACAACTGAGCGCGCACTGGCAAAGCAAAATGTACACCTCGTTGAATAACTACGATGGTGCCCATTTATCCGATGCACAGTCGTCGTACTGGAAAGTTGATGCATCGGTGAAACTGATGCCAGCCAGCGGCGATTGGTATGTGGAAGCTTATGGCTCGAACCTGACCGACGAAGTGGTGCGTAACGCCAACTACTTCCAGTTCCGCGACGGCTTTATCCGTTCGACCTTTAATCCGCCAAGAATGTTTGGCGTGCGGGTCGGCGTCGACTTTTAACCAATCGATTTTTAATCAATCGATTTTTAACCAGTCGGCATTAACAAGTTCAATTTCATCCGGGCCATACCGCTACGCCGGGCTGCACAAATGCGAGAGTGCAAGAGTGCAGTTCACGGCGTACGGCCTGCGATATCCAGCCGTTGGCTGAACCTGGCTCGGGTTCAGCGTTGTGTTCGGGTTGGCTGCTGGTTAACTAAAAAAGCGAACTGTAACCTCGCTTCGTTAGTTAACTCAACTTTTGACTAACCATCGAAAAACACAGGGGACGACCGATGCACAATAAAAAATTACCAGTGCTTTCAACCACCTGCTTAATGATGTTGCTGGGTTTTAGCAACACAGCCGCAGCAACCCAAGGCACCTTTCAAAACTTTCTTGATACCATGCGCGCTTTTGAATCGGGTATTGATCCGGCCAAAGCCGATTTCTACCGGCAAAAACTGGATTTACCGGTGTATAACTACGCCCGCGTCACGGCGCCTGGCAAAATTGTACGGGATCCGGTTACCGGTTCGATGATCCCGGAGCCGACCACCATCCGCGAGTTTTTCACCAAGCTTGGGGTGAATCATCTGTATGCTGAATATCCGCAGGATGAAGCGGCGATGTTCCGCACCATGCAGTATAACTCACTGAATGCCTGGGGTTTTATTGGCTATCAGTTAGGCGAGGCGGTGCTGATTTCGGCCGGTTATTACAGTCCGCGGCAAGTGCAGCTGGCCAACGAAAAACTCGATAGTTTTTATATTTTTATGCCCGACAGTACCTGGGCCAATGGCGTGAAACAAGCACGCTCCGAAATTCCGGGATCCGGCGGAAATTATATTCTGGCGACCGACACCAACTTATGGCTCGGTGAATTTGTCGGGAAAAACGGCGTTAGCAGCCTGAACGATTTACGCCTGCCGGACAAACAAGAAATGGTGATCCGCGATGTGATGCGGTTCAACTATGGCGTGATGACTGAACTACTGACCAAAGCCAATATGACCTGGGCGCAAGCGCTGGCCAAATCCTGGCCTGGTAAAGATGAACAAGGCAACAACATCACCATTCAGGCCACCATGTCCGGTTTGTTGGCAGCTGCGCATTTACGTGGCGCCTGGGGCACGGCCGATTTACTGACCAAAAACAATATCACCTGTGATGAACTTGGTACCTGTATCACCACTTATATCCACAAGTTTGGTGGTTTTCCGACTATTTTCGATACACCAGCCAATGATCTGATCAGCGGTAGTCCCTACAACGAAACCTTGACCGCGGGTTGGGGCAACGACGTGGTGGAAACCGGTGGTGGTAAAGATGTGATCCAGCTGAATCAATCCGCCGGTGGCAATACGTTGGTGAAAAGCTTTACCGTTGGTGACGATCGCATTTTGTTACGCGGCTGGACGGTTGCCAATCCGCTGGCGAATCTGATCGTCACCCAGGGGGCGAATGGCGCGACCCTTAATTTTGCCAACCAGAGTCTGGTGTTGGAGAATGTCAGTGCGGCGACAGTACTGGCCAATCCGGCGTCGGTGATTACGGCCGGCAACATTTATCCGTTGGCCTGGAGCGGCAAAAGTACCGTCAATGCCTTTAATCCGCTGGCCGATCAGATCCGCGGCACCGCCGGTATCGACTTTAAACATTTAAAAGCCTTTCAGGATAACGGCAGCTTGTTTATTGGCACCCAAGCGGCGGACGGTGGTATTTATTCCTGGATTGAGCTGAAGAACGTCAATCGCAGTCAGATCAATCCGGAGATGTTTGTTGATATTACCGGTAGTTATCAGCGGCTTGGTTTTACCGTGATGCTGAGTTATCAGAGCTGGGGCTGGGGTCAGACCAAAGTGGTCGATTATTTTAAAGCCGCCGATACAGTGATTAATTTAAGTGCTTTTCCCTACACTTTTTCGCAGCTGAAGCTCACGCAGGATGGCAGCACCACGGTGTTGAGTCTACACGGCGCCGGGGCGCAAGGGGACACCAAAACCCTCCGGTTGCTGAATACGCCCGTCAGCAGTCTCACCGCCGCCAATTTCTTTGGCTTAAAAGGGGGCAGTTTCAGCGACGTGACGATTGATGATCCGGCCAATGCCATCTACCACAGCGTGAACGTTAGCGTCAGTGGCAGTGGTGGTACGGTCAGCCCAGCCGGTGTACAGCAGGTGCGCGACAATACCAATTTAGCGCTGGTGATCACACCAAACAGCGGTTTTACCATCAAATCAATTCTGGTCAACGGTGTCGCACAAACGGTTAACGCCAATTTCAGCCTGGTGCAGGTGAAAGCCGCAGCCACTGTGGTGGTGAGTTTTGAGCAAGGTACTTCGAACGGTTGTACGTTACCGGTGTGGGAAGCGACCAAAGTGTATGTCGGTGGAAACAAAGTGCAATATCAGGGGTTTGAGTATACCGCGAAGTGGTGGACCCAAAACGAAACGCCGGGTATCGCCGGGGTTTGGACCAAGGGACCTGCTTGTTTATAAAGACTGGCGTTTGGAGCAAGAATTGTTTGTAAGGTAAAGAGTGCGATGTAGCAGCGTGCCGACTAGGCGATGAGCCGGTACGCTGCTTTTTTTATACCCCGAATTTTCAAGGATGAAGGGTGTATACCCAAAATCATTGAAGATTCGGGTAGGCGACGAGAGAGTGAGACCCCAGGAGCATAGCTGTTCTATGTGACTGGGGCGAATGAGCGAAGGCAACAACCCCGAATTTTCAAGGATGAAGGGTATATCAGCCCTTTAAAAACTCAGGCGCCAACGTCAGCTCGTCATTTTTATTCACGCCAACACCACGGTCGATGACGTTTTTAGCGATTTGCTTCGCTTCGTCCAGTGAATGCATTTCATAAGTACCACACTGGTACACATTTAATTCCGGGATTTCGGATTGCAGTTGCACTTTTAACACATCAGCCATCGCCGCTTGCCAGCTGTTGGCGACCCGTTGCTCGTCTGGCGTGCCAATCAGGCTCATATAAAAACCGGTGCGGCAACCCATTGGTGAAATATCGATAATTTCTACGCCATTGCCATTTAAATGATCCCGCATAAAACCGGCGAATAAATGCTCCAGCGTGTGGATGCCTTTTTCCGACAGGATTTCCTGGTTCGGTACACAAAAACGCAAATCAAAGACGGTGATGGCATCGCCTTTTGGTGTGGTCATGGTTTTGGCCACCCGCACAGCCGGTGCTTTCATAATGGTGTGGTCAACGGTAAAGCTGTCTAGTAATGGCATGAGTGAAATTCCTGCGTGAGTATAAATAAAAAACCAGATAATTAGATTATACAGAGCTACGCCCGTTCAGGTGAATTGGTTTTTATCCTCTTCATCCTGCTGTTGCCCTGATTGAGGTGCCGCTACACATTTAATGGTCATAAGGGGCATTTGGCGGCAAAAACTGCGGTCAAAGGCCAAAAAAGTCACTTTAACTGCAAAAAACAAAAAATTTTGTTGGAATAACCTTGAATCGATCAGGGATTAGCCCCATTAACCGGTCAACACAATTTTAATTGTTCAGAATCAAAAGCGGAGTACAGTTATGGGTAGAATTATTGGTATTGACTTAGGTACAACAAACAGCTGCGTGGCCATTTTAGACGGCGACCAACCTCGCGTTATCGAGAACGCTGAAGGTACCCGTACCACGCCTTCTATCATCGCTTATGCTGAAGATGGCGAAGTGTTAGTGGGCCAGCCGGCAAAACGCCAGGCAGTGACTAACCCAAAAAATACCTTATTTGCAATCAAACGTTTAATCGGCCGTCGTTTTGAAGACGCTGAAGTGCAACGTGACATCAAAATCATGCCTTACCAAATTGTCAAAGCTGACAATGGTGATGCCTGGGTTGAAGTCAAAGGCAAAAAATTAGCAGCACCGCAGATTTCTGCTGAAGTGCTGAAAAAAATGAAGAAAACAGCTGAAGATTACCTGGGCGAGCCAGTGACTGAAGCGGTGATCACAGTACCAGCCTATTTTAACGATGCACAGCGTCAGGCCACCAAAGACGCTGGTCGTATCGCAGGTTTAGAAGTTCGTCGTATTATCAACGAACCTACCGCTGCTGCCCTTGCATACGGCATGGACAAGAAAAAAGGCGACACCAAAGTTGCAGTGTATGACTTAGGTGGCGGTACTTTTGATATCTCTATCATCGAAATCGACGATGTGGATGGCGAGCAAACCTTCGAAGTGTTGTCAACCAACGGTGACACCCACTTAGGTGGTGAAGATTTTGACTCACGCGTCATTAACTACTTGGTTGACGAGTTCAAAAAAGAGCAGGGCATTGACCTGCGTCACGACCCACTGGCGATGCAGCGCTTAAAAGAAGCCGGTGAGAAAGCGAAAATTGAACTGTCTTCAGCGTCACAAACCGAAGTGAACCTGCCGTACATCACTGCGGATGCAACAGGTCCAAAACACTTAAATATCAAAGTAACCCGCGCCAAGCTGGAATCTTTGGTAGAAGATTTAATTCAACGCACCATTGAGCCGTTAAAACAAGCGCTGAAAGATGCTGACTTGTCAGTGGGCGACATTAACGACATCATTCTGGTTGGCGGTCAAACGCGGATGCCTAAAGTGCAGGAAGCGGTCACAGCTTTCTTTGGCAAAGAGCCACGTAAAGACGTGAACCCGGATGAAGCAGTAGCTGTAGGCGCAGCGATTCAGGGCGCGGTACTGTCAGGCGATGTGACAGACGTATTACTGTTAGACGTAACACCATTGTCTTTAGGTATCGAGACCATGGGTAGCGTGATGACGGCGCTGATTGAGAAAAACACCACCATCCCAACCAAGAAGTCACAGACGTTCTCGACTGCGGATGATAACCAGGCGGCCGTGACTATTCACGTGTTGCAAGGTGAACGTAAACAAGCTTCAGCTAACAAATCGCTGGGCCAGTTTAACTTAGAAGGTATTCGTCCGGGACGTCGTGGCGAGCCACAAATCGAAGTGACCTTCGACTTAGACGCCGACGGTATTCTGCATGTGTCTGCCAAAGATAAAGACACTGGCAAAGAGCAGAAAATCACGATTAAAGCCTCTTCAGGTCTGACCGATGAAGAAGTGGAACGCATGGTACGTGATGCCGAGTTGAACGCCGAAGAAGACAAAAAGTTTGAAGAGATGGTGCAAACCCGCAATCAGGCTGATGCGCTGGTTCACGCCACCCGCAAACAAGTCGAAGAAGCTGGTACTAACTTAGCGACTAACGACAAGCAAGAAATTGAAGCGGCGATCAGCGCTTTAGAAACTGCGATCAAAGGCAGCGACAAAGCAGAAATCGAAGCCAAAACTCAGACTCTGATGCAGGCAGCGCAAAAACTGCAAGCAGCACAGCCAGGCCAGGCACAACCTGGTTCAGCTGACAACGCCAAAAACGCCGGTGACGACGTGGTTGACGCTGAGTTTGAAGAAGTAAAAGACAAATAATGATTGTTCAGATGAAGCCGTATCTTTAAGATGCGGTTTCTACTGGCTTGACACTAGAGCGACCGCCCCGGCGGTCGTTTGTCTATCCCCTAAATGATTGAAGTTGTAGCGCGGCGACAAAATGAGCGAGGCCCCAGGAGCATAGTTACCTATGTGACTGGGGCGAGCGAATGAAGGCAACAAAGCTACAGCTTCAAGGATGACGGGGATATCCGCTCACCCAACATGAAGCAGCATTATGTCAAAGCGTGATTATTATGAAGTGCTCGGTGTCGCCAAAGGCGCCGATGACAAAGAAATTAAAAAGGCCTATAAACGCCTCGCAATGAAGTATCACCCGGATCGGACTCAGGGTGATAAAGCATTGGAAGAAAAGTTTAAAGAATTACAAGAAGCCTACGAAGTGCTGTCGGACGATCAGAAAAAAGCAGCTTACGATCAATACGGCCATGCTGGCGTAGATCCAAACCGCGGTGCTGGTGGTTTTGGTGGTGGCAACGGCGATTTTGGTGACATCTTCGGTGACGTGTTTGGCGATATTTTCGGTGGTGGTCGTCGTGGTGGTGGTCAATCGCGCGCGCAGCGTGGATCAGATTTACGCTACAACCTGGAAATGAATTTAGAAGACGCTGTTCGCGGCAAATCAGTCGACATTAAGATCCCAACTTGGGTTGGTTGTGACGTCTGTGACGGTTCTGGCGCGAAAAAAGGCACTCAGGCCAAATCCTGTCCAACCTGTCATGGCGCTGGTCAGGTCACGATGCGTCAAGGCTTCTTTGCCGTGCAACAAACCTGTCCGACTTGTAGCGGTCGTGGCAAGATTATTCCGGATCCATGTACCAAGTGTCATGGCGAAGGCCGCGTCGAAAAAACCAAAACTCTGGCAGTTAAAATCCCGGCTGGTGTGGATACCGGTGATCGGATTCGTCTGACCGGCGAAGGCGAAGCGGGCATGCATGGCGCGCCAGCAGGCGATTTATATGTGCAGGTGCATGTGAAAGATCACCCGATCTTCGTGCGTGACGGCAATAACTTGTCTTGTGATGTACCGATCAGCTTCAGTATTGCTGCTTTAGGCGGCGAAATTGATGTGCCAACGCTGGATGGCCGGGTCAAACTGAAGATCCCAGCTGAAACCCAAACCGAAAAAATGTTTCGGTTACGGGGTAAAGGTGTGCAATCGGTCCGTGGTGGTGGTGTCGGCGACTTAGTCTGTAAAGTGGTTGTGGAAACGCCAGTCAACTTGTCTGATAAACAAAAAGACTTGTTACGTCAGCTGGATGAAAGCTGGGGCGGTGACAGCGAAGCCAAACACCGGCCAAAATCAAAAGGCTTTTTTGATGGTGTGAAAAAGTTCTTTGATGATTTAACCGGTTAATACCTTTAGATACCGCCAGCTGATGCTGGCGGTGTTGTTTTGAGCGCTATAAACTGGTTAATAGCGTTTTATCCGATCGAACTGAAAAAAGGGATCCTGATGTTCAAATCTTCTTATGCGTTAATGACAAAACTCACCCTGGCGGTGACCACAGTACTGATGTTGGGCTCTTGTGCTGAATCACCAACCGGCCGCCCGCAGTTGATGTTATTTGATAACACCCAGGTTAACAAAATGGGCATTCAGACCTTTGAAGAGCTGAAGACCAAAACACCAATCAGCAAAGATAAAAAAACCAATCAATATGTACAGTGTGTGGCGCAAGCCGTATTAAAAGTTACACCGCAAAAGTACCAGACCAATCCATGGGAAATTGTCGTTTTCGAAAGTGATCAGGTGAACGCTTTTGCGCTGCCGGGTGGCAAAATTGGCGTTTATACCGGTTTATTGCTGGTGGCTGAAAATCAACATCAGTTAGCCGCAGTCATCGGCCACGAAATCGCCCACGTCATGGCCGGCCACTCCAACGAGCGGTTATCCAGCAACCAGGCTATTTCTACGACCTTAGGCGTCGCCGATGTGGCGCTTGCAGCGATGAACACCCAATATAAAGCTGAATTGTCCAGCGCTTTTGGTTTAGGCGCACAAGTCGGATTAGTGCTGCCTTTTAGCCGGGTCCATGAAACCGAAGCCGACGTGATTGGCCTCGATTTAATGGCCAAAGCCGGTTTTGAACCAGAGCAATCGGTTGCACTTTGGCAAAACATGGCCAAACAAGGCAGCGGCGGCACCCCACAAATTTTATCCAGCCACCCGGTGCCAGAAAACCGGATTAAGAAACTGCAAAAAGATATGCCTTCAGCATTAGCTGCTTATCAAGCACGGCAGGCGCAGGGGGGGTTGCCCCGTTGTAATAAGTAACGTTTCTGACAACGTTTGGCCGTTTTTTGCTTTGGCGTATGTTTTGGCTGATAACGTCGAAAGTAGGGCGTACTCACCCGAAGGGTAGTACGCCGGAATTTGTTGTTTGGCAGCAAATGGCTGTTTTAAAAAGCGTTTCGCCTGTGGCGAGTTTCTTTCTTTTGCTTCGCCAAAAGAAAGAAACCAAAGAAAAGGCGACCCCGGATCGCTCGAAAGCCCGGAAGTTTGTCTCGATTTTGAGGCAACTGCGCAAACTCGCGATTTGCTAACGTCAAATCGCTCAGACAGTGCGCAGTTTTAAAACCTCAAAACCGGCCAAACCCCCGGCTCGCTTTACGGGGACAACAGCGGATGTGCACCTATTTTTTGCCTGCACACAGCGGGAAGTGGCGATAGGCAAGAGTTGGAAGTAAGAGATTGCGTAATTTAGTGACAAAAAAGACAACACAATAATCATAAACTTGGTGAGCGTAATGGAAAATTACATGTTGATTGCTTTGATTTTTTGGGGGGCCTGTGGGATCGGTTCTGCAATTGCTGCCGCCAATAAAGGTAGAAATTCTGTTGGTTGGTTTTTTATCGGTTTTTTGCTCGGTCCTGTTGGATTATTGGTTTCTTTGATAATTTCTAGCGATAACACTCAAATCGAGTTTTCAGCTATTCAAAGAGGCGAATGCAAAAAATGCCCTGATTGTGCTGAGACAATAAAATTTGAAGCGATTAAATGTAAGCATTGTGGTTATGTATTTTCATCTCAGAACGATAGCGTCAGAGCGCAACCAAAGCCTTTTCCTTTACATTATGAAGTTTGGCAGGGGAACTGGGCCAATGCAGTTGATTTAATTGACCAAGGCGCTGATGTAAATGAAAAAAATCTAGACGGCAGGACTCCGTTAGAACTAGCAAAAATGAGAGGAGACAATTTAATTATAGAGATGCTTACCTCAAAAGGAGCTCTCGAAAATTAAGTTGAATTTTTCTTCTAGTTAGAATGTTTGCCGATAGCTCTTGCTCTTAGTCCCCGTAAAGCGAGCCGCTTTAAAATCGACGGTTTGAGGTTTTAAGCCGACAACTGTCTGAGCGGTTCGACGGTAGCGAACCGCGAGTTTTGTCGGCGCCTCAAACTGTTGATTTTATTGCGGGCTTTCGAGCGATCCGGGGTCGCCTTTTCTTTGGTATCTTTCTTTTGGCGAAGCAAAAGAAAGATACTCGCCATAGGCGAAACCTATGCAACAAGGGCGTTGCTCACAAACCTCGCCGTAGGCGAAACCTATGCAACAAGGCTGTTGCCAAAACAACAAGCTTTGTGCGAAACCATCTAAGAAAACACTCTTCTAGTTCCCGAAGTTCATCTTATTGGCAGTCGCCAAATCCAAAGCCATCAGTTGTCGCTCATCCAGCATCAGCGTATGCTTTACACGTCATACATGTCTTGCGGAGGCTTTATGTTATCGCTTCGATTAAGTACTGAAATTGAAGAACGACTGGCCAAACTGGCTGATTCCACTGGTCGCACTAAGTCCTTTTATGCCAAGGAAGCGATTTTGCGCTATCTGGATGAAATGGAAGATACCTATATCGCTCTAAGCCGCCTGGAACAACCGGGTAAACGTATCAGCATGGATGCCGTGGAGCGCGAGCTTGGTCTGGACGATTGAGTGGGACGAGCGGGCTGTCAAAGAGTTAAAGAAACTCGATAAGCAAATACAGCGGGATATTCTCCATTACCTGAAAAGTCGTATTGCAACAGATGAATCTCCACGCAGATTCGGTAAAGCTTTATTAGGCGATAAGGTAGGGCTGTGGCGCTATCGGGTGAAAGACTACCGCATAATCTGCCTGATTGAAGACGGCAACTTGGTGGTGCTAGTGCTGAAAACCAGCCACCGCAAAGAGGTCTACGATTAAAAGTCAGTCTTTCAGGCAAAATGTGCTTTTGCTTTTGGTCCCCGTAAAGCGGGCTTTCGAGCGATCCGGGGTCGCCTTTTCTTTGGTATCTTTCTTTTATTCGCCACATCCATGTGGCTCACCCCTTCGGGGCCAGCTAAAGCTGTTCAACATTGCTCCTGCAATGTTGTGGCGAAGCAAAAGAAAGATACTCGCCATCGGCGAAACCGATGCAACAAGGGCGTTGCAAAAAAACTCACCAACGGCGTTATGCAAAAAAGGCCAATCTGATGGCCAAATCAGCAAAACCGCCTATTTGCGTCCAAATATAACGAACGCCAAAGCCACAAACGCCAAAATAAAACAATAATAACTCTGCGTCACCACATCCCATGGCGATAAGCCAAAGCTCGCGCCGAGCAATAACGCCTGTGCGCCATAAGGCACCAAGCCCTGGCTGATACAGGAGAAAATATCCAGCAGGCTGGCGCTGCGTTTTGGGCTGATATTGTGATGTTCGGCTAAGTCTTTACTGACGTCGGCGGCTATCACAATGGCGACGGTGTTATTGGCGATACAAAGATTGCTGATAAACACCAAAGCAGCGATGGCCAGTTGTTGGGCTTTGTTGCCAGCCAGCGCTAATTTGTTCGCTGCAGCGGCGATATGGCCTGCAATCCAGGCCAGGCCGCCTTGTTGTTTGACGAATTCGCCTAACGCGCCGACAAACATCGATAACAGGAAAATTTCCTGCATGCTGCCAAAGCCTTTAAAAATATCTTTGCCCAGATTGGCAACCTGATAATCCGCGAACAGCACGCCCTGCAATGCCGCAAGCACAATCCCCAGCAATAACACCGCAAATACGTTCATTCCGGCCAGCGCCAAAATTAAAATAGCGGCGTAAGGCAACACTCCGGTCCAGCTGAAATCTTTGACGCTGACCACAGTATCGGTGGTCGCCAGACTGGCAAACAGGATCAGAGTCAATAGCGCAGCAGGCATCGCAATTTTAAAGTTTTCGCGAAATTTATCTTTCATTTCAGCACCCTGAGTACGGGTTGCTGCAATAGTGGTATCCGAGATAATCGACAGATTGTCGCCAAACATCGCGCCACTGAGCAGCGCGCCTGCCACTAATGCCGGTTCAATACCGGCTTGTTGTGACACGCCAACCGCAATCGGCGCCAGCGCGCCAATGGTGCCCATCGAGGTACCCATCGCTGTAGCGACAATCGCAGAAATTAAAAAGATCCCGGGGAGCAGCAGACTCGCCGGCACCAGGCTTAAACCGGCATTCACCACGGCATCAACACCACCGGTGGCTTGTGCGACCGTGGCAAAAGCGCCGGCCAGCAGGTAAATAATACACATGGTGATGATATTGCTATTACCAGCACCTTTAATCAGTAAATCAATGCTTTGCGTCAGTGGCGCCCGGTTGAGCCATACGGCCAGCACTAAGGCCGGAATAATGGCTACCGGCCCTGGTAACTGATAAAAAGCATAAGCCACGCCCTGACTTTGCAGGTACAGGCCAGTGCCCAAAAACAACAATACAAACAGCAATAACGGCAATAACGACAGTTTTGCCTGCTGTTGGTTAACTACATTCATTCAATCACTCCATCATAAATTCGGTATGCATGGCTTTACATTTATTATGCTGATTTAGCGGCTTTGCATATAACGTTGCGGAATATAAAGACGTCCAGAAGTCCTGTCAAATAACTTTCCGTTATGACTTAGCAGTTATGACATCGCAGCTATCAGCCAGCCGCCAATCATCTGCTATACCCAAAATCATTGAAGATTCGGGTAGGCGGCAACTGAGCGAATCCCCAGGAGCTTAGCTGTTCTAAGTGACTGGGGTGAGCGAAGGCGGCCAACAACCCCTAATCTTCAAGGATGACGGGTATATGCGTTACATTAGCAATTTACATAATACTGAGCCAAAGCGGTTGATTTTCTGTAATTGAACGCCATATTCAGAGCCAGTACCCGGCTGCCGGTTTGATCCAACAGCTTGCGGTAAAACGTAGTCAGGCCAGCCAATTACCTCAGCCAGCGGAGTCTTTATGTTTAACTTTTCTTATCAAAACCCTACCCGGATTGTGTTTGGCGAGGGTCAAATCAGCCAGTTGGCGACCTTAGTACCCAAAGGTGCCAAAGTTTTGCTTACCTACGGTGGTGGTTCGATTAAGCACAATGGCGTGTATCAGCAGGTGCTGCAAGCCTTGGCCGGTTTTGAAGTCGTTGAGTTTTCAGGGATTGAGCCAAACCCATCTTTTGAAACTTTACTCAAAGCAGTTGAACTGGTGAAAGCCGAAAACATTACTTATTTGCTGCCGGTCGGTGGGGGCAGTGTGGTCGACGGCACCAAATTTATTGCCGCTGCGGCGCTGTTTGAAGGCGATCCGTGGGACATTCTGGCGAAAAAAGCGCCGGTAACCCAAGCGATGCCGTTAGGTTGTGTGTTAACACTGCCGGCCACCGGCACTGAAAGTAATGGCAACTCCGTCGTCACCCGTTACAGCACTCAGGAAAAATTGTCGTTTGCCAGCCCGCTGGTGTATCCGCAATTTGCAGTGTTGGATCCGACCGTCACCTTTAGTCTGCCGCCAAAACAAGTGGCCAACGGCGTAGTCGATGCCTTTGTGCATGTAATGGAACAATATATGACCTATCCGGTCAACGCTGCGGTGCAAGACCGGTTTGCCGAAGGTTTGCTGCTGACGTTAATCGAGCAAGGCCCACTAGCGCTCAAAGATCCGCAAAATTATGATATTCGCGCCAACGTGATGTGGGCGGCAACGATGGCGCTGAATGGTCTGATCGGGCAGGGCGTGCCGCAAGATTGGGCCACCCATATGATTGGTCATGAACTGACAGCTTTATATGGCCTTGACCATGCACAGACACTGGCGATCGTATTACCGGCGCTGTTACAGCAACAACGTAGCCAGAAACGTGCCAAGCTAATCCAATATGGCCAACGGGTGTTTAACCTGCAACATAGCGATGAAGAGCGGTTGATTGATGAAACCATCGCTCACACCCGCGCTTTCTTTGAACAGATGGGCGTGCCAACGCGGATGGCCGATTACGGCATCAAAGCCGATGCGGTGGATGCTTTGGTAGCGAAACTGGAACAGCACCGGATGTTTAAACTTGGTGAGCATGGCGATATTACAATTGATGTGTCACGGCAAATTTTGACCGCCGCGCTTTAATCGGTTTTGGTACTTCACAGCAAAAGCCCGGAGCAAAGTTCTGGGCTTTTTCGTCAGGGCTGGTCAGCCCCTAGCCGCAGCGGGTATGATGTGCGCCATTTCTAAACATTCAACAGCGATTTGAAGATGAGCGCATCTCAAACCCCAATTCTGGTGGTGCTTGCCGCAGGCATGGGCAGCCGCTTTGGTGGCGATAAACAACTGGCTGTGCTGGGCTCTACAGGCCGCACTCTATTGCACTTTAGTGTGCTGGATGCTTATGCCGCCGGTGTGCGAACCTTGGCATTGGTCGTTCGGGAAAACATTATTGCGGCGCTTCAACAACAGGTATTGCCGTATTTTCCGTCAGATTTGACCGTGCAGCTGGTGCTGCAAAATCCTGCTGATTTGCCGGTTGCCGATGTGGATATTAGCCAGCGGCAAAAACCCTGGGGCACCGCACATGCGCTGTGGTCAGCGAGACAATTTCTGGCGCAGCAGCCGTGTATTGTGATTAATGCCGACGACTATTACGGCCACACCGCGATGCAGCAATTGGTGCAGCATTTCGCCACGACCCAAGCCGAATGGGCAATGGTCGCCTTTCCACTGCTAAAAACTCTATCAGCCCATGGTGGGGTGAATCGTGGCATTTGTCAGGTCAATGCTGGGTATTTGCAAGCAGTGACAGAAATGATTCAGATTAAACAGCACGAGCAGCAATTTAGCGGTATTGATCTCAATGGTGATTCGATCGGACTGGACGCAGCACAAGCGGTTTCGATGAATATCTGGGGATTTACCCCATCCATAGTGCCGGCGCTGGCGCAGGCGCTTTGTAGCTTTTTAGCTCAGCAGCCGGATCCCAAGGCAGAATGTTATTTGCCTGCAGTGGTCGACAGCAGCTTACAGCAAGGGCAAAAACTTCGGGTTTATTTGTCGCCGGACAGCTGGTTTGGGGTGACATATCCGGCTGATTTGGCCGAAATAGTCGAATACTTTCAGCAGCAAAGCTCCTGACAACCTTTAACTAAAGGTGGATTTTTGCCTTGAGCAATCACTGTTTTTTCATTTTTAGCAGGCCGGATTTTTTATATGACGACAGAAAATGCAGTAACTTCAGCAGCAAATATCAAAGCGCATCCGCTGGTCACAGCTCAAGTGCTGGCGGACTATCAATTACCGGCAGACACCCATATCAAAGCTTTTGGCAACGGTCATATCAACAAAACCTTTTTATTAAGTGCTGCCGATAAACGACTGATTTTGCAACAAATTAACACCTCAATTTTTCCGTCGGCGGCCGATCTGGTACAAAACGCGCTGAAAATTGAGCGGCACTTATTGGCGAAACAACAACAAGGTTTATATCCGCTGCAAATCCTGCAGCAACAGGCCAAAGCCGATGGCAGTTATCTGGCGGGGGACGCTCAGGATTTAAGGGCACTGCAATTTATCGATCATGGTAGCAGTATCGAAGTGGTTGAATCGCCAGCCCAAGCTTTTGCCGCAGCATTCACTTTTGGCCAGTTTGCGGCGGCGCTGGCTGATTTTGACGCCAGCTCGCTGGTCACGGTATTACCGGATTTCCATAACCTCGGCATGCGTTTTTCCCAGCTGCAAGCTGCCATCGCCGCGAATAAAGCTGGCCGCCTGGCAGAGTGTCAGCCGCTGGTCGATTTTTGTCTGGCGCAACAAGGTTTGGTCGATGAGCTTGCCGCTTTATGCCCGGCCTTACCGCTACGCGTCTGCCATAACGACACCAAAATCAATAACATGCTGTACTGCGCTGAGCAAGGTCGTGGCATTGCCGCCATCGATTTAGACACTTGCATGCCAGGCTATTGGCTGTTTGATTTTGGCGATATGGTGCGTACTTGTTGTTCACCTGAAGCCGAAGATTCATTAGATACTGATAAAGTGCGGATCCGGCCAGAAATTTTCAAAGCACTGGCTGAAGGTTATTTGCAAGGGCTCGCCGGGGTGATTACACCGGCCGAGCAGCAGTCATTGCTGCTTGGAGCCAAAGTGATGTGCCTGATGATTGGTATTCGCTTTTTAGCCGATCACCTGAATGGCGATGTCTATTTCGCTATTAAGCGCAGCGACCACAACCTGCAACGGGCGCAGAATCAGATCCGCTTGTATCAGGATTTAATCGCGCAGCAACCGAAGCTTGCTTCATATTTAGACTGAGTAGCACCATTAGTAAAAAGGTAATCGCATGACATCTATCGGAATTTTTGGTGCCAATGGCCGGATGGGCCGCGCGCTGGTGACAGTTGCCACTGAGTTGCAAGGCCGTGAGTTGCAAGGCAATGAAAAATCAGCACAAAAACTGCAACTGACCGCAGCCACAGTGCGCGCCGGTTCTTCGCTGATTGGCGTGGATGCCGGAGAACTCGCCGGTTGTGGTAAAAATGGTCTGAAGCTCACAGAAACAGCACTTAGCTCGGTGCAGGCAGCTGAGGTCTGGATTGATTTCACCATGCCCGAAGCGATGCTGGCGCAGTTGGCGCTGGCCGTTGCCGCCAAAAAAGCCATGGTGATTGGCGTCACCGGTTTGTCGGACGCGCAATATGCCCAAGTACAGGCAGCCAGCAAAATTATCCCAATTGTCTGGGCGCCCAATATGAGCGTGGGCGTGAATTTGTTGCTACATCTGGTGCAAACCGCCGCCAGAGTGATGGGGCAGAGCGCCGATATCGAAATTATTGAAGCGCATCACCGTTTTAAAAAAGATGCGCCAAGCGGCACCGCGCTGGCGATTGGCACCAGTATCGCCAAAGCCATTGGTCGTGACTTAAACGAATGTGCGGTTTATGGCCGCGAAGGCATCACCGGTGAGCGCGACCAGCAGACCATTGGCTTTGCCACAGTGCGTGGTGGTGACATCATTGGCGACCACACGGCACTGTTTGCCGACCTTGGCGAACGGCTGGAAATCACGCATAAAGCGTCGAGCCGCAGTACCTTTGCCCAAGGTGCCATGCGTGCAGCATTGTGGTTGCAAAATAAGCAGCCCGGACTTTATTCTATGCAGCAAGTGCTGGGTTTAGCCGACTTAGCTTAGGTTTTTGAGCAATTGTCTGCAAATTTGCTGCAAAACCGTTATTTTTATAATTTATCAAAAAAGGATTAGACCAAATCCAGCAAATGGCCTAAAATACTGCGGTTTGCCTGAACGGTCTGCTGACGATGAACCACTGGTGAAAAAGTTACCAGCGTTTTAAAAGTCAACAGTATCGCGGCAATAAAGAGTACACAAATTTTGGTCAGAACGGGTTGTAAAACATTGTCAGTTTTCGCCCGTTTTTTGCTGTTTGGAGGTTACCTTGACTAAGTCCGCCCTGCTCGTACTGGAAGACGGCACCGTATTTCGCGGTACAGCCATTGGCGCTGAAGGTGTTTCAGTTGGTGAAGTGGTGTTTAACACTTCGATGACGGGATATCAGGAAATTTTGACCGATCCGTCGTACGCTGAGCAAATGGTCACGCTGACCTATCCCCACATTGGTAATACCGGCACCAATGATGAAGACGAAGAATCCGGTAAAGTTTGGGCCAAGGGCCTGATTATTCGTGACCTTCCTCTTCTCGCCAGCAATTTCCGCAATCAACGTTCTCTTAGTCAATATCTCAAAGATCACCACATTCTTGGCATCGCCGACATCGACACCCGTAAACTGACCCGTATTCTGCGCGAAAAAGGTGCTCAGAACGGCTGTTTAATGGCGGGCGATATTGACGAAGCCAAAGCTTTAGAGCTGGCGCGCAGCTTTCCTGGCCTTTCTGGGATGGATCTGGCGAAAGAAGTCACCGTATCAAAAGCTTACGAATGGAATGAAGGCAGTTGGGCTTTAGGCGAAGGTCATCGCCAAGCACCAGAGTCGAAGTTTCACGTCGTTGCCTACGATTTTGGTGTGAAACGCAATATTCTGCGCATGTTGGTCGACCGTGGCTGTAAATTAACCGTGGTTCCGGCCAAAACTTCGGCTGCGCAAGTGCTGGCAATGAACCCGGATGGCATCTTCTTATCAAATGGTCCTGGTGATCCGGCGCCTTGTGATTACGCCATTAAAGCCATCGAAGAATTCCTGAAAACCGATATTCCGGTGTTTGGTATTTGCTTAGGCCACCAGTTACTGGCGCTGGCCAGTGGTGCAAAAACGCTGAAAATGAAATTTGGTCACCACGGTGGTAACCACCCGGTGCAAAACCTCGACAACAAAAAAGTGCTGATCACCGCGCAGAACCACGGTTTTGCAGTTGATGAAGCGACGATGCCGGCCAATTTACGGGCGACGCACAAATCATTGTTTGACGGTTCACTGCAAGGTATTCATCGCACGGACAAACCAGCGTTCAGCTTCCAGGGTCACCCTGAAGCCAGTCCGGGACCGCATGAAGCCTCTGAATTGTTTGACCATTTTATCGATTTGATGACCCAAGCTAACGCGAAATAAGCCAGGAAAAGAGACGAGATATGCCAAAACGTACTGACCTAAAAAGTATTCTGATCCTTGGTGCCGGCCCGATTGTCATCGGCCAGGCTTGTGAATTTGACTATTCAGGCGCCCAAGCCTGTAAAGCGCTGAAAGAAGAAGGTTACCGGGTGATTCTGGTCAACTCGAACCCAGCGACTATCATGACCGACCCTGAAATGGCCGATGCGACTTACATCGAACCTATTCACTGGCAGGTGGTAGAAAAAATTATCGCCAAAGAACGGCCATGTGCGGTGTTACCGACCATGGGCGGTCAAACGGCGCTGAACTGTGCGCTGGAACTAGAGCGTCACGGTGTACTTGCTAAATACAATGTTGAAATGATTGGCGCCACCGCCGATGCCATTGATAAAGCTGAAGATCGCGGTCGCTTTGATAAAGCGATGCGCTCGATTGGTCTGGCTTGTCCACGTGCCGGTTTTGCCCATTCAATGGAAGAAGCTTACGGCGTACTGGAAACCATTGGTTTCCCTTGTATTATTCGCCCATCTTTTACCATGGGTGGCTCAGGCGGCGGTATTGCTTACAACCGTGAAGAATTTGAAGAAATCTGTACTCGTGGCCTCGATTTATCGCCAACCAAAGAGTTGTTGATTGATGAATCACTGATCGGCTGGAAAGAATATGAAATGGAAGTGGTGCGGGACAAAAATGACAACTGCATCATTGTCTGCTCGATTGAAAACTTCGACGCCATGGGCGTGCATACCGGTGACTCGATCACCGTCGCGCCTGCTCAAACCCTGACTGACAAAGAATACCAAATTATGCGCAACGCCTCTTTGGCAGTGCTGCGTGAAATTGGTGTCGAGACCGGTGGTTCAAACGTGCAGTTTGGCATCAACCCGGTGGATGGCCGGATGGTGATCATTGAGATGAACCCACGGGTATCGCGCTCATCAGCGTTAGCGTCAAAAGCAACCGGTTTCCCGATTGCTAAAGTGGCCGCTAAGCTGGCGATTGGTTACACGCTGGACGAACTGGCCAACGATATTACCGGTGGTCGCACACCGGCGTCGTTCGAGCCAAGTATCGATTACGTCGTAACTAAAGTGCCACGCTTTAACTTCGAGAAATTTGTCGGTGCCAACGATCGCTTAACCACCCAGATGAAATCAGTCGGTGAAGTGATGGCGATTGGCCGTAACCAGCAGGAATCACTGCAAAAAGCGTTACGTGGCCTGGAAATTGGTGTCAGTGGTCTGGATCCAATCATCGATTTAAATGCGATTGATGCTAAAGAAAAAATCACCCGCGAACTGCGTGAACCAGGTTCTCACCGGATTTGGTACATCGGTGATGCTTTCCGTTTTGGCATGAGCATGGAAGAAATTTTCAAGCTGACCAATATCGACCCATGGTTCCTGGTGCAGATTGAAGACTTGATTAAAGAAGAAGCTGCGGTCAAAGCAGGTGGTTTCGCTGGTTTAGATCATGCCCGTTTAACGGTATTAAAGCGCAAAGGTTTTGCTGATAAGCGCATCGCTGAATTACTGGGCGTCGCTGAAGCCGAAGTGCGCAAAAAACGCCACGGTTATGGCCTGCATCCGGTGTATAAACGTGTTGATACCTGCGCCGCAGAATTCGCTTCTGATACCGCTTATATGTACAGCACTTATGATGAAGAGTGTGAAGCGGCACCGACTAATCGCGATAAAATCATGATTATCGGCGGTGGTCCAAACCGCATTGGTCAAGGCATCGAATTCGATTATTGCTGTGTGCATGCGGCGTTAGCGCTGCGCGAAGACGGTTACGAGACCATTATGGTCAACTGTAACCCGGAAACAGTTTCGACTGACTACGATACTTCCGACCGTTTGTACTTCGAGCCAATTACGCTGGAAGACGTGCTGGAAATCGTGCGTAAAGAACAGCCAAAAGGCGTGATCGTGCAGTACGGTGGGCAAACACCACTGAAATTAGCCCGCGCTTTAGAAGCCAACGGCGTGCCAATTATTGGTACTTCGCCGGACGCGATCGACCGTGCTGAAGACCGTGAGCGTTTCCAGCAAGCGGTTGAACGTTTAGGCTTAAAACAGCCAAAAAACGCGACAGTCACCAGCTTAGAAGAAGCTATTACCAAAGCGCCGGACATCGGTTATCCAATGGTGGTTCGCCCGTCTTACGTACTGGGTGGCCGCGCCATGGAAATCGTTTATGACGATCAGGATTTACGCCGTTATATGACCGAAGCGGTCAGCGTCTCCAACGATTCGCCGGTGCTGTTAGACCGTTTCCTGGATGATGCGATTGAAGTGGATATCGATGCGATTTGTGACGGTACCGAAGTGATTATCGGTGGCATCATGGAGCACATCGAACAAGCTGGCGTGCACTCAGGCGATTCAGCCTGTTCCTTACCACCCCATAGCCTGAGCAAAGAAATTCAGGACGTGATGCGTGATCAAGTGAAAAAGCTGGCGCTGGAACTGGGTGTCGTTGGTTTGATGAACACGCAGTTTGCAGTAAAAGACAACGAAGTGTATCTGATTGAAGTCAATCCACGCGCTGCGCGCACCGTACCATTTGTGTCCAAAGCGACCGGCATGGCGGTGGCGAAAGTGGGCGCCCGTTGTATGGCTGGCCGTTCGCTGGCCGAGCAGGGGATTACGCAGGAAATCATTCCACCGTATTTCTCGGTAAAAGAAGTGGTGATCCCATTTAACAAGTTCCCGGGTGTTGACCCGTTACTTGGCCCTGAAATGCGTTCAACCGGTGAAGTGATGGGCGTGGGCGAAACGTTCGCTGAAGCTTTTGCTAAAGCCGAGTTAGGCGCTGGCACCTTAATTCCGACCGGTGGTCGTGCTTTACTTTCAGTACGGGATAGCGATAAAGTGCGCGTAGTTGAGCTGGCAAAGACCATGTTGGCGCTTGGCTTTGAACTTGATGCGACTGGCGGTACTCATAAAGCGCTGGCAGCAGCAGGGATTGAATGCCGGGCCGTCAATAAAGTGTTTGAAGGCCGTCCGCATATTCTGGACCGGATTAAAAACGGTGAATACAGCTATATCGTCAACACCACTGAAGGTCGCCAGGCCATTGAAGACTCTAAAGTCTTACGCCGTGGCGCGTTACAACACAAAGCAAATTACACCACCACACTGAACGCAGCTTTTGCCACTTGTAATGCCAATTCGGCTAATGCATTTGCCAATGTCAATTCAGTGCAGGAGTTACACAAGAGAGTAAACGGATGAGTCAAATCCCTATGACAGTTCAGGGTGCGCAAGCGCTTCGTGACGAACTGCATGAGTTAAAAAGCGTCAAACGGCCAGCCATCATTCAGGCGATTGCTGAAGCTCGCGCGCATGGCGATCTGAAAGAAAACGCTGAGTACCACGCCGCGCGTGAAGCTCAGGGTTTTTGTGAAGGTCGGATCCAGGATATCGAAGCCAAGCTTTCGAATGCCCAGATCATCGATATCACCAAGCTGCCAAATAGCGGCAAAGTGATTTTCGGTGCCACTGTCACCATTTTGAATCTGGACACAGAAGAAGAAGTGACTTATCAGGTGGTTGGTGATGATGAAGCCGATATTAAAAACAACCGCATTTCGGTTAATTCGCCAATCGCCCGTGGTTTGATTGGCAAAATTGTCGAAGATGTGGTGAATATTAATACGCCAAGCGGTATTGTTGAGTTTGAAATTACCGACGTGAAGTATTTGTAAGCGCCCTTTCGGTATGAAAAAAGCGACTTCGGTCGCTTTTTTTATAAGTACTGTTTGGATGCGAAGTCGGAAATCCCGTAGTCCAGCAACAATGCACACTTTTGTTTCACTGCCCGGCAAGTTATGCTGCAATTTCAGGGGAGTTCCGATGAAATACAAAAAACCATATCAGCTAGCCTTAGAGCAGCGGACTGTGATTCTAAGGGCACAAGGCGTTTCCACCTTATTGTCAGCACAGGATTTAGCCCTCGACTATCAAAAGCTGGTGGTGCCAATGCTTGATGAAAAATGGGGACTATTACTGGACATTCGCCAATGGCAGCCCAGTCCGCAACCGGTTTTTGAAGTATTACGGCAAATTGTCAGCTGGAGTTATGAGCATAACTTGCGGCAGGTTGATCTGATCCAACCGAATGATCCGCTGTTATTGTGGCAATATCTGAAGTCGACCGATGTAACACGGCCTGATGATGTAATACGGAATATTCATGATGATGAAACCGTAGCGCGCCTGAGTTTACAGGCGGCTGGTTATCTGGCGTAATGCTGTCTGGTCAGGCGCTGCTTAACCGCGTGGCAGAACCAGTTTTTTCTCTTTCGCAGCGCGGTATAGCACTAAAATATGGCCGATGGTCTGCACTTTGTCAGCTTTGGCTTCACGCACAATCGCATCCATCACCGCAACTTTTTCTTCCCGGTCAATGCTCGGGACTTTGACTTTGATCAGTTCATGATGCTCCAGTGCCAGATCAATTTCTGCCATCACACCTTCCGTCAGACCATTACCGCCTAACAGGATGATTGGCTTTAATTCGTGCGCTTTTGCTTTTAAAAACTGCTTTTGTTTGTTAGATAAACTCATTTGTGGACTTTTTCCATTGGGAAAGCTTGAAATTACCATATTGTACCGCCATCTTGCATGGAAGACCATTTAAGAGTAGTTCCATGACCAAGAAAAAACGTTCTGCCAGTTCATCCAGATGGCTGCAGGAACATGTAACCGATCCTTTTGTCCAAAAAGCGCAAAAATTAGGTTTACGATCACGCGCTTCTTTTAAGCTTGACGAGATTCAGGCAAAAGACAAGTTAATCAAACCGGGGATGACCGTGGTTGATTTGGGCTCCGCACCGGGCAGTTGGTCGCAGTTGGCGGCTGAGATGGTGGGTACCGAAGGTTGTGTCATTGCCTGCGATATTCTGCCGATGGATCCACTGGCTGGCGTTGCCTTTTTACAAGGTGATTTTCGCGAAGACGCGGTACTCAACGCCTTACTTGAGCGTATTGATGGTCGCAATGTCGATGTACTGTTGTCTGATATGGCGCCGAATATGAGTGGTAATGCCACTGTCGACCAGAGCCGTAGTATGTATCTGGTGGAGTTAGCGCTGGAAATGTGTGGCAAAGTATTGAAGAAAAATGGCAGTTTTGTGGTCAAAGTATTTCATGGCGACGGTTTTGATCAGTACGTCCTGGACGTACGTAATGTATTTAGCACTGTACGGATCCGCAAGCCCGATTCGTCGCGTTCACGTTCGAGCGAGACTTATATCGTGGCGACCGGCTTCAAACTCTAGTAAAGTAGCAACAGAAGCATTTTCTGGTAATAAGAGGTTATGACCTTGAGCGACATGGCAAAGAATTTAATGGTTTGGTTGGTGATCGCCGTCGTATTAATGACGATGTTCAACAGCTTCAGTCCCACCGATCGCACCGAGCGACAAACCAGCTATACCCAATTTATCTCCGATGTGAAATCAGGTCAGGTCCGCGAAGTGAAAGTGGATCGTACCGGCGCTGTCACTGGCGTGAAACGTGATGGTTCAACTTTTCAAACGGTGATCCCGGGCGGCTACGATGATGGTCTGCTAAAAGACCTGATTGAAAACGGCGTTGATGGCACCGGCGTGCAGCCTGAAGAAGGCAGCTTACTGGGGCAGATTTTCATTTCCTGGTTCCCGATGTTGTTATTGATTGGCGTCTGGATTTTCTTTATGCGCCAGATGCAAGGTGGCGGTGGCAAAGGCGCAATGTCCTTTGGTAAAAGCCGCGCCCGTCTGATGGGCGAAGACCAAATCAAAACGACTTTTGCGGATGTTGCCGGTTGTGACGAAGCCAAAGAAGAAGTGTCTGAGCTGGTCGATTATTTAAAAGACCCATCACGTTTTCAAAAACTGGGTGGCCGTATTCCAAAAGGCGTGTTGATGGTTGGCCCGCCGGGTACAGGTAAAACGTTACTGGCCAAAGCCATTGCTGGCGAAGCCAAAGTTCCATTCTTTACGATTTCTGGTTCAGACTTTGTCGAGATGTTTGTTGGTGTGGGTGCCAGCCGTGTGCGCGACATGTTTGAACAAGCGAAAAAAGCTGCACCGTGCATTATCTTTATCGATGAAATTGACGCCGTTGGCCGTCAGCGTGGCGCCGGTTTAGGTGGTGGTCATGACGAACGTGAACAAACCTTAAACCAGATGCTGGTTGAAATGGATGGTTTTGATGGTAACGAAGGCATCATCATTATTGCTGCAACCAACCGCCCGGATGTTCTGGATGCTGCATTACTGCGTCCTGGTCGTTTTGACCGTCAGGTGGTTGTTGGCTTGCCAGATGTGCGTGGCCGTGAACAAATTCTGAAAGTTCACATGCGTAAAGTGCCATTAGCTGACGACATCAAAGCTAGCGTGATTGCCCGTGGTACCCCAGGCTTTTCAGGTGCAGACTTAGCAAATTTAGTCAACGAAGCTGCGTTATTCGCCGCCCGTAATAATCGCCGTGTGGTGAGCATGGATGAGTTTGAAAAAGCCAAAGACAAGATCATGATGGGCGCTGAACGGCGCTCGATGGTGATGTCTGAAGCTGAAAAAGAGATGACCGCTTATCATGAAGCTGGCCATGCCATCGTTGGCTGTCTGGTGCCTGAGCATGATCCGGTGCATAAAGTAACCATTATTCCGCGTGGCCGTGCATTAGGTGTGACCTTCTTTTTACCAGAGGCTGATGCCATTAGCGTCAGTCGTCGCAAACTGGAAAGTAAAATTTCAGTCGCGTACGGTGGCCGTCTGGCAGAAGAGCTGATTTATGGCGGTGAAGCGGTTTCGACCGGCGCTTCACAAGACATCAAATACGCGACCTCGATTGCCCGCAACATGGTGACACAATGGGGCTTCTCAGAAAAACTGGGCCCATTGTTATATGCCGATGAAGAAGGCGAAGTGTTTTTAGGCCGCAGCATGGGTAAATCCAAGCAAATGTCTGATGAAACTGCCAGCCTGATTGATAACGAGATCAAGTCGATCATCGACCGCAACTATCACCGTGCAAAAGACATGATCGAACAGAATATGGACATCCTGCATGCGATGAAAGAAGCGTTAATGCAATATGAAACCATTGATTCTAAACAAATCGAAGATTTGATGGCACGCCGTGAAGTGCGTCAGCCTGAGCATTGGGAACCAAAAGATAAAAAGCCTGGAGCTTCTGATGGTGACAATACTGAATCTTCAGGTCCGGTTGTTGACGACAAACCTGCAGAAAGCCATAGCAGCTGATTTATAAGCTGACATTTTAAAGTAAAAATAAAACCCCGGCTTCGTCGGGGTTTTTTCTTCTGGAATATGAATCGTCAGCGACATCAATCTAAAAAAACATGATTATCAACTGCTGCGAACATCCTGCTTTTGATAGTTATAGTCCCCCGCAATAACCCGCATTTTTAAAGTGAGGTCACCATGAAGCTCGTGTTACCGCGGCAGCGTGAATTAAATTTAGAACGTTGCAAATTGATGGCCATTTTAAATATCACCCCGGATTCATTTTCCGATGGTGGTAAATTTGTTGGTGTTGATGCCGCACTGCGGCAAGTCGCCACTATGTTGGTCGATGGCGCAGATATTATTGATGTCGGTGGTGAATCCACCAGGCCGGGCGCCGTGCTGGTGCCACTGCAGCAGGAATTAGACCGGGTGCTGCCGGTGATTGAACTCATTCGGCGCGAATTTGACACGGTTATTTCTGTGGACACTTACAAAGCAACAGTGATGACAGAAGCTATCGCCGCAGGTGCCGATATCATCAATGATATTAAAGCGTTGCAAGAAGAAGGTGCGCTCGCTGCGGCGGCAAAACTACAAGTGCCGGTGTGCCTGATGCATATGCAAGGCCAGCCTGACTCAATGCAACAAGCGCCGCGATATCAGGATGTCATCACTGAAGTCAGTCAGTTTTTACAAGCGAGGGTCCAAGCTTGTGTCGAGGCGGGGATTGCGCCTTCGCAACTGATCCTCGACCCTGGATTTGGCTTTGGCAAAACCTTAACGCACAACTACCAGCTGCTGGCTCGTTTTGGTGAGCTGCGCAGCAGTGGTCTACCGGTTCTGGCTGGAATGTCGCGTAAGTCTATGATCGGACAATTACTTAATCGGAATACCTCAGAACGTTTGGCAGGCAGTATTGCCTGTGCCACAATAGCCGTTATGCATGGAGCCCGCATCATTCGCGCCCATGATGTCAGAGAAACCGCAGATGCAATCGCGGTGGCGCAAGCGACTTTTTTTGGAGAACAAGTATGAGCAGGAAGTATTTTGGCACCGATGGTGTACGTGGACGGGTCGGCGAGTTTCCTATTACCCCAGAATTTGCAATGAAGTTAGGCTGGGCCGCCGGTCGGGTACTATCACAACGTGGCACTCGTAAAGTATTGATTGGTAAAGATACCCGTATTTCTGGTTACTTGTTGGAAACCGCTCTGGAAGCGGGATTGATTGCCGCAGGTATCGATGTTCGTTTGTTAGGGCCGATGCCAACGCCTGCCGTATCATATTTAACTCATACCTTCCGCGCTGAAGCAGGCATTGTGATCAGTGCGTCGCACAATCCGTATTACGACAACGGCATTAAGTTTTTTTCGGCCAATGGCAGCAAGCTGGATGACGAAATTGAACGCGCCATCGAAGCCGAATTAGAGCAGCCGATGGTGTGCGAGACGTCCGAAAAACTCGGTAAAGCACAGCGGATTGAAGATGCATCCGGTCGTTATATTGAGTTTTGTAAAAGCCATCTGCCAAAACATATGTCATTAAGCGATTTTAAAATTGTGCTCGATTGTGCCAACGGCGCGACTTATCACATCGCCCCTAATGTATTCAAAGAACTTGGCGCCGAAGTACATACGATTGCTTGTAGCCCGAATGGCCTGAATATTAACGAAAAATGCGGCGCGACTCACACCGATGCCTTGCAACAAGCAGTAGTCGAATTGGGTGCTGATTTAGGCATTGCCTATGACGGCGACGGCGATCGCGTCATGATGGTTGATCACACCGGTCGGCAGATTGATGGTGATGAAATTATCTATATGCTGGCCCGCTCTGCAAAAGAACGCAACCGCTTAACCGGCGGCGTTGTGGGTACGCTAATGAGTAATATGGGTCTTGAATTAGCCTTGGCTGAGCTGGGTATTCCGTTTGCACGCAGCTCAGTGGGCGACCGTTATGTGATGGAAATGCTGATCGAAAAAGGCTGGCGGATTGGTGGTGAAAACTCCGGTCATGTGCTGAATCTTGATCACGCGGGTACCGGCGATGGCATTATCGCCTCGTTACAAGTGCTGGCTTCGATGATTGATACCGGATTATCGTTAGCAGATTTAAGCCATGGCATGACTAAATTGCCGCAAGTACTGGTCAACGTCAAATTTGAAAAAGGCACTGCGCCTTTAGAAAATTTGCATGTGAAGGAAGTTATTGCTGGTGTTGAAGCTGAACTGGCTGGTCAAGGCCGGGTTTTGATCCGAAAATCAGGCACTGAACCGTTAATTCGTGTAATGGTAGAAGGAAGGGAACAGCAGCAGGTACAGGATTTTGCCGATAAAATCGCGGCCGCTGTGAAGTTGGCTAGCTGATTAAGCTGCGCCAATCTCAATATTCAGCAGAGCATTTAGCATAGCACTTAGCATAAAACGCTGGCTTTTTCTGGCCCGATGCAAGTGACGTTTTCAGGTGAGTAACCGCGTTTTTTTGCGGTTGTCTCTTGTTTGACGGGGCGAGGTTCGTTAATATCTCGCCCGCTTATTACGGAGAGCTCGCATGACACAACGCAGACCATTAATTGCAGCAAACTGGAAGATGAATGGGAGTTGTGAACTGGCCGTTCAATGCTGTGAAACCTTGTCGCAGCTTCCTGCATCAAATACTGAAATTCTGATCTGTCCTCCGGTAATCTTTCTGAATGACTTTCCAAAATCCGACCGCTATCAACTGGGTGCTCAAAATGTCAGCAGTGAAGTCAGCGGAGCCTTCACAGGTGAAATAAGTGCTGATATGCTCGCAGCCGCTGGTGCAAGTTATGTCATCATCGGGCACTCAGAGCGCCGGGCATTATTTGGTGATACTGATACGTTGGTATTGGCAAAAACAAAGCGGGCAATAGCGGCTAAAATGACGCCAATTGTTTGTTTTGGCGAAACTTTAACCGAAAGGCAGCAAGAAAAAACCATGCAGGTTCTTGCACAGCATTTGGATGCAGTGTATGCTGCGCACCCTGAATTGCTGCAGCATTCGGTCATTGCTTATGAGCCAATTTGGGCAATAGGGACTGGCGAAACTGCAAGTCCGGCGCAAGCACAAGCAGTGCATGCTTTTATCAGAACCTATCTGAAAAAGTATGACGATGCAGCTGCTTCGAAGGTAAGAATTATTTACGGTGGCAGCGTCAATGCTGAAAATTGCGCAGCGCTGTTTGCCCAACCAGACATCGACGGTGGCTTGGTTGGTGGTGCAAGTTTAAAACCGGCAGAATTTGCTGCCATATGCCTAAGTGCACAGGATTCATGATGTACGAAATCGTAATTGCAGTATATTTGTTAGTTTCAATCGCCATCATCGGTTTGGTCTTGATCCAACATGGTAAAGGTGCCGACATGGGCGCATCTTTTGGTGCAGGTGCTTCCGCGACGTTATTTGGTTCTTCAGGTACCGGTAACTTTTTGACCCGGTCTACCTCGGTCTTGGCAATCGCGTTTTTTGCATTAAGTCTGATCCTTGGTAATTACAACATCAGCCATATCGAAAAGAAATCTGAATTTGAAAATATCGTGGTTCCAACTGAGCAGAGCAAACCAGTTGTAGAAGAGAAAAAAGACACTACCAAAGATATTCCGGTCGGCAACTAATTCTTAGTCTGTTGTTCGCGAAGGTAAAAAGTTAAGCCGAGATGGTGAAATTGGTATACACGCTACCTTGAGGTGGTAGTGCCCTAGGCGTGCGGGTTCGAGTCCCGCTCTCGGCACCAATCTAAAAATGACCCAAAATCAGCCGTAATTCGTAGAAAACAATGATTTACGGCATTGAATCCAAGTCAGTGTAAGTTAAAACAAATCTTGCGATACAGTGCTCAGCACTATATAATGCACGCCAGTTACGGACGCGGGATGGAGCAGCCTGGTAGCTCGTCGGGCTCATAACCCGAAGGTCGTCGGTTCAAATCCGGCTCCCGCAACCAACTAATACCAGTTACATAATTCACTTTAACGAAGTGATGTTAGGTCAGCCAGGCGGCAAACCTTATGTAGCTCGGAAGGTTCCTTGGACCTTCTTCTGTTTCCTCGATGGACCCGCATTTCGGTTCGATGGTAAATCAAGGTAACAGACCAGATTTATAAACAAGATTGGCGATATCTTGTTTTTTCGGATGTTTTTTCGCCCCGATCTTCGGGGCGTTTTTATATCTGAAGTATTGATGTACTAATATTCTGGGCTATATGCCCTTTTTTTATTTCTGGAGGTCTCTTTGACGAAACAAGAACAGCGTTTAACTGAACTTTTAAGCCCGACTGTAGAAGCTGCAGGCTTTGAATTGTTGGGTTGTGAGTTCGTGCCTGCTGGGCGCCATTCCACTTTAAGGTTATTTATCGATCATCCGGACGGGGTTACTGTTGACCATTGTGCCGTTGTCAGCCGCGAAGTTGGTGCCATCCTTGACGTTGAAGATCCGATCCAAAACGAATACAACCTCGAAGTTTCTTCTCCTGGTCTGGACCGCCCGTTATTTACTCCTGCTCATTTTGCTAAAGTTGTTGGGCAAAAAGTAGAAGTGAAACTGGCCATTCCTCAGGACGGTCGCCGTAAATTCAAAGGGCAACTGCTTGAAATCGTCGAAGATATGTTAGTAATTGAAGTGGATGGCAAACCTTATCGTTTGCTTATGGATAACGTAGATAAAGCAAACGTAGTTCCGGTTTTTTAAGTTAACCGGCTCTTAGTGAGGCAGAAAACATGGCAAAAGAAATTTTATTAGTAGTTGATGCGGTTTCTAACGAAAAATCAGTCCCGCGTGAAAAGATTTTCCAGGCGTTAGAATACGCACTGGCCGCCGCTACCAAAAAGAAAAATGAAAGCGACATCGAAGTTCGGGTAGCGATTGACCGTAAAACCGGCTCTTACGAGACTTTCCGTCGTTGGCAGGTTGTGGCCGACGATCATGTGATGGAACATCCAACACGTGAAATGACGCTGTCAGCTGCGCAATACGACGAACCAGATTTACAGATTGGCGATTATGTTGAAGAACAAATTGATTCAGTCGTGTTTGACCGCATTACCACACAAATGGCGAAACAAGTTATCGTCCAAAAAGTGCGTGAAGCAGAACGTTCACAAGTGGTTGAAGCTTATATTGATCAAGTCGGCGAGTTAGTCACCGGCGTGGTTAAAAAAGTAAACCGCGACAGTATTATTGTCGACCTTGGTAACAATGCCGAGGCGATGTTAGCGCGTGAAGACATGATCCCACGCGAAACTTTCCGTCCAGGCGACCGCATCCGTGCACTGTTATTCGCAGTAAACCCGGAAGCCCGTGGCGCCCAGTTATTCTTAAGTCGCACTCGTCCAGAGATGCTGATTGAATTATTCCGGATTGAAGTGCCGGAAATCGGCGAAGAAATGATTGAAATTCGTGGTGCTGCCCGTGATCCGGGGTCACGCGCCAAAATCTCCGTAAAAACCAATGATCGCCGGATTGACCCGGTTGGTGCTTGTGTGGGTATGCGTGGTTCACGGGTTCAGGCCGTTTCTGGCGAATTAGGCGGCGAGCGCGTAGATATAGTTCTGTACGACGATAACCCGGCGCAATATGTGATTAACGCCATGGCTCCGGCTGAAGTTGCTTCGATCATTGTTGATGAAGAACGTCACGCCATGGACATCGCTGTAGAAGACGCCAATCTGCCAATGGCCATTGGTCGTGCTGGTCAGAACGTGCGTCTGGCTAGTCAGCTGACACAGTGGGAACTGAATGTAATGTCAGTGTCTGATATGAAGAAAAAACATCAGGAAGAAAATTCCAAGGTGCTTGAATTGTTCATGTTGGCGCTGGAAATTGACGAAGATTTTGCCGGCATTCTGGTTGATGAGGGCTTCTCATCACTAGAAGAAGTTGCCTATGTCCCTGTAGCCGAATTACTGGCAATTGATGGTCTGGACGAAGACACGGTTGAAGAACTGCGTAAACGTGCCAAGGCTGTATTGACCACTCGTGCGCTGGCCAGTGAAGAATCACTGGAAGGTGCTGCTCCGAGTGAAGCTCTGTTGAACCTGCCTGGTTTAGAAACTCACACTGCCTACGTGCTTGCAAGCAAAGGTGTGGTGACGCTCGATGACCTGGCTGAATTAGGTGTCGATGATTTGCTTGATATTGAAAAAATGACTGAAGAAAAAGCCGCTGCGCTGATTATGGCTGCACGTAATATTGTTTGGTTTAGTGAAGAAAACTGATTGGTCAACGGAGGTAACATTGACATGGCGGAAGTAACGATTGAAAAACTAGCCAGTGATGTGGGAACGACTGTTGATCGGTTAGTCCAACAATTTGCTGATGCGGGCATCCCGAAGCAGACTGGCCAGATGGTTTCTGAAGAAGAGAAAAAAACTCTGCTGGAACATCTGTCCAAACAGCACGGTGGCGGTAGTACAGAGCCATCACGTCTGACGCTTAAGCGTAAAGAAACCTCCACATTGAGTGTAAGTGGTGGCGCTGGTCGCAACCGTGAAATTCAGGTGCAGGTATTAAAACAGAAAACTTATGTGAAACGTCCTTTAGTTGATGATGCAGCAGCTGCTGCGGCTGAAGAAGCACGTTTAGCTGAAGAAGCTGTGAAAGCGGAAGAAGCACGCCAGGCAGCCGAAAAAGCTGCTGCTGAGCGCAAAATTAAAGACGAAGCAGATCGTAAAGCAGACGCTGAACGCAAAGCCTTAGAAGCGAAAAAACGCGATGAAGCCCGTGCACAATTGCTGCGGGATGATCCGGAAGAAGCGGCTCGTCGTCAGGCGAAAGAAGATGCCAAGCGTGAAGCTGATCGCATTATTGCGCAGCAAGATGCCGAACGTCTGAAAAAGCTGGAATTAGATGCACAACGTCAGGCCGAAGAAGCCCGCAAATTAGCGGAAGAAAATGCTGAACGTTGGGCGAAAGAAGAAAAAGCACCGGTTGAAGTGGGTGATTACCACCTGACTTCAAACGTCTACGCGAAACAGGCAGAAGACGAAGTTGATGCCCGTGATGAGCGTGGTGGTCGTCGCCATGGCAAAAAAGCGCCAGTTGGCAAAGCCAAGAAAAAAGATGACGCTGACGATAAAGACGCATTTAACCGCGCTAACCGTCACAAGAAAAAGAAAACGCCAACCAGTATGCAGCATGCTTTTAACAAGCCAGCGCAGCCGGTTGAGCGTGAAGTGAAGATCGGTGAAACCATCACTGTGGCTGAGCTGGCTGCTAAAATGGCCGTCAAAGCATCTGAAGTGATTAAAGTGATGATGAAGATGGGCGCCATGGCGACTATCAACCAGGTCATTGATCAGGAAACTGCCGCCATTGTCTGTGAAGAAATGGGTCACAAATTCACTTTAACCCGTGAAAACGAGTTAGAAGAAACTGTGATGGCAGACCGTGAAGGTGAAGGTCAGCTGGAGCCACGTGCACCGGTTGTTACTGTCATGGGTCACGTTGACCACGGTAAAACTTCAACACTGGATTATATCCGTAAAGCAAAAGTAGCAGCTGGCGAAGCCGGTGGTATTACTCAGCATATCGGTGCTTATCACGTTGAAACCGACCGCGGTATGGTGACATTCCTCGATACCCCAGGTCACGCCGCCTTTACCTCAATGCGTGCCCGTGGTGCGAAAGCGACAGATATCGTGATCCTGGTGGTTGCTGCAGACGATGGCGTGATGCCACAAACCAAAGAAGCAATTCAGCACGCGAAAGCAGCTGGTGTGCCGTTAGTGGTTGCAGTGAACAAGATGGATAAACCAGATGCGGATCCGGATCGGGTACGTAATGAATTATCTCAGTACGGCGTTATTTCAGAAGAATGGGGTGGTGACACTCAATTCGTACCAATCTCTGCCAAAACTGGCGCGGGTATTGACGACCTGTTAGAAGCGATCCTGAACCAGGCTGAATTGCTGGAATTAAAAGCCGTCCGTCAGGGCATTGCCCGCGGTACAGTGATTGAATCCCGTCTGGATAAAGGCCGTGGTCCGGTTGCATCAATCCTGGTGCAAGAAGGAACGTTACGTCAGGGCGACACCGTATTGTGTGGTTTTGAATACGGCCGTGTTCGGGCAATGCGCGATGAGAATGGTCAGGAAGTGAAAGAAGCTGGTCCATCTATTCCGGTAGAAATCCTTGGTTTATCTGGCGTGCCTCAGGCCGGTGATGAAGTGACAGTAGTCAAAGACGAGCGTAAAGCCCGTGAAGTTGCTCTGTACCGTCAAGGCAAGTTCCGTGATGTGAAACTGGCGCGTCAACAAAAAGCCAAGCTGGAAAACATGTTTGCGAACATGACTGACGGCGACGTTTCTGAACTGAATATCGTATTAAAAGCCGATGTTCAGGGCTCTGTTGAAGCCATCAGTGAATCATTAAGCCGCCTGTCGACAGATGAAGTGAAAATTCGCATCATCGGTAGTGGTGTGGGTGGGATCACTGAAACTGACGCAACGCTGGCTGCTGCATCTTCTGCCATCATCATCGGCTTTAACGTCCGTGCTGATGCAACAGCGCGTAAAATCGTTGAAGATGAGTCACTGGACTTACGTTACTACAGCATCATTTATGAACTGTTAGACGAAGTTCGTGCCGCGATGACCGGTATGCTGGCACCTGAGTTCAAGCAACAGATCATCGGTCTGGCGCAGGTTCGAGCGGTATTCCGTTCACCGAAGTTTGGCGCTATCGCCGGTTGTATGGTCACTGAAGGTATCGTTAAACGTAACGCACCAATCCGTGTTCTGCGTGACAACGTGGTGATCTTCGAAGGCGAGCTTGAATCGCTGCGTCGGATTAAAGACGACGTCTCTGAAGTTCGGAACGGCTTCGAGTGTGGTATCGGCGTGAAGAACTACAACGACGTGCGTGAAGGCGATCAGATCGAAGTGTTTGAAGTTATTCAGGTTGTTCGCACTCTGTAATGCAAATGCTTGATTGATTAAGATTGCAGTATAAAGCAGGGGCCTGGTGCCCCTGTTTGTTCTACTGATATAGGTAAAAATTATGGCTAAAGAATTCAGCCGGGTGGACCGGTTATCGCAGCAAATGCAGCAAGAAATTGCAGTGATTTTGCAGCGCGAAATTAAAGATCCACGTCTGCACACCATGATTACGGTGTCAGATGTTGAAGTGTCACGCGACTTATCGCATGGCAAAATTTATGTGACTTTTTTAGGCATGGCGCCGGAAAAAGTGCAGGAAAACCTGAACATCCTCAATGATGCTTCTGGTTATATCCGTAGCTTAATTGCCAAACGTATTCAGGCGCGTATTGTGCCAACGATCCGTTTTTACTTTGATAAGTCACTGGATGAAGGCATCCGGATGGCAAATCTGGTGGAAATTGTGCGTAGATCCGACGAGAAAAAACGGATTGACGCCGGTCAGGACATCGATGCTCCGGCTGCAAAAGCCACTGACGAAGAAGAATAAATAGTGGCGCGTCGTCAGGTCAATGGCATCTTGTTGCTGGATAAGCCATTAGAAGTGTCCAGCAACGGTATTTTACAGCGTATTCGCTGGTTGTATCAGGCCGAAAAAGCCGGTCACACCGGTGCACTGGATCCGCTTGCTTCTGGGTTATTGCCGATTTGTTTTGGTGAAGCCACCAAGTTTTGTCAGTTTCTACTTGATACCGACAAAACCTATGAAGTCACCGCCCGTTTTGGTGTGCGCACTGATACCAGCGATGCTGCCGGTGAAATTATCAGTCAAAAGCCCATCGGTTTTAGCCAGGCTGATTTGGAAGGCGCTGTGGTCAAGGCTCGTGGGCCGCAGTTGCAAATTCCAACCATGTATTCAGCCCTGAAATATCAAGGCCAACCGCTGTATAAATACGCGCGGCAAGGAATTACCGTGCCTCGTGAAGCGCGGCCGATCAATATTTTCCGTTTTGATTTGTTGTCGTTTGATGGTCAGGATGCCACCTTTGTGGTGCATTGCAGCAAAGGCACTTACATTCGTACGCTGATTGATGATCTGGGTGAAACGCTTGGCTCTGGTGCTTATGTCAGTGCGCTGCGCCGTATTCATGTTGGACCGTTTCAGGCCAGCCAAATGCGGGTTGAAGCTGAATTAGTGCCGCTGAACGACAAACAAGACTGGCAAGGGCTGGACGCGTTGTTGTTGCCGATGGACCAGGCTTTGCTTGGCCTGGCAGAGTTGGTGATTAATCCGGTGCAACATCAACGCTTGGTGCATGGCCAGACGGTTGTCCTGAATGACGATGAGTCTGAATCCTTACAAACAGCACCCACTTTAACCGCCATTAAGCTTTATACCGAAGCAGGGCAGTTTATCGGGATTGGTGCTGTGACCGAAGGTGTGCTGGCCGTTCGTCGCCTGCTCAACACCAGTCAGTTTCAGGCCGGCTGAAAATAGCAATTGTAATTCGTTTTGAGCGTGCTAGAATGCGCGCTCATTTTTGGTTGTCAGCTGGATTAGTGCCTGGCGACAGCTTGTTTAAATAATCCTGGAGGATTCTATGTCACTAACTACCGCTGAAAAAGCAAAAATTCTGGCCGATTTCGGTGTTGTTGCTAACGATACTGGTTCACCAGAAGTGCAAGTTGCACTGCTGACTGCAACTATCTCTAAGCTGCAACCTCACTTCGCTGACCACAAGCATGACTTCCACTCTCGTCGTGGTCTGCTGCGCATGGTTTCTCAGCGTCGTAAACTGTTAGACTATTTAAAGCGTAAAGACGCAACTCGTTACGCAACTCTGATCGAGCGTTTAGGTCTGCGTCGTTAATCGACCACTTAAATCTTGTGAGAACATCAAAGGAGCTTCGGCTCCTTTTTTGTTGCCTGTGATTCCAAGCCAGCCATTTTTATGTAATCGCAAGTCTTGCGCGGCTATCTTTTCAGACAGCTTACAAGCTATACTGTCTCGCGAAAAATCGACCCAAAATACACCGCGTTTAAGGCTCAACAGAGCCCCAGTCCACGCGTAAATCACAAAGGAAATAACCACGTGAATCCAATTGTAAAATCGTTCCAGTTCGGCCAACACATTGTAACTCTGGAAACCGGCGTTATCGCCCGTCAAGCTGACGGTGCCGTGTTGGTCAGCATGGGTGACACTTCAGTTTTAGTCACTGTTGTTGGTAAAAAAGCACCAAAACCAGGTCAGGATTTCTTCCCGCTGACTGTAAATTATCAAGAAAAAATGTATGCCGCCGGTCGTATCCCAGGTGGTTTCTTCAAACGCGAAGGCCGTCCTTCTGAAGGCGAAACTTTAACTTCTCGTTTAATCGATCGTCCAATCCGTCCTTTATTCCCTGAAGGCTTCACCAATGAAGTTCAGGTGATTGCGACTGTAGTTTCAGTACAACCAGAAATTCAGCCGGATATCGTGGCGCTGTTAGGTACTTCTGCAGCTTTAGCCATTTCTGGTATCCCGTTCAGCGGCCCGTTAGGCGCTGCCCGTGTTGGTTACATCGATGGCCAATATGTATTAAACCCATCAGAAACAGAATTAAAAACCAGTAAGTTAGATTTAGTGGTTGCTGGTACTGCCAATGCAGTATTGATGGTTGAATCTGAAGCTGGTGTGTTATCAGAAGAAGTGATGTTAGGCGCAGTGGTGTTTGGTCATGACCAGATGCAAACTGCCATCAACGCTATCGCTGAATTTGCAGCTGAAGGCGGCAAGCCAGCCTGGAATTGGGTTGCTCCTGCCAAGAACGAGCCATTGATTGCCAAAATCGAAGCCTTATCAACGGCACCAGTGGGTGAAGCTTATTTCATCACTGAAAAAGCCAAGCGTTACGAGCGTATCGGTGCTATCAAAGCTGAAGTATTTGCAAAAATCAAAGCTGAATTAGCGGAAGGCGAAAGCTTTAACGACACTGAAGCCAGCGAAATTTTCCACAACCTGGAAAGTAAAATTGTGCGTAGCCGGATCATCAAAGGCGAGCCGCGTATCGATGGCCGTGACAATGAAATGATCCGCGCACTGTCTGTGATGACTGGCCTGTTGCCACGTACCCACGGTTCTGCACTGTTCACCCGCGGTGAAACGCAGGCGCTGGTAACCTGTACTTTAGGTACAGCTCGTGATGCACAAACTGTGGATGATCTGCTGTCAGACAAAACTGACCATTTCTTATTCCACTACAACTTCCCTCCGTTCTCAGTAGGTGAGACTGGTATGGTTGGTTCACCAAAACGTCGCGAAATCGGTCATGGCCGTTTAGCAAAACGTGGTGTAGCAGCAGTCATGCCAGATTTTGACGCTTTCCCGTACACAGTGCGGATGGTGTCTGAAATCACTGAATCAAACGGTTCAAGCTCTATGGCTTCTGTTTGTGGTTCTTCATTAGCCCTGATGGATGCCGGTGTACCGATCAAAGCTTCTGTTGCTGGTATCGCCATGGGTCTGGTGAAAGAAGGTGACGACTTCGTTGTGCTTTCTGACATTTTAGGTGATGAAGATCATTTAGGTGATATGGACTTTAAAGTAGCCGGTACGACTGCTGGTATCACTGCACTGCAGATGGATATCAAGATTGAAGGTATCACCAAAGAAATCATGCAGATCGCACTGAAACAAGCCAAAGCGGCTCGTATTCACATTCTGAACGTGATGGACCAGGCAATCAGTACGCACCGTGAAGAACTGTCTGAACACGCTCCACGTATTTACACCATCCGCATCAACCCAGAGAAAATCCGTGATGTGATTGGTAAAGGTGGTGCGGTGATCCGTCAGATCACTGAAGAATCAGGTACCACGATTGAGATTGAAGATGACGGTACGGTGAAAATCGCCGCCACTAACTCTCAGGCTGCTGCTATTGCTATCGCTAAGATTGAAGCTATCACTGCTGAAATCGAAGTGGGCACTGTGTATCAGGGCGAAGTGGTGCGGATCGTTGATTTTGGTGCTTTCGTGAACGTATTACCAGGCAAAGACGGCTTGGTACACATTTCACAAATCTCTGACGAGCGCGTCAGCAACGTTGCTGATCACTTAACAGTTGGCCAGAAAGTACAAGTTAAAGTACTGGAAGTTGACAAGCAAGGCCGTGTCCGTCTGAGCATCAAAGAAGCATCTGAAAAAGCTGCTGTGAATGCTGAAGCTGCCAACTAAGCTGGCACAAGCCAGTCTTTTCCCACTGCTGCTCCTTGCAGCAGCTGGGCTTAGCGGCTGTGTCACGACGTCAACTGCTCAGCCAGGTATCCTGGTTGAGCAGCCATTGACGCCAGAACCACAACCCATCCCTTATCGCACCGAAATTGCCATCGCCCGCATCAATGAAATCGTGGCTTCGCCTGAAGTGCCCAAAGAACAACGTGCGCGATTGTTTTATGACCGTGGTGTGATGTACGACAGTGTCGGTTTACCTTCTTTAGCCAGATATGATTTTATGCGCGCCTTGCAGTTAAAACCTGATATGGCTGATGCATATAATTTTCTGGGCATTCACCATACTTTAAGTGGTGATTTTGAATCTGCTTATGAAGCCTTTGATTCGGCTTTGGAGCTTGAACCAGACTATCAATACGTCTATCTGAACCGTGCAATTGCATTGCAGAATGACGACAAACTTGAGTTAGCGCTGCGCGATTTCCGCCAATTCCAGCAAATTAAACCTGATGATCCATACCGGGCATTGTGGTTGTATCTGGCTGAAATTGAAGTGTCCAAGCCGCAAGCAGATAAAACCTTAGCTGAATTATTACCAAAACTCGATGAAAAGCAGTGGTCGCGTCAGATTGCCGCATTCTATCTGGGACAAATCAGCGAACAACAATTGTTGGCCGTGGCGAGTGATAATGTCACTGAACCAAAACAACTGGCTGAGCAATTGTGCGAAGTATATTTTTATCTGGCCAAATGGCATGCTTTGCAGAATAACCCTACGCAAGCAATTGAATACTACAAAAAAACTCTTTCTACCAACATCTATGAGTTCGTCGAACACCGTTATGCCAGGCTGGAAATGGCCAAAATCCGGCAGCAAGTGGTAGCCCAAGACGAGCATGATCATGCGCATTAGTCGCAGTGTGAATTCAAAACAAAGCCGGCTTGCTGGCTTTTTTTTATTGGCACTGTTGCTGACCGCTTGCACCGAACCGCAGCAAACAGCGGCGTCCAGTACCTTTTCGCAAGCGCAGCAAGCAGAACAGCAAGGCTTGATCAGTCAGGCGTTGCCCTTATACCAACAAGCTGCGGCTACCGGTGACACGAAAGCGGTGGCGGCCGTGCTGCGGTTGCGGCAGTCCATCACCAGCGTGGCGGAATTAAGTCATTGGCTACAAAGCTTACCGTTAATGGAAACGGAGCGGCAGCCTTTTTTAGCCCAGCTCGGGCTTTGGCAACAACTTCCGGCTTCTGAAGTACTTCGCTATCAGCAGCAATGGCAAAAGGCGTTTTCAAAAATGACAGCGCCGATAAAAAATAAGCTGCAGCAACGGACTACAGCAGACGAACCCCACTGCGCCCTTCATCTCCAGCCCGTGCTCAGCACAGCACAATCGGCGTTGCAATGGCTACAACTTTCAAAGCAATGGCAGCAAGACCCACAGCTGTCGACTCTGGCATTATGTTTTAAAGCACCGGTTTTTATCGATAGCCAGCAGCTTGCCTGCAGCGAGCTGCGCTCAGAACGCATTCAGTGTGATGCAGCGCCATTAAAAGAGCTGGTGTTGCAGTCAGGCGCGACCCAATTGCTGGTGCTAGCCGGGCAGGGCGGTGCCAGTTATAACAATGGTTGGTTGCAGCTGCCGGAAACCGCATCTTTGCCGTTATTTCGACATGAACTCAGTCATCTGTTTGGCTTTATTGACGAGTATCCGTTGGCTGGTGCTATTGCTGCTGATGAATGTGTTTCGGGGCGAATTACCCCCAATGTGTTGTTTTCAAAAGATGATTTGCCAGCCTATCTGGCCAGATGGCAATTAAACGCTGCTGATATCCAACTCACAGCGGTTGAGTCCTGTAAACATACGGCGCAACAGGCGTATCGGGTGGTCAGCGCTGACAGTCATCTACAGCACTATGAACTGCCGGTGCCGGATCTCTACTTAAAATTAATGCAGCAACAACTGCAGCAGCCCGAACAGCTGATGCCGGTGGCGTACTATTTTGCTTATCTGGCGCGGCAACAACAAGACTGGGCAGGCTGGCAACAATTGATGCAACTTGCAGCCCGTGCGGGTTATCCACCCGCGAAACAAGCTTTAGCTGAAGCCGCTGGCAATGGGGTTCGCCAATCAGTGCGGTAAAGCCTTGAATGTGCGGTCATCAATTCGTTATTTCAGTCGGCAATTAGTTCGACAATTCGCTTAATTCGCGACTAAGTAAATCAGCATCGCCGATATTTAGCTCTAATAAACGTCTTAAGTGACTGACACTTTCAATATCCATTTTTTCACAGCGCAAGCCAAGCGTATCTTGATGACTATGCGCGACAATAGTGTCCATTTGTAGCACGAGCTCTGAGTCATTCAGCTGAAATTGCAGTTGCACTGCACTGCCGATTTCGATGTTCCAATCTGCTGGGCGCTTGACTAAAGCGCCTTGTAGCGACAGGTCTAATATTTCCGTGCTGAAGCTCTGGTCATTGCAAAGTAGCTGTGCATCACTACTAAACAAGATCCGGCTAAATCGTCTGTGGTCCATATCGACTCCTGATTTGATAGCTACAGCATAGCCTTGTATTCACTAAAAAAACAGGCTGCAGTTGCAGCCTGAATATACCCGTCATCCTTGAAGATGCGGGGTTGTTGCCTTCGCTCACTCACCCCAGTCACATAGGACTACTATGCTCCTGGGGCTTCGCTCTCTCGGCGCCTACCCGAATCTTCAATGATTTTGGGTATATACCGATAATTAACTTACCGCTTCACCAGCTGCCTGGCGATCTGCGTGGTACGAAGAGCGGACAAAAGGCCCGGCTGCGACGTGTTTAAAGCCCAGTTCAAAGCCGATGCGTTTGATTTCATCAAATTCAGCCGGAGATACATAACGGCGCACCGGTAAGTGGTGCTTGCTCGGTTGCAGGTATTGGCCAACCGTCAGCATGTCGACATTATGCAAACGTAAGTCTTTCATCACTTCGATGATTTCTTCGGTGGTTTCACCAAGGCCGACCATCAAACCTGATTTGGTCGAGACTTCCGGATGTGCTTCTTTATAACGGCGCAGCAGTTCCAGCGACCATTTGTAGTCCGCGCCCGGCCGCGCCAGTTTGTACAGCCGTGGTGCGGTTTCCAGGTTGTGGTTAAACACGTCCGGTGGCGTTTGGGTCAGAATATTCAGCGCCGCATCCATCCGGCCGCGGAAATCCGGTACCAATACTTCAATTTTAATGGTTGGGCTTTCTTTACGGATAGCGCTGATACATTCGGCAAAATGCTGGGCGCCGCCGTCACGTAAGTCGTCGCGGTCAACCGAAGTGATCACCACGTATTTCAGCTTCATATCTTTGATGGTTAAGGCCAGTTTTTCTGGCTCTTCGGCGCTTGGCGGTAATGGCCGACCGTGCGCGACATCACAAAACGGGCAACGACGGGTACAGATAGCGCCCAAAATCATAAAAGTCGCGGTGCCGTGGCTGAAACATTCGGTTAAGTTAGGGCAAGATGCTTCTTCGCAAACTGAATGCAGACCGTGTTTACGCATGGCACTTTTGATTTCGTCGATGCGTTCGGACGAGCGGGGCAGTTTGATTTTCAGCCATTCTGGCTTACGCAGCATTTCGGCCGGCTCAGTCGGCAACACTTTGACCGGAATTAAAGCCATTTTTTCGGCGTCACGTAACTTAACGCCAGGCTCCATTAAAGCTGTTTTGGTGATGTTAGTCATAAAACCCTGTCTTATATTCAAGCGAAGTCACTGCCAACAAGCTGGCAAACTGACGACTAAGTTCTGCTTTGGCGGCTGCCATATTCAGCGGGCCGCCAAAGTCTTTACTTTGAATCATTTGCATCCCGGCGTAACCACAGGGGTTGATCCGGTTAAAAGGTGTTAAATCCATATCGACATTGAGCGCCAGACCGTGAAAAGTACAGCCTTTACGCACCCGCAGCCCTAACGAGGCAATTTTCTTCTCATCAACATAAACGCCAGGCGCGTCGGCCTTGGCATACGCTTTGACGTCGCAGCTTGCCAGCGTATTGACGATAACCTGCTCGATTAACGTCACCAGTTGGCGCACGCCGATGTTCCGTCTTTTAATATTCAGCAGGACATAAGCCACCAATTGACCAGGGCCGTGATACGTTACCTGACCACCACGGTCAACCTGCACCACCGGAATGTCGCCGGGCAATAACAGGTGTTCAGCCTTGCCGGCCTGACCTTGGGTAAACACCGGTGGATGCTCCAGCAACCAGATCTCATCCATCGTTTCATCGGTGCGCTGGTCGGTAAATTGCTGCATCCGCTGCCAGGTACTGGTGTAATCGACCAATCCTAAATCGCGAATAACTAAGGCGTCAGCTAAAGGCACTACAGGCTCCGTGGCCACAATTTGGCAGCATTATAACGGTCACATTTCAAAGGTCGAGTTTTATCCCGACCTTACATCACATAACGGACCAGTTCCAGCTTGCCAAGCTCGGTATACAGCAGTTCGATATGGGCTTTGCTGGTGACGGTAACCACCACTGTTACCGAGTGATAAGTGCCCTTGCTACTTGGTTTGATCGAAGGCGAATAGTCATTGGCATCGGCATGCTTTTGCAAAGTTGCAATCACTTGCGGCACCAGATCATCATGGGCCACGCCCACAACTTTAAAATTAAATGAGCAGGGGAATTCCAGAAACTCATCAAAGGTGGTGTTTTTGACTTCAGTGACCATTTTATCCTCACTCACTACTTAGGTTTTTCAGCTTAGGCGCTAGGCGCATAATTTCGGTTATTCTAACAAAAAGTCCCGGGCTATGCCGGGACTATGTGACAGTCAATGACAACTATACCCGTCATCTTTGATGATTATGGGTTAGCAACTATGACTGAGATTAAAGAAACTGCATTTTCACATAATCAACCAGACGATTGAATATGGTGCCTTCGGCGATGTCTTCCAAGGCCACCAGCGGAAATTCAGCAATATCTTCTTCACCCAGTTTTAAGTACAGCGTACCGACCACCTGACCTTTGGCGATTGGCGCGACCAGCAACTGCGATAATTTAAAATCAGCTTTTAAGTTTTTGCGTTGGCCACGTTGCAGGGTGATAGGAGTTTCACTGAGCACACCTAAATTGATGCTTTCTTTATCGCCTTGCCAAACGCGCTGTGCAGCAAAAACTTCACCGGCTTTATAAGGTGAGAAAGTTTCGAAAAAACGAAAACCGTAGGTCAGTAGTTTTTTGTTCTCAGCTTCGCGGGTTTTGGCGCTGTCGGTGCCCATCACTACTGAGACTAAACGCATGCCGTCTTTGGTGGCTGAGGTAATTAAGCTATACCCTGCTTCTGCGGTATGGCCGGTTTTGATGCCGTCTACGTTCAGGGTTTTATCCCACAACAAGCCGTTACGGTTGTATTGTTTGATGCCGTTAAACACATATTCTTTTTCAGCATAAATTTTATATTCTTCCGGTACGTCGCGAATGAGCGCCACCGACAGCTTTGACATATCACGCGCCGTGGTGCGCTGTGCTTCATCCGGCAACCCATGGGCGTTGCTAAAGGTGGTATTTTCCATGCCAAGGCGTTTGGCATGGGCATTCATCAATTCGACAAAAGCACCTTCAGTACCGGCGATATGTTCAGCAATGGCGACACAAGCGTCGTTCCCAGACTGAATAATGATGCCGCGATTGAGCTCATTCACCGAAATGGTGGCGCCCACTTCAATAAACATCTTGGATGAATCGGTGTATTTTTTGGCCCAGGCGTTTTCGCTGATGGTCACCTGATCGTCTGGCTTAATATTGCCATTTTTGATTTCGGTACCGACCACATAACTGGTCATCACTTTGGTCAGACTGGCAGGGGCCAATGGGGTGTCGGCGTTGCCTTCAGCCAGCACTTTGCCGGTGTGGTAGTCAATCAGGATAAAGCCTTTGGCATTGACTTCCGGCGCGGTTGGGGTCACTTGCACGGCCTGACTGCTGGCAAAAAAACTGATGCAACTGAAACTGGTGGCAATAAAAATTCGACGATATTGGTTCATGAGACTCTTTCTTTTTTTGATGAATGCTTGGAAAACAATCCGGTTGTTGTCACCGCTGGCAGTTAACCACTACACAGTTTTTTATTGGTGAAAAAAGCATCCGGATAACCACTACTTCTTAAATTTTCTAACCAACTGGCGGCGGCTGCCGGTTCGGTTAATGGCCCGGCTAACAGTTTAAACATGCCATTGGCAGTTTGGACTGTTGTGGGTACAGACCACTGTTGTTGTAATTCGTTCCCCAGGCGGTTTATTTTTGCCTGATCGCTGCTGGCAATCAGCTGAATAAAACAGCCCTGAGTGGTGTTTTGCCCCATGGATTGAACAGAAGCAGGCGGAGGCAAGCTTACCGGTGCCGCGATTGGCGCTGTTGCCGGGGCTGGGCTTCTGGTTGCAGCGGGCGCCATGGTTTCGGTCATTGGCTCGTAGGGGATCATCGGCTCTTGCGCAATAGGCGTCGCGAAACTGCTCATATTTTCCATGGCTGGAGATGCCACCAACTCGACTTTGACCCGACCGGTGCCGGTTTGGTAAATGCCTAACTTGTAGGCGGCGGAATACGATAAATCAATCACCCGGCCATTGTGAAACGGGCCGCGATCATTGACCCGCACGATGGCGCTTCTGAAATTGTCGAGGTTGGTGACCCGCACATAAGAAGGCAAAGGCAAGGTTTTATGGGCGGCGGTCATTGAAAACACATCGTATTTTTCGCCGTTGGAGGTGTTATGACCATGAAATTTGTTGCCATACCAGGACGCAGTACCACTTTCGCTGTATTCGGTAATGGTGGTGGTTGGGTAATAATCCACACCATAGATATTGTAAGCTTTATTACCGCCGCGGCTTAAGGGTTCTACCACCGGCTCCGGATCCATCATTTCATCAGCAGTAGGAAAACGCAGCGGAATACTGTCTTTTTGCTGGGCGTAGCGGCCTTTATTTGGCTCAGGGTAAGCAGCTGAGCTTGATTGATCTGAAGGTTGTGGCGCGCTGGAACAAGCGGCAAGTAACACAGTGGCAGAAATCAGTAACAACGGCTGCGCCAGAGAGCGCTCTAAACAGGAAAATTTTTTCATTATTGATTCGCTAACATCCGTTTGTGAGTGCTGATCGACATCAGAATGCCAAAGCCGGCCAGCAAAGTCACCAAAGAAGTTCCGCCAAAGCTAATCAGAGGCAGCGGAACACCAACCACCGGCAGGATACCAGATACCATGCCAATATTAACAAAGACGTAGACAAAAAATGTCAGAGTAATACTGCCTGCCATAAAACGGCTGAAATTGTCCTGCGCTTGACTGGCGATGATCAGGCCACGGCTGATCACAAAAAAATACAGTGCCAGCAAGGCCATCACACCCATTAAGCCCATTTCTTCGGCGTACACGGCAAAAATAAAATCGGTGTGTCGCTCTGGTAAAAATTCCAGCTGCGACTGTGTGCCCTGCATCCAGCCTTTACCTTCAAAACCACCGGAGCCAATCGCAATCATCGATTGAATGGTCTGATAACCAGCACCTAACGGGTCTTGTTCTGGATCAAACAACGTTAACACCCGTCGTTTTTGATAGTCATACATCAAAAAGTGCCATAACACCGGTAAAAATGCGGCGATAAGTGCCACCAGTACCCCAATAATTCGCCAGCTCATACCTGAGAAGAACAGCACAAAGACGCCAGACATCGCAATCAGAATCGATGTGCCTAAATCTGGCTGTTTGGCGATCAACAACGTTGGCATCGCACAGAGCAGAAAACCGGCCAGCAGATCCCGATAGCGGGGCGGCATCGGATGTTTTGCCATATACCAAGCCACGGCCATCGGCACCGCCAGTTTCATCATTTCCGATGGCTGAAATCTGGTAAAACCAAAATCGATCCAGCGTGTCGAGCCTTTGGCGGTATAGCCAAAAAATTCCACTATCAATAAGCAGATCAAGCCGACGATATACATCGGGATTGCCCAGTAGCGATAGGTATTGGGATGGATCTGTGCCAAAAATAGCATGACGCCCAAGGCAAAAATCATCTTCAGCGCCTGGCCTTCTACTTTGACCAGATCCTGGCCGTCGGCGCTGTACAGGGTAAAAAGTGCCACCAACAGCAAAACCAAGATCCCGGATAACAGCGGAATATCGATATGCCAGCGTTGCCAGCGGGTCTGATGTTCCTGATTACTCATCGATGGGTTTTTCCTCGGTGGCCGCTGGCGGTGGTGGTGTGCTTTCGGTTGCCGTTTGTGGTGGCAAATTGTTTTCAGCTGGTGTGACGATATTGCCGGATTTTCGCAGCAATTCGGCGGCTTTACGTGCTTCTTTGGCGGCTTTTTCGCGCGCGGCTTCTTCAGCATAAGCTTGTTCACGCACCAGCATGGCGTCATACCGCTGTTGTTGGATCACGGCGATATCGGCAATGGAAGGCAGTGTTGGTGCGTTATATTGCGGCGAGAAATAATAATCGAGCATCTGCCTCGCCACCGGCGCTGCGTTGCTGCCACCACCACCGGCGTTTTCGACCACTACGGCAATGGTCACTTCGGGTTTGTCATGAGGTGCATAACCTACAAACATGGCGTTATCGCGGTGACGTGCGTTAATCGCTTTGGCGTTGTATTTCTGGCCCGCCGCGATGTTGATCACTTGCTGGGTGCCGGTTTTGCCACCAATGGTATAGGTGGCTCCCAAAAATGCGCCGCGGGCAGTACCACCTTCCTGATGGGCGGTGCGGTACATCGCTTCACGGGAAATCGCCCAGTTGTTGGGGTCAATCACGGTAATGGCCTGTTCCAGCGGCAATAGCAACGATTGATCTTGCTGCTGATTATGGAAATTGCGGGCTAGCCTTGGTGTGATCCGACCACCGCTATTGACCAAGGTGGCGGTGGTTAACGCCATTTGCAACGGAGTTGCTTGCCAGTAGCCCTGGCCAATACCGATATTGATGGTATCGCCAGGGCCCCAGTTTTGCTTGTGGCGGGCTTTTTTCCAGGCGCGGGTCGGCATATTACCTTCATTTTCTTCATGCAGATCAATACCGCTAGGCCGACCAAAACCTGCATTCGTCATAAAGTCGGCAATTTTGTCGATGCCCAGTTTGTACGCCAGATGGTAAAAGTAGGTGTCGCAACTTTTAATAATGCCGGTATAAATATCGACATAACCATGACCCCATTCTAAGTGGTCGCGCCAGCGTCTGCTGACGTTCGGCAACCGATAAAAGCCCGGATCCGGAATGCGGGTTTGTTCAGTGACGGTGCCATTTTCAAGACCGAGTACTCCAAGTAACGGCTTAATGGTGGAAGCGGGCGGGAATAGCCCTTGAGTGATCCGGTTGACCAATGGACGGTCTGGTGAATTCAGCAATAAATTGTAATTTTTACTACTGATGCCATGCACAAATAAATTCGGGTTGTAACTTGGGTTACTGTAAAACGCCAATACCGAACCGTCTCTTGGATCGAGCATCACCACCGAACCGCGGTTTTCGCCGAGCGCTTCCTGCGCTTTAAGTTGCAAGCCTAAATCCAGTGATAAATACAAGTCATCACCGGAAATCGCCGGTTGTTCGCGCAAAGTCCGGATCACCCGGCCACGGCTATTCACTTCGACTTCCTGATAACCAACGGTGCCATGTAATTGGCTTTCATAGAATTTTTCGATACCGGACTTACCGATATCGCGACTAGCGGCGTAATTGGCACTGACTTCTGCCGCTTCCAGCGCTTGATATTCTTTTTCGTTAATTTTGCCGATATAACCCAGCGCATGAGTTAACAGGTCGCCATAAGGATAATTGCGGGTTAAACGGGCTTCGAGAGTGACACCAGGAAATTGATGCAGATGCACCGCCAAAATAGCGACTTCCTGCTCGGTTAAATGCTCTTTTAACGAAATACTTTTAAAGCGGCGTTGTTTTTTGACGTCTTTGTAAAACCGTTCCTGGGTGTCGGCATCGATGCTAATCAATGCGCTTAATGCCGTCACTGTGGCCGGTAAATCTGCCACTTGCTCGGGGATCAGCTCCAGTGAATGCACCGGGCTATTTTCGGCTAACAATACGCCATTGCGGTCAAAAATCATCCCGCGATTGGGCGATAGTGGCACCAGTTTGATCCGATTGCCATCGGCGCGGGTGGAGTATTCTTCGTAGCGGACCACTTGCAGCTGGTATAAATTCAGCAGTAATACCAAAAACAGTACCAGCACCACAATCACCGAAAATACGATACGCCGGTTGAACAATATAGCTTCGGCAGCATGATCGGCAATGGCAATCCGGGTTTTGCGCATGGTCACTCGCGATGGTAAGGATGGTTGGTACTGATGCTCCAGGCGCGATACAGGCTTTCGGCCAAGACCACTCTGACTAGCGGATGAGGCATGGTCAGTGCCGATAACGACCATTTGGCTTCACTGGCAGCGATGCAGGCGGGTGCCAGACCTTCAGGTCCGCCCACCAATAAACAAACATCACGGCCATCCATTTGCCATTGTTCCAGTTTCTGCGCCAGCTGTGGACTGCTCCAGTTGCCGCCTTCCACTTCCAGCGTCACAATGCGACTGCCTTTGGGCACAGCGGCCAGCATTTTCTCGCCTTCAAGGTCTAAAATGCGTTTGATGTCGGCATTTTTGCCACGTTTCCCGGCCGGAACTTCAATCAGCTCCAGCGGCAAATCACGCGGAAAACGCCGGGCATATTCTTCATAGGCCGTACTGACCCAGGCTGGCATTTTCTGACCGACGGCAATCAACAACAACTTCATCGTGATTAGGCAGCCCAGAGTTTTTCCAGCTGATAAAAGCTGCGGCTTTCATCAAGCATCACGTGTACGACCACTTCACCGAGGTCAACCAGCACCCATTCGCCAGTTTTTTCGCCTTCAACACCGAGAATATGTAAACCGGCTTTTTTGGCTTCTACCACCAGGTATGCCGCGACTGAACGAGTGTGGCGATTGGAGGTTCCGGTACAAACGACCAGACATTCGGTTTCGGTGGATTTTCCTGACACGTTCAGCTGAACGATGTCTTTTGCTTTCATATCGTCAATCTTATCAACGACAAAGGCGATTAATTGCGAAGTTTGCACTGGTATACCCCATTGGCTGTGCGCTAAAACGCGGCATTTTAACAGCTTTTGTGCCGAAGTTATACCTGATAGAGCTGATGCTCCAGGATATAAGCCTGCACGGCCTCGATTTGGAGCCTATGGCTTTGCTGCGGATGGCTTTGGATGTTCGCCGATTGTTGCAGCGACTTGCGGATCGCAGTGGCCGACACATCCAGCATCGGGTTTGGCAGGATTAAAATTCCGCCCTGAGTGTTGCTGTGCAAATCGCTGACGGCTGCCAGCTGATGCTCTGCCAATAAAGCTTTGGTTTCGATGCTCTCAGGTTGATAACCCGGTCTTTGGCAGACCAGCAGATGACAGAGTTTTAAGATATCCCGATAGCGAAACCAGCGGTGAAACTGGGTTAAAGAATCCATGCCAATCACAAATAGCAGGGTGTCATTTGGATATTGTGCGCGCAGCAGTTCCATTGTTTCGACGGTGTATGAAGGTGAGTTTTTGGCAAGCTCGAGTAAATTCAGTGCAAGTTGCGGGTAGGGAGCGATAGCAAGCCGCACCATTTCAGCGCGATGCTCACTGCTAACACCAGGATGAGTGCGATGCGGTGGTAAATGACAGGGAATAAGTTCCAGTCGGTCCAGCTGACAATACTGCTGCACATAAAGCACGGACTGCAAATGCCCCTGATGGATGGGGTCAAAAGTACCACCATAAAAACCAAGCATCGCCATGGCTGCTGTGCCTTAAGTTGCCAGTTGTTGTTGCAAGGAAAACAATTTTGGCACCGGTTTGATAAACAGCGTCACCAAATGCCCCAGTGCAACTTCTGGGTGGGACAGCTGACCGGATTTATAACCACGGTCAAAACAAGCCAATTCCTGCACCAGATAATGCAGCCAGTTGCTGGATAACCGCAGCAACGCTTGTTGATACAGTGGCTGGCGTTTTGGCCAGATACTGAATTTTTTGTATAAATCAGTCAGCGGTAGGCCTTGTTGTTCGGCAGCTTGCAGTTGCAATAAAGTCAGCGCTTCTTTTTGCAGTTGCCAACCAATCACCACCGCTTCGGTATCTTGTTGCAGCAACCGGTCAAGCCGATGCAAGGCTTCTTCACCCAAACCCGCCAGCACCGAATCAATCAGCTGAAATACGGTGAAATGCGATTGGTCAGCCAGATATTGCTGTAAAAATGCGGCGTCCAGCCATTGACCGTAGTGGGTAAGTGCCAGTTTTTCCAGCTCTTGCCGTGCCGCGAGTAAGTTACCGGCGGCATGATGTTGCAGCAATTGCAGCGCGTCGGTTTGCAGCTTTAAACCCAGCTGTTGCGAGCGCTCTTTTAGCCAGCGCATAAACTGGCTGTCGTCGAGCGGATAAAACTGCACCTGCACGCCGATTTCAGACAAAGTTTTAAACCAGCTTTGTTTGGTAAATTCGGTAGCAGATTTCGCCGCATGCAGCACCAGAATGACATCGGCATGCAATAAAGCAGGCAATTGTTTTAGCTGCTCAAGCGCGGTTGGGGTGAGTTTGGCGGTGCCTAAATCCAGTTCCAGCAACTGTTTTTGGGCAAACAACGACATGCTGTTGAGCTCGTTAACAAAGTCAGCCCATTCAAAATTGGCTTCGACAATAAAACTTTGCCGATCATCAAAACCTTGTTTTTTCGCGGCAGCGCGAATGTCATCCAACGCTTCCATTTTTTGCAGTGGTTCTTCGCCAAACACCAGATAAACCGGCGCCAGGCTTTTTTTAAGCTGGGCGCCCAGTTGATTGCTGTAAAGCTTGAGCATGGCTTACAGCCGGCCGAGTTGGCGGATGATCCGTGCGACTGCCTGGCCACGCAGTTCTGCTAGCAACAAATCGAGTTCACGTGCTTTTGCCAGAGCGCGGTTTGGATCGTCCTGATAATCGCGGAACAACTCAATCTGGTAAGGCACCGGTTCTTGATTTGGCAGCTGGAGTTGGTAATTGACGGTGTAAATCAGTTCGTATTCCGCCACCTGACCATTCGGGAACAACGATAAAGTCCGGCGTTGCAGGCTATCGCGATCCAGTTTGATTTGCGGAATATCGACACTGCTTTGCTCCGGCAATTGCACATTGTTGCGACTGAGCTGCATGCTGAGCTCAGTCAACAACTGTGAATGCCGGTCGCCTTGCAGATGGATAGCCGGATATTTTGCTAGCGGTAACTGGCCACGCAGATGAAAGCCGCAGCTGCCGAGCAGTAAGCTGGCAAGCAGCAGCACTGGCAGTAACAGCTTCACTAAAAATACCGGCTTCGCAGTCATCTTAGCCCACCACCAGACTTAATAATTTGCCCGGTACGTAAATCACTTTACGCAGCTCAACACCTTCTAAGTACTTCTGCACGTTTTCTTCCGCGCGCGCCAGTGCCATCACTTGTTCTTCGGTCGCATCAATCGCCACCGTCACTTTGCTACGGACTTTGCCGTTGATTTGCACGACGACCAGTTTTTCATCTTCAACCAACGCTGATTGGTCAACTGACGGCCAGGCCGTTTGTTCAAGCTCTGAGCTGTGACCCAATTCGCGCCACAAGTGCTGTGATAAATGCGGGGTGATTGGGTTCAGCAACGACACCACCGCATGAATACCTTCAGACAGCACTGCCAGGTTCTGATTTGGCTCTGTTGCCGCTTTTTGCAGCTTGTTCATCAGCTCCATAATGGCGGCAACGGCGGTGTTGAAAGTATAACGACGACCGACGTCATCGGTCACTTTAGCAATGGTTTTGTGAATTTCGCGGCGCAGTGTTTTTTGATCCGCGGTTAAAGCGGCAACATCCAGTGCTGGCACATTGGTATGGGTTTTAAACTCATTGACCAAAGTCCAGACCCGACGCAGGAAGCGGTTGGCGCCTTCCACAGCAGAGTCTTGCCATTCCAGCGTTTGCTCTGGTGGCGCGGTGAACATCATAAATAACCGCACTGTGTCGGCGCCGTACAGGTCGATCACCGTTTGTGGATCGATACCGTTATTTTTCGATTTGGACATTTTGCTCATGCCCGAAGACACCACCGGCAAACCATCCGTTTTTAACAAGGCCTGAGTAATGCGGCCTTTGTCATCACGTTCAACCGTGACATCCTGCGGCGAATACCAGGTTTTGCTACCACCTTCGTTGTCGCGATAGAAGGTTTCAGCCAGCACCATGCCCTGACATAACAGGCGTTTAAACGGCTCGTCGCATTGCACTAAACCAACGTCACGCAGCAATTTGTGGAAAAAACGTGAGTACAATAAGTGCAGAATAGCGTGTTCAATGCCGCCAACGTACTGATCAACCGGTAACCAATAATTGGCTTTGGCCGGATCCAGCATGCCGGTATCGTGCTCTGGGCTGCAATAACGGGCGTAATACCAACTTGATTCCATAAAGGTATCGAAGGTATCGGTTTCGTGGAAAGCGGTTTTACCCATGTAACTGGTTTTGGCCCAGTTTGGATCTGCTTTGATTGGCGACGTTACACCGTCCATCACCACATCTTCTGGCAACCGCACTGGTAGCATGGCTTCTGGCACCGGTACTTGGGTACCATCTTCCAGTGTCAGCATTGGAATTGGTGAACCCCAATACCGTTGACGGGAAACACCCCAGTCACGCAGGCGGTAATTCACTTTGACTTGACCAATGCCTTTTTTGGCAAGTTTGTCAGCAATGGCTTTAAAACCAGCGGCAAAATCTAAACCGTCAAAATCACCTGAATTGACCAGCACACCTTTTTCGGTGAAAGCGGCAGTGGTTAAATCGCAAACGGCAGTAGAGCCTGCTGCTGGTGCGATTACTTGTTTGATTTTCATGCCGTATTTGGTGGCGAATTCGAAGTCACGTTGATCATGGCCTGGTACCGCCATCACTGCGCCTGAGCCGTAATCCATCAACACAAAGTTAGCGACCCAAATTGGCACTTGCTCACCGGTCAGTGGATGCACCGCGAAGAAACCGGTGGGTGCGCCTTTTTTCTCCATGGTGGCCATGTCGGCTTCGGCAATTTTGCCGCCTTTACATTCGTCGATAAATTTCGCTAATTTGTCATCGAGCTTAGCGGCTTTTTGCGCCAGCGGGTGTTGCGGCGCGATCGCGACATAAGTCACACCATACAAAGTATCTGGGCGGGTGGTGTAGACGCTGAAGTCGTAGCTGGAACCGGCCAGACTGAAAGTGATTTCGACACCTTCTGAGCGGCCAATCCAGTTGCGTTGCATGGTTTTGACCTGCTCTGGCCATTCGTCCAGCTGGTCTAAATCCTGTAATAACTCTTCGGCGTAATCGGTGATTTTGATAAACCACTGTGCCAGTTCGCGCTGTTCGACCAAGGCGCCTGAACGCCAGCCGCGACCGTCGATGACTTGCTCGTTGGCCAGTACACATTGATCCACTGGATCCCAGTTCACTGTGGCCATTTTTTTGTAAACCAAACCTTTTTCAAACAGCTTAGTGAAGAACCATTGTTCCCACTTGTAATATTCTGGTTTGCAGGTGGCGAGCTCGCGGTCCCAGTCGTAACCAAAACCTAAACGTTTCAGCTGGTTTTTCATGTAATCGATATTGGCGTAAGTCCATATGGCAGGCGCTGTTTTATTGGCGATGGCGGCGTTTTCAGCCGGTAAACCAAAAGCATCCCAACCCATAGGTTGCATTACGTTTTTGCCCTGCATCCGCTGGAAACGGCTGATCACATCACCAATGGTGTAATTGCGCACATGGCCCATATGTAGGCGGCCACTTGGATAAGGGAACATCGACAGGCAATAGTATTTTTCTTTGCTTGGATCTTCGACCACTTTAAAGGCATTGCTTTGTTCCCAATGCTGCTGCATCTGGGTCTCAATGGCTTTTGGATCATAAGTGTAGGTGGCGGTTTGGGCTGGGGTATGTGCTTCAGACATCGAAAATTCCAACTGTTCAATCAAAGGCGGCCGGCACCTGATAAGGTACGCGACAAAAAGTACCCTTAGCATACCGCAAGCAGGGTATCGACAACAACAGTATCGTCCAGCGAAAGACGAGCTCGAGCCTCGTTTCCTGTATTCAGCTGATGCTTCATATCGAGATGGCAACTCGAACACCTCGTGTCAATCAGAGGTGTAAATCCAAAGCTATTTTTGAGATTAACTTGTGAAAAACAGGCATAAAAAAGGAGAGGCAAGCCTCTCCTTTAGTTTAGATTATCAAACGATGTTGATTAGAACTTGTAGTTCACACCCACAGTTAAACGACGACCCAGGATGTCGTAATGTTCACCAGAGTTGTAAACATTGGGGTTACGCACTGGTTGACGATCAGCTAAGTTCAGAACACCTGCACGTACAGTTAAATTAGGTGTCACGTTATAACGGCTGGTCAAATCCCAAGTGGTATAAGACGCAATTTCGTTATAGTTATTTACTTCTGCAGTCCATGCACTGCGATCAAAAACTGAATGATGCAGATAGCTACTGCCTAAAGCTACGGCTAAATCTTCGTAGGTATAGTTTGCAGTGAAGCGACCTTTCCAACGGAATGTGCCGTATTGACCCTGGAACGAACGACTATCACCAGCACGGCCAGTGGTATTCTGTTCCCAGTTATCCGTGTAAGTAGCCATTAAACGCAAGTCTAATTTACCGTATGAACCCAGTTCAAACTTGTAGTTAGTCTCTACGTCTACACCAGCCAGTGAAGCCGATGCGGAGTTCACTGGTTTCACGAAGTAGTTGGTGATATCACGTGTTGCCGGATCACGGGTGAACAGTGCGCAATACGGGTTATCCAGGCTGTCTAACTGATAACAGTAGTTCACAACGTTCTGGGCACCATGGCTCTGGATCATGTTCGAAATATCAAATTTCCAGTAGTCAGCAGTAACACTGAAGCCATCCAGCCATTCTGGGGTATAAATAATACCGGCAGTGATGTCATAAGCTTGTTCAGACGACAAGTCTTCGTTACCAATGATGAAACCTGGCTTACTACCACCAGTGATCCAGGCATTGGTTGGTGACCAGCCTTGTGGCATACCATCAGCACGACAGTTTTTCTCAACGTTGGTTTTAAACACACCAGCACTGTCAATCCGCAATTGCTGACATGGGTCAGTCAGAGCCGTGAATGTTTGACCTGGTGGGTTATACAGTTCACCAATGTTCGGGGCACGTACTGATTTAGAACGGTTTAAACGTAATTTCAGTTCGTCAGTAATTGTGTGGTTTAAGCTGATTTTCCAGGCATTTTCACGGCCAGTGGTGCTGTAATCCATGGTACGGAATGCAGTTTCCAGGGTTAAATCTTTCACCAGGAACAACTCAGCGAACAATGGGATAGAGAATTCAGCAGAAGCTTCAGTTACTGAGAACTCACCTGACATTGGTGCCGACTGATTGTTAAACAATGCGCCTGAACGCATAGCTGGGTCTGGCAGCGAAGAAGTACGTTCTTTACGATATTCTAAGCTAAATGCCGAACCAACAATACCAGCCGGTAATTCATACACATCCCCGCTGACAGTTAAACCTGCAACATCTTGATCTAAGGTAGCATCACGCATTGCATCGGTGCGAACCCAATCCAGTGCTTCTTGTGATTCCAGACCTGAACCATAGATGTTCAGAGGCACACAACCACGGTTACGTTGCGCTACGTCTTTACAAACGATTTTGCCAGTGCCATCACGAGTGGCCTGAATCGCTGCATAGAAGTTATCTTCCAGCATTTCACCAAACCATTTCGAGTTGGCATCAACGTGGCCTTTTTGAACGTAACTTTCATAACCCCACGTTTCTGTCAGGTTACCTTCCAGACCTAAGGAAACGCGGACTAAGCTGCGGTTTTGATCGTATTTACGGTTGCCGAAATTGGCGGCTAGGTAAGTGTTTTGCAGTTGTGTAGTAACTTTGTTATCAGCGAAGAATTTACGGGTTGCATCGGTCAGCATTGGGTTTAATGGATCAATACCATTAGCACCGCTTAACACGAAAAACGCTGGAGAGCTTTCACCGAACGCTTTTGAATTTGAGTAGGTGCTTTCGAAACTGAAACGGTGGTCGTCATTGATCTGGTAGCTCCAGTTGGCACTCAGATTTAAACGTTCCAGTGGTGTACGCAGATAGGTATGCTCTAAGGTGTTATAACCATCACCCGGGTTGTCCGGTGCTGATAAATAACGGCTGTTTTGGGCAGAGTTTAAAACGAATGGGTAAGCGATGCCGCCTTTCAGATCAGCTGGACGGACTGAACCGTCAGCATTAAATACGTGAGCAACGCCACCTACGTTAAACCAGCCGGTTTTACCATAGTTGCGCAAAATTGGGTTGCCCGTCTGATCCCATACGATACGACCCGGAATGCCGTCGGTGCCGTTTTTGTTCAGCGGGTTGTCAATAGTGATTAAACCGTTACGGATAAAATCACGTTGTGCACCAGTAACCTGCGACTGTTCAACATAGGTCATGTTAGCGATAAAATCAGATTTGCCTTCACTGCTACCAAAAGTCAATGAATAGAAATCTTCTTCACCACCTTTCTGACTCGGGCGGCTGGTAGCGACATCTGCTTCAAATCCTTCGAAAGATTTTTTGGTAACGATGTTTACAACACCGGCAACTGCATCTGAACCGTAAACGGCAGAGGCGCCACCAGTTGTGATTTCAATCCGTGCGATCATTGCAGCTGGAATGTTGTTTAAATCTACTGCGCTGTTGCCAGGGTTAGAACCCACAAAACGGCGGCCATTGACGAGAACAAGAGTACGGTTCGAGCCCAAGCCGCGCAATGCGGTCTGGCTTAAGCCGTTAGCAAAAATAGAGTTGTTGGTAGTTTCTGGTGACAGACCAACAACTGCTGATGGCAATTCGCTCATCAATTCGCCGACGTTGGTGATACCTGCATCAACCATCATATCGCCACTGATTACGGTCACTGGCGTTGGAGATAATTCACCGATACGTTTGATTTTTGAGCCGGTAACTTCGATACGCTCAACTTTATTGTCTGCTGTCGTTTCTTGTGCTGAAACGGAATTCGCGAACAGGGCCGTGGTAGTAACGCCCAAAGCTAATGCTAAACGCACTGCCTGGTTCAGTTTATTGTTAGAATGCATCCTGGATTTCCTTGTGTATCTCTGTTGAAAATAGCGCTGGAAAGTCGAAAAAAAATGCTTAGAAAATGGCATTTCCGCAGGGTGTTTTCGACCATTTTCCCAGCACGACAACAAACTAACTACTTCGTTCAACAAAAACAACTGTAATGCGTTAAATTGCACAAAAAAGCTATCGAAAATGATTTTATTGCAAATTATTCGTATTTGGAGGCGGTTTGCTGCGATAAAAGTGTAATTATTTACGATTAAAAGATTCTTAAATGTGAAGTTTTGTGACATTTGAGCAGCGTTTATCGATTAGTTTCGACAGATTTGGGATACTCTGCCTGGTGACCACTATACTGTTTTATGAGTACCTTTTGTCACAAGGGGAATATTGATGCAGGATTTTCATACCCGTTATCAGCAATGGCTCAATGAGCTTGCCGCAGCCATTAGCCAGGCTAAACAGCAACAAGTGACGCAGTTATTTAATCTCAGCGAAACTCTCAAAGCTTACTGGAAAGCCGGAAACGACCTTACTGCTTACGAAACCAGCCTGTTTATCGAAACGTTCCGCAGGCAGTCTGATGAACAGACGATGCCGTCGTTGTGGCCGGAAACGCTGTGGTATGAATTAGCGCAGGTCACCGACAAAACGCAACTGGAGTGGCAAGACCTGCAAAGTGATTTTGTCCACAACGGGGTTTATCTGGCCGGTGAGGAAGTGGGGATGGGGATGTATTGTTGTTATGACTGTGGTGGATCTGTGGTTTTTTATCACCCGGCTATGCTGGGCGAATGCGCTGCCTGCGGTGCTATCCGATTTCGCCGTCAGGGTCTGCCAGTGTAATTGCCTGGCAGATCCTGCTGATTTCTCAGCATTCAAATCAGACGGCTGCATTTAGCCACTTTCGCCCTGAGTAGTTTTTGTTACTATAGGCGTCAGTTTTTTTTCCGGGAATAATTTGCATGACGCATCCGGCCGTAACCAAAGCCGCTTCTACTCATATCCAAAGCTTTGCTTTGCCCGTTGACCAGCTTGGCCCGCAACTCGATCAGCAGCTGATTACCGATGCTTTAGATGTCGCCGGTTTTAGCAGTACTTTTATTGGTCAGGACCGTGCCAAAGCCGCTTTGTCTTTTGCTATCGGTATGGACATGCCGGGCTACAACCTTTATGTGATGGGTGAGCCGGCGCTGGGGCGCTTTACTTTGGTGCAGGATATTCTGCAGTCCGCCGCCAGTGAAAAAGAAACACCGGACGACTGGTGTTATCTCAATAACTTCGATGATGAACGCATTCCACAAACGCTACGCCTGTTGCCCGGTGAAGGCCGGGTGCTGGTTAAAAAAATCGAAGCTTTAATTGATGAACTGCTCGATACCTTTCCGGCCGCTTTTGATAACCCGGGTTATCAGCGTAAGAAAAAAGCCATTCACGCCACCTTTGATGACAAATACGAAGCAGCTATTGAGCTGGTTGAGCGCAAAGCGCTGGAAAAACAAGTGGTGTTGTATGAAGAAAACGGCGCTGTCAGTTTTTCACCAGTGGTCGATGGCAAGCCGTTAGACGATGCCGAATTCGCTAATTTATCCGACGATAAACGGCAGTTTTTCTACGGCTTAGTGTCTGAACTGGAAACCATCCTCAACGAACAGTTGATTGAACTGCCACAATGGAAACGCGAACTTTCCGAAAATTTACGGACTTTAAGACGCGACACCATCGAACAGGCAATTAAACCGTTACTGAAACAACTGGAACACGATTACATTACTGAACTGGGTATTTTGCGTTATTTACGTGAAATGAAACCCGAGCTGATTAAAGCGGTACTGGAATTACTGCCAGAAGAGCTGGAAACCGACAAGCTCGAAGAAATGGATTTGCGTAGTTTGTTTATCGGCGATTTTGTGCCCAATGTGCTGGTGCATCATGAGCTGATGTCCGGCGCGCCTATTGTGTTTGAACCCAACCCAAGTTACGGCAACTTATTTGGCCGGGTGGAATACAGCTCAGAGCAAGGCGCGCTTTACACTAATTACCGGATGATCCGCGCTGGTGCTTTACATAAAGCCAATGGCGGTTATCTGATTTTGGATGCCGACCGTTTGTTGTCGCAGCCTGCGGTGTGGGATGCGCTGAAATTAGCGCTGAAAAGCGGCGATATTAATATCGATACCCTGTCCGACCATGCAGTGACCAATTCCACCATCATCACCCCAAAAGCCATTCCGCTGAATGTGAAAATTGTGCTGCTGGGTTCCCGCGATTTGTATTATCTGGTGCAGGATGGCGACGACGAATTTAATGAGTTATTCCGGGTTTTGGCTGATTTTGAACATTATTTGCCTTTTAATGCTCAGACCATGAAGTATATGTCGTTGCAGCTACAGGATCAGATCCAGGCGCTGGACGCCGGTCCGTTAACCGCTTGTGGCCTGAAACAATTGCTGCACTTTAGTTTTCGCCAGGCCGAACATCAGCGCAAATTATCGGCGCGCTTTGCCGATGTGCTGGAATTGGTGCGCGAAGCTTGTTATTACGCCAATCAAAGCGGCGATGCCGAGCTCACTGCACTGCATATTCAGCAGGCGCTGGCGGGAAAACAATACCGCACCGGTCGTATTAGTGAGTCCTTTTTAGAAGATATTCAGGAAGGCCAAATTCTGATTGATACCGACGGCGGCGCTGTGGGTAAAGTTAACGGTTTAACGGTACTGGAAATTGGCGACACGGCTTTTGGTACACCAGCGCGGATCAGTGCGACTGTTTATCCGGGCTCGAATGGGGTCATTGATATCGAGCGTGAAGTCGAACTGGGTAAAGCCATCCACTCCAAAGGTGTGATGCTGCTGACTGGTTATCTGGGTGCCAAATATGCGCAGACATTTGCGCTGACCTTATCGGCCAATATCGCGATGGAGCAGTCTTATGGCCTGATTGATGGCGATAGCGCCTCCTTGGCTGAAGTCTGTGCGCTCATTTCTGCTATCTGTAATGTGCCTATTCATCAGTCTTTGGCGGTAACGGGTTCAATCAACCAACACGGTCAGGTGCAGGCGATTGGTGGGGTGAATGAAAAAATCGAAGGTTATTTCCGTTTGTGTCAGTCGCGTGGTTTAACCGGTACTCAAGGTGTGGTGATCCCGGCCAGCAATCAGCTGAATCTGGTATTGAACGATGAAGTGGTGGCTGCGGTCGAAGCGGGTCTGTTCCATATTTATGTCGCCAAAACCGTCGATGATGCGCTGGAACTGCTGACCGGCGTGGTGGCTGGTGTAAAGAACAGCCGTGGTCAGTACCCGAAAAAAACCTTAAATGCGCTGACGATGAGTCGACTGGCAGCGATCGCCGAGCTGGTGAATGGTTCTTCCGACGATGAATAAGACGATAAATAAAGAATTGAATTGTATAAAGTTAAACAAGGTGAAGATGCAAAAGATGTTGAAACTACCCACTTTAGTTAAAACGCTGGGGCTGGCTTCTCTGCTGGCATCATTGGTTCTGTTGCCTGGTTGTACCACGGCCTATTACGCCGCGATGGAAAAAGTTGGGGTGCATAAACGCGATATTCTGATCGACCGGGTGGAAGAAGCACGTGATGCGCAGCAGGTCAGTCAGCAGGAATTTAAAGATGCGCTGGATCAGATGAGCCAGTTGCTGAATTTTCATGGTGGCAATTTACAGCAGCGCTACGAAGCCCTCAGCGCACAATATGACGACAGTAAAAAATCAGCGGACGAAGTCACCAGCCGGATCAATAAAGTCGAAACTGTGGCTTTTGATTTATTTGATGAATGGGAAGCAGAACTGGCGCAATATCAGAACAAGCAACTGAAAATCGACAGCAAAAAGAAGCTGCTGGAGACCAAACGGCAGTTTAATGCCCTGGTCAAAGTGATGCGCCGTGCCGAGAGCAAAATGCCGCCGGTGCTGCGGGTGCTCAATGATAACGTTTTGTATTTAAAGCATAACTTAAATGCAAAAGCCGTTGGCGCTATTCAGGGCGAATTTGGCGTGCTGCAGCAGGACGTCAACAGCCTGATCAGCGAAATGAACCGGGCTATTGCCGATTCCAACCAGTTTATTGCCAATATGAATAATAACGGCTGATCGACAACAAAAACCACAAAGAGAGGTTTGGCGTGAGTACAGGGCTACCGCAGGCAAAATTAAAAAAACAGAACCTGAAAACGGTGGCTGCTGAACTCGGCGTGTCCGTCGCGACTGTCTCCAATGCATTTAACCGGGCGGATCAGTTGTCGCCGGAACTGCGGCTGAAAATTCTGGCGCAATGTGAAGTGCTGGGCTATAGCGGCCCTAATGCCGCTGCCCGCAGTTTACGCACTGGCAAATCAGGTATTATTGCGATTTTGTTGTCGGACACGCTGGAATATTCGGTGAGCGATCCGGTGGCGAATCAGTTAATTAAAGGCGTTGCCGAAGTATTACAACATCAAGGCCGCGATTTATTGTTGTTGTCCGGCACCCACAACAGCCGCAGCAGCAGTGCCGAAGCGGTGCCAGATGGTTTTATTCTATACGGCGCGCCGAATAACCCGGAGCAGCTGGAGCGTATTTTGCGCCAGCAAAAGCCGATGATCACCGTCGACTGCAACGTCGAAGATTTACCTTCGGTCAATATTGATAACTTCAGTTCGGCCAAGCATATTGCGCTGCATGCTTTTGGCGTGATGCCCGGCAAAATTGCCGTGCTCGGTTTGCGGCTGATTGAGTCGGATCGGGTCTGTCGTATTCAGCCGGATGAGCTGTATCGGTCGGAGCAGGCGATTTCCAGACGCCGGTTAGAAGGCTATCTGGCGGCGGCCAAAGAAGTTGACCGTGAATTGCCGGCCGAAGCGGTGTGGCATATCCCGGTCAATCAGCACGAACAGGCATTGATGGCTGCGCGCGAAGCTTTGCAACAAGCGGTTCGTCCCAGCGTTTTATTGTGCATGAGCGATCGGATTGCGCTCGCGGCGATGATGGTAGCGCGTGAGTTGGGTATCGACATTCCGTCAGAGCTGGTGGTGGTGGGTTTTGATGGCATTGAAGAGGGCGAGCGTTTTTATCCGGCGCTGACCACCATTCAGCAATATAGTGCTGAAAAAGGCCGGCTGGCGGCAAGTCGCTTGCTGGCGGGCGAGCTAAGTGGTGATGTTGAACTGCACTGTGATTTGGTGATTCGGCAAAGCTGTTAATCAGTAAGGCTTTTTTGTTGCTGTTGGCAAGCAGCTTCTGCTAAGTTAGTTTTACTGGGTTCAGTGGCGTATGTAATGGAAGCTCAATGACGGCAACAACGGCAATTCTGGAAGTAATTTATCGGGTGGAACCTGGCTGTCTGGGTCCGCAAGGTGCCGATTATATTGAAGATTTCTGTAAGTTCTCGCAGCCGTTGGTGACATCCCATACCGCTGGCTTTATGCGCTGGATTTTAGTGCCACGGTTTGATAAAAGTTTGCCGGAAATGCAGTGCACCCTGGCCGGACGAAGCTTAAATCCGGCGCAGGCGGCGCGTTATTTTGCGTTGTATCAGGCCAATGCCGACGATCTTGAAGCTGAACTCAACGAGCAACTGACCTTGTTGATTGATCAGTATTTTGGGCGCTGGTAAACGCTGACGCTACAGGCTACAACTCAAAAAACAGCCCTCGTTATTCCAGCTTAAAATCGTCAGGAGTTCAGATTGTCAGCATCAAATCTCCCCAGTCCACATCGTTTTAACCGGTTAACCGTCACTATTCACTGGCTAACAGTGCTGCTGTTTATTTGCGTTTATGTCAGCATGGAATTTCGCGATATTTTTGAGCGTGGTACGCCGGGGCGTGACCTGATGAAAACCAGCCATTATTGGTTTGGGATCTGCATTTTACTGTTATTGGCGATACGGCTGTTCGCCAGATTTAAGCAGCCAACACCCGTGATCAATCCACCGCAACCCCATTGGCAACAGCTGTTGGCAAAAGGGGTGCATTTGGCCATCTACACTTTGATGTTGGTGATGCCGGTATTGGGGTTATTGTTGTTGTCGGCCGATGCAGTGCCGCTGCGGTTCTTTGGCACAGAGTTACCGGCATTGATTGCTACCGATGCCGCGACAGCTGAATGGCTGGAAGACTTGCATGAAATTGGCGCTACCGTTGGCTATTACCTGATAGGCATACATGCTTTAGCCGCGTTATTTCATCATTATTGGTTAAAAGACAATACCTTAGTGCGGATGAGTTTTAAGAAGTAACCTGCTGTTGTGCTGCTTGTGGTTATCGCAGATAGCAAAAAGCCGAAGTGTCGCTTCGGCTTTTTTAAAAACAGTGCTGATGCTACTTATTACGGGCTAGCGGTTACGAACCAGCTTGCAAAGTCGCCGCAATCACCTGACCATCTTTGATTAAAATCTTTTCGGCTGGTTTTTGATCCATCCGAATATTCTTTAACTCACCGTTCAGTAAATAACGCACGTCATAACCGACGGTGCGTTCTTTTTGTTGCTGTACAGTTTTGCAAACACGCTTGTTCTGACTTTCAACATCGTTGTTTTGCATATCTTGTTGTACTTGTTTACCGGCATAACCACCAGCTGCAGCTGCGGCAACTGTTGCCACTTTTTTACCGGAACCACCACCAATCTGGTTGCCCAACACGCCACCAACCACGGCGCCAAGTACGGTACCGGTGATTTGGTTTTCATCTTTCACCGCTTTTTTCTGTTGCACTATCACATCTTTACACTGTTCAACCGGCTCACTGTAAGTTTCGATAATGGCTTTGCTGCTGACAACTTCCGCATATTGTGGTTCTTGATCCAGATATTTGTAACCGGCGACTGAGCCTAAAGCGGTAACGGCGATAGCGCCAATGATCGATCCGACTAACATTGAATTATTCATAAAAAAGTCCTTAATTACAGCCAACTGGCGAAGAAGATGGGCTAAAGGTACCGCCAATTGGCTGTACTTAAGCTGAACGGCATATATCCCCTTCATCCTTGAAGTTGCGGGGTTGTTGGCCGCCTTCACGCCCCCAGTCACATAGGACTACTATGCTCCTGGCGGCGTTCAGTTGCCGCGGTTCCACCGTGGCCTCCGCATCTTCAATGATTTTGGGCATACAAAAATAGGGTCAAGCAGGTTTAATCGCTGCTGACGGCGCGCGTGCTGAAGTACATGAAGTTATATCGTCAGTATAATTTTAAATAAATCAGAGGTTTATGGTTTGATAGAAAGGTCGCGCGTTAAAAAACAGAATTATTTTTCAAGCGGCTTGTCGATTATCTGAAGAATGGTTCGACTATAACAGCTATTTCGCATTTACCCGCAACTAATCGCAGTTATCTGCAACTGAAGGAGAATATCCATGCAACAGACTCAACAACAAGGCGCTGAACAACAAATTCGTGAAATTTTAGCCAGCTGGACCGAAGCGGTGCAAGCAAAAGATCTCAGCCGGGTGATGGCCATTTATGCGCCACACATTCGATCCTTTGACGCTATTCAAAAACTGCAGTTTCGTGGTGTTGAAGTGTATCGGGCACACTGGGAAAATTGTATGTCCCATTGTGGTGGTGGCCCGTCGATTTTTCGGATGGCGCAGCTTGAAGTTGAAGCCAATGCTGATTTAGCGTTCAGCCATACGCTGATCCAATGTGGTGGCAGCAACGAGCAAGGTGAAGAACAAGGTTGCTGGATGCGAACCACCCAGTGCTGGCGCAAAACAGCAGGTCAGTGGCAAGTGGTGCATGAGCATTTTTCGGTGCCATTTGATATGGAAAGCAATGCACCGATGTTTTCGCTGCAGCCTGATTAAGAACAAATCGAAGGAAAGCCGATGAAATATTTATGCCTGGTCTACAGCAACGAACAGTTGTTGCATAGCTTGCCGGAAAGTCCAAAGGACGCCGAATGTCAGGCCTATGCCGAGCAAGTGGCGCACAGTGGCCGGATGCTGGCGGCGGAAGCATTACAAGGGGTCGCGACGGCTACCACGGTACGGATGCGTGCCGGGCAAGTGTTGCTTAGTGACGGGCCTTTTGCCGAAACTAAAGAGCAGCTGGCCGGTTTTTACCTGATTGAAGCGCGGGATTTAAACGAAGCATTGCAGCTGGCCGCGGGTATTCCGGCGGCACGGGTTGGTTGTGTCGAAGTGCGGCCAGTAAGGCAGTTGGTCGTTTAAGCCGCTCCCAGGAACCTGACGATGCCAATATTGCAATCCGCCACCGCGCTTGCCGCACAAATTGAGCAACTGTATCAGCAACATTCCCGGCAAGTGCTGGCGACGTTGATCCGGCTGCTCGGTGATTTTGACCGGGCCGAAGATGCTTTGCAGGAAGCATTTAGTGCGGCGCTGGTGCAGTGGCCGCAAACCGGCGTGCCAGCATCGCCGGTGCCGTGGCTGATATCGACCGGGCGGTTTAAGGCCATTGATAAACTGCGCCAGCAACAGCGTTTTGTCAGCGATGGTGAAGTAGTGCTGGCGCAGATCGCATCAGAAGAAGCGGGCGACAGCTTTGCACTGCAAATGGAACAACAATGGCCGGATGATTATCTACGGCTGGTTTTTACCTGTTGCCATCCGGCATTGTCACTGGAAGCACAACTAGCGCTGACCTTGCGGGAAGTGTGTGGCTTAACCACCGAGCAAATCGCCAGGGCTTTTTTACAGACGCCATCAACCATTGCTCAGCGCATCGTCCGTGCCAAACAGAAAATTAAAGCCGCCGCCATTCCCTATCAGGTGCCGCCACCGCAACAGCTAGCACCAAGGTTACAGGCGGTGCATAAAGTGATTTACTTGCTGTTTAATGAAGGCTATTCGATGCCATGCCAGCAGTCGGCGCCCGACGACGGGATGCAGCAAGCTGATTTGGCACAACAAGCCATTGATTTGGCAAGGCAATTGCTGGTTTTACATTTTGATACTGAAAGTTGTGGTCTGTTGGCGCTGTTATTATTGCAACATGCCAGGCGACAAGCGCGGTTTACGGCGCGAGGTGAGTTGATTTTGCTGGCGGATCAGCAACGCCAGCACTGGGATCAAGCCATGATTACTGAAGGGATCCGGCACGTTGAAACCGCTTTATCTTCAGGTCGGATTGGAGCTTACGCCATTCAGGCAGCGATTGCGGCGGTGCATAGTGAAAGCCCCGACAGTGCCAGCACCGACTGGCCGCAAATTCATGCGTTATATCAACTGTTATACCGGTTGGAACCAACGCCGGTGGTGGCATTAAATCAACTGGTTGCTTTTAGTATGTGCCATGGCCCGGCGGCGGCTTTGATGCAGTTAGCGCCGCTGCTGGCAGATGAACATCTGGCGCAATATCACTTACTATTTGCGGTGGCGGCAGATTTTCATCGGCAGCTTGGGCAGAACGGCGAAGCTATTAATTTTTACCGGCAAGCTTTGGCGCTGGCAACCACCAACGCAGACGAGCAGTTTTTGCAGCAGCGGTTACAGGATTTAGCTGCGAAGTAACACACAAAGAGCAGCAACCACCAGCTGCACTTTTTCAATGATTTTTACCATCGGCAGAATATTTTCGTTAGACAGCCATTGGTGATGCTAAACCACGAGCATTATTAGAGTTTTTCGCCTATCTTGTTCAGATGTCGCTAATGAAAAACCGGTATTGAACCGGTCATCCTAATCTGATGAGGAAAAGCATGAGTAGCCTGATGTCCAGCGTGGACCAAAGAACCAATATTGTCGGCCAAAACCGGCTGGAGCTGCTGTTATTCCGGCTTTACGGCACCCAGCCGTTTGGGATCAACGTGTTTAAAGTGCGCGAAGTGCTGCAGTGTCCGGAATTAAGTGCCTTACCTGGATCGCATCCAAACGTCCGCGGCATTGCCCATCTGCGTGGTGAACCTGTCACTGTGATCGATTTAAGCATGGCGACCGGTGGCCCGATGATCACCGATTTAGCGACTGCCTATGTGCTGGTCACCGAATACAACCGGCATACCCAAGGCTTTTTAGTCTCAGGGGTTGACCGGATCATCAGCAGTAACTGGGAACAAATTATGCCGGCGCCACAGGGGGCGGGCAAAGCGCATTACGTCACGGCGGTAACCAAGGTTGATGACAAATTAGTGCAAATTCTGGATGTCGAAAAAGTGTTTTTCGAAATTTCGCCGGTCGATGAAACGGTCAGCGAATCGGTGAAAGAGAAAAGCAAAGACGTTGATTTTAAAAATCTGGTGGTGTTGGTGGCCGATGACTCTGCGGTGGCTCGAAATCAGGTAAAACGGGCGCTGTCAGCCATTGGCGTAGAAATTCAAACGGTCAACGATGGCCGGATGGCGCTGGATTGGCTATTGGCCAAAGCAGAAGAGCTGGGCGGTGATGTGTCGGGCAAGGTGCCACTGCTGATTTCCGATATCGAAATGCCGGAGATGGACGGTTATACCTTAACCGCTGAAATTAAAGCGCATGAGCATTTAAAACGTATTCACGTGATTTTGCACTCGTCACTCAGTGGCGTGTTTAACAATGCAATGGTCAGCAAAGTTGGGGCGGATCAGTTTATTGCTAAGTTCCACCCGGATGAGCTGGTGTCTGCAGTGCAGCAGTGGATGTCGACGGTCTAATTAGCCTTCATCCTTGATATTCCTTTCCAGCTGGCGTTGTTGACGCCAGCTGGAAAATCCTATCCACAGCAACAATAATCCAGCCAACATCAGCAAAGGCCAATCGCCGGTTTTGCTATACAAAGTCCGGCCTGTAGCTAGCTGAACGTCAGCAGCCAATACACCATCCTCAAACTGCGGCAGTACCGCCTGTAACTTTCCGTCTGGCAAAACGATGCCGGTCACGCCATTATTGGTGGCGCGCAGCAGCGGCCGGCCAAATTCCAGCGCGCGCATCTGGGCGATTTGCATATGTTGCAGCGGGCCAATGGATGAGCCAAACCAGGCGTCATTGCTGACGGTCAGCAAAAAATCGGTATCGTCGGTAAAGTTGGCCTGAATTTGCCGCGGGAACACAATTTCAAAACACAAAGCAGCGAGCAACTGATAACCGTTGGCTTGTAAATTGGGCTGCTGCCAGTCGCCACGGGCGAACGAGCTATTCGGTAAATCAAAAAAGGGCGCTATGTCACGCAGCAACCGCTCAAAGGGCACAAATTCGCCTATTGGCAATAATTGGTGTTTCTGATAGCGGTTTCTCGTTTCGTAAATATAGTCGCCTGCGGTTGCTGCAGTACCGCTTTTCCCCAGCACAATCATGCCGTTATAAGCATCGTTATTGCGTTTGTAATCAAGAATACCGGTGATCACAGCGCTGTTATTTTCCGCCGCTTGCATATCAAGATTGAATAAATACGCTTGGGCCAGTGGTTCGAGCTGTGGAATAGCAGCTTCCGGCCAGACAATGATTTGTTGTTGCAGATGCGGTTTAGTCAACTGCATATACTTTTTCATCGTCGGCAGTTCTTGCTCTGGTGCCCAGCGCAGTTCTTGCTTGATATTGCCTTGCACCAAAGCCACGCTGACTTTTTCATCCAGCAATTGCCAGCCTTTGAGCTGACTCAGCAGCGGACTTGCCAGCAACAGCACTGCAGCAACCAGCGCCATACGCCATTGTTTGTGCACCAGCAGCATCAGACTGGCACCTGCAAAAACCATGATAAAAGTAATGCCGGTTTCGCCAATCAAGGGTGCATAAGGCGCCAGAAAACCTTCGGTCTGGCTATAACCCAATGATAACCATGGAAAACCCGTGAATAACCACGAACGCAGATTTTCGGCTAGGACCCAGCTGCTGGCGAGCAACAAAGGCCACCATAGCGGATGTTTAAGCGGGTGTTTGCCAGTCGATGTGGTTGCGTTCAGCCGCGGGTGACAACTCAACCAGGCTGCGAGGGCAGGGAACAGGCTTAAATACGCAACTAGTAATGCCATAATGCCTAAACTGGCAACGAGTGGCATGCCGCCAAAAGCAGCGATACTGACATGCACCCAGCTCACGCCAAGGCCAAACCAGCCAACACCGTAGATAAAACCAAACCAGGCGGCTTTGCCGGTACTTTGACACTGAAACAGCACCAGACTCAGCAGCGCCAGGGTGCAGAGCGGCAAAGCGGTCATTTCATAAGGCGCAAACGCCAGGGTATTGGCAAGGCCAGCGACCAGCAGCAATAGGCTTTGCAGCAGTGTTCGCAGCAAATCAGGGCGGGAAAATTTCAAACTTAACACGGACAACTTTCCTTACCGCTGTAATTCAGCATCTTCTGTTGGTTTTGGTCGGATTACCTGCAACTGCACCAGACGGCGGCTATTGGCTTTGGTGACCTTAAAGACCAGCCCTTCGAGCTGAATGGTTTCACCTTTGGCCGGCATATGGCCAAAAGCGTGTAATACAATTCCACCGATGGTGCCAGCTTCTTCTTCGTCAAAACCGGTACTAAAACTTTCGTTAAATTCGTCGAGTGGGGTTAACGCACTGACCATAAACACATTGCTGCCAAGCTTGCGGATATCATCGCCTTCTTCGTCATCGTGTTCATCTTCGATATCGCCGACGATCTGCTCCAGAATATCTTCGATGGTGATCAGGCCTGACACCCCACCATATTCATCGACGACGATGGCCATGTGGTAGCGTTTTTGGCGGAATTCTTTCAGTAAGGCATCGACTCTTTTACTTTCCGGAATAATCACTGCCGGGCGCAATAAATCTTTCAGTTCCCATTCAATATCGGGCGTCAGTGCATATTTCAGAATGTCTTTGACGATCAGAATACCTTCGATATGGTCTTTATCTTCGTTGACCACCGGGTAACGGCTGTGATTATTTTCGAGCAGAATAGGTAAAAATTCGGCCAACGGCTGATCGATATCGATCGTCGCCATTTGCGAACGGGGCACCATAATATCGCGGGCGCGCATTTTGGAGACATCCAGTACACCTTGCAGCATACCCTTGGTGTCGGAATCAATCAGATTGCGCGAATTGGCTTCGGCAATAATATCTTCCAGATCTGAGACTTGTTGTGGTTCTGCGGTAAATATGGCGGCAATACGTTCTAACCATGATTTAGCGGCAGAACCGCGTCCCGAGTGTGGATTGTCGTCACCCATAATAAAAAAACCAGCTCCGTTAGTCTTGAATCAAATAAGGATCGGCAAAACCCAGTTCTGCCAGAATTTGGATCTCTTCCGCTTCCATTTCCAAAGCGTCATCATCATTTATATGGTCAAAGCCAAGTAAATGCAAGCTGCCATGCACCACCATATGTGCCCAATGTGCATCCAGGCTTTTATTTTGCTCCTTGGCTTCCTGCGCGACGACGCCGGCACAGATCACTAAATCGCCTAATAATGGCAGTTCAATCCCCGGTGGGCATTGAAATGGAAAGCTCAGCACATTGGTTGGTTTGTCTTTTTCGCGGTAGTCAAAATTCAGTTGCTGACTTTCGGTTTCATCGACAATCCGCACTGTGACTTCAGCCACCGGCTGAAAAGGCGAGACTGCTGCATTCAGCCACAATTGAATTTGCGCTTCGGACGGCAGATTGCTGGCGGTTGAGGCCAGCTGTAAATCAAGAATGATGCTCATGGGGTTTCAGTATCCGCAGCTTTAGTGACCGTTTTACGACGGCTGGCTGGTTTTGCTTCTGTGGTCGCAGCTGTGGCTGGTATCACAACAGTTGCAGCGGTATTCGCAGCAGCCTGCGCCAGCAAAGCCGCTTCTTTTTCAGCTTGTTTGCGCACCGCGGCAGCAGCTTCAAAAGCTTCATAAGCAATCACGATTTTTTGCACTACCGGGTGGCGCACCACATCTTTGGCAACAAAATAGTTAAAGCTCAGTGCATCAACTTCAGATAGCACATCAATCGCATGTTTTAAGCCAGAATAAGTGCCACGGGGTAAATCGACCTGCGTTACATCGCCAGTGATCACCGCTTTGGAATTAAAACCAATCCGGGTTAAGAACATTTTCATCTGTTCAACCGTGGTGTTCTGGCTTTCATCCAAAATAATAAATGCATCACTTAAAGTACGGCCGCGCATATAAGCCAGCGGCGCAATTTCAATGGTGCCACGTTCCAGATACTTTTCGACTTTTTCAAAACCCAGCATATCAAACAAAGCGTCGTACAACGGACGCAGGTAAGGGTCGACTTTTTGCGCTAAATCACCTGGTAAAAAACCTAATTTTTCACCAGCTTCGACCGCTGGACGGGTCAGCACAATGCGCCGCACCTGATTTTTTTCCAGCGCATCGACCGCACAAGCGACCGCTAAATAAGTCTTCCCGGTACCTGCCGGGCCAATACCAAAAGTCACGTCATGGCGCAGAATATTGGCGACATAGCGGCTCTGATTCGGATTACGGCCCTTGATCATGCCTTTTTTAGTCTTGATGCTGACTTCTTGCGCCTGCTCATCGACTTGGATCAAGGTCGCCGGATGGTCAATACCACTCATCGCCAGATGCACTTGCTCGGCGGTTAATGGCACCAGTTTGCCCGCCGGACTCAGCGTTTCTGCGTAGAGTTGCTCAACCAATTGTTGCACCAGTGGCACTTGTGCGGTCAGACCCAGTAAACGGAACTTGTCGTCGCGAAAGCTGAGCTGTACCCGAAAGTGCCGTTCAATCTGGCGGATATGGTCATCGAAGGGGCCACATAACAGCGACAGCCGTTGGTGGTCAGTGGGTTCTACTTTAAATTCGATACTGCTGATTGGGTTGTCCAATGGGCCTGTTCTCTTGTAAACAAGGCCGCTTTATTTAGCGGCCTTAGAAACTTAGTTAGACTCAGGGCTGAAACCTTTGTACCCCAAGTGGATCTGCTTTTGGCTGACGCGCCAGAATTTGTTGTGGTGATATTTCGCGGCGTAAATCCATCTCTTTTTCAGTGCGAATAACCACACCTTTCAAAGAGTTAGTGAATACGTCTGTCACTTTAATATCAACGAAGCCACCAATCATATCAGGGGTGCCTTCAAAATTCACCACCCGATTATTCTCAGTGCGGCCGGTAAGTTCCATCAGATCTTTTTTCGACGGACCTTCGACCAATACCCGTTGCTCGGTGCCCAGCATGCCACGGGCAATCTGCAGTGATTGTTGGTTGATGCGATCTTGCAGAATATATAGCCGCTGCTTTTTTTCATCTTCGCTGACGTCATCCGGCAAATCTGCCGCTGGTGTGCCAGGACGGGCGCTATAAATGAAACTAAAGCTCATATCAAAGCCAATATTGGCGATTAAATCCATGGTCTGGGCAAAATCTTCGGCCGTTTCACCAGGGAAACCAATAATAAAGTCTGACGACATACTTAAATTCGGGCGGATTTTTTTCAGTTTGCGAATTTGTGCTTTGTATTCAAGCGCGGTGTGATTACGTTTCATCAACGTCAGAATGCGATCTGAGCCCGATTGTACCGGTAAATGCAGGTGATCAACCAATTCCGGGATATCACGGTACACTTCGATAATATCGTCTGTAAATTCAACAGGATGCGATGTGGTATAGCGAATGCGGTCAATACCATCGATAGCGGCGACTAAGCGTAGCAATTCAGAGAAGTGGCAAATTTGACCGTCATGCGTTTCACCGCGATAAGCGTTGACGTTCTGGCCTAATAAATTCACTTCACGCACGCCTTGTTCAGCCAGTTGCGCGATTTCCAGCAGTACATCATCAAGTGGACGGCTCACTTCTTCACCGCGGGTGTAAGGTACCACGCAGAAAGTACAGTATTTTGAGCAGCCTTCCATGATCGAGACAAAGGCGGTTGGACCGTCGGCTTTTGGCTCTGGTAACCGGTCAAATTTTTCGATTTCAGGGAATGAAACATCAACCACTGGTGAGCGGTCGCCTTTGACCGAATTAATCATTTCCGGCAAGCGGTGCAGGGTTTGTGGCCCGAAGATAATGTCGACGTAAGGTGCACGCTCCCGAATGGATGCGCCTTCCTGTGATGCAACACAACCACCAACACCGATGATTAAATTAGGATTTTTCTTTTTCAGTGGGCGCCAGCGGCCCAATTGGTGAAATACTTTTTCCTGCGCTTTTTCGCGGATGGAACAGGTATTTAATAAAATGACGTCAGCGTCTTCAGCGTTTTCAGTCAGGGTATAGCCATGAGTGGCATCCAACAAGTCGGCCATTTTGGATGAATCATATTCATTCATCTGGCAGCCCCAGGTTTTAATGTGCAGCTTTTTGCTCATGGTATTTTGGTGCCTGTATAAAGTCGTCAACTACAAAAGGGCTGGCATTTTACCCGAGCCATCACTGAAGTGCTATAGCTTGTGTGGTTTTAGCACAGCTGGGGTTGGCAAGTGTGTGCAATTGCTGCAAAGGATTTTTTGATTCAGAAAAGACTAATTAACCTGCAAGCTGATTTTACTGAACTACACTGGATTTATCGTTCGTAGCAACTTCCCAATCCCTGATCATGCCTCTGTTGTGATTGGGGATTTTTTTTGGCAGTAAAACCTACAGCGCACAGAAGTAGTTGTGTTATTTCAAGCACCTGCCTCATACCTGCGTTTTCGTTTCGCTGCTGACCAAAAATAATTTCAGATTTTGCTAAACCATTTCCAAAGTCACTGCGACTGAGTTTGCAGGAATGAATTGGAGATGCACCGTGACTATCAAAATTGCCGAGCCGAGCGCTCAGGATGAAATCCGCGATACCAAACCGCTAAAATCGAAAAAAATCATCATGTTGGCGATGATTGTCGCAGCGGCAGCCTTGCTGTTGTGGCAAGTGACGCCTTTGCTTTCCAACTGGCAGCAATCGGATATGTCGGTGGCGATGTCACGGGTGCGGCTGGACAGCGTCAAAACGGCGCCTTTTGTCCGGGATGTGTCGGTGCAGGGCAAAGTGGTGGCGGCGGTGAGTCCAAAACTTTACGCCTCTGCCGATGGTACGGTTAGCTTTTTTGCCGAAGCCGGCACCCAGGTGAAAAAAGGCGATGTGATTGCCGCCATCGACAGCCCGGAACTCGATAGCAAGCTTAAACAGGAACAAGCCACGCTGAATAGCCTGAGCACTGGCCTGGAGCGGCAAATCATTCAATCGCGCAAACAACAGCTAATCGACCAAAAAGCCGTTGATTTAGCCAAAGTCGCGCTCATTACTGCCGAGCGCGAAAAACGCCGTGCCGAACAAGGTTATAGCGTGAAAGCCATTAGCCAGATTGATTATGAAAAAGCCGGTGATGATTTAAATAACGCCTCGTTGCAGCATCAGCATGCGGTGAAAGATGCGGTGCTGAATAAAGAAAGCCTGGAGTTTGAATCAACCGCGCTGCAACAAGAATTACAACGCCAGACCTTGTTGGTGGCGAATTTAAGCCGTCAGGTCGACGCACTGCAGGTCAAATCGCCGGTCGATGGCATCATCGGCAATCTGGCGACTGACAATAAAACCTACTTAACCAAAAATCAGCTGCTGTTGTCGGTGGTCGATTTAACTCAGTTTGAAGTGGAAATTGCCATTCCGGAAAACTACGCCGACGATTTGGCGATTGGCATGCCGGCGGATATTACCCTGGATCAACAAACCTATCCGGCACGGTTAGTCAGTGTGTCGCCAGAAATTGTCGACAATCAGGTGACTGGCCGGGTGCGCTTTGAAAAAGCCTCGCCACCGGGCCTTCGTCAAAACCAACGCCTCGCCAGCCGGATTTTACTGGAGCAACGCGACGCGGTGTTGCAGGTCTCGCGTGGTCAGTTCCTGGAAAGCTCGAATGGCCAGTTTGCTTACATCGTTAAAAATGGCCTGGCGGTGAAAACTCCCATCTCCATCGGCGCCCGCAGTTTATCCGCAGTAGAAGTGCTGAGCGGTTTAGCCGAAGGCGATCAAATCATTATTTCCGGCACCGATATGTTTAACGGCGCTCAACAAATCCAGTTAAATCACTAATTCAGTTAAATCAACAACAGCGGCCAGTGCCGCCTTGAGGGCTATTTTATGTTGCTAATGAAACAGTTAGGCAAAGTATTTCATACCGGTGAAGTGTCAACCCATGCGCTGCGTGAGGTGGATTTAGAAGTGCAGGAAGGTGATTTTGTCAGTGTTACCGGTCCATCGGGCTCGGGTAAAACCACCTTTTTAAATATCGCCGGTTTGTTAGAAGTGGCCAGTTCCGGCTTGTTTTTGCTGGATGGTGAAAACGTCAATCAACAAAGCGACAGCCAGCGCTCAAAAATGCGCAATCAGAAAATAGGTTTTATTTTCCAAAGCTTTAACTTAATTCCGGAGCTGAACTTGTTCGACAACGTCGATGTACCGCTGCGCTATCGCGGTTTTGACGCCAAAGAGCGTAAACGCCGTATCGAACAACAGCTGGAATTGGTGGGGCTGGCGTCAAGAATGAAACATTTGCCCAGTCAGCTGTCAGGCGGTCAACAACAACGGGTGGCGATTGCCCGGGCACTTGCCACCAGCCCACGCTTTTTGCTGGCGGATGAGCCGACCGGTAACCTCGATAGCCAAATGGCGCAAAGTGTGATGGCGCTGCTGGAAGATATTAACCGCCAGGGCACCACCATCATTATGGTGACGCACGACCATGGTCTGGCACAACGCGCGAAACGGCAGATTCTGATTAAAGATGGCCGGGTATCCGAATTGACTGCAACCCTGCACGAACCATTGCATATCGTGTCCCCGAGCGCTACTGAACACAGCGCCAAAGTGGCAGGAGTCTGAGCATGTTTGCCTATTATCTGCGTTTAGCCTGGCTCAGCATCCGGCAAAGTTATGGTTTAAGTCTGCTGATGGTGTTGGCGATTGGTCTGGGCATCGGCGCTGCCATGACCACGGTCACTGTCAACTATCTGATGTCGGCCAACCCTATTCCAACCAAAAGTGAGCAACTGTTTTATGTGCAGTTGGATAACTGGGATCCGCATGAACCGGCCAACGACAACGGCGATCCACCGGATCAACTGACTTATCGCGACTCCACTGCGCTTTGGGCAGCAAATAAAGCGTTCCGGCAAGTGGTGCAGGCGCAAATGACGGCGGTGCTGGAGCCGGAAGGTAAAGACAGTTTGCCGTTTCAGGTCTCTGGCCGCGCCAATTCCGCCGATTTTTTTGCGATGTTTGAAGTGCCGTTTTTATTTGGCGGTAGCTGGGATCGCAGTGCCGATGAATCGATGCAGCAAGTGGTGGTGCTGAGCCAAAGCCTGAACGATCGGTTATTTGGCGGTCGTGATTCGGTCGGCGAAAAAGTAAAACTGGCGGGGGATTATTATCAGGTGGTCGGCGTGATTGCCAACTGGCAGCCAAGACCGCGTTTTTACGACATCACCACCGGTGCTTTTAACGAAGTAGAAGAAGTTTTTGTGCCTTTTAGTTTGATCTCGCAGCAGAAAATTAGCCGCAACGGCAATACCAATTGCTGGAAACCCAGTGGTGAAGGTTATGAGGCGTTCTTAAATTCGGAATGTGTCTGGACACAATTTTGGGTCGAGCTGCGTAATGAGCAGGAAAAGCAAGATTATCTGACCTTTTTAAATGCTTATGTCAGCGAGCAGAAAAAACTCGGCCGGTTTGAGCGGCCAGTCAACAACCGGCTCAGCGATGTGATGCAGTGGATGGAAAATCAGCAAGTGGTGGCGCAAGACGCCAGCCTGATGATGGTGATGTCGCTGATGTTTTTGCTGGTGTGTCTACTGAATACTATCGGCTTATTGCTGGCGAAATTCTTAAGTAAAGCGCCACAAATCGGCCTGCGCCAAGCACTTGGCGCCAGTCGGCAGGATTTATTTACCCAATATCTGACTGAAGCTGGTTGTATCGGCATTGCCGGTGGCTTGTTGGGATTGGTGTTCGCCTGGCTTGGTTTACAAGGCGTGCAGGCGCTTTATGGCGATGAAATGAAAGGTTTGGCTGAGCTGGATCTGGCAATGGTGGGGCTGGCGATGTTGCTGGCGCTGGTCTCCAGTTTACTGGCGGGTTTGTATCCAACCTGGCGTGCTTGCACTGTGCAACCGTCACAACAGCTGAAAAGCCAATAAGGAGCTTGAAATGTTTGAATTAGGTCCAATTTTTCGAGCCTTATTACGGCAAAAAGTCGGGGCAATTCTGATTGCGCTGCAAATAGCGTTAACGCTGAGCATTATGGTCAATGCCATTTTTATGATGCAGCAGCGCAGTAGCCAGATGGCCAGGCCAAGTGGTCTGGATGAAGCGAATTTGTTTTATTTAAGCAATACCGTGTTTGGTCAGAACTATAACCATGAAGCGGCGCTGGCCGATGATCTGCGACTCATTCGCGGCATTCCTGGTGTGGTGAACGCGACGCAGATCAACGCCATTCCACTGAGTGGCGGCGGCTGGTCGATGGGTTTGCAACACAAAGCCGGTGAGGGCGAAAACAGCATCGGTGTTGCAGTTTATATGGTCGACGACCATGGCATCAATACGCTGGGATTAGAGCTGATTGCCGGCGAAAACTTCCAGCTGACCGATATTGAGTGGCGTCCAGCAACGTCAGTGAGCTGGCCGGCGCGGGCGATTGTCAGTCAGGCGATGGCCGAATCTTTGTATCCGGGCGCTTATCAGAGCGCACTTGGCAAAACGGTGTACATCAACCAGAACGAAGCAGTGCAAATCAGCGGTATTGTCAAAACCTTGCAAGCGCCGTGGAATGGCTGGGATGGCGTCGAGCGCAGCATGCTGGTGCCGTTTCAGATGGAAACGCGTAACAGCCGCTATATCATCCGGACCGAGCCCGGACGGCGTGATGAGCTGATGCCAATTATCGAAAAAGCGCTGGCCGAATCGGATAAAAACCGCATTATCCGGAACGTTACTAGCTTAGAAGATACCCGCGAGGACAGCTACCGCAGTCACAATGCGCTAAATAAAATTCTGCTGTTGGTGATTGTGATTTTAACCTTGATCACCGCTTTCGGCATTGTTGGCCTGGCGATGTTCAGCATCAACCGCCGCCGCCGCCAAATCGGCACCCGCCGCGCTTTAGGGGCAACCCAGTTGCAGGTGATGCGCTATTTTATGCTGGAAAACTTCCTGATCAGTACCTTAGGCGTGGTGATTGGCGCTATCGCGGCCGTGGGCTTGAATATTTGGTTAGTCAGTAAATTTGAACTTGCACCGTTAGAGCCGCAGCTGTTGGTGGTAGGTGTACTGGCGTTGTATCTGGTGGGTCAGCTGGCGGTGTTTTATCCGGCGCGCAAAGCCGCGGCGATTTCACCTGCTACTGCGACGCGTAGTGTTTAAATTGAATGATTTAATAGTTCAATAAAGCCATAACATGCCGCATCAGCGTGGAGATTAGTTCCTTGCTGCTGCGGCGAACACGACTCATAACAACCTTTGTCGCGTCGTAATGTATCCGGCGTAAAAAATAATCAACACTCCGCCAAACCAAGCCATCGTCACCGGTTCTTGCCAGAATACATACCCAAATAAACCAGCAAAAATAATACTGCTATAAGTCCACATGCCGATATCACTGGCTGGTGCCAACGCATAGGCTTTGGTCATCGCCATTTGACCAACAGCAGCCAACAGGCCCATCCCGGCAAAAGCCCACCAGGCCACCGCAGGTAGCGGATTCCAATAAAACGGCACCGGTACAAACGAAATAATGGCGGTCAGCAACGAGAAATAAAACACCGTACGCGCGGCAGGTTCGGTATCCGACATATAACGGATGGTGGTTTTGGTCACCGCCACCAGTACAGCGGATAATAAACCCAGCAATAAAATAACCAGGCTACCGGCTTGCCCGCCAAGCGGAATGGCAATAAAAACCCCAACAAAACCCAGCACTATCGCAAATAAGGTCAAGCGGCTTGGCCGTTCATTCAGCCAAAACCGCGCAATAATCGGTACCACAAAGGGGGAGAGCAACAACACCAACATCGCCTGCGCCAACGGCAACTGACTAATCACATAAAAAAAGCAGTACATCGAAATAATGCCGGTAGTGGCGCGACTTAAATGCAGATACCAACGTTTGGTTTTTAGGATCTGCACACCCTGACTAATAATCCACGGCAACATCACCAACAGCGCAAAAAAATTTCGGAAAAACACCACCTGCGCCTCGCTGGCACTGGCGCTGGTGAGTTTTACTAAAGCGCCGATGCCGGCGAAGCAGGCTTCAGCGAGTAGAAGTAGCAGTGCCGCTGCGTAGAGCGGTTTGATGGTGTTGATAACTGGAATTTTTATTGGCATTTTTGTGGGCATGGGCACTGCAGTTTGCTGTATGCCGGTGTTTCCGGCTTGGAAAGTGGCGGGAGTTTAGCATGCCTGCACCACGCGGCGTAGGGGCGATAAGCGAAGCGTCATCGCCCGCTTCGGTGCCGTTTGCTGCCAAAAACATCCACAAACTAACCGAAATTTACTAAAGGCAGATAAGCTGCCAGCAAGTGATGAGCATGCTATTTCAAATGATTTTGTGGCAGTTGTGGTTGCCCTAATATGGCAACGATCAGGATAAAGTCGGTTTCTTTTGTGAAGTAGGCCGTGTGTTTACCAATTGGAAAGTAGAATCCGTTCAAGTAAATCTCTGTGCAAGGTCGGCCCAAACCCGGATTGTCCGCTAACATCTGAAAGCCGGATAACAGAACTTCTTTGTATTTGTGCCACTGTGATTCAGAAAAATTCTGAATGCTATAGTCTTTGATTTTATGTAAATGCACTTGAGCCAAGTTGCTCAATTTATATCGGTTATGCTGCATCTGCGTACTTACAGAGCCTTGAGAAAACTTTCGCCATCAACAATATTGCCTTGCGCCAAATCTTCTTTCGCAGCGTGAAAGCAGTGTTTCAGGTAATCAGCTTTCATCGCTTCCAGTGCTTCATAATCGTGGATCGACATCACGACTACAGCATCTTTACTGTTTTTGCTAATTTTGATCGGTTCACGTTGAGCGTTTAGCAGTAACTCACCAAAATTGCGTTTGGCGTCATTTGCGGTGAGGGTTTGCATAATTAAACTCCAGATTTAGCGATAAATGAAGCATACATTTTATCGCATGAAACGGTCAATATGATTAAATCGTGCGATTTTATCTTGATCCCTCGTAACGCGGGCTTTCGAGAGATTAGGGTCACCTTTCCTGCGGTTTCTTTCTTTTACTTCGCCAAAAAAAGACGCTTACCAGCGGCGAAACGTTTTTAAAAACAGCCGTTTGCTACCAAATAAACAATGCCGGCGTACTACCCTTCGGGTGAGTACGCCCTACCAAGCATCTGATATACATGAAAAAGGGCGGACTCACCGAAGGTAGTCCGCCGCAGAGTCACACAGTTTCTTCTTGTATATTGACGTGGTGATGCACTAGAGCCAGCAGTTCTCAGCTTTACCAAAGCGCCAAGCCGCCGCTTAAATCAGCTCCCGCTCGCTAGCCAAGCGAGCAGTAAACTCCGCCGCTGGCATCGGTTTGCCAAACAAATAGCCTTGAATGAGGTAACACTGGCGTTGGCTGAAAAAGGCTAGTTGTTGTTCGGTTTCGACGCCTTCGGCGATGCAGTACATGCCGAGGCTGTTGGCCATGCTGAGCATAGCGTCGATGATGGTTTCGTCGTTGCTGTCGATGCCGATATCTTTGACAAAACTACGGTCGATTTTAATGGCGTCAATCGGCAGCTCTTTTAAGTATTTTAGTGAGGAATAGCCGGTACCAAAATCGTCCAGTGCCAGTTGGATGCCGAGCTCACTCAGCGCCAGCATGGTGGCGATGGCGCTTTGGTGGTCCTGCATCAGCGCGCTTTCAGTCACTTCAAAGCGCAGGCAGCTGGCGGGTAATTGGTATTTTTGCAGCAAGTTGCTGGTTTGAATGGCTAAATCGTCCTGCTCTAAATGGCGGGTCGATAAATTCACCGACAGGTACAGGCTAAAACCGGCCTGATGCCATTGTTGTAAATCACAGAGCGCACGTTCCAATAAGGTTAACGTCATCGGTACTATTAGGTTTAAATCTTCGGCCAGCGGAATAAAATCGTTTGGCGGCACCAAACCGACATCGGATTGCCAGCGCATCAGCACTTCGGCGCCGACCACTTTTTGCTGGCGACTGTCGTAAATCGGCTGGTAGAAGTTAAAAAATTCGCTTTGCTGGTAGGCGCTTCGAAGCTTGGTTTCGCGTGCCAGTTGCATATAAGCTTTTTCATTCATCTCATTGATAAAGAATTGGAAATTATTGCGGCCACTGTCTTTGGCGTGATACATCGCGACGTCTGCATGTTTGAGCAGTTCTTTGGCGTCATGCGCATCTTCCGGGAACACCGCAATACCAATACTGGGTGAGACACTGACGATATGCGCGCCTAACTGCATCGGCTCGCCAATGGTTTTGATCATCTTGCGCGCCACGTGGCTGATATTGTCATCGTTTTTATAGGCTTCCAGCAGCACCACAAATTCGTCGCCGCCAAGCCGTGCCACGGTGTCGGTTAAACGCAGGGTGTCGGTCAGGCGTTTGGCGACTTTTTTCAGCAGTAAATCGCCGATATCGTGGCCGAGGCTGTCGTTAATTTGTTTAAATTTATCCAAGTCGATAAAACACAACGCTAAGGATCGGCGTTCGCGTTTTGCTTGCTCGATGCCGTGGTAAATCCGATCCATCAGCAAGGCGCGGTTTGGCAGCCCGGTCAACGTGTCGTAGCTGGCGAGATAACGTAAATCATCTTCGGCCTGTTTCTGGGCGGTGATGTCGGTGAACACCAACACAAAAAACTCGACCTGCAAATCGTCGCCCACTGCGGTGATATTGATCAGGGTAGGGCGCTCGGAACCATCGGGGCATTGCACCAGTTCTTCACCTTGCCAGTGTTGATTGACCGTCATCCCGGCCAGCAACTTGGTATAAAACCGCCGACGATTGAGGCTGATGCCCAGATCATGGACGCGCGGGTTGGTTAAATACTCGTCCATATTGCCAAACACATCGCTGAAAGACTGGTTAGCGGCAATCACTCTTTGTTCTAAATCCAGCAGCACTACCCAGTCGCGGGTTTGTTGAAATGCTTCGCCAAATAACCGGGCTTTTTCTTTGGTGGCACGGGTTTCGGTAATGTTGCTGTAGGTACCAATCACCCGTTCGATTTTTTGTTGGCTGGATAATTCGGTGACTTTGCCAATGTCTCTGAACCACAACCAATGCCCGTTTTTGTGTTGCATCCGGTAGCTGTGATCAAAAGTTTTATCCGGCGCGCTGGTAAAACGTTGCCAGGCCTGCTGATAAGCTTCACGATCATCCACATGGATCAACGACAGATGCTGCTGCATGGTGAGCGGATCCAGTGCTTCGCTATAACCCAGCATACTGTGCACGCGCTGGGCGAAAATGCTGTTTTTATGTGAGTGCCATTCCCAGGCGCCACTTTCGACCGCTTCCAGCGCTTGTTTTAACCTTTGTTCGGAAATTTTTACTTTTTGGTGCGCTTGCGCCAGCAACCGGCGTTGCCGGCGGCGATTGCGCCACCACAGTAACGTGAACAGTAGAAACAGCACGGCATAGCTGACATAGGCCGTTTGGGTGCGCCACGGCGCAGCGGTAATGTTCAGCTGGATTTGTGCCGGCGCACTTTCCAGGCCGGTCATTGGCGACATGGCGGCGACGTTAAATCGGTAGCTGCCGGGCTGTAATTGCGGGAAAACTATTTGCGGTGAGCTCTGTACTGGGTAATCCAGTCGCTGCTCGCCTTCCAGCCACAGGCGGTAACTGATTTTGCTGCTGTCGCGGAAATTTAACGACGAAAACTGCACTTCAATGCCCGGCACGTCGTAGTTAAAGCTGAACGTCTGACCGTTCAGATTGCCAAGTGCGGCAGTGCCCGACTGATCCAGACCGCGAATGGCGGTAATGGCAATCTGTGGCGCCAGCGGTTGTTCGACAAAACGGCTGGCATCTACCAACGTTAAGCCCTGGCGGCTGCCAAATACCAGATCACCGTTGCGCAGGCGGGTGCTGGCACCGATGTTAAAGGCATAAGAGGCGAGACCGTCTTTACGGGAGAAATGTTCAATCCGCAGCGAACGGGTATCGAGCCGCGACAAGCCGTAATTGCCGGAAAACCACAAATGGCCGTCGTTGTCTAATTCGCTGGAATAAACATTGTTACTCAGTAACTGCTGTTGTTCGTGAAAGTGATGCACTAATTTTAAGGCCGGATCAAAGCCGAGCAGGCCGATGCCGTTAAAAGTGATCCAAAGAATGCCTTGTGGATCAACACTCATTTTGTCGGCAAACCGCTGCAACGCCGGTTGATAGTCCGCCGTTTGAAACATCAGGCTGGCTTGTTGCTGCTGACTGTCATACAGCCATAATCGGTCATTGGCGCTGAGGATAATTTTGTGCGGCTGATTGGGCACCGCACCTAAAAATCTTCCGGCCAACTGCGGCGGTACTTTTTCCGCTAGTCCCGGCAAAGGTTCGACGACGCCTTGTGCCGGGCGATAGCGATAATATTGATCCAAATTGTAAAACCAGAAGTCGCCTTGTTCATCTCGCCAGTGGCCCTGTGCCGAGGTCGTCAGCAACTTTTGCTGCGTGGCATCGAGGAGCGGGGCAGGTAAGAACTGGCGGTCGGTGACGGAGAAATAGCGCAAAGAAGTGCTGGAACGTAACCACAGTCTGTTGTCCGATTCACGATAAATCCGGCTCAGGCTCTGGCCAAAATCGGCCGGAATATCCGCCGGATAATTAAACTCTTTAAACTGACCGCTGCTTAAATCAAGCAGTTGTAAACCATAACCGGAACCAACCCATAACTGGTTGTTGCCGCCTTCTGCCAGCGCCTGTGCGCCAAAATTAAGCATCAACTGCTGGTTATTTTCAGCCCGTTGCTCAAGATTTTTTAGCCTGATATTGGTAAAAGCGGTGCTGCGCGGGTGCCAGTAATAGACCCCTTCGTCCCGACTGGCCAGCCATAAACCGCCGTCGGCTGTGGCGACCAGATCGGTGATCAGATCCTGGCCGATGTCCTGATTGCCCTGACTAAATCGCCACATAAACTTACTGCTGCTAAGCATCGTGTCATATTCAAATAAACCACTGCTGGTGGCCAATAACAGACGGTCTTGATGTTGCAGCAATCGGGAGATCCGGATGTCCGTTAACAAGCGTTTCGGTTGCCATTGGCTGACGGGCTGCTGTAAATCAGCCAACGGCAACTGAAATAGTGAGCTGCCCGCGCTGATAAATAACTGATCGTTAGCAGCGTAAATATGCCGCACCATCAGCTGATTTGGTTTTGCCTGTTCAACGGTTAGTTTAATCTGTTGATGTTGACCGGTTTTCAGATCAACATGGAACAAACCTCGGTTGGTGCCCACCAGCAATTGTTGCTGATAAAGCCAGAGCTGGCGAACCCAACTCAGTTCGGTGTCGGCTTGTTTGAAGTTAAACAGTTCGTTGAGCTGGCCGGTTTTAAGCGAATAACGATACACACCGCTATTAATGGCGAGCAACAGATGATCGTCATCTTCAATGATCACTTCACTCAGCGTCGGCATGTCCAGCTGTTCCTGCGCCGCTAAGTCCAGCACTAATTTGATCGCGCCGGTGGTTTTATCAATCCGGAAAATGCCGACCTGACTCGCCACCGCCCAAATTTGGTTCGGCAGATGTTCAAATACCTGATTAAAATCCAGGCCAGCAATTTTGGCGTCATCAGCCCCCACAATCAGGTTGCGGGTGGCGTCAAAGCGGTTCAGACCATTGCTGGTGGCTATCCATAAAAAGCCGTCCTGATCGATATGTAAATTTCGAACCGAGCCACGCGACAGACCTTGTTCGATGGTCAGTGGTTGGAGCAGTGGTTTTAATTCGGCGGCCTGACTTGCCTGGCCACACAGCGTCAGTAAACATACCAGACCAAGCCAGTTCAACAGCTTACGCATGCAAACGATCGTGCTGACAAGAAAAGTTGAACATAAATGTTGGGTCTGTAGAAAAGATGTCAATAGCATTGAAAATATCGCAAGTTCCCACCTAAAGTCCAGAACATCGTGTGGCTGGAGTTCGGGCCGAAGTTAAAAATGCCGCTTGGCGCCGCATCACAGTGGCCAGCCAGCAAAGAGGCCAAGTCCGAGATAGCTGCTGAGCAGCAGCAAGACACCTACCTGATACTGGCGACATAATTGCAGCAGTAACGAAATATCGGCAGCTTTGGGCTCCAGCGCGGGGCCAATGCGCACCCGGCGGATTTTTTGCCCTTGATAATACACCGGACCTGCCAGATTACGATTGAGCGCCGCCGCACCTGCAGCCAGCAACCAACGCGCTGGCCAGCTAAAATAACCATCACGGGCAAATTTCAGATAGTACCGACTCTGGCGCAAACTCACCAGTAACGCGAATACGCTGCCGGTCAGTAGCATGCCTGGCCAATTCAGCAGCGAAACGATAGCCGCCACCGGCTTGCCAAAATGCTGGAATTGCGACTGTTTCGGATTCCACTGCTGTTGCAGTTCCTGTAATAACCGATAAGCGATAGCACCGACCACACCACCGGCTAAAAACCACAACAACACCGAAGTCCACTGGGTGGCGAGGCGGAATAACAGGCTTTCCAGACAGGCTTTACTGACGCCGACGGCCGACATTAACTTTACTTCGCGCAGCACCAGCGGTTGCAGTTGATCCCGCGCCAGACTCAGTTGTTGTTTGTCGAGGCTACTTTGAATGTGTAGTGCTTGCTGCCGGACATTTTGCCAGTCCAGACAGAGATACAACAATAAGCCATGCCATAGCTGCGGCATTTGCGATAACAGCGTAAAAGCCCAGGCCAAGATCAGCCAGGGCGTGATTGCGATAATGGCGGCAAGACTGCCAGACAGTTTCAGTTGTGCTGCTGGGTAAGTGGTTTTATTCACTCTTTTGGCCAGTCGTAACGCCAAAATCCGAAACAACACCAACGGCTGATAACCGGCCGGTAGCGGCAGCAGGCTACTCAGTACGATCACCAGCCACAACAACAACGGCTGCTGCAACCAGGGATGTTGCAGCAGTTGTTGTACCGTATGTAAAGTGGCGAGCATTTCAGGCTGCAACGGGTGTTATTCCTGGCTTTTGCTTGGCTTGAGTGCTGGCATCACAGCTTAAGCTGGCGCAGGTTGCCAAGCAGTTCCACCACCATGGCGCTACTGTTGCGCGAAGCAATTTCCAGATAAGCCTCAAACGAGGTTGGAGATTCTTTGCCGGCGATATCGCTTAAACTGCGGATCACCACAAATGGCGTGTTGAGCTGATAACACGCCTGGGCAATAGCAGCGCCTTCCATTTCCACCGCCAGCATGGTCGGGAAGGTGGCGCGGGTTTTGGCAATCCGATCCGGGTCGCACATAAACACGTCACCGGTGGTGATCAGACCTTTTTTGGTCTGACAAAACCCCAGCGCGGCGATGCTTTGTTCGGCCGCCAGAATAAGGGCCGGATGGGCGGTAAAAGCCGCCGGTAACCGTGGCACCTGGCCAGGTTCATAACCAAAAGCGGTGACATCAACGTCGTGGTGGCGAACTTCGGAGGAAATGACGATATCGCCGACCGATAGTTCCGGATCAAAACCACCGGCAGAACCGGTATTGATCACACAATCTGGCTGAAATTGATGAATTAACAAAGACGTAGCGATGGCAGCTGTGACTTTACCGATCCCGGATTGCACCAGCACCACCTCAACCCCTTGCAGGCTGCCGCGGTGAAATTCAAAACTGGCAATCGTTGTAGTGGTGGCGTTGGTTAATTGTTGTTTCAGCAGCGCCACTTCCTGCTCCATGGCGCCGATAATTCCGACAAGTTTCATCTTGATTTCACCTAATGCAAAACCGCCATTATACGAAGGGAAGTCGCCTGTTGCCGAACTTTTTTAACCGCGCAAGTTGATGCAGGTTTGCGCGGCTTAAATATTCAGACGTTATTGCTCAGACGGGCTCGTTAAACCTGAATCGTTCCTGCGGCCATTTTGGTTAAGGAGCCTGCCTGATAATCGCGGATCGCCTGTTCAATTTCCGCCACCGAGTTCATCACAAAAGGCCCGTATTGCACCACGGGTTCACCAATTGGTTTGGCAGCGAGCACAATCACCCGTGCTGCGGCATCAGCAGTGATGGTCAGGCTATCGCCGTCCGTGAGGATGGCCGCCTGATGCGTTTGCACCCGGCTACCGCCAATTTTTACTTCGCCTTCAAATGGATAGACCAACGCATTATGCCCGGAGGGAATATGCAGTTGCACCTGTTCACCGGCAGTGAAGCTGAGATCCACATATAAAGGTTCGGTCGATAAGCCTTGAATAGGGCCAGCCACGGTTTTATGTTGCAGTGGCAGCGTTAAATTGCCGGCAATCACGATAGCATGGCCACCGCCGGCCAGTTCCACACGGCTCAGTTGTTCCGGTTTTAAATCGACATAAGCCGGATCTTTCATTTTCTCGTTGGCGGGCAAGTTCAGCCACAACTGAAAACCACGCATTAAACCTGATTCCTGCTGTGGCATTTCAGAGTGAATAATGCCGCTGCCAGCGGTCATCCACTGCACGCCGCCGGATTTCAGATGCCCCTGATTACCCAGGTGATCTTCATGCAGCATATGGCCGTCCAGCATATAAGTGACGGTTTCAAAACCACGATGTGGATGTGCCGGAAAGCCAGCCAGATAATCGGCGGCTTGATCGGATCCAAAACAATCCAACATTAAAAATGGGTCGAGCCGCAGCTGCGGTTGCAGGCCTAAACTACGGCGAATTTTCACCCCGGCGCCATCTGACACTGGTTGCGCCGGTAATATTTGCTTCAGTTGCCGCTCTTTCATGGTCGTTGCTCCGGGAGAATGTGTTTCGATTGTATTGAGCCACCATTTAACCCGAAATTTAATCGACAATAAATTGCATTAAAACGCGATTATGATTCGATTTTTACGAATGTTAATCAGCGCCCGGCACACTGCATTTCATGCTGCAGCAGCCATAACTTACGGTTTAAGCCACCGGCATAACCGGTCAAACTGCCATTGGCGCCGATGACTCGATGGCAGGGGACGACGATCGCAATCGGATTTCTGCCATTGGCGGCACCCACTGCACGCACCGCTTTGGGGTTGTCTAAATGGTTGGCAATAGCGCCATAACTGCAGCTGTGAGCAAACGGAATTGCACAAAGGGCTTGCCACACTTGTTGTTGAAACGGGCTGCCGCTTGGCGCCAGGGTTAATGAAAACTGTTTGCGCTCGCCGGCGAAATATTGCTGTAATTGCTCGATGGCTTGCTGTAGATGATCTTCAGCGCTGGTGCCAGATGTTGTATCACATATTGAATGACCGCTTCCTACCGGTGCCAGCACTTTTACGACCTCAAGCTTTGGTGCCTGGGTTTTAGCGCTGCCAGCCAACAAATCGCCGGTTGCAGCCCCTGTTGCTGCCATGCTTTCTTCAATGCTGTCATCGGTAAATAAAATACTGACAATCCCCTGATCGGTCGCGGCAATGCGCAGTAAGCCTACCGGCGTTGGCAGGTCGCGGGTTTGAATGGTGGCTGCGCCTAAGTTGCTACTCATATTGTTATTCCTTCTGACTCAGTTTGGGCAAATCGGTTTTTTTGGTGGCCGGTGCCAGTCCAAACCAAAGTTGTAAGGTGGCATAACTTCGCCATGGCGATAACGTCGCCGGATCAATAGGTTGTTCGCGTTGCTGCAACGCTTTTTGAATGCCTAAATCACCAGCCAGCCAAATATCACTGTCCGACAAGCCACGCATTTTGCTATACGCCACTGTCCAGGGGCCGATACCTTTGATGGCAAGCCATTCATCAGGACTAGCGTCAGGTTTCGCCAATACCGCAGCCGCCAGCGCTTTTAAGGTATCGCGCCTCGCTTGTGGTACTTTGAGCATCGCTAAATCGCTGGCCAGCACCTCTGCCGGGGTTGGAAATAATTTTTTATCCGTGTCCGGGACTGTTGCAGATAAAGCTTCCACCAGCCGATTGAGTTGCATGCGAGCCCCAGCGACACTCACTTGCTGGCCCAACACCGCCCGCACCGCCGCTTCCCACGCCGACCAGACCCCCGGAATACGCACGCCGCTTTTTAGCGCTTCCCCAAACAGCGGTTGCAGCGCTTGTTCGACGGTCAGTAAATCGGCGTCTAAATCGAGTAAACGGCGAATGTGCGCCACCACCTGCGTCAGTCCATCCGGATAAGGCCAGTGTAACGTGAGCGCCAGGCTATGTTCGGTTTTCAGCCGCACTTCAAACCAGCCGCTGCGTTGTTGTTGGCCTGAAGCTGCGCCGTGGTCTTTTGCAGGAAGATGCGGCCAACAAAAACTACGACCATAGCTGTTGATCGTTAGCCATTCGACGCCGGTCAGGCTGCGTTGCTGCCAAAAACCTAGCAACAATGCAAAATTCAGCGGCGGGCGAAAATTTAATTCAAGTTCTAACAAAGCGGAGACTCCGGTACTGCGCCGCCGCCGGATTTGACCTGGCGTCAGCTGTAACTGTTTAAAAAAGGCATCATTAAAACGGCGGATACTATGAAATCCGGCTTGCAGCGCAATATCAGCGATAGGTAATAGCGTTTGATGCAACAACGACTTGGCGAATAAAATCTGCTGGTACAAAGCATATTGTTTGGGCGCGACCCCAAGCTGCTCTGCAAAAAGTTTACGCAGATAACGTTCACTAATACCAAGCCGGTCACAGAGCGCCGCCTGATCACCGTCAATCAACGCGCCTTCGCTGATGAGCTTTAAGGCGCGGCGCAAGGTGGTTTGATTGCCAAGCCAGGCCGGGGATCCGGGCGCACTGTCCGGCCGGCAACGCAGACAAGGACGAAACCCCGCCTGGGCCGCAGCCGCTGCCGTTGGATAATAAGCAATTTGATGCTCGGCTGGCGCGCGCGCCGGGCAAATGGGCCGACAATAAATACCGGTACTTTTGACCGCGGTATAAAACATGCCATCAAAACGATGGTCACGGCTTAACCGGGCTTGCTGGCATTGGGCGGGCGTAAGCATAACGGCGGTTCCTGCCTGAAACATTCAGTGCAGTTTACCGTGAATGTTGGCCGGAGCTAGCCGGATCCGGCACTGAATACTAAAATTTCTGGCCAGCGCAACTGGCGTTTTTTTAAATGTTTAAATCAACTTGTTGCACCAGCCCAACGCTGAACGGCGCCAGCGGGTTTTGTTCGGCCAGGAAAATGCCGCTGCGGGCGATGCGTCCCAATAATGCATCTCTGTCATACAGGCCAAAAGACGTCGCCACCGATTGTGCTGAAATTGCGGCGATATTCGCTTGTTGTAAGCTTTGCATGCCTTGTTGGCGTGACCATAAGTTTAAGCTTTGCCACTGCGTATCACTGGCTTCAATAAAACCATTTTGATTGTCATCAAGTTCCGCCAGTTCGCTATAGCCTTGGCCGGTTTTAGGGCCGAACAGTTCCAGCCCGGAATCAAGGCGTTGATTTTTGTTGCTATCCCGCATCAGGTAATATTGGCCTTTGCCCAAATCCGGCAGCTGACGACGTTCGCCATTGCCATAAAAATCGAAGTCAGTGCCGGTAGATTTTAAGTCGACCGCATTACCACCAAGGCTCAGGATCAACGGATCTTTTAATTGTTCTTCAGTAAAGGTACGAAACGAAAACTGTTCTTCACGCATATTCAGTTCAAATGACCAGCTTAAGGTACTGCCATCGGCCATGCTCAGCGCGCCGCTGAAGTTGGCATCGAGTTCCTGATAGCGATAACTCCATTCTGTCACACGCGTTGCCGGAGCCGCGGTTGGTGCAGGAGGAGTTGATCCGGCAGCAGAGTTTTGTTGTTGCTCTGCGACCTGCGCCTGAATTTTTTCCATTGAGGTACCGTCAATCCACGACAACAATTTGCCGGAGCTGAGTTGGTCCAGAATGCGTTTGACCGCGCCAACGGTTTGCAGGGCGTTAAAGCGCTGTTTGTCTTCATTTTGTTCGGTAGATGTCGTAGACTCGGTCGGTGCCTCGGCGCTGGAATTTTGTGCAGAATTTTGCGACGAAAGTGCGGCTGTTGCCAAAGCCTGGCGAGCCTGAGAAAAATTAGTAGCACTGGTGGCGAGGGAAGGGCGTTGGTTGTCAGCGGGTGCTGGCAGTTTGACTGCGTTTCTGATTGCTGCCTGTTCCAGGCGGCCGCTGTGCAACACTGAGTGTTCGTGCACAGCAAAATGTTGATTTGCAGCGACGATGTTCATAACGAGCTCCCGGCAGAAATGGTTTCATACCGGTTATCGACACTGATTGATTAAACTTTAAGCAGGTTTTTATGTTAGAGAGTTTTTTTCGGCAATTAAGTACAGAACCTGAAACGATCAGCTTTGGGCAAACGATCGCGCTGATCGACACTTTATATGAATTCACTCCAACGGCCTTTTGCAACGGCGAGCTTAGTAATGCGGCTGGTGAAAATAATGGCTCCTGCAAAATTCTGGCGTTTGCTTTGTTACATCAGCTATCAGAGCCGCAAACCCTGGCGTTGTTTGGTGATTATTACCGGCTTGAGGTACTACCGGATATCAAAGGGACAAATCACGGTAATATCCGCAATTTTATGCGCACCGGCTGGGATGGTGTCAGTTTTAGTGGCAAGGTGTTACAGGGGAAATCAGCGTAACCTTGATTTTGAAGCCCTTGGTTTTGAAGCTGAAGCCACGATGGTAGCTTCAGTGCTGTTGGATTTAGCGTAGTGCCTGCGCTTTATGGCATTTCGCTAACACCGATTCGATTTTTTTCGCCGAAAACGGTTTGGCGATAAAACCGCAGGCGCCCGCCAGAATACTTTGTTGCACGTTTTCGACCGTGCTGTGTGCAGTCATGATGACCACATTGGCGTTTGGATTAATTTCTTTGAGTTGACGAAGCAGGTTTTTACCGTCGCAATCGGGTAATTCAATATCCAGAAACACCACATCATGACGTTGTTTGTTGTAGCTACTGATGCCGTGGCTGCCGTCAGAAGCTTCGCTGACATGAGTAATACCCAGTAACATCAGCGTTTGCCGTAAATATTCCCGCACCGAAGTGACATCATCAATAATCAGTACTGAACAATCGGTTGTTTTCATTCTCAAATCCTTTGCGCTGTTATCCATGTCTGCTTAACAAGGTTTAGTTGCGTTCCGGCGGCTTCGCAAGCCAATGTACCGATAAACGCTGGCAATAAATGCTGCCAAAAACCAAAACCTGAGTTGATGTTAACAAATGTATTGGTGACAGGCACGCTTTTTGCCCAAATTTTCGACGCAATAGCAATTCAGTCGGGTGTTTGCTTCAGGTTATTGGTGCATGGAACCTGCTAGCGGCACTCCAAGCAGATGATTCTTTCAGCAAATAGGGTGTTTTGTGTGCAGTTGATTGATTGCAGCGAGTTTTTCGCTTTACCTTTGAGTTTCGTTTTGTATAATGGCCGCTCCAACGCTAGGGGCATAGTTCCAATTGGTAGAACAGCGGTCTCCAAAACCGATGGTTGGGGGTTCGAATCCCTCTGCCCCTGCCACTTTTCTCAGTCGACCAGACAGATGATGAAAAGACCCAGATGAATTCACATCAACAGCAGTTGTTGCAACTTCTCCAGATAAAACCAGTGCAGCTTCACGCTGATTTTTCGCGTTTTCAGCCACAACATCAACGTATCGATGTTCACGAGCTGCCAAATGCCACCTCTGTTGAGATGCCCGCAGCTGAACCTATTCAATTGTCGAATCAGATCCCGGTTGAATTTACTTCGTTTGCTGCAGATATTCAGCAGGCACTGCAACTTTGCCAGCCTCAATTCAGGTGGTGCTGGTCGGCGCAATTGCCGCAATCCGAACTGAATGGCACCGAAATTCACACACCGGAGTTGGCAGCATTGACGGCACCGGCGTTAAAGCAACAACTGTGGCAGCTGATGGCGCAGTACTTGTCACCACAGCAAGCAGACCAAGATGAACCCAACTGATCAACGAGCAGCTACCATCCGCAGTGCAACTTTGGCCGACGCGCCGGCTATGCTGGCAATTGAGCAAGCAGCCACCAGCCATCCCTGGACCCTGAAGTTATTTGAAAGCTGTTTTGGCGATCGTTATTTTAATTTTGTGCTGGAGCAACAAAATCAAATTTGCGGTTTTTATATCGGTGAGTTTGTCGCCGGTGAAGCCAGTTTATTTGATATCTGTATTGCACCAACTGCTCAGGGCCAAGGTTTTGGCCGCTTGCTGCTGGAGCATTTCATCAACGAAGCAGATAGGCGCGAAGCTTTTGAATGCTGGCTGGAAGTGCGGGAATCAAATTCTAAAGCCATTACCCTGTATCAAAAAGCTGGTTTTCATCAGATCGGCAAACGCCCGAATTATTATCCAACCGCCACTGGCCATGAAGATGCCATTCTGATGGGGTTGCCGCTGCGGATGGGTTAAAACTCAAGTCGACATTCGAGTTTTTTCTCCATCTTGTTTTATCTTAGCTTCATTGTCTCCGAAGTCTGTTGGCCTTTGTTGCAATGACAGCATTAGTTTTTTCAGCTTCACCCCTTCAGTTTGAATAGCAAGTATTTCCACATGAATTTGGGGATTTAGCCTATTTCATTTTATAAGGATTGGAGATGGAAATTCTGATGTAGTGTGACTGAGAGCTTTCACCGCAATTGCAGCTCGCGAGTGTATTTGTTCAACGGTAATTTCACTAAGGGAGCATTCTTGTTGAGCTCGCCTGGAATTGTTGTTGCATCGATGGTTAAAGTTGTTGGGCTAATTAACACTCAAGCAGCTAGTGAATTTGCTGTAATGCCAGTAGAGAACTCACATCAAATCGCAAATTCAACGTCCTTGGGAATGACTTCATCCTCGTCGTTAGTCATATATTGAGTTAGTGGCACAGCGCAGACACTACGATTTTACAAATCGAACAGCATTTTTTCGCCGTCTTGCCTGTTTTTTATAAACCGACCTCCTCAGCTCCGTCTTGATAACATTATTAAAAATACGCATCAAATGATTGCTATATGCATGCTGTGTGTGTATTTATTGTGATTAATTTGCTGATTTTTAAAAGGTGATATTTCAATGGATAGTTCGTTTATTCGTTTGTTGCTGGATGTTGTTTTTCATTGAGCCCGTGTTTGCTGCGGAGCTAGATCAGGTTTTAATTTGTAAATCTTGTCAGAGTGCTGACAGCTTTAAACAATTTGCTAAAGGGGTCAACAACCCGGAAGTTACCAATGTCCTCGTGATAAATTTGGAAACCAGGCAGGCTAAAGCGTTCCGTATAGACAGAGTCTTTTTTGGATATGGACCTTCCGCCGGTTTTCATAATATCCCTGTTGATATGCCATTGCCAACGGATGCGATATCAGCGATTGAGGGCTATCACGATTTGAATGCAGCATTCGTTATTATTAATTAATCAATCGAGCACAGGTTCTCAGGAGCATTATTATGTGGCAATGGTTATTACTTATGTTGTTGGCCTCCTTATTTGGTATTGCAGTTAGTTATTTGCCTTACAGATACGCTTGGTTGTTACCCATACTCACGCCTTTTGCCGCAGTGTATGCACTGATTTGGTTTGCTGAACGTCAAGTAACAAATGAAGTCGGTGCGCCGATGCGCGAAGTGGTGTACTTTACCCTGGCTCTGCCTGCCATGATCGTTGCGTTGTTCAGTTTTAATGTCACGCGAAAGGGAAACCGAGCTGACTGAATACTAAAAAGTGAACAGCAGAGCAGCCAGAAAAGGATGCAGGTAAGGCGCAATGCAAGTCAGTTAAGTTGACTGGCATTTGTTGGCGGTTAGCCTCATGTTCAATTTTCTAGCGTGTTTAAACCAATGAACGCCGACATAAGCAAAACTGCCGAACATATGTGGCTATAGAGAAGTCGTACCGACATTGCTTGTTGTGACCATGAAGACGCTATTCTGCTGCGGTTGCTGCTGCTTATGGGCTGAACGCCTTTGCCAGTTTTGCGCTGTGCCTTCCCACCTTATCCTGCTATAATCGCCGCCATTTTGAATGACCTAAACACAGTCTGCTGTTCCTGCTATTTCCGGATAGCGCACAGACGGTGCACCATACCTGGGATCAACACACGCATGGCCTCTGCTCAATTTTTAGAAGAAGTGAATAAACGTCGCACCTTTGCGATCATCTCTCACCCCGATGCGGGTAAAACCACCATCACTGAAAAAGTGTTGTTATTTGGACAGTTGATCCAAAAAGCCGGTACCGTCAAAGGCAAAAAATCCGGCCAGTACGCCACGTCTGACTGGATGGAAATGGAAAAAGAGCGGGGCATCTCGGTCACCACTTCCGTGATGCAGTTCCCTTATGCTGATTGTCTGGTAAATTTACTGGATACCCCAGGCCACGAAGATTTCTCCGAAGATACTTACCGCACTTTAACCGCGGTCGACTCTTGTTTAATGGTCATCGACGGCGCTAAGGGTGTTGAAGATCGCACCATCAAACTGATGGAAGTCACCCGGTTACGTGACACGCCAATCATCACTTTTATGAACAAAATGGACCGCGATATCCGCGATCCGGTTGATTTGTTAGATGAAGTGGAAAGTGTACTTAAAATCGCCTGTGCGCCGATCACCTGGCCGATTGGCTCTGGTAAAGAATTCAAAGGCATTTACCATATTTATAAAGACGAAATCGTGTTTTATAAATCAGGCCATGGCCATACCATTCAGGAAGTGGATTGTGTCAAAGGTATTAATAATCCAGAGCTGGATGCGCGGATTGGTTATTTTGCCCAGCAACTGCGTGATGAAATGGAACTGGTGAAAGGTGCCAGCCATGAATTTGACTTAGAGCTGTTTTTAAAAGGTGAATTAACCCCGGTGTTTTTTGGTACCGCTTTAGGTAACTTCGGCGTCGATCACATGTTGGACGGCTTAACCGATTGGGCACCAGCGCCGCAACATCGTGGCACCACCACCCGCACTGTCGAACCGATTGAAGACGGTTTTTCTGGTTTTGTGTTTAAAATTCAAGCAAATATGGATCCGAAGCACCGCGACCGGGTGGCATTTTTACGCATTTGTTCGGGTAAATACGAAAAGGGCATGAAAATGCACCATGTGCGCATCGGCAAAGATATGCTGGTGCCACAGGCGCTGACCTTTTTAGCCGGCGATCGTGAACACGTTGAAGAAGCTTACCCTGGCGATATCATCGGCTTACATAACCACGGCACTATCCAGATTGGTGATACTTTCACTTCCGGCGAAAAATACTCCTTTACCGGTATTCCTAATTTCGCGCCAGAACTGTTCCGCCGTATTCGTTTGCGCGACCCACTGAAGCAAAAACAACTTCTCAAAGGCTTGGTGCAATTGGCCGAAGAAGGTGCTGTTCAAGTGTTCCGGCCGCTCGATAACAACGATTTAATCGTAGGCGCCGTCGGTATTCTGCAGTTTGACGTGGTGGTGCACCGCCTGAAATCTGAATATAACGTCGATGCAATATACGAAAGCGTCAACGTCAGCACCGCACGCTGGGTGTATTCCGAAGATGGTAAAGCCATGGACGAATTTAAGAACAAAGCCAGCACCAACCTGGCGCTGGATGGCGGCGACAATTTAAGTTATTTAGCACCGACCATGGTGAATTTAAATCTGTCGATGGAACGCTATCCAAAAATCAAATTCCATAAAACCCGTGAGCAGACGTTCGCGAGTAAGGCAAAATAGTTTATGAATATTAAGCAGTTATTATCAGATAAAACTCAGGCCGCGATGATTGCGGTGGGTTTACCGGCGGATACCAATACCGCAGTAACCCAAAGCACCAAAGTTGAGTTTGGCGACTACCAAATCAATGGCGCAATGGCAGCGGCCAAGCTTTTAAAAACCAATCCACGCGCTTTGGCGCAGCAGTTACTGGATCAGCTGGATTTAGCCGACATCGCTGACAAGGTTGAAATTGCCGGTCCTGGTTTTATCAATGTTACGCTGAATAAAGACTGGCTGGCCGCGCAATTACAACCGGCGCTGCTCGATAGCCGCCTCGGCGTCAGCCTGAATGTCAAACCGCAAAAAGTGGTGGTGGATTACTCAGCGCCAAACCTTGCTAAAGAAATGCATGTCGGTCATTTACGTTCGACCATTATTGGTGATGCGGTGGTGCGGGCGCTGGAGTTCTGGGGCGATACGGTGATCCGCCAGAACCATATGGGCGATTGGGGCACCCAATTTGGCATGCTGATTGGTCATCTGGAAGATAAAATTGCCGCAGGTGTTGATTTAGAAACTGTGGCTTTGGCCGACCTGGAAGATTTCTACCGCGAAGCGAAAAAACGGTTTGATGATGAAACCGGATTTGCCGATAAATCCCGTGATTATGTGGTGAAGCTGCAGGGGGGCGATGAACATTGCCAGAAGTTATGGCAGCTGTTTATCGACACCTCAATTAAGCACAGCGATGAAGTGTACCGCACGCTGAATGTGACTTTGGGCCATGAGCATATCAAGCCAGAATCGGCTTATAACCCAATGTTACAGCCGATTGTCGATAGCTTAAAAGCAACCGGCATTGCGGTGGAAGACCAAGGCGCGCTGGTGGTGTTTTTACACGAGCTGGCAGATAAAGAAGGCAATCCGTCACCCTTTATTATTCAAAAAACCGGCGGTGGATTTTTATATGCCACCACCGACTTAGCGGCCTGTAAATACCGTAGCCTTGAGCTCGGTGCCGACCGGATCATTATTTTCACTGACGCCCGCCAGGCCTTGCACTTTAAACAAGTGGAAGTGGTGGCGCGTAAAGCCGGTTTGCTCAGAAGTATGACCTCTTACGAGCATTGCCCGTTTGGCACCATGATGGGTGAAGATGGCAAACCGTTTAAAACCCGCACCGGCGGTACTGTCAAACTGGCGGAATTGTTAGAAGAAGCGGTGGTTCGCGCCAAAGCGGTGGTCGAGCAAAAATCGACTGAGCTGTCAGCAGACGAAATTGCCGAAGTGGCGCGTAAAGTCGGTATTGGCGCGGTGAAGTTTGCTGATCTGTCGAAAAACCGCACTTCAGACTACATCTTTAGCTGGGATTCGATGCTGAGTTTTGAAGGCGCCACCGCACCATATCTGCAATATGCTTACACTCGCGTGCGCAGTATTTTACGCCGCGCCGATGTGGCCGCTGATTTTAATGCGCCGCTTATATTGGTTGAAGCGCAGGAAAAGCAACTTGCGTTAAAAACCCTGCAGTTTGAAGAAACGTTGCAGCAGGTGATGAAAGATGCGCAACCGAACCTGCTATGTAACTATCTGTATGAACTGGCCAGTTTATATATGACTTTCTATGAAGCGTGCCCGATGCTCAAAGAAGGCATTGAACCAAAAGTGCGCGACAGCCGTTTAATGCTGAGTATTGGTGTTTCACGCTTGCTGGCGCAAGGTCTTGACCTGCTTGGCATCGAAGTGATGGAGCGGATGTAAGATTATTTAAAAAGCGCTTCGGCGCTTTTTTTGTAGGAGTTCTGGATGAAAATAGACGATATTCGCCGCAGTTATGTCAAAGATAAACTCGATATCGATAAGCTAAATATCGATCCCTTTACCCAGTTTGAACTGTGGCTAAAAGACGCTATCGCCGCCGAATTGCCGGATCCAACGGCGATGTGCGTGGCCACCGTCGATGAACATGGCCAGCCTTCACAGCGGTTGGTGCTCCTTAAAGATGTAAACTCCGACGGTTTTGTGTTTTATACCAACCTTGGCAGTCGCAAGGCGCGCGAATTGGCCGGTAATCCAAAAGTGTGTCTGCATTTTCCGTGGCATCCGCTGGAGCGGCAAGTGATTGTCTATGGCACGGCCACAGAACTGCCGGTCAGTCATGTGATGAAGTACTTTTTATCCAGACCCAAAGAAAGTCAGCTGGCGGCCTGGGCGTCTGAGCAAAGCCGGCCGGTGTCGACCCGCCAGGCGCTGATGCAGAAATTTGCCGAAATCAAACATAAATTTGAACATGGTGAAGTGCCGGTGCCGTCATTTTGGGGTGGTTTTCAGATTAAACCGCACGCTATCGAATTCTGGCAGGGCGGTGAGCATCGGTTACATGATCGTTTTATGTACTGGCTGCAAGGAGATGGTAGCTGGCAGATTGAGCGGTTGTGCCCCTAAATGCCTGAGTTGCTGTCCGATATACTGCAACCGTCACCGCAGTTGGCCTTGTTTGACAGCCATTGTCATCTGGATTTGCCAGAGCTGTGGCCCGAATGGCAGCAGCACTGGCAACAGGCGCAATCGGCCGGTGTCAAAGGCTGTTTAATCCCTGCGGTGCAAGCAAGCGCTTGGCAACCGCTGCTGGATTTTTCGCGGTCATACCCAGAATTTAATATCGCGTTAGGCATCCATCCCTGGTGGGCAGCGCAGCATGACGAAACCCATCTGGTATTGCTGAAAAGCTTGCTCGAACAGCATCAGTCACAGATAGCGGCAGTTGGTGAAATTGGTTTGGATTACGCGCTGGCGCCGGAAACCTTTGCCCGGCAACAGCAATTGTTTGAAGCGCAATTAAAGCTCGCGGCCGAATTTCAAAAACCGGTGGTGCTGCATCATCGCAAAAGCATGGTGCAGTTGCTGGCGGAGATTAAACGGCAGCAGTTTCAATATGGTGGCATTTTACATGCCTTTTCCGGCAGTCCGGAGCAAGGGCAGGTGTTTGTTGATGTGGGGTTTAAACTGGGTATTGGCGGTACTATTACTTATCCACGAGCGGCCAAAACCCAGGCTGCAGTGCGTCAGTTACCATTAAGCTGTTTTGTATTAGAAACCGATGCACCCGCAATGCCGTTGTCTGGTTTTCAGGGGCAAATCAATACCCCAAAACAACTGGCGCTGGTGTTTCAGGCATTTTGTGGGCTACGGCAAGAAGCACCAACCGACATCGCCGCACAGCTCTGGCGCAATAGCCAAGTGGCGCTTGGCATCTCATAAAGCGCGTTCAATAACTGCGTTATCAATGACCAACATGTTCATGACTATCAATAGCCGCATGGTGTAGCTGCCGGTTTGAAGCCAATTTATGCGATAACCATAACAAACTGCTGCGCGCCATTAAAGCTATCACTGCCGCTAACAGCAACATCCACAACACTTGTTCCATCATCGCATGCCAGGCGCTGGAGACAGCGCTAAAACCGGTATCTTGTTTCAGGCTGATTTTGATATAACCCAGCAATTGTTCGCCCTGATAAATCTCCTGCACCATTGGCTGTAGCGCAACTTCATGTTGTGGCGCGTACAGTAACCGTGCTGGTTCACTGCCGGGCGACTCGCTGAGCCTGACACCATTAGCGTCATACACCACCACATCATGCAAATAAGGGCTGGATGCCAACTGCTGTGTTAAGGCCGTTAAACCATCAAGTTGATCGTTTTCAATCAGATAAGCGGCCGTTTGTGCCAGTGCTTTTAAGGTTTCGCGCATCAGTACCGAACTTTGTTCGGCAAACAGCCGTTGACCTTGCTGATTACTGTCATTCCACCACTGCAACAACGCCAGCAAGCCTAAAGTTGCCACCAATAGTTGGATCCAGCGGAACAAGCGTGCTGATTTTTTTGGCAGTTTTGTAGTTAAATTCGTCATATTCGCCGCCTGAGCCCCTGACAGAGGCTGAAAAATGTCGGTAGAATGCCACGGTGTTTAGCTGAAGTACAGGTGAAAGGGTGGCGTTTTTTGAGCAGTGGGAGCCGCAACAGCAGGTTCAGGTATCCTTAGTACACATCGTTGCAGCACAGGGGCCGCTATCGGTCAGTGCCACAGCGACAGGTTTTCAGTATCGGGCTGAACAGAATGCAACGCAGATGCCAGTCAGCAGTATTCGCTGTTTTGGATCTGAGCTGTTAGCTTCCCAGTTAAGCCAAATCCTGGCGTTGGTAGCACCACAGCAAGCGCTGCTCCGTTTATATCAACCACATCCGGAACTTACACCGGCGCTGGTGCTGGATTTTGCCGTTGCATTGCCAGCAGACCAGGTGGCCGCGATTCGCGAAGTCGCAGCAAACTGGCCGCTGGAATTGGTTTGCCTGAATAATTTTGTCCGTCTGACCGAACCTGGTTTGCTGGTGATGGATATGGACAGCACTGCGATCCAGATTGAATGTATTGATGAAATTGCCGTATTGGCCGGTGTCGGCGCTGAAGTGGCTGCCGTGACTGCCAGAGCGATGAATGGCGAGCTCGATTTTGCGCAAAGTCTGCGTCAACGAGTGGCCACACTGGCAAACGCGCCAGAACATATTTTACAGCAGGTGCTGAATGCCGTGCCGCTGATGCCGGGTTTAACGGCATTAGTGAGCCATTTGCAGCAACAGCAGTGGCAAGTGGCGATTGCTTCTGGTGGTTTTACCTTTTTTACTGAAGCACTGAAGCAGCGGCTTGATTTGACCGCTACTTTTGCCAATGTGCTGGAAATTGTTAATGGCAAACTCACTGGTCAGGTGCTGGGTGAGATTGTTGATGCCGAGCGCAAGGCTGCGGTGGTGGCTGAACTAAGTGCGCAGTTTGGGCTGGCATCTTCGCAGACCGTGGCGATTGGTGATGGCGCCAACGATTTACCGATGCTTAAAGTAGCGGCGCTTGGCGTGGCCTTTCATGCCAAACCAAAAGTACAGGCGGCAGCCAAAGCGGCCATCCGGCAGGGTTCGTTGTTGCAGTTGTTGTATCTGCTTGAGTCAGAGCAGGCATGAAGCATCAACAAAGTTCGACCTTTGTCGATTTAACCGATTACCAGCTGCATTTACGCCGGTTAACGCCGCTGCATATCCAACATCCGCCGGTGTTGATGCTACACGGTGCTATTGAAAATGGCCGGATTTTTTATAGCCATCAGGGCAAGGGCTTAGGTTGTTTTCTTGCCGATCAAGGTTTTAGCGTGTACTGCGCCGACTTTGCCGGGCGTGGTAAGTCGCAGCCAGCTGCTTCCAAAGATTTTGATCACAGTCAGCACCAGCTGATTTGCCGTGATATTCCGGCCTTGATTGAGCATCTTTATCAGCAATATCAGCAAAAAATCCATGTCGTTTGCCACTCTTGGGGCGGAGTGGTGTTGGCGGCGAGTTTGGCCAGATTTCCACAGCTTTGCGAAAAAGTGGCTTCGGTCAGTTATTTTGGCAGCAAACGTCGGATCAGCGTCAAGAGCATGGCGAAAACCATTCAGGTGAACTGGCTCTGGAACCAGGTGGGGCCTTGGCTGTGTCGACGTTATGGTTATCTGCCAGCGAAAAAGTTCCGGTTTGGCGCCGACAATGAACCGACGCAGTTTTTACTGGATACCATTCACTGGATCAACACCGAAACATTTATTGATCCTACCGATCAGTTTGACTACGCCGCGGCGTCGAAAAGTTGTCCCTGGCCAGCCAGCTGGTTTTTTGCCGCGGTGCACGACAAAGTGCTCGGGCATCCCACCGATGTGCAGCTGTTTATGGCAGAAACCCAGTTGCAGCAGGCCAAATTTACGCTGCTCGGTGCAGAAGTGGATGATTTACATGGTTATGATCATATATCGATGCTGACCCACCCAAAGGCGCAGCTTGGGCATTTCAAGGCTTTGGCGGCTTGGCTGATCAGTCAGCGCTAGCTATTTTTACGTTCTATTTCAGGTTCAAGTTTAAGCCTTGGCTCTTTCTGGATTAACCTGCTGCTTCCACACTGCTGACAAATTCACGGCGTTTGGCCTGTTGCGCCAACATCTGCTCGGCGGAAACACCATAACGCAGCAAAATTTCATCACTAATATCAATTACATCACCCACGCCCACCACACTCCATAATTCTTCTTCCAGCACTTTAGCTTTATGAATGGCGTAGACGCTGACATACCCCAGTTCCTTGGCGATATGTTCAGTGTCGGGGCGACCGGTGCGCGATAAAAAGATTTTAAAGCAAAACAGCAAGTCATTTGCCAACGCGTCTTGCACAAAAAACTGCCGTGCCTGCGCCGTCTTTAAATCAAAGTCGAATTCAGTGACAAAACTTTGCTCCATTTTCTTCTGGCCTTGGCGGTACCGAATAAACACTTCGTAGGTTTTTGGCGCGTCCTGGCGTTTCATGCCTTTGAGCTGATTGGCAAAGTGCAAATTGGTGGCATTATTTTTTAACAGCGGCTGTAAGTTCACTTTTTGCTGTTTGTCGCCAAGCACGCCTAACAACCGGTGCAAATTATTCGGCTCAGCGCCACGGCCAATCACGTTTAGATCATAACGAATACCATGGCGGTGCATATAAAATGGGAAACTATTCAAAGCCTTGACATACATATTGCGTAGCGCCTGGCTTAAACCCGCATATTTTTGGGTTTCTTCGGCCAGCGTTAGTTTGGCGCGATTGTTTTTGATTAGCTGTTCAAAAAACAGCCTACCCTGATGTGGGCCGGTCTGTTCGACCACTTTCAGATTCATAATCAGCTGGCTTTTACTGACCGCCATCACTTCATATTCCAGTTCGGTCAGGCCGTATTTACTGGAGATTTTCTGCATGTCCGGCAGTGCCAACTGAATCTTATCGCCTTTTTGGTAAGCAATCTGTTCACCCGTTTCAATCTGCAACCCTTTACTGGAAAAATCGCGGGTGTGGGCTTCCAGAAAAGTTTGCTGATTAATTTTCAGCAACACTTTGGTTTTATACAAAAACCTGGCTTCAGCCCGCAAGTTGACATACTGCAACGCTACTGATTCCAACGGTGGTAATTCGTCTAATTTGGCATGACCAAAAATCTTCAATTGCGCCAGTTTGGACTCATCAAAGGTGATTTGCTGATATAACGCCGTGCTTTCCTGTGCCGTGATATCAGTCAGGCTGACGATATAGCGAAAATCTTTAATCAGCCCTTGCACCAGTTGCGACGGTGGTTGGTTGAGCTTAGCAATGTCTTGATCGGCGGTATCCGGTAACGACAACAGGATATGTGAATCATTCGGGTGGGTGCGCTGAACCACCAGGTGGAACACCCGCCAACTGGGCTTTTGCGCGGCAAACCCGAAAAAAATATTTTGCAGATCTGGCAGTTGCAGTAACTCATCGCAAGTCGCGCTATAAAAATACAACTTACCTTTAGCGGCGTGAGTAAAACAGTACAGGATGGTCGAGCGTTCCGACGGCGCTTTTTGCAGGCAGCTTTTTAGTCTTTTGCCGGTTAAAAGTTGCATCAATACCGATTGCTGCCGTTCATCCTGAAAATACTGCACATGCTGGCGGTTATTCTCAGTCGTCATGGCGCAAACGGGCACCGGTAAACCTTCGCGCACTGCCAAAAATACCGGTAACGAGCTGATCCGAGGTAAATAAAACTGCTCGTAACCTTTCACCACCACGGCATCGAGGGTGTTATCGAGGTTTACTTTATAACGGCGTTTATTGCCGTGAATAAATTGCTTCAGAAAATCGCTGAAGCCATGTTCATCCTCGAGCGGTAGCCGTTTTACCCGTACATACTGCGAACGTTCAACCACTTCGGTGTCGATCACCTGGTAGGGGATGCCATGGCTAAAACCGAGGGCAAATTCTTGCTCCAGACCTTTGAATAAAATGGCAATTTTTTGCCCGGCGGCAAGACGTCGGCTGTTCGGGATTTTTAATTTACTGCCGGAAACCGACAGGTCTACGGTGCTTGCCTGAAACTGTTCGCCATCTTCCACTTCAATTTCGATATCAATGGTGAAGTTCATCCGCTCTTCACCACGACTGCAATAGCTGGCGAACTGAATGAGGGACGGTCCGGTTTTTTCTGGTTCGGTTTCAGTAGTTTCAGGATCAGTGGTCGTGACCAGCGGATCGCCAGCAATCACCGCCTGCATCCGTTGTTCAGTTTGTTGTTTGTGTCTGACCCGATAGTTGTTATCGGTGTTCATCACTTCTTCGTACAGCCCTAGCGTATAGCGGTTATAGCGTTTAATGCCGCGTTCAAAGGCTTTGATCGCCGTGTCGTCCATATAATGGGTTTTGCCGGCATGTTCATAAGGACGTACTTCGCCATCCACTTTGCCGCGTAAATCGATGTAATAACTACAAGGCTGACCTAACCGTTTTAACTCCATTTTTAACAGGAATTGTTTTGGCTTCGGAATATCTGCGGTCAAAATAGTAAAGACCTCGTTAAACTCCGAAGTGTTTATCAAGGGCTGTAAGCGTTCGATCACGCTGATGTAGGGTTGCAGATCGGGTGCCGTCATAGGTTGCTGGTCTGCCGCATCATTACTACTTGTTGTGATACCATGTATACATTAAAAGCAAAAATTATGCCTTTCAATTGTTTCGGTGAAAATTATGGCAAAAGTAAAAACCGCATACGTCTGTAACGATTGTGGTGCCGACTTCGTACGCTGGCAAGGACAATGTACGGAATGTGGTGCCTGGAATACGATCAGCGAAGTCCGGATGCCCACTCTGTCAAAAAGTATTACCCGTAGTAGTGGATACGCCGGTGCAACTGTCGCCAAAGTGATGAAGCTTGACCAGGTCGATTTACAGGACGTACCGCGGTTCAGTTCCGGTTTTGCTGAGTTTGACCGGGTACTTGGTGGTGGCATTGTACCGGGCTCAGCCATTCTGATTGGCGGTAGTCCGGGTGCCGGTAAAAGTACCTTATTACTGCAGATCATGTGTTATCTGGCAGCCCAGGGCCCGGCGCTTTATGTCACCGGTGAAGAATCGTTGCAGCAAGTGGCGCTGCGGGCCAATCGGCTCGGCCTTCCTACCAATCAGCTAAATATGCTGGCGGAAACGCAGGTGGAAACCATCTGTCAGCTGGCGCAGCAGGAAAAACCGCGGATCATGGTCATCGACTCCATCCAGGTGATGCAAATGGCTGATATCCAATCGGCGCCGGGCAGTGTGTCGCAGGTGCGGGAAAGCGCCGCTTTTCTGACGCGTTTTGCCAAACAACATCAGGTGGCGGTCATCATGGTCGGCCATGTCACCAAAGATGGTTCCCTGGCTGGCCCGAAAGTACTGGAGCATTGTATCGATTGCTCGGTGATGCTGGAGGGGGATGGTGACAATCGTTTTCGCACTTTACGCGGCACCAAAAACCGTTTTGGTGCGGTGAATGAACTTGGTGTGTTTGCGATGACCGGGCAGGGCATGAAGGAAGTGAAAAACCCGTCTGCTATCTTTTTAAACCGTGGCAAAGAAGAAGCCGCCGGAAGCCTGGTGATGGTGCTCTGGGAAGGCACCCGGCCGTTGCTGGTAGAAATTCAGGGGCTGGTGGATTATTCGCCGCTGAATAACCCAAGAAGGGTCACCGTGGGGATGGAGCAAAACCGGTTGTCGATGTTGCTCGCCGTCATGCACCGCCATGCTGGTATTCAGATGTCCGATCAAGACGTGTTTGTCAACGTGGTCGGTGGGGTGAAAGTGACCGAAACCGGTGCCGATCTGGCGACTTTACTGGCGCTGGTGTCGAGTTTTCGCAATAAGCCATTGCCGGTAGATTTGGTGGTGTTTGGTGAAGTTGGACTTTCCGGTGAAATCAGGCCGGTGCCCAGCGGTCAGGAGCGACTGCGCGAAGCGGCGAAACATGGTTTTAAACGGGCGATTGTACCAGCGGCTAATGTGCCTAAAGATGCTATCCCGGGAATGACTGTGATTGGCGCCTATAAGCTGACCGAAGCGCTGGAGGCGTTATAACAACAAAAAAAGGTCGGAGCTCCTTGTTTGTAAAACAAACAATGAGCTCCGACCTTTTTAATTTTTAAGACTGCGGGAAGTTCAGATCCAGCACAGCTTTGGCGTCGTCACGCAGTTTGGTCAATCCAAGCTGGTCATAACTACTCACCATCACTTGCAGCGCTTGGAGCACTTGTGGTGAATCGCGATGAAATTCAACCACATATTTTGCACGGTTGGCAGCGGCTAAATGTGCGCCACGGCGGCTGTAATAATCGGCAATCAATAATTCATGACGAACCAGTTTTTCTTTAATTTCCTGCATCCGCGCCTGACCATCGGCAGCATATTTGCTGTTTGGAAAGGTTGAAGTCAGAATTTTGAAATCGTCAAATGCTTGTCGGGTACTGGCTAAATCACGGTCAGCGCGGTCAACACCGAAAAACTCCTGGAATGAGTTATCGTCGGTTTTCTGATTGGTCAGGCCGCGCATGAAATAGACGTAGTCGAGATCGGGGTGATTTGGATTTAACCGGATAAACCGGTCGATGCTGGCCAGGCACTGTTTTGAATCACCAGCCTGATGGTAAGCGTAGATTAAATCTAATTGTACCTGACGGGCGACTGGGCCGAATGGATACCGGCTTTCCATGCCTTTGAGTAGTTCAATGGCCCTTGAGTACAAACCAGAGTCCAAAACATCCTTGGCATCGTTGTATGCTGCCTGAGCGGTTTGGTTGGTATTGACCAGTTGTTCTTCAGATTTGTTGCCGGCACAGGCGCTAAGCGCTGCAGAAATACACAAAACTACAAATATTTTCGCTTTCATTGAAAAATCCAGGACCATTTCAGCCGATTGGCTGTCTAGTCTTCTATAAAGTCGTTAAAATAACCGCAATACACCGATTCTAACCCAGACTGTTCGGGTATGCACACAGGATAACTGGTTCCGACATGACAAAACAGATAAAACTTACAGAAATTGTACCTGATCATCTTTACGGTAAACGCTTGGATCAGGTTCTGGCGGAAATGTTCCCTGATTATTCGCGTTCGCGGATAAAAGAGTGGATCCTGGCCGATTGGGTCAATATCAACGGTCGTTTATGTAACGTACCACGCGAGAAATTACTCGGTGGCGAAAACATCGAAATTAATGCGGAACTGCCGGACGACGAACGTTTTGAGGCCGAGCCGATTGATTTAAATATCGTTTATGAAGATGACCATATTCTGGTAATCAATAAACCGGCTGGTTTAGTAGTGCATCCTGGCGCTGGTAATCATGATGGCACTTTATTAAACGCGTTATTACATCATTGCCCGGGCATTTCGGAAGTGCCGCGTGCCGGCATTATCCATCGTCTGGACAAAGACACCACCGGCTTAATGGTCGTTGCGAAAACCATTCCGGCGCAAACGCATTTGGTTGAAATGATGCAGGCGCGCGAAATTACCCGTGAATATGAAGCCATTGCGCACGGCGCGATGACCGCCGGTGGCATGGTTGACGAGCCGATTGGCCGTCATCCAACCAAACGCACCCATATGGCGGTGACATCTTCGGGTAAGCCTGCGGTGACGCACTACCGGGTGATGGAGAAATTCCGTAATCACACCCGGTTACGGTTACGTCTGGAAACCGGTCGTACCCACCAAATCCGTGTCCATATGACCTACATTAACTATCCGCTGGTCGGCGATCCGGTGTATGCCGGTCGGCCACGTCCACCACGTAAAGCTGATGAGTCGTTATTAGTGGTATTACGCGCTTTTAAACGTCAGGCGTTACATGCGGCGATGCTGCGCTTAGCCCACCCAATTACCGGTGAGTTGCTGGAATGGCATGCCCCAGTGCCTGACGATATGGTTGGTTTGACCCAAGCGCTGCGCGAAGACACCGCTATTCACGGCATGGACAATCAGTAATGTCAGCGCCGGCCCGGTTAACTCCATTGTGGCTCACACCTGACTGGCCAGCACCGGCCTCGGTGAAAGCGCTGTCGACCACCCGGCAAGGCGGGGTATCGACCGGCGTTTATGCCAGTCTGAATCTCGGCAGCCATGTCGGTGATGCTATTGCAGCTGTTGAGCAAAATCGGGCTTTATTGCAACAACAGGCCGCGCTGCCACAAGCACCGGCCTGGCTCAATCAGGTACATGGCACAGCAGTACTGGATTTAGCAAACTGGCAAGGCGAACTGGTTTCGGCAGATGCAGCCGTCAGCCAGCAAGCCGATAAGGTTTGTCTGGTGATGACTGCTGATTGTTTACCAGTGCTGTTTTGCAATCTGCAAGGTACTCAAGTAGCAGCGGCACATGCCGGCTGGCGTGGCTTGTGTGACGGCGTGCTGGAGCAAACTTTGGCGCACTTTGCCAAGCCAGACGAGGTGATGGTGTGGTTTGGGCCAGCTATCGGTCCTGGCCAGTTTGAAGTGGGAAGCGAGGTTCGTACGGCATTTATGCAAAAAAATGCCGGTGCCAATCTGGCTTTTGTGCCACAAGGCGATGGTAAATATCTGGCCAATATCTATTTATTGGCACGGCAACGGTTGCTGGCGGCTGGGGTGACCCGGTTTTATGGCGGCGAGCACTGCACGGTCAGTGAATCAGAATTGTTTTTTTCCTATCGTCGCGACGGTCAGACCGGGCGGATGGCCAGCTGTATTTGGCTTGGTTGAGCCAACAACGTAGGGTTAAATTCACTATTTGTTGACGCAAGTCAATTTTTTGACGTTTGCTGCTTGAAATTGCAGCAAGCGCCCTCCATCTTAGTTCCATCACACGCTGTTCGATGGAGTTAGTCATGCGGTTAGAACGTTTTACCAGTAAATTTCAAGAAGCCATTGCGACCGCCCAGTCACTTGCCTTGGGGCGCGATCATCAATTTATCGAACCTGTACACCTGATGCATGCCTTATTAAATCAGGATGGCGGCAGTGTGCGTGATTTACTGACAAAAATTGGCACCAATTTGCATGACTTGCGCTCAAAAGTATCACAAGCCATTGAGCGGTTACCGAAAGTAGAAGGCAGTGAAGGCAATCTGCAACTGTCTGGCGGCACGATTAATTTATTGAATTTATGCGATAAATTAGCGCAGAAACGCAAAGACCAGTTTATCTCCAGCGAATTGTTTGTGCTGGCCGCCTGCGATGATAAAGGTGAACTGGGGGCTTTCTTAAAACAGCTGGCGATCACCAAAGAAGCGGTTGAAGCGGCGATTGTGCAATTGCGCGGCGGCCAGAAAGTTGATGATGCCAATGCCGAAGATACCCGTCAGGCTTTAACTAAATATACCATCGATTTAACCGCCCGCGCCGAAGCCGGCAAATTGGATCCGGTGATTGGCCGCGACGAAGAAATTCGCCGTTGTATTCAGGTGCTGCAACGTCGCACCAAAAATAATCCGGTACTTATCGGCGAGCCAGGCGTGGGTAAAACCGCCATCGTCGAAGGGTTGGCGCTACGTATTGTCAACAATGAAGTGCCGGAAGGGCTGAAGAATAAACGGGTGTTGTCGCTCGATTTGGGCTCGTTACTGGCGGGTGCTAAATACCGCGGCGAGTTTGAAGAACGCCTCAAAGCCGTGTTATCGGAGCTGGCCAAAGAAGAAGGCCAGGTCATTTTGTTTATTGACGAAATTCATACCATGGTCGGCGCCGGTAAAGCCGATGGCGCGATGGACGCTGGCAATATGCTCAAACCTGCGCTGGCGCGGGGTGAGCTGCATTGTTTGGGCGCCACCACTCTAGATGAATATCGTAAATACATTGAAAAAGATGCGGCGCTGGAGCGGCGTTTTCAAAAAGTGTTAGTCGAAGAGCCGTCTGTCGAAGATACCATCGCCATTTTGCGTGGCCTGAAAGAACGTTATGAATTACACCATGGCGTCGACATCACCGATCCGGCGATTGTCGCGGCGGCCACCTTGTCACATCGTTATGTCAGCGATCGGCAACTGCCCGACAAAGCCATTGATTTAATTGATGAAGCAGCGTCCAGTATCCGGATGCAGATGGATTCCAAACCCGAAGAGCTGGATAGGTTAGAACGGCGGATCATTCAACTGAAGCTGGAAGACAATGCGCTGGCCAAAGAAACCGATGATGCCAGCAAAAAACGCCGTGATTTTATTATCGAACAAATTAACGAACTGGACGCTAAATACAACGAGCTTGATGAGGTCTGGAGTTCGGAAAAAGCTGCGCTGCAAGGTACTCAAAGTATCAAAGCCGATTTAGAGCAAGCCAGGCTCGATATGGAAGTGGCGCGCAGAGCAGGCGATTTAAACCGCATGTCGCAGCTGAAGTATGAGCGTATTCCGGTACTGGAAAAACGCCTCGACTTAGCGTCACAAGCCGAAATGCACGAAATGAAATTGCTGCGCAACAAAGTGACTGAAAACGAAATTGCTGAAGTGTTGTCCAAATCGACCGGTATTCCAGTCAGTAAAATGCTCGAAGGCGAGCGCGATAAGCTGCTGAAAATGGAGCAATCGCTGGCCAAGCGGGTGATTGGGCAAACTGAAGCGGTGCTTGCTGTTTCGAATGCCATTCGTCGTTCGCGTGCTGGATTATCGGATCCGAATAAACCCATTGGCTCGTTTTTGTTTTTAGGCCCGACCGGTGTGGGTAAAACCGAACTGACCAAAGCATTAGCGCATTTCCTGTTCGACAGTGAAGATGCGATGGTGCGCATCGACATGTCGGAATTTATGGAAAAACACGCTGTATCAAGACTGGTTGGCGCACCGCCGGGATATGTCGGTTATGAAGAGGGCGGATATTTAACCGAAGCGGTACGCCGGAAACCTTATTCGGTGATTTTGCTTGATGAAATTGAAAAAGCCCATCCGGATGTATTTAACATTTTGCTGCAGGTGCTGGATGACGGCCGGTTAACCGATGGCCAAGGTCGTACGGTTGATTTCAAAAACTCGGTGATTATTATGACCTCAAATCTGGGCTCGGACTTAATTCAGGAGCATTACCACGAGCAAAGTTATGAGCAGATGAAATCGATGCTGATGGGGGTGTTAAGCCAGCAGTTCAGACCGGAATTCTTAAACCGGGTCGATGAAACTGTGGTGTTCCATCCGCTTGATCATGCGCAGATTAAAAACATTGCTGGTATACAGCTAAAACGCCTGCAACAAAGACTGGCCGAACGTCAGCTGGGGCTTGCGGTATCGGATGCGGCACTGGAAAAAATTGCCGCCGTTGGTTTTGATCCCTTGTTTGGAGCAAGGCCACTCAAACGTGCCATTCAGCAATATATCGAAAATACCCTGGCGCAATCCTTATTGCGCGGCGAAATTTTACCAGGTTCGGTGGTGCATATAGATGTGGTGCAGGAGCAGTTTGTGGTCAGTAGCCGTGTTGGTTAATAACCAACACGGCGGTATGTTCAGCGATATTTTCGGGTAGTCAGTGCCGTAGGCTTATCGCAGTAAAACTGAATTTGTTTTTCTGCGAGTTGCTTTTGCTGGTCGCGCTTGGTGTCATCCAGCAATTCTTTAGTGCCGTCTTCCATATCAAGGTAGACCGGCAATTCCTGTTGCAGGATCCGCAGATTGTCCTGCGCTTTGGTACAGCTTTGGGCATAGTCTGGCGAAGATTTATTGGGACCTGGCGCTGGCATCGCAGCGGTGGGAGTGGCGGTCTTGGCGCCTAACACAATGGTCTGATAATCTACATTTGCTGGTGGCAGCTGGCTGACATGCAGCACGTTGTTGCTGTCACGCCACTGATAAATGACTTGCTCGGCAAGTACCACAGGGCAATAAAGCCAGCCGCAGCACAGCGTCAATAATACTTTTAACCCTGTTTGCATAAGATACCTCTGCACAGTAGTGGCCGGTACTTCCATTCACAGCTTCCATTCACAACACTAAATTACAGCTTTAAATCAAGTGTAACGAAGATTTGCTAAAAAGCTTGTGTGTGCTTAAAAAAGCGACGTTACGAGGGGGGAAGGGCGCTAGAACTCCAGCTTAAAATCAACATTATTTTAAGCTGGATGGGACTAAGATGAGGCTAGGTAAAAATTCTAAATCATTAACTACTAAAGGTTTTCGCCAAATCAGTTAACTCAATGGCTTTATGATGCAGTTTATCGCTGTTATCCGAAACCAGGAGCATATTGTTGTTATTGTCTTGGGCAATCTCAGTAATATCATGCACATGGCTGGCGACCCGGTTGGCGACAGCAGTTTGTGATTGAGTCGATTGGGCAATTTGATCCGAAGCGGCTTCAATTTGATTCACCATCAACACGATTTCATTCAGCTGTTGCTGGCTGATATCACTTTGCGAAACACAATGTTCCGCTTGCTGCCGACTTTGCATCATCACCTGACTCCAATTGAGCAAGGTTTTTTGAATTTCTCCGATCGACAGCTGGATTTGTTCCGTTGCTTTGTGGGTACGAGACGACAATGCCCGCACTTCGTCGGCAACCACGGCAAAGCCACGGCCATGTTCACCGGCTCTGGCGGCTTCAATGGCCGCGTTTAATGCCAGCAGGTTGGTTTGATTGGCTATCCCCTGGATTTCGGTCAGGACAGCCCCAATGCGCTGCGCTTCAACAGCCAGACCATCAGCGGTGCTGGCGGCACCTTCCACTTCTGCCGCCAGTTTTTTAACTGTGCCCGTGGTTAATTGCATCGCTTGTTGTGCTTGCTGACAAATTTGATGGGTGGTTGCCACCTGTGCGGTCGTCTCGTCGGTGTGGACAGATATTTGCGCCACGCTCTGTAGTAACTCGCTGCTCGCCTGCTCAATCTGGGTTAATTGTTGCTGTTGTCTGGCGATGCCGCCGGTGGTTTGGGCGACGGCTTCGGATAAGGTATCCGCGATGAAGCTCAACTGCGAAGTACTGTCGCCGGTGCGGCCCAGCACAGTCTGTAGTTTGGCTTGTTGTAGCTGCTGCGCAAAATCAGCAATGCCAAAGGGGCCGCTACCCGCGTAAATAAAACGGCTGATGGAGTCACCCTGCTGCTGTTGCTGGTGTAACTTTGCTGGTGTGACCAATAATTCATCATAAAAGCAGCATAAAAACAGCAACGGAAGTAATAAAGCCAGCACAAACCAGCCAGAAATCCAGACACTCGCTGCGGCGACTAAAGCTAAAGTTGCCGTGATGGCGATGCCGCGGCGGAGACCCTGATTTAACCGCCAGCCACCGAGCGCTTTGCCTTGTGCTATTTGTTGGTAACAATGTTCGGCGCGATTGATCAGATTGCGCTCAGGCGATCTTCTGACCGACTGGAAACCAACAAGTTGGTGTTTTTGATAGATCGGTGTGACAAAGGCATCGACCCAATAATAACGGCCATCTTTACAGCGATTTTTCACCATGCCACGCCAGGATTTTTTCTGTTGTAAATTTTGCCATAAATCAGCAAAAGCGGCTTTGGGCATGTCCGGATGTCGCACCAGATTATGGTTTTTGCCAACCAACTCGTCGCTGGAGTAGCCGGAAACCTGGCAAAACGCCGCATTGGCGTAAGTAATCACGCCTCGGGTGTCGGTGGTGGAAATCAGTTCAGCGTCTGCGGGAAAGGTAACTTCGGCGTTAACAATTGCTTGATTATGACGGTTCATGCTGCCCCATTGGACTTTAAAATGGCTGGTGTTACAGTAGTTTACTACAGGATTATAATTTCTCCTCAGAGAAAATAGGTACAGATGATGTCGTTAGCAGCCATTATGACTAAAAAAGTGCGGGTAACGACCGAAGACGCCACCTTGGCCAGTCTGCGCACTTTATTTACCGATGCCAGATTTCAGCATGTACCGGTTATCGACAGTATGCATCGGTTGGTAGGTATTGTTTCGGTGAAAGATTATTTTAAGGCGCTAAGTCCGGTGATGGATTCGGCCTCAGAGCATACGATTGAGCTCTATATACAAAGTCGCAAAGTTCGACAGGTGATGACGTCACCTGTCATCAGTGTGTCACAGGATCTTGGCATTTTGCAGGCGGCGGCGTTGTTGGTCGAACGGAATATCAGCTGCTTACCTGTGGTTGATCAGCAACAGCGATTAATTGGCATTGTATCGTGGAAAGACATTATGCGTCGCATTGTGCAGTCGCAGCAAAAACGGCTACAGCAAACAGAAGAAGAGGAATAATCGCTTCAATTCATACTGTTAAGAATTAGGCCTTGTTTTTTTTCAGCAGTCGCCCAATGATCCTGTCACTGGGTCCTTATTAAGGAATGCACTTGAGTCAGCTTTTTTCTGAACGTATCGCGGCGCTGCAAGCAGCATCATGGAATTCAACGATTGTCGGGATCCGTCGCGGCATTGAGCGCGAAACCTTGCGGATCAAACCGGACGGTCGCTTGTCGCAACTTGATCATCCGCAGGCGTTAGGGTCGGCGTTAACTCATCCGTTGATCACCACTGATTTTTCAGAATCGCTGCTGGAATTTATTACTCCGGCGCAATCTGATATCGAAGTGACCGTGGCACAGTTGACCGATATTCACAAATTCGCCCTGAGTAAACTGGCCAACGAGCAGCTTGGCGCTGGCAGTATGCCGTGTTTTATTGAGCATCAGGATGAAATCCGGCTGGCCTATTACGGTACTTCCAATGTCGGACGGATGAAAACGGTCTACCGGCAAGGCTTAAAAAATCGCTATGGCAGCATGATGCAGGCGATTAGCGGCGTGCATTTTAATTTCTCCATTCCGAACGAATTTTGGCAACATTATCAGCAGCTGCTCGGTGATCAGTCGGATTTAGCAGATTTTATTTCAGCGCAATATTTGGGATTAATTCGCAACTACAAAAGATATGTCTGGCTGATTGTGTACCTGTTTGGTGCATCGCCGGCCATGTGTAAGTCTTTTTTACAAGGCCGCCAAAGTAAATATGCCTTTGAGACTTTGGGTAAAGGCACTTTGTATTTGCCTTATGCCACCAGTTTGCGGATGAGCGATTTGGGTTATACCAATAGCGCGCAATCAGCGTTAAACGTCAGCTATAACAATTTACCGGATTATATCAAAGGCTTGCAGCAGGCGATTACCACGCCATCGGCCGAATATCAGGACATTGGTGTCAAAGTTGATGGCAATTATCAGCAGCTCAACACCAATATTTTGCAAATTGAAAATGAGTTTTACTCGACCATCCGGCCAAAACGCACCACCCAAAGTGGCGAGCGGCCAACTTGCGCACTGGCCAAACGTGGCGTTGAGTACATTGAAGTGCGGGCGCTGGATGTGAATCCGTTTAGCGCTGTTGGCATCAGCGCTGAACAAATGCGCTTTTTAGATTTATTCTTGCTGTACTGTTTACTGCAACAAAGCCCAACTATGTCGGCAGAGCAGCAGGAAGTTGCCGATCAGAATTTACGCAAAGTGGTCACCGATGGCCGACGGCTGAATCTGGATTTGCAGGACGGCGCTCACCCGCGTTTGATGCAGGACTGGGCAGAACAGCTGTTCGCCGAGTTAATGCCAATCGCGCATTGGCTGGACGGTGCTTATGGTGGCGATCAGTATCAGAGCGTCCTGAAGCATTTTTATTTAAGTCTGCTCGACCCTGGTAAAACCTTTTCCGGTCAGCTGTTGGCAAAACTCAAAGCCAGTCAGCAGGACAATTCGCAGTTTAGTCTGGCGTTGGCAACCCAACATCAGCAAACCTTATTCGCAGGCGAGTACCAGTTTTATACTGAAGCTGAATTTTTGCAGATGACGACAGATTCGCTTGGTGCGCAGCAGCAAATAGAGCAGCAGGATACACTCAGTTTTGATAGTTATCTTGCACAGTATTTTGTCGAAAACGCGGCGAAACTTTGCGATAAATAGCTTGGTATTATTTTAAGTTACTTTTTAAGTTATTTTTTTAAGTCACTTTGTCAGAAGGCGCCGTTGGTGCCTTTTTTTTTCGCTGGCATTAAGGTGTGATAGGCATCGGCGAGTGGTTGACGACGTTTCGGTCTGGTCGGACTCTTACAAGCAAAAAAACGGCCACATCGGTGGCCGCAAACTAAGGATAGGGAGAATCCAGGGATGAAAACAAAAACTTGGTTGAATCCATTCACAAGGTTAGTCGCTGGCAACTTGCAAAAGTTCAGGATTTTTTTAAAAATTTTTAATTTATTTTTTTAAATGTCTAAATAATTGAATATTATGGATAAAAAGCGAGCGTTCCAGCCATTGAAGATATAAATGACAGCCTGTTGTGCTGTCATTGATTAAGACTTTTAACGCAGAGCACATCAACTGCCCGCTTTTAAATGGGGCAATATCCGTACGGTTTTAATCATATTGTCCTGTACTTCAACAATTTCCAGCGGGTAACCCAGCAGTTTTAAGCTGACATTGGCTTGCGGAATTTCTTCCAGATATTCCAGCACCAGCCCGTTCAGTGTTTTTGGGCCGTCGGTTGGCAGATTCAGGTGCATTTCACGGTTGAGATCGCGCAGGTTGATGCCGCCGTCGACCAAAAAGGATCCATCCGCTTGCGCGATGATGTCTTCACTGTTTTGCTCAGCAATATGAGTGGTAAATTCACCGACCACTTCTTCCAGAATATCTTCCAGAGTGACCAGCCCCTGAATATCCCCATATTCATCAACCACTAAGCCAATCCGCTCTTTCGAGCTTTGGAACTTCACCAGCTGGGTATTGAGCGGGGTACCTTCCGGGATAAAATAGATGTCGTTGACTGAACGCAGCAAGGTCGCTTTGGTTAATTGTTCTTTGAGTACCAACCGCATCACATCACGGGTATGCAAAAAGCCCAGCGCGTCGTCAATGCTGTCGCGGTACAGCAATATCCGGCTATGTTGGGTGTTGGCTAACTGACGGACGATATCTTTCCATTCGTCGTTAATATCGATACCAATCAGTTCGTTACGCGGGATCATAATGTCTTCGACGGTGGCATTTTCTAAATCGAGGACACCGACCAGCATATTCTGGTGTTGTGGCAATAAAGCGCCGGCTTCATGTACCACGGTGCGCAATTCTTCAGAGCTTAAACTATGGCCACGATGATGTTCAGTGCTGATACCCAACATTTTCAACAGGTTGTTACAAATCCAGTTGATCAGCCACACCAATGGGTACATCACTCTCATCAACGGCTTGAGTACAATGGTGCTTGGAAACACCACACGTTCCGGATGGAGTGCAGCAAGTCTCTTTGGCGTGACTTCGCCAAAAATCAGAATAATCAGGGTCAACACGATGGTCGCCACGGCAATCCCAAAATCGCCATACAAGCGCATCCCAATCACGGTGCCGATGGCCGAAGCTGCGATATTGACCAGATTGTTACCGACCAGAATGAAGCCGATTAACCGGTCGCGGCGACTTAATAGTTCAGTGACCCGTTTAGCACCTGGATGATTTTCGTTGGCAAGATGTTTCAGCCGGTAGGGGTTAACCGACATCATCCCTGTTTCTGTGGCAGAGAAATAAGCAGAGCAGAACACCAGAACACCGAGGATGATAAACAAGGTGCTGGTCGATATTTCGTCCAAGAGTGTTAACCTTTATTGCCCGTAGGCCTTATTTAATAAGCGAAAGCGCAGTGCTAGTCAAGAATTACAGCCGTTCCAGCAGCACTTCCCGTACAAATCGACTGCCAAAATAAGCCAGAGTCAGCAGCAAGCTAGCGCTGATTGTCAAGGCATTGGCCACCCGTCCGCGCCAGCCAAGTCTGGCATGTCCAACCAACAACAGGCTAAACAATAAAAACGCCATCAGACTTAACACATTTTTATGAATATTATGTTTCGCTAACCAATCGGCGGTGAAAATTGCGCCGCTGAACAGGGTCAGTCCCAACAGCACGGTACCAGCCAGCATCAGTCGGAACAGCAAAGCTTCGGCTTGCATTAAAGGTGGAAAGACCGTGCCAGGTTGCAGCGGCGTTTTTTGCTTTAAGCGCTGGCTGATGTAGCTCACCTGAAACGAATACAACGTCGCCATAATCAACATCACATAGGCAATAAACGCCACGACCACATGTAGCAGCAACCAGGGATCATGTTCAAAATGTTGCACCTGGGCACCGGCCGGCAACAAACCAACAGCCAGTTGCACCAAAGCGGCAAAACCATAAACAATAGGTAATAGGAGGGTGATCGGGGTGCGCAGTGCGGTGAGCGTCAGCGACAGGGTAATCAGCCAGCAGACCATGGAGCTGACATTCAGCAGGCTGAAATTTTGCCCGTCAGCGGTAAACATTGCCTGACTTAATGCCAGCATATGCAGCACGATACCGGCGGTAGCCGCGGAAAACACCAACTTAAACCGTGGGCCATCTGCATGATACAACCGCTGTGATACCGCAACGGTAGCCGTCAGATAACAAAGGAAAGCGAGCATCGGCAGCAGGGCGAACGACATGCGAATAATTCCAATTTAAGGCGCAAAAAGCTATTGTATTGCAAGCTTTGCCAGAATGACAGAGCCAACGGCTGACGGCAGCGTCCGGCTCAGTTATAATCAGCCCCATTTTGAGTTCCGTGGTAACTAAACATGTTTGAGAACCTGTCCGATCGCTTAACCCGTACCCTGAAAAATATCAGTGGTCGTGGTCGTTTAACCGAAGACAATATTAAAGAAACCTTACGCGAAGTGCGGATGGCGCTGCTCGAAGCTGACGTAGCGCTACCGGTGGTGCGGGATTTTGTCAATCAGGTCAAAGAGCGGTCGGTTGGTCTGGAAGTCAGTAAAAGCCTGACGCCAGGGCAAGAGTTTTTAAAGATCGTCAAAAAAGCGTTAGAAGAAGCGATGGGGGAAGCCAACGAAGAGCTCACTCTCAACACGCAACCGCCAGCCGTGGTGCTGATGGCCGGTTTACAAGGTGCCGGTAAAACCACTTCGGTCGGTAAACTTGCCCGCTTCTTAAAAGAGCGCAAAAAGAAAAAAGTGATGGTAGTGTCGGCGGACGTTTACCGTCCGGCGGCAATCAAACAGTTAGAAACTTTGGCCAAAGAAGTGGGTGTTGAATTTTTCCCAAGTGATATCAGCCAAAAACCGGTGGATATCGTCAATGCTGCGATTACCCAGGCCCGGTTAGGCTTTTACGATATTTTATTGGTGGATACCGCAGGTCGTCTGCACGTTGACAGCGAAATGATGGACGAAATCAAAGCATTACATGCTGCGATCAATCCAATTGAAACGCTGTTTGTGGTCGACGCGATGACCGGTCAGGATGCGGCCAATACCGCCAAAGCCTTTAATGAAGCCTTGCCACTCACCGGCGTCATTCTGACCAAAGCCGACGGTGATGCCCGTGGTGGTGCTGCTTTATCGATTCGTCATATCACCGGCAAACCAATTAAATTTATCGGGATGGGCGAAAAATCCGATGCCTTAGAGCCATTCCACCCGGACCGGATTGCGTCACGCATTCTGGGCATGGGCGATATGATGAGCCTGATTGAAGAGCTGGAACAAAAAGTTGACCGTGACCAAGCGGCCAAAGTTGCAGCCAAGATGATGAAAGGTCAGGGTTTTAGTCTGGAAGATTTCCGTGATCAATTGGTACAAATGCGCAGTATGGGCGGCATGATGTCGATGCTGGATAAACTGCCGGGGATGAAAAACCTGCCGGCTGGTGCCAAAGATCAGATGAACAATAAGCAATTTGGCAAAATGGAAGCCATCATCAACTCGATGACGCCCAAAGAACGCCAATACCCTGATTTGATTAAAGGTTCGCGTAAAAAACGCATCGCATCAGGCTCTGGTACTCAGGTGCAGGATGTCAATCAGTTGCTGAAGCAGTTTATGCAAATGCAGAAAATGATGAAGCAAATGGGCGGTAAAGGCGGCCTGATGAAGATGATGCGTGGCATGGGTGGCAAGTTGCCACCGGGTATGTTGCCGCCGCGTTGAGGCACATTAGAAGGTTAAAATATAGGCAATATCTCACAGCAATTGCCTCCGCAGTCTCTGGTCTGAGATATGCCACAGGCGTAAGGTAGCGCGGTACACACTTATGGATGAGGTGAACCGCCGTGACTACTTTAGCCACTCTTGCTCAAATCAATCGTCAGATTGACCCTATCAACGATATCCTTGGCTTATGCCAGACAGTTAGCCAGTTGATTGTTCAAAGTTTACAGCTGCCAGATAACGTTATTTATCTTAAAAACAACCACAATCGACTGAGCCAGATTGCTGCCGCCGGTGGTAAGTTTTGCGCCAATCAAGGCGTAGTGTCGCCAATTGAACTGGAACTTGGCCAAGGCGTTGTCGGCATGGCTGCTTTATGCCAAAGCAGTCTTTGCGTCGCCGATACCAATAGTTTTACTCACTATGTGGTCGATGATGCGCCAAGGTTGTCGGAACTGGCAGTGCCGGTTTGTTATCAAGGCGAATTACTCGGCATTATTGATGCTGAACATCCGCAGGCTGGTTTTTTCACCATCGAGCAGCAGTATTTTGTCGAAAGTGTGTCGGCGATATTGGCGCCAAGACTGGTTAATTTGCGTAGTCGTCAACAATCCACATCAATATCACCAGCTCGCACCGGCTCGTCAACTGCAACTTACGACACCGCCAACACTTATTGTAGCCAGGACGAATTTTCGCAGCTGCTACAAAGCTGCTTAAAGCATTTTTACCAGCCAGCACAATGGGACCAAAGTCGTTTATCGCAACTGGCTTTGTTACAGCCGGTGACAGAAGTGCGTGCGGCCACCGCAATTCAAATAGAATCGCTGAAACAGCACATCTACTGTTGTCTGCAACAGATGTATCAAAAACCAGCGACGGCGCTCTGGGCAAAAATTCTGGATGAGCGTTATATCAGTAGCCGGATTGGCCAGATCCAGCTTGCCGATCAATACCACATGAGTTTCAGCACCTTCCGTCGTCAGCAACAGCAGGCGCAGAATTGTTTGCAACAAAGTTTATGGCAACTGGAGTTACAAGCGCGTGATCTACGCCGCGGCTGAGCAGTTTCTGAACAGTTTTTGGGCAGTCTCAATTGCCAGGGTTTTATACAATTGCTCTCGAGTTGACATCAATGACTAATGCAACAAGGAGGCAAGCATGAAACATCTCACTCTGGCACTCGTGATCGGCGCCATCAGCAGTTCAGCCGCAGCAGCGACTTATGATTTACCATTTAAAGGACAAGATTTTGGTGATCATGAAAAAGTGCACACTTTTGACCATGCACAAAATTATTCGCAAAAACATGGTTTTGACATGGGCGCCCGTCGCTACGATTTTGACAATAGCCGCTGGACATCGGTAACGACCACCGTGGCTGATTACAACGCAGCACCAACCAACAACAAATTTGTGGTTTATAACAAATCGATTTATGCGATGCACGCCGGCAAGGTGATTGGCTGCTGGCGCAATGCCCCTGAGAATCCACGGCCAAAACTTTCCGGCGATTCGGACACCACCAAACCATGGCTGCACAGCAATCTGAAAAACGGCTTGATGCCAGGGGGCGGTAATATGCTGTGGATTGAGCATAGCGATGGCACCCGGATGTTGTACGCCCATATGATCCCAGGTTCAATCAGCACGAGCTTATGCCCGCATAACGCCACAGCGTATCCGGCGGCCATCGGCGATAACAGTGAAATGTTATACGTGGCAGTTCCTGCGGCGCAGCAGGCCAGTATCAGCAAAGGCCAGTATCTGGGCAGAGTCGGTAACAGCGGTAATTCGACCGGACCACATTTGCATATCCACTTACAAAACAGTGGCGGTGAAGGTCAGTTGATTAGCTTTAACCGGGGCATCGCTGCAACGCCAGACGATACCAAACCCTATCCAAGCTGGACCCGTTTTGCCGGCAGCACTATTCCAACGGGTTCACAACTCATTTGGGCGCCGCGCACTGTCGGCAGCCAGTATGTGCGTCATGGCATGAAAGCCGAAATGATGCAGGGCTTTTTCAGCCATCTGGCAGACTCCGGCTTTAAAGCCAGCTGGTTTGATGGTTACAGCGTCAGTGGTAACAGTTTTTACAATATGGTGTGGGAGCCGGCCAATCTGGCTTGGCGTGGCTTTTTTGGCCAAAGTTCAGCTGGTTATCAACAAGTGTTTAACCAGGCAATAGAAGATGGTTATGCACCGGTGCAAGTTGATTCGCATCAGACAGGCAGCGGCACTCGTTATAGTGTTATTTTCGAGAAAAAGCCGTTGGCGACTTTGGCTAAACATGGTCTGACATATGCTCAGCATATGCAGGTGATGGATCAGGCAAAAGATTTAAATATGCGCCCGGTCAGTGTGTCGGTGGTGTCGTCAGGTGGCGATCGTCGTTATACCGTGCTTTATCAGCAACAAAACGTCGGCAGCTGGACCGTCAGTTCGCAGTTAACCTCCGCCGCCTATCAGAATAAGGTGAATTCTGAACTGGAAGCAGGACGCCGGCCCATTTACCTGAACTCTTACGTGCATCAGGGCGAGGTGAATTACACTGCAGTGTTTAGTCAGCTACCGCAGCTGAGTTGGGGCGCCAAACATGGCCAGACTTCGGCGCAGTTCCAGACGCAGTTTGATAACTTTAGCGGTCAGGGTTATCAAACCGAAGTAGTGAGTGGCGTTGACGGACTGAATCAACACAACTTTGGCGGGATTTGGACTAAAAACTAGCAGTTGATGGATGTAAACCCGGATTCCCAAGCAATCCGGGTTTGTTTATCGCAGGCAGCATGTGGCTTTGTTAGGCTAAAACAAAAGGAATTGATGATGAAAATGTTTCAGTTAGCGTTACTCGTGATCGGCAGTTTTGGCGCAGGTTTCCTGTTGGCGGACGGTTTAGCAAAATCTGCACCTGAACTGGTGTTTGTAAAGGGTGAGCCAACCGCAGTCACGAGCAAAGCAGAGACGGTGAAATGTGCTGCTGCGTCAATGGCTGTGATTGATGAACAACCTGATAAACTGGCCAATAAACAGCATCGGGCAACCAAACGCGATGTTGTCGCTCAGCGCACTGTCGGTGTTAATGAAACCGATATTGCGATGCCACTGGAAAGCTACAGTGCGTTAGTGGCGTCACAACAACGACCAGCCACACAACTTATCTTGCAAATTGATGATGCTGATTTTGCGCAGATGATTGAACAGCAGCAACAGGATCAACAATTTGATGCACAAAGCGAACTCTATCAGCAGCAACTCAGTGAATTTATCAACGCCCATCCCGAAGTAGTTCAGCCGCAATATCTGACTTGCAGTAGCAGATTTTGCTTGCTTGAACTTGAAGTGCAAAACTTCGCCGCCTGGCCGGCACTGTTTAAAACGCTGACGGCGCAACAGTGGTGGCAATCGATTAGCTATCAAAGTGCGGCTGAGAGTGTGGCTGAGATTGCGGCTGAGAGTGGCGCGGATAGCGAACAGCAAAGCCGCCGTATTACTTTATTATTGCAGCAAGACTGGGTGCTGGCCGCTGATCCACAACAACTGGCGGTGGCTGACGGCGGCCAATTTGACTGATTGAGTACCTCAGCTGCGCTCAGCATAATCACCACAGTAAAACAAGAAAAGGAGGGCTGATGATCCCGGAAAGTACCAGGCAAGTGATCCGCGACAGTGATTTTTATCTCGAGCCGGATATTTTCTATTTTGTCGAAGCACAAAGCATCGGCAATCCGGAACTGCACCGACTCGTCTGCCGGGATGACAAAGAAATAACGGTGGTCACGACTCAGGCTGGTTTGGCAGATTTGGTGATTAAAGCGCAGAATAAAGAGCAGTGGCGGTTACTGGTGATTAACTGCGCCAATCCGTTTTACTGTGTGGGCTTTTTACAAAGTATCGCCAGCGCAATGACGGCGGCGGGTTTGGATATTCTGCTGGTGTCCACCTTTAGCCGTGATTATGTGTTTGTGAAAAATCAGCAGACTGAGCAAGCCGTGGCAGTGTTGTTGGACATTGGATTTGTAAAGCGTTAACGCCAGAATCTCAGGTTCCGCGGCTTCGGCTATTCGAGGCAAAGCCGTGAAATACCTTGCATTCATGACAAAAATCCGTACAATTCGGCGTCCCTGTGGTTTGACTGCAGGGATTGTTATTTTAATAAAACCTGAACGATTGATTTAGAGGCTGGTATGGTAACTATTCGTTTACAACGTGGTGGCGCGAAAAAGCGTCCATTTTACCAAGTTGTGGTCGCAGACAGCCGTTTTGCTCGTGATGGCCGCTTTATTGAGCGCGTGGGTTTCTTTAACCCAATCGCTAGCGGTACTGAAGAGAAAGCGCGTATCGACCTGAACCGTGTTGACCACTGGGTAGCGCAAGGCGCTTCTTTAAGTGATCGCGTGGCTTCACTGGTAAAAGCAGCTAAAAAAGCTTCTGCTTAATTTAGCAATCTGGTTGGAGTTTAACCTTGAACGGTAAAGATTTAGTTGTCTTAGGTAAGTTTGGCGCTGTTTACGGCATCAACGGGTGGCTAAAAGTAAACTCCTACACAGAGATCCCGGAAGGGATATTTGATTACACACCCTGGCAGATTCAACAGCAGGGTAACTGGCGACCAGTGCAGATCAGCAGTTGGAAGCGGCACAGTAATGGCTTAATTGCCAAAATTGATGGCGTGAATGACCGTGATCAGGCGCAACTCTTTGTCAATATTGACATCGCAGTGACGCCCGCTGCCTTACCAAAGCTCGAAGACGGCGATTATTACTGGAAAGACCTGATGGGGATGACCGTAGTAACTGAAGCTGGCTACGACTTAGGTGAAGTAGTGGACATGATGGAAACAGGCTCGAACGACGTTATTGTTGTCAAAGCCAACCGGAATGATGCATTTGGTCAGAAAGAGCGTTTGTTACCGTTTTTAACTGACTCTGTCATTAAAGCGGTCGATAAAACGCAAGGTCGGATCATTGTCGACTGGGATCCTGAATTTTAATGGCCGAACAGCCAAAATTGTGGTTTGGGGTCATTACCTTATTTCCGCAGATGTTCGACGCTGTGACAAAATTCGGTGTGACCAGCCGGGCAGTCAAAAACGGGTTAATCGACGTACAGTGCTGGAATCCAAGGGATTTTACCTCGGATAAACATAACACTGTCGACGACAGACCTTTTGGTGGCGGTCCTGGTATGTTGATGATGGTGCAGCCTTTAACGGATGCAATTCGCGCCGCTAAAGCAGCTGCAGGTGGTGATGTCCGAACGATTTACCTTTCGCCGCAAGGCCGGAAGTTGGATCAGGAAGGCGTGGCTAAACTTGCGACTTATTCGAAGCTCCTTTTGGTAGCTGGCCGTTACGAAGGCATTGATGAACGCGTAATAGAGTCGGAAATTGACGAAGAATGGTCAATCGGCGATTACGTGCTGAGTGGGGGCGAATTGCCTGCGATGACGCTGATTGATGCGGTGTCGCGACTAGTACCAGGTGTACTGGGGCATGATTTATCAGCAGTCGAGGATTCGTTTGCCTCTGGATTGCTTGATTGTCCGCACTATACCAGACCAGAAGTGTTAGACGGCAAACAGGTTCCGGCTGTATTACTCAGCGGACACCATGAAAACATCAGACGCTGGCGTTTGAAGCAGGCCCTTGGTAGGACCTGGTTGAGACGGCCGGATATGTTAAATGTCCTGGCTCTGACTAAGGAGCAACGCAAATTACTGGACGAGTTCCAACAGGAACACCAGGCGTTGCAGCAACACGATAGTTTATTCCAGGTAAAGTGAGATTGTTATGAGCAAAGTTAGCCAAAACATCATCAAGCAACTTGAAGACGAACAGCTGAAAACAGACGTTCCAGCTTTCGGCCCAGGTGATACTGTGGTTGTTCAAGTTAAAGTTAAAGAAGGCGACAAAACCCGTCTGCAGGCTTACGAAGGCGTAGTTATCGCTAAACGTAACCGTGGTTTACACTCAGCATTCACAGTTCGTAAAATTTCGAACGGTGAAGGTGTAGAGCGTGTATTCCAGACGCACAGCCCAATGATTGACAGCATCACGCTGAAACGTCGTGGTGCAGTACGCCGTGCCAAGCTTTACTATTTACGCGATCGTTCAGGTAAATCAGCGCGTATCCGCGAAAAGCTTAACTAAGCACACTTTAAAAGCTGCCTCCGGGCAGCTTTTTTTTTGCCTGCGATTTGGGTAAGTCAGCATCAATTGCAAATTTCCCTATTCCGGACAGCCACTTATTCTTTTTCTGCGGATCTTCTTTTTTTGCGTTAAGCATGGCTACAATTGCCAGCATGCCCAGCTAGAAGGAAGTTGTTGTGGATTCAGCCAGTTTTATTGAAAAACGTCGATTTATTGTGAAGCTTGGCAAAATGCTGCACAAGTTTGGTACTCCTGCCTATCGTTTAGAAGTGCATTTATTAAATGTGGCGGAATTTCTCGGTATCGGCGCTGCTTTTGCGATTACGCCCACAGTGCTGACTTTTGTGATTTGGCAGCCAGGTGAAGAAAACGAGTACACCCATGTGGCGCGGGTGATGCCGGGCGAGCTTGATTTAGGATCGTTGTCCCGCACCGATGAAATCGTTGACGCGGTTGCCAATGGCGACATGACCTTAGAACAAGCCACAGCGCGCCTCAATGAAATTGCAGTGATGCCAAACCCTTATTCGCGGATCTTTACCTTTTTAGCCTACGGTGCCGCCGGTGGCGCTTTTGCCATGTTGATGAAAGCCAGCTGGCATGATGTATTCTGGGCCGCGCTGATTAGCCTGCTGGTGTATTTATTTGTGCTGTGGGCAGCGAAAAGCCGTCGGGTCACCAATATGCTCGAGCCTTTGGTGGCGATGGTTTCGGCTTTTGCCGCAACGGCCATCGCGGCTTATCTCGATCCGACTATCCAGGTCCCCATCGTGGTACTTTCGGCAATTATCGTGTTTATCCCAGGTTTGGCGTTAACGTTGGGGCTGGCTGAATTGGCCGCCCGGCATCTGGTGTCCGGCACCGCCCGGATCATGGACGCGGTGATGATCTTATTTAAACTGTATTTTGGCGCTTATCTCGGCCTGGCGCTGGGGCAGCTTTGTTTTGGCGAAGCTGTATATCAGCCGGTGCCGTCAGTACCCGCCTGGAGTGCCTGGCTGGCGATTGCGACCTTATGCGGTAGCCTAGTGATTGTATTTCGCGCCCGGAAAAAACACGCACTGTGGGGGATCGCCTCTGGTTTTATCGCTTTTGCCGCCAGTATGTTTGGCGGAGTTTATCTTGGTCTGGCGTTAGGGGCTTTTGTCGGTGCTTTTGCCGTCGGCGTTTATGGCAATATTTTTACCCGACTGATGAACGCGCCGGCCAGTATTGTTTCGCTGCAAGGCATGATTGTGCTGGTGCCGGGCAGTAAAACTTATATCGGACTGAACTCATTTATTTCTGGTGAACAAATGGCGCCGGTGGATCAACTGGGACAACAAACCTTTTTGATTTTTATGTCGCTGGTGGCAGGGTTTATTTTTGCCAACGTGGCGTTGCCACCGAAGAAAAGTTTGTAAAACATTGATGCCGGCAAGCAGGCGACTACTTCAGTTTGTCTGCCCAGCCGGCAATGATTTGGGAAAATTCACCACTGTCTTTAAGCTGCTGTAAGCTGGTTTTTAGTTTTGTGACGATGTCAGTTGAAGTTGTCAGACTACAAGCCAGATGAAAATCCAACGGCAGATCCGTGACTTCCATTTGTTTTTGTAAGGCTTCGAGCGGCACACCCGATTCAAGCGCCCGGTATTTTAAAATCGTGTCATTGATCAGCACTAAATCAATGTCCTTGCGGCCCTGCAGTACATTGAGCATGGTCGTAACACTTTCCAGTAAATACAGCTGTTCCCCTTCTTTAAAGCCATGTTTGAGTAAGTAATGATGGGTGATATCGTCCTTGGTGACGGCAGTGACCAACTTTTTCGCATCTTCCAGCGTTTTTAACTGAATATCCGGCCGGTTTTTTAGTGAATACATTGACGTGATAGTGGATGCCAATGCACCAACCCACTGAAATAGTGGCGTTCGTTCGGTACTTTTTGAAATGGAATAAATACAGGTATTGGTCTGGCGCAGCGTGCGTTGATAGGCCCGGCTCCAGTCCTGAACTTCGATCTGGTAGGGGATGCCGGCAATTTCAAACGTACGTCTGACCACTTCGGTGGCAAAACCGCTGACCCCACTTCGGGTATCAATCTGATACGGCGGCAAGTGTTCTGTCAGCACCTTAATGGGTTTGGCGCCAGCGGTAGGGCAACATGCCAGCAGTAGTAGTGCCCCCAGAAAACGTTGCCGACCTTTGATCATCAACTTCACCTTTGTTCCACCAAAGCGCCTCAGAATTACTGTATCGGTGATTGCCAGTTGCAGCAACTTTTGAGCTAAAGATAGTTGTGCAGATCCGCGCCAGCTAACGGCAAAAATCACAGCTATGCTTTACATCTGATGAGTTAGTCGTGAGCCAGCCATACTATTTTGTAATCTTATGTTTACGGCGCGTGTAAGTGATTGGTTTCTATGGATCGCCTTAATCTATTGACTTATTTGGTTGACATTTAGAGTGTCACTTTTTAATATGTCGGCATTCGTAATTAATGTGATACATTCTGTATATTTAAGTTTACGCTTATTTCTGTCTGCAACTGCCCGGCTGAAGTGACAAGCGAAACAAAACTTCTGGAGCTAAAGCGATGAGCAAGATAGTTGATGATTTAAGGATAGTGGCGGAAAAACCACTAAGTCCGCCTTTGGTATTAAAACGGGTGCTGCCGCTGGGGGAACAAGGTGCGTTGTTTGTCCAAAAAGCCCGACGTGAAATTGCTGACATCATTCATGGTCGTGATCCACGTTTGTTAGTGGTGACTGGCCCTTGCTCTATCCATGATCCGGTGGCCGCGATGGACTACGCCAGGCGGCTAAAAGATCTACAAATTCAATACAGTGATAGCCTGTACATCGTAATGCGGGTGTATTTTGAAAAACCACGCACCACGGTTGGCTGGAAAGGCTACATCAACGATCCACATCTGGATGATTCTTTTGATTTGGAAACCGGTTTAACCCGCGGCCGCGAATTGTTGTTGCAACTGGTTGATATGGAACTGCCAACAGCGACGGAAGCGCTGGATCCGATCAGCCCGCAATATATGTCGGATTTGATTTCATGGGCAGCAATTGGCGCCCGTACTGTGGAGTCGCAAACCCACCGCGAGATGGCCAGTGGCTTGTCGATGCCGGTTGGTTTTAAAAATGGTACTGATGGCAATTTAGGTATTGCGCTTAATGCGCTGCAATCGGCGGCGAGCCCGCATACCTTTATCGGGATTAACCAACGCGGTGAGGTGGCGCTGGTGCAAACAGCTGGTAATCCGGACGGACATATTATTCTGCGCGGTGGCAGCAAACCGAACTACGACGCGGCCAGTATTAATAATGCCGTGGAGCAACTGACAAAGCTGGCGTTACCAACGGCGATTGTCGTTGATTGCAGTCATGGCAATTCGAATAAAGATCATAACCGGCAAGGCCAGGTGGCGGAGGCGGTGGTGGCACAGCGCCAGCTTGGGAATAAAGCCATTATTGGTCTGATGTTGGAAAGCCATATCAATGCCGGGCGGCAGAATATCGTCAATGGCAAAGCAGAACTTTATGGCGTGTCTGTGACCGATGCCTGTATCGATTGGCAAGCCACATCGCAGCTGTTATCCGGGCTGCATCTGCAGATGCAACAAGTGGTCAATGCCGCTTAAGAGGTTCCGATGCCGCAGAATGAACATGCCGATCCAATGGCCGCTTTAGCACCGCTGCGCCAGCAAATCGACCAGCTTGATAGTCAGTTGGTTGAATTATTAGCGGCCAGAGCCAAAGTGACTGCCGAAGTCGGGCGGGTGAAGCAACAACATGCGTTACCACTTTATGTGCCGGAGCGGGAACTGGCATTAATTAAAGCCAGGCGCGAACAGGCAACAGTCGCCGGCGTTTCGGCCGAACTGATTGAAGATGTGCTGCGCCGGGTGATGCGCGAATCCTATCAGACACAGGAAGCTGGTTTTGTCTGTTGCCGACCAGCCGGTGGCAAAGTGGTGGTGGTTGGCGGTGGTGGGGCGCTCGGCCGAAGATTTGTGTCGTTGTTTGAGCGCTCCGGTTATCAGGTGGCCATTTTGGAAGCGACTGACTGGCTACAGGCCGTGTCCATCGTCGAAGGGGCTTGTCTGGTGTTGATGGCGGTGCCAATCAATCTGACCGAACAACTGATCCGTCAGTTGCCGCCATTACCTGCTGATTGCCTGCTGGCTGACATTACCAGTATCAAACAAGTACCGATGCAAGCCATGTTGCAGCAACACCCAGGGCCAGTGCTGGGGTTACACCCGATGTTTGGGCCTGATATCAGCAATATAGTGAAACAAGTGGTGGTGGTTTGCCATGGTCGCGGTAGTGAACAGTATCAGTGGTTGCTGAAACAATTTAGTGTCTGGGGCGCGGTGCTGACCGAGAAAGCGGCGCCACAACATGATGAACTGATGCAGCTTATTCAGGCGATGCGCCATTTTTCATCCTTGGTGTATGGCGTCCATCTGGCGGAAGAACAGGCCGATTTACAACAACTGCTGGAACTCAGCTCACCGATTTACCGGCTGGAGCTGGCGATGGTCGGGCGGTTATTTGCGCAAAATGCCGAGCTTTATGCGGACATTATGCTGTCATCTTCGGCCGTCACTGGTTTATTGCAACGTTATCAGCATCGCTTTAATCAGTTATCGCATTTGCTGGCTGCTGGCGACAAACCTGGCCTGATGGCTGAATTTGCCAAAGGCCAACAATTTTTTGGTCCGGTGGCAGAGCAGTTTTTACAGGAAAGTCGCAAGTTGTTGCAAAAGGCGGCAGATGAGCGCAGTTAAACAAGCTTCGTCGTCACGGTGACCGGAACTTTAGCTGAACCGCCTGTTGTATTTCGGTCGAGTCCGGTCAGCAGTTGATTAACTGCCATATTTTTCGAAAATTTTGGCGACAGAATCTTTGTATAAGGGTTTAAGCAGATAACCTTTTGCACCACGGTCGATGGCTTCTTTGACGGTATTTTTGTTTTTGTTGCCGGTTAACATAATAAACGGAGTTTGCTGATTGATACCGCTGTTTCTCTGGATTTGATCCAGCACATACAGCCCATTGGTGTCAGGTAAGTTTATGTCCATAAAGACAAAATCATACTTTTTGTTTTTCATGTAAGAAAAAGCGATTCGGCCGCAGGTCGCGGTATCAACCTCGACGCCAAAACTTTTCAGTGTCATAAATGTCAGATTTAAGCTGATTTGGTCATCTTCAACCAGCAGTACCCGGCGCAGATTTTTAATCTCCGATTCGACCAATTTGTCAGTATTGATGGTGTTGTAAAGGCGATTGAACGGTTGTGCCGTATGGACACTTGCCGCTGCTGAAGGGAATTCCGGAAGCTCTGGCAAGGTGTCATCGAGGTCATGCTCTGGACGTTCTTCTGCAGGAAACCGGTGATCGTCCGCAATCATCACTGCAAGAATATCAATGACTTTCTGTTGTAGCCTTAACAGTTCTGGCCGGATCTCTTCAGATTTAATCTGGCCGAGGACGCTGCGGATCAGATCAAAGTTTAAAGCGACTTCCTGCTGCAATTGAATTTTTGCGATGGCATCATCCAGCGATTGTTCGATGAACCTGATGCTATATTCGATTTTTGCCCGTAACTGCGCTTTGGTTTCCAGTGCTTTGGCAATTTGCTGGTTCGGTGTTGTCACCGCAAGGGCTGCTTCCGTCGACTGCGGATGATGGACCACCGTCGCCCCGAGTTTGCGGATCAAATGGTCGCAAACAATGACTGGCCGATGTTGTTCGTACAACGGGCGGGATACCAGATAATCATCGAGTAAACCGCCACAAAATGCATCGTAAGCTTCTTGCTCTTCACCGCGGCTAATCAGCACAACAAAAGCATGCGGACAGATATCCTGCCCTTGTACGTTATTAAAAACGCAATAGTAAAGATCCAGACTGGCTTGTAGGTTTTCCGCGGCAATGATCAGAATTTTGCTGCTTTTTTCCAATAGCATGACCTGTAACCGGTAGCGGGTTTCGATCAGGGTGATCCGGGCGCCACTTTGCGCCAAAATTCGCAGCAGCATCTGATCACTTTCGCGGTCCGTTGAGTAAAAAACAATGTGACTGCTGCTATCAATGTTCATAGCTTTGTTCCAGTTCAATAAATTTCTCAATAACTTCGTTGAGCTGGTGGTTAAATCGCGCCAGTTCCGCCGCATTCAGGTCGAGCAATGCCGGATCTGCCGCCGCATATTCATTATTTTCGGCCATTAAGCTCAGGGTGTCAGAACCATAATATCGGGAGGTACTTTTGATATTATGGAAAATCTCCATCAACAGTTGCCGGTTTTGCTGCTCGGTTGCACGACGAAGCAACGTTTGTTGTTTACAGAGGTACTGGCGGAACTGCTCCAGGGTAGTTTTGAGATGTTGTGGCTCGAGCGGTCCGGTGAACATCATAATAGTGTCGGTGTTCACCAGCGTGTCGTGGCTAAAGGTTAATTCACGGTCGATATCGACAATACATTCGGGGTAGCTGTCAGTTTCAGATTCAGTTTCAGTTTCAGATTCAGATTCAGTTTCAGTTTCAATCTGAGTCTCAGCCAGCCGGTCGTTGAGTCGTGCGAACTGCTGTTCCAGCACGGCTAGTGAACAGGGTTTAATCAGCAGCAGATCCACCGCAGAACTGTCACATTCGTGTTGGCAACTTAAGGTATTGTTGCCGGTCAGTACCCAGATTTGACAAGGAGCGAGCTGATACTGGCGTTCGTAGCTCCGCAGATGGTAAGCCAGTTCAGCCCCATTCCAGCCGGATAACTGATAGTCAGTGATTAACAGCTGATAATGCTGCAACTGACACAGGTTGTAGGCGGTTTCCGCATCCGATGCCGTGTCGGCCTGATATCCCAGCGCTGCAAGTTGCTGTTGTAAAACAAATAAGTTTTCCTGATGGTCATCCACCAACAAAATTCGCAGCTGGTGTTTGGTGGTATGAACTGCAAACTGCTGTTCCGGAAGCATGGAGGGCGGCTGCTGTTGTAACGCCTGTAACCATTCGGCCAGCCGGAATGGATACATTTCCAGGAGTCGGGTACTTTCTGTGCGGAATTTTTGTGCCTGGGTCGAGTTAATGACAAAGCAACTGCCAGGCAACAGCTCATATTGCTGCAGATACAGTTGTTTATCGATGATCGCCGCATCTGTCAGGTCCAACAACCGTACCTGATCGTTGGTCGTTGGTTGCAGCATTTGCTCAGCACTACAAAAGCGGGTGCTAAATGGCAAATTGCATTGATATCTCGATAACAATGCCAGCAGCGTTTTACTGTTGCTAAACACCGGCTGCAGCTGCAAATGATGCGGTAATTGCCAATCTGCACTGCTGATCCGCGACAAGCTGGTCTCGAAATAAAAATGCGCCCCCTGGTCCAGTTGGCTTTGCACCTGTAACGTACAGCCCATCAGTCTGCAGATATAAGCCGAAATCGACAGGCCAAGGCCAGTGCCACCAAAGCGATAGTAGATGTCAGGAGTGGCTTGGGTAAAACTGTCAAAAATATATTTTTGCTGCTCGGCACTGATCCCGATGCCATTGTCTATCACATGAAAACTGATCTGTTGTTTGTGCTGATCTTCAGCTTCTGCTTTCAGATCCAGTCTGACGACACCGTGTTGACCTGAGGTAAATTTTACACTGTTGCTGAGCAGGTTCTGTAATACCTGACGCAAGCGCAGCGCGTCGCACAGATAAAAACCATGAATGGCCGGATCAATATAAACTTCGGTTTTCAGCCCTTTGAGTTTCGCCTTCGCAACAAAAGACTCCAGTACATCTTCACACAACCGGCGTAAATCGGTTTCAACCAGTTGCAACCGGGCTTGTTCTGACTCCAGTTTTGACAGGTCCAGCACGTCGTTGAGCAACTGCACCAGATGGCGGCTGGTGCGGTCAATGGTGGCGACGTACTGGTGTTTCCCTAATACCGGATCGGCCATTAATAATTCGATCAGACCGACGATCGCGTTCAGTGGGGTGCGGATTTCATGGCTTAAGGTTGAAATTAACCGCAACTGCTGATTATTGGCATTTTCGGTCTGAGTGGCGGCGTGCTGCAGTAACTGATCCAGCATTTTGGCCGTGGTGTCATCACTGATTAATCCCACTCTGCAGCCATTGGCCTGCACATAATCGCGGTACTGAAATGACCGGCCATCCAGTAGCTGAAAATTGTACCGGACTTTATGGTGTTGTTTTAGTTGCCGGCGCAGCCAACGCAAAGTCACCGCAACCTGGCGATCGTTGAAGTCGCGGCAGTTGTACATCACTGCACGGGCCAGCAGTTCTGAGGTTTGGGTTGTTGTGGCATGATCGGCAAAATAGGGAAAGTTTAAAGAGATCTGCCGCGATAAATAGCGAATGTTACCATCCGCATCCATGATGACAATGCCACCGGCCAGGGTCTCTAAAGACTGCAGCAAGGCCGATAAATCGGGTTCTTTCAGACTATGTTGCTGCTGGTGGATCAACAAATACCCGGTACCGGCAATCTTCTGTGGAACAAATAGATAACGCTGCTCGCCAATCATTAACTCCAGACTTTGTTGTAGGGGCTGCGCCTGTGTGAGTTGTTGTTCTAAATCATAAAGTTGATAACGTTGGGTCAGCAGTCGCAATTGAGCAGAAAATTCGCGTCCAGCCACAAACTCAGCGATATCGCTTTGTAATATTTGATCATTGTTGACCAGGGCGGTCCGCAGCGAAGTTGGTGTCATGGTCACTGCCGGGCTGACGGATGCTTTGGCTGACAGCGGGTTGCCCATTTTGGTGTTTTCCCGCAACGGCTGGCAACTGACCAACCAACATCGGCACTGCTCATTGTCGATCTGCATTAACGACAACATATATTTCTTTTGCAGCAGTTCAAATGGCAGCATCCGGGCGTGTTGATAGGACAATTGCTCGGCAGCTTTATTCACCAATTCATGCTGATGTAACACCAGCACCGGATCCGCGTTAAAACTGTGACTGCATCCCAGCATTTCACCATCGGCATTCAGCACAAAACAGGGAGTTGTCATTATCCTTAGAAAATCCAATATTCCGGTGACCATACCGAAGTCCCTTTTTTCACTCCGTTGCATTAGGTCTAACAGAATTCAGCCAGATTGAAAGCAAAGTTTGTAACAATGAACGGTGCGGTTTTCTGTCGTTGTATTGCCGTTGTTTACTGAATTTCGCTAACAAGTTCATCTGGAAAGTTTTATTCAGTCCGGGCATACCTGAGATTGTAAATAAAATCGTACACTCCCGCGCCAGCGGCCGCGGGAAATTGTGATGATGCGCAGAATACTGATTTTGAGCAGAGATTGACCCGGTTCTGCACTTAATAAAGTTGCAGCGCCACAGATCCCGGTGTTGCAGGCTACTGCGCAGAGTGACGGACTATTCAGTGTCGCAAGATCTCTTTATACTTTCTGCAGTTACCTATGAGTTGATGCCCTCACGTGTCCCAAATCTTATCAACATTGCTACGCAAATTACTGCAACTGCTGCGTTATGGCAGCGCTTTAGTGCTTGGGCTGGTGTTATTGTATTCATTCGTGCCGGTGCCTTATACCGGCATGATGCTGGAGCGGCAGCTTGAAGCATGGTGGTCAGGTAAAAGTAACTATCAGCTACGACATCAGTGGGTGCCGTTAGAGGAAATGTCCCGTCATCTGCTGCAAGCCGCCGTGGCTTCTGAAGATCAGAAGTTTCTAGAACACAATGGCTTTGATATGCAGGCTATTGAAAAAGCGCTGGTTTATAACAGCAAAGGCAAAAAAATCCGTGGTGCTTCGACCATCAGCCAGCAAACGGCCAAAAACGTCTTTTTGTGGAGCGGCCGCAGTTGGCTGCGCAAAGGTCTTGAAACCGGCTTTACCCTGCTGATTGAAGCGGTCTGGGGCAAACAGCGTATTCTGGAAATTTATCTCAATAGTATCGAATTTGGTCCAGGCGTGTTTGGGGTTGAAGCCGCAGCACAGCAATATTTCAGGCGTTCTGCCGCGCAGTTGACGGCAGCACAGGCGGCCCTCATGGTGACCGTGCTGCCAAACCCTCATCGTTTTCTACTGCAAAGGCCTTCACCTTATATGTATAAGCGCCAACAGTGGGTACAAAAACAAATGCGCCAATTGGCGCCCGTCACCAGAGCATTTGGCGATTAAATAGCTCGTTAGATGTCGAAACCCATCACAATCGGCTGCAACCAGATGGCTGATGATCATTTTGTGCAGCTAAAATTAGCCGTTTTATTGCGCGGATTTGGCTTACATTAGAGAAATAATACTGTGCCTTTTTCACAGAAACCGTTATCTTATGCGTCCTGTCTGCGCTGCATTTCGGGAACATTGACTACTTTCATCAGCACAGATAAAGCGGCTTTTACCCTACACCGCACATAACAAAAATAATCGAGGAATTTACCAATGAATGAATTTGTATCCACGGCGAACTCCATCATCTGGAGTCCGGCGTTAATTGTGTTGTGTCTGGGCGTTGGATTGTACTTTTCGATACGTTCCCGCTTCCTGCAGGTCCGCCATGTCAAAGAGATGGTTCGACTGATGTTTGATGGAAAAAGCTCAGACAGCGGTGTTTCTTCATTCCAGGCCTTGACCATGACATTGGCCGGTCGGGTCGGTACCGGCAACGTGGCCGGTGTTGCCACTGCCATCACTTTTGGTGGACCAGGCGCTGTGTTCTGGATGTGGATGATGGCGTTTCTGGGGGCCAGTTCTGCTTTTGTCGAATCTACGCTCGGCCAGGTCTATAAAGAAAAAATCAATGGTCAGTATCGCGGCGGCCCAGCGTTTTATATCGAAAAAGGGTTGGGTATTAAGTGGTACGCTATTTTGTTCGCGATAGTAACGATTATCGCGACCGGTTTGTTGTTGCCAGGTGTGCAGGCCAACTCTATCGCTTCTAGTATGGAGCAAGCTGCCGGGATCAGTCCGACAGTAACCGCTTCTGTCCTTGCCGTAACTCTGGCTTTTATTATTTTTGGCGGTGTGAAACGTATCGCCAGCTTTGCTGAATTTGTGGTGCCTTTTATGGCGATTGGTTACATTCTGGTGGCGTTGTTAGTCATTATCCTCAATCTGGATATGCTGCCTGGTGTGTTAAAGCTGATTATCAGCAGTGCTTTTGGTTTGGATGCTGGTTTTGGGGCAATGTTGGGTCTGGCGATCCAATGGGGTGTCAAACGAGGGGTTTATTCAAATGAAGCAGGTCAGGGTACTGGTCCACACGCATCTTCTGCCGCATCCGTCAGCCATCCCGTCAAACAAGGCCTGGTGCAGGGATTTTCGGTCTATATCGATACCTTGTTTGTGTGTTCGGCAACGGCATTTATGTTGTTGATCACTGGTCAGTATAATGTCGAAAATCCTGATGGTTCAGCCCTATATACCGGGGTGCAGGGCGTTGCCGCCGGACCAGGTTATGTGCAAACGGCCATGGAAAATGTGTTACCAGGTTTTGGCTCGTTGTTTGTCGCCATCACGCTGTTTTTCTTCTGCTTTACCACCATTGTCGCTTATTACTACATTGCTGAGACCAACATTGCTTACCTGACCCGCAAAACCAATCTGCCTTGGTTACCGCTAGTGCTGAAGTTTTTCCTGATGGCATCCACTATTTACGGTGCGTTAAAAACTGCTGAAGTTGCCTGGGGATTGGGGGACATGGGCGTTGGTTTGATGGCGTGGCTGAACATTATTGCCATTGTGATGATGCATAAAGTGGCATTCAGTTGTCTGCGCGATTATGAAGCGCAGAAAAAGGCCGGGCTGGATCCGGTGTTTCATCCGGAAAAGCTGGGGATCAAAAATGCGCATTATTGGGAAGGTAAAACAGATGCAGAACTGTTGAGTTCAAGTCTGGCGAATGTTGCGTTAAAAGATCCGGACAAAAAACCTGCTTAGTGATCCACTCAAAAAAGTCAGCTCCGGCTGACTTTTTTACAGCTGTTGCAAACTGACATCGCAACACAATGATTAGTTTTTGCAGTCGAGGTAATAATGTTATTGAAAACCAATCGGTTATCTTTGCACAAATTAACGGCCGCCGATGCGGATATCATGTTGCGACTGCTGAATGAGCCTAGTTTTATCACCAACATCGCTGACCGTGGGGTGCGGACTTTAGCTCAGGCACAACAGTATTTATTAGATGGTCCAATTGCCAGCTATCAACAACATGGTTTTGGGATGTATCGGGTTGAGCGTCAAAGTGATGGCGTAACGCTGGGTCTTTGTGGGTTGGTGTACAGACCCTATTTAGCAAAACCTGATATCGGTTATGCATTTTTTCCGGAGTTTTTTGGCCAGGCTTATGCTTTTGAAGCGGCGCAGGCAGCCTTTGACTATGGCAAAAAAGTGTTGCAGCTATCTGAAATTGTTGGCATCGTGTCGCCGACAAATGTGCCGTCAAAACGGATCCTGGAAAAACTGGGTCTGGAAACACTGCGACAAGTACAATCACCTGATACCGGGCAGTGGCTGGATTATTACACCGAAACAACAGGTTCGTTTTGAATCAGTCGCTTTGCCGCTTGATGACTGACGACTTAACTTGCTGCCGACCGACTTGCTGACAGTGCTTATTGATGCGGTTGCTGCTGGCGGTTTTTAACAAAATCCTGATAGCTTTTGGCAGCAACGTCTTTTAAGCAACTGCTGGACAGTGGCTCTGGCAGCAAACTGCACTGGGCACGTTGATCGGCAACCATCTTATTGTACCAATATTCTTCACTGCCGCGTTTGGCAACAGTGCAGCTTTGCAGCAGCAACATCAACAGGATAGTGCCGGTGGTTCGGGTCATTGTGGACTCCCAGGTAATCGAAACTGCACTATGGCATAGTCTGCCGGTTGTGCCAAATTTACGCCAAATGTTTGAAAATTCATCAAAATGCCATCTTTGGCGAGATCCATTGCTTTAAGCTGCTAAAAAATGCTTCGCGGAGATCGCCGTTGTCTGCATATTCGCTGCCAGAACTGCATCAGCTGGAACTCCTGCTACGCAGTGCGCCAGATCTGGTGCAATCCAAAGTGCTGGGGCTGATTGATTTTCAGCAACAACAATTACCGATTTACGCCATCACTGTTGGTAATGCGGCGCCAGACAAACCGGTACTGCTGCTGACTGCCGGCGTGCACGGTTTGGAACGGATTGGCACCCAGGTGCTGTTGGCGTTTTTGGAAGGCCTGTGCAGTCGCTTGCAGTGGGACCCCAATTTTGCCGCTTTGTTCGATAAAGTTCAGCTTTGTTTATTGCCATTGATTAATCCGTCGGGGATGGCGCTGGGCTGGCGTTCAAATCAACATCATGTGGATTTAATGCGTAATGCACCGGTTGATTGTACCGAAAAAGCTGCTTGGTTGCTTGGTGGGCAGCGCTATTCAAAACGTTTGCCCTGGTATCGCGGTTTGGCCGGTGAGCTGCAGCAAGAAACCGGTTGGGTGATTGAGTATGTGCAGCAATTGTTTAAAGCACCTTTTGTACTGGCGCTGGATTGTCATTCCGGCTTTGGCCGCACCGATCGGTTGTGGTTTCCGTATGCTAAATCAGCACTGCAGCCCATTGCTCATTTAGCGCAAATGCATCGGTTGCGTGAGCTGTTTTTTCAGACTTATCCGCAGCAAAATTATATTTTTGAACCGCAAAGCCGGCATTATTTGTGTCATGGCGATTTGTGGGATTATTTATACGATTTATCGCAGCAACCCGCGGCTAGTCATGCTGCGGGCGTGGCGGACGCGCCGACTTTTTTACCATTGACTTTGGAAATGGGCAGCTGGAATTGGGTGCGGAAAAACCCGTTTCAACTACTTCGAAGCCACGGTTTGTTTCATCCGGTAAAACCACACCGCATTAAAAGAGTATTGCGCTCTCATTTGATTTTATTCGACTTTTTACTGCATGCCACCGCCGCTGCACCGGATTGGTTGCCGTCGGTCAGTAGCCGCAATGCCAGCGAAGCGGGGGAGTTATGGTATTAACCGGCGTTTCAGGTGAGCCATGCAAGGTGCTTCCTATTGTATTACTGCGTGGGTTGTCACGGGAGCAAGCACATTGGGGCGACTTTATCGGCCAGTTGCAACGCACTGTGGTTAACCCAGTGCTGGCGCTGGATTTGCCTGGCGTTGGACAGGCCCGGCATGAAAGTGCTCCGGCAAATATTTCGCAAATGGTGCAACAGTTGCGCTCGCGGCTGGTGTTGTTACAGCAAGGACCTTGTCATCTGCTGGCGATGTCGCTGGGGGCGATGGTGGCGATGGAATGGTCGGCGCAGTATCCGCGGGACATTGCTTCGTTATTGCTGATCAACAGCAGTAGCGCCGGATTAACGCCCTTTTATCAGCGGCTAAAATGGCGAAGTTATCCGCTGGTGGTGCAGGCATTGTTTGCTTCGGTGCAAAAGCGCGAGCAGCTTGTTTTGCAACTCACCGCGAACAATTTGCAGCTGCGACAGCAACAGTTACCACATTGGCAGCATATTGCTCAGGAAAGACCGGTGCGTAAATTGGATGTTTTACGGCAGTTGGTGGCGGCAAGTCGTTTTCGTTTAACGGACAAACCCCATTGCCCGGTATTGTTACTGGCCAGCAGGGCAGATCGGCTGGTTGATTGGCAAGCCAGTCAGCGGATGGCCGATTTATGGCAGGTGCCGTTGTTGCTGCATCCTAGTGCCGGTCATGATTTAGCCCTGGATGCACCGGCTTGGGTTTTGCAGCAGGCTGTTGATTTTTATTCCAACGTCAATAACTGACCAGCCAATTGTTTGTGCTGTTGGTTAAATAAGTGCAGGGGCTGGCGTAGCGAGGGGATCCGTTCAAGGCGCTCGCAAAATCCGGCAGTTTTACCGCCGACACCCATTTCTGCTCACATTTCTGCGGCTCAATTTTCGCCATCGCCAGAGCGCGCCTGAAAGTTTAAATGCGGTTTACCAATCATGTAATGTTTGCGAAACGTATGGAAATAATCGGCTAAGGCGCTGGCCGCTGCCTGGTCGTTGGCGACCTTGAGCACTTCAATCACCACTTCCGCCGTGCACAGCTGGTGTAAATGCGCCGCTTCACGGAGTTGATAACTGGATGCTTGCTCTGGCTGAATACCCAACACCGGAAATTGATCCAGATAGGGGCTTTTACTAAACATTTTTTTTGCTTCGCGCCAGGTGCCGTCAAGTAAAACAAACAATGGAATTTTGCCGTTGTCATCGATTTGACTGATGCAGCGCTTCGGCGCGGCATATTGGGTTGGGAAAATAACAATTGGCTGATAAGCAGGATCGCTGAGTAACGCCAGCAGCGCTGGATCCGGCACTGTTCTATCCCAGACAAAAGCGTGGTTATCCAGCGCAACATCGGCAATCAACCGGCCGGTGTTAGTCGGTTTAAAGCATTCACCGGTATACATTAAAAACAAAAAAGCGCTTTTCGCACAAGGCGTTGGCTTGGCGAAACAAATGCAATCGGGCTGCGGCAATAAACAATGTTCGCAGCGGAGCACTTTACTGCCGCGGGCATTAAAAGGTTTGGTGGTCCGTTGTAGTTCTTGTAGCCGTAAGGCCAATACAGAATTTTGATGAGTCAAAGCAGAGTTCCTTCAAAAACGCCGGTTATTGTAGCCTGAAAGCACCGAACTACGGCACTGCCTTTTTTTGCGGGCTCATTCAAGGCGTTCATGAGATGTAGCTTTAAAGTGGCGGTAGAAGCTGCATAAAACGTTGGCTGATGGGATAGGGAAAAACATCTTCGATGATGCCGGCGCGGATTTTTTGTTGTTTTTCGCACCAGAAGGCTGCGTCCAACAATTCCGGATGCGCTTCGAATAACAAAGCCCGCAGCTGTGGTTGTGGTGTGACAAAAGTGGCAATTTGTTCCGGAAACACGTCACCTGGGTTCACCGGATACCAGGGCTCGCTCGACAGCAAATCGTCCCAGTTATCGGTATGTGGGATAGTACGAAAATTCACATCAAGCAGATATTGCACCTCGTCGTAATCATAAAACACCACCCGGCCGTGGCGGGTGACACCAAAATTTTTCAGGAGCATATCGCCCGGAAAAATATTGGCGCCAATCATGTCTTTCAAGGCCTGGCCGTAGTCCTGCATTAAGCGGCTTTTCTCGGCATCACTGGCTGATTCTAACGCCAGATTCAGCGGGATCATCCGCCTTTCGATATACAAATGTGAAATCACCACCATGTTGTCTTCGATAGTTAATGAACCTGGGATCGCTTCGATGAGTTCTGCCAGCAGCTCTGGTGCAAAGCGGTTTTTCGGTAATGCGACATCAGAATATTCCATGGTGTCGGCCATCCGGCCAACCCGATCGTGCTTTTTTACCAGAAAATAGCGGTCTTTCACCGTATCACGGCCGAACGCTTTGGTATCGGAAAAACGGTCGCGGATCACTTTAAACACATATGGAAAAGAGGGCAGGGTAAACACCATCATCACCATACCGCGAATGCCGGGCGCCGCGACAAACTTATCCGTCGAGGCCGCCAGATGCTGCAGTAATTCGCGGTAAAATTCAGTTTTAGCCTGCTTATGTAACCCGACCGAGGCGTAAAGCTCGGCCAGTGTTTTATGGGGCAGCAGCTCTTTTAGAAAGTGCACCAGGGCAGATGGCACCGGTGTTTCCACCATAAAATAGGCGCGGGAAAAGCTAAACATAATGGTCATCTGCTGTGCTTCGGTGATCAGCGTATCAATGTACAGCAGGTTATTTCCGGCAACCTTTTGTTGTAACAGCGGAATAATAAATGGCTGCTGGCCGTCAGGGCTGACCACCCGACCGACGATATATGCCGCTTTATTGCGGTAAAACACCGATTTAAGCATATCAAAGCGAATTTGATGCACCGGGTGGCGACCATGGCTGGACTGGTGCCGGAATGCCTGCAGTAACAAGCGGATATCGCGTTCTAAATCAACAAAAGGCAACGGCAATGAAAAGCTGGCGAATATTTTCGGCACACAAACCCGCAGACCGTCCTGGGCTGGAAAATAGCTGTCATACACCGAGGCGATGGGCGCCGGTAATTTTTTTTTGCTGAGGGTAGATTCGACAAAAATATTCTGATTGTGAAAATATTTTCGGTCAAAAAGTCTGCAAAACACTGAGTTATAAAAAGTTTCTGCAAGTTCTGCTTGCGGGTGAAAACCCAGATAGTCCAGATAATGCTGTTTCACTTGTTGCCACAAAGGCTCGTCCAGACAATGTTGCGGCAATTCTTTGACCAACTGATCGATGGTTTCCTGCACCCTCAGATCATAAAACGAAATCCGATCTGAGCTGTCCCTGGCAAAACCCGGCCAGTCGGCTGTGGCAAAACGCTGCTTGGCGGTTGCTGTCATTTGCTGGAACAAGCTGAAATGACGGCGAAAGCCTTTGAGGATCGCCTCTGCAATATGTTGCGCCTGTACCATCAACGTTCCCGATTGGAGTGAATACTCTAGATTAGGTTTTATTGATAACGCAGCACGCAGGAAAAAGCAATCTACATTCCGGTACCTTTCATTAAGGTCGCTGAGGCATTTCCAAAAAATGCCGATTGTTAAATAAGTGATATTTTTATGATATTTTAAAGTAAACATAAAAATCACATTAAATTAACTATATTTCGATTGTTTTATCACAACAATGGGAATTGATATGAATGCATTTGGAAGGATCGGGACATTTTTGTTGCTTGGAGCCATAGCGTTGCATAGTGCGATGCTACGATCTGAACAAACAACAGTCACCTGGCAGCAGCGCCAATACCAGCCTGCTTTTTTTGATTTTAATCAAGACAATATTGACGATCTGCTATTGCAGGCGATATCGGCAGAAGATCGATCCCTACTGGTACTTGGACATCACAGCAGCACCGATGAAAAATTTGTACCGCAAAATAGCCAGATATTACCGGCACTGATTGCCGGATCCGGCTGGTCGGCTGCGGACGCGCAATTGCTGCCGTTACGGCGCAGCTCAGATGGCGGGACTGGATTATTGGTTATTTTTCCGCAGCGCCAAGCTGCAGTGTTGTTTGCTTTTCACGGCCAAAACCTCAACTTGTCCCAGCCAATTGCCAAGTATACGGCCGCACAATGGCCATTTCTGAAGGCGGTCGCTGCGCATAAATTGCATACAGCTGATTTTGATCACGACGGTGTTGATGAAATTCTGCAACTTGGCAAGGTTAGTGGTGAACATCAAATTCTGAAACTTCAGGCTAATTTCAGTTTTTCCACACAACAAAAAATTCAGAAAAAAGTAGCGTGGGGCCTTCAAGACCAAGCGCGGATTATTGTCGGTGATTTTGATAACAATGGTTTTGCCGATATTTTTGCACTAGCGAAAAAAGCTGATTCGAAGCATTACCTGGTGATGGCGGATCAGCACGGGAAATTCTCCGATGTCGAAGTACAAGAGATTTCGCCTGAAATTGGTGGCCTACCGTGGCTTGATGAAAGCTCAGGTACCATGTTAGTCAGGCGGCGGGATGATCAACGCGCGAATTTGCTGCGCTTTTACAATGCTGATGAGTTGGGTAATGCAACTAACCAGAGTTGCATCGGTTGGTTATATGATCCGAAGTTAAAAACCAGTCAGGAATATTGCTTGAAATCAGCTTCATCCGGGGATGGCCGTGCCAGCAAGCAAATATTTCAGAATCCACCTTTGTCAGTGGTGAATCCTCTGACACAACTCGATGTTGATTCTAATCCAGAATGCCCGATAGTTCCTTATTCGACAGGGGGGTTGCTGTCGACAGCATTACAACTCTCCAATGAGTGCGAATACATGCCGATTAAACCTTTTTCAGCTCCGCGGATGGATGCCAGTAGTTTTGCGGTGAATCAGAATTTTAATGTGCATTTGGACAGTACCGGAGATCCCCGGGCATTAACTTATGAAGTATGGGCAATCTCCGGAAGCAATCTTTTCTACAGCGTAGCGACAGTGATCGCTCCCGGTGCTACTCACACGTTGCCAACGACGACAGTCAGTGGCCGTTTATCGATTGCCGGTGATTATCTGGTCAGATATCGCAGTTGCAACGATAATGGTTGTAGTGGTTTTGGACCGGCAGGCTTCCTAAATATTTACGCTGCGCCTGTGACGCATCTGGTATCAACCAATGCCGGAGCTGGCGGTAGTGTTTCTCCTTCATCGCGCAGTGTAGTGCAAGGCAGCAGCACCAGTTTTACGGTCACTGCGAATAGCGGTTATACCATCAATGGCGTTAGCGGTTGTGGCGGCAGTTTATCTGGCACGACTTTCACCAC
>NZ_SACS01000110.1 GCF_004005945.1 Rheinheimera riviphila
TAACGCGGTGAGTAGCGCCATGCGGCGTACTACCGCTAACGCGGTGAGTAGCGCCATGCGGCGTACTACCGCTATCGCGGTGAGTAGCACCATACGGCGTACTACCGCTAACGCGGTGAGTAGCGCCCTACAATTCTTTATTTATCAATAACATTTTCTTGAAGCTCGCGTAGGGCGGACTCACCGCGTCAGCGGTAGTCCGCCGT
>NZ_SACS01000111.1 GCF_004005945.1 Rheinheimera riviphila
GTCAGCGGCAGTACGCCACAATCCGATTGCAAATTGCCGCCCGACGGCGTACTACCCTTCGGGTGAGTACGCCCTACAGTTTGCTTTTTAAACAATCATTGAAACGTACTTTATTCTCGTAGGGCGCTACTCGCCGCGTCAGCGGCAGTACGCCACAATCCGATTGCAAATTTATCACACAGTGTTTTTACCTTTATTCCAACCC
>NZ_SACS01000112.1 GCF_004005945.1 Rheinheimera riviphila
ACTGTTTTTTAAAGAACATCAGGCAGCAAAAACATTCTCAATATATTGTTTTTAACTGCCTGCCTATTTCAGACTGACTGATTTTTAAACAAAAATCAGTCAGTTTAACCCCAGACCATTGTGTGAACGGTTGGAACGGGACAATTTTGTGCTTAAGCCAGTAACAATCGAGTTCCCAATTTCATTGGCAAAGGCATCGGACAA
>NZ_SACS01000113.1 GCF_004005945.1 Rheinheimera riviphila
TTAAGCTATTGTTTTAAAATATAAAAACTCCGTAGGGCGTCACTCACCGCGCAAGCGGTAGTGCGCCGAAATATTGATTAAAATTTGTTGAAGATGGTGATGGAAACTGCGCTGCGGCGTACTGCCTTCGGCGAGTACGCCCTACAAAAATCTGCTTAAGCTATTGTTTTAAAATAAAAAAAATTCCGTAGGGTGGCACT
>NZ_SACS01000114.1 GCF_004005945.1 Rheinheimera riviphila
GTGCGCCACGTGATGATTTGACACGACATCGCTAGATGACGGTCGGTTGTTGATGAAGTAAATGCTCACCCGCCGTAGGGCGTCACTCACCGCGTGAGCGGTAGTGCGCCACGTGATGATTTGACACCAACCAGCTTGATGGCGGACTCATCGAAGTCGAGCTGCCCTTGTACCATTATTTCGTCGTATTTCCAGCCCAG
>NZ_SACS01000011.1 GCF_004005945.1 Rheinheimera riviphila
TCCACAAAATGGCCAATATGTTTAGCGCTTACTGAGATTATTAGTGCAGCAGTTTCCTAAGAAAAACAGGACATAAATCAACAAAGCTGCAAACCACCTATTCCTACAGCAATACCGTCGCCACCCGTAAAATCGATTTGGCGAATGAAGATGTCGACTTTACGGTACAGTTTGATATGCGCGGCACGCTGATGTCGATGCAGCAGACGGATTACAATGCCGATGGTCAGGTGCAAAAAGTCACGACTCATCAGTTATTGGTGGATATGGCTGATGCGAAGTTATTTAATCTGGTGCAGCAGAAAATTACAGCCAGTGGGTTGATGGTAAACGATGGCACGGTGCTCAATGGGCAGGGTTTGCTGGGGGTCAGTGCTGCGGATTTAACCACCACCGGCAGTGTGACTGAATATCAGAACTTTAATGCCGCGGGGCTTGCAGAGCGCACGGTGACCAGAGTCACCAAGCCGGATGACCGCAACCCTGGCCGCACCACGGTTGATGAACTGAGCTGGAGCCGCAGCTACGAGAAGCGGGATAGTTTACTGGAGAGTAAAGTCAGCGGTACGGCGCAAAGTGGCAGTAAAGGCGGTCAGTTTAAGGATGCCAGCAGCTACAGCCAATACGATGCACATGGCAATAAGGTGTTGGTGGTTGAAGGCAACGAGCTGCAGGACAGTAAATTTAAAGTGCGGCAGATGCTGTATGCGGCGGACGGCAGCTTATTGCGGCTGCAACACAGCGAGGTTGCCAAATCCGGGGAAGCTGATGCCCTGACGCAGGTCAAAAACCATCTGAGCCAGGTGCGTAGCGGCCAGGCGGTGGCAGGGCGGGTACAACAGGAATCTATCCAAATCAGCAGCAATGGTGCTTATGTGGGAGATGTCACGGTAGACCGGGGTGAAACGTTACCCGAGGAGCATTGGCTCTACCGCACCAGCATCAAAGACCAGCACTTTAACAGCGGCATTGAACGCACCGACACCCAAAAGCACACGGTACGCGCAGGCGATACTCTGCAAAGTCTGGCGCAGTTGTATTATGGCAATGCCGACTACTGGTATTTAATTGCGACAGCCAATGGCATCAGTCAGAGCTCTGCGCAAAGTGGTCCGGATAGCCAACTCATCGAAGGCACCACGCTGGATATCCCACAGCGCGCCAATAGCTTTAACGCCCATAACAGCTTTAAGCCGATGGATTTACAACAAATCATCGGCGACACCACGCCGAATGTGCCGTATTTACCGCCGCCACCACCGGTCGGTTGTAATGCGATGGCGATGGTAGTGATTATCGCGGTGGTGGTGATTGCGACGATTGCGACGGCTGGGGCTGCTGCGGCATATATGGGGCCTCAGGCATTTAGTATGGCTTTGGGGGCTTCGGCATTAACCGGTGGAGCGACCGTTGCAGGCGTAACGTTGGGCGCTGCAACAGCTGCAACAGCGGCGATGTCAGCAGGTATGATAGCCGCAACTGCAGCCGCTGCATCTGCAGTCGGTGGTTTTGCAGGTTCAGTCGCAGGCCAGCTTGCCGGTAAAGCGATGGGTATAGTGGATAGCTTTTCGCTGAAAAATGCTTTAGCCAGTGGTTTAACGGCGGGGGCAACGGCGGGTGTGGGGTCGATGATGGGCGTTGGCGGTAGTGTCAATGGCACTTTCGTTGGTGGCGCGAAGGCTGCGGTTGGGAATAATCCTGCTGTGTTGGCAAGTCTCAACACTGCCGGCAAAATGGCGATGGCCGCCAGCACAGTTGGTTTAAGCGTTGCAGCCAACAAGCTGGTCGGTAATAATCAGGCGAGTTTCCAATGGCGTAATGTGGTGATTGGTGCGGTAAGTGCAGGTTTGATGGACAAAGCCGGCATCAGCAACACCAAATCAGTATTCGAAAAATTTAATGAAGGCGCAGGACTTGTCAGCGGCTTTATGGAAGGCGTGGCCGGTGCAGCAATAGGTTACGGTGTAAGCAAAGTGCTGTATAACGAAGGCAGCTGGAATTTTAGGAATGTAGCGATTGATGCTTTTGGCAATGCGTTGGGGAATAGCATTGTTGCCGGTTTAAGTTCGAAATCAAATGCTCAAAATGAAAAAGCCGCAAACCAACGCGGACAGCAGGCCTATGAGCAAGCTATTGCTGCAGGCATCCCAGATACTCAGGCAAAACTGTTGGCCGCAAAAGAAGTGCTGGCTTCAGTGTCACCAGGCAAACGACCGCAAGTAGATATCAATGAAACGGATGATGCGTTAAGTGTCAGTTACTTGCGTGGAGATAAGTCGAAAGGTGGTATCACACTCACGAACACCAACTCATTAACGGCAATTGGTGGGTTAACCAGTTGGATCAGCGATGAAGGTTTATGGGGTAATAATGATGTATTGAAGCTAGCTACAGGGTTGCTGGATAGACGAGCAGAAGCCATAGCTCGCCAGCAACGGGAGAGTGAGGTTGCGCAAAATGATAGGAAAAACAACGGAAATGTAACTTACACCGTTACACTTTCTACCCGCGAGAATACGCCGAATTTCTCACAACTAGCCACAAACTGGGTTTCCCCATACGGTCAATTAAGATCAAGGGTTGCAGCACATTCTGAAGGCTTTAAAGTGAGCAAGGTTGAGAACAGCAAAGGTAAGACATACGCCCATATTGAGGGAAGCCATGCAGCGAATGAAGCTCTTGGCTTGAACAAAGGTGTAAGACGTACAACGGTAAATAACAGTGCCCTAAATAAAGCTGTATGGGGGGCTGAAGGTTTAGGCGATGTAGCTAAAGCTGGCACTTATCTTGAGTCTGTAAATCTAAACACTGTTGGTGGTCGATTAGGTGCTGCCGGGCTCGGTCTGGATGCGGCCCTTGAATATGCAGACTACAAAATGGGGCACGGCGACTCCTATACATTTGCCGCAGGTACAGTTGCTTTTGGTGCGGTGATGGCAGGTTTTGGATTAGTAACTATGCCGATTCTAGCGACAGGAGCCATCCTTTTCGGCGTTGGAGTTGGACTAGGGTATGGGTATGACTATATAGCTACTAAATATGACTTTAGAGGCAATATATCAGACGTTTACAAAAAAATTGGTAACTAAGGGAGTGTGGCCAGTCGTTCTAGCGGCTGGCCAGTAGTACAATGAAAAAGAAAAAAATAAGTACAGTGCAACAGATTGATCGAAAAGTTAAAGAGGTACTTATAGTAAACGCTGTTGTTACATTTATTTCTTTTCTTCTCTACTATTTTTCAGATGGGATGAAGCATAAAAGTTCTCATGATTTAGTAATGGTCACCTCAATTTTTTTTATGTGTGCAGCTCTATTAATTCTCAATTCGATTCTGTCTATCCTCTATTTTAAATGTAGAGGGGCGGCGCTGTTTTTTGTTGCTCAATCAATTGGCATTCCAATTTTATTTTTGTGGTTAACTGGAATCGTATTATGGGGGCTTAGCAATGAAGAGGAATTACTTTTCATTACACATTCACAAGTGAATATATACTTACTTTTTTCCATTTCGTTTCAATTAATTGTAAGTGTGCTGCTGTTTTTTAAATCCAAGTGGTACCGTCGGACGGTTTATGCACTGAATAATGATAAGCATCATGCTTATGACATTGTTACAGAAAAACTAAATCCATTAGGCTTTAATGGCACATTTATTGACGAGTATGCTAATAACAGGCACTGGTTGGTTGCTATGCCCATGGCTGGGTTCTTAAGTTATGGAATTATTTCTTTACTTTTTCCTGGGTGGGGAAAGATTTTTCTAGTGTATCTCGCAAGTTGTTTGATCACCTTTGGAGGTATCGGTTTATCTCTGCAGGGTATCACTAGTTATTTTTTTGTGCGCAAAATTGAAAAGCGCTACAACGTAAGCTTTGTCGTTGGTGATGTGAAATTTCCGGCCACGCGCAAACTTCCTGAAGAACAAGCCGGCGGCAATTTAGAAAACTAAACAAGCTATTGTTTTACCTGACGCTTTTGGCAATGCAATTGGTAACAGCATCGTCTCCAAACTCAGCCAGCCTAAAGGCTACCAAGTGGGTGATGAAATCACCACTGATGGTCAGAAAGGTTATGTGGCTGATGTTGATACAAACGGAGAGCCATCAGTAATCACTTATGCGTTGGACAGACCTGCTGTTTTTGAAGAGAAGTCAGGTTGGGATATTGGTGGTAGGCTTTTCGAGTATAGAGAACTTCATCTAGGAGCGGTTTTTGATGCCGAAATCGAGAAGCAAGAGAAACAAGAGATTCAGAATCGAGTTAACAAATTAGTTTCTACAGTCCCTGAAGAGTACAAAAAATTAGGCGGCATATCTGATGAATGGCTAAATAGATTGTCAGATTCACCTGTTGGTAGAGAAGTTGCCAAATTAATGCATAATTTTGTAACAGGTGAGGGACCAAGTGCGACATTTTATGATGGTAATTCTCCATTAACTCGAAGTCTGATGTCGACAGCTAGTACAGAGCGAAATTGGCAAGGTTTCCTTTCAGAAAGAGCTGAGCAAATTAGATCTGGAGGCGTTGTTGATGTTTGGGATGGTGATGGCGCTTGGGGTATGCATAATAATAATGGAAGGGCAGCTATTTATGATGCCACGTATCCAAATCATTATTTAGACCCTGACCCAATACGGCATTTTGTTGGTAGTTACGATGTAAATATTGCAGATAATGGAAATGGAACTGCAACAATAAAGATTTTTAATGAAACTAGTATATCCTCTTATACAAGGAATTTTTTCAGTGCGGAAAAAAGAATTGATTCGTACAGTAGAGTACCTAATAATCTTGGAGTGCTAACGCCTTACGGCACAATAAATCAAACATTTATTGAGGTTAGACCTTACCCAGATTGGATTTTAAATTCGAAAGGGAAGAAATAAATGAGTGTAAATTTTATTGTGAAGCCACTGATTTCCTGCCTGCTATTTACCACATTATCGGGCTGTATTAAAAACGTAGAGGAAAATCCTGTTATAGAGCTAGATAAGTTTTTTGGCGAATATCATAACTCAAGAGAGGTATTGATTATAAATCCAGATAGAACTTACTCTATAAAAACTGACTCAGTTGTTGATGCAGGTCGATGGTCTCTGAATGATTCAAATGTAACGTTATCTGCCAACAAAAGTCGGATTGTATATATTAAGGTTTATGAGGTTGATGGTGCTTATCAGTTAATAATCCAAGATAAAAAACCACAAGATCCTGATACTTATGATTGGTCGAGAGTTATGATCAAAGTAGAATAGTAATTCAGGTCAGCTGTAAATTAGCTAAGCCCTTTAGTGAAAAGGAAAAAAGGACATATATGGACGCTCCCATGCTTGTCAAGTAAACCAACCTGCCAGCAAGCGTTTGTTTGCCGGTTTTCTTTTATATACTCCCAAACTGTTTTGCTGACGCTGCAGGCTTTACAGATAAAGTTCTGTCCTGACATATATTCGGGCTATCTTTTTACCGATGCCCCGCATGAGCTCTGGACCAAAACGCCGTTAAAAATCATCCACTCGGGTTTATACCCTTGTCCTTAGCTGGCTTGGTTTTGGTGAGTTGCCTCTTGCCTCATCATTTTCAACAGATTGGTTAAAATGGCATGCCGCCTAAACATCCACTCGGGCTCAGGGCCCTTGTCCTAACCAGGCTGGCATGCCGGTCAACACTTGGTGCATACAGCCTGAGCTGGCTGCGCTTGATATAAACTATTACGGCTTAATAACACCCACATCAGCCGGGCGAGCCGATGGGCAATCGCCACTACCACGCAATTCACATGCTTGCGACAACGTAAATTCGTGATCCACTGATTCAGTGCATCCGGTTTGTGCTCGGCGCGCCGCAGCAACGTCCGCGCCCCGTGAATGATTTGTTTACGCAGATAGCTATCCCCGCGTTTGCTGATCCCCCCCATCATCGACCGGTTACCAGAAGCCGATTGCTTAGGCGTTAATCCTAACCAGACAGCGAAGTCCTTTGCGCTTTTAAAGGCTTGTGCTTTATCAACCGACGCAGCAACGGCTGAAGCGATAATAGGGCCAACGCCAGGTAGACTTAGTAAAATCTGCGCTGCTGAGCTTTCGCTAATAAAGTGCTTCAGCTGCGTTTCAATCTGTGCTTGCTGCTCACGTAAGTGTTTGTAATCATCTAAAGATTGTTGAATAACAAAACGCTTGGTGGCACTGAGTTCGGTATCCAGTAGCAAAGTGAGACCTTCAAAAAATGCTTTATGGCCTTTATTGAACACCAAACCAAAATCCGTTAATAAACCGCGAGTTTGATTACTCAGTTCGATGCGCTGCTTGGTGAGGCGTTCACGGATGCTGTGCAACATCAGAGTTTCTTGCTGGTACTCAGTTTTAACCGGCACCGGGCGAATAAAAGGTCGCTGACTGGCCTCAAAAATAGCCAGAGAATCATTGCGGTCATTTTTATTGCCACGCACAAATGGCGTGACATGCTGCGCCGGGATCAGTTGAACGTGATAACCCAGCTGCTGCAATTCACGACCCCAATAATGGGCGGAGTAACAAGCCTCCATGACAACTTTGCAAGGTGGGTGGTTTTTAATAAATTGATGAAAAGCTGCACGACTAAGCCTTCTTTCCTGCTGAACTTTGTGTTGTTCATCAAACATCATCAATTGAAAAACACTTTTTGCCAGATCGATAGAGATGGTGCTAATTTTCATATCGGACGCTCCTGTGTAACTGAATGTGTTCAACATCAGTTTGGCGCATTGACGCCGGATCGGGAGCGTCCATCTCATCATCCACTTTTTAGGCTAGTTCAAAAAACTATTTGTCCCGTTCCAACCGTTCACACAATGGTCTGAGGTTAGACTGACTGATTTTTGTTTAAAAATCAGTCAGTCTGAAATAAACAGGCAGTTAAAAACAATACATTGAGAATGTTTTTGCTGCCTGATGTTCTTTAAAAAACAGTTTTTGCAGGTTTTAGGCAATAGAACCCGGCGTTTGCTCCGAACGCTGTGGTTGAAAAACAGGACATAAATCAACAAAGCTGCAAACCACCTATTCCTACAGCAATACCGTCGCCACCCGTAAAATCGATTTGGCAAATGAAGATGTCGACTTTACGGTACAGTTTGATATGCGCGGCACGCTGATGTCGATGCAGCAGACGGCTTACAATGCCGATGGTCAGGTGCAAAAAGTCACGACTCATCAGTTATTGGTGGATATGGCTGATGCGAAGTTATTTAATCTGGTGCAGCAGAAAATTACAGCCAGTGGCTTGATGGTAAACGATGGCACTGTGCTTAATGGGCAGGGTTTGCTGGGGGTCAGTGCGACGGATTTAACCACGACCGGCAGTGTGACTGAATATCAGAACTTTAATGCCGCGGGGCTTGCAGAGCGCACGGTGACCAGAGTCACCAAGCCGGATGACCGAAACCCTGGCCGCACCACGGTTGATGAACTGAGCTGGAGCCGCAGCTACGAGAAGCGGGATAGTTTACTGGAGAGTAAAGTCAGCGGTACGGCGCAAAGTGGCAGTAAAGGCGGTCAGTTTAAGGATGCAACCAGCTACAGCCAGTACGATGCACATGGCAATAAGGTGTTGGTGGTTGAAGGCAACGAGCTGCAGGACAGTAAATTTAAAGTGCGGCAGATGTTGTATGCGGCGGACGGCAGTTTATTGCGTCTGCAACATAGCGAGGTTGCCAAATCCGGGGAAGCTGATGCCCTGACGCAGGTCAAAAACCATCTGAACCAGGTGCGTAGCGGCCAGGCGGTGGCAGGTCGGGTGCAGCAGGAATCTATCCAAATCAGCAGCAATGGTGCTTATGTGGGGGATGTCACGGTAGACCGGGGTGAAACGTTACCCGAGGAGCATTGGTTATACCGCACCAGCATCAAAGACCAGCACTTTAACAGCGGCATTGAACGCACCGACACCCAAAAGCACACGGTACGCTCCGGCGATACTCTGCAAAGTCTGGCGCAGTTGTACTATGGCAATGTCGACTACTGGTATTTAATTGCCACGGCAAACGGTATCAGTCAGAGCTCTGCGCAAGGCGGCCCGGATAGCCAACTCATCGAAGGCACCACGCTGGATATCCCACAGCGCGCCAATAGCTTTAACGCCCATAACAGCTTTAAGCCGATGGATTTACAACAAATCATCGGCGACACCACGCCAAATGTGCCGTATTTACCGCCGCCACCACCGGTCGGTTGTAATGCGATGGCGATGGTGGTGATGATAGCGATAACGGTGATTGCGACCATTGCTACTGCTGGGGCTGCTGCGGCGGCGATGGGTGGCCAGGCGTTTACTATGGCTTTGGGAGCTTCGGCATTAACCGGTGGAGTTGCAGGAGGGGCTGGTATTGCAGCAGCTGCTGCAGGTGGTTTTGTCGGCTCAGTAGCAGGCCAGCTTGCCGGTAAAGCGATGGGTATAGTGGATAGCTTCTCGCTGAAAAATGCTCTGGCCAGTGGTTTAACGGCGGGGGCAACGGCGGGGATGGGCAGCATGATGGGGGTTGGGACGGCGGCAACGACCGTCAATGGTGCGAAAGCCGCAGTGTCTTCATTCGTTTCATTTGCCAAAGATGCGACACACGCAACACTGAACATTTACGGCAAAATGGCGATGGCCGCCAGCACAGTTGGTTTAAGCGTTGCAGCCAACAAGCTGGTCGGTAATAATCAGGCGAGTTTCCAATGGCGTAATGTGGTGATTGGAGCGGTAAGTGCAGGTTTGATGGACAAAGCCGGCATCAGCAACACCAAATCAGTATTCGAAAACTTTAATGAAGGCGCAGGACTTATCAGCGGCTTTATGGAAGGCGTAGCCGGTGCAGCAATAGGTTACGGTGTAAGCAAAGTGCTGTATAACGAAGGCAGCTGGAATTTTAGGAATGTAGCGATTGATGCCTTTGGCAATGCGGTTGGGAACTCGATTGTTGCGAAGTTAGGTTCGAAATCAACCGCTCAAAATGAAAAACAAGCTAACGATCGTGGTGATGCGGCGTATGAACGCGCGCGAGCACAAGGTAAATCCCCGAGAGAGGCTGAACTTATTGCAACAAGGGAAGTATTGGCGACTCTTCCTTCAGGTACACGGTCACAGATCAACCTCAGTGAAAGCGATGATGTATTGGGTGTTAGTTACCTGCGTGGTGATAAATCAAAAGGTGGGCTGACCCTGACCAATGCGAATGCTGGCACGTCTCATCGGGAAGTCGTCAGTTGGATCAGTGATGAAGGATTGTGGGGTAATAACGATGCTCTGAATTTGGCCATGCGCTCGCTCGATAAACGAGCTGCAGTTTATAGCCATGACAACATCCAGAAACTTGGTCAGCAGGCGTTTGCAGAGGGAGAATATCGTGGAATCGCTAGCACACTGAGAACTAGCAGTAGAACATATAATGTTGATTTAGATGGCTTATCTGGGGGCGCTGCTCTTGGTATAAGGGCAGGAATAACCAAAGGAATCCGTGTACAGACAGGTATCAAAGGATTTTCATATGGCGATGCCGTTCATGACTCTAAAGTTCGTGTTAATACATACTTGAACGAAATCCCGGCAATTCCAGATAAATATCGTTTACCAAATGGCGCCTCTGTCGAAGCTCTTGAGCACAATGCTCGATCCGCTATCAATGCTAGAAACGGACTTCTTGACTCTTCAAGAAGTCAATTATCTCCTGACGGGCTTAAATATTCGGAGTCATTGAAGAAACAAGGGCTTAGCTTTGAAGCATTACTGGAGAAGAGTCTAAATAATCCGGCAAGAACGAACTTTACATATGAGCAGCATTTAAGGGCTATAACTGAGTCTTCAGGTCGCTCTAATCCGCTTGTAACAAATTCAGCTAGAACAGTTGTAGCTTTAGATAAAGTAGGTAAGGCGAGTTTAGTTACCGGGGTTGCTCTTGACTCTTATAGCTTGGGAACGGAAATCAATACAAGTCTTGAGACAGGTAACTGGGGTAATACATATCAGGAGTCAGCAAGAATTGGTGGCGCGTGGACCGGGGCTTGGGTAGGGGCAAAAGCGGGAGCTGCAGTAGGTGCTGGTTTTGGCTCGTTCATTCCTGTAGTCGGAACAACGGCGGGAGCTTTGGTTGGTGGCGTTGCTGGAGGTATTTATGGATATGTTAAGGGTGGTGAAATTGGTACCTCAATATACAACTGGTGGAATTAACAAATGAGAGCAGTTAGTAAAGTGTTAAATAGTAGCATCATGAATACTAAATGCTTACTTGTTGATTCTGTTGGCCAAGGATATGAATCTGATGATTCTGAAAACTTGATTAAAAAGTTGCCTCCAGAAAACCAGAAGTTCTTAATGACTGGGGGGGATATGGATATATTAGCATTTATTACCAATAAGAAAGTGGTGTCACCCACCAATGGTGACATTGACATTGATTCGTCTTATTTGCGAATCAATGGGGATTATCCCAGCTCATATCAGTTAAAAGTTCCTGATGGGAATATCTTCATTGTGAATGGTAAAACGCATGCCACGGTGCTTGTTGTAATAGAGCAAGTCAAAAAATATGAAGTGCCGATGCATGTACTGTATGCATCGGTTATTGGTGATGAATTGTTGCTAGCGGGAATGAAGCATAGAACAGTAAATGCTGAGGGTGAGTGTACAAAAAGGGGTAAGGCAATCTTGGCTAAGCTAAGTATGGCAAGAGAGGCTTACGTATTTGATTCATTTGGACTTCGATTTCAAGAGGCTGCAGCTAGTTCTGTTGATGCAGAACTTAGCTCACTTCGAGTGAGATTAGAGAGCTGGCTCGGCGGTGCTTCATTCAAAAACGGTCATGTTTTAATCGGAGGAATTGCAGATTTACATACTGATGATGACCTAGTTTTTTTAGGTTCAATGCCCGGGAAAAATGACTTCGTAGGTGTATCACTTTTTTATTTAGAAGATGATGAAATCCAACCATTGTATTACTTAGCAGGTAAGGAGTATTTATCATTGATCTCTGATGATGATTCGTTAGCTATTTATCTGTCGAGTAGAGAAAGCGGTTGTAATATGAAGATCAGTGATTTATCTATAGTGATAATCGATAACTTGAAAGGTTCGTTAGTGAAGAAGGCGATTAAGATCGCAGGTATCCCTGAATCAGCAGAAATATCAAGGTTTAATGTAAGAAAGCTCGTAAACGGAAGCTATATAGGGTTAATAGAGGAGATTATCAGCCCTATTAAAAGGCGAGTATGGCAAATAAATAGTAATAATCATGTTAATTGGACGGCGGTTTCAATAACTGAAATTGCTCTTATTTAAAACTCATATTAGCGGCTAATTACCCTTAGCCGCTTTACCCCGCAGTCGAAAACCGTTTGGCATCATGCTTTAAAATTAGACTCTCCAGCACGGTTTTAGCCACTAGTTTCTCTTCAGGTGTCCCGTTCCAACCGTTCACACAATGGTCTGGGGTTAAACTGACTGATTTTTGTTTAGAACTCATAGGGTCAGGTCTTGCCTTTTGCCTTGTCTGGTTGGATGGCACAAGGCAAGACCTGCCCCTGAGGTACCAGGCATAATAAAAACAGGCCACCCACTTTCAGAAAAACAGGCCACCCACTTTCTAAGCTAGCCATAAAAATCCGTTTCTAAAATGTGATTTTGATTATAAAGATTGTTCAATCTGGTGATGAATTCGTACGGGGGACACCGTCTTATATGGTAGCGAAACTGAGCTCTGGCAGGGTAAAACCGAAATGCGCTTAGCCGTGTACGCCGAGCATGGAGTTCGGAAGAGCAATGGTCTGACAATGAAGTGGTTTGATTAAAATGAAATGGTTATCCAAAACTTCGCTGGCAGGCGGTTTGGCCATGAAACCAACGCTGACCAAGCTTCTGACAGAATTGTTTGAGCGAGCTGATAGGGCCAATCACTTGATGAAAGATGGTTTCAAGTTGTTGGCAATTTTGCAGCCAGCAATCAAAGGAAATCCCCAGTCGAGCCAGGATGGGTGGCAGTGAAGTGTCGATGGCACCTCGTTTATCCTCACGGATTTGGCGACCGGTCCAGTCTACAAGTTCAATATAATCAATGAAATGGTATGGGATATTGGGAAAAACAGGCCACCCACTCTTTCTAAGCTAGCCATAAAGAAAATTACCGGGAAAAACAGGCCACCCACTTTCTAAGCTAGCCATAAAAATCCGTTTCTAAAATGTGATTTTGATGATAAAGATTGTTCAATCTGGTGATGAATTCGTACGGGGGCACGGTCTGATATGGTAGCGAAACTGAGCTCTGGCAGGGTAAAACCGAAATGCGCTTAGCCGTGTCCGCCGAGCATGGAGTTCGGAAGAGCAATGGTCTGACAATGAAGTGGTTTGATTAAAATGAAATGGTTATCCAAAACTTCGCTGGCAGGCGGTTTGGCCATGAAACCAACGCTGACCAAGCTTCTGACAGAATTGTTTGAGCGAGCTGATAGGGCCAATCACTTGATGAAAGATGGTTTCAAGTTGTTGGCAATTTTGCAGCCAGCAATCAAAGGAAATCCCCAGTCGAGCCAGGATGGGTGGCAGTGAAGTGTCGATGGCACCTCGTTTATCCTCACGGATTTGGCGACCGGTCCAGTCTACAAGTTCAATATAATCAATGAAATGGTATGGGATATGGTGCTGATCGTTATCTTGGTGGCAGCTTCCGGCAAAAGGCAGCAGCTCACCATGAAAGGCGCAGTGTATGGCTTTGCCAAGCCGTTGCTGGATGCTGGTGTAGTCAGAAGATTCGGGCGTTAGAGCCATTTGTGCGCGAATGGGGTTTAAATCAACATAAACCATACCGGTAAGCAGGGCTTTGTCGTCCAGCAGCGCCTGCGATTTGAACCGCCCTTCCCAAAATCGACCGGTGCAGCGGTCTTCAAAGTTTGCACGTCTGGCAATATGTTCATTCAGACAGCGCATAAACCAGCTGATGTCACAGAGTCTGGCACGCCAGTTTTCGATCATAGTTTCAGTGACCTGATTTTCCGCCTCACCACTTGAGCCTCCACTCAGATAACGTTCAACCAACACAGGTAAGCGGAACAACAACTGCCAGCGGTCAGTGATCTCTTTTGCATCCCAATTTGCCGCTTTTGCCGCATCGACCCGAACCACCAGATGGTAATGATTTGACATCAGAGCGAATGCGGCGATATCGATGGCAAACATCTGGGTAAGTAATGTCAGGCGCTCCAGAATCCACTCACGGCGATGTTCGAAGTTGTAAGTTTCTGTAATGCCACATAAAAATGCGCGTCTTACGCATCGGCTGACTAAGTGGTAGTAAGGTGTGTCGGCAACGCTGATTTGCTGGTGGCGAGGTTTTGGCATGATGTCATCCTGACAGTTGAATATCCGATAGCTTTAAACTTAGTTGCAAAAAAGTTAATTTCAAGTTTTAGGCGAATTCAATGGGTGTCCGGCTTCTTCGGCTTCTTGGCTTCTGATCCGAAATGTGGCTGTCCTGATCCGGAAGAAGAGGTTGTGGCTGTCCTGATCCGAAAAAAAGGGTTCATATCACTGAACCCTTGGTATATTGCAGCTGATCTGCGTCTTTAAGATTTAGCCTTCAGCTTCAATGTTCTATCACTCAAACCAACACCTAACGCGCTTCAAAATAAAACGGCAGGCGTTTGGTTTCTTTGCCATTGAGTTCATTCATGCTGGCGGCGTCAAACAAGCGGCCGTTGACCATGGTCATCGCTACTTTGTCGCTGTCCTGAATGTTGGCGAGCGGGTTGCCGTCAATGACAATTAAATCCGCCAATTTTCCGGCTTCCAGCGACCCTAATTGATGGTCCATGCCGAAGGTTTTTGCCGGGTTAATGGTCGCGGTTTTCAGCGCTTCGAGCGGTGTCATGCCACCTTGGGCGAACATCCAGATCTCCCAGTGAGCGCCTAAACTTTCACGTTGACCGTGGGCACCGATATTGGTGATGACGCCTAAGTCACTCAATTCCTTCGCTGATTTCGCGATACTGAAGTGGTTGTAGTGATGCAAAGGCGCAGTTGGGCGGCGCATGCTGCGTGGGCGTAATTCGTCCATCGGTACAAATTTGCTTAAGCGTGGGTGTTTCCACACTTCAGTTTTGTCGTACCAATAGTTTTCGCCCCAAATGCCGCCATAGGCCACCACTAAGGTTGGCGTGTAAGCAGTGCCGCTTTGTTGCCACAGTTGTTTTACATCGTCATACAACTTCGCCGCCGGTAGCGAATGCTCCAGCGTGGTATGGCCGTCGACCACCATGCTGAGGTTATGCTGCAGCAGTGAACCCCCTTCCGGTACTACCATCATGTCCAGTTCACGCGCCGCCTGAATGACTTGCTGACGTTGATTCCGTCGTGGCTGGTTGTAGCTTTTTACCGAGAACGCACCGACTTTTTTCAGCCGCTCTAAATGAAACTTAGCATCGTCCAGACTATCAACATGCGAGGTGTAACCCGGGCCATAAGCGCCGTACAAAATAGTGCCGGTGGAGAAAATCCGTGGGCCAACAATAGCACCGGTTTTTTGTAGTTCACTGGCAGTGAAAATTTCCTGAGTGTCGTTCGACGGGTCATGAATAGCGGTAACACCCAGCGCTAAACTGGCGTAGTTGGCATAGTTTTGCTGTGGAATAAGCTGATTCACACCCTGACCACCATGCGCATGGGCATCAAACAAGCCCGGCATAATGGTTTTACCTGTGATATCAATCACTTTGGCGCCTGACGGAATTTGCACTTCGGCTTTGCTGCCCACGGCTTTGATCAGGTTATTTTCGACAACCACCACGCCATCCTGAATGACGGTATCACCATTCATGGTAATCACCTGGCCGCCGGTGAACGCCACCACACCTTCAGGTTTATATGCGTCAGCTTTAAAGCCAATATTCAGGCCGTTTTTAGCGGCGAAGTCTTTTTTGCCTTCAATCGCAAACACTTGGTTAATATCGGCATGATAGAGCTCAGGCCCTAAGCTCCAGTACAGCTGCTGGCTGTTGCCACTCCAACTAATGTTCTCACCAGCCCGCACCGACAATTGTTTCACCGGGAACTGGGTGTCGGAGCCGCCGATGTCAATCACCGCGCCACGCTCGGCAAACGGTGTCACATAGATTTTAAAGCGGTCAGCGAATGCGACAAATTTGCCATCCGGCGATACTTTAAATTCGGTGCCGTATTTGGCGCTGTATAAAGTACGCTGGGTTTGTTTGACTAAATCGATGCTGAGCAAAGTAGGGGATGCGCCAAAATCCTGGGCGAAGACGCGGTCGTTGCGATCAGAAAAATGCGCTGCATAACCATTGCGGCTAATCAGTGTTGGTTCGCCGCCTGCGACTTTTACAGCATACAAACCGGTATTCAACGACCACTTTTTATCCAGCAAACTACCGGCGCCGCCTTTACGGAACACAATAGTGCTGCCATCCGGGCTAAACGTCGGTTCCACGTATTTGCCCGGCGCTTTGACGATGTCCGTCACTTTGCCGCTGCGTAAATCCAGTACTTTTACTTTGCCCTGGTTTTGATCATGCCAGCTGACATAAACCAGCTTTTTGCCGTCGCGCGAAAACTGCGGATACAGCTCAAATTCGTCGTTTTGTTTGGTCAGGCGTTGTGGCGTACCACCTTTGGCGTCCACTTGGTACAAGTGGCCAAGTGCCGAATAGACAATGGTTTTGCCATCCGGCGAGGCTTGCACAAAACGCAGCATTTTCACGTCAATTTTATCCTGGTCAAGCTCTTGCTTTACCCGCACTGCGGTCTGAATTTGCTTTTCGGTGTTGATATGAAAGGCGATGTCCTTGACCGATTTATCGGCCAAATCTAAAGACTTAATTTTGCCACCAGCCCAGAACACGATGTTTTTGTTATCAGGGGTAAAGCTTAACGTTGGGTACACGCCGTGAATGGCCCAGGTTTCCTGCATGTCGCGATCAAGTTCGCTATACAGCTCGGTCTGTTCGCCTGAGTCTAAGTCATAGACAAATAACGTGGTTTTAAAATCAACGCGGCGGATATAAGCCAGTTTTTTACCATCCGGTGATGGCGTAGGCCGCACAGCGCCGCCAGCGCCTTCCAACAATACTTCAATTTTACCGGTTTCGCGCTCAAAGCGTTTAATGACATAAATGCCTTGCTCGGAGTCTTTGCTGTAGTGAAAAGTGTTGCCAGGGGTATTGTCCTGTGAGAAATACACGTACTTGCCATCTGGCGAAAAGGCGGGCTCGCCTAAATCTTTTTGATCGTTAGCTTTTTCGGTCAACATGACGCCCGAACCACCGGTTTTATGGTATTGCCAGATTTCACCGGCACCGAGGCTGCGGCTATTGGTAAAGTGTTTACGGGCCACGATAAATTCGCCATCCGGGCTCCAGTCCGGGCTGTTGAGCAGGCGGAAGGTTTCGTTGGTCACAGCTTTGGCGTTGCTGCCATCGGCATTCATCACCCAGATATTATCGCCACCACCTTCGTCGCTGGTATAGGCGATATGTTTGCCGTCCGGGCTGAATTTTGGTTGCATCTGCCAGCCGATATCGTTAGTCAGCTGTTTTGGCGTACCGCCATTGACGGACATCGAATACAAATCACCGAGCAAATCAAACACCACAGTTTTGCCATCCGGGCTGATATCCAGGTTCATCCAGGTGCCGGTTTCGGTTTTAATATGGATGGTTTTAAACTGACCTTGTGGCTTATTGACGTTCCACTCTGGTTTTTTGCTGTCGGTGGCTGCGTTCGCGTCGGCGGCTTGCAGGGTAAAGCTGCTGCTGACGGCCAGGGCCAGCAGGCTGAATTGCCATGATTTCATCGATGTTCCTCAGATGGAGATGCTGATTTGAATTTAGATCGCCTGTAGTCGGCGACTTGGTGTTAGGTTTGAATCACCGCTTAACTTGCCACAGATAGCCGGGTTTGGGCAGAGCTTTTGCCGCCGCCTGCGCTGACTCACCCGGCAAAACCGACAAACTACTGTCGATGGCGCGGCTTTGCGGTATATTTGCCGGATACGGCAACAAAGTCCAAAACTATAAAAAGGTTGTGACGCGAAATGGATTCACCTTGTATCGCCAGTTGTAAGCTTAACAGCGACAAAATTTGTATTGGTTGTTATCGTTTGATTGAAGAAATTGTCGACTGGAATAAAAGAACCGATGCCGAGCAACTGCAGATCATCAACCAGCTCGCCGAACGTAAAGCTTTAGTCGATGCGCAGGCGCATTTGCCGACCAGTGCCATCACCCAGAGTGAATGGCAGGCAGCGAAAGCCCGGCTGGCGTTAGCGCGAAAAATGCGGCTTGAGTGACGTCGACCTGAGACAAGCAGGACCACGCCTTCAGAATCAACAAGGAGCCTTATGTTATTAGAAGCAGTCTGGATTGGTTTCGCCTTTAGTCTGGGCATGTTGGTGCGGTTGATTGGCTTACCACCGTTGATTGGTTATCTCGCCGCCGGTTTTGTGATTACCCTAAACGCCGCTGAACTGCAATTGCCGCCTGCTGGCAAAAGTATTATCGACCATGTCGCCCATCTTGGCGTGTTGCTGCTGCTCTTTACCGTTGGCTTAAAACTCAATATCAGAAGCCTTGCTAAGCCCGAAGTGTTGGGCGGCAGCGTGCTGCATTTTGTGGTTTCCGCTATTTTATACGCGCCGATTATTTATTTATCTTTCGAACCCGACTGGTTTCATGCACTGATGCTGGGCGCGGCGCTTGCCTTTTCCAGCACCGTGCTGGCAGCCAAAGTGCTGGAAGGCAAACGGGAAATCCGCGCTTTCCACGGCCGGGTGGCGGTGGGTATTCTCATCATGCAGGATTTATTTGCGATGGGGCTGATGAGCTTTTCGCAAGGTGTCGCGCCATCGCCTTGGGCGTTATTGGTGTTTGCTATCCCGTTGTTAAAACCGCTGTTGTTTAAGCTGATGGACTTAACCGGGCATGATGATTTACAGATTTTGTTCGGCGTATTGCTGGCGGTGGTGCTGGGTGGCGGTGGTTTCCATTTAGTGGGCTTAAGCTCCGAGCTTGGGGCGCTGGTATTTGGGGCGCTGTTATCCAGCCATTCCAGGGCAGGTGAACTTTCCAAAACCTTGTGGGGTTTAAAAGAGTTTTTCCTGGTCGGTTTTTTCTTAAATATCGGCCTCGGTGGGTTGCCGGATCAACAAGCCTGGTTATTCGCGGCGTTGATGACGTTGTTGTTGCCGGTCAAAGGCGCGTTGTTTTTTGGCTTATTAATTCTGTTTAAACTACGTGCCCGCAGTGCATTTTTAACCGGCTTGACGCTCACCAACTACAGCGAATTTGCGTTAATAGTTGCCAGCGTGGCGATGCCGCAGTTTTTGATCCCACTGGCATTAACAGTCGCATTGTCCTTTGTGGTGTCAGCGCCGCTGAATCGGTATGCCCACCCTTTGTATGAGCGCTGGGCGAATCGATTGATCCCGTTTGAGCGTAATATTCATCACCCGGATGAACAGCCGGTTTCCCTGGGTGATGCCGAAGTGTTGATTATGGGGATGGGCCGCACTGGTACCGCCGCTTATCAATATTTACAGCATAAAACCCATTTGGCGGCGCTTGATTCGGATCCGGCGCGGGTCATTAAGCATCAGGCGCTTGGTCACAATGTGTTTTTTGCGGACGCTGAAGATCAGGTGTTCTGGCATGGTTTGCAGTTAGGTAATCTCAAAGCAGTACTGCTGTGTATGAGCGATCTCGAAGCAAAACTAATTGCGGCGCGAAAACTGCGTGATGCCGGATTTTTAGGCTTAATCGTGTCGCACAGTATGCATTCGGACGAAGCCGGCGCCATTATTGCCGCCGGTGCCGACCATACTTATCTGACGATGTCAGAAGCAGGCTTGGGTTTAGCTGAGCGGGTAAGGCAACATATTGCGTTGTAAAGTTGGTGATTTACGTACTACAAAAACGATAGCCGACACCAGCCTCGGTTTTTATGAACTGTGGTGTCGCCGGATTATCTTCAATTTTCTGCCGCAGTGTCGCCACATGCACCCGCACATATTCTGGCCGTCCCTGATACATTTCGCCCCAGACCTGGCGCAAAATTTGGTTATGCGTCAGCACGTTGCCGGCGTGGCGCAATAACAACAGCAAAATATCATATTCGGTTTTAGTCAGGTGCAGCGGGGCGCCGGCTTTGCTGATCTGCCGTTGTACCGGGTCAATCAGCACCTTACCAAACTGCAGGGTTTGCACCGTGCCCTGATGTTGGCGCAAGGCCGCACGAATGCGCGCCAATAACTCACCGGCGCTAAAGGGCTTGGTGATGTAGTCGTTGGCGCCAGCGTCCAGTGCCTGAATTTTGTCTTGCTCTTTGCCACGCGCCGAAATCACAATCACCGGTACCGCGGTCCACTGCCGCAGTTGTTGTAGCACTTGTTGCCCGTCCAGATCGGCAAGGCCTAAATCCAGCAATACCAAATCAAAAGTCTGGCTGCTCAGGATCTGTAAGCCGGTCTGACCGCTGCCACTACTTTGCACATTAAAATTTTGGCTTTGTAATAAGGTCTGCAAAAAACTTTGCACCGCTAAATCGTCTTCGATAATCAGCGCCTGTAACGTCATGCTTGCCACTCCAGTGTTGCGCTGACCCGCGCTGAAACTTGTGCCGGATCGGGCAGTTGTAGCCGGAACTGTCCCTGATGTAACGCCGCCACCGTCTGGCAAATTAATGTCCCCAAACCATGGCTGCGATCTGGTATCGCCTTATTTTGCGCCGCCAGCGGATGGCTGAGCAACAAGCTGTATTGGCCAGGCGATGACTGGGTGTGTGCGCTCAATTGCAATGCAAAAGGCGCCTGGCCATATTTCACCGCGTTCTCGAGCATATTGGCCAGCGCAATTTCCAGTAAATCAAGGTTGCCGCAAAGCTGCAGCGGCGCCCCAAGCTGAAAATCCGCCCGAACGACGGTGGTTAAATCGGGTCTTCTGGCGAGCGCCCCGGCAATCAGTTCATCAGAGCTAAAACTTGATAACTGCAGGCTGTCGCCACAAAGCTGCGCTTTACTCAGCTCCAGCACTTTTTCAAAATGTAAGTCCAGCAATTTGCTTTGCTGATAAATATTGGCGGCTTGCTGCTGCCGCTGTGCCAGCGTTAGCGGTAAATCAGTGTCGGCCAGCATACTGGACGCGCCCATAATGGTGGCAAGTGGGGTGCGTAAATCGTGGGATAGTGATCGCAGTAACATGGCGCGGTGTTGTTCCAGTTCCATTTGCAACTGCTGTTGCTGCGCTTGTTGTTGCAGCTGCACACTCCTGGCGCTTTGACTAAGCAGGGACTGCGCGGCATGAATAAGCGGTTGTTGTCGCCGATAAACAGCTTCGTCCAGCAGCATCCAGCCAGCAACTTTGGGTTGGCCCAGTGGCAACACTATCTGGCTTACAACCTGGCCCTCAACTGGCTGCGGCGGTGTGGCACTGGGTTCTAGCACCACGGACGCTTTTAAACGACGGGTCAGCAGCCTTGCCGCGTATTGGCACTGCGCCGTCCAGTCACTGCAGGAATTCACCCCTTTGGCCAGCATATACATGGCGCGCATTTGTGACATGGCAAGGCGGGTTTTGTGCAGTCGGCGCTGACTTTGATCTGACAAATAGCTGATAAAAATACCTAAGCTTAACATCACCATGAAACTAATCAGGTTACTGGAGTCGTCGACATGCAAGGTGTAGTAGGGCGCCACAAAACACCAGTTCAGTAAGCCAACACAAAGCACAGTCGTCGCAATCGCCCAGCTTTTGCCAAATTGCTGCGCCATCCAGGCAATCCACACTAATTGCAGCATGGCGACATCAGTCGGGCTAATAAAGTCGCGCAGTGGCAACAGCAGCACCGTGATCAACACCGGAATGATCACAGTGCCTGCCAGTGCCGTTGTTTTGCCGAGTTCCCCAGCGGTAAACAAACTCATGTTAATAACGCCAATAAGAAGGAGTAAACAGGATCAGCAAAGTCAGAATTTCCAGGCGTCCCATCAACATCCCCAAACTTAACCACCATTTAGCACCATCCGGCAAGCTAGAAAAATTACCGGCCGGGCCAATAATACTGCCAAGACCTGGCCCGACATTCGCAACCGCCGTGGCAGCACCGGTGACTGCAGTCACTAAATCCAGATCATAAAAGGATAACGCCATTGCCAAAAAGGCGATAGTGGCAAAATAAACAAAACAAAACGCCAATACCGTGCCAAGTAACTGATCATCCACGGTTTTATGGCCATATTTCTGCACCCAGACTGCTTTGGGGTGGATCAGTAACTTCATTTGTTTGACCAGCAGCAATGCCGCCAGCTGAATACGGAAGATTTTTAAGCCACCGGAGGTTGAGCCCGAGCAAGCACCGGCAAAGGTCAGGTAAAAAAACAGCATAATGGCCAGGTTGCCCCACAGCGTATAGTCCTCGGAGGCATAACCACAAGTGGTAATAATCGACACCACATTAAACAGGCTATGGGTCAGTGCATCAAACCAGTTTCGATCGTTCTGGCTAATTTGATAAACCGTCAGCAGTAAGGTGGCGATCAGCACAATACTCAGAAAAGCCCGTACTTGTGGATCCCGCCACAAAGCCTGGCGGTGGCCTTTGACCATACTGACAAACAGCACAAATGGCAGGGCGGCGGCCAGCATAAAAAAGCTGCCGATCCAATAAATATGCGGTTGTGACTTATATTGGCCAAATGACGCATCGTAATTGGCAAAACCGCCGGTGGCGACAGTGCTCATGCCGTGGGTGATGGCGTCAAAGCCGGTCATCCCTGCCACATAATAACTGAGCATGGTGCAGACACTCAGCACCAGATACACCAGCGCGATGGCCGTTGATAAGCTGGAACTGCGTGGCAGAATTTTATCCGAGGTGTCGGAGTTTTCGGTTTTAAACAGCCGCATGCCACCGATTTTTAATGCGGGTAATACCGCTATCGCCATTACAATAATACCGATGCCGCCAATCCAGTTTAAAACAGCACGCCAGAACAATACCCCTTTTGGCATATGGTCTAAACCCACAAATACTGTAGAACCGGTGGTAGTGACGGCGGAGACGGTTTCAAACCAGGCGTCGGTGAAGCTGCAGTCCGGTACAATCAACCAAAATGGGATCGCCGCGAACAAACACAGACTAAGCCAACTTAACGTGGTCAATAAAAACAACTGCCGACTTTTCATGTCACTGGCAAACCGGCCTTTGTAGACCAGCGCATAACCCAAAATGGCCGTGAAAACGGCACTGCTTAAAAACACCCAAAAAATACTTTCGTGGTAAAAGACCGCAACCAATACTGCGATCATTTTGATCCCAGCCAGCATCAGCAATAAATAACCCAGCACCCGGTAAATTAAAAATCGGCTATGGGTGGCTTTGGTAATTTCAGGATAAAAAGTGGTACTCATGAGGGACGTTACGGCAGCAGTAGATGGGTGAATGGTACTGTTTGCCGGGGCGGAGGGTTATCAAGATTGTATTAAGATTTTGGATGGGGATGGTGGTGAATTCGCCCATTTATAAGATGTGTTTAACGTATTGTTATTAAGAGATAAATATGCAGTAGGGCGCTACTCGCCGCGTTAGCGGCAGTACGCCGGATGGTGAATTGATTCGACTAAGCTTCATCAAAGTTGCTGATATGCGGCGCACTACCGCTAACGCGGTGAGTGGCGCCCTACAATTCTATATTTTCAATTAAAATCAGAGGCTTGCGTAGGGCGTACTCACCGCGTCAGCGGTAGTACGCCGAATGGCGATCGCCGCGTCAGCGGTAGTACGCCGAATGGCGCTCGCCGCGTCAGCGGTAGTACGCCGAATGGCGCTCACCGCGTCAGCGGTAGTACGCCGAATGGCGCTCACCGCGTCATCGACAGTACGCCGAATGGTGACTTGTAGCGAATCAACAGCCTAATTATTGGCCTGGCGCATCAGAAATTGTTTAATTTCGTCTTTGGCATGCAGAATATGGCTGGTCAGTTCAGCGCAGGCGCCTTTGATATCGCGCTTGCGGCACAAATCTAATAACCGCTGGTGTTCGGAGCTGGCTTTTTGAATGCCACCGGCCAGTTGCAAGTGCATCCGGATATAACGGTCGGCATTTTTATTCAGATTACCCACAATTTCATAGCTTTGCGGCCGGGTGGCTTTATACAAACAGCTATGAAATTCGGTATTAAGCGTTGGCCACAAATCAGCGTGATCCGGGCTTTGCAATGCTGCATCCAACCGCGCCAAGGTTTGTTCGGCTTGATTTAAATCGTTTTCGGTTAAAAGCGGAATCGAACGCGCCAGCAAATCGGCTTCTAATAACGCCCGCAGTTCAAACAATTCGTCAATCAGCTCGGGACTAATTTCGGTCGCCGTAGCGCCTTTATGCGGTTCGAACTTCACCAAACCTTCGGCTTCAAGTTGCAATAATGCTTCGCGGATCGGAATACGGCTGACATTCAGCTGTTCAGCCAGGGCGGCCTGACGCAGTGGTTCGCCGGCTTTGATTTGACCGGATAAAATTTGCGAGCGAATTGCTTCGACGACGACCTGGGTTCGGGTTTTAAATTCGAGTGCCATAACGTTCTTGGTAGCCAGTAAATGTAACCAGTGTACTGACTACCAAAAAAAAGGCTAGCCACTGCCAGCCTTTTGTTAAAAATTCGCCAGCGATTGCACAAATTATCGACATTGACAGCGTTATCTTACTGATCCGGATAATTTTGCTGGCACAAAGGCCGCAAAAATCTTTGCAGTGCAGCGAGGCCAACCGAGGTCGTGCGAAGGTCAGTCGATGCCGGAAAAGGGCCGCCATGTTGCATCGCCGGGCATACTTCGACACCGGTTGGCATTTGACCGACAATCAAGCGTCCAACCTGGTAAGCCAAACTCTGTCGCAGTTGTTGGTGCTGCGAATTGGCGATATCAAACGCATGCAAAGAAGCACAAAGCTGCCCTGGTAGCGTCGCGACAAATTCATCAAGTTCGGCCAGCGTTTGATAACGGATCACCAAGGCGCAAGGCCCGAAAATCTCTTCCTGCAGTTGCGGGTTCTGCTTAAATTCTGTCAGAGTGCAGCTAAAAAGCTTGGCTTGCGCCTGCCGTTCAGCGCTGGCACCTGTTGCAATCAGAGTGGCGTGTTCGGCGCGATGTTCAGCGTTGGTCTGATAACTCTGGAAAATCCCCGGGTGCAATAAACTTTGTGCCGGTATTTGGCTGATGGCTGCAACTGCGCTGGTAACTAACTGATCGCCAGCAGTAGTTTGCGGCACCAACCATAAACCCGGTTTGGTGCACAACTGGCCGCCCGAGCCGGTGGTAGAAGCCACCAATTGCTGCGCCAGAGTATCCGCCGCAGCAGGTGCCAATTCCGGTAACACCAGCTGCGGGTTTAAACTACCGAGCTCGGCATAAAACGGAATTGGATCCGGTCGTTGATGAATCGATTGACGCAGCGCCATCCCCACCCGCATCGAGCCGGTAAAAGCCGCAGCCTTGATTTCAGGCTGCTGCACTAATTGATGGCTGACGCCGTAAGATTTTGCCTGTAGCAAACTCACCACCGCCGCCGGCATCTTGCAAATGCGGATAGCGGTTTCAATCGCCCGCATCACAAATTCGCTGGTTGCCGGATGTGCGCTGTGCGCTTTCACAATTACCGGGCAACCGGCCGCCAGCGCCGAGGCGGTATCACCACCAGCGACGCTAAAGGCCAACGGGAAATTACTGGCAGCGAATACCGCCACCGGCCCAAGCGGCAATTGGGTCAGCGTTAAGCCAGCTTTTGGTGGCAGAGTTTGTGAGTCTGCGCTTTGCTGACAAACCGCAGCTTGCAGCGTTGTTTCCAGGTTGTTGGCAAACATCTCCAGCTGCAGACAAGTACGGTTCAGTTCGCCTTGTAGTCGTGCTGCCGGCAACGCAGTTTCCAGCGCGGTGATTTGCAAAAGTTCTGCGCTGTTTTCCCGTAACTGCGCGCTGATGTGCCGCAAAAACTCAGCACGATCTTTGGCGCTACGGGCGCGATATTCGATAAATGCCGTAGCTGCTGCCTGACAGGCTTGCTGTAGCTCGTCGATCTGGCAATCAGCAAAGCGCCATTGCATTGGTTCAAAAGTGGTGGCATTGATGGCAGGGAAAAAATCCGGTACTGCAGCTTGCCATTCACCGGCCAGATAGTGCTGGCCGGTATGCGCCTGAAACAAAGTGCTCTGAGGAAATAAAGTGTTCTGAGGAAATAAAGTGCTCTGAGGAAACAAAGTTTTAGTCGGTTGCATATTAAATTACCTGAAAGCCATAAGCATAAGGGTCGTTGTCATCGACGGTGATTTGATTGGCGCCAAACACCCGCGCCCAGCCTTCGATGCCGGGTAATATCGCCGGAATACCGGCAACTTCGGTCACACCTTCGATGGTGCCGGTAAATTGACTGCCAATAAAACTTTCGTGCACGAACTTGTCGCCAAGCGCTAATAGACCTTTGGCAGATAGCTGCGCCATTCGCGCTGACGTGCCAGTGCCGCAGGGCGATCGGTCAATGGCTTTGTCACCATAAAACACTGCATTGGCAGCGCTGGAGGTGCTGTGTTTCGGCGTGCCTGTCCACAATAAATGCGACAAGCCACGTACTTTGTGGTCGAGCGGATGCACACAATCGATGACTCTGCGCGCGGCGTCTCTTACTTGTGGGCTCCAGCACAACAGTTCGGCCGCGCTGTGCTGGTCAACACCTTTAAACTTGCCTTGTGGCTCGATAATGCCGTAGAAATTACCGCCATAAGCGATATCCATTTTCAGCCAGCCAAGTTCCGGTGCTTCAAACTCAACATCTTTGGCATATAAAAATGACGGGATATTAAAAATTTTCACTGCCGTAACTTTATCGCCTTGCTGCTGATATTCCACCTGCAACTGCCCGGCAGGCACATCGATAATCAGCTTGCCTGCGGTTTTTGGTTTCACCAAACCCGCTTCCAGCGCGGCGGTGACAGTACCGATAGTGCCATGGCCACACATCGGCAGGCAGCCGGAAGTTTCAATAAATAAAATCGAAAAATCAGCATTGACGGAGCAGGGTGGATATAAAAACGATCCCGACATCATGTCGTGACCACGCGGTTCGAACATCAGAGCCTGACGGATCCAGTCAAACCGTTCAATAAAATCCAATCGTTTTTCACCCATGGTGCTGCCGCGAAGCACCGGATGACCTGACGTCACCAGCCGCACCGGATTGCCACAGGTGTGGGCGTCGATACAAAAAAACGTGCCTTGTTTCATACCACTGCTCCTCATGTTTAACCTTGGTTAGCAGCCAAATTGTCGATTTGGCAAGGACGCCCGCGATCACTATGCGGGCGTCTATTATTGTTTTTATGTGAAAACTTACTGACTGAATTTGCGAAGATCCGGCCGCGTCGCCATGGCTTCAGCAAACAGAGTTTCTACCCGTTGCCGCTCCAGCCCACTTAAAGGTAGACGTGGTGCGCGCACTGTCTCTGAACCACGACCGGCCAGTTGCTCAGCCAGCTTGATACACTGCACCAACGTCGGAATGGTATCGAGGCGCAGCAGCGGTAAAAACCAACGCCAGATTGCCAATGCTTCCGCGTACCGGCCTTGTTTCGCCAGGTTATAAATCGCCACTGATTCTTGTGGGAACACGTTGGTTAAACCGGAAATCCAGCCGGTGGCGCCGAGCATCAGGCTTTCCAGCGCAATGTCATCAACGCCGCTAAATACGGTAAAGCGGTCACCAAAACGGTTGTAGAGTTCGCTGATACGACGGGTGTCTTCGGTAGATTCTTTCACCGCGACGATATTCGGCTGCTCTGCCAAAATCGCCATGCTATCGAGCGAAATATCGACGCTATAGGACACCGGGTTGTTATAGACCATCACCGGTAATGCGGTGTTTTTCGCCACTTGCAGCAGGTGATGAATGGCTTCATGCGGCTGCGATTTATATACCATACCAGGTAACACCATCAGGCCGTCGATGCCGATGTGTTCAGCATCTTTGGCATAACTGGCAGCAAGGGCTGTGGTGGTTTCGGCGACACCGGAAATTAACGGCACCCGGCCTTTGACCACTTCTTTCGCAGCGCTCAGCACCTGGCGTTTCTCAGCGGCGGATAACGAGCAGTTTTCGCCAACGGTGCCGCAGACAATAATGCCGTGCACACCTTCATTGATCAGCCGATCTAACATCTGCTGACTGGCGTCTAAATCCAGTGATTGATCTGAATGAAACTGCGTACTGACCGCCGGATATACACCTTGCCAATTGACCTTCATTAATTACTCCTTAGATTGCGATTATGCGTTGTGATCAAAGCTACTTGGTGGCATGCTAAGTCAATTGAAGATTGTATACAATATCCAATTTGGTGAAATATGCAGAATAATCGTAAAAACGTGACTGGACAGAGCAGTACGCAGATGGACCCAGACCGCACCACGAGTGCCAACAAAGCAGCAACTGTAGTGATTGGTGCTGGGGTGATAGGGTTGGTGACGGCGTGCCGATTACAACAACAAGGTCAGCAGGTGTTGTTGCTCGACGCCAATGGCGTGGGCGCAGGTTGCTCCTTTGGCAATGCCGGTCATTTAGCCACCGAGCAAGTATTTCCGCTGGCGGACGCGGCATTATTACCAAAATTACCGGGCTTTTTGCTTGATCCACTTGGCCCTTTAGCTATTCGCCCGCGTTATTTTTGGCGCGCGTTACCGTTTTTTTACCGGTTTCTGCGGCAAATGTTTAAAGCACCGCGGGAGAGGAATACTGCAGCGTTAAAGGTGTTATTACAGGATGCAATTCCGGCCTGGCAACGGCTGGCTAAAGACGCTAATTGCGGCGATTTACTGCGTTATCAAGGCAGTTTATTGGTGTTTGAACAAAGCACCTTGTCGCAACAGGATCAGGTGGCACAAGTGGAGCAGGTCGCACAAAGTTATCGCGCGAAGGGGGTGGCTTTAGAAATTCTGACGCAAAAGCAGCTGCAACAACAATATCCCGGGCTTTCTGGCGCTATCCAATATGCCATTTTGTTTACCGAAGTCGGCCATACGCTGTCGCCATCACTGATAAATCAGCGGCTATTGCAGTGGTTTTTAGCGATGGGTGGGCGGTTTGAACAACAAAAAGTGCTGGCAATTGAATCTTCGGAGGCGTCAGCGCTGCAATTGCGCTTAACAACAAAAAAAATCACCGCCAACACCGTGGTGCTGTGCACCGGTGCTTATAGCAAAGAGCTGTTAAAGCCATTGGGTTACCGGCTGCCACTGGAAGCAGAGCGTGGTTATCATCTGATGACCAGCCCACCGTCTATGCCCGCCATTCCGGTTGCTTCTTTTGATCGAAAAATGATTATGACGCCGATGCAGCATGGCTTGCGCCTCGCGGGGACGGTGGAATTTGCCGGATTAAATGCAAGCGACAACTGGCAACGAGCAAAATTGCTGCGTCATCATGGCGAAGCTTTGTGGCCGGAACTGGCCGGTTCTATCAGTCAGGTCGGTCCTGAAGCTTGTTGGTCGGGGCTTCGGCCAACGCTGGCAGATTCATTGCCGGTGATCAGTCAAAGTCATTTGCCTGGGCTGTGGCTACATTTTGGCCATCAGCATTTGGGGTTAACACTGGCGGCGGTCAGTACTGAGTTGTTAATCCAAATGATGCAAGGGGATGCTACTGCAGTCGAGAAGGCGCAGCCTTATCGGGTGAGTCGGTTTGAATAAATGGCTTGAATTGCTGGCTGAATTGCGGTGAGCACCGCTGCTGCGCTGTATTGGTTTTCTGATCGGGCGGCGGCAGCAAAAGTTTTGAAAGTGTCAGAATAGTTTACAGTGATTTAGCGCCATCAGCAGAGTTGTAGTGTACCGTTTATCTCCACGCCGCGCTAGATCAGCTTCGTGGCTTGGATCTGTGCTTTAGGCAAATTAAGGCATTGATTTTGCTTAACGTTCAGACTTTTGTCAGCGTTGTCATGCCTCTAGCTGCAGAGCGTTGACCCATCCTATACCATCGGCTGTTGCTGCTTGCTTGAAGCCTTCGCCAGCAACCCGATGACGACCAAGGACAAAGTCGGAACACTATGCAAATCAAAGCGATGTTGCTACTGGTATTGATGTTATTCAGCTCAGCCGCGCTGTGGCGCATTTCCAGTCTGACTGATTTTCAAATGTTCGGAACTCTGGTGCATCGGGTGGAGACCACCGAGCCGTTAATCGCGCTCACTTTTGATGACGGCCCGACACCGGGCAAAACCGAACAAATTTTACAAATTCTGGCCGCGGAAAATATTCCAGCCACGTTTTTTCTGACCGGCTCCGAACTTGAAGCACACCCACATCTACTGACCCAAATTCTCGCCGCCGGCCATCAGGTCGGTAATCACAGTTACAGCCATCAACGGATGTTGTTTAAAACGCCAGGGTTTATCGCCCGCGAAATTGAAACAACCGATGCGTTGCTCAAAGCCGGTGGTGCGCCTGAACCTTATTATTTTCGGCCGCCTTATGGTAAAAAACTGTTTCTACTACCGCGGTATCTGGCGAAGCATCAGCGTGTCGCCGTAACCTGGGACGTGGCGCCGGAGAATTTCCCGCAGCTGACCCAGGATCCCAAATTGCTGGCTGACTACACCATCGCGCAGGCAAAAGCAGGCTCGATCATTTTATTGCATGTGATGTACGACAGCCGCGCTGCCACCCTGCAGGCGGTGCCACATATTATTCGTGGCCTCAAAGCCAAAGGCTTTCGGTTTGTGACCGTTACTGAGCTGCTCAGTCGACATCCCACCAATGACGTCGCGCGAATGATTAATCCAACTGACCGGTCGCCAGCAGAATATCCGGCTGTTGCAGCAGACTGATTTCAATGCAGATTTTAAGAGCCGCCACTACAAGCTCGGTGCTCATACTGGCACTTTGCAAGCGAGCCGCCTGTGCCGGGCTGTAGGGAATATGAATAAAACCAGCCCGTACCTGTGGTTTTGCTTTCAGGGCATGCATCAGCCCGTAAAACACATGATTACAAACAAAAGTACCAGCGCTAAAAGAAACTTCAGCCGGAATGCCGTGCTGTCGTAATTGCTGCACCAGGTGTTTCAGCGGCAAACTGCTGAAATAGGCTGCGGGGCCGTCATCGGCAGTGGCGGTTGCCAGTGGTTGTTGGCCCTGATTATCCGCAATCCGCGCGTCGTTGTAATTAATCGCCACTTTTTCCAGACTAAAACAAGTTCTGCCACCCGCCTGACCAATAGCCAGAACCAGCACCGGATCCAGCGCGGTTAATTCAGCAGTTAACACCGCTAAGCTTTGCTCAAACACACAAGGTAGCTGACGCGCATGCACCAGGGTTTCGTCGTCCGGCTGCCAGCCATCCAGTTGCTGTACTGCGTCCCAGGATGGATTCGTGGCTTCACCGCCAAAAGGCTCAAAACCGGTGACAAGGATTGTTCGCATTAAAATACCTCTATTGATGTTGTCCGCGGCAGCGCACAGTTAACAGTGCAACGACTAAAACGCCAAAAAATACAGCAGGAAAATATTACACATCAACAGCATCACTGCGGTTGGCGTTTGCGCTTTAATCACCGCATGTTGATCTTTCAGTTCCAATAATGCCGCCGGCACCATATTAAAATTCGCCGCCATTGGCGTCATCAAGGTACCGCAATAACCGCAAAACATGCCGATTGCTGCCATCACCGCCGGGTTGGCGCCATGCTGCATGATCAACACCGGAATACCAATACCGGCGGTGATCACCGGAAAAGCAGCAAAGGCATTGCCCATAATCATCGTAAATAATGCCATCGCAATCGCGTAAGTGGCGACAGCGATGAGTTTGTGATCCACCGCCAGATAAGTTTCGGTCAGCACGGCCACTGCCTGGCCGACACCAGCGTTGTTAAATAACAGGCCAAGCGTTGCCAATAGTTGTGGCAACAAGACTGCCCAGCCCATGGCTTCAAGTAAACGTTTAGCTTCGATACCGCCTTGCAACGGGCTTTCGCGGGTCAGCCAGCAAGCGGCGATAAAAGCCACCACACAGGCAAGCCCCAGGCTGACCAAAGTCAGATTTTTTGGATCCAGTAAGCGCCAACTGTCGTTACCAATCAGCCCCAACACCAGTACGCTAAAGACAGTGATGAAAGGGATCAGCAAAGCGGGCAGAAAGATTTTTTTACCAATGCGCGTCAGCGATAGTTGTAGTTGCTCCGGCGCCAACATTTTGGGCACGGCGCTACTGAGCGCACCAAAACCGGCAAGAAGCGCCAGTAATACCACCATCAGTCCCACCACTTCATGCGGCAGGTAATCGCCGATTAGAAATACTAAGGCATAACAGCCCCAGAATGAAGCTGAGGCAAAACGTCTCGGTTGTTCTTTATTCAGCAGTGTTAAAACCGCCGTCCAGAGTAAAATCAGTCCGACTAAGATGTATAAAAAAGATAAGGAAATCATGCTTGATCTCCCGACGTTGTGCTGGCAACTGGGGTTGGCGATTGCTCTGACATTACCGTAGCTTGTGCCTGCAACCTGCCTAACATCTGATCCATTTGCCGCATTCGGTAGGCATGAATGGCAAAAGCACATAATGCCGTTGGAATGCCCCACAACGCGATATGCAGCGGATCGGTTTCAATACCCGATTCACGCAAAAAGGTGTGCATCAGCACAATGGCGCCAAAAGCGACAAAAATATCTTCGCCAAAAAACAAGCCGATATTGTCGGTAGCGGCCGCCATCGCTTTGACTTTCTCCCGAATGCGCTCTGGAATGCCCGGCCAGCGCTGCTCAGCTAAAGCTTCCGCCATTGGCGCCAGCAGCGGCCGGACCATTTGCGGATGACCGCCCAAACTGGTTAGTCCCAAAGCTGCGGTACTTTCCCGCGCTGCCAAATAAACCGTCAGCAAGCGGCCAACGGTTGCACCTTTAAGGTTTTTAATAAAATTCTGCGCTTGTTGTTTTAAACCGTGGCGTTCGGCGAGGCCAATCACCGCCAACGGCAATAACAAAATCACCGGCAAGGTGCGGGTTTTTAAGAAACCTTCACCCAGCTGCGCCAAAATTTCGCGAATGGGCATTAAGGCAGCAAGCCCGGTGATAATGCCGGCGACCAATACTACTAACACCGGGTTGAACTTGAGTAAAAAGCCCAACATCACCACGCCGATGCCAAGCAATGGCCATAAATTTACAACGTCCATGGAGCCTCTGAGGAAAATGAATGGATGGTTTTTGCTTTGATGACAATGTTCTGTTGTACCAGTGCTTGATGCAGCTCTCGCGCTAAAGTCACAGCTTCAGGACTGTCGCCATGCAAACATAAACTGTCGGCTTGTAAGGTAAGTAAGTCGCCATTAATCGCCTGTAACCGGTGTTGTTGCACCAATAACAAGCTTTGCGAAATGGCGGCATCGGTATTTAGCAAGGCACCGGGCTTCGCACGCGAAACTAGCTGGCCATTGGCTTGATAACCGCGGTCGGCGAAAGCTTCGGCAATCACCGGCAGTTGTTGCTGCACGGCAGTTAAATGCAACGGGCTTTGCGCCAGTGTCATCAATGGCAACTGATAGTGGCGACTAAGTTGCAACAATAAATTGCCGATCTGCGGGTGCTGCGCTGCAGTGTTGTACAAGGCGCCATGGGCTTTCAGATGATGCACTGTCACACCTTCTTCGGTGGCAAGCTGGAGGAAATAATCGAGTTGTTGCAGCAGGCTGGTGCGCAATTCCGGTAACGGCATTTCTAACGCCAGTCGGCCAAAATTTTGTCGATCCGGATAAGAAGGGTGGGCTCCGACCGCAACGTGATGTTTTTTACACAGCCGCAGTGCCTGCCGTATTTCAGTTTCAGAACCGGCATGCGCGCCACAGCTGATATTGGCCGACGACAACCAGGGCACAATAGCACCGTCGTCAAAACCTTCGCCGATATCGGCATTTAAATCGATTTGCATCTTAGGTTGCACAATATTTAGATTTAGCATGCAGCAGCTTCACTTTGATCAATCTGTGGCCAATTTTTGGCCACTCTGTAGCAAAAAGTTGCTTGCACCATATCAGCTTGAAAGCAGCCTGCAAAGCTGGTTTGACCGCTGTGGCAGTGCGGTAATTTGCGGCCAATCCACAAGATTCGGTACACTGGCGCTTTACCAGCAAGGGCGAAGAAGCAACATGCACCATCACTTATCGGCAGCAAAAACAGCGAACACTATCGACATAAGGCCCGCAACATTAGCAGACCTTACCGGCGTTGCAGCTCTGGAACAGCAAGTGTTTGAAACCGCAGTTTATCCCGATTTCTTTTTCCGTCAGGCGCATGATTTATGGCCGGATTTTCTGCTATTGGCATGGCAGGGAACAACGCTGCTTGGTTATTTACTGGCGGCGCCCGGTCAACAGGGTGTTGCCAGTCTGGGGATTTTGTCGCTGGCGGTGTCGGAACAAAGTCGTGGCCTTGGCGTGGGCCAAGCACTGCTGCAGTATTTAATCCGACATTGCCCACCAGCCACCAGACAATTATGGCTGACCGTCGCCCCGGATAATCTGCCAGCATTACATCTGTATAAAAAATCGGGATTCATTGAGCAAAATTATACGGAAGATTACTACGGCAAAGGCGAACCACGCTGGTTGCTGGTGAAGCATCTTTCGTCTGATATCGTGAGCAAATTCTGATACAAAATTCCATGAAAACAGGGCGCTAAGCCGCGCCATTGCTGGATTTAAACAAATGCTCGACGTCATCGAAAACCCTCGCTATAATGCCGCGTCCTATTAAACAATGGATCTGGTTGGCTAGTGCTGAGTAAGCGAAACATGCCAGATTTAAGCATGATGGCGTAAACCCCACGCCCGTTTTTGATTTTGAGGTAACAAGATGCAAGTTTCTGTTGAAACCACCCAGGGTTTAGAGCGCCGTATTAATATCACGGTTCCAGCCGCTGCAATCAGCACTGAAGTAGATAAAGAACTCCGCCAAATTGCAAAAAATCGTCGTATCGACGGTTTCCGTCCAGGCAAAGCACCTGTTGGCATGATCAAAAAAATGTTTGGTCTGTCGGTGCTGCAAGACGTCGCATCACGTCAGATGCAAAATCATTTTTACCAGGCAATCATTGCCAACAAACTGACGCCAGCTGGCGCTCCGACTTTTGCTCCAGGCCAACTGGCTGAAGGCAAAGATCTGGAATTCTCTGCCACTTTCGAAGTGTATCCAGAAGTTGCACTGAACGGTTTAAGCAAAGTTGAAGTCAACAAGCCAACCGTTGAAATTTCAGCGGACGACATGGCCAAAATGATTGAAACGCTGCGTAAGCAACACGCCACTTGGGCTGCTTCTGATAAAGCGTCTGCAGCAGGCGACCGCGTCAAGATGGACTTTGTTGGTTCAATCGACGGCGAAGAATTCGAAGGCGGCAAAGCTGAAGGTTTCAGCCTGGACTTAGGTCAAGGCCGGATGATCCCAGGTTTTGAAGATGGTATCATCGGCAAAAAAGCCGGCGAGCAATTCACCATCGACGTGACTTTCCCTGCTGAATACCACGCTGAAAACTTAAAAGGCAAAGCGGCACAGTTCGCTATCACGCTGCAGTCTGTTGAGACGCAAGTGCTGCCAGAAGTGAACGAAGAATTCGTAAAACTGTTTGGCTTAGCTGAAACAACAGTTGAAGCACTGCACGCAGAAGTACGTAAAAATATGGAACGCGAACTGAACCAAGCCATCAAAGGTAAGGTAAAAGAGCAAGTGATCAAAGGCTTACTGGCTAATCACGAGCTGGACGTACCACAAGCACTGATCGAAAGCGAAGTTGACGTATTACGTCGCCAGGCGCTGCAGCGTTTTGGTAACAACGTTGACGCGAAAAACCTGCCAGAACTGCCAGCGGCATTATTCGCTGATCAGGCACGTGACCGGGTGAAAGTAGGTCTGTTGTTAGGTGAAGTGATCAAAACCAACAACCTGCAAGTTGACGACAGCCGCGTGCAGGCTTTAATCGCCACTATCGCTTCAGCTTACGAAGATCCACAAGAAGTGGTGCAGTACTACAACAGCAACAAAGAGCTGTTACAGGGTATGCGCAACGTGGCTTTAGAAGAACAGGCGATTGACCTGGTACTGGCTCAGGCGAAAGTGACTGAGCAAGCTGCGAAGTTTGACGAAATTATGAATCCACAAGCTGCCAACTAACATTGACTTTGCTTAGTTAGACGGTTTTAATGGCTCGGGCAGCAGTGTTCGGGCCATTTTATTTTCTGCCGCATTTTTCCAGGGGATCCAGCTGATGGTGTTAAACCAAAATATGAATGAATTAGTGAATGCATTAGTACCGATCGTGATCGAGCAGACGGCTAAAGGTGAACGCTCTTTTGATATTTACTCGCGTTTACTAAAAGAGCGGGTGATTTTCCTGACCGGTCAGGTCGAAGATCACATGGCCAACTTAATCGTCGCGCAGTTACTGTTCCTGGAATCTGAAAATCCGGAAAAAGACATCTACATCTATATCAACTCGCCAGGTGGTTCTGTCACCGCCGGCCTCGCCATTTACGACACAATGCGCTATATCAAATGTGATATCGCAACTGTTTGTGTCGGACAAGCAGCCAGCATGGGCGCTTTCCTGTTATCGGGTGGTACCAAAGGCAAACGTTATTGTCTGCCTAACGCCCGGGTCATGATCCACCAGCCGTTAGGTGGTTTCCAGGGCCAGGCCACTGATTTTGAAATCCATGCCCGGGAAATTCTGACCATCAAAGAGAAATTAAACCGTTTGATGGCTGAGCACACCGGCAAAACTTACGAAGAGATTGTCAAAGGCACCGAGCGCGATAATTTTTTAAGTGCACAACAGGCCTTGGAATATGGTCTGGTCGACACCATCTTTGTTAAAAGCGAAGCAAAGTAACTTTTGACCGGTGTTATTCGGTAAGTGTTTAAAAAGCGCGTTGGGTAACCTGTTATACCCTATAGCATTGAAGTTGCAGGTAGGCGGCAACTGAGAGAATCTCCATGAGCATAGCTGTCTATGCGATTGGAGTGAACGAAGGCAGCCAACAACCCTGCAGCTTCAAGGATGACGGGGATAAGCGCTTAAATTTGAATTGGCGACGGTCGGAAGGAAACGACCCTTGCAACGTGAAAGAGGTAGTTCCATGTCTGATCACCGCACTGACGGCGACAAAAGCAGCAAACTGTTGTATTGCTCGTTTTGTGGCAAATCACAGCACGAAGTGCGTAAGTTGATCGCAGGTCCACAGGTGTATATTTGTGATGAATGCGTTGACCTGTGCAACGATATTATCCGTGAAGAAATTAAAGACATTTCGCCAAAGCGTGATGGTAATAAATTACCAACGCCGCGCGAAATCCGCACCCACCTGGATGACTATGTCATTGGCCAGGAACATGCGAAAAAAGTATTGGCCGTGGCCGTGTACAACCATTACAAACGGTTACGCACCAGCACGCACAAACAAGATGTTGAACTGGGTAAAAGTAATATTTTGCTGATTGGTCCTACCGGTAGTGGTAAAACGCTGCTCGCAGAAACTTTAGCCCGTTTACTGGATGTGCCATTCACTATGGCTGATGCGACGACGTTAACCGAAGCTGGTTATGTTGGTGAAGACGTTGAAAACATCATTCAGAAGCTACTGCAAAAGTGCGACTACGATGTCGAAAAAGCCCAACGTGGTATTGTCTACATCGATGAAATTGACAAAATTTCCCGTAAATCAGAAAACCCATCGATCACCCGTGACGTGTCAGGTGAAGGTGTGCAGCAAGCGCTGCTCAAACTGATTGAAGGCACTATTGCGTCTGTTCCGCCGCAAGGTGGCCGGAAACATCCGCAGCAGGAATTCCTGCAAGTGGATACCTCGAAAATTCTGTTTATCTGTGGTGGCGCTTTTGCTGGCCTGGATAAAATTATCGAGCAGCGCAGTGCAAAAGGCTCCAGCATCGGTTTTGGTGCTGAAGTGAAAAGCAAAGAATCAAATCGTTCGTTGACGGAAAGTTTCCGCGATGTTGAACCGGAAGATTTGGTGAAGTTCGGTTTAATTCCGGAATTTATCGGTCGGTTACCGGTGCTGGCCACTTTGACCGAGCTGGATTTAGCTGCTTTGATGCAAATTTTAAGTCAGCCGAAAAATGCGCTGGTGAAACAGTTTGCGGCTTTGTTCCAGATGGAAGATGTCGAGCTGGAGTTCCGCGAAGATGCACTCAAAGCCATCGCCCAAAAAGCGATGGAACGCAAAACCGGTGCCCGTGGTTTACGTTCGATCCTAGAAGGCGTGTTGCTTGATACCATGTACGAGCTACCATCGATGCAGGATGTCAGCAAAGTGGTGATTGATGAAACTGTTATTCGCGGTGAATCACAGCCCATCCTGATTTATGAAAATCCGGAAAAAGCGGTGGCCGAATCGCACTAAACCCAATAAAAAGGAGCTACGGCTCCTTTTTTGATCGTCTTGCTAATGAACAAAAACAGCCGAGATGCCGTATCCCCTGGTGGAAGTGGTTTCAGCACGAAAAACTGTGCCGCAAAGTGACATTCCAAATAGAAATGCCTAAGTGGTTAACAGAGCCCAATGTTTTGCCAGCATTTTTTCAGCAGGTGCATTGAAGTGACAGATCCTGACCCCATATACTCAGATAATCACGCCTGCAGTAACTAATTCGAGAGAAATTGAATGACAGAAGCAACAGTCGAACGTTTGCATATGCCGGTTCTGGCATTACGCGATGTTGTCGTCTATCCCCACATGGTAATCCCATTGTTTGTCGGGCGGGCGAAATCTATTAAATGCCTTGATGCCGCGATGGACAACGAGAAACAAATTTTCTTAGTCGCGCAAAAAGACGCCACGCTGGACGATCCGGCCGAAGCCGATTTGTACCGGGTCGGTACTGTCGCCACTATTCTGCAGTTGCTGAAGCTGCCTGACGGCACCGTAAAAGTGCTGGTAGAAGGTGGTCGTCGCGCCAAGCTGGTCAACTTTACTGAAACTGACGAGCTGTTTATGGCCAATGTCGAAGTGGTGACTTCGCCAGAGATGGACAGTCGCGAGCAGGAAGTGTTCCTGCGCTCGGCGGTCGGTCAGTTTGAAGGTTACATCAAGCTTAACAAAAAAATTCCGCCGGAAGTTCTGACAGCACTTTCTGGTATCGATGATGCTGCGCGTCTGGCCGATACCATGGCTGCGCACATGCCGCTGAAAATTGATGACAAGCAAAAAGTGCTGGAAATCATCGATGTCACCGAGCGCCTTGAATTCCTGATGGCAATGATGGAAAGCGAAATCGACATCCTGCAGGTTGAGCGTCGTATTCGTGGTCGTGTCAAAAAGCAGATGGAAAAAAGCCAGCGTGAGTATTATCTCAATGAGCAGATGAAAGCCATTCAGCGCGAGCTGGGTGAATTGGACGACGCGCCGGACGAATTTGAAGCCATCAATCGCAAAATTGAAGCTGCCCAAATGCCGGAAGAAGCCAAAACCAAAGCTTCGGCTGAGCTGAGCAAATTGAAAATGATGTCACCAATGTCCGCAGAAGCGACTGTGGTGCGCTCTTACATCGACTGGCTGACCCAGGTGCCCTGGAAACAACGCTCCAAGGTGAAGAAAAACCTAGCGCTGGCTGAGGAAATCCTGAATAGCGACCATTATGGCCTCGATAAAGTCAAAGAGCGGATCCTTGAGTATCTTGCGGTGCAACAGCGCGTCAATAAACTCAAAGGCCCGATTTTGTGTTTAGTGGGACCTCCTGGTGTTGGTAAAACATCGTTAGGGCAATCGGTTGCCAAAGCGACCGGCCGTAAATATGTGCGGATGGCGTTAGGTGGCGTGCGCGATGAAGCGGAAATTCGTGGTCATCGCCGGACCTACATCGGTTCGATGCCGGGTAAAATCATCCAGAAAATGGCTAAAGTTGGCGTGCGTAACCCGCTGTTTTTACTTGATGAAATCGACAAGATGGCCTCGGATTTTCGCGGCGATCCGGCAGCAGCTTTGTTAGAAGTACTGGATCCGGAGCAGAATTCAGCTTTTAGCGATCATTATCTGGAAGTTGATTACGACTTATCGGACGTGATGTTTTTCGCCACCAGTAACAGTCTGAATATTCCGGATGCATTGTTAGACCGGATGGAAGTGATTCGGCTTGCTGGTTACACCGAAGATGAAAAACTTAATATCGCCAAACAACATTTGATCAATAAACAAATTGAACGTAATGGTTTGAAAAAAGGCGAAATTAGTATCGAAGACAGCGCCATCGTTGGCATTATCCGCTACTACACCCGGGAAGCCGGGGTGCGCAGTTTAGAGCGTGAAATTTCCAAACTTTGCCGTAAAGCCGTGAAGAAAATTCTACTCGATACCAAATTAAAAACGGTGTTGATTAACCAGACGAATCTGGAAGAATTCCTGGGCGTGCAACGTTTTGACTACGGCAAAGCGGAAGACAGCAATCGCATCGGTCAGGTGACTGGCTTGGCCTGGACTTCAGTTGGCGGTGATTTACTGACGATTGAAGCCGCTGCTGTGGTTGGTAAAGGTAAGTTGACGCATACCGGTTCGCTCGGTGACGTGATGAAAGAGTCGATTCAGGCCGCAATGACCGTGGTTCGAAGCCGTGCTGAAACGCTACGCATCAATGAAGATTTCTACGAAAAACGTGATATCCACATTCACGTACCGGAAGGCGCGACGCCAAAAGACGGCCCAAGCGCAGGTATTGCGATGGTCACGGCCTTAGTGTCTGCTTTAACCGGCAATCCGGTGCGCGCTGACGTGGCGATGACCGGCGAAATCACCTTACGTGGTGAAGTATTACCCATCGGTGGCCTGAAAGAAAAATTACTGGCAGCTCATCGTGGTGGCATCAAACGGGTGTTAATCCCGCATGATAACGTCCGTGATTTAAAAGACATTCCGGATAACGTCAAAGGGGACATCGAAATTTGTCCGGTGCAGTGGATAGATCAAGTGCTTGAATTCGCGCTGCAAGAGCCGCCGACTGGTATGTCTGTGGTAAATGTGGAAAAAAGCAGCGTAAAAGCGAAAAAAACCCAAAAAAATGTGGTTTAGGGGCTTTTCAATTGCGCAGGCTGTGCTAATTTAGGGGCAGTTTCGTTGCAGCCCTTGTGCGACAAGGGCTAGCGAGACGCAAGGAAATTTCAAAGTCCATTGTATTTGTGCTTGCAAGCGTTTCGGATGCTTGATATAACAATGCCGACATTACAAAAATGTACTTACAATTTGGTTGTAGAAAATAATAACAATTGAAGGGGATGATATTGTGAACAAGTCTCAACTTATCGACAAAATTGCTGCTGGTGCAGACATTTCTAAAGCGGCAGCGGGTCGTTCTCTTGACGCGTTCATCGAAGCCGTTACTGAAGCTTTAAAAGAAGGTGATTCAGTTGCACTGGTTGGTTTTGGCACTTTCGCAGTACGTGAGCGCGCAGCCCGTACTGGCCGTAACCCACAAACTGGTGAAACTATCCAAATCGCTTCTGCGAAGATCCCTTCGTTCAAGCCAGGTAAAGCGTTAAAAGACAGCGTAAACTAAACTTGCAAACTGTGCCGGCGCGCTGGTGCAGTCGCAAAGCTTAAAAAGAATTCTGATTGGCCTCTGTCAATCAACACCGTTGCCACAGTTCTACTGAGCAGCGGGTAGCAAGAGTTCCGTTACAGCTTCTATAAGAAAGGCGCATCTGTTAAGATGCGCTTTTTTTTTAAGCCAGCATTTTGCCGTTACAAGAGATGAAGCAAGCATGTTAGAAAAGATCAGAGAAGGTACAAAAGGGATAGTCGCTCAGGTCATTCTGGGCCTGGTGATCCTGACATTCGCCGTATCAGGCGTTAGCAGTTACTTTGGCAACAACAGCGAACAAGCGGTTGCCGTGGTCAATGGTGAAGAAATCAGCCGGACCAAGTTTGAAGAAGATCTTCAGACCGAACGAGCCCGGATGGAACAACAGTTTGGCGAGATGTTTGCCACTCTGGCCGCTGATCCTCAATATATGAACAACTTCCGCAATTCAGTGCTGGAGCGTTTAATCGGTGAGAAGCTGATTAAACAACAAAGCGAAGCACTGGGTCTGCAAATCAGCGATGAATTGCTGCTCAAAACAATTACCCAAATGCAGGAATTCCAGTTAGACGGTACTTTTAATAACGACCGTTACCTGGCGTTGTTGCGTCAAAACAATCTGACCCCGAATCAATTCCGCGACCTGCTGCGTGAGCAGTTTGTCCGCAACCAGTTTGTCGTCGGGGTTGGCGGTTCAGAATTCGCCCTGCCGGGTGAAATGCGCAATTTAATGTCGCTACAACAACAAAACCGCGATATCGAATATGCAGTGTTAAAAGCGGCCGATTTTGCAGGCACCGTTGAAGTCACTGACGCGAAACTGGCAGAGCATTATCAGTTAAACCAAAACAGCTATGCCACGCCAGAACAGGTGTCATTGCAGTATGTTGAGCTGAAAGGAACTGACTTAGCCAACTCGATTAAAGTTACTGATGCCGATGTTGAAGCTTATTATCAAGCGCAATCTGCCCGTTATTCTACTGAAGAGCGTCGCCGTGTATCACACATCCTGTTGGAGTCAGCAGAAGAAGATAAAGCTGTGGCGGCCAAAGCTGAAGAACTGTTAAAGCAGTTACAGCAAGGCGCCGATTTTGCAGCACTGGCCAAACAACATTCAGCGGATACTGTTTCTGCAGAAAATGGTGGTGATTTAGATTTCATCACTAAAGATGTGATGGAACCGGAATTTGAAAAAGCGGTTTATGCGCTGGCAAAAGCGGGTGACTTATCTGCGGTGGTGAAAACCTCTTTTGGTTATCATCTGATTAAACTGACCGAAATTGAAGCCGGCACTGTGAAGCCGCTGGCTGAAGTGCGTGCAGCTATCACCGCTGAAGTACAGCAGGAAAAGGCAGCTGAGCAGTTTGCAGATCTGCAGCAGAAGCTGGCAGAAGTAAGCTTTGAAATCGCTGACAACCTGGAAGAAGCTGCGACTGCAGTCAACGGCACCGTAAAAGAACTGCCACTGTTTTCTCGCGAATCTGCCGCTGCACCATTTGCGCTGCCAAAGTTCCTTGATACGGTGTTCAGCCCGGAATTTATCAGTGCAGGTACCAACAGCGACTTGATCGAGCTGGCACCACAACATGTGGTTGTTGCCCGGTTAGTTGAGCATTTACCAGAAAAAGTGAAAACTCTGGAAGAAGTGAAAGCTCAGGTGCAGGCTGCCGTGGTGGCCAAAGAGAGTAATGCACTGGCGACGGCAAAAGTAGAAGCCTTGTTAGCGCAATTTAATGAAGGGAAAGATATCCGCGAGTTAGTTGTCGCTGAAAAACTGACGTTGCAAACAGCAGCTGCGACACCACGCTTTGGTGGAACGCTGGATGCTGAAATCAGAACCAAGGCCTTTGAACTCGCAAAACCAGTACCAACCAAACCAATCTCTGCCGGCACTGCGGTACTGGCGTCTGGTGACGTTTCCCTGGTGTTAGTGACTAAAGTGACCGAAGTGCCTTCTACTGCTGAGCCAGCTGCCGCTGAATTAGCGCAGTTCGCGCAGCAAATGGGTCAGCAACACTTTGCTGCCGTGCAAGAAGCATTAAAGCAACAGGCTGAAATTGTTCGGAATTTACCGGCAATGACCAGTCAGGATCTTTAATTCTGAATTTTGATAAGCAATAAACTGCATAAAAAACCCCGCCAAGTTGCGGGGTTTTGTTTTTATAGTAGCTGCAAAAGCAACTGAATGATCTCGCTGCCGCTGTGGCGTCGTAGTTTAATACTCAATACTTTTCATCAGCTTCCGGCTGTATTCATGCTGTGGGTTCTCGAAAACAGCGCTGGTGTCGCCATAGTCGAGACTAATACCTTTGTGTAACACCAAGGTTTGGTCGGCAATATGGCGCACCAGTCGCAATTGATTGGTGATCAGTAAATAGGCCAGGCCGGTTTTTTGTTGCAGCTCCAGCAGCAAATTGACGATTTGCGCCCGTAACGATGGGTCAAGTGCCGTTAACGCTTCATCCAAAATGAGAATTTTCGGATCCAGAATTAACGCCCGGGCCAACGCTACCCGTTGTAACTGACCGCCAGAAAACATATGCGGATAATAATTACCGTGTTCGTTGAGTAAACCCAGTAGCTTCAGTGTGTCAGCAATTTTTCGTTCCCGTTGCTCGAAACTCAATACCGTGCTGTAACGCAACACATCGTGCAGAATGTTGGCAATTTTTTGGTTGGGGTCGAGCGAGCGTGCCGCATCCTGAAAGATATAGCGGATCAGATGATTGGTTTTTTGATAATCAGCGCAGTTCAGCTGTTGCCCGGCCAATAAAATCTCGCCACTGTCTGGCTGTTCGATGCCCACCAGTAATTTCGCCAGCGTGCTTTTACCCGAGCCGGTTTCGCCAACGATGGCGAGCGTCTGACCCGCTGCCAGGCTGAAGCTGACATTGGACAACGCCAGCACAGTATGACGACTAAACATGCCACGGGCTTTTTGATAGCTTTTGCTCAGGCCTCTGACTTCAATCAGATTACTCATTGGTTTTCCCCGACAATGGAAAATGGCAGCTGAAGTAATGGTTTTGCTGACGCTCGAACAGTGGCGTTTTAACACATTCTTTGCGGGCGTTGGGGCAACGTGGCCCAAGCCGGCAACCAATGGGTAAATGTTGCAGGGTCGGAATACTGCCATGCAGAGCATACAGTTGCTGTTTAAAACCAAGATCAGGCTGAAATTCCGGTACGCTTTTAATCAGCGCATGGGTGTACGGATGTAGGGGGTGTTTTAACAAGGTTGCGGTATCGCCCGCTTCGACCAGCTGACCACAATACAATACACTTAAAGTGTCAGTGTTGCGGGCTACGGTCTCCAATTCATGGCTAATCAATAAGATAGAGGTGCCTTTTAGCTGATTAAAGCTGGCCAGCAAGCGGAATAGTTGTGCTTGGGTGGTACTTTCCAGCGCTGTGGTCGGTTCGTCGGCAATCAGCAACTTCGGGCTTTTGGCAATGGCCATCGCAATCATGATTTTCTGGCAAACGCCTTCTGACAGCTGATAGGGATAGCTGTTCAGGACGGCCGCATGATCACGGATCCCGACTTTGTGTAACAGCGCAATGGCGCGTTTTTTCCGATAATAACCGCGTTGCCACCAGGACCCTTCCAATAGATGGTCTGGGATTGCTTCGGCAAGTTGTTCACCAATCGGCGACGTTGGATCCATGCTGCGACTCGGTTCCTGATAAATCATCGCGATGTCGCGGCTGATGATCCGCCGTTGCTCATGATAGGGCAGGCGCAGTAAATCCTGACCACACCAGTTAAAGCGGTCGGCCGACACTTTCCAGCGTTCGTGTAATACGCCCATAATGGCTTTGGCGATTAAGCTTTTACCAGAGCCTGATTCGCCAACCAGACCACGTACTTCGCCTTCTTTCAGGCTCAGATTCACCCGGTCTACAGCGCGGATCATGCCGTCAGGGGTGCTTAACTCCAGTGTAAGATTGCGAATATCCAATAACTGCATCAGTTTTCCCGCCGTTTTTTCATCGCAACCCGAATGCCGTCACCAACCAGATTCACCGCCAGCACTGTGATAAAAATCATCAAGCCAGGCAGGGCGACAGTCCAGGGCGCCAGATAAATTGAATCGAGTGAATCGGCAATCATGCTGCCCCATTCCGCCGTCGGTGACTGGGCGCCAATGCTCAAAAAACCAAGCGCTGCAACATCCAGTACCGCGGTCGATAATGCCATGGTAAACATCAGCACCAGTTGCTCCCAGATATTCGGAAAAATCACAAACAACAGCAATTGCCGTTGGCTGGCACCGTCGAGGCGATAGGCCGTGACGTAATCTTGTTTCAGCTGTTGCTGAATGGCGTTGCGCACACCATGCACAAACTGCGGCAATAGGGCCAGCATGATGGCCCAGATGGTATTCAGCAACCCTGGACCCAGCACTGCCACGATCACAATCGCCAGCAACAAGGAGGGGATAGTTAACGCCAAATCCAGTAAGTGATTAAATACGCTGGATTTTACGCCTTTACTCATCCCAGAAAGTGCGCCCAGAATCACGCCGACAATCAATGAACCTAACACAGCCAAAATCGCCAGACCAAAGGTGTAGCTGGTTCCGAGCATTAAACGTGACATCAAATCACGCCCTAAATCGTCGGTGCCCAATGGATAGGATACCAACCCAGAATTCTGCCAGGACGGTGGCACCAGCAACAGCTGAGAATTCTGTAAATATGGGTCGTGTGGTGTCAGAAATGGTGTTAATAACGCCAATAACAGCAGTAATAACAAGGTGATAAAACCAAAAAAAGCAAAATGCTGCTGCGTGAAATGTTTCCATAGCAGGGCAAACGGGCCTTTATTGTATTCTTCGTAATAGAGCCGGAGTTTTTTCATCTCAGAACTTCCTGGCCAGTGGATTGAGCATGGTGTGCAGAATTTCGGTAAACATATTCACCGCAATCACCAACGATGACACCACTAATAACCCGCCCTGAATTGCCGGAAAATTACGCTGATAAATACCGTCAATCAGCCAGCTGCCGATGCCTGGCCAGGAAAAAATCACTTCAGTAATCATCGCTAAGGTGATTAGCGTACTAAATTGCAAACCAACTTGCCGGGTCACGGGCAGTAAAGCATTGCGTAGACCGTGGGTGTACAGGACCTGCAGCCGGGTCAGGCCTTTGGCTCGGGCCGTTTTGATATAATTTTGCTCCAGCACGTCCAGCATCGATTCACGGGTAAAACGGATCATCACCGTGGTGGGGTAAGTCGCAAGGACCACAGCTGGCAGCAACAAATGACGAATGGCATCAACCAACGCTTCTTCGCGGTACGGCACCTGTGACAGCAATATATCCGGCAGCATAAAACCGGACATTGTTGGGATCTCGTACAGCACACTTAAACGCCCTGATGTCGGCAGCCAGCCCAATGTTAGTGAAAACACCATGATCAACAACAACGCCCACCAAAAGATCGGGATGGAATAACCGACCAGCGCTAAACCGGAAATCAACTTGTCCAGCCATTTGTCTTTGCGCACCGCCGCAATAATCCCCAGTGGAATACCAACAATCAGCGATAACAACAGCGCGTAAGACGCCAGTTCCAGGGTCGCGGGCATCACGTTGATAATTTCGTCCAGTACATTTTGTTGACTGGAAAACGACAACGCCCAGTTCCCGTCGAGAATGCGCTGATTAAAATAGATATATTGCTGCCAATAGCTTTGATCCAGACCAAGCTGTTGCCGCAGCACAATTTCTTCGGCCGGACTGATATTGCGAAGGCCGGTGAAATTACCCAGCACATCGCCCGGAAATAAATAACCCAGGCTAAACGCAAATATCGTCAGCGCCACAAACACAAAGCCAAGCAAAAACAACCGGCGCAATAAATAATGAAACATCATAAGGACTTACCTGCCGCGGTAAAATTAATGCCGCCGTATGGATTGATCCGGACACCCGAGATGTTGCGGCTACGAACCTGAAAACGTTTGGAATGGGCAATCGGCACCAACGGCATCTGCTCTGCCTGATATTGTTGCGCCTGTTGGTAAAATGCCCGTCGTTCTTCCAGCACTGGCGTATGCACCGCTTTTGCGATCAATTGATCATAGTTTTCGTCACACCAGTTGGCTCTGTTGCTACCGGAAATTGCCGCGGCGCAGCTCAACAACGGCCGCAGGAAGTTGTCGGGATCGGCATTGTCGGCAGACCAGCCAATCAGTACTGAATCATGTTCTCCTAAACGCAACTTACGCCGAAAGGTATTCCATTCATAAGAGACAATTTTCGCCCGTACGCCAATTTGGGCTAAATCCGCCTGAATAAGTTCGGCCATTTTGAGTGCATTCGGATTATACAAACGTTGTACTGGCATGGCCCAGATATCCATTTGAAACCCTTCTGGATAACCGGCTTCGGCGAGTAACTTTTTCGCCAGTAACGGATCGTAACGTTGAATATTCAGGTTTTTGTCGTAAGCCCAGGATGTCGGCGGCAACAATGAATTGGCAGGTTCGGCCTGGCCAAAATACACTGCTTGTAAAATGTTTGATTTATTAATGGCATAGGACAGCGCCTGACGCACTTTCACCTGATCAAAGGGTGGGGTTCTGGTGTTAAATGCCCAATATCCGACGTTCATACTGGTCTGGGCATCGATCACAAAATCGTCGCGTTTTGATAATAATGACAGTTCTGCCAGCCGCGGAATTGGCGCGACATCACACTCGTGTGTCAGCAGTTTGGCTATTCGTTTAGTGTTATCCGGCACTATATCAATCACCAATTGTTCCATGGCTGGCAACTGGCGCCAATATTTGGGGTGGCGGTAATAGCGGATTAATACATCTTTTTGATAGTGCCGGTACAAAAAGGGGCCGGTGCCGACCGGCAATTGGTCCAGATCAGCCAGCGTATTGTGGCTGATTAATTGTGCGCCATATTCCGCGGATAAAATGGCGGCAAAATCGGTGGCCAAAGTAGATAAAAATGAACTGTCGGGTTTACTGAGGGTGAACTCAATCTCATAAGGCCCGATCACCGTTAGTTTTGCGACCAACTGCTGCCATTCAACGCTGTCGAAATAAGGATATTCGGTTGCGGTCTGATGAAATGGATGCTGTACCGATAACAATCGGCCAAAAGTAAACTGAACATCGTCGGCATTCATCGTGCGAGTCGGCGAGAAATAGCTGGTTTGGTGAAATTCGACGTCCTGGCGCAACTGAAAGCGGTAGGTTAAACCATCGTCGCTGATTTGCCAGCTCTGTGCGAGGCCTGGGATCAGCTCTCCGCTATCGGGATTGATGTCCAGCAACCGGTCATACAAATGCTGACTAATCGCATCAATGGTGGTGCCCGAAGTGACCAATTGCGGATTAAAGCTCTCAGGTGAGCCTTCAGCGCAATAAACCAGACCATGGACCCGTGTTGTTGGCAATACTGGCTGACAGGCGCTGCTGAGAATACTCAACAGTACAACGGCAGTAAAAGGACCAGATGATTTCATTGTTGGCTGTCTAACAGTTTGTATTTTTTCATATAACCACGAAGCTGATGATAGGTCAGGTTGAGTGCTTCCGCCGTTTTTTTCTGATTGTACTGACAGGCTGCGAGTGCTTGCTTAATCAGTGTAACTTCGTAATGCTCTGACAACACTTTAAAATCCTGCAGCTGATTAAAGTCCGGCTGTTGCGGTAGATGTTGTGGCATCGTCATTTCAGCCTGCGCCACAGGTGGCGGCGCATTATCACCTGAATTCAGCGCTTTAGCTATCGGTGGTTGTACACTGGCAACACTGCTAATCCGATCCTGGGTTCTGACTCTGGTCTGCGGCCGGTATGGCGAGGCAAAAGGATCAAGCAAAATATCGTGCACCGGCACATAAGGATTATTGGTGCGGTAGACGCTGCGTTCGACCACGTTTTTTAATTCCCGCACATTGCCCGGCCATTCATAGTCAAGCAGCAACCGTTTGGCTTTTTCAGAAAAACCGCTGAACAGCTCAAAATTAAGTTCACGCGCCATGTTGATGGCGAAGTGTTCAGCCAATACCAGAATATCTTCCCGTCGTTCGCGCATTGGCGGTAGGGTAATGACGTCAAACGCCAGCCGGTCTAATAAGTCGGCCCTGAACTCGCCGCGATCGGCCATCCCCGGTAAATCTTCATTGGTGGCACAAATCAGCCGCACATCCACTTTAATAGCACGACTACCGCCAACCCGTTCGAATTCACCGTATTCAATCACCCGTAACAGCTTTTCTTGCACCAGACCTGGCGTATTGGCCAGTTCGTCTAAGAACAAGGTACCAAAATTGGCCCGTTCAAAGCGGCCTTCATGGCGTTTACTGGCGCCGGTAAAAGCACCGGCTTCATGGCCAAACAATTCACTTTCCAGCAAGTTTTCGTTTAATGACGCGCAGTTTAAGGTTAAATAGGCTTGGTCCCAACGCTGCGACAGATAGTGCAAACGGGCGGCAATTAATTCTTTACCGGTACCCCGTTCGCCAATGATCAGCACCGGTTTATTTAATGGGGCAATTTGTGAAACCTGGTCAAGGACGTTTAAAAAACTATTCGATTGGCCAATCAGATTGTCTTGCTGGAATGCTCGTGCCATGTCGCTGCTACAAATTAGTGAATTTTACTAATAAGTAGTCTATTTCAAACGGCATGATTTCAGAAGTAGTTGCTGAAAATAAATAAAATTTATATAAAACAATGAATTAAGATTGTTTCGAAAGTTGGCAAGGAAACTGAATAAGGTATCTCGAGTCAATCAGACAATTAATGAGGTAATCATCATGGGTATTTTCTCTCGCTTTTCAGACATCGTGAATTCAAACATCAACGCTTTATTAGATAAAGCGGAAGATCCGGAAAAAATGGTGCGGTTAATTATTCAGGAAATGGAAGACACACTGGTTGAAGTTCGTTCAACCTCAGCTAAAACCATCGCTGAGAAAAAAGAACTGCAACGTGTCATCAGCCGTCTGGAAGAAGAAGTGGTGGACTGGCAAGCTAAAGCCGAACTGGCACTGGCGAAAAATCGCGATGATTTAGCGCGTTCAGCGTTAATCGAAAAACAAAAATCTGCCGATCAGGCCGCATCAGTCGCCGCAGATATCGCCAATTTAGATGCACATGTCAGCAAGTTACAAGACGAAGTGGCACAATTGCAGGAAAAACTGGCCGATGCCAAGGCTCGTCAGAAATCGATGCTGATGCGTCAAAAAACAGTAGCTTCACGCTTAGAAGTGAAAAAATCGTTAGACAGCAACCGCTTAAACGATGCAATGTATAAGTTTGAGCGTTACGAGCAAAAAATTGATTCGCTGGAAGCACAGGTTGAATCCTATGATTTAGGCAAGAAAACGCTTCGTGACGAGTTTGCTGAACTGGCGGCACAGGACAAAATTGATTCTGAACTGGCTGCATTAAAAGCAAAGCTGAATAACGACAATAACGCCTGATCGCCAGGCGTTTGGGAGTAAATAATGGAAATTCAAGAAGCTTTTGCTGTGCCACTGATGATGTTTATGGTCTTCGTGGCGCCGATTTGGGTCATCATGCATTATCGCAGTAAACGCAAAATCACTGAAGGTTTGTCAGAAACTGAATTAAACCAACTGAATGATTTGTCAAACCGCGCCGAAAAAATGGCTGACCGGATCAAAACCCTGGAAGCCATTCTGGATGCAGAGTCGCCAAACTGGAGACGGGATCATGACAAAGTTTAAAAAAGAATTGTTGCGGGATGACCGCAACGGCAAGATAGCCGGCGTCTGCGCCGGCATTGCAGACTACTTCGGCTGGGAGCTGTGGTTAGTTCGCGTAGTTGCCCTGGCTTCATTGTTACTTGGTTTTGGCGGCTTTTTACCGGTACTTTATATCGTTGGCTGGATAGTACTGGAGAAAAAATCCGTTGCTGAAGCCCGCAAAGGGACGTCGTTTGTCCCTTCCATTGAAAAACCGGTGGAAGTAAAAACCAGAATTTGGCAACGCGGTGAAGCGCCAAAACAAGCGCTGGGTCATATTCAACAACAGTTTGATAGTATTGAACAAAGACTACGTAAAATTGAAACTTACGTCACGTCGAGTAAATACCAGTTACATCGTGAATTTAACCGGCTGTAGTCACCCTAAGGTGCCTCCGCCACTGGAGTGTGCATGAAGGGATGGACAAAGTTTCACGAACAATGGTCGCAGCAGAGTCAGCAATTTAGCCAGCGTCTGCTCGACCGCCATCTCAGACTCGGTATTACCGGTCTGAGTGGCGCTGGGAAAACCGCTTTTATCACCAGTCTGGTGCAACAATTAACCGGACCCGTCACTGAAGTTCAGCTACCGTTTTTTTCTCCATTACGCCAACAAAGATATCTGGGCGGCAGACTGCAAGCGCAGCAAGCGATGCAAACACCCCGATTTGCGTTTGAACAGAATTTACAGCAATTACAGCTTGGCAAATGGCCGGTCTCCACTACTAGTTGGAGCCAGTTATCTTTGACTCTGCGTTATAAACCCGTGTCGGGGCTGGCGGCCAAATTCACCGATTTTCGAGAGTTGCAGCTGGATATCGTCGACTATCCCGGCGAATGGTTGCTGGATTTGCCGATGTTGCAACAGGACTATCAGCAATGGTGTGAATTTAGCTGGCAGTTGTTTGCTAAACCGCATCGCGTCGCCATTGCGCAGGCTTTTCAGGAGTTGTTGGCTACAACCGATTTAGACGATGATTCTGAGCTGCATATTCAAAGCCTTACTGATCGTTATTCTGCTTTGTTACAACAATTCAGAGTCGAAGCAAAAGCCTGTTTGTTACAGCCAGGCAGGTTGTTATTACCAGGTGATTTAGCCGGCACCCCCCTGTTGCAACTATTCCCATTGTTACCATCACAACTTGCTACTCCGTCGAAGTTATTGCTGCGGTTACAGCGGCATTATCAAAGTTATCAACAATTGGTGGTCACGCCATTTTATCAGCAATATTTTGCCAGTCTGGACCGCCAGGTGGTGCTGGTAGATTGTTTGTCGGCGCTTAATGCTGGTTATCATGTGCTGCAGGAACTACAGCAAGCGTTGATGCTCATTCTGCAAAGTTTTCATTATGGCCCGACGGGCTGGTTGCAACGGTTATTTAGTCCGAAAATCAGTAAAGTACTGTTTGCCGCCAGTAAAGCCGATCAATTAACCCCCGAGCAGCATAAAAATCTGACCTTGTTGTTACAGCAACTGTTGCAACAACCGTTGCAGGACAGTCGTTTTCAATATTGCCAGTCCGAAGCCATAGCGCTGGCTGCTGTTGTCACCACCGAAGTCGGTCAGGTGCGGACTGCCGAGGGCATAGTGCCCTGTTTGCAAGGGATTTCAGCCAGAAACGGTGAGCTGCAGACCGTCTTTCCGGGTGAAGTGCCGATGTCGATGCCATCACCATTGTTATTTGAACATCATGCTTTTGCTTTTCCGGATTTTTTACCAAAACCGCTGGCGCCACAACAGATGCTGCCGCAGCTCCGACTGGATCAGGCGCTGGAGTTTTTGCTCGGAGATAAACTGCAATGACCGAACTAAAAAAGAGTACCGCCTTTGCTGAAGCTGATTTTGTGTCGTTGCAGCCAAAGCTTTCGCCAACTGAAGTTTCTGCGAACGAAGAAAAATTGCAGCAAGCAAAACAATTTAACCCTGCAGAATTCAATGTTGAAGTCGAAGAAGCTCCGGTGGTTTTACCCAAACAAAGCAACAGTGGCATCTGGTTATGGGGCGGCGCGCTGTTGAGTCTGACCGCCGTTGCGGGTGTCCAGTGGTGGCAGTTTATGGCTGACAGTTGGCAAAGTGGTCTGTTGCAGGGAACTGCTGTCACCGGCTTGACGGTGCTGTCAGGCTTGTTGCTGACAAGATTTGGTTATCGGGAATGGCGCTTGCGGCGGCAACTGAAAATGCGCCAACAATGGCGTGAAGAAAGCAGCAGATTGCAACAATCAATGCAATTTGGCGAAGCTTACCCCATGTGTCAGCAGATGATGCAGGCGATGGATAAAACCAATAACCGTGACTGGCTGCAATTTGAGCAGCAGCGAAAAGCTGAATTTACCGACGCTGAGCTATTACAACTCTTTGAGTTAACCGTACTCACCAATATCGACCAAGCGGCTGAATTGCAAATCCGTCAGGCAGCAATGCAGACCGGCGTGGCAGTTGCGCTCAGTCCATTTGCCCTGGCCGATATGCTGCTGGTGTTATGGCGTGGTGCGCTGATGCTACGTGAATTATCGGTATTGTACGGCGCACCGGTTGGCCGGTTACGCAGCCTCGCAATGATGAAGCAGTTTGTAAAAACGGTATTTTTTACCGGAGCTGCCGAAATCGCGGTTGATGTCGGCGCTGATTTAATAGGTGCAGAGTTGTCCGGGCGGTTATCGGCGCGGTTAGGGCAAGGGGTGTTAGCCGGTGTGATGGTGGCAAGGCTAGGGCGGTTTGCCCAGCAACAATTAAGGCCGTTACCTGCGGCAATCAGCGATAAATCGCTGGTGAAGCAAGTGCTGACAGATTTGGTTAAACGGTTGGCTCCGGGCTCAACTGCAAACTAAATGTTACATTTTCGACTGGTCAACGTTGCAGCTGAGTTTTGCACTTAGACTGACAGATGTCTGCATGCCTTGTGCTTAATATAACTAATTTGTTTTAGTAATTGAAAAATCATCTAAGGCAAACAGTTGTATGAGCAGTAGCAGTAATCAGTACCCATTCCAACCACCACAACATCCTGAAACTCAATGTATTCATGCCGGTAAAGTCAAAGATGCCCAATATGGCGCACTGGCAACACCTTTATACCAAACCTCGACTTTTGTGTTTGACAGCGCCGAACAAGGCGCTGCTCGTTTTGCTGGCGAACAGCCAGGATATATTTATACCCGGCTAGGTAATCCGACCACCCGTGAGCTGGAGCTGAAAGTAGCAGCTTTAGAAGGGATGGCTGATGCCGCAGCAACAGCCACTGGCATGGGCGCAGTTGCTGCTTCAACCATGGCGTTTTTGCAACAAGGTGACCATTTGATCGCCAGCAAAGCCATTTACGGCTGTAGTTTTGCGCTGTTTAATCATCAGTTTGCCCGCTACGGTATCGAGGTAAGCTTTGTCGATATGACCGACCATCAGGCGGTTGCGGCTGCACTGCAACCAAACACCAAAATGTTGTTTGCCGAAACACCGATTAATCCGAATTTGGTGGTGCTAGATTTAGAATTTCTGGGTAATTTCTGTAAAAAACACCAAATACTGTCAGTGATCGACAATACCTTTTTGACGCCATTACTGCAGCAACCGGCTCGTTTTGGCATTGATATCGTCATTCACAGCGCCACTAAATACCTCAATGGCCATGGTGATGTGGTCGCCGGAATTATTGTGTCGGACGCTGACAAAATTCAGACCATCAAACTCACCACACTCAAAGACATGGGCGCAACCATCAGTCCACACGATGCCTGGCTGATTATTCGTGGCCTGAAAACCTTATCGGTACGGATGGAACGTCATTGCAGCAACGCGCAAAAAGTTGCGGAATATTTGGCAGAGCATCCGGCCATTGCCAAGGTGTTTTACCCTGGTTTGCCAGATCATCCCGGGCACAAATTTATTGGTAAACAAATGGCAGCAGCAGGGGGCGTCTTAGCGTTTGAGCTCAATGGCAGCCTGGACGACGGTCGTTATTTTATTAATCAGTGTGAGCTATTAAGTCTCGCCGTGAGTTTGGGCGATGCCGAATCACTTATTCAACATCCGGCGTCGATGACGCATAGTCCGTACACGGCAGAAGAGCGGAAAATGGCCGGCATCAGCGATGGCCTGATCCGAATTTCAGTGGGTCTGGAACATGTGGTAGACATCATCAACGACCTGTCACAGGCATTGGTAAAGATGCAAGGACAGCAAAAAAGGCCAAGTGAAACATTGACTTGCAACTTGTAAGTGATTTGCCGTACAAAAATAGTTACATTTTTACCAAGACCAATTTGGCGCAGGTGATTAACAGCCGGATCTCAATCATCTAGGATCCGGCCATCAAAGCCCAGCCGTCAGAGCTGCAGGCTAACCAAATTTCAACAGGTTGTCGTTATGAGTAATTATGTCTCGAAGCAGTCCGACGAGCATGGTTTTATCGCATGGAGCGATGAAGAAAATGCCATTTGGAGTGAGTTAATCGCCCGTCAGTTGTCCTGTATTTCCGGCAAAGCCTGTGATGAATATATGGCCGGTTTAGACAAGTTAAAATTACCCTTAGACCGCATCCCACAACTGGAAGAAGTCAGCAAAGTGCTGCGCGCGACCACAGGTTGGGAATGTGCCGAAGTTCCTGCACTCATCAGCTTCGACCGTTTTTTTGAATTGCTGGCCAATAAAAAATTTCCGGTGGCGACCTTTATCCGCAGCAAAGAAGAATTTGATTATTTGCAGGAGCCGGATATTTTCCACGAAATCTTCGGCCATTGCGCCATGCTCACCAACCCGGATTTTGCCGAATTCACCCATATTTACGGTAAATTAGGTTTGGCGGCGAGCAAAGAAGATCGGATATATCTGGCGAGATTATACTGGTTCACCATTGAATTTGGCCTGATGCAAACGCCTGATGGTCTGAGAATTTACGGCGGTGGCATTTTATCTTCACCGGGTGAAACGCAATATGCGATGCATTCGGATATTCCGGAGCGCCATATGCTGGAGGTGGTTGAGGTACTGCGTACCCCGTATCGCATCGATATTATGCAACCGGTGTATTTTAAAATTGAAAAAATTCACGACTTGTTTGAAATCGCCCATCAGGATTTGATGGCGCTGGTGCAGACCGCAAAAGGCTTGGGTTTACATGCGCCGAAGTTTCCGCCGAAACAGAAAAAGGCCAGCTGAACTGGGCAGGAAAGCTCGAAATATGCCCGAATTTTCCGAAGTGTGTATTTGTTAAATCCTGATTTTATTGAACTGTGAAAACTGAGAACAACGATGACTGAATTAGCCGTAATGAAATGTGAAGCCTGCCGTGCCGACGCACCTCGTGTTTCTGACGATGAGTTGCCAGAACTGATGCGTCAGATCCCGGATTGGACGCCGGTGGTGCGGGACGGTATTTTGCAGCTGGAGCGCAGCTACAAATTCAAAAATTTTAAATTGGCCTGGGCGTTTCACCATAAAGTAGCAGAGCTGGCTGAAGCAGAAGGTCATCATCCGGCATTACTGCTGGAATGGGGCAAACTGACCGTGACCTGGTGGTCACATTCGATTAAAGGTCTGCACAAAAACGATTTTATTTGTGCGGCTAAAACCGACACCTTGCTGGCTGAGTAAGGCGGGCACTAGGATGTCTTCAAAATAGAAAGGGCTGCTGCGGCGGCCTTTTTGCTTTTTGCACGATCGCAGCGACGCCAAGTTTGCCAATTTCGTTAAGAGGTCGGACAATCTGCATTGTGCTGATGACTGATTTTGTAAGCGCTTCAATTGCAAAGCGGTAACTTGTTCACAAAAGTTTACAAAAAGCACTGGTCTCTTTGGTTAAAAGTGCCGTATTATGCCTCAAACCCATCAGGAAAAGGTGTGCGAGGCGATGCGTTTAGAGATCCATTGTCAGGACAGGGTTGGTATAGCTCAAGAAGTTCTGAATATTCTGGTGCACTACCAGATTGATTTACGTGGCATTGAAGTCGACCCGCTGCTTGGTCGGATGTATGTGGCATTTCCGGGCATTGATTTTGAAAAATTTCAGGAGCTGATGGCGAAGATCCGCCGTATTCCTGGGGTTGACGATGTCAAGACCACCTCTTTTTTACCGTCAGAGCGCGAACACAACGAGCTGTCAACGCTGCTGAAAACGCTGCCGGATGGTGTAATTGCCATCGATACCAAAGCCAATGTCACCATTATTAACGATGCCGCTTTGCAGGCTTTATCGGTAGCATCGGAAGACATTCTTGGCCAGTCGTTGGCGAATATGGTCAAAGGGTTTAATTTTCTGCGTTGGCTGGAAAGTGATGACGTGCTGGCGCAAACCCGTCGTTTTGAAATTCATGGCAAAAGATTTATTGCTGACGTGCTGCCGGTGATGGTGCCGGACGATTCTGGCCATGAAACTCTGGCGGGCGCCGTGATCAACCTAAAATCTGAAAGCCGGCTCGGCGAGCAAATGGTGGTGTTCAAAAAAGGCGATCAGGAAAGTTTTAACAGTTTGCACGCCAATAGCAATGTGATGCGAAAAGTGGTGCGCGAAGCCAAAAAAATGGCACAGCTGGATGCGCCTATTTTGATTATGGGTGAAACCGGCACCGGCAAGGAATTACTGGCACGGGCTTGTCATGGCGGCAGTGGCCGGGCTGGCAAACCATTTTTAGCGGTGAACATTGCAGCGATGCCTGACAACGTCGCTGAGTCTGAACTCTTTGGCTACGGCCCAAACGCTTTTCCAGGGACCGCCGAAGGCAAAAAAGGTATTTTCGAGCAGGCCAACAAAGGCACGGTTTTTCTGGACGAAGTGGGCGAGATGTCCCGTGAGCTGCAAACCAAATTGCTGCGGTTTTTACAGGATGGCAGTTTTCGGCGTATTGCCGATGAAAATGAAGTGCGGGTCGATGTTCGGGTGATTTGTACCACCCAAAAAGATTTACCTGGCTTGGTGCAGGAAGGCAAGTTTCGCGAAGATTTGTACTACCGGCTGAATGTGTTGACGCTGGCATTGCCACCGCTGCGTGAACGAAAGCAGGATATCGTGCCGCTCAGTGAATATTTTATCAGCCGGTTTTCAGCGAGGCTCGGTCGAAAAGCACCCAGGATGACCGAAACCTGCGCCCAGTTTGTCCAGCAATATCCGTGGCCAGGCAACGTCCGGCAGCTGGAAAATGCGTTATACCGTGCTGTGACCTTGCTGGAAGGCTATGAACTCGACAAAGAGCAATTACAGCTGCCGAGCTACACCAACGACTTCGGATATCTGGAAAAAGACTTTGATGGCACTCTAGATGAAGCCGTCAAAAGATTTGAAGCAAATCTGCTGCGCAAACTGTTTCCGGCTTATCCAAGTTCACGCCAATTGGCGAAAAAGCTTGGGCTTAGTCACACCGCCGTCGCCAACAAATTGCGAGAATATGGCATTAATCGTAAGAGTGTAAAAATTTAACTACGCTTTGTGCGGTTAGTTGTACTAAATAGCCCCTTGGATCTGCCGATCCGGGGCTTTTTCAGCAGCTTTTAAGTAAATAGTCATTTTCGTATCGTTAATTGTACAAAACGGCAGTTTCGAACTGTTAGCATCATGTTAGCTACGACCCTTCCTTTTTTAGCCAAACAGCTCAAGATATCAGTCACAAAACAACTATTTATGTTTGGAGTTAGCTGATGTTTGATCCTATTAATCCGTTAGGAACCGATGGTTTTGAGTTTGTTGAATACACTGCTGCTGACGCTGAGGGCATCAACAATTTAAAACAGTTGTTTGTCTCTCTTGGTTTTACCGAAGTTGCCCAGCACCGCTCCAAACAAGCCTGGTTATATAAGCAAGGCGACGTTAATTTTATCGTCAACGGCGAACCCAATTCTCAGGCCGAAGAATTTGCCCGTACCCACGGTCCAAGCGTTTGCGCGATGGCGTTTCGGGTTAAAGATGCCGCCGCAGCTTTAAAACATGCGCTTGAGAACGGCGCGAAAGAATACAAAAATCAAATCGGCCCGATGGAGCTGAATATCCCGGCGGTTTACGGCATTGGCAGTAGCCTGCTGTACTTCGTTGACCGTTACGGTCAAAGCTCGGTCTATGACGTCGATTTTAAATTCTACGAAAACTGGCAAACCCAGATGGCTTCGCACGGCGTTGGCCTGGAAGTGCTGGACCATTTAACGCACAACGTCCGCCGCGGCAATATGAATGTCTGGTCGGGTTTTTACGAGAAAATCGGTAACTTCCGCGAAATCCGTTATTTTGATATCGAAGGCAAACTGACCGGTCTGGTGTCACGCGCGATGACCGCACCTTGCGGCAAAATCCGCATCCCAATCAACGAATCTTCTGACGATAAATCACAAATTGAAGAATTTATTCGTGAATACAAAGGCGAAGGCATTCAGCATATCGCTTTAACTTCTGAAAACATTTATGAGACGGTGCGCACCTTGCGTGCCCGCGGTATGGACTTTATGCCAACGCCGGACACCTATTACAACAAGGTGAATAGCCGGGTGGTTGGTCATACTGAAGATACCGATATGCTGCGTGAATTACGTATTCTGATTGACGGCGCGCCGGAAAAAGACGGCATTTTGCTGCAAATTTTCACCAAAACCGTGATCGGTCCGGTGTTCTTTGAAATTATTCAGCGTAAAGGCAACGAAGGCTTTGGCGAAGGTAATTTTAAAGCGCTGTTTGAATCGATTGAAGAAGATCAAATCCGTCGTGGAGTATTAGCCGATGCGTAAATGGGTGTCATTTCCGTTAAAAGAAGGTGATGTGTCACGTCAGGCGCACGCAGATTTTCCGGAGCAGGCCATTTATGAACGTGAAGTCGGGCGCAGTGGCTTTTTTGGCCCGGCGACCCACTTACATCATACCCATGCGCCAACCGGCTGGAGTGACTGGCAAGGACCGCTGCGCCCGCGCTTGTTTAACTTCAACAATATCGGCGAAGATCAGGCCAATTCACCTTGGGCAGTGCCGGATTTACTGCACAATGCGCATTGTAAAATGCGCACCTGGCGTTTGACCGCACCGATGGATTATCTGGTGCGTAACGCTGACGGCGACGATCTGTTGTTTATCCACGAAGGCAGTGCTGAGCTTTATTGCGATTATGGCCATTTAACCCTGCGCGATGGTGATTACGTGGTGATCCCACGTTCGACCATGTGGCGGTTAGTGCCGAACGAGCCATTATTTGTGCTGATGATTGAAGCGACCAACGATTCGTATCAGTTGCCAGAAAAAGGCTTGGTTGGCAATCACGCGATTTTTGACGCCGCAATGCTGGATACGCCGAAAATTGATGACGCCTTTAAAGCGCAGTACAGCGAAAACGAGACTAAAGTTCAAATCAAGCGCCACAATAAAGTGTCGACTGTGACTTTCCCGTTTAATCCGCTGGATGCAATTGGCTGGCATGGTGATTTAAGCGTGGTTCGCATCAACTGGCGTGATATCCGGCCTTTGATGAGCCATCGGTATCATTTACCACCTTCGGCGCATACCACTTTTGTTGCGCAACGTTTTGTGGTCTGTACCTTTGTGCCACGGCCCATTGAAAGCGACCCTGGTGCGTTAAAAGTGCCGTTTTATCATAACAATGACGATTATGATGAAGTGCTGTTTTACCATGCCGGCGACTTTTTCAGTCGCGACAATATCGAACGTGGCATGGTGACGTTCCATCCGGCCGGTTTCACCCATGGTCCGCATCCAAAGGCCTTCCAGTCCGGGCGGGAGTATCGCAAGAAATTTACTGACGAAGTGGCGGTCATGATCGATACCCGTGACTCGCTGGAAGTCGGCGCTGCGGCCGAAACCACCGAAAATCCGGATTATGTCAACAGCTGGAAAATCAAGCCGGCAACAGCAGTTTAATTTGGCGGTGCAGCTGACGATGTACGTGCAGCTGCAGCCCTTGTAAAAGGATCAGTAGTAATGAAATTAGCCAGTCTGAAAAACGGCAGCCGTGATGGCAAGTTGGTGGTCGTCAGTCGCGATCTGAAAAAAGCAGTGGCAGTACCGCACATCGCCGCAACCATGCAATATGTGCTGGATCATTGGTCTAGCCTGGCACCGGCGCTTGCCGAAGTGTATCAGGGGCTGAACCACGGTACGGTGCAGGATGAGTTTGTTTTTAACGAACAAGAATGCGAATCACCATTGCCACGCGCTTATCAATGGGCCGACGGCAGTGCTTATGTCAACCATGTTGAGCTGGTACGGCGCGCCCGTAATTCCGAAATGCCACCAAGCTTCTGGACCGATCCACTGATGTACCAAGGCGGCTCCGATGACTTTATCGGTCCACGGGATAACGTCGAAGTGGTGAGCGAAGAATACGGCATCGATTTTGAAGGCGAAGTGGCTGTGATCACCGGTGACGTAGCAATGGCTTCAACGCCAGAACAGGCACGCAGCCAAATCCGGCTGGTGATGCTGGTCAATGACGTGTCGCTGCGTGGTTTGATCCCAAATGAACTGGCTAAAGGTTTTGGTTTTTTCCAGTCAAAACCAGCCTCGGCTTTCAGTCCGGTCGCTGTGACGCCGGAAGAGCTAGGGTCAAACTGGCAGGACGCGAAGCTGCATTTACCGCTGATTTCGCATTTAAATGGCAAGTTATTTGGTAAACCGAACGCCGGTGTTGATATGACCTTTGATTTTGGTCAGTTGGTGGCGCATGCTGCGAAGACCCGTAATTTAGGCGCTGGTGCGGTGATTGGCTCTGGTACTGTGTCAAATAAACAAGGTACTGAATACGGCACCTCAATCGACGAAGGTGGCTTGGGTTATAGCTGTATCGCTGAAGTGCGGATGATTGAAACTATTCGTGATGGCAAGCCAGCAACTGGTTTTATGAAGTTTGGCGATCGGATCCGGCTGGAAATGCTGGATGCTGAAGGCAAAAGTATTTTTGGTGCTATTGATCAGCAAGTGGTTGCGTATCAGGCACCATAATGCGCCGCGTTTAGGTTAGTAAGTTACATGACAAAAGGCTGCCAGCATTTGGCGGCCTTTTGCTATCAGGCGCAAGCATTCGTTTCCTTGTGCCACACTATTCAAAAAAGCCGTATGTACTCAAAAAACCGGATGTACTAACGGGTGTTTAAGGAGCTTGTGCATGGAATTTTATAGTTACTGGCGATCTTCCGCCGCCTATCGGGTACGCATTGCTTTAGCATTCAAAGGCATGGCTGCCGATATGCAGTATGTGCATCTGTTAAAAGATGGTGGGCAGCAACGGCTTTCTGCATATAAATCGCTGAATCCGTCACAGTTAGTACCGACTTTAGTGGATGGCGATCTGACGCTGAATCAGTCGTTGGCCATTTTAGAATATCTTGAAATCAAACAGCCACAACCCGCCTTATTACCTGCTGATTTGCAGTTAGCGCTAAAAGTACGTGCTGTCACGCTGGATATCGCTTGTGATATTCATCCGCTGAATAATTTACGGGTGCTACAGTATTTAACCGGTCCACTGCAATTGTCGGAGCAGCAAAAACTGCATTGGATCCAACACTGGTTACAACAAGGTTTTCAGGCACTGGAGCTGCGTTTATCGCATCAAGCGGGCAATTGCTGTTTTGGTGATATGGTGACCTGGGCAGATTTATGCTTGATCCCGCAAATTTACAACGCGCTGCGTTTTGGTCTGGATATGTCGCCGTATCCAACGTTATGGCGGGTTTATCAATATTGTCAGACGTTACCGGCATTTATCGCAGCAGCGCCAGAGCAACAACCGGATGCGCAATAAAGTCCGTCAACGGTCTGTCGGCGCCTGCGGTAAACTCAGCAAAAATTCGGCGCCACCGAGCGCCGATGTTGGTTGCACGCTGAGCTCGCCACCATGCTGCTGCACAATGGTGTGACAAATTGACAACCCAAGGCCAGTGCCTTTACCAACATCCTTGGTGGTAAAAAACGGCTCAAAAATCTGCTGTAAGTGTTGCTGAGCAATGCCCGGGCCACTGTCGGCAATTGCGATCTGCACCCGCGCATCATCTTGCCTGACCGTGATCCGGATGTTGCCTTGCACCGGGCCAATTGCTTGGGCTGCGTTGAGCAGAATATTGACAAATACTTGTGATAAAGCTGCGGCTTGCGCGATCACTTCAGGCCCGTTTTCACAAAAATCCCGTTCAATCTGGATATGCGCTTTAAACTCATTGCGCGCCAGCCGGATGGTACTTTCCAACAACGGAATTAATGCCACAGGCTGCATATCGGCATGATCAGGATGAGAAAAACGGCGCAAATCCAGCACTAAATCTTTCATGCGGATGGCGCCCGCCACTGAATCGGCCAACAAGTCCTCACAGTCCTTCAATAAAAAATCGATATTTTCCTGTTGCTGTAATTCATTGATTTGCCGCTGCAATTGCAGAAACTCTGCCGTTCCGGGCAGACATTGCGCCTGAGTCTGATACAACCGGATCAGCTGTTGAAAAATCGCTAAATAGATCTGAAAACTGCCAAGATTGCTCAGAATGTACCCGATCGGATTGTTAAGCTCGTGCGCGATACCGGCCGCCAATTGGCCTAAAGACGCCATGCGGTCGGTCTGCAACAGAAGCTGCTTTTGCTGTTCGGAAGTGGTCATCCAAAACTCCGCCAATACCTAAAATGTGGTGATAAATCAGTCGGTGTTTTGAGTATATACCCAAAATCATTGAAGATTCGGGTAGGCGACGAGGAGCGAGACCCCAGGAGCATAGTTGTCCTATGTGACTGGGGCGAGCGAGCGAAGGCAACAACCCCGCATCTTCAAGGATGACGGGTATAGTGGCGAATGTCAAAGACGCGTGCAACCAACAACTGTGCTTTAATCTTGTTAAACCCTTGCCGTTCACTTGTCGCTCACTTCTCGCACTGCGGCCGGTGGTGTCCATTAAAGCGGAGGCTTGCCATGTCAAAAGCAATACTGCTGGTCGACGATGAAGTTGCAATATTGCGCGCGTTACAGCGGGTATTGACCCGTGCTGGTTACCGGGTGTTTATTTGTGAATCTGCTGCTGCGGGGCTGGATTTACTGGCACAACAATCGGTGTCGCTGGTCATTTCCGATTTTCGGATGCCCGGCATGAAAGGCAGTGACTTTTTGGCGCAAGTCAAAGCGCTATACCCACAGACGCTTGGAGTGATTTTAAGCGCTTATGCCGACCGCGAAGCCTTACTGGCCAGCCTCAACAGTGGCGCGGCCTGGAAATTCCTGGAAAAACCCTGGGATGATGCGCAGCTGCTCAAAGACGTTGAGGCTGCGCTAGCAGAAAAAGAACGCCGTCAGGCGGAAATTCAACGTACCAATTTACTGTTGTCCAGCGATGAAGCCTTGCTGGAACTATCGGCCAGTGGTGTGGTGACCCGCTTTAATCATGCGGCCGCTGTGGTGCTGTCGATGCCACCGTCGGAGCTTCGGGCAAAGGCGTTGTCCGATATTTTTACCGACATCAATCCCATCGAGCTGGCGACGTTTTTCCACAAGAAAGATCATGATATTTGCCTGCAAAGCCAGCACGGCGATGCCATTAGCATCAGTCACCGAATTTCTGATATTTATCATTATCTGTTAAAGCTGACCTTGGTGGATGCCCTGAGCAGCGATGTATTTGACGGTCTAACCGACTTATTGGATCAAAATACCTTACTCGGGCGGATGGAAGATTTGATTTCGGTGCGAAGCGGGCCCTTCGCGGTGGTGGTGTTAACCATTGCTAATTTTCAGAACTTTGTCGACACCCTGCCGGAATCGGTGCTGGAAGCGCTGTTGCTGAACATTGGCCAGACATTAAACCGGCAATTAAGCGCAAAAGCATTGTTGGCTTATGTCGCCAGTGACCGTTTTGTGGTGGTGTTTCCAGCGATTAAACACGAAAGTGCGGTACAGCAATTCATTGGCCAGCTGCTACACCCTTTTGCCCAGCAGTTGTCGATAGCCACTGAAAAAGTGCAGCTGAGCTTTACTGTTGGGTATGCTTTATCGCCGCAAGATGGCGATAGTGCTAAGCAGTTGCTGCACAACGCTGTGACCGCCTGTCACCACAATGAAGTCAATCCAAAAGCATTTTACCTGCGCTATGACCGAGCTATTGTTGAGCTGAAGCGGCAGCAGTTTGAGATCAGCAATTCTTTGTACGCCGCCGTGGAAGAGCAGCAACTGCAGCTGCATTATCAACCCAAAATTTCACTGCTGCATGGCCGTTGTCAAAGTGCGGAAGCTTTGCTGCGCTGGCATCATCCAAAAATGGGCTGGATTTCACCGGCGTTGTTTATCCCAATTGCCGAGCGTGACGGCCAAATTCAACTGCTTGGCCAGTGGGTGCTGGAGCAGTGCTTTGCCCAGCTCAAACAATGGCAACAGCAAAATCTGGGGTTACAACGACTGGCAATTAATTTATCCGGCCGACAGTTACAGGATCCGAATTTGCCAACTCAGGTCCAACAACTGCTCCAAAAATATCAGTTGGATCCGGACGTGATTGAGCTGGAAATTACCGAAACATTTTTAATGGCCGACATCGAACAAAGTCGGCTGCTGTTGCTGCAACTGAAACAGCTCGGGTTGCATTTAGCGATGGATGATTTTGGCACCGGTTATTCTTCATTGGCCTATCTGGCAAAATTACCGGTAGATGTGTTAAAACTGGATCGAAGTTTGTTAATTGATCTGGAAGACTCACCGCAAAGCGCCAGCATGGTGCGGCATATGATCCGCATGGCACATGAGCTTGGTATGGTGGTTGTTGCAGAAGGGATTGAATCAAAAGGGCAAGTTGCAATTTTACGCGATATGCAATGTGATTTAATTCAGGGCTATGTGTTTAGTAGTGCCTTAACCGAGGCCGATTTTGTGGTTTATGTATCGTCCAACACCGGGCAAACCCAATGGGAGCAGTTCGCGAATGACTGAACAACAAAAACCGTTGCGGGCAATTATCGTCGAGCAAGATCCGGCGTACCAGGCTGCTATTCGTCGGTTATTGCAACGGGTCGTGCCCCACTGGCACTGTCATTATCTGTCAGATGCGGCAGCCGCCAGGGAGTTGTTACACAACGAGCCCATCGATTTGTTGCTGACTGAGCGTCTGGGGCCGTCCGATAGCGGTGAAACCCTACTCGAATTTGCCTGTCAGCACAGCCCGGTGACCATTCGGGTGCTGATGAGCGCCGATAATTCCGATGCCATGTTGCTGGCTACCACGCACTGCGCGCATTTGGTGCTTGGCAAACCCTTTACCGAACAGCAAGTTACCGAAGTCTTTCAGCGGGTAGAATTACTCTGCAACGGGCCTTTTACCGCGCACAGCCGTTATCAACTTGGACAAATTAATACCCTGCCTATTCAGCGCAGCAATTATCAGACGTTAATGAAGTTGCTGTCTGATGAAGAGAGTTCCACGGTCGCAGTGGCATCGTCATTGGCGCGCGAAGCACCACTGGCGGCGAAACTTTTACAGATCGCCAACTCGGCTTATCTTGGTTTTAGCCGGCAAACGCTGGATTTGGCTGAAGTTGTCACCAGGCTCGGTCGGTCGATGATTAAAGCTGTCGCCTTTGCAGTGCAGTTGCATAGCCAATATGACGGCAAAATTCGCCCTGATTTACATCAACGGTTGTTAGACGATTCGTTCGAGCTGGCGACGATGGCCAGTCAACTGGCGAAAACCCAGCAAAGTGGGGCACATCTGGCAGAGCAGGCCTTTATGGCTGGTTTGATGCAGGTGCTGGGACCGCTGGTGTTATTGTCGGCCATGCCGCACCACAATCAACAACTGACTGAAGAAGATATGTTTCAGGAAGGGATCCCGGACCATTGTCTGATCAGTGCCTATTTAATGTTGTTGTGGGGTTTTGAAACCGACGTTTGTGATGCGGTGATGTATCGGCTGAGTCTGAATGAAGTGCCGCAGCCGACCTTGTTACAGACCATTATGCATCTGAGCAGTTATGTGATAGTTTTCCGCCGCCGGCGTCAGGACGAAGAATTGCCGGTACCGTGCTGGACAGCGTTACAACAGTTTCAGCTGACCGATACTTTTAGTCACTTACAGCAATCTGGACCTGGTGTGCTCAATGAATAAATTAGTGGCTCCCAAACGATGGCTGAATGCCTCGTTGTTTTACCTGGGATGTTTTGGCGTGGTGTTTCAGTTGACTGCTCAGATCTACTGTTGGTGGGTTGGTTTAGGATTGATCACCGAATTTTGGTGGACCTGGCCGGCGCCTTTTATCTGCATTCTGTGGGGTATTTTACCGTCACTGCAATTGCAAACCGAGCGCCAAGCTGGAAAACGCCACTCGACTTTTGAAGTGTAGCATCTGGGTCGTTAGCATTGACCTGGGCAATCGCCAGCGGTGACTGCCCAAATCCGGCGCTGCCACAACCTATTTTAACTGTAATTTTTGTCCCGGTTGCAGCATACTTTCCGTGGTTAAGGTGTTCCACTTCAGTAAATCCGCCAACTTCACTTTTTGCTTTTTGGCAATTTTATCCAGCGAATCACCGGACTTCACCACATAGACGCGGTTTTTGTTTGCAGCTACCGTTGCTACTTTCTCTTTGGCAGCAGGAATTTTCAGGGTTTGACCAGGTTTTAACCGACTGTTGGCAGACAATTTGTTGTATTTAGCCAGCGCTGCGCCGTCGACTTTGAACTGTTTGGCGATCAGCCATAAATTATCACCGGATTTCACTTTATAGCTGGCAGCTTGCTTGCTAGCTGCTGATTTGCGCACTTTTGACGGTACAGTTGACGGCGCGGTTGCTGCCAGGCTCAGGAACAGTTGCTGACCAACTTTTAATTGATCGGATTTGAGTTGATTCAGCTGCTTGAGTTTAGCCACTGTGGTGCCATTTTTGCTGGCGATTAACCCGAGGCTGTCGCCGGATTTTACCCGGTATTGCCTTGTCTCAGTCAGCCGGACGGCGCGCAGTTGTGGGCGGTTTTGGGCAAATAACGCCATTTTTGACAGCGGTAATACTAACGTGTGCTCGCCGTGCGCCGTGTAACTGCGTCTAAACCCCGGATTCAAAGTTTTGATGTCGGACAGTGACAACTGTGTCAGCTGCGCCACCTGATTTAAATCAACCGGGCCTTTGATACTGGTAAAACCAATGGCGGGTTGGTTGGCGATTGCTGGCCATTTCATCTGGTATTTTTCAGCGTGTTGCAACAGGTCAATCAACGCCAGCCATTTTGGCAAATAGATAGTGGATTGTTTGGGCAGGTTCAGTGACCAAAAATCAATAGCTTTTCCTTTGGCTTGGTTAGCAGCAATCGCTTTTTGCACTCGGCCTTCACCCGAATTAAAACCGGCCACGGCATTAAGCCAGTCTTGTCCAAGATTGTTGTAAAGGTACTGCAGATAATCGAGGGCGGCATTGGTTGAAGCGATCGGATCTTTACGCCCATCGTACCAGTCGTTGCGTTGCAAGCCAAAGTTTCGGGCCGTTTGTGGCACCATTTGCCACAGACCTGCCGGCGCACCCGCTTGGGCCACCGGATTAAAAGAACTTTCGACAATCGGTAACAAAGCCAGCTCGACCGGCATCTTCCGGCGCTCAAGTTCTACCACAATGTGATACAAAAAGGGCTCAGCCCGCACTGAAACTTGGTTTAACAGGCTTTGATGGCGGCGATAAAAGTCGCGTTGTTGCGATACATCAAGCGTATTAGGAACTTCAATCTGAATTTGTTGTTGGATCCGCAACCAGACATCCGGCAGTTCAGACAAGGATTGCTCGGACGCATCAATAGCTAAAGGAACTGACTGACGATCAGCAGATATCGCAACTGTGGTACCAGCCTGCTGTTGAGGCTCGACCGGCGACGTTGACGCTGTGTCGGTTTTGGGCTGATTTACACAGCCATTTAGCCAGACCAGCAGCAATATAAGCAGCAGTTTTTTCATGTCAAAACGTACCTTTTTGGAGACAACCCGACACCAAGCCGGTAGCAAAAAATGGGTATGTTACCTTTTGCGACACTGATTGCAAGTTTGGATCAAAAACGGTTTTTCCATTCACGCAGAAATTTGAACAAGTTTTGTGCATCAGTCTGTTGCCATTGTTGTTGTAATTGAGGCTGCTCGCAGCGCAAAAACGGATTGATTAATCGCTCAAGTTGCAAGGTGGTCGGTAAGGTGATGCCGCCTTGTTGCCGTAAATTCTGGCAAAAGCCGAGGTGTTCGACTATCGCCTGATTGTCTGGTTCAACTTCAAGTGCAAATTTCAGGTTGGAAATTGTATATTCGTGGGTGCAAAACACCAAAGTGTCTGCCGGTAACTCATTCAGCAGGGTCAATGACTGGTGCATTTGCGCGGCGCTGCCTTCAAACAACCGACCACAACCGCCGCTAAACAGCGTATCGCCACAAAATAACCAGCTTTGCTCTGTCTGCTCAGTGACGTAACAGAGATGACCAAGGGTGTGGCCGGGTGTGCTGATGATCCGAAATCCGAGGCCAAGTTCCGGGATCTCTAGCTGGTCGTCGGCATGCAGATAATGACTATGGTCGGCGATGTGTTTAATTTTGAGTTGTTCGGCCGCCGGTAAGTACAGCGAAACCTGCGGCCATTGCTGTTGTAATTGTGGCAAGCCATCCACATGATCCCAATGATGGTGAGTGATGAGTATTGCCACCAACTGCAGGTTATTGGCCTTTAAGTAATGTTGGACAACGTCCGCATCGCCGGGGTCGACCACTATTGCTTTACCGGCTGCGTGAATGCACCAGATGTAATTGTCGTTAAACGCCGGTAACGCGGTAATTTGGTGCATGTTGAACTCTCTGTCGTTAAATCTGTTAAATCGGCATTTCACAAAACGGATGTGTATACTGAGTTTGATTCACTAAAACTTATTTGCAGCCAACGGGTTGCAACAGTCAAAGGCGGCTTCGGATGAAACCTGCATTAAGCCGGCATACCCCAGCGACGATACCGGCAAGTTGGCAACAGTTTGCGCAAGGCAAAGCTTTAGCGCAACAACTGGAAGCGCAGTTTAACCTGTGGTGGCCGCGAATATTTGGTTATCACTTATTAAAAGTGGGCAATTTGAGTAGTGCGCTGGACACCAGTGCCTGCAGTATCAAGCACCAAATCAGGCTGGCAACAGCGCCGGAATTGGCGACGTTAATTGCCGATCCGGACGATTTACCCTTGATTGAACATGCCGTCGACGCTGTGCTGCTGGCGCATTGCCTGGAATATGCGCAGGATCCGCATCATGTGATCCGGGAAGCGCACCGGGTACTGATGCCCGATGGTTATCTGTTGATCAGTGGGTTTAACCCAATCAGTGCCTGTGGGCTGCTCAAACTCTGGCCGGGATTGCAAGGCCGTTTACCCTGGAGCGGCCGGTTTTTTAGTATGGCGCGGGTGACGGACTGGCTGCATTTGCTCGGCTTTGAAATCCTGTATGAACAACGATTATTTTGCACCAGTATGCTGGCGGATAAACATAGTCAGTCCGCACTGCGGCAGTGGGCGGACCAACATCTTCACTATTTTGGCGCCGCTTACGTGATGGTCGCCCGCAAACGGACCTTGCCGCTTACACCGATTAAACCGAAATGGCAACTGACCAACAATTTTAATCCGGCGGTCAAAGGCATCAGTGCCAGGCATCAGGGATGATTGATTTTGGTTGTTTATTTCGGGCACTAAAATAATGTAAAACAAGAGGTTACGGCTTCGGTTGTTGCTGTAGCCAGCGGTCCAGCGCGTTGCCAAACTTCTGTTTGTCTTTGTTATCGAGTGGCGCCGGGCCACCCAACGACACACCGCTGCCTCTGAGTTCTTCCTGCATGTTACGTAAGGTCAGACGTTCGGTGATATTGTCGCGGTTGAGTTCATCACCTCGGGGCGTAATGACGGTAGCGCCAAGCCCGACGACCTCTGCGGCCAGCGGAATATCCTGCGTGATCAGCAATTCTCCAGCGACAATTTCTTCAGCAATGCGCTGATCCGCGCGGTCAAAACCAGCCTGAACCCGGATCACTTTAATATGGCGACTGGCAGGCAGTGGAATAGGGTGGTTCGAGACAAATGTAAGCATGATGCCAGTGCGCTCAGCGGCGCGGCACAACATATCGCGGACAACTTTAGGGCAGGCGTCGGCGTCAATCCAGATTGGCATTTGTGGTTTCCTGAGGTTGGCAGCTGACCACAGTGGAATTTAGCTGCAAGTGCCAGCCTTTGCTGGTGAGCAGTTGTCGTGCATCATCACAACTCAACTGCATAAAATATAAACCCGGGTGTTCAGGGCCTGGCTGCGCGGTCATTTTAAAGCCAAGTTGCTGATAACAATGCACCGCCACTTGGTTATGGCGAAAGACAAACAGCGAAAAATCCAGTTTACGGTTTTGTTGTAATGCCCGGCACATCAGCGATAACAGCAAAGCGTAACTGAGGTTTTTGCCACGCGCTTCCGGTAACACCAGTAAACGGGCTAGGTGATGTTTGCCAAAACGCTGACAAATCTGCCCAAAACCGACAGTGGCAGCCTGTTGTTTCAAGATGTAGCTGCTGGTGTTGGGGCGGTGCAGCTGCAGTAAAAATTGTTGCTGTTGCATCGGAAATACAAAGCCTTCACCACCCCATTCGGTGACAGTTGATAAGTCGGTAAAACAGCGGCTGATTTCGAGGCAATCATCAATGGTTGCTTCGAACAGCTGGCAGGCTGCGGATGTCGTCACAGGATCAGAAACCTTCAACCAGTTTTGGCAGCATCAACATAAGGCCGGGAATTGCCGTGAGCCATAACAACACGGTATTAAAACGCCAGGCGTTACGGTAAAACGGCTGGGCATAAAAACTGTGGTTATTGCGGATCCAGGACAGCATCAGCGTCGCAAAAATTGCCGGTACTGCATATTCAAGTCGAAAATCCTGGTTAAACCAACTGAGCCAGCTGGCCACGGCGCCAAAGAGTGCCAGCACCAGATACGACACCACGGTGGTTTTACTGCGGCTTAGCTGCACTCTTTGTTCCTTATTTAACTTGATTTAGGCTGAGTTCGGCTGATCCAGACTTTTACTACACTCTGCTGTTTACCACATCAAATCGTCTGGAATTTTAAAGTCTGCATAAGGATCATCTTCTGGCATTGATTCATCTTGCTGATTTAAAACAATAATGGCTTCAGGCAACCGTTGTTGTACTTTTTCAGCGATTTGAATTGGGATCAGATGATAGTGCTCGCCTAATTTGGCAATCGCAATCAAACCTTTCACCAACTGCTGCTGAATTTTCGAGGTGACATGGATCCTTTTCACCAGATTGCCATCTGTAAAGTTAAAGGCGATGTCGCCTTTATATTGCTGCGAGTTCAGTTCAACGATTTGTTTCACCTGCGCCGCCAGTGCTTTTTTGGCGAGGGCTTCAGTTTTTTGACGGTTTAGTTCCTGATCCCGCAAAATTTGCGCTTGTCGGTTTTGCTCGGCCAGCACGCTCGCTTCATTCACCACCACGCCTTTTTTACCGGCTTGTACCCGCTCTTTGTGTTTTTCCTTTTTAATCGCCGTTAATTTTTTGGCGTTGCCAAGACCGGCTTTTAACAGTTGTTCCTGCAGTGACTTACTCATGATCTGCTCTTTAGATGATCCCGATAGCGGTATTGTTTCATGTTCTGCCCAGCTTGCAAAGTAGCGCCAGCACTTGGAAAAGCTGACGAGCAGAGCGATTTTCGGTTATGCTATCAGGGTTTTTCAATCAACATCCAACATAACATCCAACATAAAGAGTGCCGACATTGCCATTTCGTGATTTAAGACTTGATCCCAGACTGATCCGTTCGATAGAGCATCTGGGCTTTACCCAGCCAACACCGATCCAACAGGAAGCCGTTCCTGCAGTGATGGTGGGCAAAGATTTAATCGTATCGTCGAAAACCGGATCTGGTAAAACTTTGGCTTATCTGCTGCCGATGATGCAGCGGATGTTAAAAAGCCGTCCTTTGTCACAACAAGACCCGCGTGCCGTTATTCTGGCACCGACCCGCGAATTAGCTTCGCAAATTTATGCCCAGTTGCGACTGTTTGTTGCCAACACCCGGCTGACCTGCGCATTTATAGTCGGTGGTGAAAATTTTAACGATCAGGAAAAATTGTTAAAGCGTAAACCGCAGATTATCGTCGCCACGCCGGGGCGTTTGGTTGACCATCTGGAACATAAGAGTTTTTTCCTGCAAGGTCTGGAAATGCTGATCCTGGATGAAGCGGACCGAATGCTGGATTTAGGTTTTATGCCACAACTGAATACGATCCATAAAGCGGCCAACCATCGGTTGCGGCAGACGCTAATGTTTTCGGCCACGCTTGACCATGCCGATGTCAATGAACTGGCTTTGTCATTATTAAAAGATCCGTACCGCGTGGCCATTGGTGCAGGTTACGATCCGCATAAAGATATCAGCCAGCGCTGTTATTTCGCTGATAATTTAAAGCACAAAGAAAATTTACTGCAGCATTTCCTCAAAGCAGAACATATTAAGCAGCTTATTATCTTCACTGCGACCCGCGAAGACACTGACCGACTGGCGTTAGTGGTACAACAAGCTGGTTTGGCTGCGGTAGGTTTAAACGGTAAGTTGACTCAGGCGCAGCGCAATGCGGTGATGCAGGCTTTTGCCACCAATAAACATCAGGTTTTAGTCACCACGGATGTCGCATCCCGCGGCCTTGATTTACTCCAAGTGTCGCATGTCATTAATTTTGACATGCCAAAACATCCGGAAGAATATGTGCACCGAATTGGCCGAACCGGTCGCGCTGGCCAGCAAGGTCAGGCTTATTCATTGGTTGGACCAAAAGACTGGGACAGTTTTGTGCGGATTGAGCAGTTTTTACGCCGACCGCTGGAAATGGCAGAAGTCGAAGGACTAAAAGCGAAGTTTAATGGCGTGAAAGTAGTGGCCGAAACTGTCACTAAAAAGTTGCCAAAAGCCAAACCTAAGCCAAAACCAGTCAAAGCTGACGGTGCAAATTCAGAAACAGCTGTAACAATTAAGAAAACTCCGAAGTTTTTTCTGGGTGGTGATGATGGTTCTGCACCAATTAAGAAAAAGCAAAAAATAATCTGATTTGCTTGTTTTATATTCGTTAAATGGTGCTACACTCGAAAAGTTGCCCGCTCAAAAACTAAGCGAGTGTGATGGCAACATATTGTTTGTAAAGGATAGTCTTTCAAGCAGTGGGTGCGGTCAGTATGCAGGGAATTTATTTTCTGTTGGGATAGCAATACCTATTGACCCGATTATTAGGTTCACTGATAATGGGGTTGTAATATGTACTAGCTCGAACGTGGCCGGTAATATTTAAGTCGCCAGTTTATGGCAAATCTAGTTAAAGTAAGAGAATGTTATGTCACAATTAATTTCCGGTACCGTTAAGTGGTTCAACGAAGATAAAGGTTTTGGTTTCATCGAGCGTGAAGGCGGCAAAGACGTTTTCGTTCACTTCCGCGCAATCAACGGCACTGGTCGTCGTACTCTGGTTGAAGGTCAGAAAGTGACTTTCGAAGTAACTGAAGGCCAAAAAGGTCCTCAGGCTGAGAACGTAACTGTAGTTGCTTAATTAGCAGCATATAGTCAAAGTTTCTGTAAAGAGCCGACTCATCGAGTCGGCTTTTTGTTGCCTGTAATAAGTCATTTGTTGTCTTGGTTTTAGAGCGTGTTGACGTTTGGTGTATGAGTTTTGTTCAATCGGGAGCCGCCTGCTCACCAATAAAGTAGCTAACTACGCGGCTCCCGATTGAACCCTACGGGCAGCGCTTGGCTGGCCTTTCTGCGGCGTTATCGCCCGCTCATGTAGAATAACACACCGGGTGCCGCGCACATCGCGGGCGATGCCTTGCATAAAAAACCAGCCAAACTGCTGCAAAACTATCCACCAAAGGTCAACACGCTCTAGCTAATCAAAACTATATCGGTGTTCAATCATTGTCCGCGGATGTGCGACAAGAGAAATGTGCGCTTAGCGAATATTTAGTCCCAGCTAAAACCTAATTGCGCTTGTTGTTGTGGATTTTTTAAGCCGACATGAATACCAACCAACCGCACGGCTTTACCTTCACCGCGTTGCCAGGCTTGATCCAGTAGCTGTTCCAGCATTGGAAAATTAAGTTCATGATGCTGGCGTTCGATGGTGGTCTGGTGGAAGTCCTGAAATTTGAGCTTGATACCAATTTTCTGAATTTGATCAGTCGCCTGGCAGCGTTGTACCCGATGATGCAGCTTGGTATAGAGCTCTTGTAACCATTGCTGGCCTTGTGATAATAGCTTCAAATCGGTACTGAAGGTATGTTCCACCGCGATGGATTTTCGCTCGCGTTCAGTTTCAACAGGGCGGTTATCGATGCCTTGGCTACGTTCGATAAGCACTTCGGCATAACTGCCAAATTCGCGGATCAACAACTGTAAATCCGCATGCTGAATATCGCGGCACAGATGTAATCCCAATTTTGCTAATTTTTCGGAAGTTTTTTGACCAACTCCCGGAATTTTTCGCAGCGGTAATTTTTCGACAAATGCGGCGACTTTTTGTGGTGGTAACACAAACAGACCATTTGGTTTATTTTCATCACTGGCAATTTTCGCCAGAAATTTATTTGGGGCAACACCTGCTGAAGCGGTAAGGCCAGTTTCGGCATAAATCGTCCGGCGAATATCTTCAGCAATAAGGGTTGCAGACCCCGAAAACATCGAACAATCAGAAACATCTAAATAGGCTTCGTCTAATGATAATGGCTCAACCAAAGCGGTATAACGATGAAAAATGGCCTGAATTTCGGTACTTGCTGCTTTGTATTTTTCCATTTGTCCGGCGATTAACACCAGTTGCGGGCATAATTTTAACGCTTGACCGGTAGGCATTGCCGAGCGCACGCCGAAGGCTCTTGCCGGATAATTACAGGTACTGATCACACCACGTTCGCTGCGGCTACCGCCGATAGCAATCGGGACATCACGATAAGCAGGGTTATCGCGCATCTCAACGGCCGCAAAAAAACAGTCCATGTCGATGTGAATTATTTTACGCATCCGTCCACCACATTTGGCTTTGTAGCTGTATATTAATACAGTATATTTGCCGCTGCATTCAATCCTGTCAAGGCCGTAATGATAAGTAAATGATCTGAATGAAATTCTTTACATAACCAACTGCTCTTGCCAGTTCATAGCGAACAAATACAACTCGGAGTAGATGTATGGATGGCTATTTTATCAGTGCAACCTTCGACTTTTCGATGTATCATAGCGCCCAGTTTTTTAGCTACTTTATTCGCAACATTCAGCCATTGTGCCGCCGCAGGAGTAAGCATGTTAAAGCGTGATATGACCATCGCCGGTTTTGATCCGGAATTAGCCCAGGCTATTCAGAACGAAACGGTACGTCAGGAACAACATATTGAATTAATCGCCTCTGAAAACTACTGCAGCCCACGGGTGCTGGAAGCGCAAGGCTCACAACTGACCAATAAATATGCGGAAGGTTACCCGCATAAACGTTATTACGGCGGTTGTGAATTTGTTGATGTTGCAGAAGATTTAGCAGTTTCCCGCGCCAAAGAGTTGTTTGGAGCTGATTATGCCAACGTCCAGCCACATTCAGGCTCACAAGCCAACGCTGCTGTGTTCCTGGCGTTATTAAATGCCGGTGACACCATTCTAGGCATGAGCCTGGCGCACGGTGGTCACCTGACGCACGGTGCTCATGTCAGCTCATCTGGCAAATTGTACAAAGCGGTTCAATATGGTCTGCACCCTGAAACTGGCGTGATTGACTATGATCAAGCCGAAGCTTTAGCCCTGGAACACAAACCTAAATTGGTGATCGCGGGTTTCTCAGCTTATTCAGGTATTGTTGACTGGCAACGGTTCCGTGATATCGCTGATAAAGTTGGCGCCTATCTGATGGTTGATATGGCGCACGTGGCAGGTTTAGTTGCTGCTGGCTTATATCCAAACCCAATTTCTATTGCTGACGTTGTGACCACCACAACGCATAAAACATTAGCTGGCCCACGCGGCGGTTTAATTCTGGCGCGTAAAAACGAAGAAATTGAGAAAAAACTCAATTCTGCGGTGTTTCCAGGCGGTCAGGGTGGTCCATTAATGCACGTAATTGCGGCAAAAGCAGTCGCATTTAAAGAAGCATTACAGCCTGAATTTAAAGTATATCAGCAACAAGTGTTGAAAAACGCTGTGGCTATGTGTGACGAATTCCAGGCCCGCGGCTATAAAGTGGTTTCTGGTGGCACGCAAAACCATCTGTTTTTATTAGATTTAATTGATAAAAACATCACCGGTAAAGATGCTGATGCAGCACTTGGTCGTGCTCACATTACCGTGAACAAAAATTCAGTGCCAAACGACCCACGTTCGCCATTTGTGACTTCTGGTCTGCGGATTGGTACACCGGCCATTACCCGTCGTGGTTTTGGCGAAATTGAAAGCCGGATTGTTGCCAATTACATCTGTGATGTGTTGGATAACCTCGGCGATGAAGGTGTGGTTGAACGGGTGAAAGGTCAGGTCACTGAGCTTTGCGGCCGTTTCCCGGTCTATGGTTGATTGAGCGTTAAATGATATGATGGCCGCAATTGCGGCCATTTTTTTAAGGAACAACGCCTTGTTTTGTCCGTTTTGTCGTGCCGACGATACTAAAGTCATCGATTCCCGTTTAGTTGCCGAAGGCCATCAGGTGCGTCGGCGGCGTGAGTGTGGCGCTTGCCATGAACGCTTCACCACATTTGAAACTGCCGAACTGGTGATGCCACGCATTATCAAACGCGATGGTTCACGTGAACCCTATAATGAAGACAAGCTCAGAAGTGGTTTACAGCGCTCCCTGGAAAAACGTCCGGTGCCGACGGAGCAGGTCGAATTGCTGATCAGCCAGGTTGAATCACAATTACGGGCGACCGGCGAACGGGAAGTGCAAAGTGAGTTACTAGGCCATCTCATCATGGACGGTCTGGTTAAGCTGGATAAAGTCGCTTATGTTCGTTTTGCATCCGTCTATCGCTCCTTTAAAGATATCCGTGAATTTGGTGAAGAAATTGCCAGGTTAGGGGACGAGTAAGTGAGTTTTACTCAATTAGATCAAGAGTATATGCATCGTGCTATCGAATCGGCAGCCCTTGGCCGTTTCACGACATCACCCAATCCAAATGTTGGAGCTGTGATCGTCAAAGATGGCAAGGTTGTCGGCGAAGGATATCACCGGCAAGCAGGCGGGCCGCATGCTGAAGTGTTTGCCCTGCGTCAGGCCGGTGAGCTTGCAACAGGTGCAACCTGTTACGTCACGCTAGAGCCGTGCAGTCATTATGGCCGAACGCCACCTTGTGCGCTGGCGCTGATTGCCGCTGGTGTGAAGCGTGTTGTCGTTGCGATGTTAGATCCGAACCCGCTGGTCGCTGGCAGCGGCGTAAAATTGCTTCAGGATGCCGGAATTGAAGTAGAAAGCGGATTGTTGCAAGACGAAGCCATCGCTTTGAATCCGGGTTTTTTGCATAAAATGCAATCACAGCGGCCCTTTGTCCGGTTAAAACTGGCTGCCAGCGTTGATGGCGCTATCGCGCTTTCAAACGGTGAAAGTAAATGGCTGACCGGCGCAGCAGCCCGCGAAGATGTGCAGCTACTGCGTGCCCAAAGCTGCGCTATTTTATCAACAGCGCAAACCGTACTGGCGGACGATGCGCTACTCAATGTGCGATCGGTCGCAGTAACGCCACTTGAAAATGGCCAAATCCGTCAACCGCTGCGGGTTATTCTAGACCGCCGTGGGCGTTTAACCGGCAAAGAGCCGATGTTTGCAACCGGCGGCGATATTCTTTTAATTCATCAGACTGGGCTACAATTGCCAGAAATCGACAGCGCCGTTGTGAAAGTCCAACGTATTGAGTTGCCAGTAAACCTCGAGCAACGATTTGATTTAGAAGCATTACTTGATTTGTTAGCTTCCAAGGCCATTAACCTGTTGTGGGTGGAAGCGGGTGGTGATTTGGCGAGCCAGTTCTGGAGCCAAGGATTGATCGACGAACTGGTGCTTTATCAGGCGCCGATGTTGCTCGGACGAAATGCGCAGCCGATGTTGCCGTTACCGGTTTTTTGCAGCATCAGCGATGCCCCGCGCTGGCAATGGCAGGATGTCAGCAAAATTGGTGATGACTTACGTTTGATAGCTCGTCTTAAAGGACAATAACTGATGTTTACCGGTATTATTGAAGCGACCGGCGTGTTGGTGCAACTCTCGCCACACGCGACCGATCTTTCTTTACGAATTCAAAGCAGTACATTGGATTTTTCCGATGTGAAACTGGGCGATAGCATTGCCAGTAATGGTGTTTGCCTGACCGTAACTGCCTTTGGCAATGATTGGTTTCAGGCCGATTTATCCAATGAAACCCTGGCCAAAACTTTATTCGGCCATTACAAAACTGGTCAGTTGATCAACCTAGAAAAAGCCTTATTACCAACAACCCGGCTCGGCGGACATTTGGTCAGTGGTCATGTTGATGGCGTGGCGACTGTCAGCCGCATCGAAAAAACTGGCCGTGCCTGGCAGATTTTCATCAAAATGCCGGCCAGCCTCAGTAAATATATCGCCGAAAAAGGCTCGATTACCATTGATGGTGTCAGTCTGACGGTCAATGAACTGACCGGTGACGAATTCCGGCTGACCATAGTGCCGCATACGGCGCAGCACACCACCTTACAGACATTGCAACCTGGCCGTCAGGTGCATCTGGAAGTTGATTTGTTAGCGCGCTATTTAGAACGATTATTAACAGGCCATCAGACACCGGCAACACAAGGTGTCAGTCTGGAATTATTACAACAACGTGGCTTCCTCTGAGCCTGCAACGTCTTTATAACCCAAGGTGAGTTATGCAATTAAATACCCCGGCAGAAATTATCGACGATATTCGTAACGGCAAAATGGTCATTCTGATGGATGACGAAGACCGTGAAAACGAAGGTGATCTGGTGATGGCGGCCGATTATGTGACGCCTGATGCGATTAACTTTATGGCGACTTATGGCCGCGGTCTGATTTGTTTAACTTTAACCCGCGATCGCTGTAAACAACTGAATTTACAGCTGATGGTCGACAAGAATAAGTCGCAGTTCGCCACGGCTTTTACTGCCTCGATTGAAGCTGCAGAAGGTGTGACCACCGGTATTTCGGCCGCCGATCGTGCCCGTACCGTGAAGGCTGCAGTGGCGCGCGATGCAAAGGCTTCTGATATCGTGCAGCCTGGCCATATTTTCCCACTGATGGCGCAAGATGGCGGTGTGCTGGTGCGCGCGGGTCACACTGAAGCGGGTTGTGATTTAGCCCGGCTGGCTGGTTTAGAACCGGCGTCGGTGATTGTGGAAATTCTGAATGACGATGGCACTATGGCCCGGCGGCCAGATCTGGAAAAATTTGCCGCCAAACATGGTGTTAAAATTGGCACCATCGCCGATCTCATCGAATACCGTAACTTGCACGAAACCACCATTGAAAAAGTCGCGACCTGTAAATTACCGACCGAAGTAGGCGAGTTCGATTTAGTCACCTTCCGCGACACCATTGACAATCAAATCCATTTTGCACTGGTCAAAGGCGAAATCAGCGCCGAACAACCAACGCTGGTCAGAGTGCATTTGCACAATACCTTCAGCGATTTATTGTTAGCCGATCGTGCGGCGAACCGTAGCTTTTCACTGCATAGTGCGATGAAACGTATTAATGAAGAAGGCGGGGTGCTGGTGCTGCTTGGTAAACACGAGAGCACCGAAGATTTGATGACGACGGTACAGAACTTCGAAGCTGAAGATAAAGGCGAAAAACCAGTCACCGCACCATGGAAAGGCACGTCTCGCAACGTCGGTGTGGGTTCGCAAATTCTGGCAAGTCTTGGCGTGCGTAAGATGCGTTTGCTCAGTCAGCCAAAGCGGTATCACGCTCTGTCAGGTTTTGGCCTTGAAGTGGTTGATTACGTCTCTGAATAACCGGCACGGCCGCAATTGTGAATATACCCGTCATCCTTGAAGATTCGGGGTTGTTGGCCGCCTTCACAAACCCCAGTCACATAGGACTACTATGCTCCTGGGGATTTGTTCAGTTGCCGCCTACCCGAATCTTCAATGATTTTGGGTATAAACACTAGTCGGATGCGGCTATTGTTGTGCTATCATATGCGGCCTTTTTAGCGACAGTTTTTCTATATCCCGAATCTTCAAGGATGAAGGGTATAACTTCCCACCATATCGAGGATAACTCATGCAAGTAATTGAAGCAGGTTTAGCCGCCAAGGGTAAAAAGTTTGCCATTGTGGTGGCACGTTTTAATAGCTTTATTGTGGAAAGTTTATTAGATGGCGCACTTGATACTCTGAAACGGGTTGGTGATGTCGCCGAAAACGATATTACAGTCGTTCGCATCCCTGGCGCTTTTGAACTGCCACTTGCAGTGCAAAAAGTAGCAGCCAGCGGCAAATACGATGGCATCATTGCATTAGGCGCAGTGATCCGCGGTGGTACTCCGCATTTTGAATACGTCGCCGGTGAGTGTGTGAAAGGTATCGCCCAAGTGTCGATGCAATATAGCGTACCAGTGGCTTTTGGCGTGTTAACTGTTGAAAGCATTGAACAAGCTATTGAACGTGCTGGCACCAAAATGGGCAACAAAGGCGGTGAAGCTGCCATGTCGGCTCTGGAAATGGTTAACGTGTTAGCACAACTGTAGGATTTTTAGATGAAACCAAATGCACGTCGTCAGTCTCGTTCGCTGGCAGTCCAAGGGGTTTATAGCTGGCAAGTCAGCAAGAACCCAATTGGTGATATAGAGCAACAGTTGTTATTGGAACAAAATACCAAGCATCTGGATGTCGGCTACTTTCAGGACATCCTGCGTGGTGTTGCAGTGAATTTCGCCGTGCTGGACGAAGCAGTGAAACCTTTTATTGATCGCCCGTTTGAAGAAATTGATTTAGTCGAGAAAGCTATTTTACGGGTTTCTGCTTACGAGCTGAAATTCCGCCTTGATGTCCCTTACAAAGTGGTCATCAATGAAGCCATTGAATTGGCCAAGGCCTTCGCCGCCGACGACAGTCACAAGTTCGTCAACGGCATCCTCGATAAAGCGGTCAAGCTACTCAGACCAAATTGATGGAGAGCCGGCGAAAGTCGGCTTTTTTATGGGCGAATTCGAACTCATTGCACAATGTTTCAGTCAGGCTGGTCGCAGCCGGACCGATGTAGTTATTGGTGTTGGCGACGACGGTGCTGTAGTACAGGTGCGGGACGGCTTTGATTTGGTGGTCACCACCGATACCATGGTGGAAGGGGTACATTTTTTCCCTGATGTCGACCCAAGAGCGCTCGGACACAAACTGGTCGCAGTCAATGTCAGCGATTTAGCCGCGATGGGCGCTGAACCGGCCTGGTTGTCGCTGGCGATTACGCTACCAAAAGTTGAAGATGCCTGGTTGCAGGCTTTCGCTGAAGGTTTAAGCGAAACAGCTGACTATTACAACTGTCAGCTGATTGGCGGCGATACGACACGTGGCCCCTTGACGCTGACCGTGATAGCCAAAGGTTTTGTGCCACGTGGTAAAGCCATTACCCGTGCTGGCGCCAAAGTCGGCGACTATATTTACGTCACCGGCACTTTAGGCGATGCCGCCCTTGGTTTAAAACTGGTGCAAAATCAGGTTGAAGTCAGTAAAAAACATCGCGCGCATATTTTGCAGCGCTTTCATTATCCGACCGCCCGCGTGGCATTAGGGCAAGCGCTTCGCACTATCGCCAGCAGTGCGATGGATATTTCCGACGGTCTGTGTGGTGATTTGCCGCATATCCTCAACCGCTCGAAAGTAGGTGCTATTGTCGATGTCAGTAAAATCCCCATGTCGCAAGCGTTGAAAGACAGCTGTGACTGGCAAAGCGCGTTGCAATGCGCGTTGTCGGGTGGTGAAGATTACGAACTGGTGTTTACGGTGCCGGAAAATAAACGCGGCTCTCTGGAAGTGCTGTTATCACCTTATGGTGTGCCAATCAGCTGCATCGGCCGCATCACTGGCCTTGCAGGTAAGCTTGAATTAAAGCAGGGCGATCAGCCGTTTACTTATCAACATAGTGGTTATCAGCACTTCTGATGAAACAACACCCGTTTAACCTCACCAAATGGCAACATTGGCTGGCGCTGGGTTTTGGCAGCGGCCTTGCACCAAAAGCGCCCGGCACTTTCGGGACTTTGGCTGCAATTCCGCTGCTGTATCTGGTGTGGCCGTTTGGCATTTGGTGGGCTGCGGCTTTTGTGGTGCTGGGCACTTTGCTCGGTGTTTATCTTTGCGACGTGGTCAGCCGCGATATTGGCACTGCCGATCATGGCAGTATCGTCTGGGATGAAGTGATTGGTTTTGCTATCACCATGTTTGCAGTGCCGCTGTCGCTGACCAATTTGCTGGTCGCTTTTCTGCTATTCCGACTGCTGGATATCGCCAAACCCTGGCCGATCCGCTGGTTTGATCGCAATGTGCACGGTGGTTTTGGTGTGATGTTGGATGATATTGTCGCTGGAATACTGGCCTGCGCCCTGTTACATAGTGTATGGTTACCACTTCAGATTTAATCGCCGAACCCGTTGCAGGCTTCTATGCATTTTGCTCGTTTCTGCTTGTTTTGCTTCGCATTTCTTACGCTCAATGCTTCAGCGCAGCCACAATCAATTTATGATTATGATATCAAACAATGGACTGCCGCCGATGGCTTGTCTAACAACTCAGTCCGGGCGCTGACGCAGGATCAACAAGGTTTCCTCTGGATTGGCACTTTAACCGGCCTGAACCGGTTTGATGGTCATCAATTTGATGTATTCACGTCACAAACCAGCCGCCATTTAATCAGTAATGTGATTACCCGTCTGTTGACCGACAGCAGCGGCTATATCTGGATCGGCACCCGCTCCGGTTTATCCGGCGTGACCTCCAGCACCTTAAAATTCGACCGTTATCCGATCCTTGGCGAAGTGACGTCAATTGTGGAAGTGGCGCCGGATGAAATCTGGGTCGCGGCGGATAATTTGTTCCGAATTAAAGAAGGACAGATCAGTCGGGTAGAGGAAGTGAAAGAACCGGTCAACCAACTGGAAGTCACGCCACACCATATATGGGTCAGTAGCAGTAAGTATTTGTATAAAATCGCCAAAAATGGCCAGCTGGAGAAGCTGAGTTTGCCAGCCGATTTATCACAACATCCGGTGTACGACTTGTTATGGCACAACAACAAAATGCATCTGGCCAGCGAACAAGGTTATTTCCATGTCGATGAAGACGACGCTATTGTCCGCTGCAAACTGCCGCGGCAAGAATCCAGCCCGGTATACAAATTGTTCCGCGACCAACATAACGGCGATTGGGTCTCTGGTTACAGCGAATTATTTCATCGCCATCAGGGACAGGACTGGCAAGTGATCAGCCGTGACGAACTTGGCAGCTCTACTTTGTTTACCGATATTTATCAGGACCGTCAACAAAACGTCTGGCTTGGTAGTTTTGGCGACGGCATCTACCGGGCGTCACGTGGCAAAATAAAACGAGTGGTCGGTCGTGAGCAACCGGACGATGTGGTCAGAAGCGTGGTCGAAGCGCCTGACGGCGAATTGTTGCTGGCGTTACAACAAGGTTTGGGATTTTTATCCAAAGACAATGTGTATCGCCCGGCAAAGCTAAATTTTGCCGGTAATTTAAATACAGTGCAGGATCTGCAGCTGGACAATGATCATTGGTTGCTTGCCACCGACAGTGGCGTTTATCGCTGGCAGCCACAAACAGGTGCGGTGGAACTGATTGATATTTTGTTGCGCGGCGTCAAAAGCCGGGTGGTGAAACCCAGAGCCGCTGGCGGTTATTGGATCGGGACCGCGATCGGCTTGTTTGTGTATGAGCAAGGTAGACTTACTCCTTTTGCCTTTAACAACGAACTTGAATCGACAGTCATTACTTATATTGAAGAGCAGCAGGATAAATTGCTGATCGGGACTACCCGCGGCGGCTATCAGTACCAGCAACAAAAACTACTACGGATTGGTCTTGGCAGTCCGTTGTATCACGCTTACATCAGTAGTTTATTGTGGTTAAAAGATGGCTCGGTGCTGGCGGCGACCATCGATGATGGTTTGTTTGTACGGCAATTTGACGGCAAGTGGCTGCAATTTGACACGGCCAATGGTTTACCTTTTGAGCCGGTGATTAGTCTGTACGACGATGAACAAACTGGTTATGTCTGGGCTAGCACGCTCAAAGGAATTTTTCGCTTTCACCCGGCCGATTTAGCCCGGCATGATCAAAATAAAGCAGTGTTTGAACAAGTGTTGACACCTTATGACCGCCAGCTTGGTACTGCGCCGGGACGCTGTTGTAATGGTGTTGGCCACAGCAAAGTCGCGCGACGTGATCAGCAGTTGTGGTATCCGACGTTAAAAGGATTGGTGGCGGTGCCACTGTCGTTTAAAGCCGGCTTAAATACCTACAGCGAACCGATGATGTTGCAGGTGCAGTCAACGCAGAATTATTTGCTGCAGCCACAACAAGACAAGTTGGTGATGGCGATTGACGAGCGAAACTTGACCTTACGCTACACCGCCATCGATTTTTTAACGACGGCGGCGCTGGAGTTCCGTTACCAGCTCAGCGGATTTGACGCCGGTTGGCAGCATGTCGGCGCTCGCCGCGAGGCGATTTATACCAATCTGCCACCCGGCAGTTATCAGTTCAGATTACAAAGCCGCCAAAACAACCAAAGCTGGGATTTGGCGCAACAAACTGAATTAACGCTGGTGATCCCGCGCCGGTTTGATGAAACCGCTATTTATCGCGGTTTATGGCTGTTATTGGCATTAATCATTTTATACGGGTTATTCTGGCTTGGTCGGCGTAACAACCAACTTAGGGAGAACTCACTGACCAAGCTGGTGAAACAGCGCACGCAGGAGCTTGAAAACAGCAATTTCCGCTTAAATGAACTCAATGAGCAGTTGTCGCAATTAACACATAAAGATCCGCTGACCGGACTTCGTAATCGTCGCTTTATGTTTGAACAATTGCCCAAAGATATTGAACATTACCAGCGCAACCGCGATTCGATGCTGGCGCAGAACAAGTGTATTGCGCTTATTCATCTGGATATTGATGGTTTTAAACTGGTCAACGACAAATACGGTAACAGCGCAGGCGATAGTTTACTGCAACAAATCAGCGGTTTATTAATTAAAGAAACCCGCGGCTCTGACTACGTGGTGCGGTACGCCGGTGAAGAATTTATGCTGGTACTACGCGATGTACCGCAAGATCTGGTGAAAGAATTTGCCCTGCGCTTAAACGAGCTGGTGGCGTTGGAGCCGTTTCAATTGCCAGATGGTCGGGCGGTGCCGATGAATTGTTCCATTGGCTATGCGCTGTATCCACTGGAATTATTAGGCGGGCAGTTGATTGGCTGGGAAGTGTCACTGCAACTGGCCGAGCTGGCGTTGTTCCATGTTAAGCATTCCGGCCGCAATGGTGTCGCAACTATCTTGTTTGATAATCAAGTGGATGCGTTTGAATTTGAAGACAGTAATCACATCGAAGCGCAGATTGAGAAGTTACTGGCAGACAGTGTGGCCTGGTTTGATTTAACGCTTTGTAAAATTTCCAGAAGCTAATAAAAAGCCAGTCGCTCGTCGCGACTGGCTTTTGCATCAAGTTGGGCTTTTGATTTAGTTAGTGCGCGATAAAATCTTTGATCCGCTGCAACATCCCAGCGCTATCCAGCCCCAGCTCTGCGTACAACTGCTCTTGCGAGCCGTGCCGGATAAACTGATCCGGTAATCCCAGATTTAACAGCGAAAATGACAAGCGCAATGCCGCCACAGCTTCGTTGACAGCCGAACCCGCGCCACCGGCAATGGCATTGTCTTCAATCGTCACCAGTGTTTGGTGGTTGGCTGCTAACTTCTGTAACAAAGGCAAATCGAGCGGCTTCACAAAGCGCATGTCGACCAACGTGGCATTCAGCTGCTCTGCCACTTCGGCAGCGCTGTGCAGTAAAGTTCCGAATACCAACAAGGCAATGCCTTCGCCCTGACGAATAGTCCGGCTTTGGCCAATTGGCAGTAACGTCATGGTCTCAGCAGGTGCGATACCAGTGGCCGAACCCCGCGGATAACGCACCGCTGCCGGACCTTGATGTTGATAGCCGGTGTACAACATTTGGCGGCATTCGTTTTCATCGGACGGCGCCATAATGACAATATTCGGAATACAACGCAGGTAACTTAAATCAAAAGCGCCTTGGTGAGTAGCACCATCAGCGCCAACGATACCGGCGCGATCAACAGCAAACAGCACGTTCAGGTTTTGCAGTGCAACGTCATGAATAAATTGATCATAACCACGTTGCAGGAAACTCGAATAAATCGCCACCACCGGTTTTAAGCCATCAATCGCCATACCTGCAGCCAAAGTCACGGCATGTTGTTCGGCAATGGCCACGTCAAAATAACGATCGGGGTAGGTTTTCGAAAACCGGACTAAATCAGAGCCTTCGCGCATCGCCGGGGTAATGGCTTGCAGTTTGTTATCCTGCGCCGCCATATCGCAAATCCAGTTGCCAAAAATATTGGAAAAACTTGGTTTACCAGCTTTTTTCGCCGGCTGCGAAGTACTGCTGGGGTCGAATTTACTGACTGCATGATAACCAATTGGATCCTGTTCGGCCGGTGCGTAACCTTTGCCTTTTTTGGTGACAACGTGGAGTAACTGCGGGCCTTTAAGCATCCGCATATTGCGGATGGTATCGACCAGCGTTTCCACATCATGGCCATCAATCGGGCCGATATAGTTAAAACCCAATTCTTCAAAAAAGGTACCTGGGGTGACCATGCCTTTAAAATGTTCTTCGGCGCGGCTTGCCAGTTCATGCAACGGCGGTACACCACTTAAAATCTTTTTGCCACCTTCACGCAGGCTGGTGTAGAAGTTTCCGGATAAAATGCGGGCAAAATACCGGTTTAATGCGCCGACGTTTTCTGAAATCGACATTTCATTGTCGTTCAAAATAACCAACATATCCGGTTTCACTTCTCCGGCATGATTCAGCGCTTCAAACGCCATCCCGGCGGTAATAGCGCCATCACCAATCACGGCCACCACTTTACGGTGCTTTTGCTCGGCTTTGGCGGCGATGGCCATACCAAGGGCGGCGCTAATGGAGGTGCTGGAATGGCCAACGGTTAAAGTATCGTATTCGCTTTCTTCGCGACATGGAAATGGATGCAAACCATCGAGCTGGCGGATAGTTGGCATCCGCTCACGGCGGCCGGTCAGAATTTTATGTGGGTAGGCCTGGTGGCCGACATCCCAAATCAGCCGGTCAAACGGAGTGTTGTAGACGTAATGCAGCGCGACTGTCAGTTCGATAGTACCAAGACCTGAGGCAAAATGACCGCTGCTTTGGCTCACCGTTTTCAGCAAATAATCACGCAGCTCATGGCTGAGTTTCGGTAATTGCTCTTGCGGGATCTGACGCAGGTCGGATGGCAGATTGGCTTTGGCTAAAAGTGGGTAATCAAAAATGTCGGGAGCCATATACTGAACCTTGGTCAAAAGCTGCGTGCAATTACGTAATGAGCAAATGCGCTGAGTGGTTGGGTGTCATAAGGTAACACAGATAAAGCGTCGTTGGCTTCTGCAAACAGTTGCTGCGCCTTGGCTTTGGCTGCTGGCAGACCAAGCAGGGATGGGTAGGTCGCTTTGTTTGCTTGTTGATCTGACCCCTGCGGTTTACCGAGTGTAGCTGTGTCGCCTTCAATGTCGAGAATATCGTCTTGTACCTGAAAGGCCAGGCCTAAAGCGCGGGCGTAACGCACCAGAGCAGCAAGCTCTGCTGACGCTGTCGCCGGACTTGCCAGCCAGGCCATCTGCACGGCGCATTCAATTAAAGCACCGGTTTTTAACTGGTGCATCGCTTCTAAGGCTTCGACCGTCATTTGTTTGTTGGTATGGGCTAAATCGATCGCCTGACCGCCGCACATGCCGCTGTAGCCTGATTGTTTTGCCAGCTGTTGTACCATTTGCAGGCGTTTTGGGTAAGCGACCTGTTGATAAGGATGGTTACTCAACAGCTCAAATGCCAGCGCTTGCAAGGCATCGCCCGCCAGAATTGCGGTCGCTTCATTAAACGCTTTGTGGCAGGTTGGGCGGCCGCGACGTAAATCATCATCGTCCATCGCCGGTAAATCGTCGTGAATGAGCGAATAGGTGTGTAGACATTCGATGGCCGCCGCTGGAGCGTCAAGATCCAGTGGCTCTGCGCCAAGCATCTGGCCGACGGCATAGACTAAAAACGGCCGAATTCTTTTACCACCAGACAACAAACTATATTGCATTGCGGCCAGCAATTCTGGATCGGTGAGCGGCTGCGCGGCTAATGCTTTCGCCATCACTTGCTCAACCCGTTGTTGATAAAGCGCTAATGAGCTTTCCACCGTCTTATTCTCCGGCAGGGCTGGCAAAGGGGGTAAGTTGTTCTTGTGCATTGGGTTGCAACAAAATTTGTACTTTTTGCTCCGCCGCCTGCAATTGTTGCTGGCTGGCACGTGTTAAGGCGATACCGCGCTCAAATTGTGCCAAAGCATCGTCAAGGGATAAGTCACCTTGTTCTAGCTGCTGCACTATAGTTTCAAGTTCGGCGATCATTTGCTCAAACTGCTGCGGATTTGCTTGTTTTTTACTCATAACCCGACCTTTTGATAAGAGTGCGCAAAGTTACCTTAGCCGACTGTGATGGTCAATCAGAATGGCTGACGTAGCAACTAAATTCTCGGTGCCGTTGAAATTAATTTAAGCTAAAAATGTTATTAGTCGATAACTCACGATAAGCTAAGATAAATTCGTTGTTCAGCATCGTTTTAAACGGGAGAGTTTTGTGGATTTAGCAACCATTTTAGGTTTGGTCGCCACGATTGGGATGATGGTCTGGGCAATGTATCTGAGTGCCGCCGGCGATCTCATGATGTTCTACGATTTTATATCTATTGTGATCGTGTTTGGCGGCAGTATCACTGTTGTTTTTATGAAATTCACCCTGTCGCAACTGGCCGGCAGTTTTAAAGCGGCTGGCAAAGCCTTTATGTTCAAAATGGAATCGGCGGAAGAACTGATTGAAAAGGCCGTTCAACTGGCCGACTCCGCCCGAAAAGGCGGTTTTTTAGCGCTGGAAGAAGCCGAGATCCCGAATGCTTTTATGCAAAAAGGTATCAATATGCTGGTTGATGGCCACGACGCTGATGTGGTACGCGGCACTTTAGAAAAAGATATCGATCAGACTTACAACCGCCATGGCGTGTATATCGCAGTTTTTAAGCAGTTAGGTGATCTTGGTCCTGCAATGGGGATGATTGGTACCCTGATCGGTCTGGTCGCGATGTTAGCCAATATGTCCGACCCAAAAGCTATCGGGCCTGCAATGGCGGTCGCGCTACTGACCACCTTGTATGGCGCGGTACAGGCCAACTGTCTCTGTATGCCACTTGCTGACAAAATGTCTATTCGTAATGAAGAAGAAAAAACCAATAACCAGTTAATTCTCGATGCAGTGATGGGAATTCAGGATGGGCAAAACCCGAAAGTGATCGAAGGGATCCTGCGTAATTACCTGATGTCGAAAAAACGCGAAGTCAAAGTTGACAGCGAATAGGAGGCTCCATGGCTGAATGTCCAAAGTGCCCGCCACCCGGTTTACCGGCGTATATGGGAACCTTCGCGGATTTAATGTCCTTGTTAATGTGCTTTTTTGTGCTGTTATTGTCGTTTTCTGAAATGGACGTACAGAAATTTAAACAACTGGCGGGGTCGATGGCATTCGCCTTTGGCGTGCAGAATAAAATTGAAGTCAAAGATATTCCTAAAGGCACCAGCGTGATTGCGTTGGAATTCCGCCCCGGTCGTCCTGATCCAACGCCTATCGACACCATTCAGCAGCAAACCGTTGATATGACGCAGCAAACCATGGAGTTTCAGGCAGGCGAAGACGATTCTGCCGGCGGGCGACAGGAACAGCGTGAGGATAAAACCGGTGGTGCCAGTGACAGTACCGATGAGCAATCTCAGGCACCTACTGAAACTGAAACTGCGGAAATGCAGGAACAAGTCAATGAAATGGTGAAAAAGATTGCGGAGCAAATGGAACAGCAAATTCAGGATGGCGCTATTGAACTTGAATCATTAGGCCAGCAAATCATCATCCGTATTCGTGAAAATGGTTCCTTTCCATCCGGTTCTACTTTTTTGCAGCCAAGATTTAAACCTATTATTCAGCAAATTGGCGCCATTTTAAAAGATATTCCCGGGGAAATTACCGTATCAGGCCATACCGACAGCGATCATGTGGCGGACGAGCTGAACAGTAATAACTGGGAGCTTTCGGCAAAACGGGCCGTATCCGTGGCGGTAGAATTGCTGCAAGATACTGGCCTCGATAAAGACCGTCTGGTGGTCGTAGGGCATGCGGATACCAGACCGCTGGTGCCAAACGATACCGTGCAAAATCAACGTCGTAATCGGCGGGTTGAAATATCAATTGTGCAGGGCAAAGCAAAATTGTCGGCGCCTATTCAGTTAAATCCAACGCCTGGGCCAGGCGGCTAGCGGCGTTTGGGGTTGCTTGGCATTGGTTGTTTTGACGGGTAGTTTAAAGCGCTGATTGATGTTATCAGTTGCTGACCTTCTTTTAGCTGCGCATTTTGCCGTATATTTTGCCGCACATTTTGCCGCACATAAGCCATTTATGGCGTTATAATGCGCGCCAGTTTTTTTGTGGCGGCAGCGGCTTATGATCGAATTTATTATCAAGTTACATCCGGAAATTTCCATCAAAAGTAAGTCGGTCCGCAAACGCCAGACCATGTTACTGGAGCAAAATATCAAAACGATTTTGCTGCAGCTTGACCCCACCATCGAAGTTCGCAATTTTTATGATCATCTGACCGTCACGGCTCAGCAAGACTGTGACAAGCTGCGGCGACAATTGCTGGAACATCTGCAATGTATTCCGGGCATCGTGCAGTTTGCCGAAATGCAGTCCGGTAGTTTCGAGTCGTTGCATCATATATTTGAGCAAGTGCTGGAGCTGTATCGCGCGCAGCTGGAGCACAAAAGTTTTTGCGTGCGGGTCAAACGCACCGGCGACCATCCTTTTTCTTCCATCGAAGCTGAGCGTTATATTGGCGGCGGTTTAAATCAACATATTGCCTCGGCGCAAGTGCGGTTGAAAAATCCGGATCTGACAGTTCATGTTGAAATTAAACGCGACAAACTGATGATTGTGCGCCAGATGTATCACGGCATGGGCGGTTTTCCACTGCCATCCCAAGGCGATGTATTGTCGTTAATTTCCGGTGGTTTTGACTCGGCGGTGGCCAGTTATCTGATGATCCGCAAAGGCCTGCGCACCCATTTTCTGTTTTTTAATCTCGGTGGCGCGGCGCATGAAACCGGTGTAAGGCAGATGTCTTTTTACTTGTGGCAAAAATATAGTCTGTCGCACAAGGTCAAATTTGTGTCGGTCGATTTTGCGCCTGTGGTCACGGAAATTCTGGAAAAAATCGACAACGGCCTGATGGGCGTTGTGCTCAAACGCATGATGATGCGCGCCGCAGCCACAGTGGCAGAAAGCCTGAATATCAAAGCGGTGATCACCGGTGAAAGTGTTGGCCAAGTGGCCAGTCAGACCATCGTCAATCTGAATGTGATTGACCGGGTCACTGAAATGCTAATTTTAAGACCGCTTATTTATCAGGATAAACAAGAGATTATTGATATTGCGCGGGCAATTGGCGTAGAAGATTTGGCCAAAACCATGCCTGAATATTGTGGCGTGATTTCAAAAAGCCCAACGGTCAATGCGGTGCTTTCTGAAGTCAATGCCGCTGAGCAGCATTTCGATTTCAGCATCCTCGAACAAGTCAGTAACAACGCCAAAGTGATGGATATTCGAACCATTGAATATCAGGCAGAGCAGCAGGTGGCGACCGTCTCGCTGGAAACCGTGTTGCCGGCCGGCGCTATTGTGCTGGACGTACGGGCGCCGGATGAAACCGAGCGTTTTCCATTGCAATTAACCGAGCATGCCGTAGTTGAATTACCGTTTTACAAAATCGCCAATGGCTTCGCCGCTTTGGATCAGACGCAGCAGTATTATTTATATTGTGATCGCGGCGTGATGAGTAAACTGCAAGCTTTGCTACTAAAAGAGCAGGGCTATCAGAATGTGGCGGTTTATAAAAAGCCAGAGTAGGACATAGCGCAGCAGGCTATTGTTGCAAAAATTAATACTGCCAGGGTTGTAATCTGGCAGTTAGCTGCTGATAAAGCGCCAGATGTGCCGGAAGTTGGATTTGATGAGCCGCCGCCTGTTGTAATAAAAAGCCGGTGATGGCATTGAGTTCAGTGCGACGCTGGTTGGCGACATCCTGTTGCATGGATGAGAGATTTTGCGCCGTGGTTTGTTGGACTTTTTCGATCAGTTGCTGCAACTCATCCAGGCTAAATTGTTGGCCACAGGCCTTCGCCACCAATACAAACTCAGTCAGCAGTTGGCTGATTTGCACCTGATATTCTGCTTTTAATAATTCGCCATTGCGAACCTGCAGCAACGCCGTCAGTGGATTAATCACACAGTTAATGGCCAATTTTTTCCACAAGTAAGGTGTGATATCAGCCACTTGCTGTAACGGCCCTAATGCGATGTTGAGATCACTGGCGATGGTTGTGACAGAACTTCTGGCGGCAGCGTTACAAGCGCCGAGCATGGTTTCGCCAAAACCGGTATGCCGCACTTGCAGCGGCGATGGCTTGTAAGCGCCCTGAGTGGTGCTGGCGAACCATAAACCCTGACTGGGCAGCAGCAATGCCTGAACTTGCTCGAGGGTGCCCATGCCGTTGTGACATAACACGATGTGCGCGTGCTCACTTAAATGCGGCAATAACTGCTGCACCGCGGCGACGGTATCAAAGGCTTTGACCGGGATCAGCACTTTGTCAAAAGGGCCATGAGTTGCCCCTGCAAGTTGCATCGGAAAATCGCGACTGCCGACACTAAAACGATAATTCAAACTTTGTGCCTGCCGCAGCCACAGTTGCACCGGTTGCTGCGCTAAGGCCCAGCGACTGGCAGCCAGTAAACCAATGGCGCCGCGTCCGACCACCAGCCAGGGTTTTTGCGAAATTCCGGTTGAAACCTCTGATCGATGTTGTTCCATGCGATGACCTTGGGTTTAAGTACTGACGGTTTTAAAGCGGGCAGGCCGCCATGTCCAAAGCAGCAGCGCCAATAAAATACCGCAGATATCGGCCAACCAGTCCCACCAGTCACCCTGACGAACTGTCAGATAATGTTGTGCCAGTTCCACCAGTCCGCCATACATACTCATTAGCACCAACCCTGCCAAGGTTCGACCCGCAAAACTGAGTTGCCACAACAATGTCAAAACCACAAACACTAACAAATGCATCACTTTATCGTTTGGCATCCAGTTTGACGGTAAGCCACTGACATCTTTTAAAAAACCATAGCTGCAAATCATCAGCGCCAGGACCAGTAGAATACGGAAAACATGTGGGCTCAGTGTCATAGGTATGTTCATTTTTATATACCCGTCATCCTTAAAGATTCGGGGTTGTTGCCTTCGTTCGTTCGCCCCAGTCACATAGAACAGCTATGCTCCTGGGGTCTCACTCACTTGTCGCCTACCCGAATCTTCAATGATTTTGGGTATATGTTGCCGCTTGTATGCGAGTGTCGGTCTTTACCCTGGTTCAGAGCTACTCACCCCCAACCGCGATTGCATAAGTTTGCCTATTTATCGCAAACCTATGGTCTTTGATTGTGTGTAGTCGTGTGTAGTAGCTCTGAATGACAGGTTGATAAAGAACGTACTAGTCTCTAAAGTTCTTAAATTGGAAAGGCTGGCCGAGGTCACTTCCCCGAACCAACTGGATTGCGGCTTGCAGGTCGTCACGATTTTTACCAGTGACCCGTAACTCTTCGCCTTGAATTGCTACTTGCACCTTAATACTACTTTCTTTGACGATTTTAACGATTTTTTTCGCGAGTTCTTTGTCAATGCCCTGCTTGATAACTATATGGCGCGTAATGTATTTGCCATGACGATCTTCTTTTTCAAGTTTGAAACTACTGACATCCATCTGCAGCTTACTCGCTTTGGTGGCAAAAATATCAAACAGCTGCATCACTTGCTGATCGGCTTCTGCGGTCAACTCAATGTGGTCTTTTTTAAACTCAATTTTGGCGTCAACGCCACGAAAATCGTAACGGGTTTCAAGCTCGCGTTTCGCGTTCTCAACCGCGTTATTTGCTTGATTCATATCAATTTCTGAAACAATATCAAATGAAGGCATGGCTTTCTCTTTTTCGATTAAAACTTAGTTGCCTATTATAAGCTAAAGTCTGCAACGAGCGAACCTCTTCTGTATCCAATAAATTGACACTTTACAGGCTATAGGGGGTAAATAAGCTGGAAACGGTTCTGCGCAGTTCGGGAAAGTTCTAATTCAACAGCTTTTTCTAAAATCAGTATCAAAATTTCCGCGAGTAAATCAAATTCCGGCGCGATGCCTTATTAGCCATCTGGATTTCTATTGACATTCAAGCCGCGGCCGCTACACTAAGGCCGCATTTTTTCAGGTGCTGTTTTAGCTGTTGGTAATACTGCCAATTGCGACAAACAGTGAAACGGGAATCTGGTTCAACGCCAGAGCTGCCCCCGCAACGGTAACACTGTTCGTGAATAGTTAAAAAATTCACGATGAAGATCGCGTAGCCACTGTCTTTGGATGGGAAGGTGAGATCTTGGTCAGATTTTTAATGTCTGGCAGTGTAGCCCGGAGACCGGCCTGAGAAGTTCATTCACTCAACGACACGCGGTGGGCGTGTACCACGGAGTTATTATGTTGAAGTTCTCAATGCTGGGCACTGCTGTGTTCAGTACCGCCGTTTGTGCTAATTCTGCTACAACCGATCTTGAACACATTTCTATTTATGCCAATCGTTCGGCTAAACCAGTGCATCAGGTCAATGCAAGCGTCACAGTGGTTGAACGCTCAGATATTGATTTATTGCAGCCAAAAGATTTGCCGGCGTTGTTGCAAACTTTGCCTGGGATCCATATCGCCAGACAAGGAAGTCAGGGGCAATTGGTGAGCGTCTTTGTACGAGGTGCAAACACTAAACATACACTGATCCTGATTGATGGTGTCAGAACAGGTTCCTCCAGTGCCGGATACCAGGATATATCGCAAATTCCGGTTGAATTGATTGAGAAAGTTGAGTTGATCCGTGGGCCAAGAGCGGCCTTGTATGGGTCAGATGCTGTTGGCGGTGTGATCGCTATAACCACCCGACAAACACCGTCTACTCAGGTTGTCCTTCGTACCGGTAGTCATGGTTTAGGGCAAACTGCAATCCACGGTCGCTATCAGTTTGATAAAAGTGAAATTTTTGCTTCGACAGGTTATAGCAAAGCCGATGGCATCAACGTTATGGCAATTCCGGGAGCAGATCCGGACCGGGATGGTTTTACCAATCGATTTGTCCGCGCAGGTGCCAGACAGCAGTTCAATGATGGTTCGTTGCAATATACTACACAGCTGGTGCGCGGCTTTAATGAATACGATGATTACCCAAGCAGTTATGGTCGCTATCATGATCAAGCCAAGGTAAAACAAGACCTGCATCAGCTTAAAGCTGAATTTAACCAACAGTTGAATTCAGTGCAATTGGCACATCAGGCGCATTTTGCTTTAAATAAAGACGATAGCCTGAACTATGGGAATGAGGTGGCGTCTTCGTTGTTTCATACCGAACGGCAGGAGTTTGAGTACCAACTGAATGCCGCACTGAATGAATCGTTGACGTTGATTTCTGGTGTAGTGAGCCGCAACGAACAAGTTGAATTTCAAAGTGTTGATGAGTCCCGTCGTACAAACAGTGTGTTTGTTGGAGCCGGGCAACAGATCGGTCATTTGAATCTTGAAGCAACAGTCCGCCGAGACCATACCAGTTCCTATGGTAGCAGCAATACCTATCAGTGGGGGATGAGCTATCAGGTGGTAGCGCCACTTCAGCTAAGGTTTAACCAGGGCTCGGCATTTAAGGTTCCAACATTTAATGACCTGTATTATCCGTTTTCCAGTAACCCTGATTTGTTGCCGGAACAATCGTTGTCCAGAGAGGCAGGCTTAAGATTTACGCCCGCAGGTAGTTATCAGTGGCAGTTCGATTTGGTGCATTTCCAGCGTGATATGGTCAATATGATCATCTGGAACAGCAAATCCAAGCCCAGCCCAAAACCAGAAAACTTAGTAGAAGCGAAGATACATGGCTTAGAATACAGCATGGCCGCCCGTACTGGTTTGGTGCAGCATCAACTCGCTGTGACCTATACCGCAGGTGAGTATGTGCACTCCGTCACCGGTGGTTTACCGGACATTCCAAAACAAAAATACAATTATCTGGCCAGTGTTGAGCTTGGTGATTGGCAGGTGAGTGGTTCATTAATGTATCGTGACGAAGTGCGAAATCGCTTTACTGGTGTACCGCAACTTAAATCGGTTGTGTTGGCGGGAGCGGGCGTACATTATCGAATTAATGATCGTTTTCAGGTTCGGCTGAACCTCGACAACTTGTTTGATCGAGACTACAACACGACCGTTGGGTATCATCAACCTGGCCGTGAATTTAGTCTGTCACTGCAGTCGCTGTGGCTCTGATCCGGTAACTTACCTTTCAATACTGTTGATAAAAGCCGGCGATTTATTATCTGCCGGCTTTTTTATTTGCATTCTAAAGTACCTATTGCTCTCGCGGCACCTACCCGAATTTTCAATGAAGGCGGCCAACAACCCCGCAACTTCAAGGATGACGGGTATATAATCGAATAGTCCATATTTGCGGTAGAATTGAACTTACAATGCGACCTTTCGTCGTGTCAGGCGACTGCTTATCCGGGGAAATCCCGCTCCCACTGAAATAATGTTGATATAAATTTAATAATTCAATAGTCCAGCGAGCGGCGCCTGTGGATTGTGTCAGCGTTGATAAATCAATGAATTGGGTTGGCGAAGTGTGTTGCTCGTCGGCACTATATTCATTCTTTATAACGATGACAATGATTGGGCGTGGAACAGGAAGTCTCTGCTACACGCCCCCGCTTTTTTTTCACAAGGTTTATCCAAGCGATCCTTTGTGATACCACTGTATGGCGATGACGTGATCCGCGGTCCGGATTTTTTTCTCATTATTTCAAGATTGCCGCAAACTGCTGCCGAAACTTGGCAAGTTTCGGCAGCACTAAAAACTGGCAATAAGGTTGATTGGGGTTTTGCGCGGCGTAACCCTGATGATATTGTTCCGCCGGATAAAAAGTCGCAACCGCTTCAATGCTCGTCACAATAGCAGCCGGGTAAACTTGCTGCTGCGTCAGTTCTGCGATCAACTGTTGCACTTCAGCCTGCTGTTGTTCGTCATGTACAAACACTGCTGAGCGGTATTGTGTACCCACGTCATTGCCCTGACGATTTAACGTGGTTGGGTCATGCAGGAAAAACAAAATTTCCAGTAATTGCCGGTAGCTGATGATGGAGGCGTCAAACTGTAACTGTACTACTTCGGCATGTCCGGTCTGGCCGGTGCAAATATCGCGATAGCTCGGGTTGGTGGTGTGACCGCCCATATAACCACTGGTGGCGCTGAGCACGCCTGTTAATTGGTTAAAGGCCGCTTCGATACACCAGAAACAGCCGCCGGCGAAAGTGGCAACTTGTGTGTTCATTGAATTCTCCGGTTATTTTTGCATTTGATCTGTCGACATGGGGGCAACGTAGTCTAAACCAATAGCAGGATCAAATTTAGTGTGGTTGGTGTCGGCCGATCTATTTTCCGTTCCACAATTGCAGTCTCACATTTTAGTCGCACAAACAACAGCGGCCGCGGTCAACATAACAGGAGTTCAGGTGAATATTGCCATTATTGGAGCAGGCGTCAGTGCCGCTGCTGCGGTTGGGGTGCTGAAACAGCACGGCTGTCAGATCAGTGTGTTTGAGAAATCGCGCGGACCGGGCGGGCGGATGAGCAGCAAAAGAGCGCTGGCCGGTAGCCTGGATTTAGGCGCGCAGTATTTTACTGCCCGCGATGCCGGTTTTATCGCCCAGGTTGAACAGTGGCGCAGTCAGGGACTGGTACAAATCTGGTCGATGCAACCTTGGGTGTCTGAACACGGTGTATTGTCGCGCTCTGACGATCAACAAATCCGTTATGTCGGTACCAGCACCATGCATCAAATGCTGATCCCCGCCTTTAGTGGTGTTGACATCCATTACCAGTCTAAAATCAATGAGTTAAGTTTTATCACCAGCAACGTCAGCAGTCATTCACAGGGGCAGTGGCAATTATGTTCCGAGCAAGGCGAATGTTACGGTGGTTTTGATGCAGTGCTGCTGACTTGCCCGCCGGAGCAAAGCTACCAGCTACTTATTGGAGCGCCGGTTTGCGCACAAATTCCGCGGCAAAGTTTGGTGCCTTGTTGGGCGGTGTTACTGGAGCTTGCAGCACCTACCCATGTCAGCATGGATGCGATTTTTGTCAAAGACGGCGCTGCGAGCTGGGTGGCGCGTCAATCCTCCAAACCCGGTCGGCAAAGTGCCCGTTTGCGTGATGTGTCAGAAGCGCCGGAGCAGTGGCTGTTGCATTTCACCGCTGATTTCAGTGCCGCCGAGCTCGAAGCCAGTGCTGAACGGATCACCGAACTTGCCGCAGCCGAGCTGGTCCGGGTGTTAGAGCGCACCGTCGAGGTGGCTGCTGCTTTATGTCATCGTTGGTTATACGCCAGCTACAATCCGGCCATCGCGCCTTGTGGTGTGCTTTATGATGCGAAAATGCAACTGGCATTAGCGGGCGACTGGACCTTAGGCGGCAGAGTCGAAAACGCCTGGTTATCCGGAGTGACGGCTGCTGAGCAATTGCTCAGCGCCCGGCATAAAAGCGGGCAGCAACGTTGAGCCGTTGTTTATTGGTGTTGGGAGCGGGCAGTGGCATTGGTCAGGCATTGCTGCAATTGGCGGTTGAGCAAGGCTGGCAGGCAGTTGGCGTCAGCCGTCAGGCGCGACCGGCAACCCTAGCCGCTGACATTGTCTGGCAGCAGCTGCAGTATCAACAGGATGATCTGCAATCGCTGGAGCAAGCCCTTGCTGGAATTTGCCAACAGTACCAGCCACAACTGCTATTTATTTGCCATGGCTTACTGCAACTCGCTGCTGTCAAAGCAGAAAAAACTATCCGGCAACTGGATGTGGCTGCCGCGGGCCAAAGCTGGTGGGTCAATTATCTGGTGCCGCTGCTGCACCTCAAAGCCATGTGGCCGTATTTACTACAGCAACCCTGCAAAGTTCTGGTGTTAAGTGCGAAAGTCGGCAGCATTACCGACAATCAACTGGGCGGTTGGTATAGCTATCGTGCAGCCAAAGCGGCGCTGAATATGGCGGTGAAAACGGCGGCCATTGAGCTGCAACGCCAACAAAAAAACACATTGTTAGTCACGGTTCATCCCGGTACCACCGACACTGCGCTGGCGGCGCCATTTACCAAAAATCTGGCTGCTGGCCAACTGCAAACCCCGGCAGCGACAGCATTACGGTTGTGGCAAGTCGCTGAAAATTTGACAGCTAAAGATCATGGGGCACTGCTCAATTGGGATGGTCGTAGGCTGCCTTACTAGCTGGTTATTACGGCAGTTTCTTGAATCGTCAGCAATGCCAATCTCTTGTGTTTAACCCTTGATGCTGAAGTGTGTAGCAGGCTAAGCTGAGCGCTTCATTCAGACAAGGAGTTCAATATGGGATTATTCAGTGGTTTATTAGGGAATGCTGGTGAAGTCGATGTGGCTGAAGTTGAGCAAGAGTTAGCCAGTATTATGGCCGATGGCGAAAAACCAGAGCAGGTGTTTAAGCTGATCCGCGATATGATTGTGTTTACCAATCGGCGATTGATTTTGATTGATAAACAAGGCTTAACCGGTTCGAAAAAGGAATATATGTCTATTCCTTACCGGTCGATTGTGCGATTTGCGGCCGAAACTAAAGGCCATTTTGATTTGGATTCCGATTTAAAAATCTGGTTGAGCGGCTCCGAGCAGCCGATCAGCAAAACCTTTAGTAAAGACGGCAATATTATGTCAGTGCAAAAAGCACTGGCGACTTATGTTTGCCGTTAATTGTCGCCAGTATAGGTACGCCGACCCGCTGCAACATCAGCGCTGCGGGTCATGTATCAGCTGGCTTAGCTCGCAACTGCCGGCGCAGCAGCGGCTTTATCCGCTAACGTCTTTTCGCGGAAACTTTGCAAACCTTGCTGGATAAGCTCATAAGTTTCATCAATGTCAGAAGCCACTTTACCTTCAAGCTGCTGTAATCCTTTTAGAATATCTTTAGCATCTGCAAAACCCTGATCAATACCACCGCCAATTTTCGCCATAAAATCGTCCATCGCCGCTTCTTCGGATAGATCCTGATTGCGTTCGCGATAGTTTGCGTAAAAGTTGGTGGCAAATCCCACGATGCGATCGGCAGTGGCTTGTGGTGACGTGTCCTGAGCCTGGCTATAAGGATTGCTGGCGGTGGGTTTTTCCGGCGCGCTAACGCTGTCATCGTCGGCTAAGCGTTTTTCAATGGAAGCGGTGATGGTTTTATACAACAGGCTCATCGATTTGTTGTCAGATTTTAAGCTGATTTCAAGTTGATTTTGCAGGATGGTCTGGTTTAGTTCCTGCCGGTTGGCCTGGGATAATTCAGAGGCGGATGGTTTGTCTTTGGCTGCTTCGGTGCTGGCGCTGCTGTTTTTGTCGGTGTTCGAGGTACTGGTTGTGTTGGTATTGGCTGCTGGTTGAATGTTCATTTTGGTTCCGCCTGTCGCTGGATTATGCACACAATAGCCTGCTTATCGGCCGGATGCTGCCGGAACTTGAGCATAAAATTGCCGGCTTTTTGCAATTTCGCGGCAAAGAGTTGCCACTCCATCCAACGTACGTAAGGTTGCGCGGTGCAATAAGTCGCTATCCGGTTGAATTATTTGCTTATATTTAGTCGCTTGTAATTCCGGCCAGCGTTGCCACGACACCAAAGTTCTTGGCTCATTTTCAGAAATAGGTTGAATAATTAATGCCGGATTGGCGGCAATGACCTGTTCCAAACCAACTTGTGGATAAGCGGCACTGGCTTTTTCAAAAATATTGGTCGCGCCGCAGACATTTAAATGCTGCTGCGGCCAGGCATCACGGCTAATGGTCGACAATGGATTGTCCCATAATTCGTAAAAGACACGGACTGGTGCTTGCGTCTGATATTGACTCTTTAAGACGTTTAGCTGCTGTAAAAAGGCCGCTGACAGTTGTTGTGCTTTGGCGGGTTGTTGCACCAAATCGCCAAGTTGCTGTAACTGGTTGGCAATGTCTTCCAGTTTGCTGGTCTGAAAATGCAGAACTTTCAGCCCCAACTGCTGCATTTTTTTAATATCGGCGGCCGGTGTGCCGGTGTCCCATACCAACACCAAGTCAGGTTGCAGCGCGACGACTTTTTCCAGCTGAATAGCGGCGTAATTGCCAACACGCGGAATGCTGCGGGCTGCTGCCGGATAATCAGCATGATCGGTGGTGGCAATGATTTGCGCGCCACCGCCAAGGCTGAAAATGAGTTCCACCAGATTCGGCGCCAATACCACCAGTCGTTTCGGCGCTGCTGTTTCAGCTGCGGCAGGCGTTACCGGCTCAGCAGCCAGTGGTTCTGCGGTCAGCAAACCGGCAACCAACAATATTGCTATCGCCATTGTTATTGTTTTGCCAGATCTCCTGGCATCGTTCGCCGTAATAGTATCTTTCACCAGTCAACTCCCTGTTGTACCCGTATGCCCGCATCAAAAGCGTGTTTGATGGATTGAACTTCGCTAACGGTGTCGGCGATGTCAATCAAGGCGCGATGACAAGCGCGGCCGGTAATCACCACATGTTGCATTGCCGGCCTGTTTATAAGCGCCGCTAACACCCGGTCCAGCGCAATATAGTCGTAGGTGATCATATAGGTGAGTTCATCGAGCAACACCAGGCTCACGGCCGGGTCTTGCAGATAAAGCTCGGCTTGTTGCCAAACCGCTTCTGCCGCGGCTTGGTCAACTTCGCGGTTTTGGGTTTCCCAGGTAAAACCGGTCGCCATCACCGCAAAAGGTACACCATGGCTTTGCAATAAATTACGCTCGCCGCATTCCCAGCTGCCTTTAATAAATTGTGCCACGGCGGCCGTTTTGCCATGACCAACGCTGCGCGCCACCATGCCAAAACCGGCGGTGGATTTGCCTTTGCCGTTGCCCGTGATCACCAGTAACAAACCTTTATCCTGCGTTGCAGCTGCAATACGTTGGTCGACTTGTTCTTTTAGTTTCTGCTGGCGCTGTTGATGCCGGCTGGCGGTCGTGTTGGCGGTCGTTTTGACGGGTAGAGTGTCTGATTTGTGATCGGTCATAAAAAACCTTTTTGAATTGTAAATTACAGCGGACGCTGGCCTTTTCGGCTTAACAATAATAAAAAAAACAAACTGCCTAGCCCTGCGGTGATCACGCCAAGCGGCAATTCCTGCTCAGGTAACAAAGTACGGGCGCCAGCATCGACCCAGATCAAAAACATACTGCCGCACAGCATACTGCCGCACAGCAGCACCAACGTCTGGCCGCCAAATAACAGGCGCACCAGATGCGGGATCATCAATCCGACAAAACCAATGCCGCCACAATAAGCGACGATACAGGCGGTGAGGGCGGCAGTCAGCAACAGGAACAACAAGCGTATCGGCAGCACCGCCACACCCAGACTCTGCGCAGTTTGATCCGACCATTGCAGGGCGTCCAGCTGGCGCCGATATAAACAACCCAAGGCAAAACACACCAACAGACAAGGAGTGATGACCGCAAGCGCCTGGTAATCAGCGCGTGCCAGACTCCCCATCAGCCAGAAAATTACCCGATTAGCGGCAAAGGCTTCACTTTGGTACAACAACAATGAGGTGACGGCACTTAATAAAAAACTAACGGCCACGCCGGCAAGGATCACCGTATCCAGTCGCTGCCAGCCGCCTAAAGCGGCGAAGCCAAGCACCAGTACCATCGCCAGCAATGCACCAAAAAAAGCCGCCAGCGGCAACGCGACGGCGTATTGTGGCAGCAACAAAGTCGCTAAAGTTGCACCAAGGCCTGCGCCGGAAATAATGCCAAACAAATAAGGGTCAGCCAGCATGTTGCGACTTAAATTCTGCAATAAAGCTCCGGACAACGCCAAACCCGCGCCAGCCACCAAACCGAGCAATAGCCGCGGTAAACGCAGTTCCAGCAAAATTTGTTGCTGGGCAGAAGCATCACATTGATCAAATAAACAAGGCCATAACAGCTGCCAGTCCAGTGCAACTGCGCCGGTATTCAGGCACCACAGGCAGCTGAGTAGCAATAGGATGATCAGCAATAGCCAGCGAAAGGGGCGTAGCAACTTCATCATAAAAACTTAATCATTGCAGGCTCCCGGCGCGAATGTCACCCTGGGTTTACCATCAAATGGGTTGCTATCAACCAGGCAGCGTCGGCCGAATACTTCGCTGATAAGCTTGGGTTGTAACACCTGCTCCGGACTGCCCACAGCCACTACTTTGCCTTGTTGCAGTAACAGCAGCTGATTGCAGTAACTCGCGGCAAGATTCAGATCGTGAAAACTGGCAATCAGCGTCAATTCAGTGCTGACAATGCTTTGCAGCAATTGATGCTGGTATTGCACGTCGAGATGGTTAGTGGGTTCGTCCAGTAGCAGCAGCTTGGCGCCTTGCAGTAAAACCCGGGCAAACTGCGCGCGTTGCAGTTCGCCACCCGATAAACTGCTGACGCTGGCTGTTGCTTTGTCGGTCAGCCCAACCTGCGTCAACACTTGAGAAATTCGAATTTGGTCGTGCTGATCGGTGCGTTGCCATAATTGTTTGTGTGGCAATAAACCAAGCTCAACCAGTTCAAACACCGTGCTGGCGGTGGCTTGTTCGGTGTCTTGTGCCAATAAGGCCAGGCTGCGGGCTTTTTCTGCCAGAGAATAGTGCGACAGTAGCTGGCCACACAACAAAATTTCACCGCTGGCCGGGCGTAACAAACCCGCCAGTAATTTGAGTAACGTTGATTTGCCGGCGCCATTCGGGCCAATAATGCCGAGCCGATCCTGGGCATGCAGCGTCAAATCAACCTGCTGTAATCCGGCATGCGGGTGCCAGCGAAAACTCAGGTTGTGGCAGGATAACAGTGGTTGGATGGACACCTGGAAATTCAGCCCCGACAAATGAAATAAATTCAAAGCGTTGCAGCAGACTTTAGCATCTTTGGTGCAACAACGCCGGAAGGCTGGCAGTCTAACAAATAATAGCAGCGGGCGGCACTAGTTCTGGCAGTTAAAACTGCGGCGAGTGCCGGATCTGCTTTAACAACGGGCGAACAGCATAATGCAGCCGATAGATACGCCAGATCAGTAGTAGGAAAATCAATAACAACCATTGCAGTTGTACCAGCAGTTGCTGAAACACCTGTTCCAGTTGTTGATCCATCTGATGCGCCTGTTGCAGCAACTGCTGACACAACTCAAAGCGCAATTGATAAATTTTGTCCATTCTGGTGCTTGCCAGGGTAAACCACAATGTAGCATCGCCATCAAAGTCTTGCGCCAGCGCTTGCTCGCGCAGTTCAATAAAAGATCCATTCTCAAACTGCGATTGCACCTGCCGCCATTGTTGTTGCAGCACAGGCGAACTCAGCGCGGCAAACTGCTGCAAATAATCCATTTGCTCGTTCACCAGAATGACATAACTCTGGTAGCGGCTAGCAGACATTTGTTGTTCGGCGAAAGCAACATGCAAGGTGGCACGCTCTTGTCCGGCTCGTTCCAGCGCTTCGGTCAGGGCTACGATCGCCGCGAGTGGCGTGGTTAATCCGGTCAGCTCATTTTTTTGCTGTAAATAGTCCGCGAGATCAAGCAGTGGTCTTAATAGCTCGGAATAACCCCGTTTGACTTCGCTATTGTTGAGCTGCTGATCAGAAATTTGCTGACGCAGCAACAGCAGCTGTGTTTTTTTTGGCAAGGTCGTCAGATAATCCTGGGCGGTTTCGCTGATGGTCTGATGGTCAGCCAGAATTAATTCCAAATCGCGCCAGGCGGCATCGGTCTGTAATTGTTGTAATTCTATCGGCGGGCGGCTAGGCAATTGTTGGGTGGAGAAGCCGGCTAACATCCCGCGTTCGGTTTGCAGTTGTTGCGTCAGTTGCTGCACCGGCAGCAGCAATGGCAGTGCGTGCAGCGTGGTTTGCAGTTTGTGCCGTTGTTGTTGATTGTTTAAAACCCAGTTCAGGGTTAACGCCAGATAAATGGCTGCGATGATTAAAAGTAACCAGAAAATCCATCTTTGGCTGCTGCGCTGTGCATCAATCATCTGTGTCATTCCTTGTCACATATACCCGAATAAAAGCTTAGGCTGTTTCTGAAACAATGCCAAGCTTAGCGCTGACAAATTTCAAACAGCCAAATTTACCTCTGACCATTCGAACAAGGCCTGGCAGCGGGTAGCCAGCAGGCCTACCGTTCTTTAAAGCGTATTTTGATCCTTTGCTTGTTGCAACGCGTCCAGCTCTTTGGCAATCGATTCCGGCGAGCGAGTGTGCCGCGCCAGCGCCATATAAGCCACTGGCACCACGTATAAGGTCAGCAAAGTGGCAAAACCGACACCGGCGCAAATCACCATCCCAATCACCATCCGGCTTTCTGAACCTGGCCCTGAAGTGATAATCAGCGGAATGCTGCTCATCACCGTGGTGAATGCCGTCATCGCAATAGGACGTAACCGTTGTACCGATGCCTGATGAATGGCTTGACCAAACTCCACCCCGGCATCACGCAGCTGGTTGGCAAATTCGACAATTAAGATGCCGTTTTTGGCCACCAGCCCGATAATCATCACCAGACCTATCTGGCTATAAATATTCAGTGTCATATCAGCCAGATACAAACCGCCCAGTGCACCGGCAAGGCCAAGCGGCACCGTCAGCATGATGATCAGCGGATGGACAAAACTCTCAAACTGCGCCGCCAGCACCAGATAAGTGATGATCAGCGCCAGCGCGAAAATAATCACCGTCGATTCACCGCTGTCTTTGTACATCAGCGATTCGCCTTTGTACTCAATGCCAACGTTATCGGTGATTTCAGTGCGAACAGTTTCTTCTAAAAATTCCAGCGCCTCGCCCAGGCTATAGCCAGGCGCCAGGTTGGCGGAAATGGTAATAGCGCGCATCCGGTTGTAGCGGTTCAGCGTGGATGACGTGGCTTCTTCGCGCAGCGTCACCAGGTTATCCAGCGGGATCAGCTGATTGGTCGCCGCCGATCTGACATAGACGTTCGAAATATTGTCCGGTTTGCTGAAATCGTCGTTCGCGCCTTCGAGGATCACGTCATATTCTTTACCGCGATCAAGGAAAGTGGTGACCCGCCGTCCACCCAGCATGGCTTCCAAAGCCCGGCCGACCACGCCGACTGAAATCCCTAAATCGGCAGCCCGTTCGCTATTAATTTCGACCAGAATTTGTGGCACCGTTTCTTTGTAGTCATGATCGAGCATCAGCAAGTTCGGGTTTTGCTGCGCTTTGGCCAGCACGATATCACGCCATTTGGCCAGTTCTTCATAGGTATTACCCTGCATCACAAACTGCACTGGCCGGCCACCACCACCGCGGCCGCCGCTTAAACCGCTGCGTTGGTTGATAAAGGCACGCACATCGGCCAGTTCGTTAATTTTGCCACTGATTTCCGGGATCAATTCTGCGGTGCGCCGCTCGCCGTTGGTCCAGTTTTCACTACCCACAATCGCCATGCCACCGGTGTTGCCAAAACCAGGCACCCGGATCAGCAAGCGGTTTAATTCACCTTTTTCGTAGTAGGGTAGCAGGATATCTTCAATCAGCTTCATATTGCGGCTGTTGCTACTGTAGCTGGCGCCTTCAACCGGGCTCATCATCACAAAAAAGGTGCCGCGATCTTCTTGTGGTGCGAGTTCGGACGGAATGATTTTTACCAGCATGGCGCTGGCGATAAAACACAGCGCCAATACAGCAAAGGTCGGCCACTTGTGGGTGGTCACATGTTTTAACTGTGCCAGATAACCTGCTTCAATGGCGGCAAAACGACGGTGCAAAAACGCACTAAATGTGCTTTCACGTTTTTGCCGGCTCAGCATTTTGCTACACAACATTGGCGTGAGTGTGAGTGCCGCGACTGCGGAAAACGCAACAGCGGCAGCCACGGCGAGTGCGAATTCGGTAAAGAGTTTGCCGAGATCGCCTTGCATAAATACCAGCGGCACAAATACCGAAATCAGTACCAGCGTGGTCGCGACGACCGCGAAACCCACTTCACGACTGCCGTGGTAGGACGCCAGCAGCGGATGTTCGCCGTTTTCGATGCGCCGGTAAATATTCTCCAGCACCACAATCGAGTCATCGACCACCAGACCAATCGCCAGCACCATCGCCAGTAACGTCAATAAGTTAATCGAAAAATCCAGCGCATACAGCACGGTAATAGCGCTGATTAACGCCACCGGCACCGTGACGGCCGGAATAAAGGTTGCCCGCAGATTGCCCAAAAAGGCAAAAATCACCACCACCACCAACACCAGCGCGATGCCAAGGGTGTTGTAAACTTCGTGAATGGATTCGGCAATAAACACCGAGGAATCGTAACCGCTGACAATGGTGGTGCCGGCTGGCAAGGTCGCTTTGATGCGTTCGGCTTCAGCGCGGGCGTTTTTCACGACATCGAGAGTATTGGCCTTGGATTGCTTGATGATGCCAATGCCCAACACACTTTTGCCGTCACTGCGAAACTCGCTTTCTTCATCTTCTGAAGCGAGCACCACTTCGGCGACTTCACCTAACCGTACCAGATAATTGTTGTCGCCTTTTTTGATCACCAGGCGGCGAAAATCATCCTGGGTTTTGTAGGTACGGACCACGCGGACGATAAAATCGCGATCAGTCGATTTCACGTTACCGGCCGGCAATTCGACGTTTTCGTTGCGCAGTACGTTTTCGATATCCTGCACTGTCACGCCACGCGAGGCCATGGCGTCTTTGTCCAGCCACATCCGCATTGCGTATTTACGTTCACCGCCAATTTGCAGGCGGGCAACGCCATCGACCACCGAAAACCGTTCGGTAATAAAGCGGTCGGCGTAGTCGGTGAGTTCAAGGTTGGTCATGTTTTCGCTGGACAGTAAAAACCAGGCGATGGTGTCATCATCACTGTTGGCTTTAAACACTTCCGGGGCCCGCGCTTGATCCGGCAGGTTGTCCATCACCCGCGATACCCGCTCGCGCACGTCATTCGCCGCCGCATCAATGTCGCGATTGATATTAAATTCAATGGTGACGTTGGAGCGACCAACCCGGCTATTAGAGCTGACGTTTTTAATCCCTTCGACGCCGCTGATCATATCTTCAATCGGCTGGGTAATTTTTGATTCGACAATTTCGGCCGAAGCGCCGGGGTAATCGGTACTGATCGAGACCACCGGCGAATCAATATCCGGAAATTCGCGCAGCGGTAACATGGTGAAACAGACGATGCCGAAAATCATCAGCACCAAGTTTACAACGGTGGCAAACACCGGCCGTTTGACGGAAACATCAGACAACCACATGGTTATTGCCCCACTCGGGTAACAACCACGCCATTGCGTAATTTTTGGGTGCCTTCAACGACCACTTCATCGCCCTCGGCCAGGCCAGACAGCACTTCAATACTGCCGGGAACGCGTTGCCCCAGAGTGATTTCCACTTGTTTAACGCTGTCATCAGCTGCTACCACAAACACATAATGACGGTTTTGCAGTGGTACTATGGCTTTTTCCGGCACCTGCAGTACTTTGTTATTGGCAAGTTCCACTGTGACATTTAACAGCATGCCAGGTCTGAGTTTCAAATCGCTGTTTTCGATAGTGCCATGCACTTTGATCGAGCGGGTGACAGGATCGAGTCTTGGATCCATCGCCTTAATCTTGCCAACGAACTTGGTTTCACCGTACGCAACATTGGTGATCGCCAGTGGCATGTCCAGTGTTAAATCTGCGATGTACCGTTCAGACACATTAAATTCAACCCGAATGACCGAAATGTCATCCAGTGTGGTTAGCACGGTGCCGGTTGAAATATAAGCACCTTCGCTGACCTGACGTAAACCAAGCAGGCCATCAAATGGCGCTTTAATTTGCATTTCGCTCAGGCGAGCCATCACCGCATCCAGTTGGGCTTGAGTGGCGTTAACTTTCGCTTGCTGTTCATCTTGCAGCGAGATGGCACTGGCTTGAGTGCGGGTCAGGTTATTGAGCCGCGCCAGCTGGCGTTTTTGCTCGTTCAGCAAGGCTTTTAGCTCATTAACCCGGGCTTTTTCTTCGGTGTCATTCAGCTGTGCCAATAATTGGCCTTTTTTAACCTGCTGGCCTTCGTTAATATCAAGCAACGTCAGGTAATCACTGGTGGCCGCAACAATTTTGGCTGAGTCGTAAGCCAACGCTGTGCCGAGCGTTTTCACCTGACGGGATAATTCCGCTGTGGTAATTTTGGCGGTTTTGACTGTGGTTTGATTGTTGCCGCCGTTCATTTGGGCTTTGTTGTTGTCGGCAGAGAACCAGATGTAAGCGATAAAGCCGAGCAAGGCAGCTAGAATAATGAAAATTAAACGGGTTGGTTGCTGAGACACTTCGGCTCCGGTGCATATCAGATAAAAATAAAGTACGGTATTGTATGGAAAAGCGGCCATGGTGGATGTTGAAGTTATCGCATCGCTGGCGGCGTTGGTCGTATCGTTGGAGGAAATCATGGCAGAAAAACCATGTGAACGTTGCCGGATGATTCGGTTTTATGTGGTCTGGACCATCATCATGACCGTTTTCACCTTTTATTATCTTGAGAGTCCGGGGTAAAACGATGCGTTATTTATACCGAAGCCGCAGTGCTCAAGGCGGCGGTGCGTTGATGCTGTCGTCGGCTATCGTGCTGATCTTGCTAGTTTTATTGCTGGCCATCAGCCCCGATCTGACTTCGATGCAAGGTTGGGTGCTGCTGTTTTTGTTACTGCTGCTAGCGATTTTTGTCGGTTACAGCAAAATAACCGAGCCTTATTATGCCGTTGAGCTCAATCCGCAGGGTATTTGTTACCACCATCGGCGTGGCAGTTGGTTGTTACCGTGGCAGGCCTTTTCTTATGCCAGCGTGCCGCAGCTGGCGGGCGGTGACGAGCTGGATTATGTCAGTTTTAAAGTGACCAATTACCCCGGATTTCTACAGCATTTACCACTGCGGCTCGCCGTGAAATTGTTGACAGAACAACGACATTTATTGATTGTGGCGCTGCGCCGGAATTGTCCGGATGGCACTTGCCCCAGTGAGATGTTGCTGGAAAGTAGCGACCTTCATATCGACAATATTCGGTACCATGGTGTGCTGGCGATGTTTGCGCACCGGATGCGGCATTTATCCGGGTTACTCGGCGCAGAATTGTTTATACCGGCCAATAGTCTGGCCATCACTCCGGCGGAGTTTTGCCGGATGGTCAATCAGAGCCGCCTGAACTATGTCAGTAGCTGTGATGTGCCGTCGACCGATCTGACGCCTTAACAATGCCGGAAAACCGTTGCTAAACAGCCGTTTCAAGCTCTGGACACATTTTTCTGCCTGTATCATAATGCAGTGATACACAAGCCAAACAATGGTGACAACAATTATGAGTACTTACGAAAGACCTTTTCTGGTAAGCGGACGCAACACCGTCATTCACAAGCAAAAAAAGCTCGACCTGATCATCATCAATAATGAATCGGATCCGGTGGTCATCGTATCCCGCACCGGTGTGAAAATTTTCACTGAAGAAGTACCCGCCAACCGCGTGGAAGCCAAAGAACGGTACATGGATATCGTCGATATCGGCAGCAGTGATGTGTTTGGTGAAACCAAAACCCTGCTATTTGTACAAGCATTAAACAACAAAGAATATAAAATCGATTACACCAAAATTGGCACTGAATTGTTTATCCGGGTTCATCAGGAAAACTATATCTGATTTCGTCATCTGCTGACGCACTCACAAGCACAGACTTTGCGCTTGTTAAAAAAATCGCTGCGGCGATTTTTTTTATGGGCGCGTGGTGCTGATGTTTGGTCGTTCGTAGTCACCGGCAGCGATTGTGGCGATTGGCAATTGGCGATTCAAACATCAGACGGTTGATGTTATTTGTTAGTTGCAGCGACATGATTTGCTCCGGCATTATTTGCATAAAAGTTACTGATTTTTGGCAATCGCTTGCGTTTACAGTAGAAATTTGCTTCAGTAGCCGTTAATTCCGGTAATAGTTGTGATCACGCTGTGAACTCTATTTCAATGCAATTTAGTCGTAATCAGGACACGATCATCATCGACGTGATGGTGACGCTGTTGCCGTTAACCGCAGCGCTGGTGCGCGAAGGGATGGCCGAAGCAGGTTTTGGCCGCTGTTTTATTGTGAATGACCAACTCACCAATCTATTGGCCGACTATCAGGCACTGCAATCCGAATTAAAGCTGAAAAAAATCCCCGATGGTTATCGAGCGCAGCGCAAAATTGCTGTGCGAAAAAATGCGGAACTGAAATTTGAAATTGCTCCGGATGCAATGACCGCCAGTGCCACTATCGTTGCTGCCTGGGGTGGCACGCCCGTGTCGGCGAATGATTTAGTCAAAGCGGCACAAGAATATGGCATCAGCTTTGGTTTTCAAAAAGAACAGATTGTCCACCTGGTTGCAACTGCCAGCCGCGCCGAGCCTGGCATGGTCACGACCGAAGTGATTGCGGTTGGGCGCGTAATGCAAGTGGGCTTAAATGGCAGATTTGAAGCTTTGGTGGCAGGCATGACGGTGCGGGTGAACAAACCGGTGATGAGCAGTAACAGCCGTACTGATTTACGTGATTTTGGTGTGATCCCAGCGGTACAGCTCGGTCAGGGCGTTGTTCGTCGTTTGCCGCCAACCAAAGGCGTTGATGGCATTAATGTGCGTAGTGAAGTGACTATGGCACCGCCTGGCACCCATACCGAATGGCAAAATGGTGAAGGGGTTGCAATCAGCCCAACCGATCCGGATTTATTGATTGCCGCAAGGGAAGGGATGCCACGAATTATGGAAGCGGGTGCGACGGTAGACGAAGTGTATGCAGTTAAAACCGTTGACTTATCGACCGGGCATATCCAGTTCCGCGGCTCGGTGATTGTCAACGGTGATGTGACCCAGGGCATGAAAGTGATTGCCGGTGGTAATGTTTTTATTAAGGGGACGGTTGAAGGCGATTTAGTTGAATCCGGTGGTGATATCTCAATTGGCGGCTCCATCATTGGGCATCAGCTGAGTGTTGGCACCGCTGATGAACATTACAGCACCATGGTTAAAGCGAAGGGCGATATTCGCTGTACGCTGGCGCAATACGTCAAAATCGAATGTGAAGGCGATTTTCACGCGGTGAAGCAAATAAACCATTGTGATGTCGCCGCGAGGATGGTGGTGGCCGGGCCGGAAGACAAGCTGACCGGTAAAGTGGTTGGCGGTCACTTTTACCTTGATTTAGGACTTAAATGTGGTGTGCTTGGCTCGCCTTCTGAAAGCTCGTTGCTACTGAATATCAACCGCCGCGTTGACCCCATTGCCGAAAAACAACAGGCACTGCGGCACAATGTGGCTGCGGTCAAAGTGGAGATGGAACAAATTAAATCCAGTATTGAGCAGATGAAAAAACTGGAGAAATCGGACGCGACCACCGAGCATATGCATGCTTTTGTCGAAGAGTTTGAGGCGCAAAAAACCGTCGCTCTGGCCTTGATTGAAGATATTAAACGGCTGGAAGTACAACGGCTAGGGGTGATGGCGGACATTGCGGTCATCGCAAAACAGCATCTATTCGCCGGTGTTGAAGTGCATATTGGCACTGAAAAGCTGCCGGTGAAACGGGAATACGGGCCAAGCCAGGTTAAAATAATTGACGCCGCGTTGAAAATTGACCCGCTCATTCACTAACTCAAAGTTGCTTTCAGGTTTTCCGATAAAAAGTCTGCTAGCTGCGACAACGTCCGCTGTCCGGATGACCTAAATCAGTTATGCTGCAACTTTACATCGTTTGCTGTCAGGGCAAATGACCGGCAAATTGTCAGGAGAACATGTTGCGAGTTTTATGGTTGTGGTTAAGCCTGCTAAGTAGCCCGCTATTTGCCGATGAATGTCAGATGGCATTTCGGCACGGCATTCTGATTTCGCCGGATCAAATTCGTGTGCTGACTGCTGATCGCACCCAATTTCAGATTAACTTTGACCGGCAGTTATTTATTCAGGGGCAGTGGATCACGCTGTCCGAAGCCGATACGGAAGTTGTGGCCCAATACAGTCAGGGCATGCGCAAATTTGTGCCACAAGTGGTTGGCATCGCCGTCGATAGCGTTGAACTAGGTTTGTCGGCGATCGAAAGCATGCTGATTGGTGTGGGCAATCCGACGCAACAGGAAGAGTGGAAAGCCCTGGTGCAGGAAACCACTTATCAGCTGATGTCGCGATTTGTCCGTAGCGGTGAGCATTTTTATCTGGCGCCGCAAAGCCTGAATGAAATGGATGCATTTCTGCACGGTGAGCTCAAAGAAAACCTGACGCAACTGGCTAAAAATACCGTTGGTGCCGTGTGGGGCGCGCTACGTGATGCGCTGCGCCAGACCGATGACAATTTCGAACGCAGTGAAAGCCAGGATTGGCAAAGTGTTGAGCAGCTGATTGATAAAATTAATCTGGGGCTGGACGCAAAAGCCGACGAGCTGGAAGCTAAATCGGCGTTATTTTGTACCCGCTTACTTGAACTTGATCATATCGAAAGTCAGTTGCAACAACGGGTGCCGCAGTTGTTGCAGTATGATGTGGTGATCGCCAAATAATTCGACTTTGATTTTCAACACTTTATTAAGCGCTACACCAAGCCAAATTCTCCGCCTAATACCGCCGGCATGGCGCTGTCGACTTCGTCGCTAATCGCATCAATGGTTTTTTCGGCTTCATCCAGTTCACTGACTTCAGCAATATGGAACAGCGCTTCGCCTTCATTAATCAGTGGTAAGTTATTGCGGCCAATGATAATACCGCTGAAGGTTGCCACCACTGCCACTTCAAAATCAGAGTAGGGCGAGTAGATATGCGCCAGCACATCACCCACTTCTACTTTTTGACCTAAGCCGTAGTAATAACGGGCGATACCATCATGTTCGGCACGGACCCAGCTACTTTTTTTCGAGAATAACGACTGGGTTTTTTCGACTTTTCGCACCGACCGCAACATGCCGAGACTGTGCATCACATTGACGATACCGCGCACACCAATTTTGATCGACTGCTCATCAAATCGCAACGCTTCACCGGCTTCATACAAAATAATTGGAATACCCAGATTATTGGCGGTGCCGCGCATGGTGCCGTCGCGACTCGCCGCTTTGATAATAATCGGTGCGTTAAAACTTTCGGCCATTTTCAGCGACACTTTATCGCGGGAAGTGGCGCGCACTTGCGGCAGGTTACTGCGGTGAATCGCACCGGTATGTAAGTCAATCACATGGGTGCATTTTTTTAGAATGCGGTCGGTAAACTGCCAGGCCATCCGACTGCCTAATGAACCTTTTTCACTACCGGGGAAACTGCGGTTTAAATCGCGGCGGTCCGGTAAATAACGGGATTGCTGTACAAAACCATAGGTATTGACGATCGGTACCACGATTAAAGTGCCGCGTAAGCTATTGATTTTTGGAAGTTTCAGCAAACGACGGCAGATTTCCACGCCGTTAATTTCATCACCATGCAAAGCGGCGGTGATAAGCAATACCGGGCCAGGTCTTTTGCCATGTAGCACATGGGCGCCGATATTCAGCTCAGTGTGGGTATAAAGTTTGCCAAAGGGAATATCCACCACCACGCGGCTGCCCGGAGTGATGGTGCTGTTGCCAAACTCAAAATCTTCGGCGACAGCGGGCGGCGGACGGCTACTGACGGCTGGGGCGTTATCCGGTTCCGGCACTTCACTCATCAGGACGTTCTCCGTTGTTTGCTTTGGTGGCGGCTTACTTGTTGTTCCAGATACTGCACTATTGTGTCAGCAACATCAATTTCGCTTGCGGCTTCAATGCCTTCGAGACCCGGCGAGCTATTGACTTCCATCACCACCGGCCCCTGATTTGAGCGCAGAATATCCACACCTGCCACATTTAAACCCATGCAGCGCGCGGCTTTTAACGCGGTTTGGCGCTCTTCTTTACTCAATCGAACTTTGCTGGCGGTGCCGCCGCGATGCAGATTAGAGCGAAATTCACCTTCTTTGGCTTGCCGTTTCATCGCTGCCACCACTTTATTGCCCACCACAAAACAGCGGATATCGGCGCCTTTGGCTTCGCGGATATATTCCTGCACCAGAATATTGGCGTTCAGGCCCATAAACGCCTCAATCACGCTTTCGGCAGCGGTGCGGGTTTCGGCCAGCACGACGCCGATACCCTGGGTGCCTTCGAGCAGTTTAATCACCAGCGGCGCGCCACCGACCATTTCGATGAGATCGGGAATATCACCGGGCTTGTCAGCAAAACCGGTGATCGGCAAGCCAATACCATCGCGGGCCAGCAGTTGCAGTGAATTGAGTTTATCGCGCGCCCGGCCAATAGCGGCGGCGTTATTCAGGCAATACACGTTCATCATTTCGAATTGGCGTAACACGGCGCTACCGTAAAAGGTAATAGAGGCGCCAATGCGCGGAATAATCGCATCAAAAGCCGACAGTTCTTCGCCTTTATAGTGGATGGACAACGCATTGTGATTGATGTTCATGTAACACAAAATCGGGTCAATCACTTCAATCTGATGGCCGCGGGCTTCGGCGGCTTCGACCAGCCTTTTGGTCGAGTACAATTCGGCGTTTCGGGATAACAAAGCTATTTTCATGCAGACTCCGGCTACAGCTGTGGTGATGGTCCACACTGCAAAAAATAATAATGAGTTTAAATAGTTACGACTTGGTGATTTGGCTTTGTTTTAAAAATCTATTGTCAGCATCAAACTTTGGAACATTTAAGGCAACAGTAACAAGGAGCCTAGACCCAGAAACACAAAAAAACCAATCACATCTGTGATGGTGGTGAGAATAACCGAACCGGATAACGCCGGGTCAATTTTGACTTTTTCCAGCAGCACCGGGATCACCACGCCGGAAGCTGCCGCCACCAGAATATTGATCACAATCGCCAGGCCAATGACAGTGCCGATGATCAAATCGTTAAACCAGAAGTAGGTGACTACCGCAATCACGGCTGCCCATAGCACCCCGTTGATAAGACCCACCCCCAGCTCCTTTCGCAGCAAAGTCCAGTAGGTTTGGGGGGTGATTTGCCCCAGCGCTAAACCGCGGATAATCAGGGTTAAGGTTTGGCTACCGGCGATGCCGCCCATGCTGGCGACAATCGGCATCAGCACTGCAAGCGCGACGACCTGCTGCAAGGTGGCTTCAAACAAGCCGATGGTCCAGGAGGCCAGAAAGGCGGTCAGCAAATTGATACCCAGCCAGACGGCACGGCGCTTGGCGCTATTCATGACCGGGGCGAATAAGTCTTCGGTTTCATCTAAACCGGCGGTATGCATAAACTGGCTTTCCAGGCTGCGCCGGACGTTTTCCAACGCTTCACCAATCGATAACCGGCCGAGTAACTTGCCTTCTTCGTCAATGACTGCCAAGGCGGTATAACCGGAGCGCGCCACGATGTCGGAGCCTTGGTCCAGGTCCATTTCACCGTCGACAATCGGCGCTTCGTCATCGATAAATTCGACAATCGGCAAATGGCTGGGCTGACCCAATAAGCTGATGCTGAGCAACATGCCGACATAACGACCGGTGCGGTCGACCACCATCAGCGCGTCATGATATTCGGCGTCTTCGTTGAGTTTTTTAAACAACCGAATGGCATCGCGGATTTTGGCGTTATTGCGAATGGTGAGTACATCGTGGTCGGCGTAACGACCACATTGCTCGTCGGTGTAGGCCAGTGCCGTGGCTAGCCATTCTTTGTCGGTGGCGTCGAGCTTAGAGCAGGCTTCCTGATAAACCGCCGCCGGCAATTCATCAAGCATTTCAATCAGATCGTCAACGTCCATCCGCTCGACCAACACGGACAGTTCAGGTGCTTCTAATTGTTTAAAGATGTTTTCACGCGCATCGTCGCGCATATAAGACAGAGCATGAATTTGCTCATCGGGATGCAGGCTTTGCCAGGTGCTGATCCGCTGCTCCAGCGGCATCGCTTCGAGCGCAACAGCAATTTCTTCTGGTTCCAGCTGGCTGAGTTTAACGCCAAGCTGTTCAACTTCCTGCTCATCGAAGCTGTCGCGAACAATTTCTTTGATATCAAGTAGTTGAGTTTCAGCCATCGCTGCGTCCTTACACCAGTACTAACCACAAGTCATTGCCACCAGTTTGGCAGATTGCCGCTGGTGAAACTGGTTATTTTAAAAGTTGGCGATAATACCGCAGCTGTGCGTCAGTTTTATAGTCAATTCAAAGACATTTCCAAGTTTTTTTCGCTGTTTTGCTGGATCGACTGGTGAAAGGTCAGCTGGTGACATCGGCCCGATTGTCACCACCAACGTTTGATTTTAAAGCCCAGCAGCATCGCCAGCGCCAGAATGGCCATACCGGCAAGTGTCCAGTAATAACCAGTTTCCAGATGCAGCTCCGGCATATTGTCAAAATTCATCCCGTACATACCGACAATAAAGGTCAGTGGAATAAACACGGTCGACACCATGGTCAGCAGTTTCATCCGTTCGTTAATTTGGTGCGAAGATGTCGACATATAACCGCTCACCAAATCGCCGAGCTGGTCGTAGTACATTTGCGTCATGCTGAGCAGACGTTCGAATTTTTCGTAAAAGTCACGCAGTTCAACCGGTTGAAACAGGCTTTTCAGCAGGTGTTCGCTTTCCAGATCCAACAAATCGGCAAACATTTCTTTTTGATAAGCCAGGTTACGGTCCAACTTTCGAAACACCGACCGATAACGCATAATTTGCGCCATTTTCTGGTCGTCACCATGATTGAGCATGGCATCTTCAAATTCGGACAGTTCATCTTCAAAATTAATCAGTTTTTCCAGATAGCTGGCAGAAACGGCGTGAATATAATGTTTTACCCAGTCTTTAATCGGCATTGCTGGCTGCTGCAAATCAAAAGTTGGTAGGGCGTAGGCATAATCCTGCTCCGGCAACTGGCATTTGTACAGCAGTACCTGATTGGAAAATAACAGACTGAGCTGAGCGTGACCGGGATAATCCTTAAAATCTTTGCCGGCATAAGCGCGCAGGATCATCAGGGTGAAACCATTGGAGCTTTCCAGCTTTGGCGGGTGTCGTTCGCGTAGAAAGTCTTCGGCAATTTCCGGATGAATATTAAATTTCGCCAGTAACTGTTGTTGTTCGTCCGCGCTGGCATTGGATAAATTCAGCCACAGCCGCTGGTCGCCATGTAAGGGTAATGACAACAGCTTGATATCGCCGTTTTGCCAGGTTTCGGTTTCCGGGTTGTACAGATGAAGCACAATCATCATATTTTCCAATACGTTGTTTTGCCGAGCATACGCAATTGTTTCACAGGCTGGCAAGCAACATCAACTGGCTAATGTTTTGGCCAGGGTGCGCCAGCACTGCAGTTTTCGACTTGTAGTAAGTTCTGCTGCAGGTTATTTGGCAGATAGATCTGGTTTACCGGTGATGGCGGGTAAGTCAGCTTGTCACTGCATGTCGCACTTTGTCCAGGTCCTGTGACCAGCTTGCTGCCAATTTTGACTTGGCAGACGCTGACCACATCCAGCGCGCTCCACTCTGGGCAAATGGCATTGTCGATCCGGTATTGCTCAAGATTGTTGCCGGGCTTGTTGAAACTCCACCATGAACCATAAAGCGATTCAGGTCTTGTTTGATCCCATACCCGATACACCAATATATGTTCCGTTACAATCAACACTTGTCCGAGACAAAGTTTGCCAGTACCGGGCGCGCCCAGTGCGTTTTGCAACAACAACGGATCTGAAGCGGCTATCAGTCCAGCAGGAGCGGGAAGCACGTTGCCAATGCAGATGCCGGAGGTGTCAGTCGTGGGCTGCACTGCGCTGCAAGCGCTGAGCAGCAGAGGTAGTATCAGGCGCCAGCGATGGGACGGATAATTTGCCATAAACCAATTTCCTAGGCGCGTTGCCGCCTGCCGCTACATGTCTGAATCAGATACCGTAGAATTTAGTCGCTTAAAATGCGAAACGTCAAACTAATGCAATGACAATAAAAAACGCCGCTGATGAGAGCGGCGTTGTTATTCAGATTGGTCAGACGGTATTAAGCCGCTCTATTGCTCGCGATATACTGATCAACCAGCGTTTCCAGTACGTCCAACGGCACGGCGCCATTTTTCAGCACGACATCGTGGAATGCACGGATATCAAATTTGTCGCCAAGCGGAAAAGATGCAGTGGAAAAGATGCAGAAGATGCAGGGTCAGGTCTTGCTTTTTGCCACCCGCGAGCCCGAATTGAAAAGGCAAAAAGCAAGACCTGACCCTCAGCATTCCCACTTAACGATTGATAAATGAATGGATCGCCTGATAAAAAGCCGACACTTTTGCTTCAAAACCGTGTTCTAGAATAGTAAAAATGTCCTTACGGGTGAGATTATGTGCTTTACGATTTTCCTGTAACTTTTTCCAATAGGCTTTAGATTTGGCATTTTCTGGCGCGACATCCGGGAGATTATACAAAGCATTTTCTTCTTTGTACTTCCGGAATATTTCGTCTTCAATATCATCGTAAGGGCTGATAATGACGTCCGCACGGCGACCATATTTGGCTTGTGCATCACCGTCCAGAACGGCAATAGCGTCTTTGGATGAGCAGATGAAACCGGTCGCTGCATTACGCTTCATCAAATCAATCACGTTGCCACAGCCACCAATATAAATGACCTTCACTCGATTATTCGTTGCCATAGTTGAGAGCTTAAGGTTGATATAGCTCTCAAGTGTCACGTCTTCGGTTAATATAAACTTGTCATACCCTTGGAACCCAAACATTTCCAATTGAATAAAGCTGTAAGAGACCAGATTATGGCTGACCGCCCCGTTTTCACTTTTCAGATAGATGATTGGCGTGCCGTATTCATAGATGGTTTTTATTATGGCGAGAGAGTGCGTGGTAAAGAGTATTTTGATGTTCCTTTCTATGCAGATATTGCTGATCGCATTCATCAGTGAAACCTGTGCTGAGGAATCAAGGGATACGTCTATTTCATCTATGATGATAAGCCGACTTGAAGAGGTTATCATCTTGAAAATACTGATAACAAAGAACTCCCCTGAACTGAAATAGTCTTCACGTATATATCGGTTATTCTCAAGCGGCAGAAAATAGTAGTTTACGCCCTTAATGTTCACAAGTTTCAGATTCTGAAACTTGTGAACATCCTTGTAAACGGAATTGAGGAAAGCTATGAGTTCGTGTGCGTCTTCATAATCTCCTCTTAAGTACTTTTCCCTAAGCGTCATATCGATGCTTCCCAAGGAAGGAAAATCAGAGAAACGTTTACCATAAGGAATCGGCAGTTCGACGTTTAGAAACGCTTCGTCCCGGAGAACGTTGTTCGTATCAAGATCACCATCTTTGAACCTGAACATGTAGACGTCTTCGTTAATTTTAACGTCTATCTGCGTATTTTCATTGATACTAAACGCCGACGACGTTTTACTAATGATGGCAGTGTCCTTCAGTAGGGCAAGTGCTTTAATGATTGACGTTTTGCCCACGCCATTCTTGCTTGTCATACAAATAAGTGGGTCGCGTGAAAAGTCGAAGATGACGCTAATTTCGGCCAGATGTTGCAAAGCTCTGATATCTATACTGACGATCATTTCAACAGTTCCTTGCCTTTGAGCAGCTTACTGATAATGGCGTTCCCGTATTTTTTACGTAGATGAAAAAGGTAGTCACTGTCGATATTGTGTATTTGGCTCAGAACGCCTGCGATTGACAGAATCGACGCCATCTCTTCCATGCCGGTATAATTCACCAATTTTTCTCTGTTAGTTTTCAACAGGTGCAGCTTCACTTCAATATCGGTTTTGGTTGCTTTACTGACTGTCATTTTTCCGTCATTCAGTATACTTATTCCCAGAATTTGTCTTTCAAACTTTTTCGTAATCAGTTTTGTTTTTTTATGATTGATGGATAGTTTCAGGAATGCGTCTGATGAGAGTATGGCTGTAAGGTCGTCTGTGATCTTGTCTTTATTCATTTCATTCCGCGACGAAATAATAAGATCATCCGCGTAACGACTGTAGATATAGTCGTTCTCTTTGCAGTAGGCATCAATGATGTTGTCATAATCATAAAAACAGAAGTTACTGATTGAGGGCGAGCATGAGAATCCCACTGGTAGATGGTTATCGATGGTGCACAGATAAACGATCCTCTCGATATTCTCTCTGACCTCTCCAGAGTCCACCGTTCTTATATGTTCACAGTATTTAGAAAGCGAGTGATACACGCCTTTAGCTCTGATTGAGTTGAAAAATTTCGATATGTCTGTTTTAAAAATAAATTCACTGTTGCAGTGTGGCCGGACGGCGTCAGTAATATTCACGTCTTTCCGGTAAGAAAAAACTATATCTTTTCTCACAGGCATTTCGTTGAACACAAACAGGGAAAGAAAAGTATGAATAACTTTAAGCTTGTCGGAACACTTGTAAAGCTCAAGCTTACTTTTACTCAAGGGAATAAGACTGGCTTCATCTTCAGTTCTAAGAGTATAGAAATCAGAGAAGTTTTTTTTGTTATTGAAGTAGGCATTAAAAACGCTCTCCAGACTGTTATCCTTCATTCATCTTTTACCTATGCTTGATCTGATGTCGTAATCAGAAAGAGTTGACTGAAGAGCCTTTACATGTGCCGTAAATTATTAAGGCCCCCGATAATTGCTTAACGGGAGCCTTAGTAATTTACGAGACTTATACTGCCTATAGAGGCTTCCTGATTGACCGGAGATGCTCCAAGGTCAGAAGCATGAGATTATTATGGGCACTTTCGTGTCCTTTATCAAGCCCGTTGATTCACGTGGCTGACCTTTCAGTCGATCAATATGCTTAGATTGATACAATGTCAGCTTTTGGCACAATGCCACGATCAGACGAAGTGGGAATTTCAGTTAATTGGCAACACCTGGTAAGGAACGGTTGCACTGTTGCGGTAAATTAATTGCAATTAACCACGCAGTCATAAATCCGCCAGACTGCACCTTAGCCAGGTTGGCATCGGCCAAAAAAAACGCCGCATAAAAGCGGCGTTTCCATCAAAACCATTTACCAATTACCAGTATTAAGCCGCTTTATTGCTCGCAATATACTGATCAACCAGCGTTTCCAATACGTCCAACGGCACGGCGCCATTTTTCAGCACGACATCGTGGAATGCGCGGATATCAAATTTGTCGCCAAGCGCTGTTTTGGCTTTTTCGCGCAGTTCGACAATTTTGATCATACCGATTTTGTAAGCCGTTGCTTGTGATGGCATCACGATATAACGTTCAATCGCGTTATCAACTTCAGATTTAGCATTAGGTGTATTGGTTGCTAAATAGGTAATGGCTTCTTCACGGGTCCACTTTTTCGCGTGAATACCGGTGTCGACCACCAAACGGCAGGCGCGCCATAGTTCCATCGCTAAGCGGCCAAAATCGGAGTAGGGGTCTTGATACATGCCGATTTCTTTTGGCAGCATTTCAGTGTACAAACCCCAACCTTCAACATAAGCGGTGTAACCACCAAATTTACGGAACTTCGGCACATTTTCCAGTTCCTGGGCGATGGCGATTTGCATATGGTGGCCCGGAATACCTTCATGGAACGCCAGCGCTTCCAGCTCGTATTTTGGCATGCCTTTCATCCGGAACAGGTTGGCGTAATACACGCCAGGGCGTTTGCCGTCCATTGATGGTTGCTCGTAGAAAGCTTTGCCAGCCGATTGTTCACGGAAGGGTTCAACTGCTTTCACAATCATGTCAGCTTTAGGTTTGACCAGAAACAACGAATCCAGTTTGCCTTTCATCTCGTCGATGACGCGGGTGGCTTCGGTTAAATAAGCCGCTTTGCCTTCGGCAGTGTCCGGGTAATAGAACTGGGCGTCGTCGCGCATAAAGCTGAAAAAGGCTTGTAAATCGCCTTTAAAACCAACCTTTTGCATGATGGCCTGCATTTCCTGATGGATACGCGCTACTTCAGACAGACCCAAATCGTGAATTTGATCGGCGGTCATGGTGGTCGTGGTGGTACGCGCTAACGCGTTGTTGTAGAACTCAGCGCCATCTTTAAAGCGCCATACGCCATCCTCGGTACCAGCTTTGGTTTCCAGCGTGGTCAGGTAGCTGATCAACTGCTCATAAGCTGGCTTGACGCTGCTCACCAATGCCACTTCGGCTTCTTTGATCAACATTTGTTTGGCGGCATCGTCAATGGTTAACTTATTGACTTTACCGCGGAAATCTTCGAGCAACGTGCTGTCAGCGCCTTCAGTAAACGGCGCACCTTTAATCAAATTCTGACTGGCACCAATCACATGGGGGAACACAAATTTTGGTGGAATGATGCCAAGTTCTGCCCGTTTATCCAGCTGCGTCATCAATTGTTGAAACAGCGTCTGCACGCCGTTGAGCCGCGCGATATAAGCTTTGGCATCGGATTCGTCGGCAATCTGGTGTTGGTTAATTAGTAAAGACGCCACCATCGAGTGGGTGCCATACATCTGATTGACCGGGTAGTTGTACAACCGCCATTTGTCATCAGCGATTTGTTGTTCGGCTTGTTGTTTAAACAGTTGGTAACTGAGTTTGGACTGCTCGTCTAAGGCTTCGACATTAAAGCTTTTCAGTTGCTCTAATTGTTGTTTGGTCAGCTCCAGCGTTTTTGCCGCTTGTTCGTCGGTCATTGGCTCCCATTTGTCGTAGTCTTTTTTAATGCCTAAATAGGTGAGCGACGTTGGGCTTAATTCAACTTGATCCATAAAGGCTTTTTCAAAAAAAGCGCTGATTTTTTCGTTTTCGTTCTGAACCATGGCAGTCGCTGCTGGTGTTGCAGCTTCGGTGCTGGCAGTGCTGGCTTTTTCGGCCGGTGAACAGGCACCGAGCAAGGCTAAAGTGACGGCCAGGGCCAGCGTCGATTTGGTTAATTTCATTGTTACCTCTGTAATTGCGTGGGTGCGCTTTGTTTTGATCTAGCTTGTTGCTGCGCGGTTGAGTGACATTCAGAAAAACTCACTGATCTTGTTTATCATGTTGCTGCTTGTGCTGCCAAGCTTATAAAAACATCTGCAGCAAATCATTCAGATATCGCACGCCATGGGGCGTGATTTGATAGTGCTGATCTTGCTGGTTAACTAATCCTAATTGCATGGCTTTGACAAGGATCGGCTCGACTGTTGCGGCAGGTAAACCGGTATATGCGGTAAATTCAGCAATGCTACAAGTCTCCAGCAGCCGGAAGCGATTCATAAAATACTCGAAGGGTAATTCGTCGCTTGGCACTGGTGTGGCGCTGTCCAGATATGCCTTGCTCAAATCCATATAACCTTTGGGATGTTTCACTTTCACCGTGCGGACAATGTGGCCGTGCTCAGGCAGGGTAATTTTGCCGTGTGCACCACAGCCAATGCCTAAATAATCACCAAAGCGCCAGTAATTCAGATTATGTCGACACTGAAAACCCACTTTGGCATAAGCCGAAGTTTCATATTGCTGATAACCAGCGGCGGTTAATAAGGCATGGCCTTGTTCCTGAATGTCCCACAAAATATCATCTTCCGGTAATACCGGCGGCTTCGAAGCAAAAGCAGTATTAGGTTCAATGGTCAGTTGATACCAGGATAAATGCGGCGGTTGCAGCGCAATGGCTTGCTGTAAATCGCTGAGCGCATCGTCGATACTTTGCTCCGGCAGGCCGTGCATTAAATCGAGGTTAAAACTTTTTAAAGGGCTGTTGGTGAGTAATGCCGTCGCTAGTTGTGCGGCGTTGCTGGCTTCAGCGCCTTGATGAATACGACCAAGCCGCGTGAGTTTATCGTTTTGGAAACTTTGCACCCCAATGGAGAAACGGCTAACTCCGGCTTTGACATAACCGGCAAAACGCTCGGCTTCAACGGTGCCAGGGTTGGCTTCCATAGTGATTTCGATATCAGCCGCAAAAGCTATTCTGCTTTGTACACCGTCTAAAATAGCGGCAATGCCTTCAGCGCTAAACACGCTTGGCGTACCGCCGCCGATAAAAATACTGTGTAGTGTCCGGCCTTGCACGTACTCAAGATCGAGGTCTAAATCGGCCAGCAAATGGGCGATATATTCCTGCTCCGGAATACCTTGTTTCACCGCATGCGAGTTAAAATCGCAATACGGACATTTTTGGATGCACCAGGGAATGTGGATATATAACGATAACGGCGGCAGCTGGAGCATCATTTAAGCCTTCTGCTGCCATTGTTGTTGTAACAACGACAACGCTTTACCACGATGACTGATCAGCGCCTTTTGCGCTTTTTCCAGCTCCGCTGACATCACACCCAAGTCTGGTAACCAGAATATCGGATCATAACCGAAACCATGCTGGCCTTTGACTTCGAAGGCTATTTCACCGGTCCAGATGCCGTGGCTGATGAGCGGCGTAGGGTCGTTGGCATGGCGTAGATACACCAGCACACAATGAAATTGCGCCTGACGTTGACCAGCCGGGACATCCGCCATTTTCTCCAGCAGTAGGGCTACATTGTCGGCATCAGTCGCCTGCAGGCCGGCAAATCGTGCGGAGTAAATACCCGGCGCGCCACCCAAGGCGTCTACCGCCAGCCCCGAGTCGTCAGCAATGGCAGGTAAACCAGTAATGGCTGCAGCATGACGCGCTTTCAGAATCGCATTTTCAATAAAAGTCAGGCCGGTTTCGTCGGCATCAGGGACACCAAGACTGGTTTGCGGAATAATCTCACAGCCCCAGGGTGCCAACATGGCCGCCAGTTCAGAAACTTTTCCCGGATTGCCGGTGGCAAGCACAATTTTTTGTGCGCTATTTTGATTTTGGATCAATGATGACATCAACAGAGGCTCACAGAATGGAGCCAGTCGCGCTGGCTCTACAGGATTAATCGACGTAAAAGGTATGGGTAAATTGCAGTTGCTGGCTGACGTCACCTTGCTTGATTTGCAGCGTGAAGGTAAAACGTTCTTCATTGCGATAGGGCAGCTGCGCCAGGTAATAAATCGCTTTGCCTTCGACCACTTCCCGGAATACCAGTTCTTTTTGTTGGCCCAGAAGGTTTTTGGCAACGCCTTCGATACTGACTTGCTGCGCTGCCTGATCGCCGCTGTTCAGCACCGAAATATTGACTAAACCCTGAAATTTGGTGCGTTCCAGCTGATAGGCTTTGGCAATGACGGGGTCAATCAACGTCGATGGCATCGCAATATAATGGACATCCCAGGGGCCTAACTGCTTTTTCTGCTCGGCGCTGACCTGGCCTGCACTGAACAACCCAACTGACATTAACAGCAGGGTGAACCGGATCTGTGATCCGAGCAATTGCCCGAACCATTGTCCGATCCAGGTATCGAGTAAAAGAGTGCTTGGTTTCATGATTCACTTTCCTTTTTCTGCACAAATTCAGAGAATTCTGCCGGGATCACAAAAGGGGCTTTAATCAGCACCTGCTTATGCCGGCTTAATTCACCTTTGTGTAAACTGACTTGGCTTTGACTGACCTGAAACAGTTTAGCTAATAATTTACGGACATGAGCATTGGCTTTGCCATCCACGGGCGGCGCGGTAATCGCCAGTTTGATTTCAGCGCCGTGTAAACCCATCACCTGATCCCGACTGGCTTTGGGTTGAATGTACAGCGCTAACAGCAAATCAGCGCCCAGATACTTCGCTACACTGCTCATCAAAGAGTCACATCAACGGCTCAAAACAGCCTTGAAACCAGGCTTTGCACCAGAATTTGTAAAAACTGCAGGCCAACCAATAACACCAGTACCGATAAATCCAGTCCGCCCATCGGTGGAATGATCTTACGGATAGGCCGCAGCAACGGCTCTGTCAGTTGATGCAGCAGGTGCTCCATCGGGTTTCTGCCCTGACTGAACCAGCTCATAATGGCGCGGATCACAATCACCCAAAACAACAGGCTAAATGCTTCTTTGACTAAAACGACCACAGCGCCAAGCGCGGTGGTACCCAGATTCATTTGTCCAGCCAGCAACAGCTGAATGGTCACCACTTTTGCTGCCGCAATTAACAACGCCAAAACCAACGACGCCGTATCAACCGGACCCATGCTCGGAATAAACCGGCGCATCGGGATAATCAGTGGGTTGGTGGCTTTGACCACAAACTGGCTCAGCGGATTGTAGAAATCAGCCCGCACCAGCTGCAGCCATAATCGCAGCATCACCACCATTAAAACCAGGGTGAACACGGTATCAATTAAAAAGAACAACGCTTCGTTCATAACTTCAGGATCCTGAATCAAAAGAAAACACCAGTGAGTGTGACACTCACTGCTACCTATAAAGTGCTGGCCATTGCCTCGGCTCTGGCAATCGCCGCTTGCATCGCTGCAGCGACGGTCTGCTCCAGCTCACGCGCGCGAAACGTTTCAATCGCTTCGTGAGTGGTGCCGCCTTTGCTGGTCACTTCTGCCCGTAAATCGGCAAAGGACAAATCAGACTGCGCCGCCAACGTTGCTGCGCCGAGAGCAGTTTGCGCCACCATGGCTTTGGCGTCTTCGCTGCTAAAGCCAAGGGTTTCTGCCTGCTGTTGCATCGCCTGCATAAAATAAAAGAAGTAGGCCGGCGCACTGCCGCTGACGGCAATAATGTGATTAATTTGCGCTTCGTCGTCCAGCCAGACATTGCGGCCACAGCCACTGAATAACTGATCAACAAAAGATTTTTCGTAATTGGAACATTGACTTGGATATAGTCCGGTGACGCCAAGGCCTATCTGTGCCGGCGTATTCGGCATCGCGCGCACAATTCGGATATCACCGAGCCATTCGCGATAACGGCTCACTGGTAAACCTGCGGCGACCGTGACAAATAATTTTTCGTGGATTTCCGGCGCGCCAGCTAACATCGCCTGACAAACTTCGGCCATCAGCTGTGGCTTGACCGCCAACACAATGACATCAGCGACTTGCGCCGCATGGACGTTATCTTCGGTGACTTGAATACCAAAATCTTTGGCAAGGGTGGCCAGTTTTGCCGCATTGCGATTACTGGCGATAATATTTTCAGCAGGATAACCCTGTTTCACCAGGGCGGCTATCAGACAACGCGCCATATTACCGGCGCCAATAAAAGCTACTGTGTTTTCATTCATGAGGTTGCGGTTCCCGCGCGCCGAAAATGGCTGTGCCTAATCTTATCATAGTTGCACCGAAAGTCAGGGCTTGTTGCCAGTCATCTGACATGCCCATCGACAGCGCCCTGGCCTGTGGAAATAGTTGCTGAAGTTGGACGGACAAGGCTTGCATCGCGGCAAAAGCCTGGCTGTTGTCGTTATCGACGGCTGGGGCAGGAATCGCCATTAAGCCAGCGAGTTCGAGGTTTGGCAGTGCCGCGACCTTTGCAGCGAAAGGCAGAACCTCAGCGGCTGCAATACCCGCTTTACTGGCTTCGTCACTGATATTGACCTGAATAAGCACTTTCAGCGCGCTCATGCCTGCAGGGCGCTGTGCCGATAACCGCTCGGCGATTTTCAGCCGGTCGATGCTGTGCACCCAGCCAGCAAATTTGGCGATATCACGGGTTTTATTCGATTGAATAGGGCCAATAAAATGCCATTCTAAATCAGTTAGTTCTGCTAACTCGCTCGCTTTATCGACCAGCTCTTGCACATAGTTTTCACCAAACTGACGTTGCCCGGCCAGATATGCTTCTGTAATCAATGAGATGGGTTTGGTTTTACTGACGGCGATTAATTGCGCATCTGCACGCACGCTGGGGTTTTTCTGCTTAATTTCTGCAAGCTGCCGGTAGGCTGAATTCAGTCGTTCTGCTATGTTGTTATCCATTGGGACCTGACTTTTCGTGATTATTTTTTTAGTTTCTGGCAAACAGGAGTACATTTTGTCATGGATATTACCGAATTATTAGCCTTTAGCGTGCAGCATAAGTCGTCGGATTTACACTTATCGGCCGGTGTGCCGCCGCTGATCCGGGTCGATGGCGATGTGCGTCGCTTAAATATTCCGCCATTGACGCATAAAGACGTGCACGCTTTGGTGTACGACATTATGACGGATAAGCAGCGTAAAGAATACGAAGAACGACTGGAGTCGGATTTTTCGTTTGAAGTGCCTGGTCTGGCGCGGTTCCGGGTCAATGCCTTTGTGCAAAACCGCGGTGCTGCAGCGGTTTTCCGTACCATCCCTAGTGAAGTACTGAGCCTGGATGATTTAGCGGCGCCAGATGTATTTCGCACCATCGCCGAAAACCCACGTGGTTTAGTGCTCGTGACCGGGCCAACCGGTTCGGGTAAATCGACCACGCTCGCGGCCATGGTCGATTACATCAATACCACCCGGCATGAGCACATTCTGACCATTGAAGATCCAATCGAATTTGTGCATCACAACAAACTTTGCCTGGTGAACCAGCGGGAAGTGCATCGCGATACCTTAAGTTTTAGTAACGCCCTGCGCTCTGCGCTGCGGGAAGATCCGGACATTATTCTGGTCGGTGAATTACGCGATTTAGAAACTATTCGTCTGGCAATGACCGCCGCTGAAACCGGCCATTTGGTGTTCGGCACTTTGCACACCACGTCAGCGCCAAAAACCATTGACCGGATCATCGACGTATTCCCTGGCGAAGAAAAAGCCATGGTGCGTTCGATGTTATCCGAATCGCTACGCGCAGTTATTTCACAAACGCTGCTGAAAAAAGTTGGTGGTGGCCGGGTGGCGGCACACGAAATTATGGTCGGCTTACCGGCAATCCGAAATCTGATCCGTGAAGACAAAATTGCCCAGATGTATTCGGTCATTCAGACCGGTGCGGCGCACGGCATGCAAACCATGGATCAATGTTTATTAAATCTGGTCAACCGTGGTTTGATCACCAAACAAGACGCGCTCGCCAAAGCACAAGACAAAAATGCTTTTGGCGCTATGGGCCGGATTTAGGAGCTTTCAGGTGGAATTAGTCCAGTTATTGCAAAAAATGGTCGATGCCAAGGCTTCCGATATGTTTGTCACCGCCGGCATGCCGGTGGCAGCGAAGATCAACGGGGAATTGCTGCCGATCGACGATACACCGCTGACAGCGGAAGACTCGCTGGCGATTGTATTGGCAGCGATGAATGAAAAGCAAAAAAATGAATTTTTGAAAGTCAAAGAATGTAACTTTGCGGTCGCCAATGAAGCGGGGCGCTTTCGGGTGTCGGCGTTTTTTCAGCGGGATCAGGCCGGGATGGTGGTGCGGCGGATTGTTACTACCATTCCGAATGCTGATGATTTAGGTCTGCCGCCGATTTTAAAAGAAATCATCATGTCCAAACGCGGGCTGGTGCTCTTTGTGGGTGGTACCGGCACTGGTAAATCAACCTCGTTGGCGGCGCTCATTGGCTTTCGCAATAAGACCTCCCGTGGCCATATTCTGACCATCGAAGATCCAATTGAATTTGTGCACGATCACCAAAAAAGCCTGATCACCCAACGTGAAGTGGGTATCGACACCGATTCGTTTGAGTCCGCGCTAAAAAGCTCGTTACGTCAGGCGCCGGACGTCATTCTAATCGGTGAAATCCGTAGCCAGGACACCATGGAATATGCGTTGTCATTCGCGGAAACCGGCCACTTGTGTATTGCGACATTGCACGCCAACAATGCCAACCAGGCAATTGACCGGATCATGCACTTAGTGCCGAAAGAGAAACACGGCAAGTTACTGTTTGATTTGTCATTAAACCTGCGGGCTATTGTCGCGCAGCAACTGATCCCCACGCCGGACGGTTCACGGCGCATCGCGGCGATTGAAGTGCTGCTGAATTCGCCATTGGTCGCAGATTTAATCAAACGGGGCGAAATTGATGAAGTGAAAGCGGTGATGAGTAAATCACGCGAGCTTGGCATGCAGACCTTCGATCAGGCCTTGTACGATTTATATCAGCGCAGCCAAATCAGCTACGCCGATGCACTGCACCACGCTGATTCACCGAACGACTTACGACTGATGATTAAACTGCGTAACAATGAAACTTCAGGGGCAGGTTTCCTGGCGAATGTTACGGTTGATGGTTTGGAAAAACCAGAGAAGAACTAACTAGACTGGGGGGTTCGCAACATTTGCGGACCCCATTCAGACAATAAAACCCGATCTAGCAGTAAGAAAGGAATTCGCAAAAGTTAACTCGCTGGCCGCTCAGTGCCCACAAACTGAAATCTGGGGACTTCTTCACCCTGAATGGTCACGGTTTCTGTGAACATCGACAACGGGCGCACCCACAAGCCGTAATCACCATACAATGCCCGATACACCGCATAAGGTAGTTCATCTTCGCTATGCATGGCAATCGCTAGCAATTGGTAGCAGGGGCCTTTGTAATGCTGGTAATAACCCAGCGGCACCGAGCCGTCACCGTGATCAAGCAAAGCCGAGATACCGTTATCAGGCAGAATGATTGTCAAACCAGCTCTCCAGGATTAATTTGGCCGACCAACAATCGACGGCGTCTTTACTGAGTTTTTTAAACCCACCTTGGGCAAATAAATCAGCGCGGGCATCGACTGTGGTTAAACGTTCGTCCTGCGTCACGACTTTGAGGCCAAAACGACCATGCAGCCGATTGACGAATTTATGCACGCGGGCGGTAAATGGCTGCTCAGTGCCGTCCATATTCAGCGGCAAACCAACCACCACTAAACCTGGTTGCCATTCGCTGATTAGCTTTTCAATCTGGGTCCAGTCGGGCGTGCCGTCCACTGCTTTGAGTGCTTTTAAGGTACTGGCGCTGCCGGTGAGCTGTTGACCAACCGCCACGCCGATACTTTTCAGGCCATAGTCAAAGGCCAGAATATTTGGTTTTTCACTCATCAGGCATGTCCTGCATCAGGGCTTAATTGCCACGACTGAATACCAAGGCGTTTGGTGGCGCCTTGCCATTTTTCAGCATGGCTTAAATCAAAAATAATCTGGTTATCAGCCGGGATCACCAACCACGAATTATCGGCAATTTCCTGCTCCAGTTGCCCGGCGCTCCAGCCGGCATAACCCAGCGCCAAAATGAATTTTTCCGGTGCATTAGCAGAAGTTAGCTGTTCCAGAATGTCTTTCGAGGTGGTGACCATCAAATCATCGGTCAGTCTTAAGCTACTGATAAAACCTTCTTTGGGCGTATGCAGTACAAAACCACGTTCATTTTGCACCGGACCACCGGCACAAACTCGCGCTTTAGCGGCAGCACAGTCTGCGTTATGGTCAATTTCCAGCTGCCGTAATAAGTCTGAGACATTAATCGACAGCGGGTGGTTAATGACAATGCCCATGGCACCATCGGTATTGTGTTCGCAAATATAAGTCACGCTGCGCCCGAACAATGGGTCTTCCAGCGCAGGCATCGCGATCAGTAAATGGTTTTGCAAACTGGCCATGGTGCTATCTGTCATCGATGTCTCCAGTTCAGTTTGACTGCTGTTGAAGAAGCAGCTCAATTTGATCAAATAATAGTCCGGTAATGCTGATTGGAAAGGCCGCTTCAATTTCACGGATACAAGTCGGGCTGGTGACGTTAATTTCAGTTAGCTTATCGCCAATGATATCCAGACCGACAAAAATCAACCCTTTGGCTTTTAACGCTGGCCCAACAGCCCGGGCAATAGCCCAATCCGATTCAGTTAACGCACGGGCTTCACCCCGGCCACCAGCCGCCAGATTACCGCGGGTTTCGCCGCTTGCCGGAATACGCGCCAGGCAATACGGCACCGGTTCGCCGTTGATCACCAGCACCCGTTTATCGCCGTCTTTAATTTCCGGGATGAATTTTTGCGCCATCGCATAACGGCTGCCGTGTTCGGTCAGGGTTTCAATAATCACGCTGACGTTGGCGTCTTCCGGTTTTAAACGGAAAATGGAGGCGCCGCCCATGCCATCCAACGGCTTCAGAATAACGTCTTTCTCGGCCTGATAAAAAGCTTTCAGCCTGGCAGCGTCGCGGGTCACCAAGGTTTTTGGCGTATGCTGACTAAACCAGCTGGTATAAAGTTTTTCGTTGGCGTCACGCAAACTTTGTGGTTTGTTGACGATTAAAGTGCCTTCATCTTCCGCCCGCTCCAGAATGTAAGTCGCGTAGACAAATTCGGTATCAAACGGCGGATCTTTGCGCATCAAAATCACGTCAAGGTCGCTCAGCGCGATATCTTGCTGGCCATTAAACTCGTACCATTTGGCCGGATTTTGCTCGACTTGCAGCAATTTAGTACTGGCGCGCGCCTGGCCTTCCAGTAAATACAGATCGGCCATTTCCATATAATGCAGCTGATAACCACGTTTTTGCGCTTGCAGCAACATGGCAAAACTGGAATCTTTTTTGATATTAATGGACGAAATCGGGTCCATCACAATGCCTAACTTAATCAAATTTCTGCTCCCGGACTGGCTTATGCCAAATCACCCATCTGTAATTGCAAGGCGCTGATCGCGGTCAGCGCGGCGGTTTCGGTGCGAAGGACCCGTGGCCCAAGCTGTACTGCGACAAAGCCGGCACTGGTGGTAAGTTGTACTTCACGGTCGCTGAAGCCACCTTCAGGACCAATCACCAGCCGTACAGCGGTTACCGGCGTTAAGGTCTTAATGGTGTCTTTGGCCCACGGATCCAAGGTCAGTTTTAATTCTTCGGTCGGCTGGCCCAGCCATTTGTCGAGTTGAAGTGCCGGATGCACGGTCGGCACCACGCTGCGGCCACTTTGTTCACAAGCGCTGATGGCGATTTTTTGCCATTGTTCGGTGCGCTTTTGTAAGCGCTCGGCGTCGAGCTTCACGCCACAACGTTCGGTAAATAGCGGCGTGATTTCGGTCACACCCAGCTCAACGGCTTTTTGAATGGCAAAATCCATCCGATCGCCTCTGGAAATACCTTGTCCCAGATGAATTTTTAACGGTGATTCGACCGGATTTTCAAGTTTAGCGTTAATTTGCACCTGCACGGATTTTTTACCGGTCTCGGTGATGAGGGCCGGATAATCAAAACCGTCGCCATTAAACAAGATTAACGCATCGCCGGACTGCATCCGCAGGACCCGGCCCACATGATTGGCAGGCTCGTCAGCGAGTGCAATGGATTGCTGTGGCGCTAAAGCACCAGGTTGATAAATTCTCGGGATCCGCATCAACAAGTTTTCCGAAAAATAAAAGCGCTATGGTAGCAGGCGTTCCCGGACAAAGGTATAACATAGCGCATTGAATTCGCGGGTTAAGGTAGGAGTCTGGATGAGTACGGTACTGGATGTGCGGGGTCTGACGAAAAAATATGCTGAGTTAGTCGCGGTGAACGGCATTAGTTTTAGTGTCAAACAGGGCAGTTGTTTTGGTTTGTTAGGGCCGAATGGTGCCGGTAAAACCACCACTATTGAAATGCTGGAAGGGTTGGTGCAACCGGATGCGGGCGAGATTTTTTACCACGGCAAGCCAGCCAGTCGTGCTGATTTTCAGCAACTTGGGGTGCAATTTCAGCAAACCGCGTTGCAGGATTATTTAACCGTGCATGAAACACTGAAACTGTTCGCGGCCTTTTACCCAAAACCAGCTGATTTGGCAGAGCTGATTCAACTTTGCGACCTCACCGAAATCCTCGACCGCGACCACCGTAAATTATCCGGCGGCCAGCGTCAGCGGTTGTTACTGGCGTTGGCGTTGGTGAATGAGCCACAAATTATTTTCCTCGATGAACCCACTACGGGCCTCGATCCGCATGCGCGGCGCAATTTTTGGGCCTTGATTGAACAGGTCAAAGCGCAAGGCCGCACTGTCATTCTGACGACGCATTATATGGATGAAGCCGAACAGCTGTGTGATCAAATTCTGATTATGGACAAGGGCAACATTATTGCACTCGATTCGCCGGAAGCGTTGCTGGCGCAGCATTTTTGCGGTGCGTTATTGCGGTTGCCGGATCAGGGGCAAGATCCAGAATTGCCTGATGATGCCAGCTGGAGTCGGGCGGGTGGTTATTTGCAAATTAATAGCCGTGATATCGAACAAACCATCCGCTTGTTGCAGGCGCAACAATTTTCGCTGGAAGGTTTGTTTATTAAATCGGCCAATCTGGATGATTTGTTTTTAAAACTGACCGGTCACAGCCTGTCGGCGTAAGGAAATAATCGAATGAATTTAAAACGTTTTCTAGCAGTGTTTAAGGCGCGCAATTTAGAGTTCTGGCGCGACAAATCCTCCTTGGCCTGGAATTTTATCTTTCCGGTGTTGCTGGTGGCCGGGTTTGCGGTGGTGTTTGGCAATGGCAATAAAGCTGAATTTAAAATCGGCGTGCTGCAAGAGGCTGCAACCATTGATGTAACAACACATCCGTTTTTGCAAACCCGCTACCTGGAATTTGTGCCTTACGCCCAAAACGATGTTGCCCTAAAAAAGCTGCAACACCATCAACTGGATTTGCTGGTTGATTTGAAGGCGAAGCAATATTGGCTTAATGACAGTTCGGCCAAAGGTTATCTGGCGGAAAAGCTGTTTTTGCAATTAGAACCTACAGCGGTAAAAGCCACGGTGACAGGACGGCAAATCCGTTATGTCGATTGGGCACTGCCGGGCATTCTGGGCATGAACATGATGTTCTCCTGTTTGTTCGGCGTTGGCTATGTATTGGTGCGTTATCGGAAAAACTCGGTGCTAAAACGGCTGCAAGCGACGCCTTTAACCGCGCTGGAATTTATCAGTGCTCAGGTGTTATCCCGCCTTGGCATTGTACTGTTTATCGCTGGCAGTATTTATCTGGGCTGCGATTTACTGTTCGATTTTGTGATGCTCGGCAGTTACGTCGATTTATTGCTGGTGACCATTCTTGGCGCCATGGCGATGATTTCACTCGGTTTACTCATCGCCAGCCGCTCGCGCTCAGAAGAGCTGACCGGAGGATTGCTGAATATGGCGAGCTGGCCGATGATGATTTTATCCGGCGTCTGGTTTAGCTTAGAGGGCGCGCCCAAAGCGGTGCAATGGTTTGCCGATATTTTGCCATTGACCCATTTGGTGGCTGCCGCGAGAGCCATTATGACCGATGGTGCGACTTTGTCGCAGCTGACTTATCCGCTGTCGGTGATGGTAGGAATGATTGTGGTGTTTTTGTCAGTGGCGGCGATGTTGTTCCGCTGGCAGGGTGATGGGCGGTAGCTTCTTATTTGAAATGAAGAAGGCGCCGTTTGGCGCCTTCTTCAGCAGACAAACCCTGTTATGGCAAGGCTGGGAAGGTATAGCTCGAACCAATCCCCAGTGGTAAACCCAGTGACCAATACAATAAAAGGAAACAGGTCCAGACCACAATAAAGGACACTGAAAACGGCAACATCAGTGCAATCAGGCTGCCGATGCCAGTTGATTTCACATACTTCTGGCAGAACACCACAATCAGCGGAAAGTACGGCATCAAAGGGGTGATGATATTGGTCGATGAATCACCAACCCGATAAGCCGCCTGCGTGAAATCCGGGGATACACCGAGTTCCATCAGCATCGGCACCATCACTGCGCCAATCAACGCCCATTTGGCGGAGGCGGAACCGACCAATAAATTCACTGTGGCAGTGAGCAATATAATGCCAATCAGCGTCACGCCCATCGGCAATGCCATTTCTTTTAAGGCACCGGCGCCTTTAATCGCAAACAAAGCGCCTAAGTTCGATTGGCCAAAGGCATAAATAAACTGCGCGCAGAAAAACGCCATCACGATGTAATAACCCATGCCACTCATCGCTTTACTCATGCCTTGCACCACATCACGATGCGTTTTCACGGTACCGGCGGCATAGCCATACACCACACCTGGGATCAGGAACAGGATAAAAATCAGCCCAACAATCGACTGCATCAGATTGGCGGTGCTGTGGGTCAGACTGCCGTCGGTGCCGCGCCAGGCTGAGGTTTCCGGATAAGCGGTTGCCGCCAGCGCAGCAACGCTGATTAAAATGGATAACATGGCAAAACGTAAACCACGACGCTCTTCAGGCTTCAGTGCATCCATGGTTGGCAAGGTTGCCGGGTCGCCATCAACCTGGGTTTGTTTTAAGCGCGGCTCAATCACTTTGTCGGTTAAAAACCAGCCAACCAGAATGATCACAAACGCCGAGGCAGAGGTAAAATAGAAGTTATTCAACGGGTTAATTAACATTTCAGCGGCAGCAGGGTGCGAAGATAACCGCGCTGAAGCCTGGGTTAAACCGGCCAGCATTGGATCCAGACTGCTTGGAATAAACAATGAGCAGGAAAAACCACCCGAAACACCGGCAAATGCAGCCGCGATACCGGCCAGTGGATGACGACCAGCAGCATAGAAAATAACGGCACCCAGCGGGATCACCAGCACATAACCGGCATCAACCGCGACATGGCTTAAAATACCGACGGCAATCAACACCGGCGTCAGCAGAACTTTTGGGGTGACCGACAAAATTGAACGTAAACCGGCATTGATAAAACCAGTGTATTCGGCAACACCAAGGCCCAGCATGGCAACCAGCACCACACCTAGTGGCGGGAAAGTCACAAAGGTATTGACCATCTTGGCCATAAATGCGGCAAAGGAACTGCCGTCAAGTAAGTTGACAATTTGAATTGGCTGGCCGGAACGTGGGTCAATTTCGGTAAAAACCATATCCGACAAAGCCCAGGAAATCACCCAGACAGCGACCATAAAGAGTGCGAATAATACCGCAGGATCAGGCAGTTTATTCCCGACCCGTTCAATCGCGTTCAGGCTGCGATTAAGCCAGCCTTGTTTCACAGGCACGCCTGAAGTTGGAGTTGCTGCAGTCATATTTTTTCCTTGTTAGCGTTGCTGCATTGGAGGTATTGGAACTAGTTATAAAAACATCTGCGGCGGATAGCAATAAAAAACTACCAATTGTAAATAGATTGTATTTATTAGCAGGCAAGAAAAAGGAGAGCCGCAGCTCTCCATCATTCAATGCGAAAAAACTTACAAACCAGCGTCAGCGCGCAGAATGTCAGCTTTATTGGTTTGTTCCCACGGGAACTCGTTGCGGCCGAAGTGACCGTAAGCGGCAGTCGCGCGGTAGATTGGACGTTCCAGATCCAGCATTTCAATCAGGCCGTATGGGCGCAGGTCAAAATGACGGCGGATTAAGGCAATTAATTGATCTTCAGTCAGTTTGCTGGTGCCGAAAGTTTCAACGCTGATAGAAGTAGGCTCGGCTACACCGATGGCGTAAGACACCTGAATTTCGCAGCGCGCAGCCAGGCCAGCAGCGACGATGTTTTTCGCGACATACCGGGCAGCGTAAGCGGCTGAACGGTCAACTTTTGATGGATCTTTACCAGAGAAAGCACCACCACCGTGACGTGCCATGCCGCCGTAGCTATCGACGATAATTTTACGGCCAGTCAGACCACAGTCGCCCATTGGGCCACCAATCACAAAACGACCGGTCGGGTTAATAAAAAACTTGGTGTTGCTGGTTAACCATTCGGCTGGCAGCACGGGCTTGATGATGTGTTCCATCACGGCTTCGCGCAGGTCTGGCGTTGAAATGGTGTCGCAGTGCTGGGTTGATAACACTACGGCATCGATGCCGACTGGCTTGCCATCAACATAAATAAAGGACAACTGCGATTTCGCGTCCGGGCGTAACCACGGCAAGGTGCCGTCTTTGCGGACTTTCGCTTGTTGTTGCACCAGACGGTGCGAATAAGTAATAGGGGCTGGCATTAATACGTCAGTTTCATTGCTGGCGTAACCAAACATTAAACCTTGGTCACCGGCGCCTTGGTCACGTGGATCTTTTTTATCAACACCTTGATTAATATCAGGAGATTGTTTACCGATGGCGTTTAAAATTGCACAGGAATTGGCATCAAAGCCCATATCAGAATGAACATAACCAATTTCACGGACGGTGGCACGGGTTAATTCTTCAATGTCGACCCAGGCAGACGTGGTGATTTCACCGCCGACCAGCACCATACCGGTTTTGACGAAAGTTTCGCAGGCGACACGGGCTTTTGGATCTTGTTCCAAAATGGCATCCAATACCGCATCAGAGATTTGGTCAGCGATTTTATCCGGATGTCCTTCAGAAACAGATTCAGAGGTAAAAATGTGTTGGGCCATGTAACGAGTTCCACAAGTTGGTTGTTGATGCGCCAGGCGCTGGAATTTTGGGCTGCGTATTCTATTGAAAGCGTTTTGCCTTGGCTAGTTTTTTCTGCCGCCCGGACGTCTTTCATTCCGTCACTATACGCGCTATCGGCACATTGGATCAAAACTTTGACTTTATTCAACAACGGCACGGTGTCTTTTTTAGCAGAAAAAACGGCAACTGCTAAAAAAAGGTGAGTCGCTTTTGAATATTATAATTTGCCATTGTGCCAACGCTCTGGGAAAATGCCCGCGAACTAATGCCACCATGTAAAAAAATTCAGACGCGTCAATGAGCCGTCAGAGCTGCACCGCGTTTTCTTCCCAAAATCATTGAAGATGCGGGTAGGCGGCAACTGAACGAATCCCCAGGAGCATAGTAGTCCTATGTGACTGGGGTGAGTGAAGGCGGCCAACAACCCCGCATTTTCAAGGATGACGGGACAACAAAATCTTTGGATAAAGATCTGACAGTAGCAGGAGTGATAATGCCATCTCGTAAACAACTCGCCAACGCCGTCCGTGCCCTGAGCATGGATGCAGTACAAAAAGCCAAATCCGGTCACCCTGGTGCACCTATGGGCATGGCGGATATCGCCGAAGTACTGTGGCGGGATTATCTGCAGCACAACCCACAAGACCCGTCCTGGCCAAATCGCGACCGGTTTATTCTCTCCAACGGCCATGGCTCGATGCTGCTGTACTCCCTGTTGCATTTAACGGGTTACGACTTATCCATCGATGATTTAAAACAATTCCGCCAACTGCATTCCAGAACACCAGGCCACCCTGAGTATGGTTATGCGCCGGGCGTTGAAACCACCACTGGCCCTTTAGGTCAGGGTATTACCAACGCAGTGGGGATGGCGATTGCTGAAAAAGCTTTAGCAGCTCAGTTCAACCGTCCTGGCCATGCCATTGTTGATCACCACACTTATACCTTTTTAGGTGATGGTTGCCTGATGGAGGGTATTTCTCACGAAGCTTGTTCATTGGCCGGTACCTTGGGCCTGGGCAAACTTATCGCCTTCTGGGATGACAACGGCATTTCGATTGACGGTCATGTTGAAGGCTGGTTTACCGACAATACGCCAATGCGTTTTGAATCTTATGGCTGGCACGTGGTCGCGAATGTCGATGGTCATGACGCCGAAGCAGTGCGGGCTGCGATTGACGAAGCGCGTTCTGTCACCGACAAACCAACGTTGATTTGCTGTAAAACCATTATCGGTTATGGCTCTCCGAACAAATCCGGCAGTCACGACTGCCATGGCGCGCCTTTGGGTGACGCTGAAATCGCCGCTACCCGCGAATTTTTACAATGGGGATCTGCTCCTTTTGAAATTCCGGCGGATATTTATCAGGAGTGGGATGGCAAATCCAAAGGCGCTAAGGCTCAACAAGCCTGGCAACAACAGTTTGCTGCTTATGCCGCAGCTTACCCGGAATTGGCCAATGAATTAGCCCGCCGTGTGGCAGGTGACTTACCGGCTGACTGGCGCGAAAAATCTGATGCTTATATTGCGCAGTTACAAGCGACTCCAGCTACTATTGCCAGTCGCAAAGCGTCACAAAATGCCTTAAACGCTTTTGGTCCATTATTACCGGAATTTTTAGGCGGCTCTGCCGATTTGGCCGGCTCCAACCTGACCATTTGGTCGGGCAGCAAAGGCGTCAGCAATGAAGACGCAGCTGGCAACTATTTATACTACGGCGTCCGTGAATTCGGCATGTCAGCCATTATGAATGGTATCGCTCTGCACGGTGGTTTTATCCCGTACGGCGCCACTTTCCTGATGTTTATGGAATATGCCCGTAACGCGGTGCGGATGGCTGCGCTGATGAAGCAACGGGTGATTTTTGTTTATACCCACGATTCCATCGGACTGGGCGAAGACGGCCCAACGCACCAACCGGTGGAACAGCTTGCGTCATTGCGGGTAACGCCAAATCTGATGAACTGGCGTCCTTGCGACCAGGTGGAATCAGCGGTGTCATGGCAAGCGGCGATTGAGCGCACAGACGGTCCAACTACCTTAATCTTCACCCGTCAGAACCTGGTGCAACAACCTCGTACTGCCGAGCAAGTCGCCAACATCCGCCGTGGTGGTTATGTGCTGGTTGATTGTGCCGGTACACCGGAATTGATTTTTATCGCCACCGGTTCAGAAGTAGAGTTGGCGGTACAGGCTGCAGCACAACTAACAGCCAAAGGTAAAAACGTTCGGGTGGTGTCAATCCCATCAACGGATGTGTTTGAAGCACAAGACGCCGCCTATCGCGAAGCAGTATTACCAGCAGCAGTGACCAAACGTGTTGCGGTAGAAGCCGGTATTGTCGATTGCTGGTATAAATATGTTGGCCTGACTGGCAAAATTATCGGCATGACCAGCTTTGGTGAATCGGCTCCGGCTGAACAGCTGTTTGAGTACTTTGGCATTACCACCGCCAAGGTACTGGCAGCTGCCGAAGAATTGCTAGGCTAATAGCGGGATCAGGAAAAGGGGCTTAGTGCCCCTTTTGCTTAGTTAGATTTAAATCGTATTTCCTGACAAATGGATAACTTTAAACCCGTATGACCATTCGAGTTGCTATTAACGGTTTTGGCCGGATCGGCCGCAATATTCTGCGGGCTATCTTTGAAAATCAGCTACAACAGCAGATCCAGGTGGTGGCGATTAATGAACTGGCTGACGCCCAGGGTATGGCGCATCTGCTTAAATACGACAGTTCCCACGGCCGCTTTGGTTTTGATGTTGAATTAGACGGCGAACAGCTAACGGTCGCCGGACAACCTATTGCCTTATTTCACCAGGAAGATGCTGCCACTTTACCCTGGCAACAACTGCAAGTTGATATTGTGATGGAGTGCACCGGTGTGTATAGCACCCGCGCTGATGCCATGTTGCATCTGCAAGCCGGCGCACAAAAAGTGTTGTTCTCGCATCCGGCGGGGCAGGATATTGATGCCACCGTTATTTACGGCATCAATCATCAACAGTTGACGCCAACCATGCGGGTGGTTTCAGCCGGTTCCTGCACCACGAACTGTATTATTCCGGTGCTGAGTGTGCTCGACCAAAACTTTGGCGTCGAAAGTGGCACTATTACCACTATTCATGCCTCGATGAACGATCAGCAAGTGATAGACGCTTATCACCCGGATTTACGCCGTACCCGCGCCGCCAGTCATTCGATTATTCCGGTGGATACCAAACTGGCACTTGGTATTGAGCGGATCATGCCGCATTTGGCCGGGCGCTTTGAAGCGATTGCCGTGCGGGTGCCCACCTTAAATGTGACGGCGATGGATTTAAGTGTCACTTTGCATCAGGACGTCACTGTTGCCGCCATTAATGCTGCGCTGAAACAGGCCGGCCAACAGTTATTGCCACAAATTCTCGATTACACTGAAGAGCCTTTAGTGTCGGTCGATTTTAATCATGATCCACATTCTTGCATCGTGGACGGTTCGCAGACACGCGTTAGTCATAAACGGCTGGTAAAGTGTCTGGTTTGGTGTGACAACGAGTGGGGTTTTGCCAATCGGATGATCGATACCGCCCGTGCCATGATGCAATCAGATCCATCTTTATTCTCAGAAGGAGTTTGTCATGTCGGTAATTAAAATGGCTGATTTGGATTTGGCCGGAAAACGGGTGCTTATCCGCGAAGATTTAAACGTGCCAATTAAAAACGGTAAAGTCACTTCAGACGCCCGGTTACGTGCCGCGTTACCGACCATTGAACTGGCGCTTGCCAAAGGCGCGAAGGTGATGGTGTGTTCACACTTAGGCCGGCCGGAAGAGGGCGTTTATGCCGAAGAGTTTTCAATGCAGCCGGTGGTTGACTACTTAACTACGGCGCTAAAAGCACCGGTCCGTCTGGCGAAAGCATACCTAAACGGTGTTGATGTGGCGCAGGGCGAAGTCGTGGTGTTTGAAAACGTCCGCTTTAACAAAGGTGAAGGTAAAAACGACGAAGCTTTATCGCGTCAGTTAGCTGCACTTTGTGATGTATTTGTGATGGATGCTTTTGGTACGGCACATCGCGCTCAGGCGACCACCCACGGTGTTGCGAAATTCGCACCAATTGCCTGTGCCGGGCCGTTACTGGCGGCTGAATTAGAAGCTTTAGCTGCCGCGCTTAAAAATCCAAAACGGCCGTTGGTGGCCATTGTTGGCGGATCCAAAGTTTCAACCAAGCTGACGGTATTAGAATCGTTGTCGTCAATTGTTGATCAGCTTGTTGTCGGTGGTGGCATCGCCAATACCTTCATTGCTGCAACCGGTCATGGTGTTGGTAAATCCTTGTGTGAAGTCGATTTAATTCCTGAAGCACAGCGGTTAATCGCAGCAGCGAAAGCCAATGGTGGCAACATTCCGGTACCAACCGACGTTGTCACAGGGAAAGCCTTTAGCGAAGATACAGTGGCGGAATTAAAACAAGTCGCTGATATTTCCACTGATGATATGGTTTTTGATATTGGACCAGCCAGTACCGCTGAATTGGTTAGTATTCTGAAAAATGCCGGTACCATTGTCTGGAATGGTCCGGTTGGCGTGTTTGAATTTGAGCAATTCTCGGCCGGTACCAAAGCCATTGCCGAAGCAATTGCTCAGAGCAACGCGTTTTCTATTGCCGGTGGCGGCGATACGCTAGCAGCCATTGACAAATATGGGGTTGCTGACCAGATTTCTTATATCTCAACTGGCGGTGGTGCATTCCTGGAATTTCTGGAAGGTAAAACTTTACCGGCCGTAGAAATTCTGGAACAACGTGCGCTAGGCAACTGAACAGTTTTTGAATTTGTTTATTGTAGGTGCGTGTAGCGACCAATATGACCAGAACATCTGGCAAAACTGCTGAATAACACTGAATAACAGCAAGGCGCGGCCCGCACTTTTAGATCTGAGACCCTACAGGAAAGAGAGAAACTTATGGCTTTAATTTCGTTACGTCAGATGCTGGACCATGCAGCCGAATTTGGTTATGCCGTTCCGGCATTTAACGTCAACAACCTAGAACAGATGCGCGCCATTATGTTGGCAGCTGATGCCACCGATAGCCCGGTGATCGTGCAAGCATCTGCCGGTGCCCGTAAATATGCCGGCGCACCGTTTTTACGCCATTTAATTCTGGCGGCGGTGGAAGAGTTTCCACATATTCCGGTGGTGATGCATCAGGATCATGGCACCTCACCAGCTATTTGTTTGCAGGCCATCCAGTTAGGCTTTTCGTCAGTGATGATGGACGGCTCGCTCGGTACCGACGGCAAGACGCCCATGGACTACGACTACAATGTTCAGGTCACCCGCCAGGTTGTCGACATGGCGCACGCTGGTGGTGTATCAGTTGAAGGCGAATTAGGTTGTTTGGGGAGCCTGGAAACAGGCGCCGCCGGTGAAGAAGATGGGATTGGTGCTGAGGGTATTCTGAGCCATGACCAGATGCTGACCGACCCGGAAGAAGCTGCCCAGTTTGTGAAAGCGACCCAAGTTGACGCTTTAGCGATTGCCGTTGGTACTTCGCATGGCGCATACAAGTTCAGTCGTCCACCAACCGGTGATATTCTGGCGATCGACCGGATTAAAGCCATTCACGCCCGGATCCCGGATACCCATTTAGTGATGCACGGTTCAAGTTCGGTACCACAAGACTGGCTACAAATTATTAACGAGTACGGTGGCGCTATTGCTGAAACTTATGGCGTACCAGTGGAACAAATTCAGGAAGGGATCAAACATGGTGTGCGTAAAATCAATATCGACACCGATTTACGCTTAGCTTCAACCGGTGCTATCCGTCGTTTTATGGCGCAGCATCCGGCTGAATTTGATCCACGCAAGTATTTACAGGCATCCGTCATTGCGATGATGGATATCTGTAAAGATCGCTACCAGGCGTTTGGCGCTGCTGGTCAGGGATCAAAAATAAAAGCCATTTCGTTAGAAAAAATGGTGAAGCTTTATGAGTCGGGGAAACTAACGCCGAACATTAAATAAGCAAAAAAATGAATGGTACATTAAAATTTCAAAACTGAATTTTGAATGTCGCCAAAAGGGTTAAATTGCAAGCAAATATTGCGGTAGATACAAGGCTGCAGGCTGTCTCTGGCTTATTGACAACCTGCAAATTTACTGCAATGATGCGGTCGGTTTACCCTCTAACCAGGTCATACTTTTTTACAAAGTTTGGCTTACACTATACAGGTTACGTTAATCAGCAATTATTGGTTGGGAACTATGTCTAACAATAACATTCGTAAAAGCCTGATCGCATCAGCATTCGTTGGTGCTTTCACCTTAGTAAGTGGAGTTGCTTCAGCAACTACGTTGTCAGAACTGCAAAAAGCTGCGGGTCAAACAACCCGAGCTTCAATTCAGTCGCAAGAAAAAATCAACAATATCTACGATCAGTCTCAGGAATTATTGGCTGAGTACCGTTCATTAGTTGAACAAACTGAAAACCTGAAAGTGTACAACGACCATGTTGCCGCTCTCGTAAGTGACCAAAATGCTGGCCTTACTTCATTAGACAAGCAAATCGGCACCATCGAAGGCACTAAACAGGGTATCGTACCATTAATGTATAAAATGGTTGATACACTGGAAGCCTTCATCAAAGCTGACATGCCAATCGACCAGAAAAAGCGTTTAGAGCGTATTGAACGTCTGCGCGCTATTTTAGGCAACTCTGCAGTAAACACTTCTGAAATGTATCGTGTGGTGCTTGAAGCCTACCAAATCGAAAAAGATTTAGGCAACGCACTGGTTACTTACACCGATAAGCTGGCCGTTGACGGTGGCGAAATCTCTGTAAACTACGTATACGTTGGCCGTGTAGCTCTGTTAGCACAAACACTGGATGACAAGCGCGCCTGGATGTGGAACAAGTCTTCTAATCAATGGCAGGAACTGGGACCAGAATATCTGGAATCAACCAAGTTAGCCATTCGTGTTGCGGGTAAACAAGCTGCCCCAGAATTATTAAAACTTCCAGTGTTAGCAGCGGAGTAAGAATAAATGAAGAAAGTGTTTAAAGGTTTAGTGATTGCAGCTGCTATGACAATGTCTGCTGGCGTTTGCTTAAGCGCTGCTGCCGACACCGCCAAACTGGATCAACTGCTGGAACAGGTCAAAAAAGACCGGATTTCTGAAGGTAAAATTGATCAGGCGCGTGAACAAGAGTTCCTGTCTGACCGTGCTGACAAACAAGCTCTGCTGAACAAAGCACAAGCTGCTTTTAACGCGGAAGAAGCTCGTGGTAAATCGTTGACAAAACAATTTGCCGACAACGAAGGTGCATTAGCTGCCAAAGAAGCTGAGCTGCAAACTGCTCAGGGTACTTTAGGTGAAATGTTCGGTATCGTTCGTGGTTCAGCAACTGAAACCATTGGTGCTATCGCAACTTCAACGATCAGCGCTCAGTTTAAAGGTCGTGAAGACCTGCTGAAAAAGCTGTCTACAGCAAAAGAGTTACCAACTATTGGTGAACTGGAAGACCTGTGGATTGCTCTGCAAACTGAAATGACTGAATCAGGCAAAGTTTCAAAATTTGAAGGTAACGTAGTTAACCTGGATGGTACTTCAGGTAATGCTTCTGTTACCCGTGTTGGCGCTTTCAACTTGATCACCGACTACGGTTATCTGGTATATAACGCTGATACCAAAGAGATGCAACCTCTGGTTCGTCAACCAGAAGATCATGTTGTTGCTGATGCGACTAACTTTAAAGCCGGTGCTGCTGGTGAAATCCTGCCAGTTTACATCGACCCTACCAGCGGTAACATCCTGCGTCTGAAAACTCAGGAAGCGTCTTTGGAACAACAGTTCCACCAAGGTGCTGAAGTTGGTTATGTAATCACCATCTTATTGTTTATCGGTCTGATTATCGGCGCAGTGCGTTACGTGTCTCTGACCAGCGCGCAATCTGGTATCAATTCACAGCTGAAAAACCTGTCTAACCCTTCTGAGAAAAACGCTCTGGGTCGGATCCTGAAAGTTTACCATGACAACAAAACTGCTGACGTGGAAAACCTGGAACTGAAACTGGATGAAGCGATTATGCGTGAGACTCCTTCTGTAGAGAAAGGTATCGGCATGCTGAAACTGATTGCTGCAGTAGGTCCGTTACTGGGTCTGTTAGGTACAGTAGTTGGTATGATCGGTGCGTTCCAGATGATTACTCTGCACGGTACCGGCGACCCGAAAATCATGGCTGACCAAATTGCAATGGCACTTGTAACTACTGTACAAGGTCTGTTATGTGCTCTGCCAATGCTGTTTATCCATGCGTTGTTACAATCTAAATCAAACTCAATTCTGCACGTCCTGGATGAGCAAAGCACTGGTATCATTGCTGCTCATGCGGAGAAGGAGAAAGCGTAATGCATAGCCTGATAGAGCTTTGGGAATCTGTCAGGGATTTTATCGCTACCGGCGGCGATGTACTTTATATAGTCGCCTTCGTGCTCTTCGCAATGTGGACTTTGCTGATTGAGCGCTTCTGGTTTGTCAGTCGTGAGTTTCCGGTTATGCGAAATAAAATCATCGCAGACTGGAACGCCAGAACTGATACAACCTCCTGGTATGCGCATAAAATCCGTGATGCGTGGGTGTCAGAAGCATCTACCAAATTGAATGAGCGGATAAATGTTATCAAGACGCTGGTTGCTGTGTGCCCAATGGTTGGTTTGTTAGGTACAGTTACCGGGATGATTGCAGTGTTTGAAATTATGGCGCTGCAAGGTACTGGTAACCCAAGGTTGATGGCGTCAGGTATTTCAATGGCAACAATCCCGACGATGGCCGGTATGGTTGCATGTTTATCTGGTGTGTTTGTAACGTCCAAATTGGAAGGCAAAGTTAAATCAGCAATTCATGAATTGTCTGACAGTTTGCCGCATCATTGATAGAGAGTAATTTATGGCACGTAGAACTAGACGTGAGGCCGAAGAAGCTGCAATTGACTTAACGCCAATGCTGGACGTTGTATTCATCATGCTGATCTTCTTCATCGTAACAACCTCGTTCGTGAAAGAAGCGGGTATTGACGTTAACCGTCCAAAAGCGGCTAAAGCACAATCTAAGCCTTCTGCAACTATTTTCGTTGCAATCCGTGCAAACGGTGAAATTTGGTTGGACAAACGTGCAGTAGATGTTGAACGTGTCGGCGCGACAATTGAGAAATTGTTAGCTGAATCGCCAACAGACACGGTTATCGTGCAAGCTGATAAAGAAGCAAAACACGGTGTTGTGGTATCAGTAATGGACCAGATCAAACTTGCGGGCATCGAGAAGATTTCGATTGCAGCGGAGAACAAGTAATATGATCAGGTTATTACTTTCACTCATTGTTGGTGCGGTAATAACGTTTTTCCTATACGTAATGATGGCATTTTTGGTTGATACTGATGATGCTTTCACCAATACGAAAAGGGATTCGATCGTTATTGAAATTAACTCGACGCCGCCTGAGTCTAAAGCTCAGACGCGGACTCGGGTGCCACCACCACCACCACCACCACCACCAGAGCCGCCAAAGCAGCAGGTTGTGACTGAGACCAGCAATGATGATGCATCAGTGATTGGTTTTAACGCGCCGACTGTTGATTTAGGTGGTGCAACCTCGACAGGTCTCGGTGATCCGTCAAGCGCATTAATGCGCGATGGTGATGCTACGCCAATCGTTCGGATTGAACCAAAATATCCGGTTCAGGCGGCGCGAGATGGTATCAATGGCTGGGTGCAGTTGCGGTTTTCTATTATGGAAGACGGTAGTGTAGACGAAGTTGAAGTCATCAATGCTGATCCAAAACGCGTATTTGACCGTGAAGCGATCCGTGCGTTAAAACGCTGGAAATACTCACCGAAGATTGAAAATGGCAAGGCTTTAAAGCAAACAGGCCAAAAAGTTCAGCTGGACTTCAATCTTGATACAGCCGGAGGTTAACTATGAAGTTGAATAATTTCACGTCAGCTCTTGTAGTTTTCGCCGCCGTTGGTGTAATGGCGTTGCCAATCAGCACTGCATATGCAGCGCCTGACGCCGCTAAAATTGCCGAACGCAAAGCGAAAAAATCACAGGCCGTTGGTGAAAAAGTCGGTAAATCGATTGTCAAGGCTTATGAATTATATGGCCAGGACAAGATCAGCGAAGCTATTGCCGTGTTGTCGGGCGTCGAGCCTACAGCGCCGTTCGATAAAGCTTATTTATACAGCTTTTTGGGTAAGCTCTATATAGAGAAAGACCCGGCGAAGGCACAAAAGTATCTGGTTGATGCGGTTAAACTCGATGTCTTGAGTTTTACTGACCAAGCCGGTTTGCTTAAAAATATTGCCGATTTAAGTTTAGGTGACAAGAAGTTTCAGCAAGCGCTTGATTATTATGCAAAATGGATGGATTTCACTGGTGAAACCAACCCTGATGTATATTTGCGGATGGCGAACTGTTACTACGAAATGAAGCAGTACAGCAAAGTTATTGCTCCGGCGGATCTGGCAATTGCCGGACTGAAAACGCCGAAGAAAGAACCGTATTTGATGAAGCTTGGTGCTTATTATGAAGCCAAACAAATCAAAAAGGCGATTGAAGTACTTGAAACCGTCGTTGTGATCTTCCCGGAAGATAAACAATGGTGGGTTCAGTTAGGTTCATTTTATAGCCTGGATGAGCAATACGACAAAGCTTTGGCCGCGATAGAACTTGCTTACAAGCAAGGCTATTTAAAGACCGAGAATGAAATTAAAACGTTGGCAAATTTGTACAACAATAATAGCATTCCGTTCCGCGCTGCAGCTGTACTTGAAAAACACATGAAGTCTGGTTTGCTGAAAAAGGACAGAAGTACTCTTTCAAGCATTGCCAGTTCTTACAACGCGGCGCGTGAATTTGACAAAGCAGCTGTTTACTTCGGTGAATTAGCGAAGCTGGAAAACGATGGGGAAGCCTATCGTCGTCAAGGCACGGCATTGCTGATGGCGGGCAAAGAATCTGCCGCTGTGCCAGCTCTGCAAAAAGCGCTGGAAGTTGGTGTGAAAGACAAGGGTCGTGTTCATTTGGCAATGATGGAAGCTTATTTCTATCAGGCTAAACTGAAAGATGCGTATCGTCAGAACCAGTTAGCACGCGACAATGGCCAAGCCAAAGCCGCAAGCAGCTGGGCTGGTTACATCAAAGAACGCGCCGAGAAAAAAGGCATTTCTTTGTAAGTCAGCTGTTGTTAAAAAACCCGCTTCGGCGGGTTTTTTTATATCTACAACAATTAGAGATTAACTTTTGTACAATCACCATGCTTGTTCAGAGTAGGTGTCGCGATTGAGGTTGGGCGCAGGTATGAAAAAGTACAGGCTTATATTGAATCGCTAGTGCCATTGGAGCGAGTTACCAAGACACCAGCTTATTCAGGAGTTAATCAGGCGAGTTGATCTGGTGAAACCTGATTTTGATTGTCAGGATCCGGAGCCCGCAGATCGAGCATTTTATACTTGTCGATCAGTGCATACAGCGTTGGTCGTGTCACACCAAGCACATCGGCTGTTTTCGACAGATTGCCGTTTGATAGGTTATACGCATGCCTGATGGCCTGAGTTTCGGCTTGTTCCCGCACTTTTCGTAAAGTAAGCAGCGGTGAACTGGCATTGTGATCGACGATTAAACCCAAATCTTCGGCACTGATAAATTTGTTATCCGCCATAATGACCGCAGATTTTAATTTGTTTTGCAGTTCACGGATGTTGCCTGGCCATCGATGCCCGAGCATGGCATTGATAGCATCTTCAGTAAACCCTTGAATATTCGTATTAAATTCTTGATTGAATTTCTGAAGCAGCGATTTTGCGATGACAACAATATCCTGACCGCGATTGCGCAGTGGTGGAATATTTAAGGTGATTTCGCTGACTCGATAAAACAAATCTTCGCGGAATGATTGCTCAGCGACCATCTCCGCCAGGTTGCGGTGGGTGGCACAGACGACCCGGACGTCCACTTCAATTTCGCTGCGACCGCCAACCCGCTCAATCACCCGTTCTTGTAAAAACCGCAGCATTTTTGCCTGCAATGCCAATGGCATATCGCCAATTTCATCCAGCATTAGCGTACCGCCATTGGCGGTTTCGATTTTTCCTAAGGTGGTTTTGTGCGCGCCGGTAAATGCGCCTTTTTCATAACCAAATAACTCACTTTCCAGTAAATTATCCGGAATAGATGCGCAGTTGATCGCGACAAAAGGTTTGGTGGCTCGTGGGCTTTGTTTGTGAATAGAGCGGGCGAACACTTCTTTACCGGTACCACTTTCCCCGAGCAATAAAGTGGTAATTTCAGTTGGCGCGATTTTCTCCACCATGCGGCAGGCTTTTAAAATCGATTCGCTGTTTCCGATAATGTCCTGGCTTTTGTAGTTCGCCGATTTCAGTACCCGGTTTTCTGCTTCCAGTTCACTGAGTTTAAAGGCTCTGGCGACAATCACATTCAGCACATCAACATCAATTGGCTTCTGGTAATAGTCATAAGCGCCAAGCGCCACAGCTTGCAGCGCATGCTCGGTGTCGGTACTGCCGGTAATGACAATCACTTTGGTGTCCGGGTTGTGCTGCAGAATTTCAGTCAGACAGGCCATGCCTTCTGAGGCATTGGTTGGATCTGGTGGTAAACCAAGGTCAAGTGTGACAACCGCAGGCTCGTAGCGGCGCACTTGTTGTAATGCTGAATTACGGTCTTCCGCGAACACGACTTCGTAATCCGTTAAACTCCATTTTAACTGTTTCTGGATCCCTAAATCGTCGTCAATTGCGAGTAAAGTTTTCATATCACGTTCCGTGTAAAAGTTTCTATTAGTGTAAAGGAAGCTGAATAGTAAAGGTAGATCCAATATTCACTTCACTGAATACCGAAAGTTGCCCCTGATTTTGTTGAATAAAATTTTGTGCGTCATAAGCACCAATACCCATACCGGCATTACCTTTGGTGGTGTCAAAAGGTTTAAACAAACGCTCTTTAATAAATTCGGCGCTCATACCACAGCCGGTATCGATAATTTTCAGGATCATGGTTTCATTCTGAACCGCTAATTCCACCGTTACTGAACCGTCGGCGGCTGTCGCTTGTTGGGCGTTATCAATCAGATGGAACAGGATATTACACAGCCGTTCATGGTCGATATACAACTCACAGTCCTGAATAACCTGCAGTTGCGGCAATGGCTCATGCTCGGCGCAACGTTCAGTAATCAGTTGCTGTAACAACCGCGCCATCACCACCGTTTTTTTATGCTCGCTACCCGTTTGTTTTTGTGTCAGCTGCGACAGCATATTTTGCAGTCGGCTCTGCATTGCCTCGATAGTTTCAAAAGCGTCATCAACAAATTCTGGGTTATGCCGATGACGTTTGGCATTTTTTAGCAACATATCAATTTGTGCTTTGACATTTTTTAAGTCGTGAACGACAAAGGCGGACATGCGGCTAAACGCCATGAACTGGGCATTTTCCGAAAGTTCTTTACTGGCTTCGCTCATAAACAGATAACTGGAAATTTGTTCTGATACGGCATTCAGATAATCACGTAACTCCCAGTTCAGTTTTAGATGTTCGGTCGCCAAGGGCTTTAACAGGCAGCAACCCCACAATTGGTTGTTTTGATAGAAGGGCACCAATAAGGCAAAAGTTTCGGTCAAACCGTTCAGTTCTTGATGAATGGCTTTGACATCGTGGTCGTTCAAATCACTGAAGTCCAACAACCAATTTTTATTACCGAATTTTTGCTGATATATGGCAGCGATTTGTAAATCAACAGTACTTAGTTGATAGTTTGGCGTCGTCGCCAGTACCTCTGGCGCCTCTGTCATCGTTAGTTTCACTAAAGCGCCATCACTGTAACCTATGGCTTTGCACCAGGCTGTCAGGCAGACCGCAGGTGCATTCTGGTTGGCAATTTCAACTTTTTTCAGCTCGCGGGTTAATTCGACCCATTTTTCCCGATAATCGAAAGTGTTGGCGAAAAAATGCTTTTCGATGAAGACTTTATATTTACGGCGAATGGCGTCAGAAAAGACCAATGTGCAAAATAATGCGGTGCCGACGACCACAAACACCACTTGCAGTAATGTGGTCCAGTTACCACCGATGTAGCTCAGGTAATAACCGACAATCGCCAATAAACACAAATATACGCCGGCGGCGAGTACCAACGAGCTTTGCAACACGATATCGCGGGAGACATAAACGTTGATGCCCCAGGATTTAATCCGTTTTACCGCAACCACCAAAAACGGCAACATCATCACATGCACAAAACCACGGGCCTGCCAGGTTTGCTGATTGACTTTGCCGAGCAGGGCCGCTTCAGCTAACAGATAAAAATCTAATAATAGACAGATCCCTAACGCGATAATCATTGGCTTGAATTGCCATTTCTGACTACCAGACTGCCGATAAATTGCTTCAATCAATGCCAACATCACCACGGTCAGCAGCAAAGTCCCCATCAGCCGTGCGCCGAGATCGGCGTATATCCAGCCGCCAAACACCAGCCAGCTGGCAAATATCAGACAGACAATTTTAATTTTTGTGGTGGCAAAAAGTTGGCGGATAGTCACGTCGGTACGATTCAGCGCCGCCAGCAAAAAAAGTGCCAGCAGCATTTTATGGGTACTTTCAATCAGGAACGAGTTGAGTTCGACAAATGGCAGTTCGTTACCACGAAAATTATCAAAGGCCCATAACACACTGAGAATGGTATAGGTGCTCAATAAATGTTTATGCGCCGTTTGGGTTTTTACCGTTAGCTGTAAAGTCCAGAACAATGCATACCCTAAAGCAGCAAGTGCAAAACCAAAATGGCCAGGCTGGAAGTTTTCAAACATGGATAAGTCTAACCTTAAGGTTGAGCAAGCAGTTGATGTAGATGAACCACCGGAATGGCATAGGCAATTCCGCTCGGGTCGCTGAGCACTGCTTCACGGCTGCCTTTGACCAACACCATATTAATGACCGCCACCACGACACCATCTTCCTGACGATATAAAGCGCTGCCGCTATTACCAGGATAGGCCGTGCCGTCCAGCTGATAGACCATAAAGGGTTGCTGCAATTGCCGCAGTGTTTTTGGATTCAACGCCTTAGAATTGTCTTGTGGGATCGCAATCGGCGTTACCGCGCTTAACGTCGCCTGATGCGTCGCGGGGTACAAGCCTAGCACGCCGGTGATCGGATAGCCGGTAAACGCCAGCGCTGTTCCTTCCGGCGTATATTCTTTATCGGCCAGCTTCATTGCCGGTAGGGTTGCGGCAATTTTTAACACGGCTAAGTCGTGCATTGGATCATTTTTTCTGGAAAGAATAGGGTGGACCACCGGATCCTGTCCGTGGCCGGATAACACCACATAACGCTCGTTTTTGCTTTCGTCCGGTAGTTTTGATACCACATGGTGATTGGTGACGATTTGATTGCCTGGCGCGACCACAAAACCACTGCCGATGAGCTTTAATCTGGGCGAGCCGGTTGGATTGTACAACGCGATGGCAACAACGGATGGCTTCATTTTGGGGATCAGTTGCGGCAAATTATTGGCTGCGGCGGCAACACTGAAAATTCCGAGGCAAGTAATCCAAAACAGTTTCATCACTGACTTCATCCTTGTGCTAAGTAAACCGAGATTTAGTGTAAACCAGTCGGTGGCTTGGGCGAAACTGAATTAGCATCTTTAGCAAATTGGTACATACTGAAAGTTACTAATGCAACCAGGTTGCATTCCCGGAGCGGTTATGACGGCTGTGCCAGAGCAAAAACCTCAGAAAATTCAGGAAATTGTGCCAATTTTTTCCGGCGGCGGCACCAGATTGCCTTGCTATGTCGGCATCCTGATGGCGCTGGAGGATTTGGAATTATCTTACTCGCATGTGGTTGGTGTCTCTGGCGGCAGTATTGTCGCGGCGATGCTGGCTGCCGGAAAGTCGATCGACGAAATGCAGAAATTAGCTTTACATACTGATTTTAAACAATTTAAAGGGTTTTCTTTGCTGAATCTGATCCGCACCGGCGGGTTGTCCAGCGGCGATACCTTTGAAAACTGGATGGATAAAGAGTTGGATGGCGTGTTGTTTCGCGATCTGAAAGTCGATTTACATGTGTTAGCCACTGATATCAACGGTGGCGGGCCGGTTATTTTTAACAAAGAGCGGACGCCGGATATGAAAGTGTCGCAGGCGGTGCGATTTTCGATGTCAATCCCATTACTGTTTTCGTTTAAAACCTTTGAAAATCATGTGATGGCTGATGGTGTCATTTTGGCGGAGGATGCGTTACATCAGGATTGGTCGGGGCGGGCGGTGCCGGTGGTATGTTTTAGGTTGAAAAGTGATAACGAAGACCGGCCGATTATAAAACACCGTTATTTCCCATTGGTGTCGTATATTCTGATGCTTATTCAAACTTTTATGACGGCAATGTCCCGAGAATATGTCCATGCACAGTACTGGCACAATACAGTACTTATTAATACCGGCTCTGTTTCATCGGTTGATTTTGCGTTACCCATCGAGAAAAAACTAATTTTGCTACGCCAGGGATATGACACTGCGATGACGGTTATTCCGCAAAAATTAAACTGGTTAAAGCGCGATCTGGTCGTTCATCAACGTGAGAAACAGTTTGAATTGCTTTAAGTTAGTGCATGTCTCTATACTGGAAATGAATATTGCTATAGTTTTGAGATAGTTTTGAGATAGTTTTGTCCGTAGAGAGTTGATGTGCTGAGTCCGTAGCAAGGACTTAGAAGGAAATTTAATCAAAACAAAAGTTTGTTGTAATAACCAGGGGCGGTTGACCTTTCAGGTTCTGAAAAATGAATGGTACTTTTGCGGTAGGTTGCTGTTGAACTGCAAGGCAAAGCATTTCACCTCTAAATTGATCAGGTCGGGTATGAAACATTTAAACAAATTGCAGAAAATACCGCTGATCGGCGGATTGGTCCGGAAAATCATTGGCATGTTGGCCAGTAATAATGCGAACAATATTTCTAAACATTTTTCGCAATTTTTACAGCCGCATATCGCCAATACCGAAGAATTAAAAGAACAGGTCTTCCGCTTACGCCACAAGGTATATTGCGAGGAGCTCAAATTCGAAGATGAAAAGCCCAATCAGCTTGAACTGGACGATTTTGACGCACATTCAATCCACTGCTATGTCAAACACATGACCAGCGGCAACATGGCGGGTACAGTTCGGCTGATTACATCAAGCTGTAATGAAGAGCAATTGCCGATTGAAAAATACTGTTTGCATTCAATTACTGATCATGAGTTTTCGCCACAAGCGTTTCCGCGGGAAAAAATCTGCGAAATCTCCAGGCTGGCTGTGCTGGAACATTTCCGTCGCCGGGAACAAGATAAGTTTAAAGGCGCCGCAACTGGTGCTATTAACGTTGATACCTATTCAGGCACTGAGCTACGTTGTTTTCCATATATCGCCCTTTGCCTCTATTTCTCCGCCGCTTCAACCGCATTTCATGCCAAAAAAGAACATGCGTTTGTGATGATGGAACCGCGGCTTGCCAGAAGTCTGGCGTTTGTCGGGATTAAGTTTCATCAGATTGGACCGGTGATTGATTATCATGGGCGTCGCGCACCTTTTTATATTAACAAACCAATGTTGTTTGATGGTCTGTCGCCAGGTTTTAAAAAGTTACTGTTCGAAATTGAAAAATCACTTGCCAACACGGTGCAGTCTGGCTCAAACGGCACACCGCCTTCCGGTGCTGGTTTTCAACCTTTAGAGTCCGGAATTCTGACCCGGTAACGATTTGCAGCAAGCAACAAAGGTGTTTGCTGCTGATTTGCAAGGATTTCGCATGCTTCATTCAGACACTTTTGCCGCTGCCGTTGCGCAATGGCAGCAACTTCTTGGCGCTGATCAGGTGATCACGCACACTGAGCAAACCCACTTAGCAGCCACCGCAACTTTCCTGACGACTTCACAAGTGCTGGCCATTTTACGGCCGGATAAAACACAACTCGCAGCCTGCCTTCGGATCGCTACGGAATTTAATATTGCCGTGTATCCGGTAAGCTCCGGCAAAAACTGGGGTTATGGCTCACGAGTTCCGAGCTGCCGGCAGGCCGTATTAATTGATTTAATCCGCTTGAAGCAAATCAGTGACTATCAGCCACAACAACATGTGGTCCGGGTCGAAGCCGGAGTAACCCAACAAGAACTGGCGGAATATCTGCAGCAACAAGGCGGCATGGACTGGATGGATTGCACCGGGTCTCATCCGGATTGCAGTATTGTCGGCAACACCGTCGAGCGTGGTTTTGGGCATACACCTTACGGTGAACATGCAAACTTTATTGCTGGACTTGAAGTGATGCTCGCCGACGGCAGCATTATTCACACCGGGTTTCATCGTTTTGACAACGCCAAGGCCGCTGGCTTGTATAAGTGGGGATTAGGGCCAGGTCTGGATCAATTGTTTCTGCAATCCAACCTTGGCATCGTGTTAAGTATGACCTTGTGGCTGATGCCAAAACCAGAGAAATTTATCGCGTTTTATTTGTCGGCAAAAACCGATGCCGCATTGGAAGCAATTGTTGCAGCACTCACGCCATTAAAACAGCAAGGAATCATTACCAGCTTACCACACATTGCTAATGAATTCAGAGTGTTGGGCGGCATGCAGCAATATCCGTGGCAACGGGCGCAAGAATTAAAGCAGACGGGTTTTCCTTTACCTGCGGTGTTAAAAACTGAATTGCAGCAAAAATGGCAGGTCGGTAACTGGAATGTTTCCGGCGCCTTGTACGGCACGAAAGAGCAAGTTGCGAATGCCAAACGCCAAGTACGACGGGCTTTATCGAAGGTGCCGGCCGCCAGGCTCAATTTTATCAGCGACGAGCTTTTGTGTTTTATCGAACGTTATCAGAAGTTGATTGCTTTGATCACGAGGATGGATATTCCCGGCATGCTCAAAGTGTTGCGTCCTGTTCATAATATGATGAAAGGGTTACCTAGCAGTCAGTTTTTAAGCAGTGCTTATTGGCGTAAGCAGCAAAAAGCGTCCGCTGATGTTGATTTGGATCGGGATGGGGTCGGATTGATCTGGTGTGCCTTTGTGGGGCCTGCAACATCTGCAACAGCGCGTGAACTGATGAATATTATCAGTGATGTACTAACGCGTCATGGTTTTGAGCCCGGTGTGACTTTTACCCTACTGAACGAGCGTTGTCTGGATGCGGTGATTAGTTTGCTGTTTGACCGACAAGCAATTGCACCTGACGGTCAAAGCTGGGACGACAAAGCTCTTGCCTGCCGCTTAGAGCTATATCAACAGATGTTCCAGCACGGTTTTTACCCGTATCGGGTAGACGTCGATATGATGAAACTCCTCAATACCACCGGCGATGTCTCTTACCGTCAGTTATTGCAACGATTAAAAGGTTGTCTTGATCCTGCAGGTATTCTGGCACCGGGACGTTATATTGCAGATCCTATGCAAGAACTGTCAGAATAATTTACGAAGCAAAAAATAGGAACATGTAAATTTGTGTAACGTGTTGATTTTAATGGAAAAATAAAGTTGGCACGCCATGTGCATTATTCTGTTAGTCCTAACGTAGCCGTACGAAAGTCAGGCGCAGTTTAAATTAAATGGTGGTAGTAAAATGAAGTTAAAATCAATTGTTACAGCTGGCGCGCTGACGTTAGCAACTTTAGTAAGCACTCAAGCATCTGCAGTTCTGATGTCAGTAGATTTCGAAACCCAAAGTGGTTGGTTAGCTGATGGCTTAAACTCTGGTACTCGTATCAACTCAACAGCAACAAATCTGGATTGTGCCGCAGGCATCAACAACGCAGCAAATGGTTGTGGTTTGACTTTCAGCAGTGCAGTTGGCGCAATCGCTGGTGCATACAGCACTGTAAACTGGGGTTCATCTTCAGCGAAAAGCGGTTTAGACATTCTTTCAAAAAGCGGCACCTTAGTTACTAATGGTGACTGGGTTCAGACAGGCCTGGTAACTCACCGTAACCAGACTATCCCAGCAGGCAGCGCTTCTCTGGCTTCTTTAGAGTTAGCTACTCTGTTCGCAATCGTGAATCCAGCACTGTTCGTAATTCCAGCTAAAGTTGGTATTCAGTTCAAAGAAACACCAAACAACACTGATCCAACTAAATGCCCAACTCCACAGTTATCAACTGTTGGTTGTGATGATACGTTCTCAGTAAACCTGCAACTGCCGTCAATCAAATTTAAAGATTTAGAAGGTCAGATGTACCAAATCAGCTTCAAGCTGAACCCATTAAGCGGTGTGACTTCAATCACCAACCCTGATGGTACTGTAACTCTGGTTACTGCTGAATCTTCAAACAACCAAATCGAATTCTTAGCTCGTCTGGAAACGATTCCAGAACCAGCAACAGTAGGCATCCTTGGTTTGTCTTTAGTAATGTTATCGCTGCGTCGCAATAAAAAAGCAGCAGTTTAACCATTACTGATGTATAAAAAATCCCTGGATTAATCCGGGGATTTTTGTTTTAAAACTCTGATTTATAATATGAATGCCCATCTGCGATACTGATATTGAGACCTAACTTGACATGTCTCGTCGCGCCTTAATCCTGTCCCTCGTTGCAAAAATCATCGCCTTTGACTATCGATTGAAATACATTTTTTAGTGTTTGTCTGCAATTTCCGCAGCAACAGGCCTCCGCAGCAACGTCAAATTTGTTTACACCAGCCTTTAAGTTCTCTAAGTAAGTTGATGAAAATATAGGCAAATTAAGTTTGGCCTATATTATGCTTTATTAAAGTAAGACATTAACGCAGTACTCCTATGTCGCGGTTGAATAACTTATGGATCTAATGGAGAACGTTATGAAAACACTATTAAAAAGTACAATTGTTGCTTGTGCATTAATACTCCCGCAAATCGCGCAAGCTGCTTTAGTAACAGACTGGGAGTATGAAGTTTTTTCAGAATGGACCGGCGCATCTTTTGATGCAGGTGTAGGTACTCAAATTCAGGATGCAACTGAAATCAGCTGGGGCGGTACTGCCGCTTATACCAACCAATCCGCTGGTATTGGTACTGCTCGCAGTGCGTTAATTCTGACTGACAGCTTTTCTTCTGGTACTGATTTGGTTACAGGCAGTATTATTCCTGCTTTGACCAATATCATCACGCACTGGAACAACACCCTTCAAGGATCTTTTAGTACGCTAGTTGGCGCGCAGTTAAAAACCACTTTGAAACTGAAACCATTTTTACCGGTTGAAGCAGATGATTTTTTCCCACCAAAAGTATTAAATTTCACCATTAACTTTACCGAAACACCAAATGACAATGATTGTGGTTTTGACAGTGCATCAGCTTGTGATGACATTTTTGTAATCTCAATTGGTAATCTGTCAGATTCGTTTGATTATGATGGTTACACCTATACCACTAATATCGTTGAAACAACCTTATCACTGACTGCACTGTCGGATGACGCTTGTGCCGCTGCTGATGCTGCTGCAGGTTGTCTGGGTTTCCAGACTAAAGAAAAAGCGGCTACTTCAGCTCAATTTGGTTTGTTGATTGATGCAAAATTAATCCCAGAAGTTCCGGAGCCAGCAGGTTTGGCGGTGTTTGGTTTAAGCCTGATGGGTTTAGTGATGTATGGCCGTCGCCGCTTAGCACGTAAATAATGTTGATTTGACTGTAAACATTTGAATTAAAAATCAATACAAAAAAGCCAGATCCAAAGTCTGGCTTTTTCTATTCTGGTGCTCAATTCGGTTATCATTCAGCATTCATTCTTTCCTGTGCTATCGGCAAAAGTGTCGCGTATGGGAACCCGTTGTATAAAAAATCGAGTATGTAAAATTTTCTGTGTAAGTGGCTGTTTATCATAGCGATACACGGTCACCGTACATGATAATGAACTGATTCATCGCCGGTTTCCAGTCCCTAAGTGGCATTGTCCACTTCTTCGCAAT
>NZ_SACS01000012.1 GCF_004005945.1 Rheinheimera riviphila
CACGTTTGATAATGCTCACAAAACTGTGTGTAGCCATAGGCCGTGGCCGTATCGAGATCTCGATATTCCTGCCATAACAGCAGCTTGGTCATCCCTTTACGTTTGAGTTCCTGATGCATCAAAGCGATGTCAGGCTGGCGTTTGAGCCTGGACGAGTTTTTACCTTTATAGACAGCTTTTTCTAACTCGGTATCGCTGGTTTCATCAGGCAATGGCCAGCTTAAACCGCTGGTCGAAAAGCGCGACAAGATCTCGCTAACAGTGGCGGGCCCGACAGAGCAGCACTTACTGATGTCTCGTAAGCTGAGGCCAGCATCAAAGCGAAGTCTCAGAATGTCTTTAATTTTGCTCATATCTGTTCTCTTTCTAGCCATGGTCAGCTTTTCCTAAATGCATTAAAGTTAGGGCGAGCTTACCAGTTGATTTAGTTAGAAAAAGAACGGCATTTCGGTATTCCGATCAGTGATTCCGGCATTCCGAACATCGATTTCGGAAAATGGCTAAAAGTGATCGGATAAAACCGAAATAGGCGATCGGATTAAACCGAAATGGGTGATCGGATTGGACCGAAATGAGTGTTCGGATTCATCCGAAACATGCAAAAATTAAGTTTTTGGTGTTAATAGTCAACATTTGGGGAGGTTTTTAACAAAAAAATGCCAACAGTTGGCGCAACCGTTCAGTTTGGATCAGCAATGTTTTAGTTCAGCTTTGGAATTTTTACCTTCGGAATATTTACCCAAATGCCTCGCGACACGGGGTTAATCCTCGAAGCCATTTTTGTTTTAGCTTGTCGCAGAACTGCTGGATGTCAGCCGCCGGGCCAATGACTCTGTGGTAAATTCTTTCGAGCTTACTGCAGTTGCGCAGCCAGATGCTGGGAGACATTTGTAAGCGCGCCAATAGCGGTGGAATATCTTCGCTAATATATCCGCGTTTGTTGGGGTTAATTTGCCTGCCGGTCCATTCAACCAGTTGAATATATTCGATTAAATTGTAAGAGATATGATTCGGGTCATTGATTTGATGTGAGTCACCTGCAAAAGGTAATAACAATTTTTTCATCGGCGATGTGGAATTGCAATCTGATCTCGCCTGGATTGAGGTGAAGTCTGATGTTTCCAAAGAATCAGCGATTCCGGCGCGGATAGGGTTTAAATCGACATAGATCATTAATTGAATTTCGGCGACGTCTTTGAGCAATGCCTGAGATTTGAAGCGGCTTTCCCAAAAATGGCCGGTGCAACCGTCTTCAGCGTTGGCCATTCGGGCAATTTTTTCATTTAAACAGCGCATAAACCAGCTCAGGTCGTATAAACGCTCGCGCCATAATGCAACTTTGGCACGAACAAAATCGAGTTCAGCGTCCGACATCAAATCTTTGTTGATGAATCGTTCCACCAAAAACGGCAAATGAAACAATGCTTTCCAACGGTGAATGACTTCATGGCTATCCCAGATTTTGGCTTGTTGTCGTTGAATTCTCACGACTAAATGGTAATGGTTCGGCATGATGGCGTAGGAAGTAACTGCAATTGCAAATACCTTTGCAATTTCTTTCAGTCGGTGTTCAATCCAGTCGCGACGATGACTGAAGTCTTTGTTTTCAAAGGTTCCACATAAAAAAGTGCGCCGGACACAACGACTCACCACATGATAACTTGGTGTCGTATCAACAGACACCAGCGCCTTCCTTGGTACTGGCATAATCTTCTCCCTGGAAAATGTAGACATTAAATTTAGTTGCAAAAAAGTTAATGTCAACTGCAGAAACAGGGATTAGATGGATGTCCTAGGTTTTATTACTAGGTCTTAGGGATTAAATGGATGTCCTAGGTTTTACAAACCTTCGCTACCGCTCTGCACTAACCGTGTATTTACCTGCACTGTAGCCGCCGTCATCAGTTTATGAATAGGGCACTTATCGGCAATCGCCAGTAGTTGTTGCCGATCACCATCGGACAAGCTACCAACCAATTTCAACACAACATTTAACTGATAAAGCCCCTGAGCTTCCTGGCTGTTGTCGCGGTTGATTTCGACATCAACCCAATCGAGCGGCAGTTGTTTACGTTTGGCGTACATCAGCAGCGTGATGGCTTTGCAGGCGGCGAGGGAGGCGTCAAAAATATCATGTGGATCCGGGGCTGAATCGTCACCGCCTAATGCCGCAGCAACATCGGCAAATAGGGTGTGTTGATGGCTGTCCTGATGTACACGGATGGTTTGTCGAAAGGCGCCGCTATCACTTTTTTGCAAATATATCGTCATAAAAGACCTGTCTTGATTAAGTTTGTGTTTGTTGTATTTTTGCTTGCTTACACTTTCGGCAGTGGAATAAATTCCACTTCATCACCAACCACTTTCGGAAACTTGCCGTCTTGCCAATCCTGTTTCGCCTGCGTAATTCGCTCTTTACGGCTCGAGACAAAATTCCAGTCGATAAAACGAGGGCCAATCGCAGCTCCTCCAATTAACGCAATCCGGCAGTGACTCAACGCCTGAATAGTGACACCTTCGGCAGCGGCAAAAATAACCATATTAAATTCTTCAATCTGCTGATCTTTGATTTGCAGCGTGCCCTTGGCCAGATATAGCGCCCGTTCTTCGGTATCTGGCAGCTCTAGCGTCTGGCCAGGTTGCAATTCGGCTTCCAGATACAAAGTTTCGCTATAAGTTTTAACGGGCGACAACAGGCCATACGCACTACCAATCAGGACCCGCACCGGCACCTCATTGACAATAGTTGCCGGAATAGTGGCCGCTGGGTAATGGTAAAAAGCCGGGGCAATTTCTTCAAATTCAACAGGTAAAGCCAGCCACAATTGCAAACCATGCAAACGATGTGGCTGTCCTGTTACTTCAGGTCGTTCGCGTTCGGAGTGGACAATACCGCTGCCGGCGACCATCAGATTAAGATCACCCGGCGTGATGGTTTGCAGGCTGCCCACTGAATCGCGGTGCAGAATTTCGCCTTCAAACAAATAGGTGACAGTCGCCAGATTAATATGCGGATGTGGCCGGACATTGATGCCTGAACCCGCAGCAAATTCGGCCGGGCCCATATGGTCAAAGAAAATCCAGGGGCCTACCGTTTTGCATTGGCGGTTGGGCAGGGTGCGGCGCACTGAAAACTCACCTAAATCGGTCGAGCGTGGTGTGATGATGAGTTTGATGGCGTCGCAACCATTGGAAAAATCGCATTCATGTTCTAAATCAGCTTGCTGTTGGTCAGGGGTCGACAGGTCGGTGCTGGTCATTGGTGTTCCTTTTGCTAAAAAGAAGCAAGATTGCCGCAAGATTGAAGCTAGCAAGATGTAAGCGCTTTGCGTATTGATGCAGCATCGCTGTAAAGAGCTGGTATTTCAAGCAATTTTGATCGGAAATTAATCGCAATATTAATGCGAATCATTGTCAATGGCGTTTCTTTGTTGGGTTTCCTTCGGTATGATGTGCGCAAATATGAGGAGACACTGATATGCCAAACCAAAACCACTTTATCAAATTGCCGTTAGTGATTGCGACCCAACTGGCATTGTTCAGTTTAAGTGTGAGCGCGCAGGATAATACTGCTGAAAAAGATCTGGAACGAATTGAAGTTGTTGGGAAATACACTGTTAATGAAAATATCGATACCGCGACCGGTCTTGGTTTAAGTCTGCTGGAAACACCGCAGTCGGTCAGTATCATTACTGCTCAGCGAATTGCGGATCAGGCCTTTAGTTCAATTAACGAAGTGGTGGGTCAGACGGTCGGTTTGTCGGCCAAACAAGTCGACTCTACTCGGAATACTTTTAGTGCCCGTGGCTTTGATATTGATAAATATCAGATTGATGGTGTGCCAATGGCCTGGTCTTTGGCTGGAGATTCCGGCGAGACCATTACTGATGTTTCTATTTACGAACGAATTGAAGTAGTGCGGGGCGCGACTGGCCTGTTAACCGGCGCTGGCGATCCATCGGCGTCAATTAACCTGGTGCGTAAACATGCCACCGCCACCGAATTAACCGGTTATGTAAACGCAGGGATTGGCAGCTGGAACAACAAATTTATCACTGCCGATGTTTCTTCTGCGGTGACCGTTGACGGCAAAGTGCGGGCAAGATTAGTGGCGAAAAAAGAGGCCGGTGATAGCTTTATGAGCATCGCTTCGGAAGATAAAACGGTGATTTACGGCGTGATTGATGCCGATCTGACCGATAGCACGCTGTTCAGTTTTGGTAGCAGCTATCAGGACAACCAACCTGAAGGCTCGACCTGGGGCGGCTTAGCAGCCTGGTTTACCGATGGGACTCAAACCAACTGGGACGCGTCAGTCACTTCTTCCGCCGACTGGACCTACTGGCAATCGACCAACGTCAATACTTTTGCCAATCTGGTACATAACTTCAGCAATGGTTGGCAGGGCAAAATCAGCTTTAACCACAACAAAAATACCGCCGACACCAAGCTATTATATGTCTATGGCATGCTGGATAAACAAACCGGCATCGGTTTAGAACCATGGCCCTATAAAAGCAGTGGTTTTAGTAAGCAAAGTAGCTTGGATCTACAATTAAAAGGCGATTTTGAGCTGATTGGCCGCAGTCATGAATTTGTTGTCGGCGCGCTTAAAAGCAAGCAAGAAGCAGAAACCGACACTTATCAGCAAACGTCCGCTTATGTCGGAGTTGGTAACTTTTATCAATGGGATGGCAGTTATCCGGAGCCAACTTTTGCTGCAACTGGTGCCCGTCAGGAAGACGTTGAAACCGAACAGGATGGTTTTTACGCAGCAACCCGGCTGACGTTTACCGACGATTTAAAGCTGATTGCCGGTGGCCGCTTGTCGAGCTGGCAGCGCGAAGGCGTCAGTTGGGGTGTTGATGCAAACTTCGGCGACGATAGTGTTTTTGTGCCTTATGCCGGTTTGATGTATCAAGTCGCACCAGCGCATAATTTGTACATCAGTCAAACTGAAATTTTTAAACCACAAAACGCCCGTGATGTGACCGGCAAATATATAGATCCGGTCACCGGTACCAACCGTGAATTAGGCTTGAAAAGTGCTTTGTTGAATGGCGCTCTGCAGACGTCAGTCGCAGTGTTTCAGGTACAACAGGACAATCTGGCACAAAACACCTTGGTGCCGTTCCCGGATAGACCGATTGAGATGATTTACGCCGCCGCTGACGGTGTAGAAAGTACCGGGTTTGAACTGGAAGTTATTGGTCAAATCTCTGATATTTGGAAACTTTCGGCTGGTTATTCACAGTTTAAAGCTGAAGATGCCAAAGGCACTGAAGTGAATACCGATCACCCACGCAAAAAGCTGAATATTTTTACCACGCTAGATATAGCGCAGTTCGTGCCGGGACTGGAAATTGGCGGTGGCGTGAGCTGGGAAGGTTCACAGTACAGTGGTATCGGTGCGAAAAAATTAACTCAGGATGCCTTTAGCCTGGTGAATTTGATGGCCCGTTACAATGTTTCTGAACAGTTTTCTGTGCAGCTGAACGTCGACAACCTGTTTGATGAAACCTACTTCAGTCAGATTGGTTTCTTTGAGCAATACGGCTACGGCAGCCCACGGAATGTTAGTTTAGGTGTGACTTATAACTTCTGATGATGAGGCAAGGATGTCTTTGTAAAAGTGAAAACCAACAAGGCCAGCAGTTGCTGGCCTTGTTGTTGATATAGAGTTCAAAAAGTAGGGCGCCACTCACCGTGTCAGCGGCAGTGCGCCGGGTTGTGATTTGATTCATGCCCGCGACACGGCGGACAAATATTTAAATAAAGATCATTGCCGCATAGCGCCATCGAACATGTGCCATGCAAAATAAATTACTTCAACAAAGTCTCTGGTAATTCCCAACTTGCCGTCAATTGCTGACCTTGCCAGGTTTCAATGGTGACCCACATTTTATCGGTTGCTGCAAAGGTCGCTGGTGCTATGGCATGCACGTGTTGGCCGTGGCGATTGCCGTGCAGTATGCCATCTTCGGTTTGTTGTAAAATGCCAAGCGGCAATGGGGCTGGCCCGATATTGACATACCCCTGGCGAATATCGCCAATTTTCCCTTTGTTAAACATCAACATAAAGTCTTTTACATAAGCCTCATGATGAACATAAGGTTGCTCTAAATCCAGCGGCATCGGGGTAATTTCGAAATCGCCGACCTGCTGCGCCGGCCAGGCCGGTGGAAAAACCGGTGTCATTGACTGATATAAAAACCAGAACGGCAGCACCAAGACGGAGCCGCTGAGTTGATAGCGATATTTGCGCCAGAACGAAGGTTTGTTGGTCATAAAATTCCTAAATTCGAAAAGTAGCGAAAGTCTGCTCCAGCCACGAACAAAAACTGATCACAGAGACAAGCAATTATGCGAAAGCCGATGCCGCGTCTTCACGCATGGCCTTTTTCAGCCGGGTTGCCCACATCATAAAGCCGGTGATCGACATGCCGGTTAAAATCACGCCAAAGAAAAACCACAAAAACTTGGTCCACAAACCGCCTAAGGTACCGTAGTGCAGCGGATCAGCGATATGCATCAAGGTTTGCACTGCGGTCAGGGATTCAGGTGATTTTTCGCTGGCGATGATGCCTGTCCACGGATTTATACTCAGCGCATAGGCATATTGGTCATAAAAGATATGGTCGCCACCGCCGGAAATCTGATACATGCCACGTTGATGTTCGGGCAGCATGATGAAAGAAGGTTGCAGCTGCGGGAACCGCTTGGTGGCGATATCCATCGCATCGGCTAATGACAATTTCGGGCTTTGGCTATCGGTCGGCACTTCGTTGATTGCCACGATGGGCGCATGCGGCTCAATATCAATTTCGTTGTGCCACATGATGGCCTGCGCTAAATACCAAAAACCAGTAGCCGACATCAGCATTAAAAACCAAATTGACCAGACTCCGGCCAGACGGTGCAAATCGGCCAACACTGTGGCTTTATTCGCGGTGAGTCGCACCTTCGGCTGCGTAAACGAGCGCCAGAATTTTTTGTACACCATCAGACCGGTAATCAGCGCACCCAACATTACAAATGCCATTGCTGACACCAGGTAATAACCGACGCTATAACTTTGTTGCCATGGGAACAATAACCAGCCGTGTAAACTGCGCATGAAACCAATAAAAGTCAGACCTTCATTAATTTCCTGAATCTCGCCGCTGTATTGGTTGACATAAGCAATGGCGTAGGGCTTGTCGTGATCAGTAAAGGTGATGGCGTGGACAAGATACGGTTCAAAGGTCATGACGCCGCTCACATCAGCGGTCGGGAATTTCTGTTGCACCGCCGCCACTAACTGGCTGATCGGTAGCGCTGGTTTATCCTGCGGATTGCTGGCGCGCGCAGCAGGGTTGGTCAGCCAGGTCAGTTCGTGACTCAGTACCGCAATAGTACCCGTCAAGCAAACAAAACAAAAAATCAGCCACACCGGCAATGAACACCAACCATGCAGCTTAAACCAGGATTTATTACTCAACATTGCCATCTACATCATTAAAAACGGAACAAAGTGCCGCCAGTTTAATGGTAAGAGGAATGATTATCAATAAGTTTGGGTGGCTGACACCGATTTTTGAAAGCACTTACTTAAAGGCGTCGTAATTTCAGGACAGCCACCAATGGATGGCTGTCCTGACAAAATTCACAGTGCCTTGTTGCGCGATGGCCAGTTCTGTGGCACACGGGTCAATCGCGGCAACTTGAGGCGGTTAAACTAGCCATTCGTCATCAGTAATTGCCTGCAAGCCATGGATCAGTGAGATAAGAGTTTGGACATTCGATGTTCAGGCCCTGTTTTAAGATTTCAACCTGATTTGTGCTGGTCTGGTTGATCAAAACGCCGGCAAATAAGATAAAACTCGTTCTTTGAAGCACTATGCCCCCAATTCACGTCGCCACAACTTCTGATACGCATGCTCAGGGTCATAACTCTGGATCTGTTTCTCCAGATTAAAACGTCGGTTTGAACGTGGATCGGTGCCAAATCCGGCGAGATAGAGCCAGTTGCCCTGATTGCTGTAAACGTCATAGTCAATCAACTGCGCTTCAAACCAAGCCGCACCAGCGCGCCAGTCGCATTGCAGATCGTTCACCAGATAACTCGCCACAATTTGCCGCATCCGGTTTGATAAATAACCGGTCGCCTTTAGTTCAAGCATACCGGCATCAATCAATGGCTGTCCTGTATTACCCTGGCACCAGCGCCGAAAATATTCTGGCTGGTGCGGGATTTTGCGTGGTGGTGTTGCCGAACGTTGTGGGGTTGGTTGCTCTGCTGTTTTTAAACCGTGTGCCCAATACAGCTTCCGGCCAAAACGCAGATGTAAAAAACGGAAATAGTCTCGCCATAGCAGTTCGAACCAAATCCAATAGGTACTGTCGTTTTGACCATGTTCGGTTTCGTGAGCAGTCAGCTGCTGATAAATCTGCCGGGCAGAAATGGCGCCACTGGCCAGCCAGGGTGAAAATTTGGTTGAATAATCAAAGCCAATCAGACCGTTGCGGGTTTCTTTGTAGTGCCGGGGCAAGTCCGACCGGAAATAGCTTTGTAAATGCGCCAAAGCTGCGACTTCGCCGCCGCGGGCAACAGGCTGTTGGTAAGGAAATGCGCTGCGTGTATCAGCTGTGGCAATCCCAGCCCAGCTGTGTAGATCAATGCATTCTATGGCAGTCGCTTGCTCCGGACACGCCGGCAATTGTGAAACTCTAGGCAAAGGTGGTTGCGGGCGGCAGGCCGCTTTTTCCAGCAGATTTCGAAATGTCGTAAAAACCAGCGGTAATTCGGTCATTTCAAAAGGCAGTGCTGTGGGCTCTATTAAGCTTGATTGCCACTTGGTTAAAATGAGCGGGGAAATTTGAAATCCGTTCACCAAAACAGCTTGTTGCCGCAATACCGCAATTTGATCAATTTCCTCTGGAGCGGCAATGTCTTCACAGTAAAGTGTACTGGCACCAAGCTTGTGCATTAAATCCGGTAGCGCCGTCGACGGATCTCCGGCAATCAACAGCAGCTTGTTGCCCAGAAGCTCACACTGAGCCGCCAGTGCGCGCACAGTGTCCGCCAGATACACTTTTCGATGTGGGCCAATCCGCGCAAAACCCCAGTGGGTCTGTTGGTCTTCTGGTAAGCAAACCACCAGCGCTAATCTGCTGCCGTGCTGCAAACTTTGCTGGCAGGCGAAGCTAAGCGCCGGGTTATCGGCCAACCTGAAGTCATTGCGAAACCAATACACCGCTGTGGTTGGCTGGTTTGGCTGAGTCTGTTGCTCGTTTTGTTGTTGTGGTATCTGTTGCATGGCCGCGTCCAAAAACACCCGGCAAATCACCGGGCGCTCTTTCTACGGCGTTTGGATCAGATGCAGTTCAGTCTGGCGGCCACTAAAATATTGGAATTTCTGGCCATCAAAATAGCCGTCTTCTTCCAGCATCACCCGAATGCTATTACCCCATTCAGGGATATCAACAGCAACATTGAGCTCAATCGAATAAGCGGTATTGGCAGTCAATGGATAATCACCACTGCCGGCAACCCCTTGCTGTGCATCCCACATCCCAATAGTGGGGCCAGCGCCGTGACCATGATGGCCCAGCGGGTGACTGTAAATAGTCGCTTGCAGCTGCTGCTTTTTGGCTTGTTGCAGGCTGATGTTCAGCAATTCATTACCGCTGCGACCCGTTTTAAAGTTGGAAGTTAAAATATCCTGCAGTTGATTGCCTTTCTTCAAAGCTCGTAGCAAATAATCCGGCGCTTTGGTTTCCCCCGGACGCAGCACATAAGCATGTTGCTGCTGATCCGAGTTCAGTCTTAAATAAGTCAGACCAAAATCAACATGCAATAAGTCGCCGGGCAAAATGACATTGTCGGTTTTGGCTGCGCTAAAGGCCGTAATCTGATCAAATTTATCAGAACTTGCGCGTTGCAATGAGACTGTAGGATGGAACCAAACCGGCAACCCAAGTTCGGTGCTTTGTTGACGTAACCACCACACCACATCTTCGGTGGTGGTTTTACCAGGCGTCACCACTTCATTAGAAAAAGCGCGTTTGATAAGCATGTGGCCAATTTGGGTTAGATTTGGGTATTGCTGTAGTTCAAGTTTGGAACGGGTTTCCAGCCAACCCACGGCCAGTTTTTCTGCACTGACTAATTTTTTGCTCAAATCAACGCCAAGCTGTTGTTTTAGAGTGGCAAGTTCAGTTGCAACCATGCCATCGGCATGACCAAAAAATTCCGACTGATTGATGCCAATGTTCCGCGGCTTTTTACTTTGAATAAGGTCACGCAACGCCTGCCATTGATCAGATTGCTGCTCGACATTCCAGGTTTTTTTAAATAATTCGCCAACGTCATAGCGCGCGACTGCATGCAATTGCAGCGGTTTCCCCAGTCCGGGGTTATAAATTACCAGCATGGTACGACGCCTGGCGGATAACCAGGTGGCGGGTAACATGGTTTTTAACACCGGATCTTCGTTATATTCGCGCGAAATCAGCAGCCATAAATCGATATTCTCGCGCTGCATCAAAGGTTGTAATAACTGACTAAAACGCTGGCTGAGAATTTGATCCTGTAATTGCGCTTGATTTTGTTCACTCAGAACAGCCGCAGCGCCAGCGGCAAAACCTGGCAAATATAATAAGCTAATCAACAACAACACTTTCATTCGGCGATCTCTGTGCAAGGTGGAAGGGGTTCTGGAAACACCAGTCGCCAGTCATTTTTCATATCGATCAGCGGCCAGCCATATTCGGTCGCGGCGTCCAGCACCTTACTACCCGGGCTGTATTGATATTCGCGTTCAGCATCGGTGTGATGCACCATCATGCACAATGCGCCTGGGGTGCTGCTGGCCCAGCGTAACATTTTGATATCGCCGCTGCTGTTACCAAAAGCGGCAATTGGATGGCGGTCGATCCGGCTTTCAATGGCCAGCACTTTGCCGGCGCCGTTATCAAAAAACCACGGAATAGGGCGCAGTTCCACCTGTAACTGACCGCCATGATCGGTCAGACGGGTCAACAACTGGCTGCCAATCGCTTGCTCTGGCGGAATGTGATAACAAGGTTCGCACATGGCACGGACAAAATAGTTACTGCCGCCGGAGACGATGTAATTTTTAAACCCATGCTCGGCAAACAACTTCAGCACTTCCAGCATTGGCTGATACACCAGCTCGGTATAAGGGCGCTGAAAGCGTGGATGTTGCGCCTGCGCCAGCCACGACTGCGCCCAAAGTTTATATTCATCGGTACTGATACCATCGATAAATTCGCGCACCAGCCAGCGGCCATCTGACAACATTTCTTTAATTTTTACTGCCAGAAAATGTCGTGCTTTGCTGAGGACGCCGCCCAGTGCAGCCCCAAACAACCCGCCAAAAAAGCTGTTGCCGTCAGTCACGGCCTGCTGTGGATTGTGTTTGAGCAGATCGGTGATAAACACAATCTCAGTGACTTTCGGTTTTTCGAGCCACAAAGTGCCGTCATTATCAAATACCGCAATCCGGGCAGCGTGTTGCACAAAATACGGCGACTTGTGATCGGTGGTTCGATGAATAAAGTCGAGGATCGCCTGTTTATTGGCACCCTCGTGCCAGGATGGTAATGGATCAATGCCATGCATCTGTGCCTTCCTTTGCTTAAAGTTAAGGTTCTATCCGTACAACATTGTCCATCGCATCTGCGGCAGTGACTTAATACTTCTGCCGCTTTAAGCCGGTTTCTGCCATGATTTTGGCCGAAATTTCTTCAATCGACAAGGTAGTCGAATTTAGGAACGGGATCCGCTCTTTTTTATACAGATTTTCCACTTCATCCAGTTCCAGTTTGCATTGCCGGAGCGAAGCGTAGCGGCTATTAGGCCGGCGTTGTTCGCGGATTTGCGACAACCGTTGTGGGGTGATGGTCAGGCCAAATAATTTGGTTTTATTGGCTTTGAGCACATCCGGCAGCTTCAGGCTGTCCATGTCTTCTTCGACAAAAGGATAATTGGCAGCTTTAATGCCATATTGCAAAGCTAAATAAAGGCTGGTCGGGGTTTTGCCGGAGCGACTAACGCCAACCAGAATAATATCCGCCTTTGCGTAGTCTTTAAGGTTTGAACCATCGTCATTGGCCAAAGCATAGTTCACCGCATCTATCCGAAAATCATAGGTTTTTTCGTGAATGCTGTGCGTGCGGTGCGTTTTTGGCATCGCCTGAATGCCGAGCTCTTTTTGCATCGGTTCGACAAAGGCATTTAAAAAGTCGTAACAAACGCCGTCGGAGCTATTGATGATGGCTCTAAGACCTTCATCGACAAAGGTCAAAAACACCAAAGGCCGCACTCCGGTAGTTTTATAACGATCGTTAATTCGTTGTTTGGTATGTAAGGCTTTGTCAGAAGTTTCAACAAACGGGATGGTGACATGGTCAAATTCTGCTTCAAATAGAGAGAGTAAGGCGTGTCCAAACACTTCTGACGTAATGCCGGTGCCATCAGAGATATAAAAGGCTGTACGCATCATTGATCCTTAGTTGTCGTTATAAAATTACATTATAAATTAAGGTTTTATTTAAGCCGTCTGGCAGTGTAAAATCTTTGCGCTTATGTCGCGCGCTTCGTAAGCTTACCTAACCTGCAACAAAAATTGGAGACATACTGTGCAAGAATTCGTTGTTTGGTATCAGGACTTGGGCATGCACGATGTTCCTCGGGTCGGCGGCAAGAATGCCTCATTGGGTGAGATGATCAGTAACCTGGCAAACGCCGGGGTACAAGTACCAGGCGGATTCGCCACTACTGCCGAAGCTTTTAATCAGTTTCTGGAGCAGAGCGGCGTCAACGAGCGGATTTATCAACTGCTCGACAAAACTGATGTAGACAATGTAACTGAACTTGCCAAAGCCGGCGCACAAATCCGGCAATGGGTGATTGAAACGCCGTTCCAACCAGAATTCGAACAAGCCATTCGTACCTCTTATGCTGAGCTTTGTGCCGGCTTCGAAAACGATGCTTCATTTGCCGTACGTTCCTCCGCCACCGCAGAAGATATGCCAGACGCATCTTTTGCCGGTCAGCAGGAAACTTTCTTAAACGTCCGTGGTTATGACGCTGTTATTGAAGCCATCAAACACGTATTTGCCTCTTTATTTAATGACCGCGCCATTTCTTACCGGGTACATCAGGGTTATGACCACCGCGGTGTGGCATTATCTGCCGGTATCCAGCGGATGGTGCGTTCAGATTGCGCATCTTCCGGCGTGATGTTCTCCATCGACACTGAATCCGGTTTTGAAGATGTGGTGTTTGTCACTTCGTCTTACGGTTTAGGCGAAATGGTGGTGCAGGGCGCAGTCAACCCTGACGAATTTTATGTGCACAAACCAACAGTCACTGCAGGTCGTCCGGCCGTGGTGCGCCGCACTTTAGGCTCGAAGTTGGTACAAATGGTGTACTCCTCTGAGCAAGGTCACGGCAAACAAGTCAAAATTGAAGATATTCCACAAGCCAAAAGCCGTCAGTTCTCGCTGACCGATGCGGAAGTGGAAGAACTGGCGCGTCAGGCCATCACCATCGAAAAACACTATGGCCGCGCCATGGATATCGAATGGGCGAAAGATGGTATCGACGGCAAGCTGTATATCGTCCAAGCCCGCCCGGAAACCGTGCGTTCTCGCGAAGACAGCAATCTGATGGAACGCTATCAGCTTGAAGGTACAGCGCCAATTGTGGTTGAAGGCCGCGCCATTGGTCATAAAATAGGTTCTGGCACCGCTAAAGTGCTGTCCAGCATCGCCGATATGGACCAGATTTTACCAGGTGATGTCCTCATCACCGACATGACCGATCCGGACTGGGAACCGATCATGAAACGCGCTTCAGCCATTGTCACCAACCGCGGTGGTCGTACTTGTCATGCGGCTATTATTGCGCGTGAACTGGGTATTCCGGCAGTAGTGGGTTGTGGTAACGCGACCAGTACGGTGAAAACCGGTCAACAAGTGACGGTTTCTTGTGCTGAAGGCGACACGGGTTTTGTCTACGACGGTATTTTGCCATTTAACGTGGTGACATCGCGCGTGGACCAAATGCCACCGCTGAAAATGAAAATCATGATGAACGTCGGTAACCCGGAGCGCGCTTTTAGCTTCGCCAAGTTGCCACATGCCGGTATTGGTCTGGCGCGTCTGGAATTTATCATCAACCGCGGTATTGGTGTGCACCCGAAAGCTTTGCTGAATTACGACGTACAACCGTCTGATATTAAAGCCGTGATCGATGAGATGATGGCCGGTTATGCGTCGCCGAGGGAATATTATGTCGGCAAGCTGACCGAAGGTATTTCGACATTGGCAGCAGCCTTTTCACCAGAGCGGGTGATAGTGCGGATGTCCGATTTTAAATCGAACGAATACGCTAACTTAATCGGTGGTCAGCAATACGAGCCACACGAAGAAAACCCAATGATCGGTTTCCGTGGTGCGTCGCGGTATATTTCCGAAGATTTCCGCGACTGTTTCGCCATGGAATGTGAGGCGTTAAAACGGGTCCGTAATGACATGGGCTTTACCAATGTCGAAATTATGATCCCCTTTGTGCGCACTTTAGAAGAAGCGGCATCGGTGATTGAGTTGTTGGCAGAACAAGGCTTAAAACGCGGCGAAAATGGCCTGAAAGTCATTATGATGTGCGAATTGCCAAGTAACTGTTTATTGGCCGAAGAATTCCTCGAATATTTCGATGGTTTCTCAATTGGCTCTAACGATTTAACCCAATTAACGCTGGGTTTAGACCGTGACTCAGGCTTAATCGCGCACTTGTTTGACGAGCGTAATCCAGCAATCAAAAAGCTGTTATCGATGGCGATTTCCACCGCCAAAGCCAAAGGCAAATATGTTGGGATCTGTGGCCAGGGCCCATCCGATCACGAAGATTTCGCCGCCTGGCTGATGGAGCAAGGCATTGATTCAGTGTCGTTAAACCCGGATACCGTGCTGGAAACCTGGTTGTATCTGGCGAAAAAATACGGCGGTTAATTTTCGTTCTTAACCTCTGAAAACCAAAAAGCCAACTCTTGCAGGGTTGGCTTTTTTGTCTGTAAAAGGCACACTCGGCGGCTGGTGGTGTTGCCACAGAGCACTTTGCTTTCACTACAACTCAGCGAACAAGGTTTTATGGTGATTATCGGATTATTTGGCGGCGGCGGTCAGTTAGGTCGGGCATTACAGCGGGATCTGGCGCCACTTGGCGACGTTTTAGCGCCAACGCGGCAGCAGCTTGATTTATCAAATCCGGCGGCAGTGCGGCAATGGTTACAGCAAAATCGTTGTGATTTGCTCGTCAACGCAGCAGCCATGACCCAGGTTGATATCGCTGAAACGTCCATCGGGCTTGCTACGCAGCTGAACCAGCATGTTGTGCAACAGCTGGCGGAATATGCCGCACAACAACAGATCTGGCTGGTGCATTTTTCGACTGATTATGTGTTTGACGGATCCGGTGATACACCTTGGCTAGAAACCGATGAATGCCGTCCCTTGCAGCAATATGGGCGCACTAAAAGAGCCGGCGAGCTGGCTATTATCAATTCCGGTTGTCAGCATTTATTAATCCGCACCAGTTGGTTGTATGACAGCCAGGGGCAAAATTTTCTGCTCACCATGTTGCGGTTAGCGCAGCAAACACCCACCAGTTTAAGCATAGTGTCGGATCAAATCGGTGCGCCGACCTATGCGCCGGAACTATCGGCTGTCGTCAGCGCAATGCTGACACAGCTCCTGAGCACGCAGCTACGGACCAGGCAACAACAGCATGCCACAGCGCTGAGTGGCATTTACCATGTTTGTGCTACCGGACACTGCAGTTGGCTGGAATTCGCGACCACAATTTTTGCCGGAGCCAACACAAAAGGTCTATTGGATGAATTACCGGTTCTTGCCGCGATCAAGAGTGATGAACTCGCTCGGCCAGCAGCAAGACCAAAGAATTCCAGACTAAGCACCAGCAAAGTACAGGCAACTTTTAACCTGCAGCTGACTGACTGGCAACATCAGCTGGATCTATGCCTGGATACGCTAAAAAACTCAGCTAAAACTGGAAAATAATCAATCTCTTAAGTAAGCTGAGTGCAACCGTCCTTCGCAACTGCCCGTTGCAACCGCCCGACAAAAAAGGAGAACCTGATGGAGATTGTCAACACTGCACCTGATCAGGCGGCCATAGCGGCAAAAGTTGCACGGGCACAAGCGGCCATGTTAAGTTTTCTGGCGGCCGACGCGCTGGGTGTGCAGGTGGAGTTTTTACCACTAGCGGAGCTGTCACATCGGGATCCGCAGACGTTGTTGACGATGCAGGATAACGGCCCCTGGCATTCGCTGGCCGGTCAGCCGACCGAAGATGGCGAGCTGGTGATATTACAGACCAGGATGTTGTTGTTTTATGGTTGTTACCGCGAAGATACCGCCTGGCAGGCTTATCAATACTGGTTACAAACCGATCCATTTGCCATTGCGCCTGCACTACAGCGCGCATTAACCCATCACCCCAGTGAACACGATTGCAGCTTGGCGGCCCTTTCCCGCTTACTGCCGATTTCTGTGCTGGGTGTGCATTTTTCGTTGCCACAAATTGCTGCCTGGGCAATGGAGGATACCGCCTTAACCCAGCCTGCGTTGTTATGCCAGCAAGCCAGTGGTTTGTATGCGATGTTATTGGCCAAAGCGATTGACGAAGGGACGTCAGCTGATGATTTATATCAGGATTTACAACAATGGGCGCGTGACTTAAAAGTTGATTCAGTGCTGAAACAGCTGATTGATCAGGCGTTATTTATGCCACCTGCCAACTACCAGGATCCGGCACAACCGGTGTTATGTGCTTTTCACAATGCCATCTGGCAAATGTTGTACGCAAAATCAGTCGGCGACGCCATCAGCGAAAGTATCAAACAGGGCGGTGATACCGGCAGTTACGCCGCCATCGCCGCTGCCGTGGTGGGGGCTATCCACGGCCTGTCATCGGTGCGTCAAGACTGGGTTGATGTTATGCAACACTGCAAACCGCAAGAAGGCGTCACCGGCGTCGACCAACCAAGACCCGAAGCCGTCTGGCCAACCGATGCCGCAGAGCTTGCGAAAAAGTTAGTGGAAATGACCCCTGCGGAATTGGTTTAGTTAGGAATGCTGTAGTGATTTAGTGTTGAGATGTTGTTGATTTGGCGCGGCTTGTCCATGAGCTAACTGCCTTGTTTAATTTATTGTATTTTGTGATCTTGATTGTTCTGGACTTTTATTGTTGTGCCAGCCGTTTTGTCCCGAATCTGCTGTTGAATTCGCTTGTATAGCGCCACTTTACAATTTCCGCAAATAGCCCATTTTTTGCCAGTTAAAGCCGAAGCATTGTTCCTGCAGAAATAGGGTAGCAATTTCGAGTGCAATAATTCCAAATCAGACAAATTAATCCTGTTCGTAAACACATTAGTTTTACTGAGTTTTTTCAACACCGTCTCGCGGGCTTTCCGCCGTTGTTGAGCTGATACAGATTTCTTGGGCTGCACTGAAATTGTTGATTTAATGGGGATTAAAGGTTAACTTCTCACAGGTGAAATTCATGAAAGAATGCAACAGAATTTGCGTCTTGCGGGTTTTGTCCATTTTATTAAGTTGTTAGGTTTTTTAGAGTAACTACTATTTAGCAAGGACTAAAGGATGAAGCAAAAACTCACCTTATTTTTTACAGTATTACTCATGTGTAGTTGTGCTATTGGTAACGTACCATTTGCTAAAAGATTGGATGGTGAAGTTGGCACAAAAGCTACAATTTTAGATCCTACTCGCTATGGCAATTCTGGTGATCTTATAAGAGCAGATTATTTAGTCTCAGGTGAAGGTTTCACGCACATCACAATAAATGGAAATGGTGACATCATTCAGCATTGGTTTTTAAGTGAAGTTTTACCTACTCACAGTATCAAAGAATGGGTAGGTAAATGTAAAATTTATTATGTAGTAGATTCGAAAACTAACATCATAAAAAATTGGGGCTATGATAAAGATTCAAACCCAGAAAGCTGCAGAGATTGGCTTTAGTGATTAAAGTTAAACCTAACAATCCGCAGCACAACGTGGCTACGCCACTCGGACGCGCTAACGCGCGCCCGTGTGCGGGTCGTTAGCTTAATTTTTATCGAGATTGACATTGAAATATGCAGTTACCAAAATTTCTAATCGATTTTTTCATCTACTTAAATGATTTGGAGAATGAGTCTTTAAAGAGAATATTTGAAGGCGATTTTTTTGATATCGGTGGGGTTACAATCCTATGTCAAAAGTTCGTTGAAAACAATGAGGTTTTAATAAGGAAAGTGTTACCTTTTTTTAAAAATTTCTTGGAAAATGAAGATAACCAGAGATTACTGCTGTTCGTTAAAAAAGAATCAATAAATAATGAACTGAGCGTCCTATATCAAAAGCTAGAAAAGCAACCTGGTAAATATTACGAATATCAGATTGAGCATAAAGAAAAAGAACTCTCAATGTTATCTATAAAATCATTAAGAAAAGATGCCTTTTCAATATTTGACGAGGTTCTTAGTGAAATTGAAAGCATAAAGGATAACCCTGACACGCTTACCGCCGAAAATTATTTCTATTTTAGTGCGTTAGATATTCTTTATGAAAAATTTAAATGCGATAAGGCGGTGGAAAGAAAGTATACAAAAACAAACAAGCATGACAATAAACTTTATAAATATTATGCATCTCTTGATATAAATATAATTTCTGAAGATCGCCAGTTCCACAAATATGATTTGTTGTCAATTGATGATTATGAGCAGTTAGTCATTGGGTTTCCATCCAGAATCTTTGATAAAGAAAACAATGTTCAGTTCTTACTAGACATTCCAGAACGTTTGTTGAGTGTTTTTAGAGCACTAATGGACTCGTCGGAGATTAAACAGATTTCATTTCTTGTGGAATCTGAAGTGTTTTTTGAAACAAGTGAGCAAATCTTTATTCTTCTTGGAAATGAAAGGCCGGAAGAACCTGTCAACCTAGAAAGTTTCCGTAATGACATGAGGGATAACTCTGTAACAAGGCACGTAATAAAAAAACCAGAGGAGAAGGGTGTCTTTCCATTATATATTTCAGCTGGTTTCTTTATAGAAAATAACGATAGATCTTGGTATTTTATCGATAAGTCCAATATTTATTTAGAAGAGATAATCGATGATTACGAGGTGCTGGATGACTGCGTTGTAACTCAACTAATTCATGTCGAGTATTACACGAGTGATAGTGGAATATTTATTTCACACATTGATCATGAATATATATTTTATTCTTACGACGAGTTTGATAAAAGGCAGAAAGATTTTTCACAAAAGGGAAGCGCGAGGAAAAGAATAAAAACATTCAAAATTGATTAATCTAGAATACCTCTTGTTGCAGAAGATAATACATTATTATTGAGCACGATATTGGAGTGCTACTTTGCGAAGCCATATTTACTTAATGGATTCATTCGTGAGTTAATGGTGAACAGCTAACAAGGCGTTCAAAAACAGTCGCTACGCTCCTTGGAACCTCCAAAGCTTCGCTTTTTCGGCCCTTTAACGCAGCGTTAGCGCAAAAATCGCCACATTCAAATCTCGGGTAGACGATTAAAATAAAGGGAATAAAAATGAAAACAATAATATATGGACTACTGCTGCTCATACTAGGAAGCCACTGGAGTAGTTGGGCTACAGCGAATCTCCCTGCAGTAAAAGAGCAGGTGATTGATAGTGCTTTACTTGGCGAAAAGCGCGATTTAGTGATTTACCTGCCAGCGGACTATCAAAATAGTCAGCATCGTTATCCGGTGTTATACCTGACCGATGGCGACATTCAGGGCCCACATACGGCTGGTACGGTAGATTATCTGGCAAAATTCGAGCAGATGCCGCCGATGATTGTGGTCGGTATTGTCAATCCGCCAGAAACACGTGCCAGAGACCTGACTATAACCCCTTCAGACAAGCAAAACCCCAATCAATTGGAAAATGCAGACAGATTTTTAGCCTTTGTCGAAAACGAAGTGATTCCTTTTGTGAAACAACAGTACCGCACTCTGGACTATCAAGTTCTGTCTGGTACGTCGCATGGTGGTCAGTTTGCAATCAATGCATTGGTAAAACGACCAGGCTTGTTTCATGGTGTTATCGCCATCAGCCCGTCTTTATATTGGAATAAAGACCAACTGCTTGGGTTATCTGAGATCGCTTTAAAAAGTCATCGCTTACAAGGGCGTTTTTATGTATCGATGGCCAATGAAGAATCGACCATGACAGAGTCGTATCAACGATTTGTTGATTTGCTTGCTCGTTACCCATCTGACAAGTTGGTAGTCGCGTCCCAGACTTTTAGCAATGAAACTCACAATACGACCGTATTACAAGGGCAGTATGCCGGATTAAAGTATTTGTTTGCCGAATGGCCTATTCAAGAAGATGAGCCTAAAGCTTTGGCTGATTTGCAGACAAAATTTGCCAGTCGCTCGAAACTTCTCAAAACAGACATCATGATCCCGGAAGATAAAGCCAACGGTTACGCGGGGTGGTTACAATATTTAAATCGGCAAGATGATGCATTGGCATTGCTGAAGTGGAATCGAGCAAATTATCCTCAATCGTTGAATGCGCATACAGCCTTAATCAAGGCTTATTTACATTTCAAAATGGCAGAAGATGCCAAAGCAGCACTTAAAGACGCATTGCAGATACTAAATGAGCTTAGTCCTGAACAAAAAGCACAGCTTGAGGCTTTGTTTACTTAGTATTTATTCGAGCCCAGATGCGCTAATAAACGCCAGCATACAGCGCCAGGTTGCTCGCCTGTGTGGCTGGCGTTATAAAAATCTACACCGGAGCAGAAGTTATATGGCCAAACAACATATTCAATCACTGAGAACCTTAACGCGTGTGACTTGCATCAGTCTGCGATGCTTGGTGGCTTTTTGCATGTCCGCTAGCATGTGGAAAAAGGCAATGGTCTGGAAGGTATGTTTCATAGTGGCGTCATGTGCATCGAGTAACAATGTTGTCAGGCAATCGCCGACAGAAATAATTGTAATTGGAACAACCCACGCAGAAACTGCTGATTACAGCAGTCTTGCACTGGAGCAAATGCTTGGTCGGGTTAGGCCTTCAGTCATTCTCTATGAGGTTGATTCGTCATTTTTCGATTCAGACGGGCGTTTAAAGGCTCAATACCGGGATGGGCAGGAAGGCAAGGCTGTTTGGCTGTACCATCTAAACACTGGGGTACCCATTGCGCCTTACGAAATGGAAGGTCGGAATCAATATTATGAAAAAACAAATTATTTTGCTCGTGAAGCCGCGTTTTCCGAAAAACTTTCAGCTCTTTTTGAACATGGTCAGCTTACCCCGAAATCTACAGCACAAGTAACAGCAGTATTGGCATCGTTCGAGCTGCGCGATGCATGCAGCAATGCAAAACCAGAATATATTAATTCACCGGTGTGCGACGCCATTGTTCGGAAAAAGCACTATTACATGTACGAAGTTTTACGAAGTGTTGCTGAGGAAAATGAGGGCTTGCATGAGTTTACCGACTTTTTAACGGAAGCCGCTAAATTCTGGAAAATTCGCAATGATGCTATGGCGGCTAATATTATCGCTCACGCCAAAAATCGCCTTGGTCAGCGCATTGTGGTTATTACCGGATTTGAACACAGGCCGGAGATCCTTGATCGTCTGCATTCTCAAGCCAATGACTTTGGGTACTCAGTTCGGGAATTCCATCTATGAGCGCCTATGTATTTGCGATGTTTCAAAAGAGCGGTTGTTCTTTAGTGAAGACGTAACCTCTGTAGTGAATTTACCAACATCAAGCCTCGTCATTCGGGGCCTTCTGTCCCTGCGACACGCGCATGCGCTCAGAGTTAAATTTTCAATCGGGTTTTGTGATGAATATTGAGATCGTAGAAAAAGCAGACCACCTCAAGTTGATAGAAATCTGGGGGTCCTCGGTCAGAGCAACGCATGACTTTCTGGTTGAAGATGATCTACAAGAGTTAAAGCCATTGATCTTAGAGCAGTATTTTGACGCAGTTGATCTAAGGTGCGCTAAAAATGCTCACGGCGAAATTCAAGGTTTTTGCGGCGTCCATAGCGGTAATATTGAGATGTTGTTCATCTCACCTGATGCTCGTGGAAAAGGAATTGGTGCAATGTTGTCAGCTCATGCTATCAAAGAGCAGGGCGCTTCAAAGGTCGACGTAAATGAACAAAACAGGCAAGCGCTAGGTTTTTATCAGCATATTGGCTTTAAAGTGATAGGCCGCTCAACAATTGATAGACAGGGTAAGCCATATCCACTGTTGCATATGGTGCTATAAAAAATTTAACAAGGGCAGGCTCGGCGACGACTTTTCTGTTGCGGTGTTACAACAAAGCCGCGCGCTGGCTGGCGTTAAGAGTTAAATGAAGCAATGAATATACGTCTGACCACAAAAGATGATGAAAGCCGATTAGCTGACTATTACAGTTCCAATGCACAGCACTTCTATCTTTGGGAACCTTTCCGGGAACCTGGCTATTACAGCGAGGCATCGATTCAGATTAGGTTGTTTGAATATGAAGAACAACATCGAGTTGGCAGTGCCGCTCATTTTATTGGACTTGATGATGGAAAAGTGATTGCTCATTGTTCTTTGACGAATATCGTTTACGGCCCTTTCAGGGCATGTTTTATCGGTTATGGAGTTTCAAAAGAATTTGAAGGCACGGGAACTATGAGTAAGTTATGCCTGGCAGCAATAAAGTATGCTTTTGATGTGCTTGAACTAAATAGAATTATGGCGAATTATATGCCTTGCAATGAACGGTCCTGCCGTTTACTCAAGAAGCTTGGTTTTTCCGAAGAAGGTCTGGCAAAGAAGTATCTGAAAATTAATGGTTCCTGGGAGGATCATGTCCTCACAGCATTGGTTAATCCTGCAAACGCTTAACAAGGCACAGCATTAGGCAATAAAACTATGGTCGTCAGACACTTTTTTCATAATTTATTCGCTGCACAAACCAGAAGCAAAATGACGATGATCATGATTGCCTCTGTTGCAATGTTGGTTTCAGCTTGTTCAATTCATGAGAGTAAAAATATGGTACAGAAACCGAACCCGGCGATGTATTTTGAAATTCCGGTAACCGACATGACGCGAGCCATGGCGTTCTACGAAAAAGTCTTTGGTTTTGATTTTCAACTCGAACAGATCCATCACAATCAGATGGCGCTCATGCATTTTGACCTTAATGGATCTGGGATTAGCGGCGCATTAGCAATGGGCGAGATCTACAAACCATCACTACATGGCACGCTGATCTACTTACATGCTGAAAGTATCGACAGCACGCTGACCAGCGCGCAACTGGCTGGTGCAAAAGTACTTTTCCCTAAAACTAAGGCGGGTGAGTATGCTTATGTTGCTGAAATCGAAGATAGCGAAGGTAACCGAATCGGCCTCATTGAGCCATTGCCTTGAATCGTAACGCAAAGATACGTAAAAAATAACTATTGTCGCCAGTAAAAGAACTTGCTGTGACGTCGCAAACAAGGATACAAAATGGACTTTAATTTTAGTAATTTCAATCCGGATCAAATCATGACTTTTGGCCTTACCTGGACTGTTCTGCCAATGATCGGGGTACTTTTGGTACATCTTGGTTTTGGAGCCGCTGTATTTAACGACGCCAACAGACTGCAGAAAGAGCATGGCGCTTTGGTATTTGTGAATTCTTGGTTATGGGCGTTAGCGGTTGTCGTTGGCGGAGTATTTGTAGCTTTAGCTTATTGGGTTATGCATCATTCTACACTTGCTAAGCATTAGATTGTATTTATAAAACTCAGGAATTTCGAGTTGGTCATACAATGGATATGATGGTTTCGATCCTGATGCATTTATCGAGCACTAAACCTGAGTTATTTAAACCGTGATTTTTGATCGCTTCAGTAATTCTCCATATCAGCAGCGCCATCAACACACTTCGGTGTGGCTTGGCGGCGCGGCAGTTATTTCGGATTTGGTAAAATAATGAACATACGCCTGATCACAAAAGACGATGCGCGACAGCTGGCTGACTACTACAGTACCAATGCGCATCATTTTCATCTTTCGGAACCTATTCGGGCAACTGATTATTACAGTGCAGCGTCGCTTCAGGCGCGATTGTCTGAATACGAGGAACAACATCGGCTTGGCAGTGCAGCCCATTTTATCGGGCTCGATGATGGCAGGGTGATTGCGCATTGTTCTTTAACAAATATCGTCTACGGCGCTTTTCGGGCATGTTTTATTGGTTATGGCGTGTCAAAAGACTTTGAAGGCACCGGAGCCATGCGCAAGTTATGTCAGGCGGCAATTCTATATGCGTTTGAGGAGCTCGAATTAAACAGAGTGATGGCGAATTATATGCCGTGCAATACGCGGTCAGGGAATTTGCTGCAGAAGCTCGGCTTTGCCAAAGAGGGGTTGGCAAAGAAGTATTTGAAAATTAATGGCTGCTGGGAAGATCATGTACTCACGTCCTTGGTCAATCCGGCGAATTTGGAACAAGACGCTTTGAACGGATGATTTAATCTATGCTGTTAACTTGTCACAAAATTTGTTACAAGGCGACCTAAAATGTCTGACACCCATCTCTTTCGCAACGTCCTAACCGCCTATGCAGAGGCCGTTCTCAGCAAGGATGTTGACACATTCGCTGCACTTTATGCTGACGATATCCATGTGTTTGACATGTGGGGGAGCACGTCGTTGCGTGGCCTGCCAGCTGGTGGGTGATTGGTTTTTGTCGTTAGGATATGCGCACTCACAACCTGCTTTAAAACGACCCTGTTCCAGATAAAACAAAGCCCGGCGCGAGCCAGGCTTTGTTTTAATTCGCCGATGTTAAATCATCCACCAACCCAGTATCAGATATGCGATAAAACTCAATACCGCACAAAATACCGCATAAGGTAGCTGTGTTTTGACGTGCTCTAATAAATCGCAGCCAGCCGCAACCGCACTAACGGCCGTGGTGTCGGAGATGGGGGAGCTGTGATCGCCGAAGACACCACCACCTAAAATTGCGGCCAGTACCAGCGCCGGCGGTAGGTTTAGCTCTACCACCAATGGCATGCCGATGGGGATCAAAATAGCAAAGGTGCCCCAGGATGTGCCGGTGGTAAATGAGATCAGCGCACCTGCCAAAAAGATGGCCGCCGGAATTAAAAACAACGGCATCGATTCAGCAACTAACCCGGAAATATAAGTACCAGTACCTAAGGTTTTTAAGCTGGCACCAAGCGCCATTGCCAGCAGTAAAATGGTCACCAGCCCCAGTAATTCACTCATGCCTTTATAACCAATATCAACCAGTTGCTGATGGTTAAAATGTTTGTCAAAAGCCAGCAGCAGGTATGCCACCAAACAGGCCAGAGTTGTGGAATACAGCACTGATTTAGAGCCTGAGCCCGCGGCTAGATCGCCATTACCGGTCCAGTACATAAAACCAACCATCGACACGATCATGGTCAGCAAGGGCAATAACATGTACCGGCTTTTGCTGGCCGGGATCTCGATTTCCGGCGCTTTATTGCTGTTGTTGCTCAGCAGTAATTGCTGATTCGCAAGGCGCATGGGTCCGAAATGGCGACCACTGACAATGGTAAACAGCACCACGGCTAGCGTAAATAAGGGGTAAAAATTAAGCGGGATGGTTTGCACTAAAATTGAAATTGCGCTTTCCGGCAGCTGATAAGTGCCAAGCAGTCCCAAAATATAAGCACCCCAGCCATTGAGTAAAATCAGAATACAAATCGGCGCACTGGTGCTGTCGATGATATAAGCAAGTTCGGCCCGGCTGAGTTTAAATTTGTCGAACAAACCGCGGGATAAAATACCGGCGGTCAGTACCGACAAGTTGGACTCGATAAAAATGACCACACCCGTGGTAAAGGTTAACAAACGGGTTTGGCGGGCGTTTTTGGCAATGCCTTTACTAATCAGCAGGTTGACCAGCGCACTGACACCACCGGAATAGCGCATAAACGCCATCAAAGCGCCGACTAACAAGGCGAATAACAACAAGCGGGCGTTGCCAGCATCGGTCATCACCAGCACCATCGATTCCAGCACATTAAAACCGCCTAAGGTGCTGGCTTCAACCACACCGTGGCCGGATTTGAGTAACAGGAGCAACTCAGCGCTAAACAACGACAACAGCAGGGCGACAATTACTTCTTTTTTCCACAGTACCACCACCAAAGCCACCAGGGCCGGGATAAGGGTCATCCAATCCGCCAACTTACACCTCAGAATTTTTTATGATTGTTGTTACAGATCAGACGATAACATAAAATTTATCGCCTTCGCTATGCACGAAGCGCCCGCGAGAGTTGCTATTCGAGGCATTTCCGAACCTGGTGCCAATGCGCTCACTCCACTTGCGAGGCGCAATATTCTGCAGTTGCAGTGCCCAGCATCATTATGACTTAAGCAATCACTGATATATTATTCAGCAGTCCTTGCACCTGTGCAGAACACTGTTTATGTTGAATACTGCAGGTGGTGGGTAATGGGTGAATGCGCGATGTTGAATCGGTTCAGTCTGATGTTGAGCATGCTGGCAGCAATAGTGTTGCTCAGTACAGTCTCGCAGGCGCAGCAGCCGGACGCGTTACTTTTTACTGCCGAAGAAATTGCTTATTTAAAGCAAAAACAACAGCTTCGGTATTGTATCGATCCGAACTGGTTGCCGTTTGAAGCCCTGGACGCGCAGCAAAAACACATCGGCATGTCAGCCGATTACCTGAAGCTGCTTGGTCAGTTGTTGCCACTAACCATGCAACTGGTACCAACCAAAGACTGGAGTGAATCGTTATTATTCCTGCAACAGCAACGTTGTGATTTTTTACCGCTGGCCATGCGCACGCCGTCGCGCGAAAAGTTTTTACTGTTTACCAAACCTTATCTGACCATTCCTAGTGTGATCGCAACGACCATTGATAAACCTTATCTTGAGGACTTACATCAGGTTGCCAAAATGCCAATTGGTATTCGCCGCGGTTTTGGCTTTATTGAGCTTTATCAGGCGCAATATCCGGACTTGCAAATTATACCCTACGACAGTTACGAAGAAGGGCTGCTGCAAGTGCAAAGTGGTTTGTTGTATGGGTTTTTAGGCAATATGGGCAGCATCAGTTTTAGTTTGCAGCAAAATAAAATGACCAACCTAAAAATCAGCGGCCGCCTGACCGGGGACAGTGAAATGAGCATCGGCAGCCGGATTGATGAGCCGCTGCTGTCGTCGGTGTTACAAAAAGCCTTGCTGCGGATTGATGCTAACGCGCAGCAGCAGATTAATAATCAATGGCTAAAAGTGCAGTTTGAACACAAAGTTGATTATCGCCTGTGGTGGCTGCTGGTGAGTGTCGTGCTGGTGTTGTCGCTGCTTGGCAGTTGGTTTTACTTAAAAACCAGTAGCCTAAACCGCGCTTTGCGCTTGGCGAATGCCGAGCTGGAACAGCTGAGTCAACATGATCCCTTGACCGGTTTATATAACCGGCAGTATCTGGACACCAAATTGCAGCAAGCGCTGGCGTTATGTCAGCGTCAGCAGTTGCCATTAACGCTGGCGATGATGGATTTGGATCATTTTAAGCAAGTGAATGATGAGTGCGGCCATTTGTTTGGCGATCAGTGTTTGCGCCATTTTGCTGCCTTATGTTTGCAAAATTTTCAGCGGCCACAGGATATGCTGGTCCGATACGGCGGTGAAGAATTTATTCTGATTAGCGTCGGTACCCCGGCGGCGGATATGAAAAAGCTGCTGCAAGCTTTTGTTGGCAAATTCGCCGCTGATGCGGTGGAATGGGCTGGTCAGCAGCGATTTTGTACCATTAGTATTGGTGCTTATTGTCAGGTTCCACCGCTGTCATTGGACGCAAAACAGCTGCTGCAACTGGCCGACGAAGCCTTGTATGTTGCGAAAAACCAAGGCCGCGACCAGCTGCATTTGGTAGAGCCCACTGCAGCAGAGTAAAAAAAACAACTGCAGCCGCACTTAAATCAGCGAAGCCGCTTCAATTAAAAACGGGGTCGCAGATTGTTGTAAATCAACAAAATCCTGTTTTGAACGAAGCCCACGCCAACCAATTTCGATCAGACTTTGCGCCACCGCACCACCCAGATTCTGGCCAGGGCCCAGCAAGATGATGTGATCCGGCGAAAACTCCTTCACCGCCAGCTGCACGGCCTGGGTAAAGTTGTAACAGCTGCTGACTTGAGTACCAAAAGTATATTGCTGTAGTTCGCACAGATTGTTATGCCCAGCCGGCCAAATCCGTCCGGCACCGTCGATCAGCGGTAGATTTGGCTGTTGCCAATGCTCGGGCTTAAATTTCGCGAGTGCCGCTGCAGATGCCTGTTGCATCAACGGACTGTGAAAGGCGGCATGTCCTTGTAATAACAGCGGAAAACGCTCATCCAGTGGTGGCAGGGCGGCAATCGCACTTGTCACCGCATGGTCGGTGCCGGCGAGTACCGCGTAACCACCATATTGAATCGAACGGTATAAATCCGGCGCTTGTTGCTGTAATTGGGCAGCGACCAGCGCTTGTTTTTCCGGATCTAAACGCCAGTCGGCATCTAACAGCGGATAGATAAATTGTTTGCCAGCTGCGCCTGCGGTCAGTTGTGCCATGGTGGAGACTACTTCGGTGCCCAAAGCGGCGTCCCAGACTCCGGCGCAGCTCATCGCGGTATACCAGCCCATCGAATTACCGCTGACGGCGACGATTTGATAATCATCCCGTGAAATGGCAGCAAACTGACTTAAACCGGCGGCGTAAATAAGAGCGGCATTATTGGCCGGTTGTTGATGCAGCGCCGGTAAATATTTGTCGGCGCCGTCCAGCTCGCTGACCGTCGGCAGATTTAACGTACGGCGTGTTTTATCAATCTGCGACAAAGTATCGCTGTGATAAAACGGCCGTAAACAGCCAAATTCGGCTTTTTGATAGGTGCCACGACCGGGACATAACGCCAGGGCTGTTGGTTTCATGGCAATTCCTTGCTAAGTGTAGTTTTAGAAGACGACGTGGCCAGTACCGGCTGCGGCAATAGCAATTTAGTGTGGGCGATAATTTGCGCCACTGACGGCAGCACGGTATAAGCCGCTGCTCCCAGCGGAATAAAACTGTCTTCTGCGCATAACCGTTGCAGCTGATAAAAAACCGGTTTGGTTTCATGTAAAGCGGTAAACAATTCTTCGCTTAATGAACCTCTGCGGCGACACTCATCAACAATCAGCACTTTGTGCTCGGAGCCCAAAGCGGCAACGATTTTTTCAATATTGAGCGGGATCAAATAACGTAAATCCAAAACAGTGACGGCAACACCTTGTGCCGCCAGCTGTTGCTGCGCTTGCAAGCTTAAATGCAGGCCATTGGCGTAACTGATGATGGTCAGTTGTGACGCACCAGCCGCCGGGTAAATCGCCGGTGTGCCAAGTTCTGGCAGCGGCGTATCCAAAGTTGGTAACTCGCGCGCCCATAAATTATCGCCGGGCTGATGTAAATCGCGGGTCATATAAAGTGCAATCGGCTCTAAAAAAATCACCAATCGCTGTTGTTGTTTGGCGAGCTGTATCGCCTGGCGCAGCAATAACGCTGCATCATGGCCGTTTGATGGGCAAAACAGCAAAATACCCGGAATATCGCGAAACACCGCAAACGAGTTGTCATTATGAAAGTGACCGCCAAAGCCGCGTTGATAGCCCAAACCGGCAATTCGGATCACCATCGGGTTCTGGTACTGGCCGTTGGAGAAAAACGGCAATGTCGCGGCTTCACCACGAATTTGATCTTCAGCATTATGCACATAAGCTAAAAACTGAATTTCCGGAATAGGTAAAAAACCTTGTTGGGCTAAACCAATGGCAAGACCCAGAATACTTTGCTCGTCGAGCAGCGTGTTTAATACCCGGTTAATGCCAAATTGCTGCACTAACTGACTGGTGACGTTATAGACACCGCCTTTTTTACCGACGTCTTCACCCAGCACCACCGCATTTGGGTACTGCGCCATCGTTTCGTGCAGGGTCCAGTTAATTAGTTTTGCCATATGCTGGGCTTTACCCAGATTATGTTTATCAAAATTCAGTACTTCTTCGCGTGGCGCGTTGGCAGGCAAAGGCGTGAGCGTTGTTGGTTTTGGAATAATGCTTTGCATCACGGCCGCAGCAGAAGTGAGTTTCGGTCGGCTGCAGGCAGCATCGGCAACCCGGGCAATTTGCTGATCTAAAGTTTCAGCACAAAGAGCCAGACTTGCCGGTGTATGAAGGATACGCGCGAGCAGCAGGGCGCTGGCGTACAGCAATGGGTCTTGCTCCAGTTCACCTTCAATTTGCTGTTTACGCCGGTACGCCACTTCGGCATCGGCTCCGGCATGACCAAATAAACGGAAAGTTTTCAGATGCAACAAGGCTGGTTTACGCTGGGTGCGCACAAAAGTAGCTGCGGCTTGGGCGGCAAGTTTGACTTGATTTAAATCGCGCGAATCGGCACTAAAAGTCTGCATGTGCGGGCTTAAGCTGTGTTGGATCCAGCCACAAGGGGTTGGCGTGGAAATGCCAAGACCGTTGTCTTCGCACAAGAACAAGACCGGTACCGGTAAATGCTGATAATCAGCCCAACTGGCCGCGTTAATCGCGCCTTGTGCGGTGGAGTGATTGGCAGATGCATCCCCAAAACTACAAAGCGCAATGGCATCTTCTGGCCATTGCCCGGGAATTTGTAACCGCTTGGCTAAGTCGATGGCAAAAGCAGTGCCAACAGCTTTGGGCAAATGCGAAGCGATGGTGCTGGTTTGTGGTGGAATAGCCAGCGCCAGACTGCCCAGGACTTTATGGCGGCCGCCGGAAATAGGGTCATCGCTGGAGGCAGTAAAAGACAATAACAAATCATAAATTGGCGTGCTGCCCGGCAGTTGTTTACTGCGTTCAATAAAAAAGGCACCACTGCGATAATGCAAAAACGCCGGATCGGTGACGCGTAACTGCGCTGCGACGGCCGCATTGGCTTCATGGCCGCTGGAGCCGATGGTGTAAAAGCTCTGGCCTTTGGCTTGTAGCAACCTTGAGCGTAAATCTAATAAACGGCTACTGAGCATCGATAAAAACAGCTGATTCAGCTCAGCATCGCTTAAATCCGGTGCCAGATTCAGCGGCGTTGGCAGCTGCGCGTTGCGGCATTTTTCAAAGTAAGCCGTAGCCCAGGCATGGGGTTCGTAGTTACTCATACAGGTCCTTTATTATTGTTTTTGGACAAGCCGCGATGCAGGTTAAGTTCGCGGCTGCTGGCCATGGCCGGATTGTGTTACCGGTTCTTCGCGAGCCACGTGTTAACAAAACGCCTGCAAGCCAGTCATGGCACGACCTAAAATCAGCGCATGCACATCATGGGTACCTTCGTAGGTATTGACGGCTTCCAGGTTCATCACATGGCGGATCACATGGTATTCGTCGGCAATACCGTTACCGCCGTGCATATCGCGGGCGATGCGGGCAATGTCCAGCGCTTTGCCACAGGAATTGCGTTTAATCAACGAGATGGTTTCCACCGGCAAAGTACCGGCGTCCATCAAGCGGCCGGCTTGCAAGCAACCTAATAAACCCAGGCTGATGTCGGTTTGCATATCGGCAAGTTTTTTCTGAATGAGCTGGGTAGCTGCGAGTGGCCGACCGAACTGATGACGATCGAGGGTATATTGGCGGGCGGCGTGCCAGCAGAATTCAGCGGCGCCCAAAGCACCCCAGGCAATGCCATAACGGGCTTTGTTTAAACAGCCAAAAGGTCCGCCTAATCCCTGAACATTGGGCAGTAACTGCGATTCCGGCACTTCCACTTCGTCCATCACAATTTCACCGGTAATCGAGGCGCGCAGTGAAAATTTGCCTTCAATTTTTGGTGCGCTCAAGCCTTTCGTGCCTTTTTCCAAAATAAAACCACGGATCACACCATCAAGTTTGGCCCAAACCACAAACACATCGGCAATGGGCGAGTTGGTGATCCACATTTTGGCGCCGGACAACAAATAACCACCGTCGATTTTTTTCGCTACAGTACGCATGCTGGCTGGATCCGAACCTGAATCTGGTTCGGTTAAACCAAAACAGCCAATCCATTGACCGGTGGCTAGTTTTGGCAGATATTTCTGCCGCTGTGCTTCGCTGCCGTAGGTATAAATTGGATGCATCACTAACGATGATTGCACGCTCATGGCGCTGCGATAACCGCTGTCGACCCGTTCTACTTCCCGCGCAATCAGGCCATAACTAACGTAATTGATGCCAGCACAACCATATTGCTCCGGCAAAGTGGCGCCTAAAAAGCCCAAAGCACCCAGCTCCTGCATAATGGCCGCATCAAAATGTTCGTGGCGATTGGCTTCCAGAATGCGCGGCATCAACTGTTCCTGACAATAATCCTGTGCTGCTTGCTGGATCATCCGTTCTTCTTCGGTCAGTAAAGTATTGAATGCAAATGGGTCTTGCCAGTTAAATGCGGTTTTGCTCATGGTGGTGGTTCGCCTCTGTGATTCTGATTGCCATCTTATGAAGGCTGCGTATAAAGTTAAATCATATACAACCTGTTGCAGGTATAGATAATAGCTATGGATACACGTCAGTTGGGTTATTTTGTCGCGGTTTTTGAGCAAGGCAGCATCAGCGCAGCGGCCCGGCATTGCTTAGTCGCGCAGCCTTCGGTGTCAGCGGCGCTGTTACAGTTAGAAACTGAACTTCATTGCAGTTTGTTTATTCGCTTGCCTAAAGGCGTCAAACCAACCGAAGAGGGCGAACGGCTGTACAGTCAGGCCAGCCAAATCATCAGCCAGTTGCAGGCGGTCAAAGCCTCTTTTAGCAAACCGCCGAAACGGTTGCAATTCCGGCTTGGATTGGTACGTGCTTTGGGGGTAGAGCGGATGAGTCAGTTGCTGAAAGATTTTCACAGCCAGCTGCCAGGGCTGGAGCTGCACTTAGTCGAACCGGACGAGCCTTGTGATGCGCGGATTATCAATATCCGGCAGCTGAAAGCCGGTGAGCAATATCAACATTTGTGGAGCGACGCCTATTTGCTGGCGATCCCGGCGTTGCATCCACTTTGCGCCAAGGCAGAAATCGCGCTGGAAGATTTTAAAAAGTTACCGCTGATTAAACGCACGCCTTGTGACGCCTGGGATCAACTGCAAACCGCACTCAATCGGCAAAATATCAAAGCCGATATCCGCGCCAATATTCATACCATCGAATATGCCATTGGCTTGGTGGGCGCCGGTATTGGCTGCGCGTTATTACCGGCCTTTGAAAGTCATCGCAACCGCGCGGAGATGCAAATCCGGCCGTTGCAATTGCCACTGGCAGAGCGGGAATTGGTGCTGGCTTTTAGCAAAGAATTGCAGCACCAAAGTGCGGTGAAAACCTTGTGTGAGGTGGCGAAAAAGCAGTCGTTGCTGGGTGGTTGGAACTAGGACAAGAACGGGCTGAGCAGCAAAGCCAGTATCACCAACAACCAGGCCGGTTGTCGTCAATACATTAAAAAAGTGGTCGCGAGCAGGGCTGCCACTGTGACAACACAGGCTGTAGGGAAAACCAAATGATGCCAGATTTTGGTGACAAGATTAAAACCTACATTCATCTATTTTCAAGGGCGCCACTCACCGCGTCAGCGGTAGTGCGCCGGATGATCACCCGCAATTTGGCCACCTAACGGCGGACTAGCTTCGCTGAATCCGCCCTCCGTTTTACCGACATTCGTATATTTCCGTAGGGCGTCACTCACCGCGTCAGCGGTAGTGCGCCGGATGGTCACCTGTATTATTTGAACAATGGCTGGTGGCCAACGTTTTAACCCAAGTGAGCTATTGCTCTTTGCGACCTGCCATCGCACTTACATATAAGCTTTACTAAAGCCTTCTTTCGACTGCTGAATATAAGTCCTGGCCTTTTTTGCATGTTGCTCCCAGGCGGCTTTATCTTTTGGATCGGTGAAGGGGTTTTGCTCCGGCGCTATCGAGCGTTCAAACCTGTCATAGAAGGTAATAGCCGACGCCGTAATTTGATTAAAACGCTCTTTAAATTCCTGCATCCCGTCGAGTTGCTCAGAGGTTTTCAGCATATATTGCACCAGCTCGGTGGTATTTTCGCTGGCGAGGTAACCTTGGGCTTTATTGGTGACATGGTTGCTGACCTGCTCGGCAATTTGCTGGCGATTGCTTTCTTCTTTGCTCATCACCTTGCTGTAATTTTCCTGGGTGCGCGCCATACCGCCGTGTTGCAGGTAATCGCGCAGGTGTTTGTCGAGATCTTTTCGAAACACTTCGACGTTGCGCAGCATCAGTTGCAGCTCAGCATCCAGCGTGCTGACCTGTTGCAGCTCTTTTTCCAGCTCAGATAAAAAGGTCTCGGCTTTTTCATAGACTTTCAGCCCGTTTTCTTCGGCGAATTTGCGGTCTTTGCGGTTTAAATCGGCGTTTTCATAGTTAGAACGGTCAAATGTACTGGCCAAAAACGATTTAAAGGGTTCGGCAAAAGCGGCATAAGTGCCGGCGCTGACCACGGTTAAAGTGGCAGTGACTAAATCACCAAAGGGTTTCACCATTGAATTTAATCGTGCTTGCTGCAGCGGCGACGCCACGCGTTTGGCATCCGCTAAGATGGTGCGAAACGAGGCATAGGCCATCGGATTGGACATTTTATTACGCTCGGAACTCGCGAGCACAAAAGTGATACTGGAATAAATGGCGTTGGCGTATTCGAGATATTGGCGCTGACTTTCCAGCTGCGCGGCGTAATTTTTGCCCAGCGCCCGGAATGATTCGGCCTGTACATCGTAGTTTTTATTGGTTTTTAGCTGGTCTAAAATGCCGCTGATAATCTTCTGTTCGTTTTTCTGTAGAGCGGTATCGAGCAAAATCCGGTCCAGCACAAAATCATCGAGTGCCAACTGGCCGTTGATTGATTCAATGTCGATGCGGATAAACTTGCGGCCCGGATCGTCGATGGAAATACGATGCGCCAGATAATCGGTTGCACCGGCGGCGTTTTCAATCAGGCCCACTTGTTGCCATTGGCTGTCAACCCGCACCGAGGCCGAGGTTAGAATATTGATGCGATAGCTGGTTTGGTTGCTTAAAGGTTTCACCCATAATTCGAGTAATCCCAGCTCCGAAACCGGGTAACGGCTGATCAACGATGCATTACCACGCTCGCACAACAATCCACCCTGACCGAGGCGGGCGACTTCACGGCTGATTTGGCAACCGGACAAAATATTAAAATGCTGATTATTGCTTTCAAAATCGCTGCTAAATACCGCCGATTGCGGATTGGCGACACTGGCCTGACTTATGAAACCGAATACAGTGACCAGACTTGCCACGAACCAACGCATATAAACCTCTGAATTTAAACATTCAAAACTTCTAACTTGAAGCATTAACTTGCACAGTGCTGCACGGCGAATTTACCGCAGCTGAATCGCGGTGCTAAGTGGTTGTTACCTTAGCCGAAATCGCCTTGGGCATAAAGCCTGTTCTGGGCTTTGTCGTAGTGGATTGTGCGTGTTGCAGCTGCATTACATTTGCCTGTTTCTTATTGGTGATTAAACTGTTAAGTTTGTGATACTTAGTATCGTCATACAGGGACAAGCAGATGCTCATTCAACATCGTCACCGCAGCGTTTTTCATCGTCGTTTTGGTTCTTGTCTGATATCGCTGCTTGCCACGGTGCTGGCGACGGGCGCTGCGCAAGGCCGCACTGATACGTTAACCACGGCCGAAATCAGAACCTTAAAAAATGCCGTCACAGTGTTGCAATATCGGCCGCAGATCGACGCACTTGCCAAAAATTGTTCGGCAGATGTTTTGCAGTATGTACCAACGGCGATAGCAGATACAGATGACACGTTGTTGCAGTCGTTATTGCAACAAAAGTTGAATATGACATCTGCGCAGTTGCTTGAGTTAATTCAGGAAAACGAAAAATTCGCTGATTTGACCCGCCCGGCAACGGTGAACACGCCCGATTGCAGTGACCGTGAAGCTATTGTTGATTTGTCTGAACAATTCAGCAATAACTACACTGCTCTGGAATTAAGTAATCCTTTAGGGTCATGGCTGCAGCATTTTGCCACGCCGGTCAGTGTGCCCTCGATGGACCCAGACCAACTATCTGGTTTAATCAGTAACAGCCACAGCATTGTATTGGTAAACATCCAGCCTAAATCTGTCCTGACGCCGTTACAACAAGCCAACTTTTTGCATATTCATGACAAAAGCAGCTACGTTTTCGAAGTACAACAAGGCTGGAAGGCAGTAGGGCCGCGCTTTCAGGGGTTACATATCCATATCAGCCCGAAAAATTACCCGCAGCAACCCAAACGCTGGTTATTACTGCTCGATGCCAGCTTTCATCCGAAAACTGCGCTGCATGGTGCAGAGTTGCAACAAGCATTACAACTGCTAGGTTCGCCTAACTGGTCGTTTAACCGGCAGGGAGATTTGGTAAGGGCAGGGAAGTCGTAAATGTAGGTTGGTATCGAGCCATGTACCCGCCTTAACCAGATTGCATCACTTCCATCTAAAAACCATGTTCGAACCTTAAGTTTTCTTTAAGCTTTATCGATGACACTAACCCTGTCCGCAATTGGCAGGGGAACAGCATGACCGTATTAGCTCCTACACATGAACAGTTTTGTACTGATGCTTTCAGTACCGTAGTTACGGCTGGATCCGCAGCAAACATGTCCACATTGCCCGCCGGGCAAGTTCTATCGGCACCATCACACGAACCGCAAGTCTGCTTGATCCAGCGCACCGATGTCCGGCGTCAGCAAGTCGAACAGTTTATTGCTGCGGGTTTTGCCGCGGTTTATCAGGCCGATATTCAGCAATTTATGCCGCAGTTGCTGGCGGTCAGTGCCCGCGATTCATTACAGGCAGTGCTGGGTGTACGTGGTGGCCAATCCGAAAAATTGTTTGTGGAACAATATCTGGATGCAGATATTAGTTTTGTGCTGCGTGATATCGGCGTGCTGACGTCGCGCTCGCAGATTGTCGAAATCGGCAATTTGTATGCGGCCAACCGGCACTACACCTTGTTGCTATTTGTAGTGACTGCTTACGCCTTGTATCAGGCCGGTTTCCGGCATTTAGTCTGCTGCGCGACGCCACAGGTACAAAGTTTATTAAGCCGCCATGGTTTATTACTAAAAACTCTGGCCGAAGGCGACCCGGCGCGTCTGACCGGGGATGCCAGTGCCTGTGGCACTTATTATCAAAGCCATCCGATGGTTTGCCACCTGGATTTAGCGCAAGCGATGACGCTGATTAGCGCTGACGCCAAACTCAGTCAACTGACACAGCAATTCTGGTCCTCGAGTCAGCCGTTAGTTGATGGCCAGGCGCAGGAGAATTGAGATGAATTTTTCTGCGCAGCATCAACGAACAATCAGTTCGAAATTACCATTCCCAGAAACCGCCCGTTTAACCGATGCGGTCACTGGCGAAAGTTTTAGTCTCGCTCAAATCCGGCAGCAGCAACACGCCTGGCAACAGCAGCTGCAATCATTCCAGCCCCTGAAATCAGTCAATGCGCGCCGCATCGTCTTTCGGGCACAAAGCTCGGTGCAATGGGCGTTATTGGATCTGGCTTGTTTGGAAGCTGATGTGCTGTTGGTTCCAGTACCGGCTTATTTAAGTGAAACGCAATGGCACCATGTATTGCAGCAAGTTGCACCTGATTTAATCGTTAGCGATGTACCTTTTGGCGTCGCCGCACCGTTTTTGGCGGCAAATGAGATGCGTTGGGTCACAGAATTTTCTGGTTTCCAGTTGTATCAATGTCTTACAACGACCAGGGTAGCAACCCCGATTGGCACGCAAAAAATTACCTTTACTTCAGGCTCCACCGGCCAGCCCAAAGGTGTGTGTTTATCCGCTTCGGCGCAAGTAAAGGTCGCGCAAAGCCTGGTAAGCCGGATTAACATCGAAGCGCCAAGGCATTTATGTCTGTTGCCGCTGCCAACGTTACTGGAAAACATCGCCGGTATTTATGCACCTTTGCTGGCCGGTGGTGAAGTGTTGATTGCGCCAGAAGCGGCTCGTGGTTTTAACGGTAGTCGACTGGAAACCCCGGCATTGTTACTGGGCTTAATCAGCAAAGTGCAACCACAAACGTTAATTCTGGTACCGGAACTCCTGCAGCTGCTGGTGCACGCCTGTCGCCAGGGCTGGACAGTACCTGCGAGCTTAAAATTTATTGCGGTTGGCGGCGCCAAAGTGGCGGTTGATTTACTCAAACAAGCGGCACTTTGTGGTCTGCCGGTCTATCAGGGCTATGGTCTTAGCGAATGTTGCTCGGTGGTGGCCTTATCGGGTGAAAGTGCCTTACACGCCAGTCCTTTACAGCTGCAACAAGTCGGCAAAGTATTACCTCATCTGGAAGTGAAGATTGTCGACGACGAAATCTGGGTAAAAACCCCATTTTTAGGCTACCTCGGCGATACCGCAGCTGACCATACGGAGTGGGTCGTGACCGGCGATTTGGGGGCGCTCAGTCCTGACGGCCATTTAGTGATTTGGGGTCGCAAAAAAAATCTGCTGATTTTAAGTTCCGGCCGTAACGTCAATCCGGAATGGGTCGAAGCTGAGCTGACCAAAACCGGTGTAGTGCAACAAGCAGTGTTGTTTGGCGATGCAAAACCTTATTGTGTCGCGCTGTTGTTCTGTGGCAACCCAACGATCACTGATGTTCAGCTGGCAGCCTTTGTCAGCGGTATCAATCAACAACTACCGGATTACGCCAGAGCCGAGCATTTTATCCGGTTAGCGGCACCTTTGTCAGAACCCCAAAACACCTTAACCGCCAATGGTCGTCCAAAGCGGGACGTCATTGCCGCGCTGTATGCCGCTGAGCTGGCTGCGCTATATGCTTCAAAAGAGTATGCATCTGCTGCGCAGCCGTTCGAACCATCTTTCACACCACCTTTCGCCCAAACGCAGACCGAGGAGTACCCAGTATGAGTTTTCATCGGCAGTTAATCGCAGCAACCAGTCAGGCGCGGGATTATTTACTGGCAGCACCGGTGATTAGCCGTTGTTTTCACGGCGAAATCACGCTGGACGATTATGTCGCTTTTCTCAAAGAGGCGTACCACCACGTCAAACATACCACGCCGTTATTGATGTCGGTCGGCGCCTTGTTGCCGGAATCAAAAGAATGGTTGCGTAACGCAGTCGCCGAGTATATCGAAGAGGAACTGGGGCATCAGGAATGGATCCTCAATGACATTAAAAACTGTGGCTACGACAAAGAACAGGCCCGCGCCAGTCAACCTGGTTTTGCCACCGAACTGATGGTGGCTTACGCCTATGACTCGGTGCGGCGGATCAATCCATTGAGCTTTTTTGGCATGGTGTTAGTGCTGGAAGGGACGTCTACCGCACTGGCCGACCATGCTGCTGCCACCATTGCTGCGAAGCTGCAGCTACCGAAAAAAGCATTTTCCTATTTAACTTCGCACGGCGCGCTGGATCAGGAACACGTGAAGTTTTATGCCGGATTGATGGACAAAATTACCGACCCCGCCGATCAGCAGCAAATTATCCATAGTGCCAACTGCTTCTACCGTTTATATGGTGATATTTTCCGTAATTTAACGCCTGCGCACGGTATCGGTAAAACTCTGTTTGTTGCTGAGGTATCGGTATGAAGATTCCACATGCAGTCAATCATCAGTTAGCGGGCAAAAGAGTATTATTAACCGGTGCCACCGGCGGTATTGGCCGTGCTGTAGCGAGGCGTTTAGCTACAGCAGGCGCCAGCTTATTGTTGGTAGCGCGTCAGCCGGAAGCATTGTTAGCGCTTCGCCAACAACTACCGGGTCAACATAGCTGTTTTAGTGCGGATTTAACGTCCACTGAGGAATTACAGGCGTTAGCCGAATTCGTCAACACGACCGGCGGCATTGATATGCTGATCAACAACGCCGGCACCAGCCAGTTTGCTTTGACGGCAGAGCAGAATTATCCGGCCCAAATAGCGCTGAATTTATTGGCGCCGATGCAGCTTTGCCAGTTGCTGCTGCCGCAGCTGCAGCAACGAACAGCCGCCACCATCGTCAATATTGGTTCAGCCTTTGGCAGTATCGGCTATCCGGGTTTTAGCGGTTATTGCGCCAGCAAATTTGGACTGCGCGGCTTTACCGAAGCGCTAAAGCGGGAACTGTCTTCCAAAGCGTTACGGGTGCTGTATTTTGCGCCGCGCGCCACCCAAACCAGCATGAATAGCGCTGCTGTTGTCGCGATGAACCAGCAACTTGGTAATGTAATGGACAGTCCGGATGAGGTGGCCGCGCAGCTGCTAAAACAACTGCAAAGTGGCCAAAGCCGTTGGTTCGTAGGCTGGCCAGAAAAACTGTTCGTCAGGCTGAACGCCTTCCTACCAGAACTAGTTGACCGCGCGATCAAAAGCAAACAGGCGGAGATCGGCAAGTACGCTGCAGGCGCCAACCAAAGCGTTTCAGTTCAACACAACCACAGCAATGGTGCTGCAAAAATTACCGTAACGAGGTCATGATGAAATCCATTCAAACTTTAATCAGTAGCAAGGTATTACTGCCTTCGATGTTCTGGTCAGGCATTTTGTTAAGTCCGTTATTATGGGCAGATACGCTCACCGATATCGCACCATTACAACATGGCTGGGCGCAAACCAATTACAGCCTGGCCGAGGATCAGCGTGAAAAAGCCTTTGCCGCTTTGGTGGCACAGGCTGATGCCGTCGTAGCAGCGCATGCTGGCGAAGCTGAACCGTTAATCTGGCGCGGGATTATCAAATCAAGTTATGCCGGGGCCAAAGGTGGTTTAGGTGCATTGTCGGTCGCGGAATCGTCCAAAGCTGATTTTGAGGCTGCGCTGGCGATAAATGCCCAAGCATTACAAGGTTCGGCCTACACCAGCCTGGGTGTGTTGTATTCCAAAGTACCCGGCTGGCCGATTGGTTTTGGCAGCAGTAAAAAAGCCAAACAATTATTAGAGAAAGCACTAAGCATAAACCCGCAAGGCATTGATCCAAATTATTTTTATGCCGAATTTCTGTATGAGAAACGCGACTATCAGGACGCAATGCGCTATCTTGAATTAGCCAAGCAGGCGCCAGCCCGGGTTGGCCGTGAAGACGCAGATGCCGGTCGGCAACTTGATATCGCAGTGCTGGAAGCCAGATTGCAGAAAAAATTGGGTAAATAAGCCAGCTGGCGTTGCGGCGTCAGTTGTTATGGATAAAATACATGCGGATCTTATTAGTCGAAGATGACGAAGCTTTAGCGCAGGGCGTGATTTTAGCCCTGCGTGGTCAGGGTTTTGTCGTCAATCATGTCACTCAGGGGCAGCAGGCGCTCAGCAGTATCCGCAGTCAGGATTGTGATGCGGTGGTGCTCGATTTAGGCCTACCGGATATCGACGGGCTCGATGTGCTCAAAACCACCCGGCAGAAGTTTCCGCGGTTGCCGGTGTTGGTGCTGACCGCAAGGGATGGCGTGGATGATCGCATTCGTGGCCTGGATTTAGGTGCCGACGATTATTTGGTAAAACCTTTTGCATTGCCGGAATTGTTTGCCAGATTACGGGTCATTGAGCGTCGGCTTGGTACCGCTTCGAATCATTTGATTAGGCTCAAAGACGTAGAATTGGACAGCAGCGCGCATCAGGTACGCCTCGCTGGCGAGACCTTAGCGCTGTCGCGGCGAGAATATATGTTACTGAAAGTATTGATGGAATCGGCCGGCAGGATCAAAACCCGCGAGCAGTTAGAGGCCAGTCTTTATGCCTGGGGCGAAGAAGTCGCCAGCAACGCGCTGGAAGTGCATATTTCCAATTTGCGCAAAAAACTGCCAAAAGATTTTATTAAAACGCTGCGCGGCGTTGGTTACAGCGTGGATCCGGCATGAGGTCAATCCGACGTTATCTGGTGACAATTCTGATTGCGGTGCTGACGCTGACCAGTTTTCTGGCGGCGCTGCAAAGCTATCGGCACAGCATCAGTCGCTCGGATTTGTTGTTTGATCAGGACTTAGTGTTACTCGCCAGTAGTTTATTACCGCAGTTTCAAGCCAATACCAAAACAACCACCGAATTATTGGTGGTGCAGGTGTGGCAGGGTGACACCCTTCAATATAAAAGCCAGCAGGCGCCAGCAAGCCGGATCAGCGCGCCATCAGGCTTTAGCGAACAAAACTTTGCTGGTCAGCGCTGGCGTACTTATGTCAGCCAGGCTGAGCAGTTAACGATTATCGTGGCGCAGCCGCTAAAACAACGGCAGGAACTCGCCGACGAAGTGGTGCTGGCGTCCATTTACCCGGTGGTGCTGAGTTTACCACTGCAGGCGTTGCTGATTTGGTTGGTGGTCAGTAAAGGCTTGCAACCGCTACGCCGGTTAACACAACAACTTTCCTCAAAAAAAGCCGACGATCTAACGCCGGTGCAATTGCCTGAAGTGCCCCAGGAAATGACCCAAATGCTGAGCACCACTAACCAGCTATTACAGCGATTGGACAGTGCTTTTATCCGCGAAAAACGTTTTGCATCCGATGTCGCACACGAGCTGCGCACACCATTGACCTTATTGCAGGTAACCTTACACAACGCACAGCAACAATGGTTGCAGCAAGGCATTGCAGATCCGGATGGCATGATGAACGCACTGCAACATGGGGTTACGCGGATGAGCCAGCTGATAGAACAAATTATGCTCCTCAACCGTACTAACCCGGAGCACTTTAAAGCAAAGCTACAAGCTATTGATTTAACGTCATTATGTCGCGAAATTATCGCCGAACTCTACCCACAAATTCTGTCAAAACAGCAACAGATTTCGCTGGATGCTGAAGATGGCCTGATGCTGGCGGCTGATCCCTTTGCGATGCGAGTGTTGCTACTGAACATTGTTGGTAATGCCAGCAAATACACGCCTGCGCAAGGACAAATCCGGCTGCAGTTGCAATCTTTTACTGATGCAAAAAACCTGAACAAAAACCAACACAATCACTACGTACAAATCGTGGTTGAAGATTCCGGCCCTGGTATAGCTCCGGAAGAATATAACCGGGTGTTTGACCGGTTCTACCGCGTCGGCGGCGACCGCCACAACTCCGGAACACCCGGTAGCGGCCTTGGCCTGGCGATTGTGAAAGAAATCGTTGGCCTGCATCATGGACAATTATCACTTGGCCCTTCAACATTGAGCACAGGTTTAAAAGTGACGGTGGAAATACCGGCTTGAACAGTCAATATTCGCGTCAATTTTGGCAATTTTTAAGCAGCTGTTCGCTGCTATTGGCGTTGCCGCTGCAGGCCGAAATCCGGGTGTTTGAAATTTTCTTAAAAGATCACTTATTTACGCCGACCACCTTGTACCTGCCTGCCGGTGAAAAAGTAAAACTGGTGATCCACAATCAGGATCCAACACCAGAAGAGTTTGAAAGTTTTAGCCTGAACCGGGAAAAAGTGATCCTCGGCCATGGCAAAGGCGTGGTCTTTGTCGGGCCATTGCAGCCGGGTGAACATCAGTTTATCGGCGAATACAACCCCGATAGCGCGCGGGGTCAGATTGTGGTGTTGCCACAAGCGCAATGGTTGCAGCAAATGCAACCGGCAACAGCCACCGACGGCGTGAAAGAAACAGCTGCGAACACCAATACAAACCCCAATACAAACCCCAATACAAACCCCAACACAAACACAATTAAGCCAGCCGGGGTGCCTGATGCTGATTAACGCCGTGGTGATGTTCTTGCGTGAATTATTGCCGCTGTTATTGCTGCTCAGCATGTTGCTGTTGTGGCAACGCGCGCACTGGCGCGGGTTGTTAGCGATTTTTACAGCCAGTGCGCTTGGCGGAATTTTGTTGTTAACCAGTCAGTTCAGCCGGATTTCGGACTGGCTGGACGGGCAGGGCCTGGAACTGTTGTATGCCGCGTTATATCTGCTGACGGCGCTGTTGCTGGCGCTTGCGATCTACCTCAGTCAGCGGCAACGGTTACCGATGTGGTTGGCGGCACTCGCCAGTAGTAGCCTGTGCGTCATTCATGGTGCCAATCTGGTGTTGTATTTATGGTTTTATCAACGCACGCCAGCCGAGAGCCAGAGTTTATGGTTGGGGGCAGCGATGGGCGTTGGTATTGGTCTGAGCGTAGCGGTACTGCTGTATTATTTGACGCTGGAATGCCAGCGCTACTGGCGCTGGTCGTTGCCGCTAGTGCTGGCGCTCTTGGGCGCACGACAAATCAGTATGGCGGTGGCGATATTGATTCAAACTGACTGGTTAACGCCTGGCGCAGTGCTTTGGGACAGTCAGCAATGGATCAGCGAACAATCGGAATATGGTTATTTCCTGAATGCGTTGATGGGATACGAGGCAACGCCTGGTGTCAGTTTGCTGCTGGCGATGCTGGGAAGTGTGCTGGGATTGCTGTGGCTAGGCCGTCGACTGGAGGTTCAAAATGTCCAAAACGATTAAACCGGTACAATACTGTTATCTATTGCCAGTGCTATGCGGACTGTTATTGCTGTCCACAGGCGCCGTGCAGGCCGAAGGTCGGGTGGTTGACAAGGTTTATCATCCTTATGTGCAGCCGCTGGAGCGGGAATTCGAGTACCGTTTTGCCTTTCAAAAACAAGCGGATCATCCCGACAACAACAATATCGCGCAAAAAATCGGTTATGGCTTTTCGATTGCCGAACGGATGGCGCTGGAAATGTACGTGATGGCCGAGCGCGAGAGCCCCGAAGATTACAAACTGAGCGGTTACGAGCTGGAACTGCGCTGGATGTTAACCGAACAAGGCGAGTACAGCGCCGACTGGGGTTTGTTATTCGAATTAGAGCGGCAAAACAACAACGATAATTATGAATTCACCACCGGCCTGCTGATGGAAAAAGAATTCGGGCCGACCAGCCTGACGCTGAACGCACTGGCGGTGTATGAATGGGGCAATACGCTGGAATCTGAACTTGAAAGCGAATTCCGGCTGCAATACCGCTATCGGTGGTTACCACAAGTCCAACCGGCAATTGAATTTTATGCCGGCGAGAATTTCAAAGGGGCTGGCCCCAGCATGATGGGCCTGCACCGCTTTGATAAACAGGAACTGATTAAGTGGGAGTTTGCGGTGATCTTCGCGATTAACGATTCAACCGTAAACAACACACTGCGTTTTGCGGTGGAGTATGAGTTTTAGTTGAGAACTGAGAGCTAAGAGCCGAGAGCTAGGTTGCAATCAACAATTCACAACCGCTGCCCGCAGCAGATCCATAATTTTGTACGACAGCCACTCACCCCTTGGTGCATGGCTGCAGCAGATCCAGTTCAGATTGATAAACCCTGGTCTGCACTTTAAATAATCCCAACAAGCTGTGAAACAAGTTATCGTGACTAAGTGGCGTTGCCGTCTGCTGCGCCAGGCAACTGCCCGACAGCTGTTGCGCGCTGGCAAATTGCTCTGACATCCACCAAATCATCGGCACCTGAGTTTGGGTCGCCGGCGCCATCCAATACGGCATACCGTGCAGATAAACACCGTTTTCGCCCAACGATTCACCATGATCGGACAGGTATAACATGGCCGGAACCACGTCTTGTTGCAGTGCCAAACGTTGGATCACCGCCGCCAACAGCGCATCGGTGGCAACAATGCTGTTGTCATACGCATTCACTACTTCAGGTTGGGCACAGTTTTGTAGCTGCTTATCACGGCATTCCGGTAGGAATTTTTTCTGTGATGCGTTGCTGCGCTTGAAGTACTCCGGCCCGTGACTGCCAAGTTGATGTAGCACGATTAACCTGTCGCCTGTTGCTGGTTTTGCCAGCTCCAGTTCCAGCGCTTCCAACAACACTTCATCGTGACATTGACCATCTTGACAAAGTGGCTGGTTTTGTTGCTGAAACAGCAGCTGGGTAGGCACCCTGGCACAAACGCCTTTGCAGCCAGAATTATTATCCAGCCAGCTGACATCGATGGCAGCGTATTGAAGAATATCCAGCACGTTACTACTGTTTTTGGCGGTTTTTTCCTGATAATTTTCGCGTCCCATATTCGAAAACATGCAAGGTACTGAATGCGCCGTTGCCGTGCCACAGGAGCTGACGTTGGTAAAGCTAGTCACCGGCAACCGAGCTAGTTGCGGATTGGTATTGCGTGGATAGCCGTTTAATGAAAACTGCGCCGCGCGAGCCGTTTCGCCGAGCACCAATACGACCAATCGCGGTTTTTCGGTGCGTACAGCAAACGGCTGCGTGGCGTCCTGTCCTTGCATCAAAAACGCCGTTGGAAATTGTTCCGCAGCAAAGGCTTTGGACCAGGAAATACTGGCGGCCAACGGGCTTAGTGGCAGCGCATATTGTTTTACTTGTTTGAAATTTCGAAAAAAGGTGGCGAATTCGGCGCGCTGAACGGCGGCTAAGCTCATCATCGCACTGATCACTGCAACTGTCAGCAGCAGCCATTGGCCGGCATAACGCCACAGCTTTGGATAGGGGGTGCTGATCCAGCGACACGCCAGTAGCGGTAATGCCATGAGCAAAGTAACAGACCACAACAAACCACTGGTTAACATGGCGCTGGCTTCGGCAACGTCTGTTTCAACGGCGTTTTGTAGCATGTCCCGGTCAATCACGATGCCAAAACGACTGATAAAATAATGGCTGACCGCCCCCAGCAAACACAGCAGCAACAGTACAGGCTTTTGACTGACTTTAAAACTAAACAACAGCAACAACAGCCAGTTGAGTAAAAACAGCAACGCCAGCACGCTGAGTTGCAAGCTAACTTGGCCGGGGATTTTTTGTTGCAATTGCTGCAAAAACGGCAGATTGACACTGACACTCAACCACAACGCCGCGATTAGCGAAAACAGCAGCGGGTGTAATGACAGTCGCGGTCTTCGGAAATCACGCAAAGTGCGAATGGAAAAAAATGGACGTGCAACGACTTCAGACATCTGTGGACTCCTGTGGATATAACCGGTAAAACCAACGCACATTCAAACTTGCAATTAACCAGCAAATAGCTGCTGTCGCGATATCGTGCGAAATAAAATGAGCGCCACGTAATTGTTGGGTAAAACCAAGCAGCAAGCCGAGGCTGATACAACACCATAAGCCGGTTTTGGCGAGCGAAGGGCGCACCACCAACAAGAAGTAGTAGCTGGCCAGCCAGCTGTAACCAATACTGGCGTGCCCGGCCGGAAAACACTGGTTCGCTGCCATCGACGCCGGACGGGGGCTAAACAAGCCAATAAAAGGGTGGGTGCCGCCAAATTGTTGTAAATCCCAGGGGCATTCCATCGGGATCAATTTCTTCAGCACCGCGATGCTGGTAAAACATAACACCAGATTAAATAACAACAGACCCAAAGCACGTTGGGCTATCGAGCGTTTGCCAGCAATGGCCTGACTTAGCCAATACAGTAGCAAGCTCAGTACAACCAGCTGATTGAGCTGTCGTACCGCCTGATGTAATAACGTTTCGGTCAGCCAGTACTGTTTTAACTGCCATTGCCCGCCTTGCAGCTGATAAAACCAACTGGCTAGAACCTGATCAACGCCAGCGCCGTAAGCGAGCACAAACGCCAGACTCAGCAGTGCAAGTGGCACGAACACTGTTGTTTGCCAGTGCTGTTGCTGGCCAAAAATGGGTGGCATCATCGGTTTTCGCAGCGGATTTTCCTGAATAGAAACAGCGTACTTCTAAAGGCTTAAGGTAAACTTAAGTAACGGTTTTTGAAGGGGAAATGAGCAAGTTTTTAGCGAAAAATCCTGCTCATTCAAGTCTATTTGGCGGGTGTTGGTACTTTTATTGTCGTTGTCGCTGCGACGACATCGCATTGTGCTTTGGCGGGGTATTTACGTTCGCGATACAAATAAGAGGGCAATTGCACTTGCGCCAGGGCTTTTTGATATTGCGCTGGGCTGACGGGTTGATCGCTTAATGTCAGCTGTTTAAGTTTTTGGTCATAATGTGCCAACACCGCCGTTTGATCCGGCTTCAAAATCGTCAGTTGGTGTTGTTCCATCAGCGCAAAATAGTTATCAAACTGCAGTAAAGCGCGCCCCGGACTGCTGCTGTCTAACGTCAGATCGCGTCCCAACAGTGGGTGACAAGCCGACACACCGATCATCGACAGCAGCGTAGGTGCTAAATCAATCTGGCTGCTGAGGGTCTTGATCACACCAGGTTTAACGCTGCCACCCAACATTAAGCCAGGAATTTGGAATTTTTCGACCGGCACCAGATTGCTGCCATACACCCGATTGTCGTGATCGGCGACAATCAAAAATAAGGTGTCCTGCCAGTAGGCGCTTTGCTTCGCCTGACGGATAAATTTCGCCATCGCCCAATCGGCATATTTCACCGCGTTATTGACGGTATTTTTTGGCTGCTCATGCAAGTCAATGCGGCCGTCCGGAAATTCAAAAGGTTCGTGATTGCTGGAGGTAAAAATCAGGCTGAAAAACGGCTGCTGCTGTTGATGCAGTCGCTGTAACTGGAGATGGGCGCTATCAAACACATCTTCATCACTGGCGCCCCAGCTGCCAATAAATTTCGCCGCTGGCATGTTGTTTTGATCAACCATCTCTGAAAAACCGTTGGCCGAAAAAAAGCCTCGCATATTGTCAAAATGCGCTTCGCCGCCATAGACAAACTGGGTGTGATAACCCTGTTGCTGCAAAATACTGGCAATGGTGGCGAAGTTTTGCTGACTATTCGACAGCTTGACCACACTTTGCGCCGGAGTGGGCATAAAACCAGCGACGACCGCTTCAATGCCCCGCACCGAACGGGTACCGGTGGCGTAAAGCTGATCAAACCAAATTCCTTGTGCTTTGAGTTGCTCCAATTCTGGTGTCACACCAACGCCGCCCAACGACTTTACAAAAGTAGCGCCCATACTTTCTTGTAAAATAATCACCAGATTTAAAGGCTTAGTGCGCGGCATTGTCGCTGTTTGCTGATGTAAGGTTGGATAAGCTGCCTGTTTAAACTGATAACTTTGCAGCCAGGGCCAATCGAGCGCAGCTTTGAGCATCGTTTGCGGTTCCAGCTTGCCGTAGATATCGCTGGAGCGTGCTTCGTGGCGCATGCTATAAGCCGCGTATAACACCGAATATGGCGAATTAATTACCAGCGAATTGACCAGCGCATCGGCGGTGATGGCAAAAGTGGCCGGGTTCGCCGGGCGATGATCGGTCGTCGAGCGAATGGCCATCACGACCAGGATCAGTGCCAGTGGCCAGCTGAGCCACAGCAGCAGCGGGCGTTGCAGCTTGCCTTGCGGAGTCAAAACCGGTTTTTTCAGCAGCTGCGTCGCCCCCCAAATGAGCACAGCGGTGCAGGTAAGGCCCAACAGTAACGATCCGCGGAATCCATGCCATAAGGTGGCAAACACTTCTTTGGGGTATTTCAGGTATTCCAGATACAAGCGGTTAGGGCGAATATCGTATTGTGCGATAAAAGCGGGTGTCGACAGCTCGATAAAAATAATCAGCCCTAACATCGCCAGGCACCAGAGGTAACTAAACCGTTGCCAGCGCTGGTAACTTCGCGCCAATGCTGCCAGTGGCAACAACAATAACGGGATAGCCAGCAGCAGTCCAAGCAACATCAAATCAGCCCGAACCCCTTGCAGTAATAACCAGCCAAATTGGCCGGTCTGCTGCACCCGCTCAAATTGCCATAACAAAAGTCCAAGACGACTGATCGACAATAGCCCCAGCGCCAATATTAAAAACTGCCCAAAAATCTGGTATGGCGCCAGCAGGCGTCGGAAATTTGCCACGACAGACAACAGCATAGGCAACAATGCTGGTAGCGAAACAGGGACAATCATCACAGATCTTCAGCTCTTACAAAAACATCGGAGCTAGCAGACTAAAGGGCAATTCTTAAGAAAGACTTAAGTTTGTACTCAAAACCGAGGATCATCAGGGGTAGACTGTAGTCGTCGGAAAGTTTCAGCCTCATTCGCAAATGCAAATTATTGTCATTGAGCGATGAAACCGTTAGACTTCGGTGGTTGTTTTACTGTTGGTGTCTCAATTTGACGCGTGTTCTGCTCCTGTTGATGTTTTTATGCCAGCAACTTTCGATGGCAGTTAAGCCTATGGTGCTGCATTTACCTGGCGAGTCGCATCACATGCTGGTATCGATGACACAACCGCATAGCCATGCTACAAAGCAGCATGATGCACATCAAAGCGGCCATCAACACGGTCATAACAACGGTCACGATAATCACAACGACTTCTATAACGAAGATTTCGACCACAACGACCACCGCTTAGCTCCCGAAATAACGCCGCTGGTCGCTGCTACATCCGCTGAAAGCCACGACGAATCGTCGCACGAACAGGCCAAACATCTGCAAGGACAGGCCGATGTTCCGTCCCAACAACAGCTTTTTCCTGCCATGTCAGCAGGTAATGAAAGTTATCGCTATCAAAACCAACTTATTGGTATTACCCACAGCCCACCCGTTCCACCGCCAAACGCCTGATACCAGGCAATTTAGTTCTATTTTTGATTTTAAATCAGGCGTCTGATTAGGCGTCGTAATGCATCTGATGCGTACGATACTCAAAAGGGTACTTTTGGCTGCTGGCCGTTTTGTATTCGGAGTTTACGTGTCGGTTTTACCAAGAGGAAGCAACGATGTTGTTCAAAGGATCAGCGTTTAAAAACAAATTGCTGTGGCTTTTTACGCTGCTGTGGCTGGGGTTGTGTACAACGTCAGCCTTTGGCCATGGCGTAGAAGCCGGCGATCAGGCGTTTATCGAACAGGCCAAAGGTCTGCAACTACTGCCTTTTATTTATCTGGGTGCCAAACACATGGTGACCGGTTATGACCACTTGCTGTTTCTGGCGGCAGTGATGTTCTTTTTATACCGGATGAAAGATATCGCTCTGTACGTCACGCTGTTTGCAGTGGGTCACAGTTTAACGTTGCTTGGCGGCGTATTAAGCGGTTTTCATGTCAACCCATATCTGGTGGACGCTTTGATTGGTCTGTCAATCGTTTACAAAGCCCTGGATAACATGCAGGCGTTTGAAAGTTGGTTGGGTAAAAGGCCAGATCCAAAACTTATGGTATGGCTGTTTGGGCTTGTTCATGGTTTTGGTCTTGCCAGTAAAGTGCAGGATTTTTCGCTGGAGCCACTTGGCCTGGTTGGCAATATGCTGGCGTTTAATGTCGGCGTCGAATTAGGGCAGTTGCTGGCACTGGGGTTGATCCTGATTCTGATGAATTTCTGGCGGCTGCGTCCTTCTTTTCAGCATCATGCATTCCGGTCGAATCAACTGTTGATGACTGCCGGTTTTGTGTTCTTCTTTTATCAAATGACCGGCCTGTTTCTGGTCGCCTAAGGAATTGTGATGACAACTTCTCAACCCAAAACCACTCACAGTGTTGAACACAAGACTGGAAGCAAAAAGTCGCTGTTCAAAGCAACCATTGTTGCGGTTGTTGTTGCTGCTGCGATCACCATCAGTTTTATTCTGCCGGCAGAATACGGCATCGACCCTACAGGCATTGGTAAACTCACCGGATTGACGGCAATCGCTGAAGCTGGCAGCGCTAAAACTGAAGCAGCAGCCGCTGAAATCACCGAAGTACCACCATCAGCTGCAACAGGCGGCAATTTACTTGCAGGCTCGAGTCTTAGTCCGGTGATTAAACAGCGCACTGAGCTCAAAAGTAAAACCATGGAATTGACGCTGGCGCCGGGTAAAGGTGCTGAACTCAAAGCCAAAATGGAGCAGGACCAGGCGGTGGTGTTCAGCTGGACGTCAAATGGACAACCGTTAATGGTTGATATGCACGGTGAAGCCGTGAATGCCAAAGCGGATGAATACACCAGTTATTGGCTGGAACGTGCGCAAAGTGCTGGCGGCGGTGCTTTTGTTGCGCCATTTGCCGGTACCCACGGCTGGTATTGGAAAAACAAGGGAACTGAACCGGTGACAGTCACCGTGACTATCCATGGTTTTTTTACCGATTTTTATCAACCTTAATTCACAAATAGTAATCACCAACAGGAAACACAATCATGAAAAAACTGACCGCATTTATTCTTGGCTTCAGCCTGACCCTGGCATCACCGCAGCTGCTTGCGCACAGTGACCATTCGGATGCCGAGCCAATCACCCATGACGAAGCATCGACGAAATCGCAACAAGTGCTGGAAAAGCTGGTGAGCAGCAAGAAGTTGGCTGGTAGCTGGAGTCTGGCAAAAGCCAAAGACCTGAGCCCGAAAAAATCACATCACGGTGATACGGTTTGGGTGGCCTTATTTGTGAATGCCGATGAAAAAGATGGCAACAAGCAACATCTTTACATCGTGCTGGATGAAGTCGGCAATGTATTGTCGGCTGAGCATACCGAAAAGCTGTGATCTAAAAGCTGCAAGCGAATAGTTGCAATGGATTGCGCTGATACAAAAAACCGTCTGTTGGCTACCAGACGGTTTTTTAAGGAGAACGATTAAAATTTGCTTACACTGGACGACGGCGTTGTAAGCCCAGTAACAACAGCGCGAGGCCTGTTAATGCCAGCGACACTGGCGCAGACACATCCGTCGTTGTTCCAGTCCGTTTCGGCACAGGTTCATCCGGTTGCTGCACTCAAAAAGTAAGGCTTTTCAATGATCGGGAGTTTCGGTAACGTCATTATTCAATATTGGAGCAGTCGAATTTTAGTCAACCCGGAGAACATTAGATGGATTGGTCATTATGGCCTAGCTTCACAGCTAGATTTAATATGTGGACAGCATGGTGGCTTGGGGTGTGTTTGTTGGCCACAACCAGCGTCGGTGCTGCTAGCTACGAAGCACAATTGCTGCGGTTGAATTATCAAAGTCAGATTGACCAAAGTAAGCGCCAATATCTGGTGTATCTACCAAAGGGCTACGCCAAAAATCCACAGCAGAAATGGCCTTTGTTACTGTTTTTGCATGGCAATGGCGAGCGCGGTAATGGTCTGGACGAATTGGATTACACCTTAGTCCACGGGCCCTTGTATGAAGCTTGGATCCAAAAACGCGATTTGCCTTTTATCATGCTGGTGCCGCAACTGCAGATGTTTAATATGGGTAGTTTGCCTTATATCGCGCAGCGGCAGAAATCGTCCATTCCGCAGCGACTACAAGAGGGAGTACCAGCAAGGCCGCAGCTGTTTGGCTCTGAGCAGCCGATCCGTCCGGCCAATAAAATTGTCGATATGAGCAAAGTTCAACCATTGCTGCCAGATGGTTGGGAGCGGGCAGAGCAGGATGTACTTTCCATGCTGAAAACTGTGCAGCAGCAGTATCGCGTCGACAACAACAGGTTATATCTATCAGGCATTAGTTATGGTGGTTTTGGTAGCTGGTATCTGGCCAGCAAACACCCGAATTTATTCGCCGCAGTGGCACCTGTCGTTGGTTGGGGACATCCGGATCTGATGGCGCCGATCGCCAAAGCAAAAACGCCGTTATGGGTGGTTGCCGCCGGACGCGATTCCGCCATCAACAAAGATTATTTTTATCCGGGCATCGAAACCCTGCGCCAACTTGGTCATACCAATGTGCGTTTTAGCGTATTGGAGCAGGCAGAGCACGACGCCTGGCGACAAATTTACGCTGGATCGGACTTATTTGACTGGTTGCTGCAACAAAAACGGCCTTAACCGCAGATATTCGAGGTTATGTTGGTGGTAAATCTGTAGAATGCGGTTTTAAAAGCTCAACCAGCTTTCCCCATGAATAGATATCTGTTGGAATTTTGATGAAAAAGACAATCGCTTTAACTCACCCGAAACTGAAACCTGCGCGTTTGGCGGACGCTATTAAGTATGACATTAAAAAGTACTTAAACCGCGAGCGTCGCAAGCCGCTACCAGCAGGTGGGGATTACTGGACATTCGATTGTCGCTTTGGCGCTACCGAAGAATTAGCGGTAAAAATCTTTACTTCTGAGATCAATAAACATATTGATGCTGCTATCGAGCAAGAACTGCCGCAGTGTTATGTCGAAATTCTGGCCAGAGCAGGCCAGCATCAACCAAAAATGGATGATGCAGACGGTGATGACGCTTAAGCTATAAAAGGTCAGGATGCTTATCCTTAGGGGTAAGCATTTGATTGCAGAAACCGCCTTTTGATGTCAATTTTGATGTAATAGCTGCCTGAAATTCACACAATCACAAGCATTTCTCCCTTCTGCTGCCAAAATACTGTATATTCCGCCCCTTATTTTTTGACTGTAGCAAATCTACAGAGGAACTCTTATGCAATTTTCGTCTTTAGATTTAGCACCAGACTTATTACGAGCGCTGGTCGCTTGTGGCTACAGCACTATGACACCGGTTCAGGAACAGGCAATCGTGCCAGCCCGACGCGGTAAAGATTTACAAGTGACAGCGCAGACCGGTACCGGTAAAACTGCCGCGTTTACCATCCCGTTGTTACAACGGATGCTGGATAAACCAGCGCCAAGGGTCGAGCGCCGCCCACGCACGTTAATCCTGACCCCAACCCGCGAGTTAGCGGAGCAAATTGCCGAAGCCGTTGCCGGTTACGCGCAATTTGTCGACATCAAGGCCACTGCTTTATATGGCGGTGTGAAAATGGGTGGTCAGGCCAACAAATTAACCGCTGGTGTGGATATTGTGATCAGCACCCCAGGCCGGTTGCTGGAACATATGGCACTTGGCAACGTTATTCTCAGTGATGTTGAATATGTGGTACTGGACGAAGCGGATCGCATGCTCGATATGGGCTTTAGCGCCGATGTGCTGAAGTTACTACAAATGACTTCCAATGCACGGCAGACCTTGTTGTTTTCGGCAACAACGTCGCCAGCAGTCAATGAGCTGTCGCACAAAATTCTGAAAAACCACCAGCAAATCCGGGTCGCCAAGGTCAACAGCACCGCAGATACGGTGAACCATGTGGTTTATCCGGTCGAAGAAAGCCGCAAAATCGAATTATTTGAAAAGTTACTGGCAGAGAAAAACTGGTTTCAGGTGCTGGTTTTCACCAGTACCAAAGAGCAAGCCGATCAGTTATTGGCAGGATTGCAACAGCGTAAAATTAATGCCGCTGTTTGTCATGGTGATAAAAGCCAGGGCGCGCGTCGTCGGGCTATTGCTGAATTTAAGTCCGCTAAACTGCAAGTGCTGATCGCCACTGAAGTCGCCGCCCGTGGCTTGGATATTCAGGGGCTGGATTATGTGGTGAACTTTAATCTGCCTTATTTACCTGAAGATTACGTGCACCGCATCGGCCGCACCGGTCGCGCAGGCGCCACCGGTAACGCAATTTCTTTTGTTAGCCGTGAAGAAGAGCAGACATTAGAGCGTATTCAAAAGTTAATTGGTGGCAAAATCGAACGCATCATCACACCGGGTTTTGAAGTCAGTAACCGGGTATCTTTGCTGAAAAGTATTTCACGCAAGGTATTGTCGGGTCGTTCGAACAAAGCCAGTGAAACCTTGATTGATTTGGACAGTACAGGTCAGCCACAGCCAAAGGGTAAACCACGTCGCGCAAAACCAGCTGATACAGCTACTACCACTAAAGCTGCCCCTAAAAATGTGCACCTGAAAAAAACCAACGTTGCAAAAAATACCGGTTCTAGCAGCAGTGGCGGCCGTGGCAAGCGCTGATCTGTCCGCTTCATAAGCAGTATGTCATGCTTGGCTAAACCTCGTTGCGGGTTTAGCCAGGAGCTAATTCAAACTCTGGGGCGCTATGTATATCAGGTGACGCTGATTCATTTCAACGCTATACTCGGCACTTGTACGGAGGAAACTAATGGCAACATCTACTATGAATTCACCGAGCAAGTCACCGAGAAAGTCACTGAACGATGAACCCCGGTTCACGCCAAATATGGACAATTACCGGACCAGCCTGGCCTATGAAGGGTTAGCACTGAAAAAAAATACTGAACCGAAAAGTATTGCCGATTTAAAACGCAAATATGCCCAATAGGCCCAATACACAGCTATGCCCGATAAATATGGCGTATTGCAGGACAAGTATTGTTACCCTGACACAGATGTATTAATCAATCTGCTGAATATCCGTGACGCAGACTTGCTGGCGGAAGCCGAAGCTGAAATCACCGCAGTACGTTATCAAACCTACCTTTCCTCCGTTCGGCCTCTACACGATTTTACTTTTGAACACCTGCAGTTCCTGCATATCCATTTATTTCAGGATCTCTACAGCTGGGCAGGCAAGGTGCGCGATGTCGATTTGGCAAAAGGAACCACCAGATTTTGTACCTGCGGCCGGGTTGAGGCTGAAGCACGAAAATGGTTTAAACAATTGGCGGCTTTAGCTCAGATCGGATCGCAGGAAGAATTGGTCGAAACAGTTGCGGATTTGTTCTGCGAATTAAATATAATCCACCCATTTCGCGACGGCAACGGCCGAACCCAGCGCTTCTTCTTTGAAGAATTACTTTTTGCTCTGGGATACGATTTGACGTGGCCTGAAATATCGCAACAAGACTGGGTTAATGCCAACATCTCCGGAGTGGAGCTTGATCTGGCGCCACTGATCACGATTTTTCGGCAGGCGATAGCGCCGAGTCGCGAATAACTGAAGTTGCTGTTCAAAGCAAAAAGCTGATTTCGATTCTTACTGAATTGCAGATAAAAAAAACCGACGTTAAGTCTAATGCCGATCAGATAAGCACTTTTCAGATCGGTTGACCGATCCAGCGACTGATGTATAAAGGCCTGCAACAGAAATGTCGCAGGCCCTTTTTTTATGCAATTAGCTACCGCTTTAACCCTTGCTAACCGTTATTTCCCGAACATCGAAGCCGGTGCGCTTCAGCAATTATTGCCAGAAGAGTTCATCAGCCAATGCCTGCAGGACGTAGGGGGTGCAACTGTCCGACGCCGTTGTACTGGGGCGAAGATGTCTGGAGCATTGCCGATAAAATGCAAATTGCGTTACCCGGACGACGGGAATTGGTTGCACCAAGTGCCGTCGTACAAGGTAGGCAGCGCTTAGGCTTTGAAGCAATGCAGCAAGTATTTCATCAAACCCAGCGACTCTGGCATCAGGATGCTGAACATCCGCGCTGGAACTAAACCAAGCCAGCCAGGAATTAAAAAATGGCTGGCCGGGTTTAGAAAAATGAACCACCTGAGTAGTGAAACTCTGGCAATTACCGAAAAATACGCGGTTTTCCGAAATAAATTCAGGCTAGAAATTTTCTGTTTTTGGTATTTATTTGGATGTAGTCAAAGGGCTTTAACACCAGACTTATGGTCAGCGTAAAATTTATTGAATTGGCTTGGGTTAAAGTTTGGTTTGGGCCCTTTCGACATTAACTCTTACCAAAATATGGTAGTGGTTCATCATCACGGCATAAGAAGTCTCATCAATTGCAAACATCCCTGTTAACAATCGCAAGCGCTCGACAATCCATTCCCGCCGAATTTCACCGCATAAAAATGAGCGGCGCACACAGCGGTAAGTGAAGTGATAAAACTGCGTTTAGCCGAGGGCGATTTGTTTGTTTCGAGGCCTTGGCATGATGTCATCGTGACAATTTTTCCATGATCCTCAACTTCCGTTGCAAAAATGCTAACAATCAAGGGGCAGCTCAATCTGAAAAGTGGCTGTCCAGCTCAAAAAACCATAAACTTTAAAAATATTTAATAAATATCAACATTATCGCTAAACAAATGCCGAAAGCGCTGGATGTAAAAGTAAACAACGAATGAATTTAGATTTACTAAACATTTTCAGGGGTTAAACATGTCAGCAGTAATCAGTGGATCAGGTCTCGGTTTATTCCAATCCAATCTTACTTCAGGGATTGGTGCATTTGGCAACGCAGCATTAGGACAGGCAAAAGAGCAGGTCTATGTAAATGCAGCGACTGGTAGTTTAGTGGTTCAAAATAGTGACGAAGCTTTAACTGGCCTAGGTCTTGGTTTTTCGATGTTACGCACTTACAACAGTGCGGCAGGGTTTGATGGTGACAACGATGACCAATGGCGTCTTGGCTACCTAAGCACAATAAGCCTGGTCGGTGAAGAATATAAGCGGGTTACTGCTGACGGTTTTGTACAAACCTTTCGTAAAGACGGCCTTGGCAATTATGTCAGTTTTGAAGGGGCCGCAAGTGCTGACCGTTTAACAATTGTCTCTGCAAGTGAAGTCTATGTAACCAGCGAAGGTGGTATTCGTGAGACCTATCGCGACGGTAAACTGACCGATCGCACCACGCCAGTTGGCGGGTATAGTGTGGTTTATAACAGTGGCAAACCTGAACGTATTATCCAGCGGCTCACTAACAGCCTGACTGACGAAACGTTAATTCAATATTACGGTTCGACCGATGCTGCAGCGGGCTTAATAAAATCAATTCAAACCAGCAGTGCGACCGGTCTACAAAGTCGAGTTGAGTATCGCTACGACACAGCAAAACGTCTGCAGTACGTATTAATCGATAAAACCCCGCAACTGGCCAGTGATAACAACGCCACATTTACCAGTGATAGCAATCGCTTTGTGATCCAATATGGCTATGCGGATGCGACTTCAAAACGCCTGACCAGCATCAAACAATCTCAAGGTAACAACACCAACTCTTCGGCAGATAATAAAGTCGAACTTGCGGTCACTTATTATGCCGACACCGAAGCTGAACATATGCGCGGTCGGGTACAAACGCTAACGCAAGGGCTTTATAGTACAAGCTTTACCTATATTGATGCCAACAAAACTCGGGTCACCCAAGGCAGTCAAACCGTTGATTACGAATTCGATGCCAATGAGCGTTTAGTCAACGTCAGTTATGATCTCAAAGGCGGAGCAAGTGCTAGCGCTTATACCTACAACGGCAACGGTCAACTGGAAACTATTACCGACAGCCTTGGTCAGGTCACTCGGTATACCTATGATATCTCGGGTAATTTAGTTTCTATTACCGCGCCAGGGTTCGCGGCTAATAATAGGACCTACAATAGTCAAAATCAGCTGCAAACTGAGCAGATTGGTTCGGCAATAAAACGTTATGTGTATGACAGCACAGGCCAATTTTTGCGCTTTGCGCTGGGTGCTGATGGCAGTGTCAGTGAATTCCGCTACAACGCGCTTAACCAACAAGTACAGCAACGGGTTTACCACGGTAAAACTGTTAGTCTGGCCGGATTATCGGCAACGCAAATTCCTACGCTTGCGACGATGGAGTCTTGGGTCAGCACTTTAGCTGATAAAACAGCGCAACAACTGACCGAGTTTGAATACGATATTCGCGGCAATCTCAGCAAACGTCGTCAATTTAGCGCCATTGACAATACCGGCAATGGCAGTGGTGACGTCAGTACTTGGCTGTATTTATACGATTTTCGCGGTCAACTTTTACAAGAAACCAAACCGCTTGGCAGTGGCACCTCTGCAGCCTTCGATGAAACAGTCACCTATTCCTACGATGGTTTGGGCCGTGTGTTGACGCGGGTTGATGCGCAAAACAACAGCACCAACTTTGTGTTTAACGATGGAAATCGCACTATGGAAGTGCGCTACGACAACGGCAAAGTTGAACGGAGTACCTACGATAAAAGTGGTCAGATCACCACAGTTCGTACCGAAGATGCCTTTAATGGCTCGGCATCCCTTGGTGATGTGACCTACCTGTATGATGACGCCGGACGTCAAGTCGCTGAGCGCGATCAGCATGGCCAATGGGTCTACCGGTTCTTCGAAGAAAATGGCGCAATAGCGGCAGATGTTGGCAAGGGCGGTGAAGCCCGTCGTTATTATTACGACAAAGCCGGGCGATTAATCAAAACAGTCGAATTCAGTGGTTGGGGCATGAGCCGAAGCGGCTGGATTGTCAGCAACAAACTCAATTACACCCTAGCGGCGTTAGACGTGGTGTTAGATGGTCGTTTAACTTCAGATCCTGCTCGCCGTGAGTCGATGGTTATCTATAAAGATAATCGTAAGCAATTCGATATTGATGCCGCAGGGTATGTGACTGAGTATCGCTACACTGTCGATGGCCAGTTACAGAACATGCACCGTTATGCCACCGCAGCAACTCCAGCAGAAATTGGCGCACAATTGGTTGGGTTTAATACCAATGGCGTGCTTGCGGCGCAAATTATCTACGGTTACGACATCACCGGGCGCTTAAAAACCGAAACCAATGGTGAAGGTTATCGCACTGAGTATCATTACGATGTTGCCGGTCGGAAAATCGCGACCACGCAATACGTGAAAAAAGTAGTAAATGACGCTGTAACGGCATCCCCAGGTGACGACCGCGTCGAGCATTGGCGCTACGACGCACAAGGTCGGGTTGTTGCCAGCGTTACCGCCGATGGCGTTGTTCGTCGTTTTCAATATGACGTCAATGGCCAGCTTCTGCAGCAAGATCAATACGCCACTACGGTCCGTAATTTAGCTATCGGCGCGCAACTGACGCTGCCGGGTGGCGCTGTGCGCAGCACAACTTACACCTACGACGGTAACGGCCGAGTGTTAACTGAAACAGCGCCAGATGGCATTACTTTGGCCTATCGCTACGATGCTGTTGGTAATTTGATCGAAAAATGGCAAGGGCTCGCTCAAGCGGGCGCTAATCGCGCCGCGTCACAAAGCCGTGCTGTGCTTAGTGAAACCTTCGTCAACGGTGAAAGCAATAAGCTGATTAAATCTGTATCAGCGGGTTCAACCGACCAAGTATTCGCCGAGAGTGATCGTATGGTGTTATCCCGCCAGACTGCGGCGGCTGGCATCAGCGCCAGTGGCTATTATTCCAACATGCGGTTAAGTGCCGATTTAGCAGCAAGTCTGGCTGAACCTCGCGAATATGAATTTGATTTAAGCTTTAGCCAGGCAACAGGCAACTACTTGCCTGTATATCTGTCTGCGGGAACTTGGGGGCAAGCTGATGCGACTCGCTTTGGCGTTTACGCCAACGGCTCAACTATTCAGTTCTACAAGCATTTTGCTGGCGCGAGCAGCACCACAAATGTGTTATCCATCGCGGCTAATGCCACTTATCGTGTGAAGTTTATCACTAGTCGTGAAGGTGTTGAGGTTGTTGTTAGCGAACTCGTCAACAGTCAGTATATCGAGCGTGGTCGTACCGTTCATACCGTACCGGCGCTGGTGCGCGACAAAGACTACACACTGACCTTTGAAAGCAATGCCCAAACCACAGGTTATACCCAAAAAGCATACGTTGATAACCTTGCGGTTCGTACTTTCGATGCGGCTAATCCGGTGGATACCACAAAAGCCTACACTCAAGCGCGTTATCAATATGACGTCAATTCTCGTCAAATTGCAGCACTTGATGCCAACAGCAATAAAGCGCTGGGCTTATCTGCAAGTGCTGCCGCGGTCAAAACCGCGTTTGCCACAACAGCGACAAGTCGGAATTTCTATGATTTGGCGGGTAATTTAATAGAGAGCCGCGATGCCGAGGGCAATCGCTCGTTGTTTTATTATGACAGCGCAAATCGAATGACAGTGTCAATTGATGCCGATCGTAACTTGACTCGTTATGTATACAACGCCTTTGATGAGCTAACCCAACAGTTAAATGCGGTGAAGCCGGTCCCAGAAGATCAGTACGCACGTTTATTGACCGACCGAGCGTCATTTGCCGATGCTGGGTATGAATGGTCAACCCGTGAAATCAGCAAGGTACTCATCACCTATCTCAGTGCCGATAGTGCCCTTGCGACTAATAAAGATCCTGCGGATGTGTGGCAGGTGATTACTCGCAATAAAGTTGGTCAAGGTGTCGATTTATATCGGGATTTAAGTCTCTATGGCGTGAATGCAACTGCCGGGCGAGTTTTCCAAACCTACACCGCGTTGGGGACCAATGCCAGTCAAACCATGCAACAGGCGTATACGGTTTATGATGCCACCAGCAAAACTTATAAGGCACAAACAGGCAATTTAGTTTTAAAACAAACCCAAGATTTACGCGGGCTAACTGATACCACACTGCGTAATGCCGTGGTACAAACCGACAACGACTACGATGCATTTGGACGCTTAATTAAAACTAGCGCGACTGAAGGCAGGATCAACGAAGTCGGTTACCTGTTGGACGTTGCCAACGATAAAGTTGGCCGAGTCGTGACCAGTTGGCAAACGGTTGCTGGCGCCCAACGGAAAACCATTAGTCGTTATGATGCCTTCGATCGTTTGTTAGAGACGCTTGATGCCAACGGCGTGGTCACAACCTATAGCTATGACGACCAAAAGCGCCAGTATTCGGTTACTGTGGATGGCATTACCACGCGTACCAGTCGCAATGAAATTGGCCGTATTGCTCTGATTGAAGTACTGAGCGGTGCTAGTGTGCTGCAAAGCACCAAGTTTGATTATGATGCAAATGGTAACCAAACCGACGTTTGGTTAAACAATGTGCGCCAAGAAGGGCGCTCTTATACCAAAAACAATCAGCTGGAATTTCTCACCAATGCTAACGGTCAGAAAATTCAGACTCGGTATAGTAAAACAGGCAAAAAGGTTGCGACCATTGTTGATGCCGAAGGTCTCAAACTTGAAACTTCATGGAAATTTGGTGCCAATACCACGGTAGTTCAGCAGACCAATGGCGATCGTTTGAGCTGGGTTACTTACGATAAAAATGGTCGGGTGCGTTATCAAGATGAGCTTGAAGTTATAGCGGATGGCAGTCGCTTTAAGAATCGCACCAGCTATAAGTATGACCAAGCTGGTAATCAGCTCGAAGTGACTACAGGCGTGCGGATCTCAATTGATGCTGCCAACAACGAAGTCAAAAATGCGCAGAATCAAGTCATTGTTGACACTAGCGCTCAGCTGGTTTCGCACTTTGAGTATGACATTCTAAATCGGTTGATCCGCCAGTATCAGCTCTCGGGTTCAAACGTAGTTAGCGAAGTACAGTTTGACTATGATCAAGCGGATCGCTTAATCGAACGTGTCGAAGTCCTAAGTGCTTCGCAGAAAATTCGTACTTTTTATGGCTATAACGAAGCCAGTGAACTGGCTTATGAAGCGAAAAGCCACAGCGTTAGCGCGGCGTCGTTACAGCTGTCGGTGCAAAGTTACGAATACGATAAACGCGGGCTAAAAATTGCTATCCATCAGTACAGCCAACTGTTAAACACCGGTGTTGCTGAAACCGCAGCATTAACGCCAGCAGTGCTAGCACCAAAAGTGTTGGCTTTGGCTGGGAAAATTAGTTCGTATCTCGCGTACGATGCCCAAGGGCGGCAAATTGCCACTATCAATGCGGTCGGTCAACGTAATTTCACTCGCTACGATGGTTTAGGTCGTGTTGTCGAAACATTTACCCTGGCCACCAATAGTTTGCTGTCCGGTGCTGAGTTAACTGCGTTAAAACTAGGCACTTTCACTATTCCAACTGCAGGGGCTGCGGATAGCCGAATTGCCTATTTGTACAATGAGTTAAATCAGCAAGTGCTGAAATTGGTCAGCACCGGCACTCAAGCCTTGATCAGTGCCATGACTTACGACAGTCAGGGCCAACTCATTCAAGCTCGTCAGTACGCGACGACGCTTGCCTATCGAAATAACTACGGCCTGAGTGAATTACGAGCTGCAATCGTGAGTAACGCAAGCGATCGGGTTCGTACTTATCTTTATGACAGTCTAGGACAGCAACGGTTTGTCATCGATAGCGCCGGGGTTGTTCAAGAAACTCGCTATAACCGGTTTGGTGAAACTGAACGCACTATCGTGCATAATGAGTTGATCACGAGCCAAGCCGCCTTTGCCACGGCATGGCGCAATGGCAGCTTGACCTATGCCTTGATGCAAACCAAGTATCCAGACAGTTTGAACTTAGCGGGTACACGCTCATTAGCTTATGAATACAACAGCTTAGGGCAGCTCGTCAAAACGACCTACCCAGAGAAAAATGCCCAAGGTCAAGCCTACGCAGAGCAATATGTGTATAACGCGGCCGGCCTTAAAACTCAATTTACGGACAAAAACGGTCGCATCTGGACCTACGAATATGATGAGGCGGGCCGTGTTCGTGCTGAGTTTACTCCTGCATTAGCCGCCGCTGACGGTATTCAAACGCTTACCGCCGGCGGATACAGTACGCAAGTCGGTTTTGGCAAAAAGTCCTATCAGTATGACGGTATGGGCAATCTGCTTAAGATCCAAGAGGGCATGGTCAGTAGCGCTGACAAGACAACTTTTGTCGGTCAAGTTCGAGAAACGCAATTTGAATACGACAAAGCAGGTCGCCAATTTAAAGTCATCCAACCGGACGTTGGTAGTTCTGCACCAAGCGCCTTTACTGAAACCTATTATGATGCGTTTGGCCGTGCGGCGCTTAATTTACAATATAGCGCTGGTGCAGTAACGCATGCCTCATACAAGGTTTACACGGTTGCAAGCCAGCTTAAATATGAAGTTGAAGCGAGCGAATTTACCCAAGGCCAACCGGCAAAAGGGTTTATTACAGCCTATCAATACGATGGCCTTGGCGACCAAACCACACTCACGCGTTATGCAACCGCCATTGATATTCCAAAATCAAATGTAAATGGAACTCCGACCAGCCTTACCTTGTTGTCTGAAGCGCAAGTTGCGGCTGCAGTGCGAACCAATGCCGACGATCGGGAAGTTACGACGCTGTTTGATGTTGCAGGTCGCAAAACCTCAGTGCAAGAAAAAGCCCGCAGCTATCTCTATACCGACAGCCAAGGGCAAGTGAAAAGCGGGTTTGGACAGCCAACGGTTGTTTATGAATACAATAGTTTTGGTGAAGTTTGGCGTGAAAAAGTTGCGGTCGGCGATGGCACCAACTTAGAGACACTGTCTTGGTACGATTTAATGGGGCGCAAAACCTGGCAAGTCGATGCCGGTGGTTACGTCACACAATGGCTGTATTACGACACCGGTGAGGTGCGTGAGGCTATCGAGTATGCAAGAGCCTTAGATACCAATACCCGGGCACAATTGTCACAAAATGTACCACCGTCAGCACCAGCGAAAGGTGATACAACGACAGGCCTTGATCGTCGAGTTGGCTTTGAATACGACAAATTAGGTCGTCAAACCAAAGAAACTCGTTATCAAATAAGCGCTTGGCGCGGCAATGCTCAAACCTTAGCCGACGAAAGTAGCAGCAAAACTTACGACGGTACCGAACATGTGACCTCTGTGACTACAGCGGTTGGCACCACGAAGTATCAATACGACGCTCTGGGTAATCTGCAAAAAACCACCGGCCCAACTGCTGTCGTTACTGATTTTGCGGCGAATCAGTCGTTGGCGCAATTACAGCGCACTGACAACCGCGTCAGTGAATTTGTATACGATATCTTCGGCAATGTGATTGAACAGCGGCAACGCGCTAAAAGTGCTGTGCAAGACAATAATCGCGATACCGTGACTCGTTTTGAATATAACAGTCGTGGCCAAGCAGTCAGCCAAACCACGCTTAATTCAGTGAAGACCAGCAATGGTTGGCAAGCACTTAATCAAGTGCAGACCATGAAGTACGATGCTCGCGGGAACGTCGTCAATAGTAAATTAACCTATCAAGAGCCTAATTTGGCCTCGGCCTTAGTGGTTAAGAAACAGGGGACTTACGAAACAACGGTTTGGCGTCGGGGAGAGCCTATTGATCAAATCCGCACTGCCACATTAGGCGATTGGCTGAATGTGGATTTAGTGACCGGGGAGATTTTTGGCATTGGCGGCACCAATCAGTTCTATATGACCCTGACAATTGGTGTGATTGATGGCAATGGTGAGTACAAAGAATACGTGCTAAATGACACCAGTTTTACCGTCGGCACGCCATTCCGTATCCGTGTTCCGCAAATGCCATTAATGGGCGCGGCCGAACGCAATGATATTGTTGTTGAAAGTACTTATGAATACACGTTGCAAGGTGAAGTCAAGGCCCAGACACAAAGCCGGACAGGATTATCTAACACTGCCAGTGACCAAACCGTATTCCGTGATGAAACTAAGTACAACGCCTTTGGTGAAGTGGTGCAGAAGCTAACTACTGCCACAAATACTGATAGCACTTTACAGGCCAGTATGGGCGCGCAATCGCAACTGTATCAGTACAACAGCTCAGGTCAGGTGGTGAAAACCAATGAACGGGATAATGTGCTGCTGGTCAGTGATTATGATTTAGCAGGTCGTTTAGTGCGCTCGACACACCAGCTTAATGGTGAAACCTTGTTTAAGGTGAACGCGCTGGGTCGTGTTGAACAGATTTCTGCGCAAGGTTTAGAAAGCGGCGGCCGTTTTAACACTTATCAAAGTTTCGATCGTTGGGGTAACGTTATCAGCGTCACCGACGCTCGTGGTTATTTGTATCGGTATGAATACAACCAGCAAAACCAAGTTACTGCCGAATATCGTCCGCAAGTGGCGGTTGTTAGCGATCGCGGTGATGTCAGTCAAGTGGTGACCTCATCAACTAAACGCTATGACGCGCAAGGCTCGTTGGTGCTTGAAGTTGATGCCAACGGTAAACAAAGAAAGTATCAAGTCAACGTTTACGGCGAACAAATTAGTAGCACTGATGGTGAAGGTAAAACTACCTATTATGGCTACGATGCATTTGGCCGATTGGTCACTACCGAAGATCCATCAGGTTTAATTTCTTATAGCCTGTATAACCAATTAGGTTTAGTGACTGAAACTGGGGTTACGTATAAAGAGCAAGGCTCAATACAAAACAGCTATAAAACCGTTATTCAAAATCTGTACGAATATAATGGCGCCGGTCAACGCATTTCAGCAACTGATGCCGAAGGTAATATCTTTGCCTATCGTTACGATGCCCGTGGCAGTGTGGTGTTGTCGTTATCACCAGCCCGGACTCGAAAAGTTTATGGCTATAACGCTCACGGACAAAAAGTATTAGAGGCCTTTGCTAACCAACGCAACACCAGCGGCGCGCCGTCAATTCGCCAAAACTTCGGTAGCGGTGGCCAGCTGCTTTCTAAGTCAGACCTTTCAGGCAAAGTGACCAGCAACACCTTTACCAAAGCGACCGGCTTAGTTGTTAATAACGGTGTGACTAGTGAACAGACCTCGCAAGATTCTGGACGAGTTGAGCGGGTTGTCGACCAATATGGTCGTGATTTGTCGTATTACTATTATGCCAATGGCTGGTTGAAATCTGTGGTCGATAACACCAACAACGCGACCAGTAGTTACGGCTATAACGCCAATGGCCAGCGCACTTGGGAAGTTCATAAGACCTTTGATGGCAAAAACAATTTGGTGGTTCAGCGCATTGAATCTAGTTTTGACGAACAAGGCCGGGTCAGCAAAGTCTTGGTATGGGATTCAGAAAATAGTGCAGCAGAGTCAGCCAAGCTGTTAACTCGTATTGCCTACCAATATGATGCTGTTGGTAACCGTCGTTCCATTTCAATGGCCAATAGTTATGAAGGGACTATTAGCCCGAACGCTGGCTTAGCGCTTAATACGACGAGCGTGTTGTTGGAAGAAGGGTTTACTGTTAATGAAAAAGCCCAGAAGCTCTCTGCAGTAACCGATAACATTGGCACAACTTTGCAATTTAGTGCTGAAGCTGGCTGGCCAGCATGGTTAGGGATTGCGGCGGATGGTTCGTTAACCGGCACCACACAATTGCCACTCGATTTGCCACTGTCAATCACCGTGCAAGTCACAGTGCGTGAGTTCCAAGGCGCAACTTTATTACGCACTATTACCAAACCATTGACTATCAATATTGCACAAAAGAACCAAGTGCCAATCGGTAGTCCAATTGTGGCGATTTCAGTCTCTGAAGATCAATTTATCCAGGTTGATTTGTCCAAGAGCTTCCGAGATCCAGATGGTGATAAGTTACTATTCAGCGCAGTGGGGTTGCCTGCGTCGCTGCGTCTTGATGCAAATACTGGGATGTTAATCGGCACCACGTCTTTCACTGATGCTGGTGTCTACACAGTGCAAGTGACGGCAGCCGATCCAAAAGGCTTAAAAGCAGTTCAACCGCTGACTTTGACAATCCTGAATAAAAACCGTCCGCCACAAGGCAGTATCCCGAATATTTCAACAGTCGAAACTGAGCTGTTGTCTTATGACATTAAGCAATTCTTCCATGATCCAGACGCTGAGGTTGTGACCTACAGCGCAGTCACGATTCAGCAAGTCTATGACGTCGCAACGCGCACGATGCGCGAAGTGGAAGCCGCGTTACCGGTTGGTCTGTCGATGGTCAATGGTGTTCTTACTGGCACACCAAATGATACCAGTGCCGGTTCTTATTTAATTGAAGTTCGTGGTAATGACGGCCAAGCGGTCAGCAAAACGCGGTTCAATTTAACCATCACTAATAAAAACTTACCGCCGCGGTTGATAGCGCCAATCCCTGAGCAAAATTCAACTGAAGGGGTATATTTTGAGTTTAATTTAGCAAGTAATTTTGTTGAACCAGATGGCGAGTTAATGACTTATCTAGTTGATGGCTTGCCAGGGTGGCTCAGCCTGAACGCTGCAGGCAAGTTGGTTGGTACTCCGCCTTATAATGCCAATGGATCTCATATTATTTCTGTAACAGCAATGGATGCTTCGGGGAACCGGGCTGCGCCAACGAGCTTTAAGCTAAATGTAGCGAACGTTAATGGTCGGCCTTTTGGTTCTGTCCCTGCGCTTGCCATTAGCGAAGGGCAAGTGGTCAGTTATGACACTGCAGCGTATTTCACCGATCCAGATGGCGATAGATTGACTTTCTCTGCCGTTTTCTATATTCGCGAATATGATTATGAGCTGCGCAAGTGGTTCGAATGGGAAACTGCTGCTCCAGAGGGGGTAACCTTTAGCAGTAGCGGCGTATTAGGTGGTAAACCGTCATATACCACTGCAGGTGAATATGCGGTCGTGGTTACCGCCAACGACGGTAGTTTAACGGGTCCAAGTCGTTTCATATTGACCATCGGCAATAGTTCTGCGCCGCCACAGTTAGTGGCACCGATCCCAGAGCAAAATGTTACCGAAGGGGTTTTCGCCAACTTGACACTGGCAGGCTATTTTGTCGAGCCAGATGGCGAAGCCATGACGTTCGCTGCAATCGATTTACCGGATGGCTTAAGTTTATCCAGCGCTGGCCAATTAACTGGCAGTGCTAGTTATACCTCCGCTGGACGTTATACGGTGACAATTACTGCTCGCGACACGACCAACAATAGCACCAGCACAACCTTTACCCTTGTGGTTGCCAATAACAATGCAGGACCGACCGGTACAGTCCCGGCGCAAACTGCTAACGAAGGCCAAGCCTTCAATATAAGCTTTGCAAGTTACTTTAATGATGTCGATGGTGATCCGCTAACGTTTAATTTGCGTGTTTTGGTCCGGGAATATGACGGCGAGTTCAAACGTTGGGACGAATATGAAGTAGGCCTGCCTGAAGGCTTAAACTTCAGTGCTGGCGTGTTATCTGGCACACCAAGTTTTACCACTGCGGGCAGTTATATCCTGGAAGTTACTGCCAGCGATGGCCGGCTGACTGGCACCAGTCGCGCGACCATGACAATTAACAACCAATCGGCACCACCGGTGGTTGTGACGCCAATTCCAACACACAATTCAACAGAAGGCTCGGCGGTTAGTCTTAACATTGCAGGGCATTTCTCCGATCCAGATGGTGAAGCATTAACCTTTAGCGCTACCGGCATGCCAAGCGGCTTCAGTATGAGTACTGCGGGGGTCATGTCTGGTGTGCTTTGGTACAATCAACATGGCAACTACACCATTACCGTGCGGGCGACTGATCCAACTGGTAAGTATGTAACCACAAGCTTTAATTTTGTCGTTGCTGATGCCAATGGCGGCCCTAGTGGTTCGGTACCTGCATTGACTATCAACGAAGGCCAGACAGTGAATTACAACACTGCCGCCTATTTCTCCGATCCGGATGGTGATGCATTAAGTTACACCGCTCGGTTCCTGGTCCGTGAGTATGATGCAGAACTCAGGCGGTGGATGGAGTGGAACGTTGGCATTCCAGAAGGGTTAAGTTTTGGTAGTAACGGCGTGTTAAGTGGCGTGCCGTCGTTTACCACTGCCGGAACCTACGTTGTTGAAGTGAAGGCCAATGATGGACGTATTACCGGAATTAGCCGTTTTGATTTAACGATTGCGAATACTTCTGCCGCACCGAAACTGGTTACGCCCATTCCTGAACAAAACGTCACTGAAGGTGTGTTTGCAAACTTTGCACTCGCAGGTCATTTTGTGGAGCCTGATGGCGAAGCCATGACTTTCACCGCCAGCGGCTTACCGGCTGGGTTGAATTTGACTGCGGCAGGTCAATTAACCGGCAGTGCAAGTTATACCGCAGCTGGCCGTTATACGGTGACTATGGTCGCTCGCGATGCAACCAACAATACCACCAGCACCACTTTTAGCCTTGTTGTGGCGAATAACAATGCAGCGCCAACAGGCACAGTCCCAACCCAAACGGCCAACGAAGGCCAAGCCTTTAGCGTTAATTTTGCGAACTATTTCAGCGATGTCGATAGCGATGCTTTGAGTATTAGTCTAAGGGTTTTAGTTCGTGAATTCGATGCAGAATTGCGCCAATGGGATGAATGGGAGGTCGGCGTGCCTCAGGGCATGACTTTCAGTGCTGGCGTGTTATCTGGGACACCAAGTTTTAGTACTGCAGGCAGTTATATTTTAGAGGTTACTGCAAGTGATGGACGCCTAACGGGCTCTAGCCGTGCGACATTTAACATTAACAACCAATCCGCACCGCCAGTGGTTAGCACAGCAATTCCTGCGCAAAACGTCACAGAAGGTACTGCGGTGAGTATCAATATTGCAGGCCACTTCTCAGATCCTGATTTAGATGCCTTGACCTTTAGTGCTACCGGCTTGCCAAGCGGCTTAAGCATGAGCACCGCAGGCTTAATCACTGGTGTACTCGGCTACAACCAAAATGGTAGCTACACAGTGACTGTTCGCGCCGCAGATCCGTCTGGAAACTTTGTCACAACGAGCTTTGCTCTGGCTGTTGCCAACGCGAACGGGGCACCAAGTGGTTCAGTGCCAGTGTTCAATATCAGCGAAGGTCAGTCGGTGAGTTACAACACTGCCGCCTATTTCTCTGATCCAGATGGTGATGCTTTAACCTATAGTGCGCGGTTCTTAGTGCGCGAGTATGACGCAGAACTTAAACGTTGGATGGAATGGAACGTAGGTATTCCAGAAGGCTTAAGTTTTGGCAGTAACGGCGTGCTAAGTGGCGTGCCGTCGTTTGTCACTTCGGGTTCTTATGTGGTGGAAGTGGCAGCCAATGATGGCCGGTTAACCGGAACCAGTCGTTTTACTTTAAACATCGGCAACGTCTCTGCACCGCCAAGATTGGTGAGCCCAATTCCAGCACAAAATGCTACAGAAGGTAGTTACAGCAATCTATCTTTTGCTGGATATTTCATAGAGCCAGATGGCGAAACGATGACGTTTACTGCCAGCGGTTTACCGGCTGGTCTGAGCTTAAGCAGTGCAGGTCAGTTAACTGGAACACCAGGCTATTCTGCCGCAGGCACTTACCCTGTGACCTTGGTTGCAAGAGATGCTTCGGGCAATACTACCAGTACCACCTTTAGCTTAGTGGTTGCCAATTCCAACGCTGCACCAATCGGTTCAGTACCAGCGCAAGCTGCGAATGAAGGCCAAGCCTTTAGTGTGAATTTTGCGAGCTACTTCAGTGATGTCGACGGTGATGCGCTGAGCTTTAGCTTACGAGTGCTGTTACGTGAATTTGATGCTGAGTTTAACCGCTGGGATGAATTTGAAGTTGGTTTGCCACAAGGATTGAATTTTAACGCAGGCGTGTTATCTGGTACACCAAGTTACACTACGTCCGGGAGTTACATTCTGGAAGTAACTGCCAGTGATGGCCGTTTGACTGGGACTAGCCGTGCGACTTTGACCATTAATAACCAATCAGCCCCGCCAGTGGTTGTGTCGCCAATTCCGACGCAAAATGTCACTGAGGGCTCGGCGGTAAATATCAATGTTGCTGGCTATTTCTCTGATCCAGATGTTGAAACGCTAACCTTTAGCGCGACTGGTTTGCCAAGTGGTTTAAGTATAAGCACAGCAGGGTTAATCACTGGTGTACTCGGATACAACCAAAATGGCAACTACACAGTGACCGTTCGCGCCACAGATCCGTCTGGCAAATTTGTCTCGTCTAATTTCACCTTGGCTGTCAGTAATGTCAATGGTGGCCCCAGTGGTTCAGTTCCTGCGTTGAATATCAGCGAAGGTCAGTCGGTGAGTTACAACACTGCCGCCTATTTCTCTGATCCAGATGGTGATGCTTTAACCTATAGTGCGCGGTTCTTAGTGCGCGAGTATGACGCTGAACTTAAACGTTGGATGGAATGGAACGTAGGTATTCCAGAAGGCTTAAGTTTTGGCAGTAACGGCGTGCTAAGTGGCGTGCCGTCGTTTGTCACTTCGGGTTCTTATGTGGTGGAAGTGACAGCCAATGATGGTCGGTTAACGGGAGCCAGTCGTTTTACTTTAAACATCGGCAACGTCTCTGCACCGCCAAGATTGGTGAGCCCAATTCCAGCACAAAATGCTACAGAAGGTAGTTACAGCAATCTATCTTTTGCTGGATATTTCATAGAGCCAGATGGCGAAGCGATGACGTTTACTGCCAGTGGTTTACCGGCTGGTATGAGCTTAAGCAGTGCAGGTCAGTTAACTGGAACACCAGGCTATTCTGCTGCAGGCACATACCCTGTGACCTTGGTTGCTCGAGATGCCTCAGGCAATACCACCAGCACCACCTTTAGCTTAGTGGTTGCCAATTCCAACGCCGCGCCGACGGGTTCGGTGCCTTCGCAAGCTGCCAACGAAGGCCAAGCCTTTAGTGTGAATTTTGCCAGCTACTTCAGTGATGTAGACGGTGATGCACTTAGCTTTAGTCTTCGTGTTTTACAACGGATGTACGATGGCGAACTGAGACGATGGGAAGAGTGGGACGTTAGCATTCCAGAGGGCTTAAGTTTTAACGGTCGGGTACTTTCCGGCACGCCAAGTTATAACACCTCAGGCAGTTACATTTTGGAGGTGACGGCAAGCGATGGTCGGTTAAGTTCGTCAGCACGTGCCACCTTCACCATTAACGATATGGCACCGCCAAACCGAGCACCAATAACGAGTGGATTAGCAAACCAAACGGTCAGCGAAGGTGTTGCGATTAATATCGCAACTGCGCACGCATTTAGCGACCCTGATGGCAGTGCTCTGACGTTTTCAGCAAGTGGCTTGCCAACTGGTCTAAGCATCAACACTACTACTGGCCAGATTACAGGCACACTGGGCTATTCACAGCAGGGAAGTTATGGCGTACAAGTGACCGCTCGTGACCCATCTGGTTTGACCGTGTCTGCCACTTTTACGTTGACGGTGACCGACACTAACCGCGCGCCGGAAGGTTCAATCCCTGGCACGGCCATGAATGAAGGGCAGTACGCTTCGTTAAATATTGCGAGTACGTTCTATGACCCAGATGGGGATAGTGTCAGCTATAGCGTGGTATTTAAATTCAGAGAATATGATGCTGAGTTAAAACGTTGGTTTGAGTTCCCAACCTCAATCCCGACCGGATTGTCATTTGCCAGTAATGGAATTTTAAGTGGTACGCCTTCTTATGATGCGGCGGGTTCTTACAAAGTTGAAGTGACAGCCAGTGATGGTCGCCTGAGTTCTATGCGTTCATTTACCCTGACTATCAACAATCAGGCTGCACCAAATCGTGCGCCAAATGCCTCTGCTTTGGCGAATCAGACTGTGGATCAAGGTCAGCAAGTCAATATTGGCACTGCAGGAGCGTTTAGCGATCCTGATGGTGATACGCTGGTATTTAGTTCGCCAAATCTTCCGGCGGGATTAGTAATTAACAGTTCTACTGGAGTGATCACTGGTAGCGTAGTAGGAGCCCCAGGCAGTTACACCATCACTGTAATCGCGGCCGATAACCGCGGTGGTTCAGTGTCCAGTAGCTTTACTTTGCAGGTAAATGTATCTGCGGTAAACCGGCCTCCGGTTCTTAATCGCACGCCGGTTGTACCGACAGGGCTAAGCCAGTGGGATTATTTTTATGTGGATTGGCCGGCTGATACCTTTGTGGATCCAGACGGCGGACCTATTACATATGCTGCAACAGTAATGCCTGCTGGTTTGTACTTTTCTGGTTCAAGTATCGAAGGCGACTTGATGCGGTTTGGTACATTTTCTTTCACTATCGAGGCAAAAGACTCACAAGGCGCGACCACACTGTTTTCGAAGTCATTCACTGTACGCAAAGGGTCGAATATTCCACTGCGAGCAGAAATTCCGATGACTGCAGAACTTGCTGTAGAAAGCGACTTTGCCACATCTGCGCCATCAAGCCCGACGCAAGTGTCGTTCCGAGCTTTAACTCCTGAAGTTTTGATCTATCCGATGCTCCCATTCGAGCCTGAATTCCCAGGCGAGCCGGAGTTCCCCGAAGATCCAACACCAGCGGAAGCGCAAATAAAATCGTACTGGTATACCTACGACGGCAATAACCGAGTGCTGATTGATGGCGGTTCACTGATTAACGGTCAAGTATCGATTAAAGACCAAGGCATGCAGAATTTTTACAATGATGCTGGCTTGCAAGCTTTCCGTTTGACTTCGATCAATGGCCGTATCGATGCAACTCGTTACAGTTACAACCAATTTAATCAGTTGGAAGGTTTGTGGGCTTTAGTGGATAACACCACTGATTTACTGACACAACCAGGACTGTTGTACAGTGAAACTGCAGATTGGCGTCGAGTCACATCATATCAATACGACAGTTTGGGACGAATTAAGCAGGTAGAGTCGCACTTTACCTCACAAGAGTCCGTGCTGGTTGGTTACGACAACGAAGGCGAAATACCATTTGCGCAGCTGGATAGCTACAGCGCAGCCAGTGCCATGATGGCGCTGCCGGGCAACAGAACACCTGTGTACGTGACGGTTGATTTACGTGGTGCCACCCGTGGCCTGCAAGTGTTTAGCTACAATGCTGATGGTCAGCAGACGATGATCCAAGATCTAGCGCTGTCGAGTGTCAATTATGAACAAGCTGTGGTCAATAAACTGGGGCTATCGATTGACGATAGAGACAGAACTGTCCGTGCTGAAACTGTCTTCACCAGCGCAGATGTCACACGCAATGTCAGTGTGACTAATTTCAGCAACTTCAACGAAGCTGGTTTGGCGCAAGATACTTCGTATTCGAATTATATTACTGATGGTACTCGGATTGATAAAACCAATAGTTACAAGCGCGTCTATGACAAACGTGATACTTGGCTAGAAGTTGAAAATAAAGGGACTGGCACAGTTACAACAGGCAGTATTAAACCTGCGAACACCTTTAGCCGCTACGACCAAAACGGCAATCGCATTTTGGTTGAAGAACAAAACACCCTAAATACCAGTGACATTCAAGGCCGTCGGATGACCTATGCGGCTGACGGCACTTTACTGAAAATGGAAAGTGGTACTCAAACAACTTTGTCCACGCAAACCTTAAGTACAGTCAATGGTAAAACGACGTTAAGAACTAACTATGCGGCGTTCACAACCAAAGGTGAGGCATTACATTTCACAAGTAATGGCAATTACTTAGGTGAAATTGCTAAAGACAAAGACGGCAAAATCACCGCCACGTTAAAAGATCAACACTTTGACGGTGGCGGCGCCGATGACAGCAGTAGTGTCATGCGTCATCAAGTTCGCAGTGGTGAGACACTGCGTTCTATAGCCATGAATTATTATGGCAGTAGTGAGTACTGGTACTTGCTGGCTAACCGCAATGGCGTAACCGCAAGCCCGGACGAAGCGCTGACGGAAGGCATGAGCTTAGATGTGCCATCACGTGCGCGCACTGGTAACTCTGCCACCAGCTACAAACCGATGGAGCTAGATAGAATCATCGGCGATACCACGCCTAGCCTGCCATACGTGCCGCCAGCACCGAAAAAAGGCTGTAATGCGTTAGCAATGGTGGTGATGATTGCAATTACGGTTATTGCAACGGTTGCTACAGCTGGTGCTGCGGCACTTGCAATGGGCGGTGTTGCCGGGACTACCGGCTTAGGCGTTATGGCCACCGGAACTGCAGTGCTAGGTGGGGCATCAATAGCAGCCGGAGGCGCTATCGTTGGTGCAATTGGTGCTACCGCGGCGGGTATGGCGGCTGCTGCTGTCGGGGGCTTTGTTGGCTCAGTTGCTGGACAACTTGCTGGTAAAGCCATGGGAGTTGTCGACCATTTCTCCTTGAAAAACGCTTTTGTTTCTGGGTTAACCGCTGGTGCAACCGCAGGGCTTGGTAGTGCCTTAAAAGGTGCCGAATGGGCGACTATGGGCTCTAAACAAGCGGGCTCGTTGAATATGGTGGGTAAAATGGCATCAGCTGCCGCTGGGGTCGGTGTCAATTGGGCAGCAAACGCTCTTGTTGGCAATAATGCATCGTTCCGCTGGCGAGATGTTGTCTCAAGAGCGGTAACGGCAGGTGCGATGGACGCATTCAGTGTTACCGATATTGGTTCATCTATGGGCCGTTTCGCTGCAGAACAGTCGATTTTAGGCGGAACACTGCAGGGTATTGCCGGTGCTGCAATTGGATATGGCGTGCGTAAGGCTCTATATAATGAAGGCAGCTGGAACTTCCGCGATGTCGCTGTAGATGCGTTTGGGAACTCACTAGCAAATACCGCAGTCGCCAAACTAACCCGTTATGAAGAATATCGAAATGACGTCACAGAACTGACCAAAATTGGCGCCACGCCAGAGGAAATTGAACACTTGGCTTCTGGCAAAGACGCTGCATACAATGTATTTAAAAACAAAGCAGGGATATCTCGCGAGAAACTCTTGGAATTACATCGTCATAAAGATGAAATCCTAGCTGGGCGTGCATTTGAACTCGTTGATGTAAACGCGCTGAAAGCAGGTGAAACTTTTGGCATCGCCGGATATAAGGGAGGCAGCATTAAGCTCAGTGAGCAGTTAATGGATGCGTCTAATGCCGACGGAGCCCTCGGTGAACAAATTCGCGCTGTGATCAAAAATGCCATCGGTGAAGAAACCGGTCATTTTATTGATGATTGGTTACGTGGCGGTTCAAGAAACAGCGACGGTACTTGGACATCCGGCAGTGGTGATTCGGCCGGTGACGAGGGTGCTGAATATGCGTTCGAAGTTGCGAAGTTGACGCTGGCAAGCGGTGCTTCTGGCGATCTAACGATGGATTTGTCAGCTTTTGGCGGCTCTCGTTCTGTAAGTGTCAATCGTGATATGTACGGGATTGTCTCAGCAGGTGCTTATGATCCGGTGCGGATTGCCAGAGACTTAAAAGCCGAAGATGGTACAGAGCTATATGGCAAAGAAGGCCACTACTATGCGACGGCGTTAATTACCAAGGCGATAACCAATGATCCGGATAAGGCTGTTCGGATTGCGTTTTGGAGTCAAATCCCAGATTTAATGCCGGAAATGGATGCAATCAATCGCGCGGTAAGTCTTGGCTTGAACTTAAGTTCGGCGGCCATTCAAAAGGTGGCGTCATTGCAAAACGCTTTCCATGCCTTAGGGGTGTCAAATATGGCAAAAGAGCAGGATAAAACACGAGATATCATCATCGATGGTTTGAATAGCGGCACGCTAGAAGGTGAAGTTCAAGCGGGTCTAGGTATCCATCGGTTGGCTGATACCTACGCGCATACCTCAATTTTTTCGGGGATCCCATTTTTGCCAATTATCGGGCATTTATTTGAAGGGAAGTTGCCTGATGATCCGGCGACGCGCCTACAAACAAGTACTGACTTTGCCAATGATCTTGCGCGTACTATGGCTATCGGCTTGAGCAAACCAACGGGTGGAGACAGTATAGGTAAATACACTTCCGAATGGTTAGGAGCCGTTAAAAATGCAACTGTGAACCTTAAATTTTCAGGTGATTCCGATCTGTTAACAGACTTAAGAGATAGATACAAGTTAGCCGGTATGCGAGAATTTTCGTCAGAAGACACAGGTGCATTGGGTAATAGAGTAAGTACACCAAGGTTTTCAGCATATTCAAACTTGTATGATTCTTTATATAAAGGTTTTAACGGGGACATACCGGATAAAATGAATTTTAATGTTTTTGCAAGGGGGTATGATGCGTACATGCGTTACTTCAAGTAACTTTAAATTAGTGGGCCTGCTTATGGCAGGCCTACTGCAAGGGTGTGTCAGTAAAGTTCAGTTTGAAAACATCCATGCGATGGTCATTGATGGTGATCACTTACGCTACGTGAGTCGTCACTATCTTCAGGACGCGGATAGTACCTTTGGCCATACTCGTTATCGTACTTTAGCTGAGCAAACAGAAGTTTATTTAATACCGTTAGACTTATCCAAAGATATCGAGGTATCCGCTGTGGCTGTAAGACCGCATGATGACAATTATGGGGCCGCGCTTTACAACCCCAAGACCAAAACCCTGGTCTCTGGAAAGCATGTGATGGGTTATGGGCAAGGCCGAGATGGTTTTGTCAAACAAACCCAGCAGGAGTTAGATGATGATGTTTACAATCATCATCTTTTTACTGGCGAGAAATGCCAAATAGATTTGCGCGGTTGGGTCAAAGACGATTTCAATGAAAGCCGAGAAACCTATCTGTCACAGGATGGTCGAGATTTGGTGTTAATGAAGAAAATTATTGACCCCAAAGCCCCATCAAAGGATTCTGATCGTTACGAAGTGCGTGTCTATCGAGTATGCCAACTCATTGACAACTTTGTTATCGACAAAGAACAAGACCACACCTTGTGGCCAGTATTTGCCTACGCCGAGCGTGAGTATTCTCAGATAGAACAATTTTCTAGCTATGGCATCAGCGATGCTTATCTAGATGAGCTAAAAGGAGCGAAAAGTAGTGCTTGGGACAAAACTCACCACCTGCTGTATTGGCTAGATTTAAACAGTCGTGATTTGAGTCTTGGTCGCTTTTATCGACTGAATTTAAAAACAAAACAACTGGATAGTGTGGGCATTCGATTTAATCGACCTAAATTTGAAATTCATAACTAGCTTGTTGTCGTTTTGGCCTTAATGAGGCAATAGTTAAAGGCTGGAATTTGTTTTGTACTCAAGGCAAATTTCAGCCTTCCCAACCGCAACTTTAGAAAAATATTTAGCTTTAGTGAAAAAATATGCAGCTGAATTTTTTTCATCAATCCAGGTTTTAAATTCTGTGGCTGTCGTCAATATTTGCTGTTCCAAATATGCGTAAGTGCTTACATAGCCCAAGCCTTACAAGAGGTCCAGCCAGTTTTTGTTGTAAACGGCATGTGTAATCATCGTGTGTTTGCAGGCGAGCCAGAAACATCAAAAAAACTGCATATATTAAAAACCGTACTAAATTAGCAAAAAAATCGAGCATTTTGTAATTTTTATGCTATTGCATTTGAAAATCAACGTCAGTATGATTCTGCCTCTTTTAGCGAATTTTGTACAGTAGATCGCCAAATTTTTGAGCGAACACCCCATTAATGCAGTGAGGCAATAGTGAGCATTTCCGCAGAGGCTTTATATAAGTTCTGGTTAAATGATAAAGAAAATCAACATATTATCCAGGGTTTGCTGCAATCATACGCCCAAGAAACTAGTCCACATCTCGCTTTAGATTTTATTGAACAACTGCCAGCGGAACTGTGCCAACAAACTTGGCTTATTTGTTACAAATTACAGTTTCAAATTCAAGCAGGGTTGTCGGCTGATGTTGTTAAAAATGTTAACGAAAAGCTGGCTGCTGCAGCCGATATTGACGCAATGCAGTTGTATTTGGCGATGTTGGCTGCCCACATTTTAAGGGACTCGGAGCAAGCTTTAGCGTTTTATCAGCATATTCAAGAGCCAATTGCTGAAGCAGTGTTATTAGCAGCTCGAATTCATTATCTCAAAACTGACCGTCAAATCGCCGCGCAAATGCTGGACCAAAGTGAATTTATGCATTTACCAGCAGCGCTTGGTTTGCGCGCAATGATTGCTTTAGATGATGAAGCGGAAGCGCTTGCGCTGAGCCTTGCGAACGAAGCGTTAGCCAAGGATCCACAGCAGTTTGACAGCTTGGTGGTGTATGCCTGTTTAGCCAATTACCAGCAACGTTATGGCGAATCTGCGCACTTTGTGAATTTAGCGCTGAGCAAGATGCCTGAACAAGGTCGGTTACTGTCCTTAAAGGGCCAGTATTTATTGCAGCAAGGCGATGTGCAGGGCGCGTTGCCAGTGCTGCAACATGCAACACGAAATATGCCCGAGCATACCGGTACAGTATTACTTGTCGGTTGGTGTCATTTATTGATGGGTGATTATGCGCAGGCAAAAGTACAGTTTGAACAAGCCTGTGAACAAGATCGGAGTTTTGCTGATAGTCATGGCTCATTAGCCGCTGCACTATTTTATTTAGGCGATCTGGCTGGTGCCAAAAAGGCTGCATTAGTAGCGAAACGTTTAGATCCTTCCTCATTCTCTGCTGCATATGCCGAGGCGTTATTACTTGAGCAAGCCGGTGAAAATGAACTCGCAGCGTCGAAGATCCAACAGGTTTACGCGACTCAGCATTATAACGGTCAAGGCACCAACTGGGACGTGATCCAGCGAGCGATAAGTGAAGGCAAAAAGCCCAATGCAAGCTGATTATTTCATTGGTTTGCTCGGTCAAATGTTTAAGTTGGCGTTGCAAATCGCAATGCCTTTGTTATTGACCACATTAATTGTGGGCGTGTTGATAAGTGTCTTACAAGTCGTGACGCAAATTCAAGAAATGACCTTAACCTTTGTGCCAAAAATTGTGGTTTTGTTAGTGGTGTTAGCGTTAGCCGGTCCTTGGATGCTGGAGATCCTGATGGATTTCAGTCGTCAAACTATCGCAAGCATTAAAGATTTTTAAGTGGAGCAGCAATTACCAGTTTTTTTTGCTGTGTTGTGCCGTTGGACGCCAATGTTTTTGGCGGTAGGCAGTGGGCCTATGCATTGGTTCCCAACCCCGGTTCGATTAGTGTTGTTATTAGTGTTTAGCTTGCTTTCATGGCCACTGGTAGCGCATGAGCCGGTAACGAGCATCACGTATCTCCGTGAATTTGCGGTTGGTGTGTTGCTTGCGATCCAATTGCAGCTTGTCTTTGCCGCACTGTCTTTTTGGGGGCGTTTGCTGGACCAGCAAATAGGATTTATGGCAGCCGGGATGTTTAATGCTCAATCGCAAGAGCAAGAACCGCTAACCGGCACAGCCATTATGCTTGGCGCCACGGTGTTGTTTTTTATGCTGGGTTTGCATCACCAATGGTTGCAACTGGTGTTGCAAAGTTTTCAGTGGGTTCCACTTGGCACTGAGTTAACTGCCGATTGGTTTTTAAGATCGGCCCTGGCCTTTGGTTGGATGTTTGTGGTGGCGATGGGCTTATTTTTGCCAACGGTTGTCGGGCTGTGGCTTTTTGACATTTGTAGTGCCTTGTTGTCACGGACGTTACCGCAGATGAACATCTACTTTGTCGGCATGCCGCTGAAAATAATGCTTGGGCTGTTATTACTTAGTGCTTCTGTGGGTTTACTGGGGAATTTTATCGCGCGAATGAATGAACAAGCGTTGCGATTAACTCAAAGTGTGTTTGTTGGGTAGGACTGTGTTGTGAGTGATGATTACGATAAGTCCGAAGCACCCAGTCCCTATAAATTAGAAGAGGCTCGGAAGAAAGGCCAGGTACGAAAAAGTACTGATTTAGTTATCTGGGTAACTTCGGTTGTCGCACTAGCACTCGCTGTGCTGATGGCCGCCCGTGTGGCCGCTGATTTTAGCTATTACACCAGGCGGATGTTGCGACTTTACGATGCGTTGCTGACACCGCAGGCTTTTTACCGGTTGTCGCAAGATGCAAGTTGGTTTGCCTTTGGCGCGATTGTACCGTTGTTGCTTTTATTGCTGTTGTTTTCAATTGCGATCCAAGTGTTTCAGACTGGGTTTGTTTGGACTGGCGCACAATTGAAAATGGATTTCAGCCGGATCAATCCGGTTGCCGGTTTTAAAAAAATGATCGCTCGCAAGGTTTGGTTCGATCTTGCAAAGAATATTTTGAAATTGACTTTAGTTGGCTTGGTATTTTATTGGGTCATGCCAGTTTTAGTCGATGATGCCTTACGTTTGAGTCTGGTTTCGCCGCAGTTACTGCGGGAGGGATGGGTCAAACTAATGCTGCAAGTTTGTGGGCTGTTGTTATTGCTGTTATTGCCATTTGCACTATTTGATTTTGGCTTTAGCCATCACGACTTCATGCGAAAAATGCGCATGAGCAAAAAGGAAGTGAAGGACGAATACAAAAAGCGTGAGGGTGATCCTCACGTGAAATCAAAACAACGGCAAGTGCAGCAAGATTTATTAAAGCGTTCGGCCTCGTTATCGCAAGTACCCCAAGCAAATTTGGTGGTGGTCAATCCAACGCACATTGCCGTAGCAATGTTGTTTGATAAAAACACCATGTTAGCGCCGAAGGTACTTTCGCTTGGTAAAGGTGAGCTGGCCGGACAAATAAGAACAATCGCGCGGCAACATCGGATCCCGATAGTGCAGCACAAAACATTAGCAAGACAGTTATACCGGGAAAGCCGCATTGGTGGTTTTGTCCCAGTCAGTTGTTTTAAGTTGTTAGTCCCAGTGTATCGCTGGGTACTGGAATGGCAGGAAAAGGAAGAGAGTTGATTAAGCAGTTCAACCGCTGGATGAAGCAACATCGAGATTTAGTCTTGGTGTTTTTTGTAATAGGGATCTTGGCCATGTTGTTTGTGCCAGTTCCTGCATTTCTGCTCGATATCTTGTTGATTTTCAACTTCAGCATTGCATTGCTGATTTTGTTATTGACCTTCTATACCGATAAACCAACCAAGTTTTCGACGTTCCCCTCGTTGCTATTAATAGTGACCTTATTTCGGCTGGCACTGAATATCGCCTCAACACGGTTGATTTTAAATGACGGTGAGGCTGGTAAAGTTATTGATTCGGTTGGTGTATATGTAATCGGCGGCAACTATGTTGTCGGATTGGTGGTGTTTTTCATTCTGATATTGGTGCAATACGTCGTCGTTACTAACGGTGCACAGCGCGTGGCTGAGGTGGCCGCTCGGTTCACTTTAGACTCTTTGCCTGGTAAACAGATGAGTATCGACGCCGAATTAAACATGGGGCTGATTGGTGAAGTCGAAGCGCGGCAACGTCGTTTGGATTTGGAACGTGATGCTAATTTTTATGGCTCGATGGATGGTGCAAGTAAATTTGTAAAAGGCGATGCAATTGCCGGTATTGTGTTGATATTCATCAATATTATCGGCGGTTTGGCGGTAGGTGTTGTTCAACTGGATATGTCTTGGAACCAAGCAGTTCATACTTATACTTTGTTGACTGTTGGTGACGGTATCGTGACCCAAATTCCGGCACTGATTATTTCGACAGCGACCGGCTTGTTGATCACCCGAGCAGCAACTGACGCCAGCCTCAGTGAAGAATTGGGTACCCAAATGGCATCGTCGCCGAAATCATTAGCGTTAGTTGCGATGCTATTGACCTTTGCCTTGTTATTACCTGGTTTACCAAAAATTCCATTGCTGATTGCCTTGGCGGTTTTCGTGGCGTATGGCGTGTACTTGTGGCGACGCCGTCAGGAATTTGCAGAGGCTGGATCCGAACAACCGACCGTGCCAGAAGCCAATAATGCAGCGGCTCCAGAATTTGATCATTTACTGATTTTTCATTCACTTGAGTTAGTTATTCATCACTCATTAGAACCGCTGTTGTTGCAACAAGACCCAATCGCTAGTCGATTTGATAACTTCCGTCAGCAATATGCGCGCAGCATGGGTTTTGTTCTACCGTCATTAAAAATTACTGGTTCTGTTGAACTTGCAACTGGGGCCTACCAATTAAAGATGCACGGTGCGCAGTTAACCGCTGGACGCTTGGAACCCGACTGTTTGATGGTTATCGACCATAAAGCCGAGTTTTTGGCGGTACAAGGCACCGCAACGAAAGAACCGGCGTTTGGTTTAAATGCCATGTGGGTTGATGCGGCGCAAGAAGCGGCCGCTCGAAGCGCCGGCTACACAGTGGTCGACCCAGGCACTGTGTTAACGACGCATATCACTGAAGTGATGCGTATGCATGCCTTCCAGCTCTTGTCCCGCCAAGAATCTGAACGACTTATTAAACGTTTAGATGCGTCAGTCCAAGCGATGGTTGATGAAATTGTCCCCACGCAGTTGTCATTGTCTGACGTGCAAAAAGTTTTGCAATTGTTGTTGCAAGAAAAAGTCACCATTCGGCCGTTACCGCTGATTTTAGAAAGTTTGGCTGAGCACTGTCGCAAGACTAAAGAGCCAACGGCCTTGGTTGAAGCGGTGCGCCAACATATGAAATTACAACTTGTTGAACCGCTGTTAGACAAAGAATCGAAACTGCATGTGTTATCGATGGACGGTTCACTTGAGCAGAAACTGGTTCAAAGTCTGCAATCGGATGGCTCTCGTCAATATTTCGCGGTCGATCCACGGACGATGGAACACCTAGTGCAGCAGCTGACGGCGTTGGCAGAAAAAATGCTGACGCAGCGCCTGCCTTTGGTGCTGATGTGTTATCCACAATTGCGACAACCATTGAAGCAAATGCTTGACCGTGTTTTACCGTCCTTGCATGTGATCGCAGTTAACGAAGTCCCAACCACAGTGACGGTAAAAAATGCCGGTCTGGTGTTGGCACAACCTGCAAACTCTTGAGGGAACTATGAGCAGCATCGATAGTATTAGCCAAGCAATGACCCGCGATATGCAGCATTTAGCAACTGTGAGTCACAATATTGCTAACGTCAACACCCCAGGTTATCAGCAAAGGGTGAGCTTCGATCAAGCGCTGGTGCAGGATGCGGCTTATCAAGAAACTATTAAACCTGCGACGGATTCAGGTCCGATCCGCGCAAGTCAAAGACCATTAGATTTGGCAATTAAAACCGCAGGTTACTTTGTGCTGCAGTATCAAAATGGTGTGGTACTGACAAGGGATGGTCGTTTCCACATCAATGCCGAGGGTTTGCTTGCACATGCTAGCGGCGCTTTGCCGCTCTCTAACGATGGTCCCATCCGCGTTAGCGGTACTGATGTGCGGGTAGAGCAAGATGGTTCGGTACGCGATAACACCGGCATCGTTGGTCGAATTCGCTTAGAAACAGCGCCAGCATTATATCCAGTTGCGGCAGGCCTTTATTCAGCTCAAGCCACTGAACCTGTTACACAAATTCAGCTACAACCCCAGGCGTTGAATGCATCAACGGTAAATCCTGGAACTGAAACAGTCCGCATGATGGAGTTAAGTCGCCATCTGCAATCGCTGCAAAAAGCCGCGCAAACCTATGACCAAATGCTGCAAAACGGCATTAACGAGTTAGGGAAGTCTAAATGATTGAGTCTTTGTACATCGCCGAGACCGGTTTGAATTCACAACAAAAAATGATTGATGTGATTTCAAACAACATCGCAAATATTTCAACCCCAGGTTACAAAAAGGCCAATGTCTCTTTTGCTGAATTGGTCACGCCAGTGCCAGCAGATGCGTTGCAAGAAGCCATTACCGATAGTGGCAAAGGTGTGCATGTTGCATCAGTACAGCTGGATTTTCGTTCCGGTGAACTTAAACAAACTGGACACCCAATGGATTTGGCAATCAATGGCGAAGGTTTTCTCGCGGTCGAAATGCTCGATGGTGAAACCGGCTATAGCCGAGCTGGCAGATTGCGTATCGCTGATGATGGTTTCCTTACGACTCAAGACGGGCTGCGTTTGCAACCTGGCATTCAAGTGCCACCAGAGTCGACAGATTTAACCGTGACTCAGTCAGGCAATGTATTAGCAAGAGTGCAAGGCAGCGCTGAGCTGATTGAATTAGGGCAATTAGAAGTGGCGCGATTCGCTCAGCCTGAGGCGCTTCGTGCGGTGGGTTCGAATGTATTTAAAGCTAGTGAACAAGCAGGTGCAATGACTGCGGGTGCTGCAGGCACCAATGGCAATGGCATGCTGGTTCAAGGGTTTGCTGAAATGGCCAACGTGTCGATGAATGAAGAAATGGTCAGTTTGATGTTGGCACAACGTGGCTATCAGTTGAATGCCCGTTTGGTGCAGGTCGCTGACCAAGTATTAGAAACAATCAATAACATTCGTCGTTAATGCGCTGGTTGCTGTTATTGCTCACCTCGCCAATGGCCTGGGCAGATTGCCCAGAAAGTACCGCAGGGCGAGTTCGCGAGCAGTTGCAACCGCAAATAGATGTTTGGTTAGCGGGTTCAGATACCCGGGTGCAAATCGAGCAACTGGTCGAAGGTTGCCAGAGATTACAAAACCAACAGTCCCTGCAATTGCTAGATCCTAAGCCCGCGCAATGGTTTGAAAAGACGCGGTTGCATTTGCAAGTAGGTCAGCAGCAATTGTGGATAGTTGCTGCAACGAAAATAACGCAAACAGCAATGGTCTATCGCTGCGACCTGGCTAAAGGGAGTGTTTTTAATCCCAAATGTTTGCAGGAGCAATCAGAGGTTGTGACTCATCAAAAGCCACAGTCGATGAATTGGATAGCTTTAAATGGTGCTACCGCCCGGCAGAATTTGCAAAGTGGAGAGCGTGCAGACGCTAAGCATTGGCTTGCGGCAAATACCTTCGGCAAGGGCCAAATAGTCGATGTGGTGTTGTTAGAAAATGGGATCCGTTTGCAGTTGCAAGGCAAATTGGTGGCAGACGGAAAAACAGGCTACCCAGCAGAAGTGTTGGTCGAAGGCCATACGCGCATGTTGCGAGGAATACTTGAAGATGACGGCAAAGTCTATTTGGATCGCTAGTTTGGTGTTGGCGGCGACAAGCCTGCAACCAAGTTTCGGCAATTCTTTATTTAACGAGGCAAGTTACAAGCCTTTAGTTGCGGATAAACGTGCCGGCGAAATCGGCGACACTGTAACGATTTTAGTTATGGAAAGTGCCCAGGCAAAAAGTAGTGCCGGTAATTCCACTGAATCGTCAAGCGGCATGCAAGTTAATGCTCGCAGCCCTCAAGGCCAATGGCCTTACGGCGTTGGTGTTGCGGCGACGTCAGGTGGTGATGCTGCTATTAATCGAAATGGTTTTGTCAAAGCGCAAATTACTGCGGTAGTGCAAAGTCGAGATGCAAACGGCAACTTGGAAGTGATGGGTAATCAAGAAATCACTATTGATGGCGAAGTGCAAAGTATGGAAGTTCGCGGTTGGATCCGGCCGAACGATATTTCTGCCAATAACGTAGTGCCGTCATTTCGCTTATTTAACGCTCGGATCCGTTTTGAAGGTGAAGGGTCAATGTCAGAAAACCAAAAATCAGGTTTCTTTAGTCGGGTGGTCAATTGGTTAGGTCTGTAATGCGTGCATTTATCCTGATGTTGGCAGTGCTTAGTAGTTTCGCTGCAGTTGCGAGCAACCAAGCGCGGATCCGAGACATTACTCGGGTTGATGGCGTTCGAGAAAACTCTTTGGTTGGCTACGGCATAGTGGTTGGTTTGGCTGGCAGTGGTGACTCGTCACGCAATAAAGCAACCTTGCAGTCGATCCGAAACACCCTAGAAAATTTTGGCGTTGCGGTCAGTAATGATGATATCAAGTCAAACAACGCCGCGGCAGTCATAGTAACAGCCGATCTTAATGCGTTTGCCCAACCAGGCGACAAAATAGACGTGCATGTATCGTCACTCGGCGATGCGCGCAGTTTAACTGGTGGGGCTTTATATTTAACACCATTAAAAGGTGTTGATGACAAAATCTATGCCTTGGCCCAAGGCAATTTGTCCACTGGCGGCTACAAGTTTGAGCAAAACCAGAACGTAGTGCAACGGAACCATCCAACTGTTGGTTTTATTCCGCAAGGCGCAATTGTCGAGAAAGAAATAGATCAGCAGTTCGTTCGCAACAATCAAATCCAATTTGTATTGAATCAACCAGATTTCGTCACGGCAGAGTCCATGGTGCAAGTCCTAAAGCAAAATTTCCCTGAATTAAAAGTTCGCGCATTACACGCCGGAAAAGTTGCGGTTTCTCCAGTCGCCCCAGAGCAAGCCATGATGTTGATTGCACACATCCAACAGCTGCGTGTGCAAACCGCGTCGATTGCGCGTGTGGTGGTGAATGAAAAAACCGGAACCGTGGTCGCTGGTGCTGATGTCACTGTCGGTGATGTAGTGATTTCTCATGCGGGCATTCGCCTAGAAATTCAAACGCGCTTTAGAACCAGCCAACCAGGTGCTTTTGCCGGGATCAATAATCCGTCAGTGCGCACCGAAACTATGCCTGATACCGATGTGAAAATTGAGGGCGAACGCGAAGCGTATTACGCCAGTCAAGGTGGAACCAACATTGCAGAATTGGTCGCTGCCCTGAAAAAGGTCAATCTAAGCACACGCGATATCATTTCAATTTTGCAAGCCATTAACCAAAGCGGCGCATTAAACGCCGAGTTAATAGTGCAATAGGGGTCAGCTATGAATGATGCAATTGAAGTTACGCGGTTAGCACTCACGATGGCGCGATTGGAACAACAAAACTTGGCTGAGCGCATTGCCAAATTCCAAACCGGAGTGCATAGCGTTGAGCAATATAACTTTTCGCCACTGCTGTCTCGTTTGCAGCAAGCTTCGCCAGAGCAAAGAGCGGTGATTGCCCGTCAACTTACCGATGTCGACAACCAGCGCCATACGGTCGTTGAAGAAGCGCAGCTTGATGAGTTAGTTGCAAGATCTACCATGGTTTCTGGCAAATTTAACAGCCTTGTTGAAGGCCTAAACCGGCAACTTGGCTTAATGAGTTTGGTACTTAACGGAGGCAAACGTTAATGGCTGATGGTGTGTATCAGGTGACGATGCAAGGGTTGGCAACCGAGCGGGCGCGGATTGACGCGGCCAATAGCAATATTGCGAATATGAACGCAGTGGCTTCGACGCCCGCTGGTGTTTATCAAAGCCAGACTGTGGTTGCAACCTCAGGATTTAATGCGCAGTTGCAGGGCTATGAAGTGATCCGTGAGCAAAAGGTAAAAGCGGTCCATCAACCTGATCATCCGCTATCGGACATGAACGGCGTGGTGTACATGCCTGATATTGACCTCGCGAACGAAATGTTACGACTGAACATGGCCTCGCGTGCTTATGAGGCCAACATCCGCGCTTTTAACAGTATTAAAGAGATGAACGGCAAAGCGCTGGAAATCGGAAAATAAGGAATTTCTATGATTAATGCAATTGAAGCTATTGCTCAACCCAACATGGTGATCAACACCCAACCTGCTGTGGAGATCGTTCCGGCAGCAACCGGGTTTGTTGAGCAATTGAATCAGTCGGTAAGCGCCAGCAGTCAGCTATTAAGTGATATGGCAACAGGTAAAACGGTACCAACCCATGAGTTGATGTTGAGTTTAGAAATGGCTCGGCAACATCTGCAATTGGCGGTTGAAGTTCGAAATAAGCTAGTTGATGCGTATCAAGAATTGATGCGCATGCAGATGTAACTGCGGAGAGTTGTATGTCGTTAAATGTAACTGGTACCAAACCAAAATCGTTTTATTTGCTACTAGCCTTTGTGTTGTTGCTCACTGCGGGCGCTTTAGTCTGGTTATGGTATCCAAAATATGTCGAATTGACGCCAGAAGCGGGTGTTGACCAAGCCAGTCTATTACAGCGGCTGGAAGAACAAGGCATTGACTATAAAGTCGACGCTTTGGGCAATATGCTGATCGAAGAATCTGGGCTTGGCAAAGTTAAAATCGCACAGGCATCTAATCGTCAGGCTGGTTTTGATACCCATGGTCTTGAATTGTATGACCAAGCCGATTACAGCATGACCGAACACACCCAACAAATCACCATGTTGCGTGCCTTGCAGGGGGAGTTGGAACGGACTTTAGGGGCGTTAGACTTTGTCCGTTACGCCAGAGTACATTTGACTTTCGGCGAGAAGAAAATGTTTGAGAAGCAACCGGTTCCAGCCAAAGCCGCGGTAACCTTATTTCCTGAGTATGAGTTAAATCGTTCGCAAATCGACGGCGTGCAAGCCTTAGTCGCTGCTGCTGTTCCTGGATTAAAACCAGAAGCGGTGACCATTTTAACCGAAGACGGCCGGGTCTTATCGCGGACTGCCGAAACCAATGCAACGCTCGGCGCTGCGCATATTCAACAACAAATCGAATTGGAATATCGGCAGAAAGTTGAAAGTCTTTTGGGGCTGGTTTACACCCCGGCAGATTATTCTGTGGCGGTGAATGTTGAACTGAATACTGCAGAAAAACGCATCGTACGCCAAGAGATATTAACTGATGCAGCAGGCAACGGAGTTGTTGTACAAAAACAACAATCTACCAGCAAAAACCGTGCTGTTGACGGCGGTAATCAACCCATAGATTCCAGTGAAACGACAGATGTACGTTATGCCCACGGCACCGCAACTGAAGAACTCACCGAGCCTGCTGGCGCGGTCGCAAGCGTTGCTTTGTCGGTGCTGATCCGCGCTGATGCGTCTGCCGACAAACGGCAACAATTACAGCAAGCGATTGAAGTTGCCGCCGGTTATAACCAAAAACGAGGCGACCAAGTGAGTGTGCAATTTGTTGGTGCTGCCGCTCGTGTGCCCGCAACAAAAATTGCCAGCCAAAATGTGCAGACCGCGTCAACCGACGTGGCGTCGACCGAATCAACAAATTGGTTAGTGATTGTCGCGGCCGCAGCTGTTGTGCTTGTAGGCATGATTGCCGCGATGTTCTGGCGTCGTCGGAAACCTTCATTGACAGAGGCTGAGCGTCAAGCCGTGCTTGATGAAGTACAGCAATGGCTTGCGCAATCGGAGGCGAAGCGTGGTTGATTATTGCCCTTTTAAGATGACCGCGTTGCGGCTGGCGGCTTTAAACAGCAAAGACCAACGCTGGGTTTTGCAACAATTGGCTGCGCATCAGCAAGCTCGCGTGAGATCTGAGCTCGATATGCTGTTGCAACTGGGGATTAAAAATCACGCGGAGTTGTTAGCCCAAGCAATGCCAAAGTTGCCAAAGTTTTCCTTTGTGCAAGCAATAGCGCAAGCGAAAAGCGCCAAGCTTGGGCCACGTGCCGTGCAATGGTTTAATGAGGCAGCGCAGTGATGAACTTAACTCCTAGTTTTCCGCGAGCCCTGACCACTGAACAGACTGCTGAGCCCTTGCTGGCATCAGACGTAACGTCTGTAGTGTCAGTCTCGGCGGAAGAAATTGCTGAAGATAGTCTGATGCAATTAACGCCGGACGAGCGTAAACGATTAATTGCCCGTGTATTTGCCGATGATGTTAAAGCGTTGGTTCACCAGGAAACACAAGCGGGTCGCGCCGAGGGTTTTGCCAAAGGCCAAGCTGATGCCAGCGAAAAGCTCGCCTCAGAGACTGCGGAATTGCAACAGCAGTTGGCGGAACAACTGCAGATACTGACAGGATTTATCGCCCGTTTTGACGTTGACGCATTAACGCTGCAAGAAACGAGTTTTGAGCAAATGTACGGGTGGGCCGTGAAAGCCTGTTATCAGGTGTTGTTGTGTGAGCTTAAAGATCCGTCGGTCTTAACGCGGCAATTACAAACGCTGATTAAAGAGACCGTTGCCGAGCGCGAATTGGTGCTTGAAGTTCATTCTTCGCAAGTGAGTGTAATAAAACCAGCCTTAGTGCTTCATCCAAATATCAGTAAAGTTGTGGCGAATGACCAGCTGCAGGTTGGTGAATTTCGCTTACGGCTCGGTCGTGGTGAAATTTTAAGTTCATTGCCAACCCGGGTAGAGCAGTTCCACCAACTTATTCTGGCGCAATTGCAACAATGGCAAGTTGACGCGCAAGGGCAGTCTTGATGCAAAACTGGGCAGAGTTAACTGAACAACTAGAACGCATCTCGCCAGCAAAGCGCCAAGGGATTGTGGTGAATGTGGTTGGTCTCACTATTGAGGTGACTTGCCCTGGACTCTTTGTCGGCGAGTTGTGTCAGCTTGAGGTATTGCAACCAACCCATCGTTGGTTGGATGCGGAAGTGGTTGGTTTTCGCGGTGATACCGGCATTTTAATGCTATTGGCGGTGTCTCAGGGTATTACCTTTGGCAGCACTGTTGTGGCAACGGGGGCTACCGCTTCGGTTGCACTTGGCGATGCAATGCTCGGACGGCTTTTAGACGCTTGCGGTGAGCCGATCGACGGCGGGGATGCGTTAACGCTGATGCAGCGCCAACCGTTAAAACGTCAACCCATTAATCCGCTTGAACGCCAAGCAATTACCGATGTGTTCGCCACTGGAGTACGGGTGATCGATGGCATGCTGACTTTCGGCCGTGGCCAACGTCTTGGCTTGTTTGCGAACGCCGGTGTCGGCAAAAGTTCTTTGCTGGCACAGATTTGTCGGCAGCATGAAAGTTCTGCTGCCAAGCAACATAACCAAGTAACTGTCGTGGTATTGGTTGGTGAACGTGGCCGTGAAGTCTTGGAATTTTATCAGCAGGCCAAACAGCATGACGCCTTAAAGTCGATGGTGATTATTGCGGCAACTGCAGAGCAGCCACCATTGATGCGGATCCGCGCTGTGCATACCGGGCTTGCTGTTGCCGAGTATTTTTCTGGCAAACAACAAGACGTGATGCTCGTCACTGACTCGATGACTCGGTTTGCGATGGCATTACGCGAAGTCGGCTTGGCAAGCGGCGAAGCGCCAACCTTGCGGGGCTATACCAGCTCAGTGTTTGCAGCTATCCCTGCCGTTATTGAACGTTGTGGTGCTTTTGCTCACCGCGGGGCGATCACCGGTATTTTTTCAGTGTTAGTCGAAGGTGAGTTGACTGCAGATCCTGCGGCAGATGCAATGAAGGCCGTGCTCGACGGACACATCGTGTTATCCACTGAATTAGCAGAAAAGGATCACTATCCGGCAGTGGATTTGCTGAAGTCGGTGAGCCGTCTGTTCCCTGCGCTGGCAACGCCAATGCAGCGGATGCGCGCTCGGCAAATTCGGCGGGTTTGGGCGGCCTACGAAGAAAAACGCAACATGATTGAACTTGGACTAGGTGATGAAGAAACGCGGACCCGATTGCAAGATGACATGCGTTTAGTCCGAGAATTGGTGCAACAGTCGGCCGAGGCAACGCCGATAGCAGACACTTTACAGTGGATGGAACGTTTAGATTTGAGGACAGGCTCATGAGCATCCGTCGCCTCAACCGAGAGTTAAAGCAGTGGCAATCGCTGACGCAGTTGCAGCAACAACAGCTGGAAACTGAGTTGTCGAAGCTTGACAGCATTAGTGCCGAATTACACACGCAACAGCAATTACAACAGCAGTTGCAGCAGGATTGGGACTACGCAGTTGCGTTACAGGCTCGTGATTTGGCAATGCGTGAAACGTTAATGAACTATTTGAGCCATCAACATACGCAACTACAAGCGGCGGTGGCTTTGGTGAGTGGACTCGAACGGCAAAAAACGCAGCAGACAACCAAAGTCCAGCAAACGCAGGTGGTCGACAACATGATGCAGGCCAAACAGCAATTAGCATTTCGACAATTAGCAACCAAAGCGATGGATGCGCAAGAGTTACAAGTTTCTGAATTGGCAGGAGTATATTATGCAAATCAACGTTGAGAGTCGTGATTTCATCGGCGCAGAATTAGGCCAATTGACGGGCAACGCGACACCAAATAAGCAGCAATCACAGTTTAGCCAATTGTTGGGTAAACATCCGCGAGGAGTGGTTGGCAGCGCTGCTGGCGATTCGAATCAATTGCCAGCTGAATCAGAGAAAAAAGCCGCGGATGTCGCTGCTGAACCGGCAGTGGTCATGCCATGGCAATTGCTCTTTGCATTCCCTGAAACCGCTGCGACGCCTGCTAGTGCTGACTCTGCAGTCAACACTGCGCAAAATTCGGCTGCGCTGAATGCAGAACCTACCGACGAACTTAGTTCACTAGCGATAAATGACGGCTCGTTGGTCCTGGGCGCAAAAGGCGAATATCCAAGTAACCCAGTGCAGACTTTCGCTAATAGTAAAGTAATGGTGAAAACAGGCAAGCAAAATCAAAGACTTGTTAGCTCATCGCTCCAACAATTGTCTGGGCAACAACATTATGCAGCAATGGCTGTCAACCAGGGTCCGCAGTCATCGCACAAACTTTCGGTATATTCGCCATGGGGTTTAATTGCTACAGGCTACTTAAGTTATGAAGCACAAGACAACACTACGCAAACTGCCGCATCGCGGTTGGTAACTAACAATCTTTTGGCAACATCGACGCTACAGCAGGTAGGTCAAAGCGCAGAAGCAACCTTTAACTTCAATGCTCCAAGCCGGTTAACCGTCACTGCCGATTGGGCTGCAACTGCAGAGCCATTTCAACCACTTGACCCTGTCGAAGAACAAACTCAGCTTCTGTCCACCCATGTGATGGAAGATTGGTTATCGCCGCTGCTGGCGGAACATCTGATGGTATTGCCTGACGCTGACCAAAAAGAGCGCCTCTATTATCGGAATTTCAATGCACAAGATCCCGAGCAAGCATTAAAACAAGTGCTGCAGTTATGGCAACCGGTCAACTTGCGTCACATGGATCTGTATATCAATGGTCGTTTTAGCGAACAAGGAGCTGCTTATGCCAGTTGATGGGATTGGGCAAGTATCGTCGGCACCGATCCAAAGTGCCAATAATGCGATTTCGCAAGAAGAATTCGTCAAATTGTTTTTGGCGCAGCTGAATTATCAAGATCCGTTGGAACCGTTGAACAACCGCGAGTTTTTGGCGCAGTTGGCGCAGTTTTCTTCACTTGAGCAGTCTCGACAAATTAACGATAACATTCTGGGCGTTATGGCCATGCAGGCATCAACCCAAGGGTTAAGTTTGCTTGGCAAAAATGTCGAAGTTGACACCGGCGGCGGACAATCGTTTAGCGGTGTTGTTGAAGCAGTGCACTACAACGCGGGTCAACCAGAACTAACTGTGAAAAGTTCGACCGGAAGCTTTGTTGATAAAATTTCACTGAGCCAAATTAAAGTTATTCAAAAATAAAATCCGAGGAATATTAAATGTTTCAATCTTTTTATACAGGCCTCTCTGGCATGTTATCGTTCTCTCGAAGCTTGGATAACGTCAGTAATAATATCGCGAATATGAATACTCCAGGTTTTCGTGGAGCTGATAGTTTTTATCGCAGTTTGTCGCAAGGCAGTGGTAGTTCAAACCCAGGTGCTGGAGTTGAGATTTCTGGCTTAGGCTTTCGTTTTGCCAATGGTGAGATCCGCCAAACCGGCAATAGCACAGATCTTGCAATTAACGGGATGGGCTTTTTTACCTTACTAAAAAATGGCGAAACCCTATTCACCCGTTCTGGCCAATTTACCTTTAACGATAAAGGAATTTTGGTTGAGCGCTCTAGTAATGCTGCAGTCGCTGTTCTCAATTCAGCAAATCAACCAGGCGTGCTGGATTTGTCTTCATATCGCCAAATCGCTGCGAAACCAACCACTAAAGTGAATTTCAGCGGCAATTTGTCGACGGGTTCTACGGCGGCGCATGAGATCGCCAGCATCACCACTTACAACAAGTTAGGTGAAGAAGTTAAATTAAAAACCAAATTTGAAAAACACACGACTATTCCTGGTGCGTGGACTGTCACTATCACCAAGGATGACGGCACCGCAGTCCACAGTGGTGAAATTCGTTTCTCTGCCGACGGCACTCCAACCAGCGGCTTTAATAGCCTGTCGTTTGATTTAAAAGATTCATACGGTGGCAACACACCAGTGAAGTTCGAGTTTGGGAATCCTGGTGATTTTAATAAGTCGACCTCAATTTCGACCGGCACAACCTCGTCATTAGTGGCAAAAGTTGAAGATGGCGCACCAGCAGGTTCATTACAAGACGTGACCTTTGACGAAGGCGGTGTGGTGAAACTGCGTTATTCCAATGGCGTTAGTAAAGACGGTCCTGCGCTTGCGTTGATGGAAATTAATAACAAAGATGCACTGCAACAAGTTGACGGCGCAGTGTTCCGTTTAGTCGGCAAGTCTGAGGCTATTATCGGTCAAGCTGGCAAAGCTGGTTTTGGCGCTATAGCGACAAAGAGCTTGGAGTTATCGAACGTTGACTTATCCAAAGAATTCGCCGATATGATCATCATCCAACGGGGTTATCAAGCCAGTTCAAAAATTTTAAACGTGGCCAACTCAATGCTTGACCAACTGTTTGAAAATACACGGGGTCGTTAATGATGGCGATCCGTCGTCCTGGTGTTTTCACTGCTGAGCAACAACAACTGGTGCACACTAATTTGGCCGCTTTGGCCAATGAGTGGGCACAGGCTTGGCTGCCTGGCGATGTTGACATGCAGTTGAGTTTTAATCAGCAGTTGTTTGCACAGCTGCCCTTAAATACCAAGGGTTCGCCGCGTGATGGCTGTCAATGGTTGGCTGCAGACGCTGCGGTCCAGCTTGATGCTTTGCGGGTTTATCTTTGCCAATTAGCGGCAGTAAAGCCGGCGCGACTGAGCAAAGATCCTGAGGCGCAAAACACCACCGGGCAATTTGCTTTAGCAATGTGCAATGATTGGCTGCAGCGTTTTGTACCGGTCAATCTCGATGAACAGCAAGTTGTAGTTGAGATTGCTCTTAAATTAAATGCAATCCACTTTGTGTTTCGGTTACACGAAAAACAAGTCCAAGCCTTGTTGCCGGCCTTGAGGGTAACAACATTACCGGCGTTCCGGCTCATTGATGCGTTGTACCAGCACTCAGTCACTTTCCCGTTAACGGTGAAGAGTCCGTTGATGCGTATCAGCGCAATCAAAGCGTTAAAGCCCGGCATGGTGTTACAGCTTGCGCAGTCTCTTGATGACACGTGGAAATTGCAGTTGCCAGGTCTGGCGCTTGAAGGCTATCTCGTCGCTTCAGCTGAAGAAAAAGCGCTGTATTTAGAACAAATTCAAAAGGTGAATAAATGAGTAAACCAGTTTCTGCTGTTGAGTACAGCAAAGTTGATGCTGCACCAAGCGGCGACGCACTGTTACCCGTTGATCTCGGGCTGGTGGGTGATGTCGAAGTGCAATTAACCGGTCACATTGGCCAATGTACCATGAGTGTAGCGACACTTTATGCGCTGAAAAAGGGCGATATTATTGGGCTTGGTGCTGATATCGACCAACCGATTGAGCTGAGTTTGCATGGCAAAGTGGTCGCACGTGGCCGTTTGGTTGCGCAAGATGGCAAGTTTGCGTTGGAAGTCACGGAAGTGGCGAGCGATGTGCGTATAGCATGAGTAGTGGTCTACCCTTTAACCAACAAGACATACTGAGTACTAGTCAGTTACTGCTGTTGGTTTTGCTGTGTGTTGTCCTTATTGCGATTTGGTTATGGGCGCAACGCAAAATCCGCACGCGGCAGTTTACTGCAAAAGGCTCGGTCTACCAACGAGATGCCTTGGCTCGTGGCGTGTTTCTCCATCGTTTTTCGCTGGATGGGATTGAATATCGGGTGTTTGAAACTGCAGGGCAAGTTGTACTGCTCGACAAAATTCAGCCTTCATCAGAGGCTGTCGTACCAGTGGCAAACGTCGAGGTAGTATCAACAGTTCATCATTCAGGAGTGCATCATGGCTGAGCCTATGCAAGCGGCTGCACAATTACCAGCGGTCGACCCGCTATTACAAAGCATTATCGGCAGTGTGGATAAGTTAGCACCGGAAGTGCAAACTTTTTTAATGCTATCGGCATTATCATTTATTCCGGTTTTTTTGATAGCAATGACCGCTTTTACCCGCATCTTAATTGTGCTGTCTTTATTGCGCCAAGCGCTGGGCCTGCAGCAAACGCCGCCAAATTTGGTGCTGATGACGTTAGCGTTGTTTCTGACTTTTTATACCATGAGCCCGGTTTTTGATGCGGCGTTGCAGCAAGGTTGGGTGCCATTTAGTCAAGGTTCCATCGATGCTGCGCAAGCGGTGACTTCGGCGTTGGAACCATTCAAAAGTTTTATGATCCAGCAAACGCGTGAACAAGACTTTGTTGCTATCGCGTCGATGTCCGGACAGCCGCTGCCGGCGAGTCCGAATGAGGTTAAATTTGCTGAATTAGTTCCAGCGTTTTTATTAAGCGAATTGACCACGGCTTTTAAAATGGCCTTTGTAATATTTATCCCATTCTTGCTCATAGATCTGGTGGTTTCGAGTGTGTTGATGGCACTTGGTATGATGATGGTGCCGCCGATCACCGTCTCGTTGCCGCTTAAGATTATGCTTTTTGTGCTGATCGATGGCTGGGCTTTGGTCAGTCAATCATTGGTGAGTAGTTTTCAATGATGCGCGAACAAGAACAATTGCAATGGCAGGCATGGTGCAAAGACCGCTCGCAAACTGCGCGAGATTGGATATTTTGCCATTACCATCCATGGTCAAAAAATGAAGCCAAATCTTGGCAACATAAGTTGTTCTTGTCGCTTGCTGATATCGAAGATTTCCGCCAATACGCAGCGATTGGTTTACTAGAAGCAATCGCTCATTTTGATCCGCAATTGGGTTATAAATTTGTCATGTTTGCGCGTTTTCGGGTGAAAGGTGCAATCCTCAACGAGGTATTTCGCTATAGCGACGATAGTGCGCAATTTCATGCCGCTTATAGTCGCGGCGATGAGATTGTTGATGACGATGTGATATCCGCAAAACCGCTGGTCGAGCTTAAAGACAGTATCGAAGAGTTAGCGACCGCTTATTTAATTAGCGATACCATGGTTGAACATCCACAGTCGTGGATTTATGGCGATTATTACTCGTCTACCGAATTGTCATGCCTAAAGATCCGCTACATGGATCAATTGCTCCGTCTTGCGGATCCGATGCAAAGCATCATGTTATTTCGATATCAGCTGGATTGGGATTTTACCGCCATTGCCAACATGCTCGGGATCAGTAAAGGTCGTGTTAGTCAGTTACATAAAGCGGCACTTGCTGTACTTCGAAGTAACAAAGCCGAAACCGACGTCGATAATGACGATGAATTTTTTCAATTATCAGGAATTCCAGCGTGAACACATTAGAAGAATACATTCAGCTTTGTGCAGCAAAAATGGGCCGTAATGACGATGTGACTGCAGACTTAGCGCAAGCGCTGAACCAGTTTCCTTATGCTGCGGTATTATATTTTATGCGCGGCTCGGAAACCGCAGAATTACAGAATTTTACTGACGCGATGCATGATTTCGCCACTGCTTTGGTGCTAGAACCTGAGTTCCACTTAGCGCGGTTACAATACATTTTGTGCTGTTTTAAAACTGAACAATTTGCTTTGATCCCAGTGTTACTGCAGCCACTGCTTTTGGCCGGAGGCACTTATGGGATGATCGGTGAGTTGTTGGTAAACCTATTTAGCCAACCAGTTGCTACCTTTGATGAAAAGCTGGCAGCTCTGCAAACGCAATCAGATATGTTACCAGCAGTATGGGAAAACCTGCTTTCCTTGCGTCAATACTTGCCGTTGGACGAAGCTGACACAACAAGCGAAGCGGTCTCGACGGCGACATCGGGTGAGATCAGTTCAATCCTGCTGGAAATTTATCAGCAAAAACATTAATTACGGGACGCTGCTGCATGGTTAATAAAATCGACAAGCCAAGTTCAGTAAGTCCAGTGCGTTCCAGCACTGGTCGTGCAGCGAAATCTCAACTTGCTGCACCGCAGCCGACAGTCGGCTCTCTTGAATTACCCACGCAATGGCGGCTTGAACTTGCAGCAATACCGCCCGAACAACGTTTACCTTGGTTGGCGATGCGCCTGACTAAACACGTACTGGCTGAAAAGTTTTCGCTCGTCGATGACACCGCTCCTGAGTATGTCAGGCTTTCTCGGCGGATTTGCCAAGCAATTCTGGAAAATCCTAAAGAAATTAGCAGGTTACAGAAACTTCTACAGTCATAAGTTCCCCATAATTTCATTCAATTTAAAAAATATTTCATTTTTTCGCTAAACAATTCCAAAAGCTTTTGTTATTTTTGCTTTAAGCATTGCTTATAAACATTGTTGTCGTCTGAGGTTTTTGTGACAAATGTCATCGCGGGTTCTGGTTTGGTTTATTCAACGCACAAGCGGGTTTGGCGTTGGGTCGCGCGTGAGTGCAAGATGTGCGGATAAATGCCGTAACCGGCAACTCGGCATTTTACAGTTTTTGCTTTTTCTCTCCGCAATCCGCTCGGCAATGCTTGTAAATTCAGAACTTTCTGGCGTTTCAGCAATCTTTGCGCGGATAGGGTTTAAATCGATATAAACCATGGTGTTAATAAAAGCCGATTCATCCAAAATTGCTTGAAACTTAAAGCGTCTTTCCCAAAACCTGCCGCTTCATATGTCTTCAAAATTAGCAAGCCTCGCGATATGCTCATTCAAACAGCGCATAAACCAAGGGGTGCTGGTTAAGCGCTCTGGATAGATTTCTATCATTTTTTCAGCAGCTTGAATGTCTTCTAACTCAATCAGATGATCTGCAAGAAACGGCTTCTTCAAATCAGGGACTTGGAACAGAATGCTCCAATGCCCAAAGATTTCATCTGCACTCCACATTGCGGCCTTTTCGACATGAACTCTTACCAAAACATGATAATGGTTCATCATCACGGCATAAGACGCCACATCAATTGCGAACATGGTTGTCAGCAGTCGAAATCGCTCGGCAATCCATTCTCGACGATGCCGAAAGTTAAAACCATCGATTCCATTACACAAAAATGAACGGCGCAAGCAGCGGTAAGCTAAGTGATAAAGCGGCGTTTCGCTCAGGGCGATTTGTGTGTAACGCGGTTTTGGCATGATGTCATCCTGACAATCTATTTTTGAGCCTGAACTGTGGTTGCATAAATATTAATTATCAAGTGTGTGAGTTATTCGAAAAATGGTTGTCCTACTCTAAGAAATGAAGGGATTGTTGAGCAGTGGCTGTCCAGTCCAGCTCTAAAAAAGCCGACACAAAGTCGGCTACTAAGTTAGTTGCGGGAGCCGCCCGTTTTTGTGAAGGGTGAACCGACGACTTTTATCCAAGAACTCGAAATAACAAAAGGCAAATCACTGAATCGCAGACACAAAAAAACCGACATCAAGTCGGCTTTTAAGTAAGTTGGTTGCGGGAGCCGCACGGTTTTTGTGAAGGGTGAACCGACGACCTTTATGCAAGAACTCGATATAACAAAAGGCAAATCACTGAATCGCAGACACAAAAAAACCGACATCAAGTCGGCTTTAAAGTAAGTTGGTTGCGGGAGCCGCACGGTTTTTGTGAAGGGTGAACCGACGACCTTTATGCAAGAACTCGATATAACAAAAGGCAAATCACTGAATCGCAGACACAAAAAAACCAACATCAAGTCGGCGTTTAAGTAAGTTGGTTGCGGGAGCCGGATTTGAACCGACGACCTTCGGGTTATGAGCCCGACGAGCTACCAGGCTGCTCCATCCCGCGTCCGTCATTGCGGGGCGCATCTTATGGTTTTTAGGCCAACGATGCAAGCAACAAATCACAACTAATTGCGATTTAGCAACTGACTGCTGCTTTAATCTACGATCTGCTTAAATAAGCGCTGATTTCGCAAAATCAGGGTGTTTATTCTGAATCAGCATGGCAAATTCGCGCGGCGTACTTATAGTTGCTTCTGCTATAATGCCGGCCAATTTGCGAAAAGGGTGCGACTATGCAGGAATTCTGGGCCTTAACCTCGAAAGGGGTTGAAGAAGTGTTAGCCATTGAGATTAAGCAACATGGCGGCGAAGTAGTGAAGTTGGGTTTAGGGATGGTGCGTTTTACCGCCACACTCGACACTGCTTATCGGTTATGTTTGTGGTCCAGGCTGGCCACCCGGATTATGCGTCAGATCCATGCGGTTGCCGTCGATGCAACCACCGATGTGTATGAAGCTGCCAACGAGATTGACTGGCTGCAACATATGCAGCTCCACCAAAGTCTGGCGGTGGAATGCGTCGGTAAACATCCAACCATCGATAATACTCAGTTTGGCGCGATGCGCATTAAAGACGCTATCGTCGATCAATTCCGCGATAAAACCGGCGAACGGCCGAATGTCGACCGGCTGGATCCGGATGTGCGTTTTCAACTGCGGATGGAACGCAGCCACTTCTATTTTGTGCAGGACTTTTCTGGTCCATCTTTGCATCAACGCGGTTACCGTAAAGAGCAGGGCGAAGCGCCGCTAAAAGAGCATTTAGCTGCTGCGCTGCTGATCCGCTCCGGTTGGCAATACAGCCAAAGTCTGTTTGACCCATTCTGTGGTAGCGGCACCTTATTGATTGAAGCGGTACTGATGGCCCGCAATATCGCTCCTGGTTTAAAACGTCCGCAATTTGCCTTTGAAAAAATGGCCGATTTTGACAATTCGTTATTACAGCAATTACGCGCTGAAGCCTTAGGTGCCAGAAAGCCGTTGGCCGCTGGTGTAAGGTTTATTGGTTCTGATCTGGATGCACGTTCGCTCGATAAAGCCAAGCAAAACGCCAATCGTGCCGGTTTAAGTGATGTGATTGAATTCCGCCAGGGTGATGCCACCGAGCTTACGGCCATCGAAGGCGTCAGCAATGGTGTGATTGTTACCAACCCACCTTATGGCGAGCGCTTAGGCGATTTACCTGCGCTTATTCCACTGTATGCCGATTTCTCTTTGCGCTTAAAACAGCATTTTCAGGGCTGGCGTTTGGCGGTGATCACCTCCAACGGGGATTTACTGCGGGCACTGAAGCTTTCTAAACTGAAAAACTACAAATTTGCTAACGGTCCGCTGGATTGTGAATTCAGCATTTTTGACTTAACCGAACAACAAGTGCAAGTGAGTGCAACCGCTGCACCAGCGTTGTTTTTCGCCGAAAGTGACTCCTTTGCCAACCGCTTAAAGAAAAACGTCAAGCAACTGGAAAAGTGGGCCAAACGCGAACAGCTGACTTGTTATCGTTTATACGATGCGGATATTCCTGAATATAACGTGGCGGTGGACTGGTACGACGGCGAAGTGGTGGTGCATGAATACGCAGCTCCTTCTAATGTCGACGAAGCCATCGCGCAAAAACGTCTGTTTGATATTGTGAACCTAGTTCCGAAAGTGCTCGGTATTCACACCGATAAAATGGTGCTGAAAGTTCGCGAAAAACAAAAAGGCAAAGATCAGTATCAGGCACTCGCCAAAGCCGCTCAGTACAAGGAAGTGACTGAATACGGTACGAAATTCCTGGTCAATCTGCGTGATTACCTCGATACCGGTTTATTTTTGGACCATCGTATTACCCGTCATTCGATCCAACAGCAAAGCAAAGGCAAAGCGGTGCTGAACCTGTTTGCTTATACCGGCACAGCGTCGGTGCATGCGGCTATTGGTGGTGCGCGTTCGGTCACTACGGTCGACATGTCGAACACTTACCTCGATTGGGCTCGCCGTAACTTTGATTTAAATGCTCTGGCTGGCAAGCAATATCAGTTTGTGCAGGAAAACGTGCTCGATTGGCTGCATGGCTGTAAAAATCAGTTTGATTTAATTTTTGTTGACCCACCGACCTTTTCTAATTCAAAACGGATGGAAGACACCTGGGATGTACAGCGTGACCACGTTAAGCTTTTGAATATGCTGTCAAAGTTGGTCAGTACCGGCGGCAAAGTGATTTTTTCCAACAACAAACGGCGCTTTAAGCTCGATTATGAAGCGCTACAACAAGCTGGCTGGCAGGTCAAAGATATTTCGGCGGCCAGTTTGCCGGAAGACTTTAAACGTAATCCGCACATTCACGTTTGTTTCGAGTTGACGCGGGTCTGACCGAATGAGTGCAACACCACTGGTTTTGTATAGCACCTGGGGCTGTCATTTGTGTGAAGAAGCGCAAAGTTTACTGACGCAGCAGCAGTTGTCTTTTACCGTACTGGATATCGTTGATGATCCGGTGGCATTTGCCAAGTTTCGCACCAGCATTCCGGTGCTGGGTGCAGGTTCTTTATATTTATACTGGCCGTTTGATGAAAATTCGCTTCGCGACTTTATCAACGAGCACAGTTTGCAAGGAAAGTAAGGCGTGGAATTATTACGTTTTCAACAGGCTAGCTTAGCCTTTGGTACCAACCCGGTGCTGGATAAAGTCGATTTCAGTTTGTTTGTCGGCGAGCGGGTTTGTCTGGTCGGCCGTAATGGCGCTGGCAAATCCACCATGCTGAAATTGCTGACCGGTCAGCAAAATCTCGACGATGGGCAGATTGTTAAACAAAACAATGTGTTATTAAGCCGGTTGGAGCAAGATCCGCCAGCGCGGGTTGACGTGAAAATCGCCGATTTTATCCGCGAAGGCGCTGGCGATTTAGCTGAAAAACTGCAGCATTTTTATGAGCTGTCTGATCACCTGCATGATGCCACCGACGCGCAGATGAACGAGTTTGGTGATTTACAAACTGAACTCGACGCCCGTGACGGCTGGCAATTAGAAGCTCGGATTTTACAGCTCTGTGAACAGTTTGAAATGAATCCGGAAGCTACGCTGGCTTCGTTGTCGGGCGGTTGGTTGCGTAAAGCGGCGTTAGCGCGGGCTTTGGTTGGCAAACCAAACATTCTGTTATTGGATGAACCGACTAACCACTTAGATGTTGCTGCCATTCAATGGCTGGAACAGTTTTTAATCAGTTTCCCCGGCGCCATTATATTTGTGTCGCATGACCGAGCCTTTATCCGCGCTGTAGCAACCCGCATTATCGATTTAGACCGCGGTATTCTCACCTCGCATCCAGGCAACTACGCCGAGTATCTCGAGCGCAAACAAAAAGCGATCGAAGTCGAGCAGCAGCATAACCATCTGTTTGATAAACGTTTGGCCGAAGAAGAAGTTTGGATCCGTCAGGGTATTAAAGCCCGCCGCACCCGTAATGAGGGTCGGGTCAGGGCGCTGAAAGAGCTACGTAAAGAACGCGCGGCACGGGTCGAACAGCTGGGTAAAGTCGATTTTGCCATCGAACAAGCGGCGAAATCCGGCAAATTGGTGTTTGAAGGTAAACACTTAAATCTGGCGTTTGACGGTAAACCGGTACTGATTGATTTTGACTTACTGTTGATGCGCGGTGATCGCGTGGCGTTAATCGGGCCAAACGGTGTTGGAAAATCCAGCTTAATTAAAATTTTGCTGGATGAGTATCAGGCGCAAAGTGGTGACATCAAGCGCGGTACCAATCTGGAAGTTGCCTATTTTGACCAACACCGAATGGCGCTTGATTTAGATAAAACGGTGCAGGACAACGTGGCCGAAGGGCGGCAGGAAATTATGCAAAATGGGCAGAGCCGCCATGTGCTGAGTTATCTGCAGGATTTCCTATTTCCACCAGCACGCGCCAGAACGCCGGTGCGGGCGTTATCAGGTGGTGAGAAAAACCGTTTATTACTGGCGCGGTTATTTGCCAAACCCAGCAATTTACTGATCCTCGATGAACCGACCAACGATCTGGATGTGGAAACACTGGAGCTGCTGGAAGACATTCTGGAGCAGTATCAGGGTACCGTCATTCTGGTCAGCCACGACCGGGAATTTGTCAATAATACCGTGACCAGTTCGTTATGGTTTGCCGGTGAAGGTAAAGTGATTGAAGTCGCTGGTGGTTATGAAGATGTGATTGCCTATCAGCAACGTTATCTTGCTTCGCAGCAACAACGGGCACAAAAACCGTCTGTTGTGGCAGTTGCTGTTGAAAAACCAGCAGAATCGGCACAATTAATTACAAAACCGACGCCAGAAACCGCTGCGCAGCCTTTAGCTCAGAGCGGTAAGAAGTTATCATACAAAGAAAAACGTGAACTGGAATTATTGCCTGCACAAATTGAAGCACTGGATGCAGAGTTAACAGCATTGCAGGCAAAGGTGAATAATCCAGATTTTTTCCGGCAGAACGCCGATGCCACCGAAGCTACATTGAACCAATTACAGCAGACTGAGTCGAAGCTGGCGCACGCATATGAGCGATGGGAACAATTAGAAGCACTAAATCAGCAGTCGTAGGGGATTTGAATGAAATTAACGCCTATTTTTTTCGCAATGTTACCAGCATTAGCGGTATTTGCGAGCCAGGCTGAAGTCTATCAGGTGGCAGAACTTGGCCTTGTTGAAGGTTATAAATCAAGTTTTGCTGCCGGCATTAACAATAATAATCAAACAGTTGGTACGGCGAGTGGCCAGTTTAACTACCCGGTTGATCTGGCCGCAGTGAATTATGCTAACGCCAGCATTACCGGTAGTTTATCCGCAGCTGAGATTGAAGAAGTTAAAAAAGGCAATGTCAACGCCAAAGCTTTACAGGCGCTGCTGTTTTATCTGAACAGCAATATTTCGGACTATACAGTTCAGCGTTTTGCCGGTACTTTTCCAATCCGGTATGACATTCGCCAACAAATCAAACTGCGTGAAACCAAAGCACCACAGACCAACTATGAATACCTGCTGGATATTACTGATAACGGCACCATGCTTGGTTACGGTAGTGCACCTTTTGTAAAGCAGGCATTTACGCCAGCAGCCACTGAGGCTATACCTAATCCGGTAACAAAACAATTGTGGGTGCCAGAAAGCGGTTCAGTGCTGGGGATGGTGCTGAACAACGGTAGCCGTTACCCATTGTTGCCAATTTACACCCAATATGGTGGTGGTATTTCAGTTCCTAAGGCGATTAGCAATAGCGGTATTGTTGTTGGAACTGGTAGTGTAAGTCTGGCGGAAGCAACAGCAACATCAATCAACACCAGCTGCAATGGCGCGACTGAGCCAAAAGCACTTTGCTATTATCAATTTATATCAAATGTAAACTCGGCGCCTTACGACATGGCTGGTTTAGTCTGGACACTGGATGCCAATGGCAAACCGGGGCCGGCGACTAAGTACGGATATTTAGGCGACAAAAAAACCGGTTTACCTCATACCAGAACCGACTACGCACCAGTGCTTTATGCCAGTGTTCCTAATGATGTAAACGATGCTGGTGTTGTGGTGGGGATGTCAGTCTATACCGACAGTACCGATATTCGTTATAACCCGAGAACATTCCGTGATGAAGTTTTCACCGCATATCAGGCCACGATTTTTCAAGGTACTGAACTTGTCACATTTTTCGACCTGAAAGAGTGGGAAGGCTCTCGTGCAACCTCGATTAACAACAAAAACATTATTGTGGGTTCTGCGGTCAGACGGGTCAATTACGATCAAGAGCGGTTTTTTGTGTACGATATGAACACGCAAAAAATCACTTTCCCGAAAGATTTGTTTGCCTCGGCTTCGGTCGTACCGGCTGCCATCAACAATAACAATCAGGTTGTAGGGATCTCCAGTGCATATACTGATGGTTCTTCAACAATTCGCCAGGTGGGCTTTTGGTACGATCTGACGACCGACAGCTTTCATGACCTCAATAAACTGTTGCCATGCAACTCAGGTTTTACAGTGATTGCGGCGCAAGATATCAACGATAAAAATGTCATTGTCGCGACCGCAACCAAAAAGACAGAAGCCCGTGATTTGAAAGGTGACATTATTAAAGACGCCGCTGGCAACGCTATCATAGAAGAGGTGGCTGTAGTGGTGCAATTAACCCCGGTCGCAAATGGTACTCCTGACAACTGTACGACAGTTGTTGAAGAAGGATACGAACGTCAGGGCGGTGGCCTGGGTTTTGGCTGGTTGCTATTATCCCTGTTTCCGCTGTTACGTCGTCGTTCGAGCTAAGCGCTGCAAGCTCGGGAGCAGATGAAAGCTAGCCACCTTCGGGTGGCTTTTTGTTTACTATGGGATTGCGTAGTTGGATGTAGTGCATGCCAAAAGACTGCACAGCAGCAATGAAGATCAGTAATAAAGAGCAGTAATTTTGTACTTTTTGAAATATTTTCGAAAAATTACAAAAAAAATTTCATTATTTTTTCTTCAAATTGTAATCAAGTTCAGGTCGTTAGCTGTTGTCAAGTGTTATCGCTGCAGATTTGGGTTGAACCTTTACGCCACAACAGCTATCTATTAATCACAGTGTTCAGACGCAATGTTTGAGGCACTGTTGGTTAAATAATACAGTTGAGGAAGACTGCCGTATGAAAAGACAAAAACGTGATCGTCTGGAACGTGCTCATGCTCAAGGTTACCGTGCTGGTGTAACAGGCCGTTCTAAAGAAATTTGTCCGTACCAGAATTTAGATGCGCGCTCGCAGTGGTTAGGGGGATATCGCGAGGCGATGGAAGACCGCGGTGGCGGTTTGTTTAGTAAAGGTCAATAACTATCCTGGCGCTTATTGAGCGCCCATCAACAGAAACCCCACCATTGGTGGGGTTTGTCGTTTTATCCCCTTCATCCTTGAAAATGCAGGGATGTTGGCCGCCTTCACTCATTGGAGCGCCAACCCGGCCCATCGCATAGACAGCTATGCTCATGGGGCGGACTGGCGTTCCAGATTCGTTCAGTTGCCGCGGTTCCACCGCGGCCTTTGCATATTCAATGATTTTGGGGATAAGCGTAAAGGTTTTTTAAAAGCTAAGGCAATTAGATTAGAAGTTCGAAGTATCCTGAAACAATCCTACTTTTAACTCTTCAGCGGCGTAAATGTCGCGACCATCGACACTCACCACACCATCACCAATGCCCATATACAATTTGCGCTTGATAACACGTTTCATATCAATGGTGTAGGTAACTTTTTTCGCGGTTGGCAAAATTTGACCGGTGAATTTCACTTCACCTACGCCTAAAGCGCGGCCTTTACCAGGACCACCGGTCCAGCCTAAGAAAAAGCCAACCAGCTGCCACATCGCATCCAGACCTAAACATCCTGGCATCACCGGATCACCTTCGAAGTGGCAGGCAAAAAACCACAAATCAGGATGAATATCGAATTCAGCGATAATCTGGCCTTTGCCATATTTACCGCCTTCTTCTGAAATATGCACAATACGATCAATCATCAGCATGTTGGCAACCGGCAACTGACTGTTACCAGGTCCAAACAATTTACCCTGGCCACATGCGATTAATTCTTCTTTTGTAAAGCTATTCTGAGTCATGTATGTTTGATCCGAAAAAAATTGCTTGTCACTTTAGCGAACAGCTGTACGCTAAACAAGTCCGATTAGTCATATAATCAACAACTGCAGCAGAAAATTTGCCACAAACGCTGAGCTTAACCTGACAATGAGATCAATTGCATGACAGAACAAGCAAAAAAAAGCCTGAGTAATGCTGAAAAGCAACAGCGGTATCGGGATCGGCAAAAACAATCTGGCCGTAAAGAGCTTCGCGGTTATCTGACGCCGGAAGCCTTAGCCTGCTACGAAGAAATTCAGGCGAAAACGCAGTGGAATGATAGTTTGCTGATGAGCAATGCCATTCGCCTGATGTACGCCGCGCACAAATTAGGGCAAATCGGTTTACTGAACGGCTGGTTGAACGACCACAAAAAGTAATTTTGTCGTCGTTCAATCACGAGTTGCTTAATATACCGCGCCAGTTGCCGTATAATGCCGCCATCTTTTTGACCAGCTGAGTCCACCATGATTTTATTTGTCCGCGATTTAACCGTCATCGATTTTTCCTATTTATGTCAGCAACGGGGTTTGCTCGGTGAAAGTTATATTGTTGATGTCGAGCTGCAGGGCGATTTAGATGCGACCTCGATGGTGTTTGATTTTGGCAGCGTGAAAAAAGTGATTAAAAAGGCCATTGATCAGCTTGTGGATCATAAGTTGGCTTACCCAGCGCAGGCGTCCTGTTTAACGCACCGTAGCGAGCAGCACACCGATATTCTGCAATGGCACAGCGCAAGAGGCTCCATTCAAATTGCATCGCCGTTTGAAGCGCACGTTGCCATCAACACACTGGCGATTGACGAGCACAGTGTGGCGGCATTTCTGGTTGAACAAATCAAACCCTTGCTACCAGCCAATGTGCAGAAACTGACATTTACTTTGCGTGCGGAAAAGAGTGCAAGTTTCTATTATCACTACAGTCACGGCCTGAAAAAACACGATGGTAATTGTCAGCGCATCGCCCATGGTCACCGCTCAACCATTGAGATTTTCCATAACGGCATGTTGTCGCCACGGCTGAATAAATATTGGACCGAACGCTGGCAGGATATTTATCTGGCAACCGCTGAAGATCAAATTACCGCAGACCAATGTCGCTATTTGCAACCAAACGACGGCGACTGGTGTTTCCAGTACCAGGCGCCACAAGGGCAGTTTGAAATTACTATTCCGCAAACGCACTGTGAAATCGTGCCTTGTGATACCACGGTCGAATGTCTGGCAGATTATATTGCCGGCCAATTGCAACAACGGGAAGCCGGCAGTTATAAAGTGGTTGCTTATGAGGGTGTGGGTAAAGGTGCGATAGCTGTTATCTAACCAGCTGTTTTTCGTCGCGGCGCTAAAGTGCCGCCGCGACGTACATCTTCTGTTGTTATCCAAAATCATCAAAGACCAAGGATAAGATTAAAACGGACATTTCCCGACACCGGCGTTTGCCAGTACAAAGTTTTTCACATCACTCGTGGGCACTATTTTGTAGTCATACGGCAGGTTTAAAACGCCTGTAGACAACATGTCGGCACCAGCGATCACGCCGTCGGCCGGACTTTCAACCCAGTTTGCATCAACCAATGCATTATCCCGCGTATCCCAATAACCCAATGCTGCTGAGTAAAATGACACTACCGGATTGGTCACTTGCTCAAACAAATTGTTTTCGATACGGATAATGGCGCCCATCCGCGGATTAATGCCGGTTTCCAGCATATTGCGGTAGTAGTTGTTGTAGATGTGGCTTTGGCCAAACCGGAACAACGGCAGCCGTGAGTTCACATTTTCAAAATAGTTGTGATGGAAAGTCACCCGGCGCTGATAATCGTCGGTATCACTGGAGCCCCACAATGAAGTTTTCCAGCTGGTATGCAAATAGTTAAATGACAAAGTCACGTTATCGATATCTTTTTTGCCGCTGACCAGTTCATCAAAATGGTCTTTATCGACATCCAACCGGTTGGAAATTTCGTTGTGGTCAATCCAGATATTGCGAGCCGGACCTTCGATAGTGATACCGTCTTTGTCACCGGTGTCGACATTGCGGATTTTTAAGTTGCGGATAATCACATTGTCGGCGCGGAAGATTTTAATGCCGATGCCATCTAACAACGCGGTATTGCCAACGCCAATAATGCTGACATCGCGCAGATCTTTGACTTCAAACTTGCTGGCGCCACCAGAGTTGGCGATGGTTAACGTGCCATTGACGCGCACCGTTAACGGCCGGTTTGGATCTTTGTTTTTAAGCGCAGCAACCAGCTGTGCGCCGGTAGTAACGGTTACACGGGTTGAACGTAAACCCAGGCCGCCGGTGGTGCCGTTTTGTAAACTGGCAAAACCTTGTGGGCTGCTGGCGCAAGCATTAAAAGCGCCCCAAACTGGTTTGCCGGTAGCGCCCGGATTACCGATGGGGGGTGTGATTGGGCCCGGTTCTGGATCCGGATCAATCGGTGGTTCCGGGTCCACTGGATCTGGTTCTTCAGTATCGGTGCTTTGATACACTTCAAATTCGGCAATTTTTGGTGCGTTATTGGCGGTGATGATCAGTAAGTTCAGCTTTTTCATGCTGACTTCACCGAGGTTCACTTTAAGCGCTGGGCCAATGCTGCTGCCAGCTGCGAGCACAGTACCGTTGTCATGATTGACCAAACGCCAGCTCGTCACTTCATTGCCATCTTCACGCAAGATCACTTGGTTAAAAGCAATTGCGCTGCTCCATTTTACCGAAACCCGCTCATTGCTGGCGCCAGCTGGTTGCCAGAAGGTCGCGAGATTGGCGTCTTTGACAAAACCATAACTGCTGCCAGCACCTTTACTGGTGCCGTCAGATCCGGCACCAGGGCCGGTGATGGCAAGATTATCTGCCGCGAGGGAACTAAAACTAAGCGCACATAAGGTGCTGGAGATTAATAATTTCGATTTCATCGTCTTTTATCCTGTTGATTTATAGTTATTTATTTTTGAATATCAACTTGTCACGAATTGCACCGAAAACAGCTTTTGACGGCGAACCATCGCAGGCAGTTAACGGGGAGAACGTTGCAGGTGCCTTACCTGGATACGCCAAGCGATCAGCAGCATTGCAAACAACGCAGCCGGGGCAGGGCTTGGGACTTCATCAACGGCGGCGAGGCCCAAAGTCAGATTGTCAAAAGCTGCCCATTGGCTGGCTGCAGAAAAATCAATGGAGCGGGCAGTCCCTTCGAACAGCACGCTCGCCAGGCTCCAACTACAAAACAGCGAATCGCCGGCACAATCACGGTCAAACTGATTGCTGATATTAAAGCTGGCGACCAGATTGCCACTGCCATTTTCGCCGTCATACAGGTTAATTATGGCGTCCAGCGCCGAGCTGAAATACAACGAAAAGCCACCGCTAAAACCAGCTGCGATATTTAACCAAGCGGTGGAACTATCAAAAAACAGCACCGTAGCACCAGATGGCACATTGCTGAAGCCACTGCTGCCGTCGGCGGTAGCAATCAAGGCGAGGGCGCTGCTACTAAAACCAACACCATGGTTATCGCCACTGTTGCCTTGACTATCGGTACCCAGATTATAAAAATCCAATAACTGACTTTCGTTGCCGGCACCTTCAAAATCCAGTTCAATCGGTGCTGCAACTGCAGCAAAACTACTGATACTCAGCAGCAAGCTTAAGGCCGTAACTTTTAGTCGCTGGCCAATATTCCTTGGTTGGTTATTCATAATGACTCCATCGGTTGTTGTTGAAAAAAGCGCCAATGTTGCGCTTACCGATAGAATCTGACCCAACAAGCTGCCGCGTGCTACTTCATATCTGGAACAAAATGCAGATAGTGGTTTTGAAATATTCTGAACAACATATCTGATTGATAAATATACGAATATTGAAATGCCACCGAGAGACATTTTTACACTCATTTCTCTTGATGAGGGCAAGCTGCGTGCTGGTGACTTTTAAACTAAAGCGTCGCCAACCAAAGCTGTTGTTGCGGGGTTTCTTCAGCTGCTTGCAACCAGGCAATCAATTCTGGTGCGGCCTGTAGTTGCAAACTGGTAGTTAGCAGCCGTTGTTGGCGAAAAAAATGGAGCTGTAAGCTTTCACCAAGCGGTAACCGTTGCAGCAATTGCTGGAAGTTTTGCTCAGTCGCTTTCAAACCGCCGATGGCAATCAGCACATCTCCCACCATCAAACCAGCCTGATAAGCTGCTGAGCCAAGTGGCACAGCGCTAATCGTCAATCCTTCGTTATTGGCTTGATATAAAGCGCCAAAATCACGCACCGCTTGTAACGCTTGCGCAGGGCCGGACAGATCTTTATTCGATTCAGCGGCGCGCCACTGTAAAGTAATGCCTAAGATCAAAAGCGAGGCTTCAAGTGGCAGCGGCTCAGTGCCATGCACCCAATCTTTACATTGCTGGACCAGTTCGTCGTTTTGACTGTAATGGCGTAGTTGATCGAAAAACTCATGCTCGTCACTGCCTAAACCACTCACGCCAAACTGCTGCCAACATTGTCGCATCAGCCCGTCCAGCGATAAATCGGCTGCTCGCAACTGCGCATCCAAACAGAGCGCCACTAAACTGCCTTTGCCGTAATAACTAACCACTGAATTGATGGCATTTTCATCTTGCTGGTAAAACTTGGTCCAGGCGGTGAAGCTACTATCGGCTAGACTTTGCCTGGAATTACTCGGCGCCCGATTGACCCGGCTGATGGTTTTACTGAGGGTGGTCAGGTATTGCGGCAGTTGAATTAAACCAGCGCGCAGTAGCGCTAAATCGTCGTAATATGAGGTGAAACCTTCGTACAACCATAGCTGGCTGGTGTATTGCTCTGCGTCCAACTGATAATTCAGGAAGGTCGCAGGCTTGGCGCGTTTTACCCACCAGGTATGAAAATACTCGTGGCTGCAAAGCGCCAGATAATTTTGATAATCTTCGGTCAGTTCTGTCGGCAGTTGTGGATTGGGCAAGTCATAACGATTACATAACAACAAAGTTGAATTGTGATGCTCCAGCCCGCCGTACCCGTTGTCAACAATCCAGTTTAAAAACCAATATTCGTTTAAATCAGCCGGCAATCCGCCAAACACGGCCGCCTGTTGCTGGCAAATCGGCAGCAAATCCCGTTCAATCCTCGCTAAATCGGCAAGCACTGCACCAGCAAATACCAGATGATGGGTAATGCCTACAACTTCGAAGCTGCGATGGGCTAATTCACCCATTAATAGCGGGCTGTCAATCAGTTGCTGGTAGTCGTTGGCCCGATAATCACCAAAACCAAGCAGGGCGGTATTATCCAGCCGTTGTAGACCGGTCGCCAGTTGCCATTGTGGTTTGGCGCTAACCGGCCGCACGGTGACACGCTGCGGCACATGTTCCAGACCCTGGACGCTGAGGCAACAAGCAGCAGGATTCAGCACCGCCACCTGGTCGTTGACGTAACAGGCCCGCACTGACAAATCAAAGGCATAAACGTGATAGCGGACGGTGATGGGTTTGCCGCGGTTTTGCACATGCCAGCTATGTTTATCGATGGCGGTGACAGTTAATTCACCATGCTGATCATGGGCGTTTAATGCGGCGAGATGCCTTGCAAAGTTTCTGATCAGATAACTGCCGGGGATCCACGCCGGAAGTTGCAATGTGATAGGCTGATGGTTGCCGGACAAATCAGCACCGGGCGGCAGAAAATCCAGTTGAACCCCAACCAAATGGGCGGTTAAATCCTCAATCCAAAGCTGGAAAGCAACTTGTTGCATCACTTATACTCGGCGTTATCTGAAAAACGTCAGTATATACTCAAAGTATTTGATTAAAAGGACCTTGTTATGGCCGAAGAAACCATTTTTTCAAAAATTATCCGCCAGGAAATTCCTACTGAATTGTTGTATCAGGACGAACTGGTCACCGCTTTTCGCGATATTCACCCGCGCACACCCACCCATATTCTGATTGTGCCAAATGTGTTGATCCCAACCGTCAATGATGTTGAACCGCAGCATGAAATGGCGCTTGGCCGAATGTTTACGGTGGCGCGCAAACTGGCAGCGAAAGAGGGGATCAGCGACGATGGTTATCGATTGATCGTCAACTGTAATCGCCACGGCGGGCAAGAGGTGTATCATATTCATATGCATTTGGTCGGTGGTCAGCCATTGGGCGCGATGCTGGCACGTTAACTTCGACGGCGTCACATTTATTTAGACGTTTTTGACGTCGCGAAAAATATTCGCAATCAATGCAGCTGATTTGATTGGCTTTTGTCGCTAAGCCCACTAAAATCCGCGCCTTTTGCGCCACAGGAGTCCGTTATGACCCATGAAGCTTTAGTTGCGATCCGCACCGAATATGCCGTGACCCGGGTCACCAAAACGGTATTTCCGGGACGCACCAATCATCACAACACCCTGTTTGGTGGTGAAGCGCTGGCCTGGATGGATGAAGCGGCATTTATCGCCGCAACCCGGTTTTGCCGCAAACCATTGGTGACTGTGTCATCGGACCGGGTTGATTTTAAAGAATCGATCCCAGCCGGCACCATCGTTGAACTGGTGGCACGAATTGAACATGTCGGCCGCACCAGTATCCGGGTGCTGGTCGATATTTTTGTTGAGGATATGTATAACGACGATCAGCACAAAGCGATTTCCGGCACTTTTACTTTCGTAGCACTGGGGCCAGATCGCAAACCAACACCGGTATTAGGCTAAAAGCCTCTACAAACAACCCTGCAGCTTCAAGGATGCAGGGTAAAGTTGTAGTTTTTGTGGCGGGGCGTTACAGTGGTCTAACCATTAAAAGCCAACTAGAGCTATCCCTATGAAAACAATTGAACAATGGTTTGCTGAATACGCAGTCAGTCACCAAAATCCGACCAACAAAAAAATCCACTTTTTAGCGGTACCGCTGATTTATTTAACGGTGTTCGGCTTGTTATGGCAAATCCCGATGCCATTCAGCGGTTTTGCCGCACAGCAAATTAACTGGCCATTATTGTTGTGTTTGCCGGTGTTAGGTTTTTATTTCAGTTTATCCTTTGTCATTGGTATCGGCATGACGATTTACAGCGCTTTTGTGGTGTTGTTTTTACGCTGGTTTGAATCGGCGGTGAGCATGGATGTGTGGCTGGCGTCATTGTTGTTGTTTATTCTGATGTGGGTGTTGCAGTTTGTTGGCCATCATATCGAAGGCAAAAAACCGTCATTTTTTAAAGATTTACAGTTCCTGCTGATTGGACCGGCCTGGATTTTAGGTTTTATCCTGCGTCGATTTGGCATCCGGTACTAATAAACCCACCAAGCAATGAGGTCGCAACCGTATTGCCGGCCGCAGTTATCGCCTGAATTGACGGCAATAGTTGCGACTAACGGTGAGGTCACTGAGTTTAACGCTGCAGGGCGAAAGCGGTTCTTTGGTATAATCGCTGCGTGTTCAGCCGCAGTTTTTAACGAGAAGTGTCCTTGCAAAGAATTTTTGAAGACCGCAACCGCCAGTTCTGGATCCTGCATACCTTAGGTTGGATGGGTTTTGCTGTGGTTGGCTACCTGGGGTCGTTGTTCCAGGAAATGCGTGAAGCCTACTTGTTTGTGGTGGCGCTGGACGCATATGCCGGCTGGTTGTTGTCCATTCCACTGCGCTATTTATTTCAGCGGATCTGGAGCTGGAGTCCGTGGCAGATGATCCTGTCGATTATGCTGGTGGCTTTTATTGTCGCTTGCGTCTGGACCGTGATCAAAAATTTCAATTATTGGGAAATTTATCGCCATGGCTACCGGCCAGATGAATGGATCCAATACTTCAAACAAACTTCCGTTGGTTTTTACGTGATCCTGAGCTGGAGCGGCCTCTATTTTGGTATTCGCTATTACCAGACCTTACAGCAGGAAAAACAAAAATCGCTGACTGCGTCGAACAAAGCCCATGAAGCGCAACTAAAAATGTTGCGTTATCAGCTCAATCCGCACTTTTTATTTAATACCCTCAACGCCATATCAACGCTAGTGCTGATTAACGAAGCCGATACTGCAAATAAGATGCTGAGCCGCCTTAGCGATTTTCTGCGGTATTCTCTGTATAAAGACCCGATTAAAAAAGTACCGTTGCAGCAGGAAATTTATGCGGCGAATTTGTATCTGGAAATTGAAAAAGTCCGGTTTACCGAACGCTTAACCATTGAACTTGATGTCGCAACGAATACTGAACTGGCGTTAGTGCCAAGCCTGATTTTGCAACCTTTAGTAGAAAATGCCATCAAATACGCGGTTGCGACCCAAACCGCCGGTGGCACCATCAGCATCAAGGCTCGAAAATTTGGCCACGATTTGTTGATTGAAGTCGCCGACAATGGCCCTGGCATGCCAATCGACGATGGTTTACCCAAAGACAGCGGCGGTGTTGGCCTGGTCAATACCCGCGAGCGCTTAGCAGCACTTTATGACAAAGACTTTTCGTTAGTGCTGACTCATAATCAGCCGCAAGGCGTAAAAGTGAATATCCGGATCCCGTTTGAGGTGGAACTGAACGATGAAGAACTTGCTTAAAGTTGTAGTAGTGGATGACGAACCATTAGCACGCAAGGGTATGCTGATGCGACTGGCGGCATTTCCTGAGTTGCAGGTGGTTGGCGAATGCAGCAATGGTGCCGAAGCCATTAGCGCGGTGAAAGAGCTGTCACCTGACGTGGTGTTCCTGGATGTCGAAATGCCGGTGCTGGATGGTTTTGCCGTGCTAAAAACACTGCAACAGCAACAGGTCAAACTGCCTTACATTATTTTTGTCACAGCTTTTGATCAATACGCTTTAAATGCATTTGACGTCAACGCTGTCGATTATGTGTTAAAACCGGTTGAAACCGAGCGTTTGCGCGCCGCAGTATTTAAATTATTAAAAGCCTTTGAAGCCGAAGACGACCATCGTCATAAAGGCCAATTGGCGGAAGCAGTCGCGAAACTGACGGGCGAAGCCGCTGGCAATATTCTGCAACGACTGGATCAGGAAGAGCCAGTGATGAACGACCGTTTCCCTGATGCGATCAGTATCAAAGACAGTGGTGAAATTACCCGGGTGCCGGTTGGCAGCATTGATTGGGTCGACGCCGCCGGTGACTATATGTGTATCCACACTAGCGATGGTCAAACTCATATTCTGCGCCGTACTATGAAAGAACTGGAACAAGAGCTGGACCCACGCTTGTTCGTGCGGGTGCATCGTTCGGCCATCGTCAATGTGAATACCATTGCCAAGCTGCAAATGTTACCCAACGGCGAACATCAGCTGATGTTAACCAATGGCCAGGCAGTGAAGGTTAGCCGCAGCTATAAAGACCGCGTTAAAACGGTGTTTAGTTCTTAAATTTACTGCTTTATACCCAGAACTCAGAATTTTTTCTGAGTTCTGGGTTCTGACAAACTTCAAACTTTTCGCGGACTACTGTCCTGCAACATGCGTTCTTGCCAATCAAGTAAGTATCTATCTGTCTGCTTTTTCTTATCGCCGGTTAAACTCAACGGAAACAACACTGCCTGACCCCCTTGTTCACCGGCCATCATCAGATGCGCATTGCCGAGTAATAATTGCTCCACCGCATAGGCGCCAAGTTTAGTCGCGAGAATACGATCTGAGCCAACCGGGCTGCCGCCACGTTGCAAATGTCCTAACACACAAGCACGACATTCAATGCTTGTGGCTTTTGTCAGCTCCGCTGCCAAGGCTGTCGCGCCAGCAGGATACATAGTTTCAGCAATCACAATAATGTAGCTGCTCCGGCCAAACTGTTGTTGCAGCTGTTGGATATCCCGTTGTAAATCGACAACATCCACATCACCATATTCCGGGCAAATAATTTGCTCGGCGCCGCTGGCAATACCGGCCGCCAGCGCCAGATAGCCGGTATGGCGTCCCATCACTTCAATCAGAAATATCCGCTCAAAGGCATCGGCGGTGTCGCGGATTTTATCGATGGCATCCAATGCGGTATCTAATGCTGTGGCAAAGCCAATGGTAAAATCCGTGCCGTCGACGTCATTGTCGATAGTGCCAGGGATACCGACAATCTGGCCTTGGTAAAATGGCGCTATCGCCTGACAGCCACGAAAACTACCGTCGCCGCCGATCACAATAAGCGCCTCAATGCCATTTTTATGCAGCAATTCTGCGGCTTGTGCCGGTCCATTGGGTTGCTCCAACTGTTTACAACGCGCACTTTTAAGGATGGTGCCACCTTGCTGGATAATATGCAGCACTTGTGCGCGATGCAGCTGTTGGAATTCATTGCTGAAAATGCCATTAAAACCATGCGAAAAGCCAATCACTTCAATACCTTGGACTGCTGCGGTCATGACCACCGCGCGGATTACTGCATTCATCCCAGGCGCGTCACCACCTGAAGTTAACAGGCCAATTTTTCGGATAGGCTGGCTCATAAGATGATCCTTTGTTAGAAATGGACAGTATGTATAAAGCGATGTTCTGACTTCTATGCGATGTCGCACTGAGGGCGGAAGTTTCGCAGTTGATGCCGGGTTCTAGTATCGGTATTTGTCAGCTATATGTTATTGATGCAACGCAAAGAATATAAAAAAGTAAGGCAAAAAAACTGATATATCCGGATACGACCAATAGCCATCAAAATCACACGAAATCCGGCGACAGCAAGGCGAAAAACAGCGAAAATAGCGCGCCTTCAAAGTTCCTCTTTTTTCAACGGAAATTCATTATGCACCAAGCGTCCGGCAAAAGTCTGACTGGTTTTATTCTGGCATTAACCACCGCAGTATTATGGGGCATGTTACCTATTGCATTAAAAGTACTGCTGGTTGAATTGTCCGCCAACACTATTACCTGGGTGCGTTTTCTGGCAGCGGCGTTATTCGTCACCGCGGTGTTGATCCATCATCAGGCATTACCGACACTTCGTGATATCAAGGGCAAAGCGCGCTGGTTATTGCTGATTGCGGTGGCGGGTTTGTTGTCAAATTACATCCTCTATCTGCTGGGTTTAGATTTACTCAGTGCCGAAACAGCGCAGGTTGTGATCCAGCTGGCACCATTTTTAATGATGTTAGGCGGTATTTTTATCTTCCGGGAACGGCTGCTACTATGGCAAAAAATTGGTGCTGCGACTTTAGTGCTGGGACTATTGTTGTTTTTCAACGATCGGCTATTTCTGCTGCTGACCCAAATGGGACACGACAGCATGGGCGTGTTACTGGTGATTATCGCCGCAGTCACCTGGGCTGCTTATGCTTTGGCACAAAAACAGTTGCTGATGCATTTTAACTCGCAGCAAATTATGTGGTTTATTTACGTTGCTGGCGCTTTGTGTTTTATGCCGTTTATTGAACTGGTGCCAGTTACACAATTATCGATGTTGCAATGGGGGTTATTACTGTTTTGTTGCCTCAATACCATCGTTGCTTATGGCGCTTTTGCCGAAGCGTTGGAGCATTGGGAGGCGTCAAAAGTCAGCGCAGTGCTCGCGATCACGCCACTACTCACCATTTTGTTTGCCAATCTGGCGTCCTGGATGTGGCCCGCTGCACCCGCAGCACAAAGCTTAAATGGCTGGTCTATTTTTGGTGCTGTGCTGGTGGTGATTGGTTCGGCCGTAACGGCACTGGCGCCGGTGTTAAAGCAGTGGCGGTTGGATAACCGAACTGTTGCCTGACAATTGCTTAAAAAAAATGCCATCAATTGATGGCATTTTTTATCCGTGAATAACCAGCTTCGCTGAAAAGCTGTGATTATTTAACGGTCACAATTTTACAAGTATTTGAAGCACCAACGGTTTCCATCACATCGCCATGCGTCAGAATGACCAAATCACCGGTATGTAAGCCAGCAGCTTTTTTAACTGCCGCAACGGCTTCATCGGCCAGGTGATCATTGCTGATACCATGGCTATCAAAAAACACCGGGTACACACCACGGTACAACGCCATTTTATTCAGCGTTTTGACATGACGTGACAGGGCATAAATGGCGTGAGATGACGTGATCCGTGACATCAGTTTGGCAGTGTAACCAGATTCGGTCAGCGCGATAATGGCTTTAATACCATCTAAATGATTCGCCGCGTACATCGCAGATAACGCGATGGTTTCGCTGATCTCCGTGAAAGTGACATCCATACGGTGTTTGGAAGACAACACTTTTGGATGTTTCTCAGCACCATCACAAACCCGGACCATCGCTTTGACGGTTTCAGTCGGATATTTACCGGCAGCAGTTTCTGCCGACAGCATCACCGCGTCAGTACCATCCAGCACGGCGTTGGCCACGTCCATCACTTCAGCGCGGGTTGGCATCGGGCTTTCAATCATCGATTCCATCATCTGCGTGGCGGTAATGACCACGCGGTTCAGCTGACGGGAGCGGGCGATAATACGTTTTTGCTGGCCTACTAATTCAGCATCACCAATTTCGACGCCTAAATCACCACGGGCCACCATCACTGCATCTGAAGCCCGGATAATGTCATCTAAAGTTGCATCATCAGCAACAGCTTCGGCGCGTTCTACTTTAGAGACAATTAACGCTTCAGAACCAGCTTCACGGGCCAGATTACGCGCTAAACGTAAATCATCACCAGTGCGTGGGAAAGATACAGCCAGATAATCCACATCAATTTTGGCAGCAAGGGCGATATCGGCGCGGTCTTTGTCGGTTAAAGCCGGTGCTGACAAACCACCGCCTAACCGGTTAATGCCTTTATTATTTGATAACTTACCTGCGACCGATACTTTGGTCAGAATGCGGTTACCTGCAACGGAGTCAACAATCAGCTGGATCCGGCCGTCATCTAATAACAGGACGTCTGCTGGTTTTACATCACCCGGCAGTTCTTTGTAATCGATACCAACTTGAGTTTCATCACCTAAACCTTTGGCAAGCTCGGCGTCCAGCACAAAATCCTGGCCTTCAATCAGCTCAACACTGTTATTCACGAAGGTCGAAACACGGATTTTTGGCCCTTGTAAGTCACCTAAGATAGCAACGTGGGCGTTGGTCGCTGCAGCAGCGGCACGAACCATGGTGGCGCGCTCGATATGGTCCTGAGCACTGCCGTGAGAGAAGTTAAAGCGAAAGACGGTGGCACCAGCCAGGATCAATTTTTCAATCGCGGCCTGGGTATTGGTTGCCGGGCCTAGGGTGGCAACTATTTTCGTTCTTCTTGGCATGTGCTGCTCCTGCCTGTTGAATATTTTTAATATAGACCGCCAGGGTAGTTCTGGCGGTGATGGCACGCAGTGTAATGTAATTTAATTACAGAATATAGCGACAAATTGGAGAAAACTTACAGCTTTGAGCAGCTCTGACCAGTCTAAACTGGTAATCAGGGCTTAAAAGTCTTTTTTCTCGAATCTTGAACCACGTAAACTGTCTTTTACTTTCTTCAGGTTTTCACGGAATTTGGTACCACGACGCAAAGTAAAGCCAGTCGCCAGAATATCAATCAATACCAGCTGCGCCACGCGGGACGCCATTGGCATATACATATCGGTATCTTCCGGCACATCCAGCGACAAAACTAAGGTACATTCTTTGGCCAGCGGGCTGTCGTAAGCGGTAACACCAATCACCGTGGCGTCGTTTTCACGGGCAATGGCGGCGATATCACAGAGATTCTTGGTGCGCCCGGTATGGCTGATACAGACCACCACATCACCTTCGCTACTATTAATAGCGCTCATCCGCTGCATCACGATGTCGTCAAAACACACCACAGGTACATTAAAGCGGAAAAATTTGTTTTGCGCGTCATGCGCCACAGAAGCAGAAGCGCCTAAACCAAAAAACGAAATTTTCTTCGCCTGGGTTAGCACGTCGACAGCGCGATTAATGGTATTGATATCAACGTTTTGGCGCGCCGCATCCAGAGCTGCCATCGTCGATTCAAAAATTTTGGCAGTGTAAGCTTCGGGGCCATCATCTTCTTCGACATGGCGGTTTACATAAGGGGTACCATTGGCCAGGCTTTGCGCCAGATGGAGTTTAAAGTCGGGAAACCCTTTGGTATCCAGGCGACGACAAAACCGGTTGACGGTTGGCTCAGACACATCCGCCATTTTCGCCAGCGCCGCAATACTGCTATGGATCGTGGTTTGTGGATTGGCCAGAATGACATCAGCAACTTTACGTTCCGATTTACTGAAACTATTGACACTATTAACTATTTTTTCCAGCACATTCATCCGATGGTTCCTGCTTAGTCTGGCACGTACGCTGTGGTAGCGCCGGGCACTTCATTAATCTTATAAAGAGTGATCTGCTGCTGTTGAAACTTTAGCTGTAGCCGGTGATTCATTTGGTAATTTATTTTGTTACCCGACCAGTGTAGCAACAACAAAAGTGATAAAGTTACGACGAAAATCATGATACATGGTTAAGACTGCCTTAAGATATAGGCAACGTCAAAACTTTAAGTAAGTTGTAATTTAATTACAACTTATCCGGTTTACAACCGCCAAACACTCGGCTAGTATGCGGCTAAGTGTTGTAAAATTACATCTAATCAAGGGTCAGCTTCATGACAGCAACAGCACATTCTAATAAAGCCTGTGATCTCATTCTATTCGGCACCAAAGGCGATTTAGCGCGCCGCAAACTTCTGCCAGCCTTATACCAGCTGGAAATGGCGGGTTTACTGCATGCCGACAGCCGCATCACCGGCGTGGCCCGCGATGATCTGACGCAGGAAGGTTATCTCGAAGTTGTTGAAACTAACTTACAAAAATTCGTGAAAGAGCCGCTGGATGCCGATGTGCTGGCGCGGCTTAAAACCAAACTGCAATATGTCCAAATCGATTTAACCAAAGAGCAGGATTATCTGAAGCTGACTGATGTCACTGACATCAAAAACCGTATTCCGGTCAGTTACTTCGCGACTGCGCCTTCACTGTTCGGCAATATCTGTAAAGGCTTAGACGCTGCAGGTTTATCGGTGTTGCCGTCACGCGTGGTCTTAGAAAAACCAATTGGCCATTGTCTGGAATCGTCGAAAGTTATTAACGACGAAGTCGCCAAATATTTCAAAGAATCGCAAATCTACCGCATCGACCACTACTTAGGTAAAGAAACAGTGCTGAACTTATTAGCGCTGCGCTTTGCCAATGCCATTTTTGCGTCGAACTGGGATCACAACGCGATTGACCATGTACAGATCTCAGTGGCAGAAGAAGTTGGGGTTGAAGGGCGTTGGGGTTATTACGATGACGCCGGCCAAATGCGCGACATGGTGCAAAACCACTTGTTACAAGTGTTGTCGCTGATTGCGATGGAACCACCAGCCAGCCTTGATGCCGATAGTATCCGTGATGAAAAATTAAAAGTCCTGAAAGCGCTGCGGCCAATCAACCTGCAAAACGTGCAGGAAAAAACTGTGCGTGGCCAATATGCCGCCGGTTTTGTTGGCGGTAAGTCAGTTCCGGGTTATCTGGAAGAAGAAGACGCCCGGCCAAACAGCAAAACTGAAACTTTTGTCGCGATTAAAGTCGATATCGACAACTGGCGCTGGGCTGGCGTGCCGTTTTACCTGCGAACAGGCAAGCGGATGCCAAACAAAGTGTCGGAAGTGGTCATTTGCTTTAAGCCACAACCACACAATATTTTCCATGAAACTTATAAACAGTTGCCTGCCAATAAACTGATCATCCGGTTACAGCCAGATGAAGGCGTGGAAATTCAGATCATGAATAAAATTCCTGGTCTGGGCGAAAACATGCAGTTGCAGCAGAGCAAACTCGATTTAAGTTTTGATGAAACCTTTAAATCGCAGCGTATTGCTGACGCTTATGAGCGGTTGTTGTTAGAAGCGATGTTGGGTAACCAATATCTATTCGTCCGTCGGGATGAAGTCGAACAGGCCTGGAAATGGGTTGACGGTATTCTTGGCGCCTGGAAAGCCAACAACGAGCCGCCAAAATCTTATCAGGCGGGTACCTGGGGCCCGGTTGCTGCTATTTCTCTATTAGCACGTGATGACCGGAACTGGGACGAATAACCATGCAACTTCATCAATATGCCGACAGCAACGAACTCAATCAGGATTTTGCCAATCGATTGATTGCCATTTTAAGGGACGCCATTGCCAAACGTGGTGCCGCTTATTTAGTGGTATCAGGTGGCCGCACGCCACAGGGCTTGTTTTTAAAGTTAAACCAAGCTGATTTAGATTGGTCTAAAGTTACCATCACCCTGGCGGATGACCGGTTTTTGCCAGATAGCGAAGCCGATAGTAACGAGCGTCTGGTCAAAGCCAGTTTGTTACAGCAACAAGCTGGCGCAGCAACTTTTATTAGTTTGTACGCGCCAACAGCGACCGCAGAATTAGCGGTGCCGGAGTTACTGCAACGGGTAAAAAACCTGCCAACTTTTGATGCCGTTATTTTAGGCATGGGTGAAGATGGCCATACTGCGTCATTATTTCCATGCAGCAAGGAAATTTCACAAGGTCTGGCGTTAGAGGCGCCGGACTTACTGGCGGTGAATCCGACCACGGCGCCGTATCAGCGTATTTCCTTTAGTAAACAACGATTACTTAATAGCCGCGCGCTGTTTTTACATCTGGTTGGCGCTTCCAAGCTGACCGTATTAGAACAGGCGCAGGCCAGTCAGGACGAATTGGCGATGCCGATCCGTGCATTTATACACCACACCGTTCCAGAATTGGCGGTGATGTTCGCAGCCAAATAGAGGTCATCATGCATCCGGTTATCCAGCAAGTTACAGACAGGATCATGGCGCGCAGTGAAAAAAGTCGCGCTATTTATCTTCAGAGAATTGAACAAGCCCGTATTCGCGGCCCACATCGTGGCGCTTTAGCCTGCGGTAACCTTGCCCACGGCTTTGCTGCCTGTACCACTTCGGAAAAATCGGACTTACGCAGTCTGACCAAGGCCAATATCGGGATTATTTCAAGCTACAACGATATGTTGTCCGCGCATCAGCCTTATGAGACTTATCCAGCCATTATTAAACAAGCCATTGCCGACATCGGTAGCGTGGCGCAGTTCGCTGGTGGCGTGCCGGCGATGTGTGATGGTGTGACCCAGGGTCAGCCCGGCATGGAACTCAGTTTGTTAAGCCGCGACATTATCGCGATGTCAGCAGCTGTTGGCCTGTCGCACAATATGTTTGATGGCGGCCTGATGCTTGGGATCTGCGATAAAATTGTGCCGGGTTTATTGATGGCGTCGTTAAGTTTTGGTCATCTGCCATTTGTATTTATTCCAGCCGGCCCAATGCCGTCTGGTATTCCGAATAAAGAAAAAGCCCGGGTGCGTCAGCTGTATGCTGAAGGCAAAGTGGGTAAAGAAGAATTACTGGATTCAGAATCGGCTTCTTACCACAGTGCAGGTACCTGTACTTTCTATGGCACTGCCAACTCGAATCAGTTAGTGGTCGAAATGATGGGCCTGCATTTGCCAGGTTCGTCTTTTGTCAATCCTGGCACTGAACTGCGCGATGAATTGACCAAAGCGGCTGCGCGTCAAGTCACGCGGTTAACCGATTTAGGCACTGACTATATGCCGGTTGGCCATATCGTCGACGTCAAAGCCGTGGTCAACGGTATTGTAGGTTTGCTCGCGACCGGCGGTTCTACCAACCACACCATGCATTTGGTGGCGGTAGCTCGTTCTGCTGGTTTTATCGTGAACTGGGACGATTTTGCTGATTTATCCAATGCCACACCGTTATTAACGCGGATTTATCCAAACGGTCAGGCTGATATCAACCACTTCCAGCAAGCGGGTGGTATGGCGTTATTGATCAAAGAACTATTGGACGCTGGTTTATTGCATGAAGATGTCAATACCGTGGCCGGATTTGGTCTGCGTCGTTATACCCAGGTGCCAGTGATGCAAGATGGCAAACTGATGTGGATTGATGGCCCGACAACGTCTTTAGATGATTCAGTACTGTCGACTGTGGCCAAACCCTTTAAAGATCACGGTGGTTTGCAGGTGTTATCCGGCAACGTAGGCCGTGGCGTGATTAAAACATCGGCGCTGCGCCCAGGCACTGAAATTGTCAGAGGCCCAGCGGTGGTGTTCTCCAGTCAACATGAACTGGATGCCGCTTTTAAAGCCGGTGATTTGGATAAAGATTGTATCGTTGTGGTTCGTTTCCAGGGACCAAAAGCCTGTGGCATGCCAGAGCTGCATAAATTAACGCCGCCACTTGGTGTACTGCAAGACCGCGGTTTTCATGTGGCTTTAGTCACTGACGGCCGGATGTCAGGCGCCTCTGGTAAAGTACCAGCCGCTATCCATGTCACCCCGGAAGCGGTTGATGGTGGCGTGATTGCCAAAATTCAGACTGGCGACCTAATGCTGGTTGATGGCGAAACGGGCTTACTGCAAGTGTTTGTTTCTGATGAAGAACTCGCACAACGTACTGCGGCAACCCGCGATATGTCAGAAAGTTATTATGGGATGGGCCGGGAGATTTTCGGTGGTCTGCGTACCGTATTAACCGGTGCCGAGCAGGGCGCTTGTAGCCTGTTTACCACAGAGGAACATCTGCATGGTTAAGCATGCCATTGTCGCTGATATTGGCGGCACTAACGCCCGTTTTAGCCGGGTCAATCTGGAGACTCTAGCGCTTGATCACGTGGTGGTTTACCCATGTGCCGATTTTGCCACTCTGGCTTTGGCGCTCAATTATTACCGCACCGAGCAGCAACTGACGGAGATTGCCCATGTTGCAGTCGCCATTGCCTGTCCGGTGAATGGTGACCTGGTGAAAATGACCAACTTTTTCTGGCAGTTTTCGATCAGTGAAACCAAAGCCGAGCTGGGGCTGGCCGAATTTATTGTGCTGAATGACTTTACCGCAGTCGCCATGTGTTTACCGGCGTTAACCGCTTCGGAAAAAGTGAAGTTTGGTGCAGGTACTGCAGACGCAACCAAACCTATGGCAGTGCTTGGTGCTGGTACCGGTTTGGGAGTTGGCCATTTGATCCCAACAGCGCATGGTTACATTCCACTGCCAGGTGAAGGCGGTCATGTCGGCTGGACGGCGCAAAACGAACAGGAATGGTTTATTCAGCGTTATCTGGCCGCGCACTTTGGTCATGTCTCGCCGGAGCGGTTGTTATCTGGTCCTGGTATAGAAAGTTTGTATCTGGCAATTGCGGCTTATCGTGGCGTGACGACAGAGCCAAAAACTGCGGCTGACATCAGTCAACATGCTTTGGCCAAAACTGACGAACTGTGTAGTGCGGTGATCGCACAATTTTTTGCAAGTTTGGGTGGTTTAGCCGGTGATTTAGCCCTGACCTTAAGCACTTTTGGTGGTGTGTATGTCGGTGGTGGTATTGTTCCTAAATTATTACCTTTGCTCGAAGACAGTGAGTTTCGCAGCCGTTTTGAAGCAAAAGGCCGTTTTACCGACTTTAACCGGCAAATAGCCACTTATGTCGTGACTGCAGAGCAACCTGGTTTATTGGGCTGCGCTGTCTACTTAAAACAAATTCTGGCGAGTTAAACTTATGTCTTTTCAAAATTGGCAATTACAACCTGACATCCTGTTTGCACAAGGCCCGGTCGTGCCGGTGATTGTGATTAAAGATCTCGCCACGGCCGTGCCGCTGGCCAAAGCCTTATTGGCCGGTGGTATTAAAGTCCTGGAAGTCACACTACGGACACCAGTGGCTTTGGACGCAATTAAATTACTGTCGACTGAAGTGCCGGATGCTATTGTTGGCGCCGGTACGGTGACGACCGCCGAACAGCTACAAAAAGTGATTGATGCTGGTGCCAAATTTGCGATTAGCCCAGGGTTAACCCGTGAGTTATTAGCCGCCGGGAAAGAAGCGCCAATTCCGCTGATCCCAGGTATCGCGTCAATTTCTGAATTGATGGAAGGCACGGGCATGGGTTATACCCACTTTAAGTTTTTCCCAGCCGAAGCGGCAGGTGGTGTGAAGACGTTAAAATCAATTCATGGCCCGTTTTCCGATATCCGCTTTTGCCCAACCGGCGGTATCAACGAGAAAAACTTCCTCGAATATTTAGCGCTGCCGAACGTACGTTGTGTTGGCGGCTCCTGGATAGTACCGGATGATGCCATTGCTAATGGTGAATGGGATCGCATTACCCAGCTTTGTGTAGAAGCAGTGGCCAAAGCGAAGACTGTGAATTAATTACACCCGCCTAACATTGCTGCTATAGAGTGGCGAATAAAACTAAAAAGCTCTGCAAAGTCAGAGCTTTTTTTATTTCTGGCTGTTCGGGCTGATCTCGTTAATACTTTTCGTTATGTGTCATTGCTCAGACTAGCTGATGAAACCCGAAGATCATGTTGAAGTAATGACGGCGGTTCAACAATCTGTATTAGCACCTTCAGTTTACATCGCAATTTTTGGCGCTCGCGTGATGCCTGATGGCTCGCCCAGTGGCAGCTTAAGTCGGCGAATTGAAGGGGCTTACCAGTGTTCATTGCGTCAGCAGCAGCAGCCATGCTTTTTTGTCAGCGGTGGCACCTCGGATCTGACAATTCCCACTGAAGCTGCAGTGATGGCGCGGGTGCTGATGGCAAAAGGTGTCGCCAGCAGTCATTTGGTTCAGGATCATCAATCCAGCGATACCTTAGATTCTGTGCTGATTGCTGCCAAAGTGTTGTCGAAACAAATCCCGATTTTAGTCTGCAGCGACAATTACCATGTACTTCGGATCACCATATTGCTGCGGATGGTAGGTTTTAAAGCTAAACCGGTGTGGATTAGCTCCGGCAGAGCTGCAACGGGTAATGCCCGTTGGTGCTATATGTGGTTTCGCGACCTTGTTGCTACGCTCTATGACTCCTTGCTGTTGAGTTATCACCTGTTACGAAAGGAATAACGTGATGAACGACACCAAAAAATTGAACTGGCTGTATTTCTACTACGCAGGTCTGGCCGTGTTGCTATTTGTGTTGGCTGGCGTGAATAGTCATTTCAAAGTGATGCCGGAGCGGGTCAGTATGGCACTGGTGTCGCTTGGTATTGCAGTAGTGCTGTTTGGAATTTTTGAGTCTGTGGCCAAAGTTGCTGTGGGCGAAACGTCAAAACTTGGTAAAACCTTTAGTTTAGGCGGCGCTGCAGCTGGATTTTTTATTGTGTTTCATATGCTTGAGCCATCTTCAGTGATCGATGACGACGCAAAGCCGGTGGTCAATGATGTCGCGGTGTTTGATGTGGTCTTTACCGCGCCGCTGAATAAAGAACCGGCCATTGAACATTTTAGCGATCTCGAATTACGGGTCACCCAGACCGAACCTGCATCGACCTACCAAAACTATCCGTTGCTACCGACCGAAAGTATTGGCCGCAAAATCGGTCAGTACGAGCTCAAAGAGCGCAGTTTGAAACAGATTGGTGATCAGTATCAGGCACTGTTAAAACGCAAAGTACTGGACAGTTTTGTCGGGATGCCCGGTGACATTCCAAAATTTAATATTTGTTTTATCCGCGCCGCGCTTGGCCCAATCAGTGCTAAGTTTGCCTGTGATGGCACTTCTTGTAAGCTGGATGAATTGTCAAAAAACATCAAAGGTTGTGACGCGCCGCAGACGCATATGGACTGGCAGTTGTTTGATCAGGCCTACGCCAGTGCTGTTTTTGCCAGCACCACCGCGATTGGCTGGATCACACCATCGCTGGATACACTCAAAGAAAACTACCAACAACAGCGTAATACCTACGTTGAGTTTACGGTCGCTGCGGAAAGTCTACGGTTGCCCGAAACTGCCGATGCTTATAGCTATCAACTAACGGTCAATGAGCAACCGGTGTTTATTAATGGCTGGACTGAAGCCGAAACGCTCAGCGTGTTTGATCCCAAACAGCCATTTCAACTTAATTTTGGTTTACAGAACTTAGATTTTTCCGGGGCCGATTTTGGTCAGGAAAACCTGCAGCTGACGTTAACTTTTTATGCCGCCGGTGACAAAGTCCGTACCGATATCATCAATCGCAATTACATTGCGCTGCGTACTGTGCAGCCCGTCAGTACCGTAGAAAACGATGTGCATTACCATTGGTCCGGGCAACAATATTTTGGACTAAGTGACGGCTTTGAAGTTTTTATTTGGTCATCGACCAACGCTGAAGAAATTGTGCAGCGGCGCAAAAAATTCTTTGATGAAGCGAAGTTAACTTATCAAGGCGGCAAAGTGGTGGCGGTGGTGCGGCCGCCCCTGAGTCAAAATCAGAATTATGGTCTGGTATTGGGGCTGGTTGACGATGCTGGGCGGATTGATTTCACGTTTCCGAAAGCGACCGCGACAGAGATTGCCAGCTGGCTGCGTACCGAAGTGGCGCCGCTCAAAACCGCGGTCAGGCCGGAGACCAACCGGCAGCATCCGCTGATCAAAGACGTGAATCTTTATCAGATTGGTCACTGAGGGTAATTTAACGATCGCCGACCTGTGAACGTGGCAACTGAAGCTTTTGCGTCGGCTGCTGCGTCACGGCAATCATCGAAAGTGCGGTATCAAGCGCCGCCCATAGTTTTGGATTTAAACATTGCGTGACATTCACCCGCATAAAACTATCAGCATCTGGCTGCAAACTAAAATGGCCGCCTGGTGCCAGAATGATATGTTGCCGTTCCAGCATTGCAGTTAACGCATTGGCGCTGACCCCAGATGGCAGTTTTAACCACAATAGATAACCGGCATCCGGTTGATGCCATAACATGAAACCGCGTTTTTTCAATTGCGGGATCACTTGCTGCATTGCTTCTTGCAGCCGTTTACGCAATTGCTCCAGATGACGACGGTAGGCGCCACCGGTCAGCACCTGATAGACCACCCGTTCTACTGACTGCGATGTAGAAGATCCGGTAATTAGCTTTAAATCAGTCAGACTAGCAATTTGCGCCGGACTGGCGGCGATATAACCGACCCGCAAATCAGCGGAAATGGTTTTTGATAAACTGCCGAGATAAATGCCACGCGCTAAACCAGTCAAACTGGCATAACGAATGGCCGGTTGTTGTTCAAAATCGGCATAAATATCATCTTCAAGCAACAAACATTGATGTTGGTGCAGCAGTTCCAGCACTGCAAAGGCTTTTTGCGGACTGACGCAAGTGCCCACCGGGTTCGACAATACTGAATTGGTCAGATAAGCCTTTGGCTGATGCTCGGTCAATAAGGCGGCTAATACGGGTAGATCCGGGCCATCTTGCTGGCGTGGCAAAGGCAAAATAGTCAGATGGTGCAGTCGCAGCACGGCGAAAAAATTGTAAAAACCGGGGTCGTCAACCAGCACGGCATCACCGGGTTTTAAGTACAGTCGCAGACATAAGTCCAGCGCATGGGTGGCGCTGGAGGTCAGTAACAATTGCTGCGGCTCGGCCTGAATATTCAGTTGCGCCAGTCGCTCGGATAAATAACGGCGCAGCAACACATTGCCTTGCGCCGGACCATAATCGGACAATGACTGTGGTTGCCGTGCTACTTCACGCATTGCTTGTTTAATTGCCGCTCCCGGCAACCACTCCGGTGTCAGCCAACCTGCGCCAGGTTTGATCACCGCGTTGTCGCGCTGCAATGTCTGACGCATTAGCGCCACATCACCCGCTAAGGCACTTTGTCCGGCGTTGGCTTCGGATAACATCGCCACCGGCTGTACTTTTGCCACATAAACACCGCTGCCAGGCCGACTGACCACCAGCGATTCGGCGGCCAGTTTTTCATAAAGCTCGGCCACAGTGAATTTGCTGACTTGCAGTTGTAGTGCTAAGCCTCTGATCGAAGGTAATTTGGTGCCGGCAGGCCAACTGCCATGCGCAATAGCGGCGCGGGCATAACCCAGCAATTGTTTTGACCAGGCTTCATTGCTGCTTTTATCCAGCAACCAGTGTTGAAAGGCGATTGTCATGGCTTTTTTACCTGTACAGTCTGGGCGAATAGCATGCAACTGTCCTGATTGTCTGGAATGATTGTCCTTTATAGTACCTGCTCCAGAGAATGTCCAGCAGGAGCAGCTATGCAATCGGTCAGCACGCAACGGGAGTCAGCTCCCATCTTAATTTCAGCCACTGTCATGACACCGCAATCTTCGGCAGCGCCTGCAGCACCAGCAGCCGCAACGAACAGTGCAGCGCCGATCCCAGCCAAGCAACTGGCGCAAGGCATGTTTTGGGGCGCGCTTGGGGTGTTGATGTTTTCTGGCGGTATTCCGGCAACAAGACTCGCCGTAGCCGAATTGCCAGTGATGTTTGTTGGGGCAGGCCGTGCATTGGCGGCAGCCTTACTCAGTGTGCTGTTGTTATTGGCACTTCGGCAAAAAGTTCCAGCCAGACAACATTGGCCAGCGTTGGCCGTGGTGGCGTTTGGGGCGGTGTTTGCGTATCCAATTTTTTCGGCGATTGCGATGCAAACTGTTGATGCCAGTCATGGCACTTTAGTCAGCAGTATTATGCCGCTATTTACCGCGATATTTGGTGCCTGGCTCAGTAAACAATGGCCAAGAATCGGCTTTTGGCTGTGTGCGCTCGTTGGGGCAGCCGCTGTTATGCTGTATGCAGCAAGTACAGCCAGCGATGCATTAGCCGGTGGCATTGCCAGCGGCGATTGGTGGTTAGTGCTGGCCTGTTTTTGCTGTGGTTTAAGTTACGCTCAAGGCGGCATATTGGCCCGACATATCGGTAGTTGGCAGGTGATTTGTTGGGCATTGGTGTTTTCGTTGCCGTTGTTGCTGCCACTGTGTTGGTATTTTCAGCCCAGCAATTATGATGTCAGTCTCAACAGCTGGCTCGGTTTTGGTTATCTGGCAGTGTTCAGCATGTTTTTGGGATTTTTCGCCTGGTACAAAGGGCTGTCAACCGGCGGCGTAGCGCAAGTCAGTCAGCTGCAATTACTGACGCCTTTTTTGGCTTTCTGCTGGGCGGCGTTATGGCTTGGTGAATCGATCAGCCTCGCACAGTGGCTGATGGCCAGTGTGGTGGTGCTGACCATTGCGATTGGCCGGAAACTGGCATGACAATTTGATGAATTTTGCCACAACAAAGCTGCGACAATAGGGTATTACATTGTGATCTGGCGCTAAAAAGCGTATAGTGGCGCGCCTTTTTAAGGGCGTATCCCGGATTGGTGCTGCACAGGCAGTGACGCAATCCGGGCCATTATTTTCTGTTGCAGATTGATTCTGCGGCAACTCAGCCAGGCGATGAACACGTGATAGCAACCGCAAATATTACTATGCAATTTGGCGCTAAGCCGCTGTTTGAAAACATCTCGATTAAATTTGGTTCTGGCAATCGTTATGGCCTGATCGGTGCCAACGGTTGTGGTAAATCCACTTTTATGAAGATTTTAAGCCGCGAACTGGACCCAAGTGCCGGTATTGTGATGGTTGAGCCTAATATGCGCGTGGCGAAATTACATCAGGATCAGTTTGCTTTTGAACAGTTCAGCGTAATTGATACCGTCATTATGGGCCACGCTGAGTTATGGCGGGTGAAAGCCGAACGGGATCGCATTTACTCCAGTGCCGAAATGAGCGAAGAAGACGGCATGCTGGTCGCCGATTTAGAAGTTGCTTTTGGTGAAATGGACGGTTACACCGCTGAATCCCGTGCTGGTGAGTTACTGATCGGTGTTGGTATTCCGGTAGAACAACATTTTGGCTTGATGTCATCGGTTGCGCCGGGCTGGAAACTGCGGGTGTTATTAGCGCAGGTGTTGTTCGCCAATCCTGAAATCATGTTATTGGACGAACCAACGAACAACTTGGACATCCATACCATTCACTGGCTTGAAGATGTGTTGTCTGAGCGTAACTGCACCATGATTATCATTTCGCACGACCGCCACTTCTTAAACTCAGTTTGTACCCACATGGCTGACTTAGACTACGGCGAATTACGCGTGTACCCAGGCACTTACGATGATTACATGTTCGCCGCTACACAAGCGCGTGAACGTCTGTTATCAGACAACGCCAAGAAAAAAGCCCAAATCGCTGAACTGCAAACCTTCGTCAGTCGTTTCTCTGCTAACGCGTCTAAAGCACGTCAGGCGACTTCTCGTGCCAAACAAATTGATAAAATTCAATTGGATGAAGTAAAAGCGTCCAGCCGGGTCAACCCATTTATTCGTTTTGAACAGCAAAAGCAGCTGTACCGGATGGCATTAGAAGTTGAAGGTCTGAATAAGAGTTTTGGTGCATTGCACTTGCTAAAAGACTTAAGCCTGAATATCGAAGTTGGCGAAAAAGTAGCGATCCTTGGTACCAACGGTATCGGTAAATCGACCTTGTTAAAGTGTCTGGTTGGCGAATTAAAAGCTGAATCTGGCATGGTGAAATGGTCGGAAAACTGTAACATCGGTTATTACGCTCAGGATCACGAATATGAATTCGCTGAAGAGATGACGGTATTCGACTGGATGGCGCAGCATAAGCAGCCTTCAGATGACGAGCAGGCAGTACGTGGCATTTTAGGCCGCTTGTTGTTTTCTCAAGATGACATCAAGAAAAAAGTCAAAGTGTTGTCAGGTGGTGAAAAAGGCCGGATGTTATTTGGTAAGTTAATGCTGCAACGGCCAAATATTCTGGTGATGGATGAACCAACCAACCACCTGGATATGGAATCGATTGAATCGTTAAACATGGCGCTGGAAATGTACAAAGGCACCTTGTTATTCGTCAGCCATGACCGCGAGTTCGTGTCATCGCTGGCCACCCGGATCATTGAAATCACCGATAAAGATACCCGTAACTTCGTCGGTACCTATGACGATTACCTGGCGCAGACGTTAGCTCAAGGCTAATACATAGCAGCTATGTTGTTGAATGCTTAATACCAAAAAACCAGTCCGTTACCGTGACTGGTTTTTTTTCGCCTGAAATTAAAGCCGCTAGTCAGCGAGACCTTCCGCCAGCTGATAGTTAATTGCCAGCACTAAATCAACATCTAAATCACTCAGTGGCAACTGCAGCTGCTCTAACACCAGCTGCGCCAGTTCCAAAATTTGCTGACGTAAATCGGTTGGGAAGGGATGTTGTTCGTCCAGCAGCAAAGCGCGGATGGTTACCCAGAGTTCACGTTGATCGGCGACAGCTTGTAACAGCACAAACACATCATCTTGCGCCACCGCTTGTTCCAGCTGATAACAGCGCTGCAGCAACAACTGCCGCTCCAGCGCTTTGGTGCTGCTGACCATCAAACGGGTTTGTTGATAAGCAGCAATGGCGTTTTTCATTGGCGTTGGTTAAGCAATAGTTCTAACGCAACAGCGCCAGCAACGGATTTGACGCGCCACTATTACTGTTGTTGTTCGGCGACAACCCACCGAACTGCGATTTTAATAACTGCGAAGTTTCCCGGGCTTTTTCCAGTGCTTGACTGCGTTGTTGTTCGCGCTCGGCTGAGACTTCAACACCGCCATTTTTCGCCGCATCCAGCCGTTTCACAGCTTTGGCCACCGCGGTACTGGTTTCCAGTTTTTGATCAACATTGGCTTCGACTTTTTTCAGTCGGGCAGCGGTGTCGCGGGTATTTTTCTCGGCGTTGGCCAGACTGCCAGCCTGACTTTCATTGCCTTGCAGCAGCGCTTTGGCATCGGCGGCTGATCCGAGTTTTTCTGGCAGTCCAAGTGCTTTTGCTGACTTACTGCTTTGAATGTCCAGTTGACCACCACGGGTATTAGTCGCAGTGGTGAGGGCTTTGTCATCAGTCAGCAGGTTGGTTTTTTGGGCGTCGGACTTTTGGCCGCCAGATGTTTGAGCCGCAGATTTTTGATCACCAGTTCTAACAGACGCCTGTTCCTGGCTTTTGATAATGCCTTCGCGCAATTTTGAATAATCAGCCTGCAGCTTTTCGCGATCTTTACTAGCTAAGTTGTCATCGGACAATTTGGTGGCAATGTCGCGGACTTGCTTCAGCGATTCATCAATCTTAGTATTGGCGGTCGCGGCCGATGTCACGGCAGATTTGGCATTGGATAAGCTTTGTTGCACCGCGGTATAACGTTCGGTTTCGGCACTAACCGCTGGCTTGGGTTTTGTTGGTGCGGCAGGAATAGCCGCTGTAGAGTTTGAACCTAAGGTTGCCAAATTCGTTGGTGCCACTGGCGCTTGATAAGACGTCGGCGAAACCGGGCTATTGGAGACTGAATTAGTGGAAACTGGCGCAACCATGGTCTGAAGTCCAAGCCATACATTAGATAAAGCTAAGTGTACGCATAAACCAGCAGCTACGCACTGAAAAGCGGCAAAAAATTGCCGCTATATCATTAATCATCCAGGTTCGAATTGCGGCCAGAATGCTGGATCCGATCAATCACGATCACCGACGCCAACAGCTGAGCGGTTAACGATGGCTCAAAAATTTCTACACCATAAGTATCTGACCAGCTGAACCAAGCCTTTGATATCGCAGCCAGTGGTGTGCCATTGCGACTAATTTTATACTCGTGTTGCCACAGATTACCGTTAATTTCGAGCTCACCAGCCGGGCCGGTGATGGTAAAACGGCTGGTCCAGAACGGCCAAAAACATTTACGGATCAACCACTCGCTGCCATCGGCACACAACAGTTTGCAGGCCGGCAACAGCGTCAGATATTTACGTTTAATCTTTAGCAGCTCGTTACCACGTTGGTCATATAACGTCTGGCTGCTGGAAATGCTAAAGAATTTTCCTTTGGCGGTGATCACCACCTGGCCGGTTTCATCTTCAATTTCGAAACTATCCGTCAGACTGAATATTTTTTGTTTAATCAGGTATTTCATCCTTGCTCCTTTGTACGACCCGCAGGTGATGTGTTTTGGCACCTTAGCTATTTACGGTATTGAATTTATAGCAAAAAGAAAGGGGATGCCAGAGGTTGATTTGTTCCTGTTGCGCCACCACAACTTGTGATAACTGATATTTATTCGCTATGTTTCTTGTAGCTTTGACTACTCACAACCTGACAGGTGATTTGATGAAAATTAATATTGGTATTGAAGAAAGCGACCGTAAAGACATTACCGCTGGCTTGTCGGCGCTGTTGGCCGACACTTACACTTTATATTTGAAAACCCATAATTATCATTGGAATGTCACAGGCCCGATGTTTCAGGGTTTACATACCTTATTTGAAACTCAGTACACTGAGCTGGCACTTGCGGTGGATTTAATCGCCGAGCGGATCCGTGCTTTAGGGGAATTTGCACCGGGTTCTTACAAAGAATTTGCCAAATTGACCAGCATTAAAGAAGCCGAAGGGCACTCAACTGCTGATGAAATGATTAAAGATTTGGTCAAAGGCCAGGAAGCGATTGCCAAAACCGCTCGTTCTATCGTGCCGGTCGCTGATAAAGCTTCGGACGAACCGACTTTAGATTTATTGACGCAACGGATGCAAATTCATGAAAAAAATGCCTGGATGTTGCGTAGCCTGATTAGTTAAGCCCGAGTTAGTAAAACAAGAGTTAGCGAATCCAGCATCTGAAAAAGCCAAAAAATAAGCCAATAAAGTCACTGCACCGGCAAAGCTGCAGTGACTTTATTGTTGATAAAACATCAAAGTCAGTGTTCACCAAAATAATTTCAGAAAATTCCGCCATAAACACCGGTAACCCCTTTCATTCGGTATTCAGCATCGCTTAGGATGGAGCAACAGTTAGATGTTCCAGGGGGAGTTATGTTTTTTAACGGTGCGCTAAAAAAAGAAAATGAAGAACTAAGACAACAACTTAAAGACTCACAACAACAGCTCCATGCCAATAAACAACAACATCAGCACGAAGTTGCGGAAATGCATCAGCACCAACAGCTGCTGACATTAGAGTTACAGACCGCGCAGCAACTCAATACCGTGCAACAGCAAGGTGCTGAAACGCTGACCATGATCCAGGATACGGTAAACGAACTGGCCGGCAACCTGATTGATGAGCGCACGGCGCTGGCGAAACTGGAAGATATTTTCGGTCAAACCCAATCTGCGATCCGCACGCTGGAAACCCGCGCTGTTCACATCACCGAACACGCCAATCAAAGCGCCGATACGGCAAATGTGCTGGATGGCACCGCGAGTTCGATTACCCAGTTAATTTCCAGTATTCAGGAAATTTCCGATCAAACGAACTTGCTGGCGCTGAACGCGGCGATTGAAGCAGCGCGTGCCGGGGAAGCAGGACGTGGTTTTGCAGTGGTCGCCGATGAAGTACGACAACTCGCTAAAAAAGCCAACGAAGCCAGTAAACAAATTGAAAGTTTGATCCGAAAAGTGATTGAACAAACCAATAATATCAAAGCAATGGTGTCGCAAAGCCAGCAAAGCGCGGCCGATGTGGCGCTATCATCAAAACAGATTGATACCGTGGTCAGCCAGGTGATTGATCGCTCAGAAGCGATGAAAAAGCTGATCCGCAGCACGACGACGCTGACTTATCTGAATGGCTTAAAGCTGGATTACGCCAGTTTTAAAGCGCTGGTTTATCAGGCGTTATCGTCGGAACAGCCGTTACCAGCTTCTCATGCTGAGAAAAAGTACAATAACTGGTGCACCAGCAGTGGTTACGGTTATAAGCATTATGGCCAGCTGCAAAGTTTCCGCAGCATCGAGCAACCACACCGTGGTGTGCATGAAGCGGCAAAAGCGGCCTTCGCAGCACGTCAGAATCAGGACAGTGCCGGTTTTAACCGGGCTTTGAATCAACTGGAACAAAGTAGTCAACAAGTGGTGCAGGCGATCGCCAGATTGCAGCAAGACGTATTAAGCGCCTGAAATCTTAGCTTGACGCGTAAAAAGCCTGAGTCATCAAACTCAGGCTTTTTTGTTTGTGTTGATCGGTCGCTGTTTATTCCACTTCCAATAACATCTTTAGCAGTGCATTGATTTCCATTATAAGGCGTCGCTTAATTTGAGCAGTTTGGCACTTTGCTGCAGTTGACTGCTGAGTTGTTGCTGTTGATAGGCCTGGGTGGCAAGTTCGGTCATCGCTAAATCAGTAGCGCTGGCGCTGTGGTTAATATCATCCAGAGCGGCGCTGATCTCGCTGCTGCGCAGTACTTCGGCATCACTGAGCCTGGCAATCATCGCACTGGCATCAACAATCAGCGCGATGGCGTCGCGGGTTTGTGTCAGCGCTTGTTCGGTATGCAATGCTTTGTCCAGACAATCGCGGGCCGTTTGCTGCTCTTGCTCCAGCCCGGCGGTGGTGTTTTTCACCGAGAGACTTAAACGGTCTAGCATCAACTGGATTTCCTTGGTCGCAAGCTCAGTACCGGCCGAAAGCCGACGCACTTCGTCTGCCACCACCGCAAAACCGCGGCCATGCTCGCCGGCGCGGGCGGCTTCGATGGCGGCATTCAATGCCAGCAAATTGGTTTGTTCTGCCACGCCCCGGATCGTATCCAGCACCTGGACGATATCGTTGGCGGCCAGCTGCAACGATCCCATGCTGTGCGTGGAATGCTCGACCTGTGTGGCCAGATGGCGAATAAAATCAGTCAGTTGTAACACTTGCTGTTGACCAGCGGCCGATCCGGTATTGGCGACGGTCGCAGCGCTCGCCGCTTGTTGTAATTGCAGCTGCATCTGTTGCTGCGCCTGCTGGCTCTGTACCGCCACCTGTTGTAACTGCAGCAAGGCACTTTTTTGCTGATGGACATCATCTTTACACTGCTGGCTAATCAACAGCTGCGCGCCGGACTGCTGATGATTACTGGCACTGGCCGCCAGCATTTGTTGCAGTAGCGCCGACAACTTACCAAATAACTGATTTAAGCCGCTGGCCATGGCTTTGATTTCAAATTCACCTTGCTCAGCGAAATGCAACGACAAGTCATGATTGCTGGCCGCGGTAGCGAGTTGGCCGGACAAATTGGCCATTGGTGCCGCAATAGCCCGGCCAAACCGATAAGCGAAACCTAAAGCACAGAGGCTCAGCAGCAGCACTGTGAATACACTAAACCAAAGAATATTGCTACCAAGTTCAGCCAACGCGGCATAAGCTTCACTTTTGTCTTGTTGAGTGATCAGAGCATAGGTATCGCCGCCAATCTGCACAGGTTGGTAATTGAGTAGCACCGGAATGCCTCGATAATCAACCGTTTCAGTATGTCCGGACTTACCTTGTAAGGCGGCGTTTACTTCGGCACTTTGCAGTTTGAGTTTGCCCGACAAGCCATAGTGATCGGCAACGGCGCCGATATCCGGGTATTTGCCATAAAATTCGTTGCTGTTACTCAGTTGTGGCCGTAAAGCGCTGACCAGCAAATGGTTATTGCCAACCAGGTAACTTTCACCGCTGTGGCCAAGCCCAATGTCGGCCCAGCGTTGTTGATTGGTGGTTAAATCCGTCAGCGCCTGCACCGGTAGTTGCAGCACTAAAGCACCAATCGGCAGATCGGATCCCGATAACGAATTAAACACCGGCGCCACCATAAACAGCACTTGTTGTTCAAAATAGCCGGCAAAGGCGGTTGGCTTAGAGACCAGCCATTGTTGTTGTGGTTTAGCCAGCACCTGTTTCACCGTAGCTGCCAGAGCAGTACTGGCAAATGCACCATCTTTTAACGAAGTGGCAAAAACCGGACTTTTCGCCACTGAATACACCACATTCAGGCCTTTGGCTTCCACCAGATACAGCTCTTGTAGCTGGTACCTTTGGGTGACTTCCAGAAAACTCTGATGATACTTTTTATGCTGCTGGCCATACACCGAGCCATCAGCGCGATCGGTTAATGCGCTGAGTTTGTCCGGCGTATGCTCGTTGGTTTGCAAGTAATAATGTTGTAATAACAAGGTTTCCTGACTGGCGCTTTTTAGCCATTTATCAAACGGCAGCTGCAGAGTAGGATTAATACTGTTGGCATAAGATTGATATTTTTGTTGATACCATTGCAACATGCCGGCTTTCAGCGCTTGTTCGCCCGGGTTTGCCACTTCGTAGCGATAAGAAGAAAAGGGACGTTCCATTGCATAAAGCGCATCCTGGGTGGTGCGGTTTTTAGCAAGACTCAGTAATAAATCACGTTGGCTGTTGATAAATAAGGTTAAAGCTTGTTCACGGCCTTTGGCCACTGCGGTAAATTGTTGTTCGACGGCGGTTAATAACGCTTGTTGTGCTTTGTCTTGCGCCAGATAGGCTGTGACGCTCACGGCGCTGACGACACCTAACAACATAGCTGCGGCCATGGTCAACATTAACTTTTGTGCAATCTTCATACAACCTCAAAGGACAACAGTTTAAAGACCGGCGCAGCTTAGTAAGTTCCCATGACAAATTTATTACAAGGCGGCAGTTTAGATGTCCATTTAAATTAAAGTCACACTGGTAATAACTAATCGACATATGCTTAGCTCTTTTGGTTCTTTATAAGCTTTGCTATAGTTTGAAAAATTGTGCAGGCAGGGTGAATGATGACACCGGTAATTCAGGAATTTTTTGATTCAGATTCAAACACCTACAGCTATGTGGTGTATTGCCAGCAAACAAAAAAGGCGGCGGTGATTGATCCGGTGTTGAATTTTGATGCCGCGGCTTGCCGGACCGCCACGCATGGCATCAAGCAAATCATCAATTATCTAACGCAGCAGCAGCTAACGTTAACCTGGATTTTGGAAACTCATGTTCATGCCGATCATTTATCCGCAGCGCCATTTTTAAAACAGCAACTCGGTGGCAGCACGGCGATTGGCCGTCAGATCACCCAGGTGCAACAGGTTTTCGCCGAAGTGTTTCATGCTGAACCGGAGTTTTGCCGGGATGGCAGCCAGTTTGACCTGTTGCTGAATGATCACGAACAGTTGGCGTTGGGTGAACTAACGATTGAGGTGCTACATACGCCGGGTCATACGCCGGCTTGTGTGTCGTATTTGATTGGTGATGCGGTGTTTGTTGGTGATACTTTGTTTATGCCGGATTACGGCAGTGCCCGTTGTGATTTCCCGGGCGGCAGCGCTGAAGTTTTATACCAGTCCGCACAGCGACTATTTCAGTTACCCAAAGAAACCCGGATGTTCCTCTGTCACGATTACAAAGCAGCAGGGCGCAATGAATTCTGTTTTCAAACGACCATTGGCGCGCAAATTTCTGCCAATATCCATTTGCATCAGGGCGTGAGTCAGGCCGAATTTGTGCAGATGCGCGAGCAACGGGATGCTACGTTATCGATGCCAAAACTGATGTTGCCAGCGGTGCAGGTCAATATGCGGGCCGGACAATTTCCGCCAGTTGAAGATAATGGCGTGCAATATCTGAAGTTGCCGTTAAACCGGTTTTGATCATGCTGTAAGTGGCTGAAAGTTTGAGGGGTAGAGGTCAATGAAGTTATTTGTCGCTACCGACATTTTTGGGGATACGCCGGAACTGCAGGTCTGGCTGGCGCCGATAGTACAGGCGAGTGGTGGCATGCTGGAACTGGTATCGCCTTATAAAACGCCATTAGCTAAAGAATTGGTAGCCCCAGCAGCAGGTGCTGCAGACGAGTTAGTTTATCAGCAGTTTTTAGCGCAGGGTGGTCTCAGCGCTTATGTCGAAAAACTGCAACAGCGCTTGCAATTACAGCAAGAGCCTTTTGTCGCCATCGGCTTTAGTGCCGGCGCTGCTGCTTTATGGCAATTGGCAGCCTCACCACAACCCGGGTTACAGCAGCTGTTTGCGTTTTATGGCGGGCAAATCCGGCATCACGCTGAGTTAACACCGCTGGTCAGCACAACATTGATTTGGACGCAAGAAACCCATTTTGATGTGGCGCAACTTCACCAACAACTACACCAACAACTAGCGCAGCGGCCACTGGTATCCAGTGTGCTGACGCACTTCGAACATGGGTTTATCAATCCGTATTCCAAAGGTTTTAACCACAAAGCAGCCAGCGATTATCAACACTGGCTGATTGCAAAGATGAGCTGTGTAGTTAAAGTTACTTAACGAGATCCTTAGCAGGCAGCTTAACGAGAATTCGTACTTTCGAAAATTTTATCCGCCGAAGCTGCAACAAAACCCCGATACAAACTGCCATCAGCCGTTGGGAAACGACGGGCGAACTCGTAGAAACAGCTTGGGATCAGCGCTGTACCATCAGTAAATTCGACCGGTGCTTCGTCGGCTAAAGTAGACGATTGTTTTAGCAATACATCCTTGCTGCCTTTAATTTCGCCGCCTGAAGTATTCAGCGCAAAACCGGCTTTTTTTAGCACTTGATTGACTGAATCTAAAGTTTCGAAATTGCTTAAAGCATTCACCGATACGGTGAAGTGATTGGCGCGAAAGCCCCAGACCGCAGTCCAGGCAGCATATTCACTTTCAGTCAACAGCGTTTGATAAGTCGCCTGATCAATATCCCAGTGCCGGCCTGAGTACAGGAAATTATCCGCGGTGGTCACGCTAGGATCCAGCTGTGCCACTAAATCGGTGATAATTTTTTGCAGTTCAGGCGAGCACTTTTCCAGCAATAATTCCGAAATAAACACTTTAGGAACATTGGCATCCGGGTGTTCATAATGTTTGGCGTATAGTTTTTTCGACTCAAAGTGATATTCACCACCTTCGACATAACCCAAAGCCAGAAAATGCGCGGCCAGTTTGTCCAGGCCAATTTGCGGCAGATTAAAAGTCCGCAGTGCGATATGGTCGTTCACCACATCGTCCTGTTGCGACGAGCCGAGCAGCGCATGAATTTTTTCTGCCGATGGGGTGACAGTCAGGTAGTTTTCCCACAGTTTGGCAAAAAGTTCGTTGACGTTGGTATGCATGATCAATCCTATATAAAACAGCTAGATGTAATAGAAAATTGGTAAAAACAAATACTTCTGGCGGCTGAGCACTTCTGGATCAGAGCACTCAGCCCCCTACAAATTAAATCGTCAGACCCGGATTCAGCGTTGCCGGCAGCGAAATCGCATCAGCTTCTACGGAAGCCACCGGATAGGCGCAATAATCGGCAGCATAATATGCGCTGGCGCGGTGGTTACCACTTTTCCCGATGCCGCCAAAAGGTGCAGCGCTGGATGCGCCGGTAATTGGCTTGTTCCAGTTGACGATACCGGCACGAATACGGGCAAAGAAGTACTGATAATCGCTGGCGTCATCGGCCAATAAACCGGCTGACAAGCCATACGCTGTGTTATTAGCTTCAGCAATCGCCGCATCAAAATCGGTGTAGCGATAGACTTTAAGTAATGGCCCAAAGTGTTCTTCATCCGGTAAAGGCGCAGCGTCAGTGACATCAATAATACCAGGCGTGACAAAACCAGTACCCGGCTGAATATGGGTCAGTTCCAGCAACGAAATACCACCAGCAGCCTGAATATCAGCCTGGGCTTTGACCATGCCCAGCGCGGCTTTTTCGCTAATCATTGCACCATAAAATGGCTGCTCAGTGGCAAAAGGCTCGGCAACCCGGATATTACGGCTGGCCTGGATCAGCTTCGCTAAAATAGCATCGCCATTGGCAGAACTTTCCAGAAACAAGCGGCGGGCACAGGTACAACGTTGGCCACTGCTTAAAAATGCCGATTGAATAATGTCGTGTACCGCAGCGTCAATATTGCCGACGTTTTTCACGAGCAGGGGGTTATTACCGCCCATTTCCAGCGCCAGGATTTTGCCAGGCTGACCGGCAAATTGCTGATGCAAAAAGTGACCGGTATTGGAGCTGCCAGTAAAGAATAAGCCGTCAATACCAGGATGACTGGCCAGTGCTTTGCCAGTCGCCACTTCGCCTTGCAGCAAACTGATAACACCAGCCGGAATACCAGCCTGTTGCCATAGTTTCACTGTAAATTCAGCAACTTTTGGTGTCAGTTCCGACGGCTTAAACAGTACCGCGTTACCAGCAATAATGGCTGGAACGATGTGGCCGTTTGGTAAATGCCCCGGAAAATTGTAAGGACCAAACACCGCCACCACACCGTGCGGTTTATGCCGGATATAAGCTTTAGCACCTGGCATCGGGTTTTCGACGGTGCCGGTACGCTCGGCGTGAGCTTTGATCGAAATCGCAATTTTGCCGGTCATTGCTGCCACTTCAGTGCGGCTTTCCCACAACGCTTTACCGGTTTCTTCGGCAATCAATACTGCCATCGCCTCAGCATGTTCTTTTAACTGATCAGCAAAAGCTTGTACCACGTTAATCCGTTCCGACAATGGCCATTGTGACCAGTCGATAAAAGCTTTGCGTGCAGCCTGAATGGCGGCATCCACTTGCAGGGCGTCGGCACTGTGGCCTTGCCACACGATGGCGCCATTGGCAGGGTTAATTGAGTTAAATGGCGCACCAGCACCGGCTTGCCATTGCCCTTGAATGAATTGCGTTGCCTGACTCATTTGGCACCCTTATCTAAATTTAAATAACGAACAAAATCACCATCAGCAACTTTTAACGCGTCCGCTGCAGCAGGGCTGATTAATAACGCATTACGCTCGCTGTCAAAACGGCAATCATCAGTAAAAGTAGCGCGGAAATTCAGCGTTTCGCAGTTACACACTGCCAGCTGATTCACACCTTTGCGGACAGCGGTGTCAGCCTCAATCACCACTTTCACCCGATGACTCTGCCGGACCGACTTAATTTGTTTCAGCTGTGCTTCAACCGTAGGGCCAGCATCAAATAAATCAACATAACCACGATGTATAAAACCTTCGTTTTCCAGCAGTTTCAGCGCTGGTTTGGTGTTTTCATGCACTTCGCCAATTACTTGCTGCGCAGAAGCAGGGAGCAAGCTGACGTAAATTGGATGACGTGGCATCAAATCAGCGATAAAGCCTTTATTGCCCACACCAATCATATGGTCGGCAGTAGGGAAGTCGATGCTGAAAAAATAGGTTTGCAACCATTGCCAGAATGGCGGCAGGGCGTTGTCGTCGGCGACACCACGCATTTCGGCGATCACCAATTTGGCAAAACGCTTTGGCTGCTCGGCCATAAACAAAAACCGCACCTTGGATAAAAACCGGCCATTTAAGCCATTGCGAAACGGCTCGCGCAAAAATAAGGTACAGATTTCAGAAACGCCGGTGTAATCGTTACACATGGTCAGCACTTCGACCGGATTAAATACATTCAGCTCGTTCGAGTGATGAACCACGGTACTTTGGTGAAAATGGTAGAGCGGGGTACTTAACCCAACCGAAGCTTCAATTCCGGAAGTCCCCAGAATTTCACCGCTTTCGGTATCTTCCAGCACAAACAGATAACCCTGGTTACCAGGTTTATCGGTCTCGACGGCAAAGCTGTGCTCGGAATGGGCAATTTTTTGTTTGAGTTTTTGCTCATTTACCGGCAACGAGGTAAAACCAGCGCCTGATTCGGCGGCGATTTGCATCAGGGCCGGGTAGTCCGACTGTTGGATCGGGCGGATCAATAACATCTGGTATCTTCCAAATAAACACAAAACAGGAAACAAAAATGCTGATGGCTTCACTGCCACCAGCATTGTCAAAAGGTAGCGATGTAGCTGCTACCCTTGCTCGTATTAACAGCAGCGATTAACCGGCGTTTTTCGCAGCAGCAGTTGCTGCAACCAGCTTGGCAATCGCCGCTTCAAACCGTTCTAAACCGGCTTTGATATCCGCTTCCGGGATAATTAACGATGGTGCAAAACGCACCACGTTATAACCGGCCATCAGCACCAATAAACCTTGCTCAGCGGCAGCCAGCATAAAATCACGGGATTTTCCGGCGTAATCAGCGCTTAACGCTGCGCCTAACAATAAACCTTTACCGCGAATTTCACTGAATACCTGGTATTTAGCATTGATAGCGTTTAAGCCGTCACGGAACAGTTGTTCGCGTACTTTGACGCCATTTAATACTTCCGGCGTGTTGACCGTATCAAAGGCAGCTAAACCAACGGCGCAGGCCAGCGGGTTGCCGCCGTACGTGCTACCGTGAGTGCCGACCACTAAATGTTTGGCAATATCGTTGGTGGTCAGCATGGCGCCAATCGGGAAACCGCCGCCTAAAGCTTTGGCAGTAGTCAGTACATCAGGAACTACACCTAAACCCATGTAAGCGTATAAATCACCGGTACGGCCAACCCCAGATTGCACTTCATCAAAGACTAATAACGCATTGTGTTGGTTACACAGCGCGCGCACACCCTGAATAAATTCAACCGTCGGGCTAATGATGCCGCCTTCGCCTTGCAGCGGCTCTAACACCACGGCGCAGGTTTTGTCGGAGATCAGTGCTTTTAAGCTGTCGAGGTTGTTGTATTCAGCATGGTCAATATCGGCAGGTTTTGGACCAAAACCGTCTGAATATGCAGGCTGACCACCCACAGATACCGTAAACAGCGTACGGCCGTGGAAACCTTGTTTAAAGGCGATGATTTGGGTTTTTTCCGGACCGTAGTTATTTAACGCGACGCGGCGCACTAACTTCAGTGCCGCTTCGTTGGCTTCGGCGCCTGAGTTGGCGAAATAGACTTTGTCAGCGAAGGTGTTGTCGACTAAACGTTTTGCCAACATTAAGGCTGGTTCGTTGGTCATGGTGTTGGATAAATGCCAAAGTTTATTGGCTTGTTCGGTTAAAGCTTTCACTAATGCCGGGTGGCAGTGGCCAAGGCAGTTTACCGCGATGCCGCCGGCGAAATCGATAAACTCACGGCCTTGTTGATCCCACAATCTGGAACCTTCACCGCGAACCGGCACTATTGGCGACGGGGCGTAATTTGGGACCATCACTTCATCGAATAAACTTCTGCTGACTTGCATGTGCAACCTCTGGATTAACAAGATAACCGGCGACGCGGTTTTTAAGGGATTTCCTCTATTATATTGGGCAACTCCCACAAAATGCAGTAGCATTATTAGCAATATATGTTTTTGTTTTAGCAGAATGACGTGAGTAACAAGCAAAATGCTAAGTAAAGAAGACGAACGTTTACTTTCTATGCTGCGCGCCAATGCCCGCACCAGCATTTCCGATCTCGCCAGAATGCTTAATTTGTCGCGATCGACGGTGCAAACACGCATCGACCGGTTGGAGCAAACCGGCGTTATCAAAGGCTATGTAGTTGAATATGGTCAAAAATTTGTCAGTACTTTGGTGTCGGCACATGTATCGATCAAAGTGAAACAAAAACTGACTACCAAAACCAATGTCGAATTAAAGCAAATCCCGCAAATCAGCGAGCTGTATGCCATTAGCGGCGAATACGATTTAATTGCCGTGGTCCAGGCGCAAAGCACCGAGCAGCTCAGTCATTTGCTGGATGATATTGGCAATTTAGACGGAGTCGAGCGCACGACTTCTGCGGTGGTGCTGGAAACCAAATTTAAGCGGTGACCGTAAAACAACCACCAAAGTACTTGTCTTTGGTCGGGCGCTACTCGCCGCGTCAGCGGCAGTACGCCGGACTTTATGACGGACTAGCCTGCGGCTGAGTCGCGCCCTGCGGTCGATTGCAGCACCAAAAGCTGTAATAAAACCACATAACAAGGCTTTTGTTGCGAAATTGTGGCTAGTCCAACCAGTTGCATGAAATTTTACTACCATCAGCAACACAGGTAAAATCCACACACTTCTGTGCCATTTGGCCGATTTTTCAGGAATTTTATGCGTCAGTCAGAGCAAAATACCCCTTTGTATACTCATTACGCCGGTCCGGCGTTGCTGGAAACTCCGTTATTAAATAAAGGCAGCGCATTCAGTCGCGAAGAGCGGGCGGCCTTTAACCTGACAGGGTTGTTACCACCGCGTTATGAAACGATTGAAGAACAAGCAGCCCGTGCTTATATGCAGTATTCGTCGTTTGAAGAGCCAATCAATAAACATATTTATTTGCGGGTGGTACAGGACAACAACGAAACGTTGTTTCACCGCTTATTACAAAACCATTTAGAAGAAATGCTGCCGATTATCTACACCCCAACGGTTGGCGACGCCTGTGAGCGGTTCTCTGATATTTACCGCAGCGCCCGTGGTTTATTTATTTCCTACAGTGACCGTGACCAGCTCGATGATGTGTTACGCAGCGCCACTAAGAAAAAAGTTAAAGTGATTGTCGTCACGGACGGCGAGCGGGTACTTGGCTTGGGTGACCAGGGTATTGGCGGTATGGGCATTTCCATCGGAAAACTGTCGTTATACACCGCCTGTGGCGGCATCAGCCCAGCTTATACCTTGCCGGTCTGCCTGGATGTTGGTACCAACAATGAAAAACTGCTCAACGACCCATACTACATGGGCAATCGCCATCGTCGGATCAGCGGTGATGACTACTACGAATTTGTTGATCAGTTTATTAAAGCGGTGAAACGCCGTTGGCCGGAGGCGATGGTGCAATTTGAAGATTTCGCGCAGCCGAACGCCATGCCGCTATTAAAACGCTATCGAGACCAAATCTGCTGTTTTAATGATGATATTCAAGGCACTGCCGCGGTGACAGTCGGCACTTTACTGGCAGCCTGTCGCAGTAAAGGCGAGAAGCTTTCTAACCAGAAAGTGGTGTTTGTTGGCGCTGGTTCCGCCGGTTGTGGTATTGCTGAACAGGTGATCAGCCAGATGGTGTCAGAAGGTTTAACCGACGCCCAGGCGCGTAGCCAGGTGTTTATGGTCGACCGTTTTGGTTTGTTGACCGAAGGCATGGCCGATTTACGTGATTTCCAGCAGGTATTGGTGCAGCACAAAAACAGCATTGCCGACTGGTCATTTAGCGGCGATTACGCCTCGTTGCGTGATGTAATGAACTGCGCCAAGCCCGATATTTTAATTGGTGTGTCTGGTGTCGCGGGGCTATTCACCGAAGCTGTGATCAAAGCGATGAAGAAAAACTGTAAGCTTCCAATCATCATGCCGCTCAGTAACCCGATTAAACAAATTGAAGCAAGGCCGGAAAAAATTATCGAATGGACCGATGGCCAGGTGATTATCGCCACCGGCAGCCCATTTAAACCGATTGAGTACAAAGGTAAAACCTATCCGGTAGCCCAATGTAACAACAGTTATATTTTCCCTGGTATCGGTTTGGGCGTGTTGGCAGTCAAAGCGCAGCGCATCAGCGATGATATGTTGCGGGTGGCCAGTGAAACGCTGGCTGCAGCATCGCCACTTGCCAATACCGGCGAAGGCGGCATTTTGCCACCGCTGACCCAACTTGCTGAACTTTCAAAGAAAATCGCCTTTGAAGTGGCCAAAGTTGCGATGCGTCAGGGTTATGCGCTGGAATTGGATGATGCGGCACTGCTGCGTAAAATTGATGCAAACTTCTGGAAACCGGAATACCGGCACTATAAACGCGTCAGCGGTTAAGCCGCTGTAGCCATTGAACTATCGTTGCTGATCTGTCATTCAGCAGCGGGTTTCACCTGAAACCCGCTGCTGAAAATTTTCGACATATTTTTCCGAATTGGTACAACTTTTTTCTGCTCGTGATCGACTATTTGCCTGAACCCACATTTTCAGGAGCATGGTCATGATGTTAAAAATCACCCCGCAATTTAAAAAAAATCTTGGTCTTAGTCTGGTGTTAGTCCTCGTAACCACCGCTTGTAGCCAGGCTGTCAGTTCACAAGCCGCGACGCCGTCAACACCATTAACAACCTCAGCACCAGTGACTACAACAACTTCAGCCAGTAACGACTATCAACTGCAAATTCTAAAAAACTGTGAATTCGTCAAACAACGTGCACTTAGCAGTGAAGAAATTGCGTTGTATCAACAACTTAAAAGTGCCGAGCAAAATATGACGGCATTGCAGGCGCCGCTGGACCTGATGGAGCAGCAGCTTGAATCTCAGACGAAGTTATTAGAGTCGATGTCGGCGCAAATTGAACAACAAGCACAACACGGCGAACCTGATCCGGTGTTACTGGAAACGCAGGCCGAATTGAGCCAGCAAATCAGTGCCATTGTGGATAGTTTTGAACCTGATATTGCAGCCGTTTCGGCCAATGGCGAGCAGATTGGTGTTATTGCCGATCAATTTACTGCTTTGCTTGCTAAAGACACGCCGGCCGGTAGCTACGATCAAATGCGGGTGATCAGCCCCGGTGAACAGACAACGAAGGACTGTAACAATGGCATGTTTTTCCACAAGTCATTTTCGGTCAAGTCGTTGAAGGCGATGAAAGCTGCGGATTAAGTGCTGCAGATCCATACTGAAGTGGTCAGTGGTCAAGGGGTCAGAGTTATTAACTCTGACCCCTTAAATTTGAAATAAAATCAATCAATTGGCTACAGCTTTCACCTCTGATTTCTGTTGCTGCCGACGCTGCGCGCCCAGTAACAACAATCCACCAATCATCAGCGCCACTGCTGGGGTAGCAGGCACTGCCGATGGCTTGGCAATGACGTCAAAACTGGCATCCAGCCATTCTGGTTGCAGTAAATCACCGCTGAAGGTTAATAAACCAAAGTAAGATGGATCAAGATTTAAGCTAAATTGTCCGGCCGCCAACGCGGTGAACTCAATTTTCGCTAAGGTGAAACCGCCTAACTGCAGCGCTGCAAGCACTGCCTGATCGGCCGCCCAGTCGGCGTAATCTTCCAGCGCCAGACTACCATTTACAGCATCATGCGCACTGTATTGGTAAGAGCCAAAGCCATCGTCAAACGAATTGCCATGACCCCAGTTTACCAGCGCCAAAGCTGAATTCTGATATTGCATGGCCAGAAAAAAGCCACTAATCAGGCTACTGGCGTCGCTCAACTTCAAGAAGGCGGTCACTTTTCCACCAACTTGATACTGTTGTTTGTCTGTTTCAATGGTGATTAACGCTGCTTGTGCCTGGCCGGCACAAAGTAACGAGGCAGCTGCCAGCACTAAAGGTAAAAATGCTTTTTTAAGAATATTCATCAAGTTACTTCCTAAATTGGTATTGTTCCGGAGTGACTGCGCAACACGCTTTTACTGCGCAGTCACAAGATTTAAATCGCATTTTTTCTGCGTTATCTACTGCTCTATTTACCGCTCTAGTTATTGAGCAATAGCGCAACGCGGTAAATCGCAAAGCTTCATCATGGCCTGTACGTCCGCCTGATTGACCTTGGTATCAAGGTTGAAATCGAGTGCACTGGTGAGGCCGGTGTTGCTGCGTAAACGCTGATTGAAGATGTCCACATCCCGCTTGTCGACCGCATTGTTCTTATCCAGATCGGCAGGGCGGAACTGTGCGGCACAGGTGCCGGCACCCGCTACCACGCAATCTAACCACTGGTTAAAGTCACTGTCGAAACGGGTGTTCCAGCTCGCTAAAATGTCCTGATAAGCGACAAACTCTGGTAACGGTGGTGGTAGATCGTCATTCGACTGACCGCAAGTCCAGACCCAGTAGCCTGAACCCCAGGCGCTGTCGTCATATAACCAGCTCCAGTTATTGGCGATCGCAACCGGTTTTTCCTGCCAGCCCCAGGCGAAACTGCAAGGCGCTGCCGAAATCTGATACTTGGCCGCACGTAAAGTTGGCAACAACGGCTCGTTAATTTCCGCGCGCTTGCGTTCAAACATGTAACGCACCGCTAAATAACCCCAGTGATAGGTGCGGGCAGTGTTGCTGTTGGCATAGGTGGTTTGGAACAGGTTGCTTAAGTCGTAAGTTTTGTTGGGTGCTGCGGCCAGCGCGTTCGGATTGGTGTTTGGCTGAGATAAGTATTCAGCCAAACCTTCTCCCCACCACACCAGATTGTCTGGCTGATCACTGAAGCTGCCCCATTGGTTGTAACGGCCATCGAGATAGTGAATGTATTCGTGCTCCAGGTTCCAGACCACAAAAGACGGTTGCAGCCAGGTGGCCTGGTAGGCAATAAACCGCGCCTGATTGTCCGGATCGGACGGCGTGCCTTCTAAATACATCCCGCCGTTATTGGTATTGATGCCAAAAAAGTCACCGGCGAAATTCTGATAGTCGGTCGACGATTTGAAAATCACCACTTCTAAATCTTCGTTATTGTCATTGGCGACCGGCGCTGTAGTGGAGAAGGTTTGATGAAAATGCGCTTCTTTGCTGCTGAGCGAAGTACAGATTTGAGTCAGGTTCTGCGCCGATATCGGCGCCTGGAAGCGGACTTTTAAAGTATCGCTACAGACGTGATGGCCCGACAAAATGGTACTTTCTAAATCAAAACTACAGGCGCTGCCATATAAAGCACAGTTGGCGCTGTCGTAGCTTTTCACCATGCTTTGCGCATTGACCCAGCCTTGTGAGCCGCTGCCGCCAAAGCTATAGGTGCTTAAAATATGTTGCAGCGCCGGACGAACCGAAGCTGCGATAGCGCCGCCCATTTTCAGCATCCGGCCTAGTTCGCTGATTGCATCATTCCATTGATATTCACGGGTATGGCCGACCAGCCATAAACCATCGGCCTGCACAAAATCACGCAGGCGGGTGACAATTTCTGGCTGCTCGGTAAGTAGCAGTTGCAGCTCTGCGCCACCATTGTTGACGAGATTAAAATAATGCGTCAGCAACTGGGTCATGCCACTTTCTTCATAACCGACGCCCCAGTCATTGTTGCGATTCACCGTATTGGCATAACCCTGGATCGCCTGGCTAAACCTGGCTAAATAACGCAGTGCCGGTGTTCTGGAGCTGTTGACCAAAATCAGCATTTCGTAGCGCAGCATGTAATTGCGAGATGCTGCGCCGTTAGAATTGGTGCCGTTAAAAGTAACGAAATGATCACCACCAAAGTAATCATCAAAAGCGACAATCAACTGGTTTTGATATTGCGTCTGAAACACCCGGTTCGAACCAGCAGAAATTTCTGCCCAGTGCATAGCGCGTAAGTAAGTGACTAATTTTTCAATGACGGCTGCGCCAGAAGCGTCGGAACCATCGAATCCAGCCATACGGTCAACAATAGCATTGACGATGGTCAGGATTTTAGCGTCTGTGAAATGCTCTGTACCGACAAAACCTGCGTTATAAAGTCCATATAAACAGCTGCTTAACTGCGCATTGCTGACAGCTTCAACTAAAGCAGAGCCGTGCAGGCCAAGCAGTTGGGAAGGGGAAGTGCAGGCGGCTGCAGCCTGCGCGCTTTGTTGGTTTTTCGAAAGTCTCGGGCTTTGGGCGACAGCTTGATACTGCTTACTGGCGTCCAGCGTCCACTGCGCGTCCAGTTCAAGACCATGCTGCAATACATCAATGTTGGCCTGAACTTTTTCGAATTCTAGCGGTGATAAAGTACGAGGTGGTCGTACGGCCTGACTAAGTTGTGCCGGCTTGTCGCTGGCTTGCTGATGTTGATTCGCATGAATTTGTAACTTGGCAAAATCTTCGGTTAATTGCCCCGGATGGGAGATGTTCACATCCTGTCCGGCATAAGCATAACTACTGCTAAGCATCAGTAGCAGCAGTGATTTTTTGGCATTCATCTGGTACATTCCTTCCTGTGATCTGAGTTTTTATTGTTGGTCGTGTTCGGACTTTTAGGTGTTGCTGTACCTGCGCAGGTTTATCTAAAGTAACACAAGGGATATTGTATACAATATAATCGACATGGTTTATTTTTGTCTTAACGATGAATTTTTAATTACATTTACATCTAACTGAAATCTGTACAGAGTCTGCTATAGCTGAGATCGAGTGCCAGAACGGGCTTGATGAAAATTCTGCAAGACATTGAAAATTAACGAAATAGGGAAGTCGACTGTGTTATTTGTGGTGATGCTGGGTGGAAAACATCCAAAAGCTAAAATTGAAGTGCATGACGTGGTATTTGCCTGCGGCGATTCGCTGGATCAAATTTATCCGCAGCTGCGCCAGCAATGGTTTGGCGCACCGGTTGGTATGCATATTGATTCGTGGCTGATGATCGATGGCGTAGCGGAATACCAAGTCCGTTTTACTGACGTCGCTCCAGGCCCAAACGAGCCCAGGTTATATTTCATCAATTTAGGCGGTTACCATCCAGGTCAATTCGGTGAAGATCATCTGTATTTGTTAGTCGTCGCCAACGACAAAATCAGCGCCAAACAACAAGGCAAAGCCATCGCTAACAACCAATGGCAACAACCACACACCGACAATTTACTCGACGTCGATGACTGCATTCCAATTGAGCAAGTCGATGGCCGTTACATCAAACTAATCGCAGGACCGCATCATGGAATGCAATTGCAGAGTGATTATATTGTGTTGGGTTAGCTGTAAACGCCAAAAATGCTATCAGTCCGTTTTAACGAAAAACGGGCTGCTGGTTTGAGCAGAATAGGTTGATTGAGGCTTGGGTGTGTTTGACGGGTGTATTACATAATGTTTTATTTAACATAATATACATTATGGGGTGTCATGTTCAAGTAATTAATCAGGGCGCTGCACTGAACCTTCGGACGTTATCAACTCGCCAACTGTCGCTTTTGTTAAAGATTCTAAGCTGCTACGATAATTAAGACAATTAAGTCACTACGTCCATTCTATGGGTGTTTGGTAGCGTCGAATTAACCGGAGTCGTGAAATGGGACAATTAGACAGGGATTGGTATAAAGAGCATCATCAGAAAAAGTTAGGTATTAGAACGCTTGATAATGACCCGCGTGAAATCGATCTGCCTGAACAAACCCCAAACCAACTAAAGTTCACGTTGTTGCATTTTCTCATCCTCTCGGCGTGCTTACTCGGTCTGATGATTTGGTATTTCGTTTCAAAATAGATCGCCTCTGGCCATCAACTGATAGAATCCTCCACAATATTACGTAAATGCCAGATAGATTCAAAACGCACGACCCAGAATAAAATTAAGGTTATTAGCAATGGAAAACAATGCCATCGTTTATCATTATTGCTCTACCGAAACTTTTCTTAAAATAATTCAATCTAAAACATTGCATTTGTCCGAGCTGGCTCATACCAATGACCCGCAAGAGGTGTCTCTCGCTAAACCAATAATTATAAATTTACGTGAGGAGCACCCAGACATACTGAATGATGTAATAGATCCATTCGCAGAAGACCGCTCATATTTTTCACTTTCTTTTTCATGCAATTCCGATTTACTAAGTCAGTGGCGGGCATATTCATCAAACGGCACAGGATTTATGATAGGAATTGACCCCGAAATCCTAAAAGCTATAAATCGAGAAATGGTACACAGCGAAGAATTAACCTTCGAAAATGTTTTTTATGACACCGACGCCTACCGAAACCATCTGAAACAGCAAGTATTCTCGTACGGCAACACTAAGGCTAGATCTAATAATTCACTTTATTTAGGAAAATTAAATTCATTCGCTTTCCAACGGTACTTGATTAAGCAATGCGGCCTATTGAAAGACTCATTTTATAAAGAAGAGAAGGAGTTACGGGTATTTAGAGTAATTAAAAAACCTGAAATTCTTTCTGAATCCCTAAGTGAGTTCCATAGAATTGTGAAATATCACTACAGCAAAGGAAAAATAATTCCATTTATCGAGCTGGTATTGTTGGATAGTCAAAGCATGTCAAATTGTTTGAAATCAGTAATGCATGGCCCTAACAATGCAACCTCAGAAATTGATGTGAAAAATTTACTACTAGCAAACGGTTTTAATAATGTTCTGATTGAGAGATCAAAAGGCTCGTATCGATAATGGATGGTCTGTAACTCCATGCAGTGGCAAAAGTTACGGTATCCAAAGCGGCAATGCCGCCGCCAGAAAACAAAGCTTCCCCTGCCTCTGAGTCTGTAAAAAAATCTGTGTAAGTGGCATTCTACCTAACTCCTTGGAAGGGATAAAGAATGCCAATTACAGACCAATTACTGGATCAGCTGTTAGCTGACTGCAAATCTCCTGAAGATCTGATG
>NZ_SACS01000013.1 GCF_004005945.1 Rheinheimera riviphila
GTGTCAAATCATCACGTGGCGCACTACCGCTCACGCGGTGAGTGACGCCCTACGCCAGGTGAGTATTTACGCCATCAACAACCAACCGCCATCATGCGAGTCGTGTCAAATCACCACCCGGCGCACTACCGCTCACGCGGTGAGTGACGCCCTACGCCAGGTGAACATTTACTTCATCAACAACCGACCGTCATCATGCGATGTCGTGTCAAATCATAACCCGCCGCACTACCGCTCACGCGGTGAGTGACGCCCTACGGCGGGTGAGCATTTACTTCATCAACAACCGACCGTCATCTAGCGATGTCGTGTCAAATCATCACGTGGCGCACCAGCACTTTCAGCTGTGCTTAAAACTGATACCTCACACTCAGTAGCCAGCTACTCACATCATTAGGTGCCAGGTTTATTTGCTGATAACCAACCCCCAGCTGCCAGTCATTCACCAACTGATATTGCAGTTGTAGCCCTAGCAGCCAGTCATTGCCGTCATTTTCTGTAACAAGCTCGGTATTGTTCATCCGGCTTTTGATCTCTGAATCCCAGAAGAACAGACCCACCGGCACTTCAAGGCGCAACCTATCGTTTTGCCACAAGGTAAATCGGAAGGCCGCACTCACGCCATCCACCAGCACCGGACTGACCGCTTTGAGCAGTGCATGGTATTGCTGCGGTGTCAGACTTTCACCACTGAACTGACTACTGGCATCCCCTAAATCCTGATAGCCCAACTCGATGGCTACCGACGGATGCAACTGATATCCCACAGCGACGCCATAGGAAAAGTCACTTTTATCAAAAGCAGTGATTACCGTGCCCGCCGGCATGCCAGCAGCAAGTGAACTTTGCTTGCTGTCCGCAGAGCTTTGACCGGCAACCCCTTGCAGATACCAGTCAGCACTCTGACTGGCTGGACTGAACAGCAATAGCAGCGCAGTTGTGACTCCGATTGAACTACGGCGTAACACCGCAGCAGTTCCTAACAGCAACAGCGCCCATAACGTCATGCTGCCGCCACTGGATTTATTCTCCACCACCACCTCTTTAAAGGCTGTCACTGTCACCAGCACCTGGCCGGTTGCCGTCCCCCCAAAACCATCCGAGATGCTGTAGCTGATGGTGTCAACACCATCAAATCCGGATTTTGGTGTATAACGCAGCCGCTGGTCAGCTTCGATACTGACGGTTCCCTGCACAGCACTGGCCGCAGTGACCCTCAGACTGTTGCCATCGACGTCGGTATCATTGGTCAGCACCGCAATCAACAGCACCGTTTTGTCATTGGTCGCAGCCACGTCATTCACCGCAACCGGCGCGCTGTTGCTAACGACGTCTATCACCAGCTCGCTACTTGCGGTACCGCCTTTACCATCGGTGACGCTGTAGATCACCGTATCCACACCGGTAAAGTCGGTATTAGGCAGATAACTCAGTTTTTGGTCAGCCAGGATAGTCACAGTCCCAAAGCCGCTGACCGCCTGGGTAATCGTTAAGCTGTCGCCATCGGCATCGGTATCATTGGCCAATACATTCACCACCACGGCGGTATTTTCTCTGGTTGATGCCTGATCAGCCACCGCCACCGGCAGTCTGTTACTGCTCAGCGCCACCGCAACACCACCCGGGTCGACAATCGCACTATTGGCAATACCGTCGGCGTCATTCGGACCACCATCTTGTACCCGCACCTGCACACACCAGTGACCTTCGGTTAAACCCGGCGTCCAGGACGCGTCACCCGGCGGCGGACAGAAACCACGTTCGCCTAAGGTACTCGACACCGAATTGTTGGCGTTGCTGACAAAATCTACCCAGCCGGTGGTGTCGTTGAATTTGCGATAGATGGCATTGGCCGGCACCGGTAACCGCTGTGGCAATACCAGACTGTAGCTTTTACCCTGCTCTGGCAAACCATAAGCAATAAAGTCGAAGATACCGCCAATATTGACCGCCGTAGTATCGGTCTCGACCGCGTCGTTTTCAATTTTCAGACCACCGGCATCTGTTTCAGCAGCCACGGTCCCTAAACGTAAACAGACCCCGGGTTCCCCTTCCGCCACGAACTCAGTCTGTCCTAACAATTCGGTCGGCATCACATTACATTCACTGATCGCATCCTGATAATCCGGGATACCATCACCATCGGAGTCAGCAAAACCTTCTTGATTATCAGGCACTAAATCGCCATCGGAATCACTGCCACTGAGCACCGGCAGGCTAGGTTTAACCACAATAAAGACTCTGCTGGTGGTCGATAAATTGGGCGAACCATTGTCAGTAGCAGTGTAGCTAACCTGATACAAACCAGGGCCCTGTTCAGCCGGATCAAAACTCAGCGCGGTATCTGCTGTAGTGACATTTTCAAGTCGGCCGAAGTCCCAGTTGCCGGTCAGTTGATCCTGCGGATTGGTGTCGGTGACTGTAGCGGTGACAGTAACCACGCCATCACCTTCACTGACCGTCAACCGATCCAGGCCATTCTGCCCGACGGCTAAACTTACCACAGGCGCAATATTGGCTTCGGAGATCAGGATCCGGCTGCTGCGTTGACTCCCCCGGTTGAGGCTGCTGTCCAACGTAATCACAACATCTTCCGGCGAGTCCGCGAGTCCGTCCTCCAGCACATTAAACCGGATACTGGTACTTACACCTGATGCAATCTCTGCCACACCAGACACCAGCGTATGATCGTTGGCACCGGCACTACCACTGACCGAATACGACACCGACACCGGATACGAAGGTGCAGGTCCATTCAGGATCACCGAAACCTCAACTGCATTGCCTTCAGTCACCAGTTGATCTTTGCTCAGAGAAATCAACGGATGCACGCTGACCTTTTGCGCTTTGGTCGCCGTATTGCCATCAGCATCTGTGGCTTGCCAGTACACAATATGCTCGCCTGGTGCAAAGAACAGACTGCCATTGATTAACGATACCCGCAGCCGGCGACCGTTGCGATCAACGGCAGTCGCAGTGCCAAGCTGCACTCGGGTGAAGAGCGCAGTCGCATTGACGGTGATATCTGCAGGCACAGTAATGACCGGCAGATTGGAAGCATCGCCACCGGTAATAATCAGACTGACATCGGCTGAGCCGCGGCCGCCTTTACCATCGCTCAAGGTATAGCGCAGACTGATCGGCCCTACATAGAGATCCGGCACTGTCAGCGTCAGGCCCTGAGCATTAAAGGTGACGGTACCCGCAGTTGCAGAAGCGCCATCAATGGTCAATGGATCGGTATCTACATCAGAATCATTGGCCAACACCGCAAGCTGATACTGATTGGTGCTGGTCCGCTGCAGGTTAAAGCTGTCATCAGCGGCGACCGGTTGGTCATTCACCGCCGTGACAGTCAGACGAATGGTTGCCGTATTTGAACTGAATTCAGCATCTTTGGCGATAAAACCAATACTGTCGGTGCCGTTAAAATCCTGCGCTGGCGTGTAAATCAGTAAATCACCTTGCAGCGTCGCGGTACCGTGTGCAGGTTGGGCCGCAATTTCATAGGTCAATGCATCCGCATCAGCGTCTTGCGCCGTCAAAGTCACACTCAGCGGGTTGTCTTCCGCGGTACTGACAGCACTGTCCATAGCAACCGGCGCCACATTTCCTGCCACAACTGTGAGGTTAAACGCCGCTAAACTGGCGCTAGCGGTGCCATCCGACACACTCATGACAATGCCAGAGGTCACGCCGACATCAGTGCTGGCCGGCGTCCCTGATAGTGCACCAGTGCTGGTACTGAAACTGGCCCAGCCCGGCTTGTTACTGATGCTGAAGGTTAACACGGCACCTTCATCCGGATCTGAAGCTGTTGGGGTGAAGCTATACAGCGTACCGGCATCGACTGAAGTAGCCGGAGTTCCGCTAATCACCGGCGACTGATTCGCTGGTTGCACCGTAATACTAAATGGCGCCAGCGAGGCGGTCTCAGTACCATCACTGACACTGATCACAATGCCGCTGGTGGTCCCCACATCAGTAAGCCCTGGTACACCGGTCAATGCACCGGAACTGCTTGAGAAACTGGCCCAGGCCGGCTGATTACTAATACTGAAAGTCAGCGTTTGTTCGTCGGCATCCGATGCTGCGGGTACAAAACTATAAGGTGTTCCCTGCACCACCGTGGTTGCCGGTGCACCACTGATCACAGGTGCCGTATTTGGTACTTGCGGAGTAACAGAATTTGAAGCCGCTGATGCTGCACCGGAGCCGACAACGTTAGTGGCAACGACGGTGAAGGTATAAGCGGTACCATTGGTTAAGCCAGGGAAAGCAATCGGGGAACTCGCGCCCGTTGCCGTCAGCCCGCCCGGATTGGAAGTTATGGTGTAACCGGAAATGGCCACCCCACCGTTCGAAGCTGGAGCCGTAAAAGTGACTGAAGCCGAGGCGTTCCCTGCAGTTGCGGTGCCGATCACCGGCGCACCTGGCAATACCGGATTGACGGCAAAGCTGCGACTGACCTGAGTTGCCGCTAAATAACTGCTATTACCGGCTTGATCCGCATTAATTGTACAGGTGCCGGCCGTCACAAACGTCAGCAAGCCGCCGGAAGTGACAGTACAAACGCCGGTTGTGGACGAAGTAAAGGTCGGGACAAGACCCGTCGCATCCGTAGTTGCAATCAGGGTTGGCGAAGTTCCAAAATTCTGCGATCCAGGGGCTGCAAAAGTGATGGTTTGCGCTGCCGCCGGCGTGATCGAATTGGATGCCGCTGATGCCGAACCTGTACCTGCCGAATTGGTGGCTGTGACCGTGAAGGTATAAGCGACGCCATTGGTGAGCGTGGCAACAACAATCGGTGAGCTGGCACCAGTACCGGTCAGTCCGCCAGGATTTGCAGTCACGGTATAGCCGGTAATCGCAGCACCACCAATATTTGCTGGTGCAGTAAAGGCGACACTGGCCTGGGTATCACCGGCAGTTGCGGTACCAATGGTGGGAGCACTTGGTGCTACCGGATTCACAGTGAAGGTTCGACTGACTTGTGGGGCCGCTAAAAACGAACTGTCACCAGCCTGATCTGCATTGATGGTACAACTACCAGCAGTGACAAACGTCAGTAAACCGCCACTGGTAATGGTACAAACGCCGGTGGTAGCTGAAGTGAAAGTCACCACATAGCCGCCCCCGGCCGAGGCGGTCGCAGTCAACGTTGGCGTGGTGCCAAAATTCTGCGCGCCCGGATTGGCGAAGGTTATCGTTTGCGGTGCGGCTGGTGTCACCGAATTCGATGCAGCTGACGCAGCACCTGTGCCCGCTGAATTGGTGGCGGTGACGGTAAAGGTGTAAGCCACCCCATTGGTTAAACCCGTCACCGTCACTGGTGAACTGGAACCCGTGCCGGTTGCACCACCCGGATTGGCAGTCACGGTGTAACCACTGGCAATGATTGCCGCGCCACCGTTACTGGCAGGCGCAGTGAAAGTGACGGTCGCTTGAGTATCGCCAGCAGTGGCCGTACCGATGGTTGGGGCACCAGGCACTATCGCATTGACGGTAAAGGTTTGGCTGACGGTGGTCGCGGCGTTCCAGGCAGAATTCCCTGCCTGATCGGCATCAATGGTACAGCTACCAGCGGTAACGAAGGTCAGAGTTCCCGTACCGGTAATGGTACAAACTCCGGTTGTAGACGAACTAAAACTGACCGCAAGCGCGGAAGATGCACTGGCTGATGGCCCCAGATCCGGCGCTGTGCCGAAGTTTTGTGCCCCGGGATTTGGAAAGGTGATGGTTTGATCAGCTTTCGGTGTCGCTGAACCAGAAGATCCTGAAGCCACACTGGTCCCGATAGCATTGGTTGCTGTCACAGTAAAGGTATACGCAGTGCCGTTGGTTAAGCCCGTCACTGTGATCGGGGAGGTGGTAAAACCAAAACCACCTGCGGTAATACTTCCGGGGTTCGAGGTCACGGTATAACCGGTAATGGCCGCACCGCCATTGCTGCCTGGGGCGCTAAATGCAACGGAGACCTGGCCATCACCTGCGGTTGCGGCGCCAATCGTCGGGGCATCTGGAGCAGTCAAAGCGTTACTCACGGTAATGCCATTGCCGGTTAAATCAGCCACCGTCACCGCAGCATCCGCTCCCGCAGCCCAATCTTCAGCGGCAGCCAGATTGTAGGTTGTCGCATCCACCGAGCTGGTGCCGTTTTTATTCAGTAACAGGTTCACGGCATCTTTGTCGGTCATACTGAAAGTGAGGGTAAAACTGCTGCCTGAAGTGATTTCGACATTGGAGGTATCGGTCAGGGTATAAGTAGCGCCACCTTCGCCGGTCAGCGTAAATTTATTGGCCACGATATCGTTGCTGGCACCATTGGCATTAAGCAAACCGGTGGCTGTCACCACTAAGGCGCCGGTTGAGGCATTGTAAGTGGCGCTGGTCACGGTCGGCACCGCTACATTGCTGACGGTCACGCCATTGCCAGTCAGGTCGGCAATCGTCACTGCCGCATCCGCACCGGCATTCCAATCTTCGGCAGCAGCCAGATTATAAGTGGTGGCAGTCGTCGATGAAGTCCCATTTTTATTCAGGATTAAGTTAACTCCGGCGCGGTCGGTCGCACTCAGGGTCAGGCTAAAACTGCTGCCGCTGGTAATTTCGGCATTACCAGTGTCAGTGAACGTATAGGTACTGCCACCTTCGCCGGTCAGGGTAAATTTGTTGGCGACGATGTCATTGGTGGCGCCGCTGGCAGATTTCAAATCGGTACCGGTCACGGTCAGTACGCCGGTACTGGCATCATAAGTTGCTGATGTGACAGCAGGCACTGCCACATTGGACGCAGTAATGCCGTTGCCAGTCAGATCTGCTGTCGCGACCGAATCAGCGATAAAACCAGCAGCACCAGCCAGATTGTACGTCGTAGCGCCGGTAGAACTGGTGCCGTTCTTGTTAACAATCAAATTCACTGCGGCGCGATCAGTAGCGCTGAGTGTCAGGGTAAATGCAGTGGCCGATGAAATTTCGACATTCGCGGTATCGGTCAGGAGATAAGTGCTACCACCTTCACCGGTAACCGTGAATTTATTGGCTACGACATCGTTGGTCGCACCACCGGTTGCAGTGAAATTGGTGCCAGTGACGACCAATGCGCCGGTGTTGGCGTTATAGGTAGCTGACGTGATAGTAGGCGGTGGGATCACGGCATCGGCAAAGACCAATTCATCCAGTACCACAAATAACGGATTGCTACTGCTATCGGTAATCCGAACCTGGTCCACATTCTGAAATTTAGCGGGGGTCAGACCACTAAGCTGGGAATAATCACTATAAAAGTTAGTAGAGTCATCGATAACCAAGGTTTCACTGCCTGTCGACACCCCATCTCTAAAGCCCTCAAATTTTATATGGGTGTGCGCGGTTAGATGATTGACGACCCGAATCCCCTCAAAGGAAAAATCTTCACCACCTTGCGTTCTAACAACGATAGATGCGGCGTCACCCCCATCGGCAATCACACCATCATCAATCTCATCCAAACCATTGCTAAATATATCTGCCCAAAACTCCCAGTTTTCTCCAGTATTGGTGTCCGTTCCCAGATTTGCGGCGTAAATTTCTATCACCACGCCAGGAATATCGGTCGAATTCGCCTCCCCATCCGTGGCTGTCGAGCCCAGCACGACGCCATCAACCGTTCCGGAAAAATTAACCGAACCGGAAAACAAACGACTGGCATAAAGCTGCCGGGCCTTGGTAGAAAAAGGTAGGGATGTCTGAATATCGCCATAACCGGATTCCAGCACCCAGTCCGCATTTTTCGCGGTGGCACCGGTCGCGTTCGATGATGCGGCGACATCCGCTGACGTCAGGTGCGCTAACTGCCGGATAAAAGCAGCACCCCGACTGTCACGAGCAACATCACAACCATAAATGAGAATATCGCCGTCCTGTTGCAGACTGGCAGCGATTTGCTTGAATTCTGCGGTATATGCCGTCAGATTGGTGTGGTCGATGATGGTGCTACCCAGCTTTATTTGTCCCTGCCCGCCATGACTCAAAATATGCAGTGCAGCAAGATCAGTCCGCTTTGCCATCTGTTGCGCCATAAACACCACTCCGTCCTGACCTGGTGGCAGCAACACAACCTCAACGGCTGGGTTTAATTGTTCCAGCAGTGTCATGACATCTGGCACGGCTGCGTCAACAAAGACAATTTCTGATGCTGCTACCACTGGTGTATCAATGCGCGACGCCTGCGCCGGATTGAACATTGCCATGACGAAGCAACACATCCATGCAAAACCAAGACAAATACGCCTCAGCAACCGGAGTGAATGAAAGGTTTTTATGAAAGTAGCTGGATCTGACTTGCACCCTGACATGTGAACGCTCCTGGAAAATTGCCGTCCAGCCCAAGCAGGAAAGGCGTTGAGTAAGTATCAGAAACATTGCAACCATCTGAATTAAAAAAGAAACAGATGATTGCAACATTGCAAACGACCAAAATTATTAACCGTGAGATGGATAGATCCCGACTAGCGCAATAATAAAATTCATGCCTAGATATGGATTGAGCACGGAAACAGCCAGCCCACCCCCAATCGGATTGACTGTCACTGACCCAGCAGTTGTTACACTGCCATGGATACCGCCAAGGCTTGCTTTGGTTGCATCTGGTGCCGTTGCCGTATAAAGACCATTCACAGTTGCATTGGTTGGCCCGACTTTCGCGGTCATCGCCGACAGATAGCTGGTATTCCCCGGAGTCGGCGGCACCATGACCGCAGCCGTCGTAGTCGCTACGTCGACAGTTGCGGTTACCGGACTTACCGCGCCGGTAAACACGGCTGTTGGCGCATGTACAGGGAGCTGTGCAGTCGTCAGGTTGACACTTTCAGTGCCAGCCATTTCTCCCAAAGCGATATCACTTAAGCCAGCGCCAGTGCCCGTTCCGACCGGGCTACGACTTTGCAGATTTGGTAAAGCAAAAGTAGCGTGTCCATCACCGCCGTAATTAGTACCTAGTATCGAAAATAGTGCGGCGTTGGTCGAAATTGCCAAGAGCTGCCCCTGACATAAAGCCCAGCCATTCGGGGCGAAAGTACCGGCAAACATGCGGATTTCACCAATAAAGGGATCAGACATTCGAACTCTCCTTAGTTAGGTTTTGGTGCGGTTTTGTCGAGCAAAACCATTTTCAAAACAATGTCCGACACCTGGATGCTTTACTACACGCCTGCGTCCGGTGCGGGCTTGCTTGTATGGCCTGTGCATCACCTCATCGTGCGATGGTGTGACACTCAATATTTTGGTTAAAAAATAAACTCCATCAAACCTAGGCCAAGTCAGACAAAACATCAACCCGATACAGAAACAGAAACAGAAACAGAAACAGAAACAGAAACAGAAACAGAAACAGAAACATCTTATGATCGCCAGCACAGCTGATAATGGCTTGTAGTTACCGCTACCGACTTAAAATCATGCCGCAGATAAAATTGGTAGGCACCGCTATTTTGCTGGTCAACCAGCAAACTTAACGCCAGTTGTTGCCGTCGGGCATACTGCTGTAATGCTTGTATCAGTTTGCTGCCAAACCCCCGACCACAGTGGGACGGCAAAAACGCCAGATCGGTCAGGTGCAAATATTCCACATGTCGTGCCAGCATCAACCTGCCAACCGGCTCTGTGCAATTAAGCAGCAGATACGTATCGGGTTTGGGCGTTTGTTGGAGGTAACTCTGCAGCTGTAGTTGATATTGCTGTTGCAGCAATTGCCGAACCATTGGTTCAGGCAAGCCACAGTGTTCTAAATACGGGTGATTGGCGGCAAAAAGTTGCTGAAAAAAAGCATCATCAGCTTGCTCAGCAAGTCGAAGTGATAGCCCGGGATCAGAAAAATCCAGCAGCTGCATGGTTGCTCCTTTGTAAGTTTTTGTTCTGGACTCTGTTGGCATCAGACACAAAACTGACCAATTCACGAGGTACCATCGGTGTGACCTCCGTCCTGCCGGATGCCAAAGTATGGCAGGCGGTGAGTGTGCACAGAGAGTCAAACTATATCGTGCCATCTAACCCTGTGACAAAAATGAGTGTAATGCATGATCTGCACAATAACCGGTGAACCCTTTATCGCCCATGCAGTTACTCGCATTAACAACCGAAAACAGCTGCATTCAGGCACTCCTTGCCTCCCGCACCACAGTGCAAAACCAAACTTCGACCTAAAATTGACAGCGCTGACAATAACCACACTGCGATATGGCTCCGTTTAGCAGCCATCAAACCGATAAACTTATAAATATTGATACTTTTGACACAATTTTATTCACTAATCCACCCATTATGGCCTTGTCATCTTTAGCTATTGACTGCAACTGTGTAACGTCTGAATAGAAATGACAGCGATGTCATTTTCCAGTTTAAAGCACCAAAGTGTTGCTAAATACTGTTCATAAAACATGCATCCGGATTGGAAGTCCTGCCAAGCTGCAGCAGAGCAATCCCTAAGATGCCAGATCATTACAACAGGGATAATCATGAACCAGAAACATTTCGCCGTGTCGCGCCTGGCGTCACAAATTACATTGCTGCTTGCTGCCAGCATCAGCCTGCCCGCTATCGCACAAACCGCCTCTGCTACCAGCTCTGCCAAACCACAGGACGAGATCGAAGTGATCAGTGTGCGGGGTTTACGCGCTTCACAGGCGAAAAACCTGAATAACAAACGTCTGGCGGAAAGCACTATTGATTCCATCACGGCAGAAGATATCGGTAAATTACCCGATACCACGATTGCCGACTCACTGCAGCGCGTACCTGGTATCCAGATCCGCCGCTCAGCCGGCGAAGGTTCCACGGTCAACGTGCGCGGTATGCCACAGGTCACTACTTTATTGAATGGCGAACAATTTTTAAGCGCAGGTTCGATCAGTGACGTGCAACCGGATTTTACCGACATTCCTTCGGCCCTGATGGCAGGGATGGATGTATTAAAATCGCCGATGGCCACCACCCTGGCAGGTGGTATTTCCGGCACCGTTGATTTAAAGACCGCCCGTCCCTTTTCACTGGAAGAAGGTCTGACCCTTTCTGGTTCTGCCGAGACTTCCACGGGTTCTTATTCTGATGAAAACGATGGCAAATACAGTGCTTTTGTTGGTTATAACGCCGACAAAGTGGCGGGTATTTTTACCGCTTCTTACGACAAAAGTAATCTGGCCAACTACCGTTTTGGTGCACCGCATGAAGGCTGGGCCTCTGCTTTTGGCGAAGGCAAAGATTGTTTCCCTTGCGCCGGTGGTAACGGCCGTGATTTGAACGGCGATGGCGATTTAAACGATAGTTATTTTGGTTTTATTGATTATGGCAATATGAACCGTTTTAACGAACGCGAGCGCACCGGTTTAAGTGCGTCGGTTCAAGCGGATCTCGGCCAGGGTTTTGAGCTGAGCGGTGATGCCTTTTACACCAAAATGGAAGACGCCGAACGCAGTCAGGGTCTGGTTGCTGACAATGCCTGGTCCGATTATGGCTGGGTGCGGCCAGAAAATCTGGAAGATCGGGGTAAAAACGAAGCCGGTGGTACTTTTTACACCTCCAAGAAAGTCACACTGAATGCACCAAGGGTGAATGCATATTCCGAAAGTCAGACCAATGACCGGGACTCTTTGAACCTGAATCTGAAACTGGCTTACAACAACGGTGATGCTTTGAGTGGTAGTTTCCGTGTCCTGCATGGTCAGGCCGATCGCGCCCATACCGAAAACGTCGCCCAGGGTTATCTGACCAGCGGTGCCCAGCATGGTCTGATGCGCCGTGATGCCAAAGGCATTGAACCGGTGAACCCAAGAGGTTATGGCCCGGCCCGGCCACAGGTCGTGTTTGATACAAGCGGCAAACACCCGCAACTGACCTTCCCGAATGTCGGCACTGAAGTGTTTGGCTCTGATATTAAACGTTACAACATCGTCTCCACTTATTCCGAAAATAACTTTGATGAAGAAGGCACGCTGGATGTTGTCAGAGCCGATGGTAATTACAAGTTTGATACCGAACATCTGCAATCTGTAGATTTTGGCGTACGCCACGGAGCCCGCGATGTCACCCGCGATACCTGGATCATGACCGCACCATTCACCTTAGGTGGCGTAACCAAAGACGTGATGTGGAAAGACTCAGGGGCGACTTTTGCCGACACCAATGGCGATGGCACTATTGACGTTGGCAAAGGCGATCTGACGTTGGGCAAACCCTGGTTCTTTACGGATTTACCCGCTGGCTGGGTCACCCAAGTGAAAGACTTCGGACCGGTTTCTGGGAACGGTATTTATTTTGTTGATCCTAAAGTGATGGACGACCCTTGGGCCTTCCAGAACGCTTTGTATCCAAACAATAAAAAAATTGCCAACCCGAATGACTCGTACAAAGTTGATGAACGCACGCAGTCGGCTTATTTTAAAGCCAATTTCAGCAGTTCAGCCGGTGCCATGAGTTACAACGCCAATATCGGGTTGCAGTATGTCCGCACCGAACTGGATATTAATCAGAATGAGCTGGGTGATGACGCCTGTGTGTTATGTACAGCCCGTATTGACAGTGGTGATATCAATACCAAACGCACGTTTAACGACCTGCTCCCATCTGCCAACCTGGCGGTGAATCTGTCAGAAAACCTGATTTTCCGCAGTGGTTACGGTAAAACCATGACGCGGCTGGATCTGGGCCGTTTAGGTCGGGGTTTATCGGTAGGCCGTACCCGCGCGGGTGAACGGGCCGCTGATTTGGGCGTTTCGCCAGACACGATGGTGGCAGTGGATGCGACTCAAAATGGTAACCCGCAGTTGAACCCATGGTATTCCGACAACATTGATTTAGGCCTGGAATATTACTTTGGCAGCGCCGGTATGGTGAGCGCCTCGATATTTAACATGAATATCGACTCATTTATTGAAACCGGCAGCTCCACCATCAGAGTCAAAGATGGTGACGGCGTGGAACGTCGTGCAGTGCCGGTCAAAGGGGATGTCAATGGCAAAGGCGGTACGATCAAGGGGGTTGAAGTTGCTTATCAGCAAAGTTTTGATTTCCTGCCAGATTTCTGGAGTGGTTTAGGTGCCGGTCTGAATATGACCTACGCACCAAGCGAAAGTGGCGCCGTTGATTTTTACAAAGCAACCTTGCCGATCGCCGACAACTCAGAACGTTCAGGCAACGCGGTGTTGTGGTACGAACGGAGCGGTTTGCAACTGCGGATCGCCGCCAACTACCGCAGTGAACGTCTGGCCAGTAACGGCACGGTGTTTGGTGTGTCCAGCCGCTTACCTATCTGGACGGAACCAACAACTTATATCGATTTATCAGGTAGTTATGATATCACCGATAATTTCACCGGCTACGCTTCTATCAGCAACCTGACCGAAGAGTATGAAAACAATTACCTGCAGTGGGAAGGCAATGTCATTTCACAAAATATCTACGAACGCCGGGTGACTTTGGGTGTCCGTGCCCGCTTCTGATCAATCTGACGATGCAGACCTTTACCGGCGCTGCTAAAACCACACCGCCGCAGCTCGTTTGCGGCGGTGTTTTTATTGAAATAACCGACGAATTACCCCAGAGGCTCGGATGCAAAATTCTATAACACCCCAGGCTCCGCCATTAAAACTACTGATTGTCGGCGGCGGCACCGCTGGCTGGCTGAGCGCCCTGATGCTGGCATGGCATTTCCGTCAACAACCCTGGGTCCACATTGAGCTGGTGGAAGCTCCGGATATTGCCACTATCGGTGTCGGCGAAGGCTCGACGCCGGCTTTAACCCGGTTGTTCCGCCAACTGGAAATCGCTGAAGCCGACTGGATGCCCGCCTGTCAGGCCACGTACAAAAATGGTATTCAGTTCAGTGATTGGTCGACAATTCCGGGTTACCAGCATTATTTCCACCCTTTTCCAAGCAGTGAAGACAATGCGGTATTACCGGAATTTTTCCGCCAGGTGCGTGCGGCACAACAGGGCCAGCCCAATGATGCGCACCCGGATAGCTTTTTTTTGCAACACCAACTGGCCATCACAGGCAAAGCGCCTTTTTGTGCCGACCACCAGATCCAGCTGCAATATGGTTATCATTTTGATGCTGGTTTACTGGGCCAATGCCTGAAAAAAATTGCCATCCAGCGTGGTGTTGCTTACCGGCCATTTAAAGTGACCGATGTGCAGTGTTTTGCCGATGGCGCGATTGCGCAATTGCATACTGCTGAAGGTGCAACATTAGCAGCCGATTTTTACGTTGATTGCACCGGTTTTGCCAGCAAGCTGATGCGCCAGACACTCGGTAGCAAGTTTCATCGTTATCAGCAGATGTTGCCGAATAATGCCGCCCTGACCATTGCCACCCAAGCCGAATCGCACCCACTTTCTCAAACAACCGCAACCGCCTTGCGCCATGGTTGGTGCTGGCAAATTCCGCTGCAACATCGCACCGGCAATGGTTATGTGTTCAGCCAGGATTTTATTTCCGCCGATATCGCCGAAACCGAATTACGCCAGCACCTTGGCTTGTCGGAGCAAGAAGGTAGCAGCAGATTATTGAAGTTTGAGTCGGGCCGGTTGCAACAACACTGGCAGCACAACTGCGTTGCCGTTGGCTTATCTCAGGGTTTTATTGAGCCGCTTGAAGCCACGGCACTTTATCTGGTGCAACAGACGGTCAGTCATTTTTTATTACACTGGCAACAAAGCCAGTATCAGTGCCGCGGTGAACTGGTAGCCAGATCTGACTATAACCTTCTGATCAATAACTACTTTGATCGTGTCGCTGATTATATAGTGCTGCATTACAAAACCAATTCCCGTTCGGATTCCGATTACTGGCAACACAACAGAAAGTTAGAGTTTATTTCGCCGGAGCTGCGTCAGTTATTACAGTGTTGGCAGTCAGGCGGCGATTTGCCTGCGCTGCTGGCCGCAAAACAGCTGGAGAAATATTACCATGCTGTTTCCTGGTATTGTCTGTTGGCAGGCACCGGCTATTTACCCGAGCGCGGCCGTTTACCAGAGTACAGCCGGCAACAATTACCAGCGGCACAGCAACGGCTGCAGCGCTGGCAACAATTGGCGGCCTGGTGCCCGGAACAGCTGGCACATCTGCGCCAGCTTGCTGCATCAAATCGTTTGGTTACCCCGTAACGCCAACTGATGTAATTGCCGTAAATCAGATTGCCGGTACTGGCGTGGTGTCATTTTTTTCAGTTTTAAAAACTGGCGGTTAAAATTCGCCATACTGAAAAAACCACACTTACCGGCAATCATTTCCACCGACCAACTGGTTTTCAGCAAATGGTCACAAGCCCTTTCTATCCGCAGCTGAATCACATACTGGGTAATGGTCATTTCTGTTTTTTGCCGGAAAAAACGATGCAGATGGTTGGTACTCATATGGACAATGCCCGCCAACTTGGCAGCGCTGAGATCTTCCATCAGATTCTGATGGATGTAATTGATAATTTTATCAATTTTACGCTGACTGCTGATTTTATCCGGTTCAATGTTGTCGGGAACGGTGAGTCGCTGCACTTGTTCATCCTGACTGAGCAACACCAGGATCTGCAACAAGCGAATTTGCCGGGTCATCACATCATCCTGCTCCAGCTGCAACACCAGCGGTTTAACCTGTGCGGTGATTTCAGCGCTAAAACAAGCACCAGCTTTGGCCAGCGTTAACAACTTCTGCAACCTTTGCAACGCCGGATTCAGCTGCAACCATTGCTCCAGCCAGAGCCCCGGCAACTGCAGCACATAAGCATGGTGTTGGCCTGTTACACCGTCGATTGCCGCCTGACTTTGCCAGCCGTGCGGCAAATATGGCCCCAGCAGTACCAAATCATTATCCTGATAAGTCTCAGTACTGGTGCCGACAAAACGGTTCCCCGTGCTGTTGCAGGTCAAAACCAGCTCGTACTCCGGATGACAATGCCAGTTCAGCTCAATCGCCGGCCAGCAATAATGATAAAAACGCCAGGATTGACCCGGTTCGGTGATAATTTTTTCAAATTGCAGTTTCATATTTTCATCCTGAAAACAGATTTCCTTGCCTATGGTCATTGTTGCGACCTTGTAACTACCGCAGAAAGATTACGGTCGGCACTTCAACATCACGACGGATTAAAACAACCATAAAAAAATTATAAATTTCATATAGATAAATAAATTCATCCGTTTTAAATCAGACCGCACCACTATGCCAAACCGCGCAAGGAAAGTACAGATTTTAGGTAGAAATCCATTACAACCCACTAACAGAATACTCCAGAATTGAAAAAAACAACCAAGGATCATTCATGCGTTCGCAACATCCTGTGTTGATTTTGCTGGTGTTGACCGGCTTTATCACAGTGTCATTTATTACCAATTTATTGGGACCAATTTTCCCTGAACTGATCAGCGATTTTGGTATCGGTCTGATGCTGGCTGGTTTTTTCCCCTTTGCATTTTTTATCGCTTATGGCGTGATGTCGGTACCTGCGGGTTTGTTGGTTGAACGTTTTGGCGAACGGGCCATGATGTTGTTTGCCTATAGCTTAAGTGCCCTGAGTTGTGGGCTCTTTGTGCTGTTGCCACATTTTGCTGTCGCAATGTTGTCGTTATTCTGCCTTGGCCTTGCCATGAGTGTGCTGCAAGTGGTGATGAATCCACTGCTGCGTTTTGCCGCTGGCAGCGAACATTATTCTTTTATGGCCGTACTAGGCCAGTTGTTGTTTGGTCTGGCGGCCGCTATCACCCCTGTTATTTATCAGCAACTTACGGCGCTACCAAGCGATGCATGGCTGTATCCCTTGTTGTTGTGGTTACCCGCGACGATGCCGTGGCTCAGTTTGTATCTGCTGTTTGCGGTGATTTGTCTGCTGATGTTGGTGTGGTTGTGGTTTTTACCTTTTCCGAAGCACACCGCAACTGAAGCTGCTGCCGAGCCTGAGTCCGCCCACCACATGCTGCAAAGCCAGTGGTTGTTGCTAAAAAACCGCACAGTGCAGAAGTTCTTTGTCGCCATCTTTTGTTATGTCGCGCTGGAACAAGGCATCGCCAACAGCATGGCGGTTTATTTACAGCAAGTGCATCAGGTGGATGCCGCCAGCACCGGCGCCAGTGCAGTGGGCCAGTTCTGGCTAAATATGACGATTGGCTGTGTATTAGGGCTGCTGTTGTTAAAGCTGTTTGATTGTCGTTTTATTCTGCTGATCTTTGGCACTGTCAGCCTGTTGCTACTCGTACTCGGTTTGTCGGGTGACAAACCACTGGCGCTTTGGTGTTTACCGCTGCTCGGTGGCAGTTTATCGGTGATGTGGTCGATTATTTTTGCCTTGGCGCTGAACTCGATGCCCGGACAACATGGTGCTGTTGCCGGCATCTTGTGTAGCGGCATTATCGGCGGCGCTTTTGCCTCGCCTCTGCTTGGTCTGCTGGCCGAACAACTGGACAGTATCCGGCTCGCTATGCTGCTGCTATTCGTGCCGCTGGCTTACATTATTTCGATTGTGTTCTGGGCCAGGCCGTTGGTGAATAACCAGAACTGGTGGGCCAGCCGTCAGCGCCAGCCTGCCGCCGGATTGGAGGATGTGGCATGAAAGCACTTGTCCTTTCTCATCAAACCCTGCTTTTGTGTGGCAGTCTGCTATATGCATCAGCGCTGTTGTCACCGCAATTACAGGCGGAGCCAAGGCCTGCAGCTGAAGTGGCGGCAGCACTGAAAGTAGAATATCAGTTGTTGCAGCCCGCTTATGCCGAATGTCCGGTGAGCAAACTACGCAAAGAACCCGGTTGTTATTTATCAAGACTGAGCCTGACATTGCCTTTTGCCCATCAGGCAACAGACTGGCGGATTTATTTCAGCCAGTTGACGCCGGTGATCGCCAGCCTGCACCCACAATTGCAGATCCGTCATCTGAATGGCGACTTACATGAGCTGAGTGCCAAAGCAGGTTTTAGCGGTTTTCAGGCCCGGCAACCGATTGAGATTGATTTTATCAGCGCTTCCGGCATTTTCAGCCAATCGATGTTGCCTGGCAATTATCTGCTACAAGACAAATATAACGACGTTCATCTGATCACCAGTACCAGCACCGGCAACACCGATGCCAGTGGCACCCCGGCTTTTATCCGGCCTTTTACCAACAGCAACCCGGAATTTTTGCAAAACCCGGCTGACGAATTGGGTGTGGCCAGTGGCGAAAGCCTGTATCAGCACTATCTGCACTATCAGCGTGCTCAAGCGGCAGCTCCGGCAAATACCACAGCCACCCAGCATAGGTTGATCCCAAAACCTGCGTTGCAACAGGAACTTAGTAAAACAGCCGTCAATACCACGGCCGGTTTTGCCTTGCAGCTGGCAGACGCACAGTTACAACAACAGCTGCAATCTGCGCTACTGCAGTTGCAACAACAGCAACTGTTAAAACCACAGAGTAAAACGCCGCTGCAGATCAGGATCAAAACCGGTTTTGCCTCTGCCGAACATTACCGGTTACGGATTGAGCCAGCAGGTATCCAGATTGAAGCAGGCGGTACCGCCGGTGCTTTTTATGCGTTGCAGTCGGTGCTTGGGCTTTATGACGCAGCCAATAAACAACTGCCCTCAGTGCTGATTGAAGATGGCCCTGCTTATCCGTACCGTGGTCAGCATGTTGATATAGCAAGAAATTTTCTTGGCAAAGATTTTATCCTACAGCTGATCAGCCAGATGGCGCGCTACAAAATGAATCAGTTGCATCTGCATCTGGCCGACGACGAAGGCTGGCGTATTGCGATCAAAGCGCTGCCGGAACTGACCGAACTTGGCGCCAGACGCTGCCTGGATTTGGGGGAAACCCGCTGTTTATTACCACAGCTCGGAGCTGGTCATCAGCCGGACGCCCTGCCCAATGGTTTTCTTAGCCAGCAGGATTATCTCGACATTCTGGCACATGCCAAAGCACATCAGGTGCGGGTGATCCCAAGTCTGGATATGCCGGGCCACAGCAGAGCGGCGGTCAAAGCGATGTCACTGCGCGCAGAAAAGTTAAAGCAGCAACAATCGCCAGACTGGGATCAACACCTGCTGACGGAAGCCGTTGATCGCAGCGACTATTTGTCCATTCAGTACTATCACGACAACACCATCAACGTTTGTCTCGACAGCAGTTACCGCTTTATCGACACCGTGCTCGATGAATTGGTCAGCATGCATCAGCAGGCTGGAATGCCACTCGGGCTTTATCATATTGGCGCGGACGAAACCGCGGGTGCCTGGCAACAATCGCCTGCTTGTCAAAAGCTGAAAGATGCCGGTGAAACCGATTTAATGCGCTATTTTTTAACCCGGACTGCCAGCCTGCTGCAGGCTAAAGGCGTGCAACTGGCGGCCTGGAGTGATGGCCTGAAACATCTGCAGCCTGGTCAAAACAGCCAGCCTTTACCATCGTCTGTCACGTCTTATATCTGGCAAAACAGTTATGACGGCGCCGCCCTGACCGCCCATCAGCACGCCAATCCCGGCTGGCAAGTGGTGCTGGCACTGCCAGATGCCAGTTATTTTGACGTGCCTTATTTAAACACTCCTTATGCCCGCGGTAATCATTGGGCCAGCCGCATGTTAAGCACTGAAAAAGTGTTTAGTTTCCAGCCGCAAAATCTGCCGTCATTGGCTGCGGTCTGGCAGGACCTGAATGGCAAAAATTATCAGATAAACGACAAGGTTCCGCTGCAACAACCAAAGCAAATTATTGGTTTACAAGGCAACTTATGGACAGAAGTGATCCCGGACGCCCAAAGCGCCTGGCAGATGTTACTACCGAGATTATTGGCTTTTGCCGAGCGCAGCTGGCATCTGGCTGACTGGCAGCCGCCCTATCAACCAGGCCGTTCTTATCAGCACAACAGCCCATTGTTAAGTGCAAAGCAGAGTCAGCAGTATCAGGCCGACTGGCATAGTTTTCAGCAGCGTTTGTGGTTCAAAGAGGTGCCAGCCCTGCTGGCCGCCGGTTTGCCGGTGCAGTTGCCCTGGGTTGGTGTGAAACAGATAAAAGGCAAACTACAGGCCCTGACCGAGCCCGGACTGTTGATTGAATATCAACAAGGTCATCAGCCATGGCAGCTTTACCAACAACCGTTGCCGCCAGCAAACAACATTCGTTTTCGCAGCAAAATCGTCAACCCATTACCACCGGCAGCACAGACGCTGCCACAACACGGATTAAGCAGCACCGTCGGTACTGCATGGTAACAGGGCACATCGCCCTGAATTAAAGGAGAGGAAAGTGATGAAAAAGACCCTTCTGGCAGCTTTATTCAGCTGCACAGTATTATCCGCTCAGGCCGCAGAAAAAGGCGTGATTTATCTGACCTTTGATGACGGCCCAATTAACGCGTCCAATCAATTAGTAACTGAGCTGGACGCCGCCGGGATCCGCGCGACTTTTTTCATCAATGCTTTTCACATGTTCGGCGAAGGTGACGAAAACGAATCGTACGCCACCACGTCGTTGCAAAAAATGTTTAACTCAGGCCATATCATTGCCAACCACAGTGATGACCACATGCTGCACAACTGCACCGATGGCATTGAATCCGGAGCTTTTTATTGCAACAGAGTCGGATTGTGGCCGGTGAAATCTTATCGTTCGGTCAGTGCTGATTTAACCTATTTTGATAAAAATATCCAACGGGTGGAGCAGGAAATTCCTGGTGCTTATTTGTATACCAATTACAAAATGAGCAAACTGGCGCGGCTGCCGTATACCAACGGCTGGCGTGTCACCACCAAAATGAAAGGTGATGGTCGTTGTGCGACATCAGACACAGTGCCGCCATGGGATCCGGCATTCAGCTGTGACGCTGCAACTTCAACCCAAAGCAGCAAAACTGCAGCGCAAATTGCTGACCAACTGGCCAGCCGCGGCTATAAACTTTATGGTTGGGATTTAGACTGGGGTCCGGAAAACTGGGGTGTGGCCTTCCCGGCTGAAACTTTGTTAGATGGTGATGCCTTGTTAGCCAGGGTGAATGCGGTGGTCAATACCTGTGCCCCGCGGACGATGAACCCGCTGAACAGCCGGACACCGGATCTGGATTGTTCCGATGGCATCGCCCGTAACAAAGTGGTGATCCTGGCGCACGACTTCCTGTTCGAAAATGGCAAACGTGGTCAGGGTGCAACAATTAACCTGCCAAAAATCAAACGTTTTGTCGATGCGGCCAAAGCTGAAGGTTACCGTTTTGACACGCTGGATAACTACGCACCGCAGTGGCAGCCCTATGTGGCTTATAAAGCCGGTGATTTTGTCAGTTTTGAAGACAAAATTTACAGCATTATTCAGCCACACACTTCACAGATCAACTGGAACCCTACGGCAACTCCAGCGCTGTGGCGCAACGAGATTTAACCAATATCGGCGCTTTAACAGTACCGGTAGACTTTAACTCCCATTCCGTTACCGGTACTTTTTTCTTCCGCCAGCAGTTCACTGCTGGCTTTTTTGTGGCCATTGCACTGGCCGTCAATATTCTCAATCCAGCGAACTTTCCACTTGTTGCTGCAACTGTGCCAGCCGTTCGGCGATTTGCTGACGATCTTGCGCCAGTAGTTCGCGTTCGGTGAGCAGCTCGTAGCTTAAATTTAGTGCTGCGAGCACCGCAGCTTGTTCGGCGGATAAAGTGCGGCTTTTGCTTTTCAGCTCAGCGATTTTTTCATTGAGTAAAGCCGCCGCTTCCTGCAAACCTTGTTGCTGATGCTGTGGGGTTTTCAGCTTGTAATTGCGCCCGGCGATGTCGAGACTGACTTCGGAAAATTCAGTGTGCAACATCGGGTTAAGCCTGAGCCGGGAACAATGCTAACAACGCCTCCAGCTTTTGAGCTGTGGCCGTTTGTAACTCTTCCTGCTCCATCGCCTGCAACTGAAAGTTTTCCAGCTCTTCGTGCTTTTGCTTTAACTGCTGCTGGCTGTGCAGTAATGCCTGATTTAACTGCTGGTTTTCACTGACAAGGCGTTGAATGGCGGATTCTAACTGACTGAATTGATTATTAAACATACAAAGATTTATTCCAAAATAGCGGGGGAAGGGAAAGGCGCGCAGGATAACAGCGAAACGGTAAAAACACAGCGTTAAATCGGGTTTTATTCGCAGGTTTTCGGCTAGTTTTAGTAAAAGATAATCTATTCAGTTGCGGTACAAACTACACTGCGATGATGGGTTCTGGCGCATTATCGGGTTATGGCGCACTACCGCTTGCGCGGTGAGTGACGCCCTACGATGCTTGTGATGTTAAACATAGTGTTCAACTTACACGGTTGCAAAGTCAGCAGTTTTGGAGATTACCATGGCAAATTATCGAAAAATCACCTTATTACTTATTAGCTTAAGTTTGATTGGCACCAGCACTGCAGCGCTGGCTGAACCACCGGCACATGCTAAGGGTGCGCAAAAGGCTGGCAAAAAAGCCGAGAAAGGCGCTGCAAAACACCTATCTGACAGCAACGCCACGTTAGCGGCGGCCGGCACTGGCATCGTCGCTTCCACCACCATTGGCGGTGTCACCATCAACGCCCGGATCAGCGTGGGTCAGGCTCGGGAAATGGCGGTTAGTTATCAGCAAACCGGCTATAGCAGCTTACCGCCTGGCATTCGCAAAAATCTGGCGCGGGGTAAACCACTGCCACCGGGCATTGCGAAAAAACTACAGTCTTCACCGATGTTACAGCAACTGCCGCAGCATCCAGGCTATGAATGGCGGGCTTGTGGCACCGATTTAGTGCTGGTTTCGATTGCCAGCCAGGTGATTGCTGAGGTGTTGATCGACGTTTTTAACTAAGAATTCACTCTGAGCCCCAGATGTTAATGGCGCACTACCGCTTGCGCGGTGAGTGACGCCCTTGTATCCATTTGATGCCTACGATGAGGGTTGTACGTCCGCGGCTGGCATTGATGCAGTACGCCTAAACCGGCTCAGCAGCAAATACACCACTGGCGTGCTGTACAGCGTCAACAACTGACTGACTAACAAACCGCCGACAATGGTAATACCCAGTGGCTGACGTAGCTCTGAGCCTTCGCCCATGCCCAGCAACAGCGGCACGGCGCCCAACACTGCCGCGCAGTTGGTCATCAAAATTGGCCGCAGCCGTTGTCCGGCAGCCTGCAGTACGGCTTCTTTTGGCGACAAGCCCTGGGTACGCTCGGCTTCCAGCGCAAAATCAATCAGCAGAATGGCGTTTTTCATCACGATACCAATCAGCAAAAATAACCCCAATAACGCAATCAGGTTTAAGTCGGAATTGGTCAGATACAGCGCCAGCAAAGCGCCGATCGCCGCGCAGGGTAAAGTGGAAATGATCGTCAGCGGCTGCACCATACTCTCGTAAAGTACGCCAAGCACCAGATACACCGCCAGCACCACGCCAACAAACAACCAGAAATTATCCTGACTTTCGAAAATGGCATTGCGTTGATCTTCACCGTTAATGCTGTGCACTGTCGACGGCAGCATTAGCTTGGCCAGCAGCTGATCAATCGCCGCTGCAGCCTGCTGCGCGGAGACGCCGGGCGCCAGCGCATAACCAATGCCCATCGAAGCAAACTGGCCATCGTGGCGCACCCGGTCGCTGACCAAACCATAACCATAACTAGCGATGGCGCTGAGCGGCACCCTGCTGCCATCTTTGCTTATCAGCATTAACTGCTTCAGTACTTCCGGCTGCGCGGTATAACCCGGCGCTAACTCCATCACCACCCGGTACTGGTTCATTTCATCGTACAAAGTGGCTACCTGACGCTGCGAAAACGAGTTATTTAGCATGGTGGCGACGGTGCGCATATCGACACCCAAGCGCTGCGCCGCTTCACGATCAATCTGCAGCACCACTTGCTGCGCATCTTCACCGCCCGGTGCATCGACATCGGTCAGTTCCGGCAGCTCTTTCATGCCTTCGGCGACTTTTTTGCCCCATTCGCGCAGCGGTTTCAGTTCACCCGATAACAACAACAATTCAAAATCGCTGCTGCCAAAAGGCGACGATAAACGGATATCCTGATCGACACTTAAAAACACTATAGCGCCCGGCACTTTTGGTGCATTCATCCGAATGCGATCCACCACTGCCTGCGCCGAAATTTTGCGCTCGGCCAAAGGTTTTAAGCGGATTTGGATCCGTGAATTGCTTAAGCCCATCGCGCCGCCGCTGGCGCCGGTGATATCGGCAATCGCTGGATCTTTCAGTAAATACTGCCGGAATTCTTCAATTTTTGGCTGCATCACCTGATACGAAAAACCATCGTCACCACGGACAAAACCATTCAGCTGACCAGTATCCTGATCCGGCAACATGCCGCCTGGCAATTGGTTATAGAGCCAGCCGGTACTGCCAAAAATCACCACCATCACCAACAACACCCAGCGTTTATGTAACAGCACTGTGCCAAGGCTGCGCTGATAACCGGCAGCAAACCGGCTGAACGCGCTGGCTTCAGTTGCTATTGGTTTTTGAGTAAGCGGTTTTAATAACAAAGCCGACAAACTCGGCGTTAGCGTCAGTGAAATCGCCAGTGAAATCAGCATGGCGCCAGCTAAAGTAATCGAGAATTCGCGGAACAGCCGCTCAACTAAACCGCCCATAAATAAAATCGATAAAAACACCACAATCAGCGCCGCGTTCATCGCGATCAGGGTAAAACCAACTTCACCAGCGCCTTTACGCGCCGCTGCAATCGGGGTTAAACCCGCTTCGATATGCCGTTTAATATTTTCCAGCACCACAATCGCGTCATCGACCACTAAACCGGCAGCGACAATCAGCGCCATCACCGATAAATTATTCAATGAAAAATCACACAGATACATCACGCTAAAAGCGCCAATCAACGACACCGGAATAGCCGCCGTTGGGATCAGCGCGGTGCGGAAGCTGCCTAAAAACAGCCACACCACAATCACCACCAACAATACCGAAATAAACAAACTGAGCTGCGCTTCACTCAAGGTGGCGCGGATCACCGGCGAGCGGTCCATCACCACCGATAAATCAGCATCGGCGGGAATAAGTGCTTGTAACTGCGGTAATTGGGCGTAAATGGCATCGATGGTGGCGACTATATTGGCACCACTGCGACGGCTGATTTGCAAAATAACGGCGCTGCGCTCGTTATGAAAACCCGAGGCATAGCGGTTTTCGGTGGAATCGGTGACGGTGGCAACATCGGTCAACCTAATGGGCGAACCATTTTGGTATTTAATCAATAAGTTCTGATAATCGGCGGCGCGGCGCATTGTTTGATTCGTCGCCAGCTGCCAACGTTGATCGTCCAGTTCCACTAAGCCCAGCGGCACTGTGGCATTGGCGCCACTAATGGCGGTGCGCACTTCGTCCAGTGCAATGCCAAAATGACTGAGCATCGCTGGATTTAGCTGCACCCGCACGGCTGGCAGTGAAGCACCGGTCACTTCAACTTCACCCACCCCTTGAATTTGCAATATTTTCTGGGCGATGACCGTGGCCGCGGCGTCATACAACACGCTGGACGCCAGATTGTCTGAGCTCAGTGCCAGCGCCATCACCGGTTGCTGCGACGGGTTAAATTTGCGGTACATCGGGTTACCCGGCATCCCAGCCGGTAACTGCGCGCGTACCGCGTTAATCGCCGCCTGCACTTCTCGCGCGGCTTCGTCGACATTACGATCCAGCTTAAATTCCAGCCGGATCTGGGTTGAACCCTGATTGCTGTTGGAACTGATGCGGTTGATGCCAGCGATACTACCCAGCGCCCGTTCCAGCGGCGTCGCCACCGTTGCCGCCATACTTTCCGGACTAGCGCCCGGCAAACTGGCGGTGACCACTATCATCGGAAAATCAACCGCCGGCAGCGGCGATACCGGCAGCAAGCGCCAGCACAATAAACCGAGCAGCAAAATAGCGGTGGCGATCAGACCACTGGCAACCGGTCTTTCGATAAATGGATGCGCCAGATTCATCAGATTGCTGCCCCGGTAGTTGGCTCTGTCGCAGGCTCTTTAGTCGTTGCGGCCGTCGGCTTGCGACTTAAATGCCGGTCAAACCACAGGTACACCACAGGCGTGGTGAACAGCGTCAGAATTTGACTGACAATCAAACCACCCACCATCACCAGACCCAACGGCTGGCGCAATTCAGCACCCGAACCACTGGCCAGCAACAACGGAATAGCACCAAATAACGCCGCTAAGGTGGTCATCAGAATAGGCCGGAACCGCAATAACGCCGCCTGATAAATCGCTTCGCGTGGCGTTAAACCGTCATTACGCTGCGCTTCCAGCGCAAAGTCGACCATCATAATGCCGTTTTTCTTCACTAAACCTATCAACAACACGATACCAATCACCGCAATCAGATCCAGCGGCTGGTTCATGATCAGGAGTGCCAGCAAGGCGCCAACAGTGGCCGAAGGTAAAGTCGATAAAATGGTCAACGGGTGAATAAGGCTTTCGTACAAAATCCCGAGCACGATGTACATGGTCAGTACCGCCGCCAAAATCAGCCACAAGGTATTGGACAATGATGCCCGGAACGCTTCAGCTGCGCCCTGGAAACTCAGTTCAATTTCGGCCGGCAGCTGCAGTTGTTGCTGCGTTTCTTCAATCGCCGCTACCGCTTCACCCAATGAATAACCGGCAGCTAAGTTAAATGACAAGGTCACCGACGGAAATTGCCCCTGGTGGTTAATCAACAAAGTAGCCGGCCGCTGCGTCACTTTCGCCACTGCCGACAAAGGCACCGTGCCGCCGGATGCGGTGGTTAAAAACAATTTATTCAGCGCATCAACACCTTGCACCTGCGCCGGATCCACTTCCAAAATCACCCGGTACTGGTTGGCTTGGGTAAACAAGGTGCTGATTTGGCGCTGGCTATAGGCGCTTTGTAGTGCCGCACCAACCTGACTAACGCTGATGCCAAGCCTGGACGCCGCAGTGCGGTCGATATCAATGTAAGCCTGCAAGCCTTGTTGCTGTAAGTCATGCGCCACTTCCGACAATTCCGGTCTGCTACGCAGTGCCGCCAGCACATCAGGTAACCACTGCCCCAGCACTTCGCTGTCTGGTGTGGTCAACGTGAACTGATATTGGGTGCGGCTGACTTTATCTTCGATACTTAATTCCTGCACCGGCTGGAACCAGCCTTTAATACCAGTGACTTCAGCCGCTTGCTGCTCCAACTGGCGCAAAATAACGGTCGCACTTTCACTACGGCTACCATGAGGTTTTAAGTTCAGCAAAATGCGGCCGCTATTGATACTGCTATTGCTGCCATCAACGCCAATAAAGGAACTTAAACTGGCCACATCCGGATGTTGCAGTAAATTGGCTGCGAGTTGTTGCTGCCGCTCGGCCATCGCCTGAAACGAAATATCCTGCGGCGCTTCGGTCACCACCTGAATAACCCCGCTGTCCTGCACCGGGAAAAAGCCTTTCGGCACCGCCAGATACAGCAAGCCGGTTAACACCACAGTACCAAACATCGTCAGCATTGCCAGCCGTTGATGGTGCAGCACCCACTGCAACATCACGCCATAACGCCGAATGATCCGCGACATCCAGTCATGTTCATCATCATGTTTTGGCATTTTGGTAAGCAAACGGGCACAGAGCATGGGCGTTAACGTCAGCGATACCAACAGCGAAATCAAAATGGCCACCGCCAACGTCACCGCAAATTCATAAAATAACCGACCAACCACATCAGCCATAAACAGCAGCGGGATTAATACGGCGATCAATGAAAAAGTCAGCGAAATCAGCGTAAAACCAATTTCCTGCGCGCCTTTGAGTGCTGCTTCCATTGGGCTCGCGCCTTGCTCGCGATGGCGGGCGACGTTTTCCAGCATCACAATGGCATCATCGACCACAAAGCCGGTGGCGATGGTCAGCGCCATTAAAGTTAAGTTATTCACTGAAAAATCAAGCAGGTACATCACAGCAAAGGTACCGACTAAACTGAGTGGCACCGCCAGACTTGGAATTATGGTCGCCGGAATAGTGCGTAAAAACACAAAGGTCACCAACACCACCAAACAAATGGCGAAAATCAGTTCCATCTGCACGTCATGCACCGAAGCGCGGATACTTTGGGTGCGGTCGGTTAAAATCTGCACCTTGACCGCCGCTGGCATGGTTGCGGTGAGTTGTGGCAATAATTGCTGAATCAAATCAGCGACTTCAATCACGTTGGCACCAGGCTGGCGCTGAATATTCACCAACACCGCCGCTTCTTGGTTAGCCCAGGCCGCTAAAAACCGGTCTTCCGCGCTTTGCTCAACCGTTGCCACATCGCGCATCCGCACCGGCGCATCACCACGCCAGGCGATAATTAATTCTTCATATTCCTGGGTACTGCGAATTTGGTCATTGGCGTCCAGCATGGTCGAACGAAACGGGCCATCAAAACTGCCTTTCGGCTGATTAGTATTGGCTGAAGTGATGGCAGCACGTAGTTGCTCCATGCTCAGACCCAACGAGGCTAACGCCGCCGGATTGGCTTTGACCCGAATGGCCGGGCGCTGGCCACCGGCCAAGCTCACCATGCCAACACCCGTCACCTGCGCCAGCTTTTGCGCCATCCGGGTATCAACTAAATCATAAACTTGCGGCAATGGCAGAGTGTCGGATGTCACCGCCAGTGTCAGAATTGGCGCATCGGCCGGGTTTACTTTGCGGTAAATCGGCGGTGCCGGTAAATCGTTTGGCAGCAAAGATCCGGCGGTATTTATGGCCGCCTGCACTTCCTGCTCGGCCACGCCCATATCGACCACCAGCGCAAATTGCAAAGTCACCACCGAAGCGCCGTTGGAGCTGGCCGATGACATTTGTTTTAGGCCGGGAATTTGGCCGAGCCTGCGTTCAAGTGGCGCAGTAATGGTTCTGGCGACGACATCGGAGCTAGCGCCTGGCTGAAAGGTAAACACCTGAATAATCGGATAATCCACCTGCGGCAATGCTGCCACCGGCAACAAGCGCCAGGCCAGCATGCCGGCGATCAACATCGCCAGCATCAGTAACGATGTCGCGACCGGTCGCAGAATAAAAGGTTTGGACATATTCATTAGTTAGCCTGCCGCGCTGGTCTGGTTTTTTTCACCTTGGCTTCGCTGTTTACCGGCGCTTCACCATTTACCGGCGCTTCGCTGCCAGCAGCCGCATCAGCAATCACTTCCACCTGCCGACCTGGTCTTAACCGATCCAAACCTTCCAGTACTACCAAATCGCCAGCGGCCAAACCTTCTTCCACGGCCACCAGGCCATTATCCACGGCGCCTAATTTCAGCATTTTAATCTGCGATTTTTGTGCTTTATCAACGGTGTAGACATAAGTGCCCTGTGAGCCATATTGCACCGCATCTTGCGGAATGGTCACAGCGCCACTTTGTATGGCTACGTTCAGCCGCACATTGACAAACTGGTTCGGGAACAACTCTTCATGTTGATTGGCAAATTCCGCTTTCAGTTTTAAGGTGCCGGTGGCTAAATCAATCTGATTATCCAGCGTCGTCAACACACCGCTGGTCAGCTGTTGTTGTTCAGAGCGGTCCCAGGCTTCGACCGACAACGCCACACCTTTGCGGTACGCATCGCGCACTTGGGCTAATTGCGTTTCCGGAATGGTAAATTGCACCGCGATTGGCGAGCTTTGAGTGATCGTCACTAATCCGTCGGCGCTATTGGCCTGGACTAAATTGCCCGGATCAACCCGGCGTAAACCTAAACGGCCGCTGATCGGCGCTTTAATTTCGGTATAAGACAGCTCCAGTTTGGCAGCGTCAATTTGCGCCTGATTTGATTTCAGCGTGCCTTTAAGCTGATTCACTAGCGATTGCTGATTATTAAACTGCTGCGCCGAAATAGAATTTTGCTGCTTCAGCTTTTGATACAAGGCCAAATCCTGCTCGGCATTGACCAGCTGCGCTACATTCTGCTGCTTCACGCCTTCGGCTTGCGACAACTTCACCTGATAAGGTGCCGGGTCTATCCGCGCCAGCAACTGACCGGCTTCAACTTTTTCGCCTTCTTTGAATAACACTTCGAGCAACGGACCACTGACCCGGCTTTGCAGCACCACGGTATTGAGCGGCGTCACAGTACCAATGGCTTTGACCTGGACTTTTAAATCAGAACTGCCTGCTGCGATCACCCGCACCGGCACCGGCGCATTCCACGGGTTGGCACCTGCGCCCGGACCACCTGGACCGCCCGGACGTGGACCGCCTGCTCTTGGCCCCCCTTGTCCGCCTGGACGCTGACCTTGTTGTGCAGATTGGCCGCCGGCAGCGGTTTCGGCATCCGCAGACAGATACCACCAACCGCCAACCGCCAGTGCAGCGAGACTTAAACCAGCGATAAGGGTGCGTGTTGTTAACTTCGGCATTCTGAATTTCCCTGCAAATGCTCATGACTCTGTGAGTTCAGTCGCCAATGCCTGAATGCTTTATTGCAACAGCTGGCGGTCGAGCGATAATTTACGACGAACCTGGTTGGTAAGTTCATACCAACGATGAATTTTTGCTGCATCCTAACGATAATCAGCCGCCGCGCGACAGCCGCTGCGGTCTTTCCACCAGCAGCTGCGACCAGTACTGCTGATGAACAGCAACGTCTAATGGATCGCCGGCTTCGGATGATGTTAAGGCCGCAGACCCAAAGTGGGTCCAAACGGTGACGCTACGATGTGTTGGCGGACATCGTCCGGCAACGCCTGTAGTTGCGCTTTGCTAAGCCGCGCCAGATAAAGGCAATTGCTGACCAGCCACTCAGTTCCAGGGTCCGCATTAAACTGATGCTGCGTCAACAAAGGGGCAATCAGCTTTTGATCCAGCCCCCATAACGTCAGCAGATAAGCTGAAATCGCTACATCGGGTCTGATGCTGTCCGACTGTTCAGCTTCCAGGCCCGGATCATCCAGCATCCAGCCGTTTTGCAGTAATAGTAACTGCCCAAAACAACTCAGAATGGCCGCGATAAACACGTGCTCCTGTTGCTGCCGTTTCAGCTGGCTTTCTTTAGCCAGCGAGCGGCAGGCATTCGCCAACTGCAGCGCCTGCTCCATCACCTGGCCATGCTCTTTAGCGGAAACTGTCGCCGAAGCGCCTTTGACCGCCAACATCAGCACCAGCATTTCCACCACCTGCATGCCAAGACGGCTGACCGCGATGTCCAGCGACAGCGTTTCACTGGCAAAGCCCATATAAGGTGAATTGACCAGCTGCATTAAACGCGAAACGACCACCGGATCATGTTCCAGTAAACGGGCGACTCTGGCCACGTCCACCGTCGGATCGGCCAACTGCTGCCGCAAGTTGTTGCTGACCGCCGGGAACACCGGGTAATGGGTAAATGACGCCAGAATACGCCGCGATAACGCTGGTAACGGCAAGGTTTTTAGCCGCTGCGCATTTTGAAATAACTGGGTTAAATGTTCAAAATCAACAGATTCGCCAATAAAGGCATGGAAGTGATCCAGATGGTCCAGCACCACATCGTCATGCAGGGTATTGGTCACCACCACCCTGAGCGCTAACGGCGCCATAAAACAAACCAGCCGCTTTTCTTCCAGGCCTGCAATGATGTCCTGCGCATCAAAAAACAACAAATCAGTGCTGTCTTCATTCCGCGGCGCCGCGGCATAACTACCGATCGTCGGAAAACTTCGCAGCTGCCAACGCGCGTCATATTTGGTGCAGTACTTATTTAAGAAACTCAGCAAGGCCGGGTTAAGACTGATAGCAACAACCTGAAACATGGGAATGTCCTTTGCAATATTGGCTCAATGTAACAGTAGCGGGGACAGTGCTGTAGTCAATTTACATAACCTTTGCACTTACATCGGGTTACAATTTGACCGCTCCAGTCCCGAAAATGCCACTTGTTTTGTTTTTGTAAATGAATTAGCTTATTTTGCTGTTATTCACCTAATTCAGGAACTCGCCATGAAACACCTTTTAACCCTCGTATTGTTGGTTAGCATCACTGGCTGTGGTGCAACCGCCAACAACACAACGAAACAAACTGAAGCTACCAACAAAACGGCCGCCACCGCGGAAGCGGACAAGCCGAAAAAAGATATGATCTGCCGCTCAGAAAAGGCGCTCGGTTCGAATATGAAAACCAAAGTTTGCCGGCCAAAAAGCTAACACTTAACCTACCGCGACCAGCCCTCTGGCGTTAACAATTACTTGGGAATTTAAGCCCTTCGCAATTGTTAACCGCCACACCGCTGATAACAGGCCGGATCCCGCGGGCAATGATTTCCCCTGGAACAAATCAGTTGCGCTGGCTTTTCCAGACTCCGCGCCACCCAGTTAATATTCAGAATATTGGCCACCGTACTTAAAGTGCTTTTGATCGCCGGCGGAATTTTCCCGGCGCCGCCTTGGCTATTACACAAAGCTTTTAATTCCTGCGCCATCGCATCGGCGTCCATACCCTGTGCATCAATCGCCGGGTTTAAATCAATGCCGGCGCACAGCACATGGGCGTTGCCCGCCAAATCCAATACTTTAGTCGATTCACAACAATAAATTCTGGGTTGTCCCTGCACTTCTAACAATGACAACTGCGCCGAACTTTGTTGCCCTTCAACATCAAACATCCGGAACACCGCCCAGTGCTGACAAGGATCTTCCACTTTGCGCATATTGCCCCACGGCAGCGGAATGCCATTGCCGCGATACACTGCCTTTAATTTGCCAGGGGTATAAGCATCAAAATAGTGCCAGTGATGATAAGGCGACACCGCCGTCATCCGCCGCATCGCCACCGAAGCAGATACACCAGCGCCCTGGTGCGAGCTGATTTCATAACCATGGCGGTCCAGCAATTGCCGGAACGGCATTTTCGGGCACAACAAAGCGCCGGCGAAAAAGCTTGATTCAAAGTCACGCCAGGCGTGCAGAATGTCCTGCGGCGCCATATCGGGTGAATCCGATCCCACCACTTCCTGCGCGCCACCGACCGACATGCCACTTTTGACACCGTCTTTGTTATGGAGCACGGCATGGCCAATATGCACCGCCAGCTCGTATTTCAGCCGGGTTGGATGGTTTTTCAGAATGCGGTTTAAATGCAAAGTTTTTGGTGGCAAATAAAACGAGGTTGACACGTTTTTACTCAGCACCCCCAGCTCATCCAGCACTTCTTTGGGCACTTCATCAAACCAGCTGATACTGAGCCCAAGCTGCTTCACGATTACCAACAAATCTTCGACGCTGAGTGGCATCCGCTTTAAACCAACTTCTTCAGCGGCGCGTTCCAGCTCCGGAAAGTGGTTTTGGTGATGCTCCTGATGCGCGCGGATCAATAGCTGCGCAAACTGTTTGCCGCTGATGCCGGTTTGCGACAACATTTCCGGAATGGCAATTTGCAGAATGTCGTTGGAAAACAAAAAGCCTGGTTCCAGCGCCATACCATGAATGCCACCGCGACTGCCTTTGGCCGGCGTGATATCCAGTTGCTGCTCTTCGCCATCGAGAAACCATTCCAGATCTTTTTGAAAAACCTGGGCAATCACCGTTAGCATTTCGACGCTGGGCACCCGTTTGCCACGTTCGATCATCGACAAGTAAGACACCGACGGCGCGTATTCCGGATCGATCCGGATACAGCGGGTCGACAAGTCTTCCATCGTTAAGTTATTGCGTTTCCTCAGGTTTCTTATTTTAGTCCCGAGGAAATGTGATTTTCTGAGTAAGCTTTTTGTTGAAGTCATTTTGTAAAATTCACACTGTGAAGTTTTAATTGTCAAATTATGCACAAAAACAACATAGACTAAGTTCTAAGCAACAGCAACGACTGCTTGCAGCAATGAATAGCCAGAGTGAGCGAGGATAACCACCATGACGATGACACAACGCAACGAGCAGCATGATCAATACCAAACGCAGCAACCACAAATGCTTGATCATTTCATCCGCCAGGAAATCAACGCCATCAGCGCGTTAAATGATAGCCACTTACGGCAGATCCTGGATTACTCCAAAGGCTTTTTGGATAAAGTCTTCCCACTGGAGCACGGCTCGCACAAAGATGTTCTGAGTTATGTGGTGTATTACCAACATTTGTTGGCGTTTTTAAAAGATGGCAGCAACAGCGGCTTGGCCGATCCAACCCAGTTTGTCGCGCTGTGCGGTTCGAAACAAAAGCCACAGTCGGTGTTGTTACGTGGTGAAGGTCGTCATGTCGAACTGGTGTTCTGCGGCAGTGGTCAACACAGCGCCCGCGATAATGCCGGCATTACCGATATTCAGTTAGAGATTGCCGCCGAGCAGCCAGAGCTGTCACCACGCTGGTTCAGTATGATGGACGGGCAATTACGCAGCGATCAGCTGCCAGGGTGTCACGGCACTTGTTTTACGGCGAAAGATGGTGGCGATTATCAGCTTTAACGTAAAAAAGGGGGCGGAGCTCATTGCAACACAATGAGCTCCGCCCCTTTTTTAAGTTATTGCTGTTTAATTTCAGGCTGATAAATCTTGTTATTCAGTATGTGATCCTGATTTGGATCCCGAACCTCTAAACCATTTGGAACAATGGCCGCTGCCGCAGATTTCGCCGCCAGCGCCTGAGCTAAGGTTTGGGTTTGCACCGGGCAAGTCCCGCTACTCATATATTGCAAAGCAGCGCTGAACATCTTCTCGTTGCTGTCACCTAATGGTCTCGTCAAATCATCGGCAACACTGCAGCCTTTAATATCAGCAGCGAATTGTGGAGCTGGCGCAGGTCGTAAACCATCCGCATAATCGCCAAAACCTTTGGCATTGACGCCACTGAACTGAATAGTGCTGTACGTCACACCACAGTTATCCGTTGGATTAAAGCCATAAGGTTTACCGCAGGTTTTACTACCAATCAGGATCACTTCCAAATCAACACCCCGTAAGCCATTAATAAAGGCTTCGCTGGCTGAACAAGTGTTCGCTGTTGAGAGCACAAAAACCCGGCTCAGACCTACGACAGGTAAATTCTCTCCAGTTAGTTCACCGGCCTGATAATCGATTTTTTTATCATAAAATGGCACAGGTCTCTGCACCTTCCCGGTCTCGGGATCGGTATTCGGATACTTGTCGTTAAAGACCAATTTCTCAAAATCACGACCCTGAATAATATTCGGACCTGCCACCATAAATCCAAACTGACTGGCAAGTGCCAACAAACCACCGCCGTTATAGCGTAAATCAATCACCAGTTCGCTGACATTGTCATTTCTGAATTTATGAATAGCAGCAATCAGTTGCGGCTGCGCGTTGGCAATATGTGAGTTAAATTGCAGATAACCTACTTTTCCTCTAGCGCTGTTGATCACTTTGACATTCTGTACCGGATTGGTCGGCACATCGGCTGAAACCAGGGTGTAGCTTCGACGCACACCTTGCTGGTCAACAAAGGTAAACTGATGACTTTCGCCCGCTTTGGCCGGTAACAATCCAGCGTTAATTTTATCAACTCCGGCCTGGGTGTTGTCATTGACAAAATCGACGCCATCCACTTCCAGCAATTTAGCGCCACGGCCCAGATTTTGCGCTACGGCTGGGGAAGCACTTTCGGTGTAGGCAATGACAAAATCCCGCGGTGGCGCAGTTGCACCTGCTTTCCAACTGATGCCATAACCAGAAGTCACACCACTTTGCGTACGTTTTTTATACTCTGCGGTATTATCCTGATAATGGTACTTGTCTTTCACCGCGCCAGAATCAATCACGGCAGTGGTTCGCAACAAATTAAAATACTGCTCAACGGTATAACTCGCCGGATTCAAATCAGATAACTCGCGATACCATAAATAAGTGCGGTTACTCCAGCTGCGCAACCACATCTTTTCATGGTCGGTGGTACCGGCTTTATCCGGATAGGCCGTATTGGAATAAGGATTAACACCACTGCGCGGCGCGGCGCAGAAGTTTTTGAATGTGCCTTCGGCCGGGAACTGACCGGCAACCCAGGTTGGCGCCGGTGGAATGGTACCGGTGCCCGGATTTGGCGCCGGTGGTGTCACTGTGGTCCCACCGCCGCTACCACCGCCACATGCCGTCAACGCCAGAGCTGAAATCAGCAGGGTGAGACTGCTGCGCAATTGAATAAACTTCATCGGTATGACCTCACTTCAATAGTCGGTTTGTACACCAGTCTAACTTACCAACCTTGTTTGTTAGCAACTTTGTAACCTATAGCGCTTTTTTAGGCAACCCAGAAATAACCATCGCGGTTGCCAGAGCGGCCAAAATAATTAAGCCATGGTTCATTCCGGCAACAATACCATCAGTCGCACCCCCTCAGATTATCATGGCAGGCTTCTGTGAAAAAAATATTAATATTCAGTACTTTGATTTTCTGTTCCGCACTGTGGGCAGATCCATTTTACCAGCAAGAATGGCGACTGACCCCGACCCTCAGCTACGAAACGAATTCACTAGGCAATATCAGCAATGCTGGCTTGAAATGGGGTAACTATGCATATGACAAACAATATGTCGAATTGGTCACTAATTTAAGTTTTTTCCAACCAGAAAGTCATTTACACCCTGATACTTCATTTACCAACTTTGACGCTTCAGTGCGGTTTGGCGTGTTTCATTATGTCAATCTTTATGCCGAACTTGGCGTCGCCATTGATGAGCTATTTGTCGACGGCAGCAGGAACTATGGCTACTACGATGATTATTATGGGGACTATTACGAAGAACGTTATCAGGATCCATCCCGCCCGGACTGGTTTGTCGGCGTCGGCGCAGGCTGGCGACTTGATTGGCTCAGTGTGAATCTATATGCACGGTATCGTTATCTGGAAAGCCTGGAAGAACAATTTTTACAACACAACTTTGACCCTTATCAACCGATCCCAAATCGCTATCAGTGGTTTACCGGATTGGAGCTCAGTGTACATTTTTAACGCGGGGAAAATGACTGCAGCGGAAAACGCGCCGCGGCGACTCTGGAAAGCCAGCAATCACCCTGGGAGAATCCGCTCCGCGAAAGTGATTGCTGTACCGCCAAAAACTTTTTGCCAGTTGCCTGTCATGAAAACAGGTAACTGAATTAATCATAATGGATACAGCCGTTTTGCCAAGTCAAATTTGCAATTTTCGGTAATTTTTTTTGTAATTTGTTGAGCTGGTGTTGCCAGTAAGGCGCTGTGTGCTAATGCCGGCATCAGTTCTAATGAGTCTGCTAATGCTCAGCAGTCATCAGAGCAATTTGTCGCCGCTGCTATCCGCAGTTCCTACTTCATTGTTATGATGGGTTCTTTTGCGGTGGAGCGCACGATGGAGCTTTATTTTCACTGGTTTGATTTGCTCGGTATTGCGGTGTTTGCAATCTCCGGTACTTTAGCGGCCTGGCGTAAACAAATGGATGGCTTTGGGGTACTGGTACTGGCCACTGTGACCGCGATTGGCGGCGGGACCATCAGAGATCTGATCCTGGACGTACCGGTGATTTGGCTCAGCAACAACGATTATTTTTATGCCATCTTCGCAGCAACTGCGCTCACCATCCTGCTGGTGCGCAAACGACTGACCATTCCTAATAATGCGCTGCAAATTGCTGACGCCATTGGCTTGGCGTTTTTTGTGGTGATGGGCACGCAAAAGGCGCTGGATCATGGCACTTCAGGTTTTGTCGCCATTATGATGGGCACCATGAGCGGCGTCTGTGGCGGGATGATCCGTGATGTATTGTGCCGCGAGATCCCGCTGGTGTTTCGTGGCGAATTGTACGCCGTGACCTGTATTTTTGGCGGACTGGTGTATATCGGTTTGCTGGAGCTTGGCGTGGGCAAAATGCCGTCCATGTTGTGTGGCATGACGGCGCTGTTACTGTTGCGACTGGCGGCGATTCGTTGGCATCTGACAATCCCGGTGTTTGGCCGACACGGCAAAATTGATCCCTGACTTCCCCCGCTTCACCATGCATCTGCAAATAACATGGCTGAAAACAACAAACCCGGCAGGAAGCCGGGTTTGTTTCAGCTAAAAAGCAGGTTATTCAGGGGTGTCTTTGTGCAAAGTCACCGGCTGTGTTTTCTTGCGCATCTTGATGTTGATCATTTCGACCACCACCGAGAACGCCATTGCGAAGTAGATGTAGCCTTTTGGTACATGCACGTCAAAACCTTCAACAATTAACATCGCGCCAACCATGATCAGGAATGACAACGCCAGAATTTTAATCGAAGGATGAGCGTCAACAAAATCGCCAATCGATTTGGCGGCAAACATCATCACCAGCACAGCTGCAATAATCGCAATTGCCATAATTTCAATGTCATTGACCAGACCAACGGCAGTAATCACAGAATCCAGCGAGAACACGATATCGAGGATCATGATCTGAATCAGCACCATCATCAGGTTATTGGCAACCACTTTTGGACCTGATGCTTCTTGATGCGCACCTTCCAGACTGATGTGAATTTCCTGCGTCGATTTCGCCAGTAAAAATAAACCACCACCAATCAGGATCACGTCCCGACCCGAGATGTCATTCCCTAACACAGTGAACCAAGTGTCGGTTAACCCCATCACCCAGGAAATCGAGAACAACAACGCCAACCGGGCAAACATCGCCAGGCCTAAACCGACCCGACGGGCAAAAGCACGTTGCTTTTCCGGTAACCGGCCGACTAAAATTGATAAAAAGATAATATTATCAATACCTAATACAATTTCCAGCGCAGCAAGGGTGCCAAGGGCAATCCAGGCTTCCGGACTGGCGATCCACTCAAACATAGCCATTTTCCTTCGTTAGTTACTTTGTCTTTCGCTAGTCTACCAGCAGGCTTAAAAACCGCCAGCAGATAAAGGCACAGCACGGCTGATTGCACAGAACATCACCAACGCCCGACAATCGCTGAACGTGGCTGAATTCAGGTTCAATGGTGCTGGTCGCGGTACAACTGCAGCTGTTATGCTGAAAAAAACCACTCCAGGAAACCCGATCTGATGAAAAGCCTGACGCATGTCTTCACGAAAAGCCTCACCAAAAAAATATCGCTGCTGCTGACCCCGTTGGCGCTGAGCTGTCAGGTTGCATTCGCCGCTCCCGCCGACTTATCCAAAGCCATTGAGGCAGATTATCAACAACATTTGTCATCGCTGTTTCAGCATTTTCATCAACACCCGGAACTGTCCCATCTGGAATTTAATACCGCTAAACGACTAGCCGCTGAATTAAAAGCTGCTGGTTTTACTGTGACCACCGGCGTTGGTAAAACCGGTGTGGTGGCCATTCTGAAAAACGGTCCTGGCCCGTTGGTGATGATGCGTGCTGATATGGACGGTTTGCCGGTAGAGGAAAAATCCGGTTTAGCTTATGCGTCGAAAGTAAAAACCAAGGACTGGGACGGTAAAGAAGTCTCGGTGATGCATGCCTGTGGCCACGATGTGCATATCACCAGTCTGGTCGGTACGGCGCGGCAAATGGCGGCGCGCAAAAAAGCATGGTCTGGCACCCTGATGCTGATTGGTCAGCCAGCGGAAGAGCGGGTCGGCGGCGCCCAAAGTATGATGGACGATGGGTTATATCAGCGTTTTGGCAAACCGGATTACGCGCTGGCCTTTCACGTGTCCAGTGAAATTGAAGCCGGCAAAATAGTCGCGGTTGAAGGTTCACCTTATTCTGGTGTCGATAGCGTGGATATTATTATTCATGGTGTTGGCGCGCACGGTGCCAGCCCGCACCGGGGCAAAGATCCAATCGTGCTCGGCGCACAAATAGTGTTGGCGCTGCAAACCATTATCAGCCGCGAACTGGCGCCAAAAGAGCCTGGCGTGATTACCGTCGGTTCTTTTCATGCCGGTTCTAAGCACAACATTATTCCGGATCAGGCGGTTCTGCAGCTGACGGTGCGCAATGATAATCTGGAAACGCGTGACTATTTAATTCAAGCCATTGAACGGGTGGCGAAAAACCTTGGTCGTGCCGCGGGTTTACCTGAAGATAAATTACCGGAAGTGAAAGTCGACCCACAAACCACGCCACCGACGGTCAACGATATTCCATTAACACAAAGACTAAAAGCCAGCTGGCGCAAAACCATGGGTGAACAGATTTTTGATGAGAATTATCGTCGTTTAGGCATGGGCGCCGAAGACTTTCCGTTTTTAACCATTAACCCATACATTCCAAGCACTTACTTTGCAGTCGGCGGCACACCAGCAGCCGCTTTTGCCGCAGAGAAAAACGGCGGTCCTGCGGTGCCTAGCCATCATAGCCCGCTGTTTAAAGTAGAACCAGAACCGGCCATTCGCACTGGGGTTGAAGCCACGGTGCATGCTTTGTTTGAACTGATGCCGGTGAAATAACACCTTTAAAAGGATGAAAATAGTGAAGGGACAACACATAATGCTGACCCTTCATTTCATTCTCAAATCATTAATAACCTGAATATCAATATTTTGGGCTGACTTCAAACACCGTCAGGCTACCGCTGACTTCGCTGGCCATCAACAACAGAGCTTTGCCGGTGGCACTTTGCGCTGCCGGTACAAACACCAAACTTTCTGGTCCTAAATCACCGGCTTGCAGGTAGCTGCCGCTCAGGGTAGGTGGTGATTTTTCGTCGTCGATGGCAAAAGTCACGTCAAAATTGCGGTTGTGGAAATAATCGACAAACTTCACCTGATACGGGTTGGTGACGTCATAAACAAAAACTGCACTTAACCGCTCAGTGCCGACAAAAGCGTAAGTTTTATCCCCGACTTGACCCACAGCGACCGCTTCCGGCTCTGGACCTTTATCGTCAGAACGGTTGTCGCCGCCATTGGCTAAATGGTTGCTGTTAAAGCCGGCTTCACCTTGCAACGCCGCACTGATTTTCTCGAAATCAGCAGCACTGTCATACACCTGGGCGCCGTTTTGATCCCAGATACTAAAAGAGCGGCTACCAAAAGCGTACAACGCGTCATACTCGCCGTTGGCATTTTTGCCCAATGCTTTAGTGACTTTTAGCCTTGCTAAACCGTTGCTGCTATAAACACCGGCTTGTTTGGCCACCAACTCTGCCGAACGTGGCATGGCGCTGACGCGGGCTTCTTCGCTATAGGCCGACCAGTCACGAGAATCACCTTCGTTGGCGGAAACGATAAAAGTCGCGCCTTTCCATTGATAATTGGTGATCGTATCTGGCTGATACACACCAAACAGGCCAGGAACGGTCTGCAGATTAATGCCGTCACGATCACCGGTATCGAGGGCGTTTTCCGGCAAACTGTAATCTTTAAAGCCTAAACCAACAATTTTGTCGATTTTAGCTGTAGCAATATCGACCACCGCCAGCGCGTTGTTGTCCTGCAACGAGACATAAGCTTTTTTGCCGTCAGCAGTAACGGTAATATATTCAGGCTCGATATCCTGTGCCAAAGTTGTGCCTTCTGGCGCCGCTATCTTCAAACCTTTTTTCAAAAGCACGGCTTTTTGACTTTCAAAAGCGCCAAATCCCAACAAGACCGCCTGATCTGGCCATTGATTGTTGGTACGTTTGACCAGGCCAATGCTCCCTTCCGGATCAACACTGTAATTGCTTTCCGGCTCGCCTTCGTTGGCGATAATTAAGGTTTGACCATCCGGGCTGAAGGTCAGCATGTCTGGCAACGAACCGACTTTAATCGCTTTGTTAAAAACCGGGGTGGCGGCAGTTAAATCATAAATCAGCACCGCACCGGCGGCAGATTTCACTTTATTTTCAACGGCAATCGCCAGCCAGTTGCCAGAAATGGCAATCGAGTTGGCAAAACCTAAAGTGAGGGTTTCATCGACCGCGGCGGCATTTTTGACCACCGCAGTCGCAGGTATTGCCAACGGGGTGCTGGTCAGGTTATTGGCCGTCAGCGCATCACTGAGTGCAGTGCTGGTTAGGGTAGCTGCATTGAGAATTTCAATGCGGTTGGCCGCGCCGTTGATCAGGAAAATACGCTTTGAAGCACTGTGATATTGGGTAATTTCGGCAGCAGCCTGGCCGTAAGTGCCCGTCGTAAAACGGCCAATCGGCTGAGTGTTGACTCCGGTCTGAGCATTTTGACCAGCAGCACCGGTTGGGCCTGTTGCACCCGGCGTACCGGCAGCACCGTTGGCACCCGCCGGGCCCGTAGCACCGTCGTCTCCTTCCAGGCTACAACCGGCTAAACTGACCATGATGGCCATTGCGAGTAAGCTGATGCCAGATTTTTTGATGTTCATTGCTGCTAAGTTCCTGTTTAGTCTGAAAATTAAGCAGTAACTTACGACAAGGATCTGACAGTGGCGTGACGATTGAATGACATTTGCATGGCGAAAACGTGGCAAATTTAAGGCAGTAGCTTAGCTTCATTGACATTGGCTGGCTGACGGGCAACCGGTGCCGGTCTTTGTTCTTGCAGCATATATTTTCTTTTCAGGGCCGTAACTTGTTCTGCATTATCCAGTAAAAACTGATCAAACTGCGCCAGCAATTGAGGATGTTTGACCGTCGACAGTAAAAATGGCAATTGGGTAAAGGGCAATTGTTCGGCAATCACCAGTTGATCCTGCGCAGCAATGGAACGCAAATAATGTTGCGCCACGTTATATTCAATATTGGCTCCATCCAGCCGACCTTTGAGCACCAAACCCAATGCTGAAGCCACATCAGGCACGTCCACCATCCGGTACTTATATTGATTTTTCAGGGTCAGCCATTTGGTCGGCACAAAACCATGGATCACCGCCAGACTGCGAAACTGCTCCAGCGAAATATGCTGCTGTTCAGGTTTTACCAGTGTGCTGCCAAGGGTAAAAATTACCGGCTCACTGAACACTTTGTCGATACCAGGCTCATAATATTGTTGCCACTGCGGATTATCCGGGTAAATCAGGTCAATTTCGGAAGTCGAGGATTGATACAGGCGCTTCACCGGCAGCGGCATGAAAGTAAACTGATGGCCGGTCTTTTCAGAGAATAACTGAATTAAATCAACGAAGTAACCACGCTGCTGCCGTTGACTGAAATCATAATGAGGGTAAAAGTCGATCTGCTCGATACCAATGACATAGTTTTCCGCCCGCAACGGGCTATTGAAAAACATCACAACAAAGAGCGCCAGCCACCGCATCATAGGTGTCACTCCAAAAACTGCTCTGCAAAGTCAAGGATTACTAATATAAATACCCTAATCATTGGAGGTGCAGAGGCCACGGTGGAACCGCGGACCGTGAATGAATCTGGAGCGCCAGTCCGACCCAGGAGCATAGTTGTCCTATGTGACTGGGGTGAATGAGCGCGGCCAACAACCCTGCAACTTCAAGGATGACGGGTATATTAGAAATAATAGTCTATACCAAGCTGAACGTAATCATCACGACGAAACCACCAAATCGGCTGATCCATGCGGTAGGTATGGAAAAACCAAGCGTCGAGCCGCAACCGGATATTATTGTTGTAGCGGGTAGACGCTTCTAACATACCACTACGGCTGCCACGGTCATCCAGATCCTGAGCAAAACCAAACAATAATTCAGTGCCGGCTTCATCGTTCCAGGCCAGTCGGGCACCGAGAAACAGGTCGCGCTGACCTGGTCCGGTTGCCGCCATGCCGCGGCTGTCATACTGATATTCCATCAGCCAGCCAAGGTCATAATTGCTGTCCATCACCCCAACCATACTGTATTCAAAGCCGGCAGTCGCAGCATAAAAATGGCCAAGTTGGCTCTGCGTATATTGGTTTTGAGCATTTAGGTTTTGATGATAGTCGCGATAAATACTTTCGAGTTTCCAAATCCAGCTATCAACAATCCACTGCCCTTCTAAACCGACTTGTTTCATCTGCGGATAATAAGGGCTGAAAAAACCGCTGTTACCTAAGGTTACCAAGCCGGGTTCACGCGAAGTACCCTGAAAATACGACCAGGCTAAATCCAGCTGATCAAGCTGTTTGGCGTAGCGTAATGCCCAATCCAGATGGCGTTGTTCACGACCGGACTGATACAAAGCTTCATCCGGCAACAACGGCAGTGGTAAACGTAAGCGGCCATCAGGTCCGGCTAAGGTGCGTTCGCGAAAATACGGCAGCAAAAATGTCTGAAGGGTGCCCCAGTCGCCGAAAAGATTGTATTGCAGCATCGGCTGACCCAGTTTGGTCTCGCCATCAATATTGTCGACTAAATCGGTTTGGTTAATCACATCCACCAAATGCTGCGATTCGGTGACGCCCCAAAATACCTGATCCACCCCAACTTTCAGCTCCCAACCGCTGCCGACCCGCAGCCAAAACGCCTGGCGCAGATCGATCAAATTACGCTCCGGATCACGTTGATCAACCCGGAAATAGGGGCTGAAAGTAAAACTATCGGTTTCATCCGCCGACTGCCAATACCACTCCTGCAGTAGTGAAGCGCTGATACTCGCTTGGGCTTGTTGCTGCAGGCCTTTTTTGGCGTACCAGCGGCTATCAAGACCAAAAGTGCTGTCACTTTGCAGGCGATCGGTCCAGTGTTCTGGTGGTGATGCCGTCGAAGACGCAGTGGCTGTCGCAGTCGCCGCCATCGGCACGCGCACCGTCGCTGGCTCTGCCGGAACTGCATTTTGTGCTGGAGTTGTTGCGGTAACAACCAGCGGTTTTGTCACCACAGCTTGTTGGATCAAGCGCATCGTTGCCTGCGCCGAATAACCCATTTTTGGTTTGCCAGCAGCTTTACGGCCAATACGTTGTTGTTTTTGCAAATCGCGCCAGCGCTGCTCGTCGGCTTCGACTTTTTGTCTGGCACTCTCGACGTCAATGGCGGCAATTTCCTCAGCAGTAGGGATGGTTAACACGGCGCCAGCTTGCACGTGGTGCACGTTATCACCAATAAAGGCACGGGGGTTTTTCTGCTGTAGCGCAATAATCACCTGGTACATGCTGTAAGGTGCATCACCACGGGCGGCTTTGGCCAGACTCCACAAAGTATCCTGCTGCGTGACCGGACCCAACTCGGCGGCGGCCAAAGGCAACACCAGCGATGCCAGCAGCAATGCCTTAATTTTTTTAAGTTGCTTGTTTTGTTGCATCTTTTGCTGCATTTGGACCTTTACCACTCACTTGCTACCGGAACCAACGCCGAGGCTGTAAAAAACTTCGCCCCTGTAGCTTCAACGAGTCAGAGGATAAGCATGGCTCAAAAATCTGATTGAGCAATTTTTGAGCCATTCCGAACGAGCGCCAGACGCCGGTTATTTGGCGCGCATTAAAGCATTGGTATCAAAATCTGCTTCGGTACGACCTTTGCCAAACTGGATCTCATGTACCAGTAAGTCGGTACTTTTACCTGTTTGGTGATTGACCATACTCAGCTTCAATGGCCGCCAGAATTTATTCAGATACAGCTGATAATCCAGCATCTGTAGCGTTTTTAACAGCGCATTTTTTTTATCGTAGTATTCTACTTTCAATACCTTATAGTCTTTTTGGTCGATCCAGGCAATGGTTTTGCTATAACCGGTAAACTCATCCGTTGGCGTTTGCTCGACCACAAAAACCGGTAAATCCTGCATTGTTTCATCACGCAGATAATTAAATTTAAACTTCTCCAGTTCAAATGAACTTAAGTCTTCATACGCAAATTCACTCCCCATAAAAGGACCTGATTTGTTGCGTGAAGCAATACGCTTGACCCGTTTGACCGCCGGTAAATACAACCATTGATCATCCGGTTTTCCGACATGCGAATGGTTTAAAAAGGCCGTGCCACGCACATCTTTGGGTTCATCAAAAATGGTCAGGCCTTTGTCACCTTCGTCTTTGATTTCCAGGCTTAAAGTACGAATTTCTCTTTTACTTTCGGCACCTTGTGCATTTCGCAGCACCATCGTCGTTTTACTTTCACTGTCGGCCCAGCCTTCATCCCGTTGTTTGCGCTCCTGCGCTATGGTTAGGCCTTTGCCGCCATCATCAGCCAATAACGGCAAACTGGTGAAACCAAGGCTGCAACATAACAAAGCAGTCCCCATCATCTTGCGGTTAAACATGGTGTTTTTCTCCTGAAGTAGTTGATGCGGCAGCGGTTTTTTTACTACGGTCAAACTGCAGCAAAAATGCCGGTAAAAATAACAAATCAATAATCAGCGCGACCACAATAATCATCCCGGTCAGCAAGCCCATATCCGAATTCAGTCGGAAATTCGATAAAATTAACACCGAGAACCCAAACACCAGCACCACAGTGGTGATAAGCAGCGCATGGCCAACACTGTGAAACGCATAACGAATCGCTTGTTCAGTGTCCCGCCCTTCATCGCGGGCAATTTTGTATTTGGCTAAAAAGTGCACCGTATCGTCAACAATAATGCCGAGACTCATCGACGCCACCACGGACAAGCCAAGGTTAATTTCGCCCGACCACAGTTTCCATAACCCAAAACCAATCACCGCCGGCACCAGATTTGGGATCAAACTAATCAGTCCCAGCCGCCAGGACTTCAGGCTCAGCACCAATAACGCTGAAATAATAAACATCGCTAAAGGTAAACTCTGGATCATGCTGGTCATATTACGCTCGCCAATATGGGCAAACATCAACGCGGTACTGGAGGCTTCCATCGCATATTGCGGATAATGTTCCGCCATCCAACTGCGGGCTTTTTGCTCCAGCGCCAGCATTTGGGTGCTACCCAGATTTTTCAGCGCCACCGATACTTTGGTCGCCTGCTTATCCAAATCGAGTTGATTGTTTAAATCCAGACCAAACGGCAATGACATTTCAAACATTAATAAATATTGCGCCGCTTCGTCTTGTTGCTCCGGCAAGCGATAAAACGCCGGATCATCGCCATTCATATTTTTATTCAGGCGCTTAAACACATCGCTGATGGTACTGACATGGGTGACTTCCGGCAGCGTTTGCAAATACAACGCAAATTCGGCGATCGCTTTAATAAACACCGGATCATTGACGCCGGATGGCTGGCCGCTGTCGATAGCAAAATCAATCAGCGACACGCCACCCAGCTTTTGCTCCAGCACATCGACCGACTGCCGGTATTCAGTGGCTGGCGCAAAATATTTCACCGCTTCGTCGTTGACTTTGTTCTGCAGCATCAACCAGCCGCTGGCCAACGTAATCACCGCAGTCAGCGGTAATATGGCTTTGTGGTGGCGGATCACCCAATCCGCCAGCCGGTCCATTTGCGTGGCTTTGTCGGTTGGCTCGGCATAACCGTGACTGATTGGAAACACCATCAATAACGCCGGTAACAACAACATTGTAAACATCCAGGCCAGCATCACACCGACGGCGGTCATGTTGCCCAGGTCGCGCAGAATAGGTACTTCCGAGAAATTCAGGGTTAAAAAGCCAACGGCGGTGGTGACACTGGTGATCAACACCGGCATGGTATTAATTCGTACCGCTTTTTTGATTGCTTCTGGCTTGGTTAACCCTTCCCGCAACAAAAACTGTGTTGAAGCAATCAGATGCACACTGTCTGCCACCGCCAGCGTCATCACAATGGTCGGCACATTCACCGTGGCTGTGCTTAAGAACAAACCGGCCCAGCCCGCCAATCCTAAAGTGGCAATGATGGTCAACACGATAATAATCACCACCGCGGTGGCGGCGAGTGCCGAGCGCAGCATATAACCGAGCATCAGCACTATCACCACAAACATCAGCGGTACCAGGCTTTCAACGTCATTTTTTGCTTCAGTGCTAAAAGCATTGTTCAGCGCGATGACACCGCCATGATAAAAGGTTAAATCAGGATGCGCCGCCGCCAGCCGATCAGTCAGGGCCCGCACACTGTTATAAACGTCCGACACTTCCTGGTTCTGATCTTTTTCCGGCAGTTGCACTGTGATATTGATAGCGGTCATGCTGCCGTCATGGGACACCAATCGCCCCACCAACGCCGGTTCGGCCAGCGCAATGGCTTTGATATTGGCCGCTTTGGCTGCATCCAGCTGGCTTAACTCCAATAACAAATCCTCTACCTGCAAGTCGTCATCGACTGCGGCGGTATGTTGGAAATTGGTAATGGAATCAACCCGTAACGAATGCGGAGTTTGCCAGGCGGCGTCGGTGAGTTCTTTCACCACCGCCAGCACTTTGGGATCAAACACATCGCCGGACGCCGGGGTTATGGCCACCAGCATATTGTCGCTTTTATTAAAACGGGCCTGCATTTTGTCAAAGGTCTGCATTTGTGGGTTTTCCGGCGAGAAGAAAATCCGGAAATCCCCACGGAAATACAGATTTTTGGCGCCAAATGCCATCGCAAACGCCAGAGCCAACACCCAGGCCAAAGTCCAGTACGGATGACGTAGCGCGCCAGTCAACCAGAATTCTTTCATTCCATCTCCTTGTTGTATTCCATCAATTTGTTTGACCGTCGGCAGCTGGCAACTCAGCCGCTAAAAACGCCATCACACGTTGCCAACTGGTTTGGTAGTCCCATTCGGTAGAAAGTGGTTTCCAGTTTAGTCCATCCAACAACAGGTTGATGCCGAGCAGCATCGTGCTCTGTGGTTCCAGCTGAGTAAACAAGCCAAGCTGTTGTGTTGGTTTTAATAAAGCATTGCTGCCAAATGCTTGCGCCCATTGCACAAAAGCCAGCGCATCAACGCTCTGCTGAGGCGGTAACTGTAACGAACCGTCCGCTATCGCTTGGGACATAAGGTGCTGGCAGATAGCCACCAGTTGCAACTCCAATTGCCGGCGCAACGCCAGCCGCGCCGGTGAGCTTTTTTCAATCACGCCCGGTGTATTCGCGGTCAGCAAACACAAAAATAACGTGGGTTCGGTCATGGAAAACTGATGATAAGCCAGATGTAGCGCCAGCACCTGCTCGCGGCTATGACCCGGGATCTGTAGCGCCCGCGCAAACAGCTGCAGTTGTCGCTGCAAACTGTCGACGCTAAGCGCAGTGAACAAATCTTCTTTGCTGCAAAAGTGGTTATAAATGGTGCCTTTGGAGACTGACGATAAAGCAGTCAGCCTGTCCATAGTCAAACCGGCAAAGCCGTCCTGTTGCAAAATCTGTTGCGCCAGAGTCAATAATTCCTGCTCCCGTTGCTGCTTGGCCAGCAGACGCTTGGGCGTGACTTCAGATGCAGGTTTGGCTGGCATCAGCGCGGCACCAAAATGTATTGACGATTCGTCATTCTAGATCACAAACCGCAGAACTCAAGGTTAAATTTTTAAGATGCTGCCGAGGATCACCGGACTGCGGATAGCAGTGCGGACAACAGTACGGGCAACAGGGCAGATAGCAAAAAGCCAGTCCGGTGGTTGACTGGCTTTTGCATGCTGTACCGGGCGTTTAATAGCGCCAGTACATTGGGGTAAACAGCAGCAAAATGGTCAGAATTTCCAGCCGCCCTAAGATCATGCCAAAACTGATCAACCATTTGGCGCCATCGGGCAAACTGCTGAAATTACCGTCCGGCCCAATCACCGGACCAAGACCAGGACCAACATTACTGATAGCGGTGGCCGCGCCGGTTAAAGCAGTGACAAAATCGAGGTCAAACATCGACAAGCCCAACGCCAGTGCTGCGATGGAAGCAAAATAGACAAAACAAAACGCCAGCACCGAACCCAGCAGTTGGTCGTTCACCGGTTTGGTGCCATATTTTTGCACCCAAACGGCATTCGGATGCACCAACAATTTGAATTGTTTGATCAGTAACAAACCGGCCAGCTGGGTGCGGAAAATTTTCAAACCACCGGAAGTCGAACCCGAGCAAGCGCCGGAAAAGGTGATGTAGAAGAACAAAATCACCGCCAGCCCACCCCAGGCCGAATAATTCTCTGAGGCAAAACCACAGGTGGTGATCACCGACACCACGTTAAACACGCTGTGAGTCAACGCATCCATCCAGGGTCTGGCATTGTGTTCATGCTGATACCAGGTCAGTAGCAAGGCACAAAACAGCACAATGGCTAAAAACGCCCGGACTTGTGGATCGCGAAATAAAATCCACTTATGACCCCGTAACGTTCCCACCAATAACACCAGCGGCAAGGCCGACAGCAGCATAAAAACACTGGAAATCCACAGCAAATGCGGCCGGTCGTTGAAATGGCCAAATGAGGCATCGTAATTGGCAAAACCGCCGGTAGAGACTGTCGCCATGCCGTGGGTAATGGCATCAAAACCGGACATGCCACCGAGGAAATACAACAACATACAACTGACGCTTAAAATCAGGTACACCACGCCGATGTACATCGACAGGCTGGAGCTTCTGGGCAGTATTTTTTCCGAAATATCGGAGTTTTCAGTTTTAAATAACTTCATCCCGCCGATTTTTAACGCCGGTAAAATGGCAATCGCCATCACGATAATACCGACCCCGCCAATCCACTGCAAAATGGCGCGCCAGAACAACAGACCTCTGGGCATGGTATCAAGGCCAGTCAGCACAGTGGCGCCGGTGGTCGTGATGGCCGACACCGTTTCAAAAACCGCGTCCACATAAGTTAAATCGGGTAATACCAGCACAAAAGGCAAGGTTGAAAACAGGCAAATAGCCAGCCAGCAACAAGCGGTCAACAAGAATAAATGACGTTTAATCAGCGAGAATTCGTGACGGCCTTTGTACACCAGAAAATAACCAACACTGACCGTGATCAGAGCCGAAATCAGGTAACTCCAGAAGCTTTTTTCGTTGTAATACACAGCGACTGCAGTGGTGATCAGCATAGCGCCCGATAGCATCACCAGCAGATAACCGATGACCCGATAAAATAAAAATCGACTTGTTGATGAGCGCACTGCTTCTCTCTCAAATCAACTGCCGTTTTAAGTACAGGCAGCGTCAGGAATGACGGGTACTATACCCTTCATCCTTGAAAATGCAGGGTATAAAAACTTTTTTGCAGTGTAGCGAGTTATCTGTCATTTAGAAAGCTAGCTGCCTCCAAGCCGGTCAAAACACGCCTTTAATTTGCAATTAATTTACAACTTGCTACACCTTACAGACGCAAATTCAGGATCAAGGATGTTCCGTATGGCACTTGCCATTGTTTATAGTCGAGCGCGGATCGGGCTTCATGCGCCGCAGGTGACGGTCGAAGTGCATTTAAGTGCCGGTTTACCGGGCTTCCAGCTGGTGGGATTGCCGGAAACTTCGGTACGCGAATCGAGGGACAGAGTACGCAGTGCTTTGATTAACTGTGGTTTTGAATTTCCGGATCGCAAAATCACCGTCAATCTGGCGCCAGCCGATTTACCCAAAGAAGGCGGGCGATTTGATTTGCCGATCGCGCTTGGCATTATTGTCGCCAGCGGTCAACTGCCAGCGACGGCGTTGGTTGGCTATGAATTTTATGGTGAGCTGGCACTATCCGGCGAGATCCGGCCAATAGTTGGCGAAATTCCGCTGGCGATGGCCTGTCTGGCGAGTGGCCGCCAGGCGGTATTGCCACTGCACAATGCCAGTCAAGCACAACAGGTGCCGGATGTGCAGTTGCATGGTGCCAGTCATTTATTGCAGGTACATAGCTTTTTGCTCGGCCAACAGGCACTACCAACCATCCCACCGTTACCGCCATTACCGGCTGCAAGTTGCAACAGCATCCACTGTTTTTCCGACGTCAAAGGCCAGCAACATGCCAAAAGAGCGCTGGAAATTGCAGCCTCCGGACAACACAACATCCTGATGTTCGGCCCGCCCGGTACTGGCAAATCGATGTTAGCGCAGCGTTTTCCCGGCTTATTGCCGTTATTGTCGCCGGACGAAGCCCTGCAAAGTGCAGCAGTATATTCGATTGCCGCACTACCGGCACAACGCCACTGGCGGTTACCGCCCTTTCGCCAGCCGCACCATACCAGTTCGGCCATCGCACTGGTCGGCGGTGGCTCGGTGCCAAGGCCTGGCGAGATTTCGCTGGCGCACCAGGGCATTTTATTTTTGGACGAATTACCGGAATACGATCGCAAAGTATTGGACGTCCTGCGCGAACCTTTGGAAACCGGTACCGTGCATATTTCCCGCGCTGGGCGCCAAGCGCAATTTCCGGCGCAGTTTCAACTAATTGCTGCGCTCAATCCAAGTCCAACCGGCCATCATCAGGACGGCCGCGCCAGCCGCGAACAGGTTTTGCGTTATTTAAACCGCATCTCCGGACCGTTATTGGATCGGATTGAAATGCAAATTGAAGTGCCGTTATTACCCAAAGGCATGCTGACGCAGACACAAGCTGATGAAAGTTCCGCGGACATCGCCAAAAGAGTGGCCGCCAGCCGGGTTTGTCAGCTGGAACGGCAGGGCAAAGCCAACGCCCGCTTGCAGCCGTCAGAACTCGCCAGTTATTGCGCATTGAGTGAGGCCGATAGCGATTTTCTGGAGCAATGTCTGGTGCAGCTCAAACTGTCGGCGCGCAGTTATCACAAGCTATTAAAAGTCGCGCGCACCATCGCCGATCTGCAACAACAAGTGGATATTTCGCGCAACCACTTGCTGGAGGCGTTAAGCTACCGGGCTTTTGATCGTTTGTTGCAGCATTTGCAGCAATAACCTAGATCAGGACTTGTGTATACCCGAAATCATTGACGATGAGGCGCGGCGACAAGTGAACGAGACTGGAACGCCAGTCCGACCCGGAGCATAGTTGTCCTATGTGACGGGCCGGGCTGGCGCTCCAGCGAGCGAACGAAGGCAACAAAGCCTCAGCTTCAAGGATGACGGGTATAACCATCACGGAAATTCATCCGCTGGTCATGGATGCTCAGTCGATTTGAAACATTGGCTCTATACTAAAACGGAATTTAAAAAGGTGTTGGTTTGATGGCAAATGTGCAACTGCAACAACTGTTACGCTTTAACCTGGGCTACTGGCTAAGCTTGGCGCTGCTTGATTTCGGGCTGATGCTGCTGTGGTGGTTGTTGATGCCGGAATACAAGTTTGAGTTGCCTTATATGGCGTCAAAATTGGCGATGGTGATCCTGGAAATTGCCGTTTCGACCTGGTTTATCCGTTGGTCGTTTGCCCGCCAGCTACCGCCGGTCAAGGTATGCGCCGCTGCGGCTTTGATCTTATGCGTCTACACCCCGCTAAATAATTTATCCTGGATGCTGGTCAAAGATCCTGAGTATTTCCGCCCTGAAATGCTGCTGAGCGAACTCGACACCACCAGCCTGCCGTTTTTTATTTGGGTGCTCTGTTATCTGACGTTTTGGCGTTATCAGCAGCAACAAAGCAAATTGCAGGAATCCACCCGCTTAAGTCAGAATATTCAACAACTTGAGCTGCAAGCATTGCAGCACCAACTCAATCCGCATTTTACCTTTAACGCCCTGAATTCGGTCTGCGCTTTGCTGGAAGCCGAGCGTTACGATGATGCTGAGACCATGTCGGAACAGCTTTCTACATTTTTACGCTATTCGCTGAGTAAATCGCCGGACAGCTTAGTGCGCCTTGCCGACGAGCTGTCTGCGATTGAAGCTTATCTGACTTTGCAAAAAACCCGTTTTGGCGACAAGTTAAAAGTCATCTGGCAAATTGATGAAAGTTTAAAAGCCCAGCAAATTCCGGCGTTATTGCTGCAACCTTTGATTGAAAATGCGGTGAAGTATGCCGTCGCTACCCGCCAGCAAGGTGCCACTATTACCATTCATGGCAGCCATCAGCAGGAGCAGCTGTTGCTGGAAGTCACCGACGATGGACCGGGTTCAACGCTGATTTCCGACCACAGCTGTAGTTCAGGCGTTGGCCTTGCCAATATCCGCAACCGCTTAAAACAACATTTTGGCGATCGCGCAAGTCTCGCGGTGTTGGCGTTGCCGACCGGTTTTCAGGTGAATATCTGTTTGCCCTGGCAAGGGAGTCGCGGATGAGTATTCTGGTCTGGTCACAATCAGCGCAGCATCGGTTCTGGTACTGGCATTTAGTGTATTGGTTTGGTTATCTGCTGCTGAAATATACCAATCTGGCGGTGTTGTTGCCGCTGCAAAACGAGCAGTCCTGGCCTTATTTGGGCACCTATACCTTATTAACGCTGATTAACCTGGTGATCACCGGCTATTTAGGCCAGCGTGATTTGACCAGCACCATGGCGTTGCCGCAGCAAATGCGCCGCTTGTTGTACTGGATAGTACCGCTCTGTCTGGTACTGCTACTGCTGCGACAAACGCTGATCACGACCTACTCGACCAATAGCAGCGCCTGGAAATCGTCGTTTGCGGAACAAATGGTTTCAACGCTGCCGTTGGTGTTATTGCCGTTACTTGGCTGGCTGGCCATGTATTTGTTGATTAAAGCCAATCAGGGTTATCAACAGGAATTTATGGCGCAGCAGGCGTTGCTGAATCAAGCCAGAGCCGCGCGGTTAAAAGTGCTGCGGTATCAGTTGAATCCGCATTTTATGTTTAATACCTTAAATGCCTTAAATTCGTTAATTATCAGCCGCCAGGGTTTGTTGGCCGAACAGCTTATTCAAAATCTGTCGACTTTTTTGCGCCATTCGCTGAAAAACAAAGATGAAACTTTGATCCCATTGCCGCAGGAACTGGATGCACTGGCGGCTTACCTGGCTATTCAGCAGGTGCGGTTTGGCGAACGGCTGCAGCTCAACTGGCACATTGCCGCTTTACCGAAATTACAAATTCCCCCCTTGTTGTTGCAGCCGCTGGCAGAGAACGCCGTGTTGTTCACAGTCGCGGAAATTTCCGGGCCGGTGCAACTGGATATCCGTATCTACACCACCGGACTGCAGTTGCTGATTGAGATTAAACGTGACATTGGTAACTCAGATCCGGCAGCCGCTGAACCAACAACCGCATCAGCTGCGGCAAATCCTGACACCACCGCGTGGCCAGCCAGCCTACAGCAACTGGCCGAACGGCTGGAGCTGATGTTTGGCGCTCATGCCAGTTTGCAATTACACCTGTCCGGCGCCTCGTTTGCAGGCCAGTTATCTTTACCTTTGGAGTCTGCTTATGTCCGCAATTAATCTGGTGATCGCCGATGATGAACCGTTAGCAATCAGTAACTTAAAGGCGAAACTGGCCACGTATCCGCATTTGAATATTGTCGCCTGTTTTGACAATGGCGACGACACCTTAAGTTATTTACAACAACATCCGGTTGATTTGGTGTTTCTGGACATTCAGATGCCGGGCATTAAAGGCATCGATATTCTGAAGCAGCTGAACAAAGCCTCGGCACTGTCACCGCCCTTGCTGATTTTAGTAACGGCTTATGAGCAATATGCGTTTTCGGCGTTTGAGCATTTCGCTTTTGATTATTTGCTGAAACCGGTATCGCGGCAGCGGCTGGCGCAGTGTTTGCTGGATGCCCGCACCACGTTGGATAAACAACCGGAACTGCCGGAAACCGTCAGCCACAAACTGTCGTTTCGCACCGGCGCTTCAACGTTATTGCTGGACGATATTGAAATTCTGCAGATTGAAGCGGCGGGCAACTATATGTGTATTCAAACGCTGACCGAAAGCCTGGTGATCCGCGAAACCATTAAAGAGTTACTGCAGCGGTTACCGGCGCATTTTGTGCAAATTCACCGCTCGACGCTGGTCAATCTGCACCATGTGCATAAAGTGCAGCCGCATAACAACGACTACCAGTTCCGCTTATCCGATGGCAAGTGGGTGAATGCTTCGCGCCGTTATAAACAAAACTGGCAGCAATTGCTGGCTGAGATTTAATCAGCCTGCGGTGCAGCGGCTGTGGTTGGCGCATTTGTCGGCGCAGCTGTCGGCGCAGAAACCGGCAACGCCCGCTGCAACTGGCGTAAATCATAACCAGACGGCTGCTGATACACCCGCAAATCAAACTCGGCGATCACCGCAAAGATATGGTCAAAAATATCGGCCTGCACCGCTTCATAATGTAACCAGGCGGTGTCGCTGCAAAAGGCATAAATCTCCAGCGGAATACCGGTCGGCCCCGGCGCCAGTTGCCGCACCATTTGCGTCATCTGCGAGTGAATGTCCGGATGTTGATTTAAAAACGCCGTCAGATAAGCGCGCAAAGTGCCGAGATTGGTTAAACGGCGGCCATTCAGCGCACAACTTAAATCCAGACTTTGATTAAAAATCTCAATTTCCGGCAGTTTTTGATCAAAGTAAGACTTTAATAACAATGACTTTTCCAGCTGCGCTATATCCGTTTGTTGTAAAAACCGCACACTGCTGGCGTCGATAAAAATCGACCTTTTCAGCCGCCGGCCGCCCGATTCACTCATGCCACGCCAGTTTTTAAACGAATCGGAAATCAGCGCATAAGCCGGAATGCTGGTGATGGTATTGTCCCAGTTCCGCACTTTCACCGTGGTCAGATTCATTTCGATCACCGCGCCATCGGCACCGTATTTTGGCATTTCCAGCCAGTCGCCGAGCATCAGCATTTTGTTGGCTGACAACTGAATACCGGCGACAAAACCTAAAATTGGATCTTTAAATACCAACAACAAAATGGCGGTCATGGCGCCAAGACCACTTAATAACAACAACGGCGACTTACCAGAAATCATCGACAACGCCAAAATCACCGCCAGCACCGAAGCCGCCAGTTTTAAACTCTGAAACAAACCGCGCACCGGTGCTTGTTTGCCAAAGCCATTGTTTTGCATCACCGCTTCGATGGTATCGAGCAGCGAAAAGCCGCTGAGCAAACCGTACAACAACACCCACAGCTGCGACAACAAGGTGATGAGCATGAGCGTTTCACTGCCACTGTCCAGCCAGATACTGGCCTGCACTTCTAAAATCATCCCTTGCGCGGTGAGCGCCATGCGGCTTAATAATTTATTGCGTGCCAGCGCCTGGCGCCAGCTGGTATCCACCACATCAGTTTTATGCCGTAGCCAACGTAAAATGCCGTGATGGAGCATCAGATGCAGTACCAGGGCGGTGAAGATGATCAACGTCATCACCATCAGGTAATAGGCTAGTGTTGGTTCCAGCCAGGTTTGCAGCTTGGCCCAGGCCATAAATTGCGTTTTCATCACGAGCGGCAGTTCCTCTTTGCACCAAAATTATCAACGTAATGGAACATCATCATTTTGTTCCTTTTTTTATCACACTTGCCAGACCAGTGCTTGCTTGCTAAGGTAAACTCATTTCGATCCACTGGTTACCTTGATGACTCTCTTGCGTGGTCTGGTGCTACTTATCTTTGGCCTGTCTGGCCACACTGCTGCCGCAGAACCTGTTGTGCATTGGTTGCTGTCGGATTTAGCACCGTTTCGGATCTTAACCGGACCAGCCCAGGGTCAGGGATCTTCTGATCTGATGGAAAAAATGTTGATGGCTCAGCTGCCACAATATCAGCATCGTTCCCGTTTTGTTAGTTTTGAGCGGCGTGAAGTACTGCACGGCGACCCTTCGGCTTTATATTGCAGTTTTGGCATTCTGAATAATGCCAAACGGCAGCGACAAATGTTGATGTCGGTACCGGCGGGTGTGGTGATGCCGGTGGCGCTGGCCACAGTCGCCGACAGCAAGCTGGATCAGGAACTGCAGAAGCAGCAGGTGTCGGTGGTCGAATTATCACAGCTGGTGAGCCGGCAACGGTATCTGGGGTTGCTGGAATCGGGTCGTAGTTATCCGCAACTGATTGACCAGGCCCGCGCTATTCCTGGTAGTTTGCTCGGCGATCACAGCGCCATCGACCAAAACCCGGTCGATTTGCTGCTCGGCGGCCGGGTGGATTACCTGTTGGAGTATCCACATCGGGTAAACTTCCTGCTGAACTCGTCGAAACAACCGACCGCAAAACTGCATTTTTATTTACTGGCGGGCGATGACAGCTACCAGACCACCTATGTGGCCTGCAGTAAACATCCGGCGGCACCAAAGCTGATCAACGATATTAATCAGCAACTGGTGAAACTGTGGGCGAACGCTGAATATCAGCAAAAAATGCTGAGCTGGCACGATGACAAAAGCAAGCTGGCGCTACAGCAGTTGATGCAACAAGTGCAATCACAGCTGGTGAACCAACAAACCAGGCCCAGCAGCACTGCACCAAAAACCGCCCATTTGTAAGCCAGCGGTTATCGGAATTGTAAGTCTTCGTCCGGCACTTGCCCCGGAATCGCTTCTTCGCTAAATAACGACAGCAAATCAACGGCACTGCCCTGCCACACTTGCCCTTTGCCACCGGCAAACAGCTGGTCAGCTAAACCTTGCTTAAACTGCTGTAATTTCTGTACTTTTTCTTCCACGGTGTTGCGCACAATCAGCTTATACACAAATACCGCTTTGTCCTGACCAATGCGGTGCGCGCGGTCGGTCGCCTGATTTTCTGCCGCCGGGTTCCACCAGGGGTCATAGTGAATAACGGTATCCGCCGCCGTCAGGTTTAAGCCAGTACCACCGGCTTTTAAGCTTATTAGAAACACCGACGTTTCACCTTGCTGGAAAGCGTCGATTTGATCCTGGCGTTTTTTGGTCTGACCGGTCAGCTTGCTATAAGAAATGCCCATATATTGCAGCTCTTGTTCAATCAGATTCAGCATGCTGGCAAACTGACTAAACAACAGAATTTTCCGGCCTTCTTCAATCATTTCCGGCAGCGTATCACGCAGCCATTGCAACTTGGCGTTGTGTTTCACCGACTGTGCCTGTTCAATTGGCACTAAACGCGCATCACAACAGGCCTGGCGTAATTTCAGCAAAGCATCAAGAAATTCTATCTGACTGGCAGCAACGCCTTTACGCAGGAACAGTTCCCGCACCTTGGTTTCCATCACCAGCCGGATACTTTCATATAAATTGCGTTGGTCTGATTCGAGCTCTAACAGCTGAATAATCTCGGTTTTTTCCGGCAATTCGGTCGCGACCTGCGACTTGGTGCGGCGCAGCATAAAGGGCGCGATTTTCGCCTTTAACGCATGGGCCCGTTCGGCATCACCATGTTTTTCAATCGGTTTGCGATACACCTGTTGGAAATGTTGTTCGGTGCCAAGTAGCCCTGGCAGCACAAAATCAAACAACGATTTTAGCTCGCCCAGGTGATTTTCCAATGGCGTACCGGACAGCGCTAAGCGGAAATCGGCTTTGAGCAATCGCACCGATTGCGCCGCCTGACTACCGGAATTTTTAATATGCTGCGCTTCGTCCAGAATCACCGCACTAAACCGGTAACGCTGATACAACGCAATATCGCGCACCACCAGCGGATAACTGGTGACGATAATGTCGTAATCCGGCAACAGTTCAAACAAGGCCTGGCGTTTTGGGCCGTACAGCTGCAATACCCGAAGTTCTGGCGTAAACCGCGCCGCTTCTTGCTGCCAGTTACCGAGCAAGCTGGTCGGACAGACAATCAGCACCGGCAGCGTCAAACGGCCCGCTTCGCGTTCACTTTGTAAAAAACTCAGCGCCTGCAAGGTTTTACCCAAGCCCATATCGTCGGCGAGCACCCCACCAAGGCCGTACTGACGCAAAAAGCTTAACCAGTTCAAACCTTGTTGTTGATAAGGCCGCAGCTCTGCTTCCAGCGCTTCTGGCTTGGCGACTTCGCTGATGCCACTAAAATGATGCAACTGGCTGGTCAGCCGTTCTAGCCGACCGGCATTGAGATACTTCACTTCAGCCGCGCCAGGGGCTGGCAGCAGCGCCGCTTTGTAATCGGGCAATTCCAGCATTAACATTGGCTTGCTGAGGTTCAGCAGTTCAACAATCGTATCGATGAGCGGCTGAATAAGACTGACCGGTAACGCCAGTTTGCCCTGCGGTAAACTGAGCCAAATATGCTGTTGCGACGTGGGTAAACCATATTGTCGCAGCCACAGGGTAATGAGCGATAACAACGGCACTTGCTGGCCGTCGATATCCACCTGAATGCCCAGTTTAAAACCACTTTCTTTGCCATCTTCGACTTGTAAATATGGGGTCGAAGCTAATATATCCAGATTAAAATCAGCGGCTTGCTCTACCCGCCAGCCATCGTTGGCTAAATCGGGTAACGCTTGTAACAGCGGTTGCCACAGTTGTGGATTGTCGGGGCCTTCACCGATACCAAAGGAAGCTTGTTGCCATTGCTGCTTGGAATTCACAGTATCAACGGCAGCTTCAGCGACGGTATGTTCAACATCATCCGGCTCGGCCAACTGCACCAACCCGTATTCCAGCAACTGTTCCAGCGCTGCGGTTTCCAGCGCCCGGCTGCGTTTGATAAATACCGTGCGGCCAGGCTCTTTCACTTCGGTTTGCGATTGGCGTAAATCCAGCGGCAATACAAAGTCGCCATAAGCAAAACCCAGGCGCGCCGTGGGTCGTTTATTGCCGGCAGTTTTTTGTGGTTGCATCCGTAGTTGCAGCACCGGAATAGGATCGACATCAAGCCGCTCCAGCGCCACACCTTTTGGCACCGGCAGACTGACTTTACCAAATAGTTTTTGCAGTTTACTTAAACTGTCCTGCACCACAGCAACCGGCACCGGCGGCATTTTTGCCAGCAGTTTTAATTCGCGGCCACTGAGTTCTGTGGTCAAAGGGCCAATCACAAAATGGGTGGTATCGAGATAACAAGGCGGATTGGTGTAGACCACTTCAAGTTCAGCGTCGTCGCCTAAATCCCACATCAACTGATGACCAGCTTTGCCTTCCAGCCATTTCAGCTCAAGCTCGCGTGGCGCGCCATGTTTCAGTTCGTGCCGTGCTTCACCAAAAAAACAACGACCGGTGGCCAGTAATTGTTGCAGTAGCTGATAGCCCCAGTCGTCTTCCAACAACGACTGTTCGCGGATATTTTGTGAACGGAACAGGTTAATCAGCCGAAAATCAGCTTCTTCAATCCAGTACGGCACCAGATAACCGGAGAATTCATGATGAGTGATGGTCTGGCCTTTGGTGTAAGTGCCTTTTTTACTTTGCTTCACCCGTCTTGGGTACAGCTGCAACCCAGACTGGCCGTAACTGAGGATATATAACACCACGTCTTTGAGTTTACCGATGCTGGGATCGGTATTGGCCAAGCGCTCGACATCATTAAACCATTGATTCAGCTGACGCATGGGAAGTTGCGATAACCCCTGCTGTTGCTGCTCGTACGCTTGTTTTAGTTTTAACAGCACCGCCAGCACATGTTTACAACGGCCACCAATCGGGCAGCTACAGGTGTCGGTTAAACGCCACTCGGCGCCATGCGGTTTTAACGAGATAAATTGCCGGTACGGGGACAAAGCTTCACCCCAGACCTGCGCACTGATCTGAGCCAAATCTTCACTGTATTCAAGTTTAATCACTTTACCCGCCTGCCAATAGGCACGGGCACGCTGGAAAGTACCAGGATCAAACCAAAGCTGCAGCGTGGCTGCACTAATAGGAAATACCGCGTCAGACATGGGGTTTACAATAAATTCAGGCCAAAGGACGTCTATGCTACCTTAATTCGGCCGCTGGCCAAAGCGCCAGTCGACATTTCGTCCAAGACCATCAGCATTGCACAACATTCCGAAGCTTTGGTATTGTCGGTGCATAGCCTCTTCATCCTTAAGGATTTTCCGATGCGTTTTACCCCAATTGCAGCCTTATTACTGGCAAGTTTCGCTTTTCAAAGCCTGGCGGCTGAGCAGCGCCGTTACACTATTCTGGTCGACAACGGCGTCAAAGCCGGTGAGCAAATTGTTGATATTGCAGACAATGGTGAACTGAAAGTCCGTTTTATTTTTAAAGACAACGGCCGCGGCCCGGAATTAAACGAATCGATTAAACTGAACGCCGACGGCACCATTGCCAGTTACAGCGGCCAGGGCAAATCGACTTTTGGTTCGGTGATCAACGAAAAATTTAACCGCGACGGCAACAACGCCAGCTGGAGCGCCGGCGAACAAAAAGGTCAGACTAAAGTATCTGGCGCCGTCATGTATTTACCGGTCGACGGCTCACCTGAACTGAGCTCCATCGCCATCAACGCGATCAAAAAAAGCGGCACTAACAGCATTGCGCTATTACCATCCGGCACTTTAAGCCAGCAAACGGTTAGCGACCTGATCGTTGAAAAAGGCGGTGAAAAACAACAGGTGCAGCTGCTGGTGCAAACCGGCGTTGGGCTGGTGCCGAATTTTGTCTGGGCAACCAGCGGCGAAAACCCACGGTTGTTTGCCAGTATCGCGCCTGGTTATTTAACGCTGATTGAAGAAGGTTGGCAGGAAAACGCGGTCAAAATGGCCGAAATGCAGCAACAAGCTGAAACCAAACTGCTGACCGAAATGGCCAGCAACATTCCAAAAGAGTTACCGGGCCTGACGGTACTGCGTAACGTGCGGATTTTTGACAGCAAAACCACCAAAGTAGGCAGCGCCAGCGACGTGTATCTGCTGCGCGGCAAAATTACCAGCATAGTGCCAACCGGGACTTTAAACACGCCGGTGCAAAACGATATCGACGGTAAAGGCCGCATGGTCGTGCCGGGTTTATTTGATATGCACGGCCATATTTCACGTTGGGAAGGCCCGTTACATCTGGCCGCTGGCGTCACAACCTTGCGTGATATGGGTAACGACAACGCCACCATTCAGGCAATTATCGACGAAACCCAGCATCAGCAACTGCTGGCGCCAACCGTAGTCCCAACTGGTTTCCTGGAAGGCGAAAGCCCGTTTTCGGCCCGCAACGGTTTTGTGGTGAAAGATCTGGCTGGAGCCAAATCAGCCATTGATTGGTACGCCGCTCACGGTTATCCGCAGCTGAAAATTTATAACTCCTTTCCAAAAGAAATCTTAAAAGATACCGTCACTTACGCGCACAGCCGTGGCCTGCGTGTGAGTGGCCATGTGCCGGCATTTTTAAAAGCGGAAGACGTAATCGCCGCCGGTTTTGATGAAATTCAACATATTAACCAGATGCTGCTGAATTTCCTGGTCAAACCCGACACCGACACCCGCACGCTGGAACGGTTTTACCTGCCAGCACAACAAGTGGCCGGTTTAGATCTGCAAAGCAAAAAGGTGCAGGACTATATCAAGCTGATGAAAGATAAAGGCATTGTGGTTGACCCAACCCTAGCGACTTTTGACTTCCTGAAAAAAGTCGATGGTGAAGTGGGCGACCCATGGAAAGCCATAGTCCACCATTTACCACCAGATTTACAACGCCGTTACGCCACTGCCGAGCTGGATATTCCAGACGCAGCGACCGCGAAACTGTACGCAAAATCCTACGCCAAGATGGTTGAGTTTGTCGGCATGATGTACAAAGCAGGTATTCCGGTCGTCGCAGGCACCGACGAACTGGCCGGTTTCACCCTGCAAGGTGAGCTGGAATTACTGGTCAAAGCCGGCTTAACCCCAGCCCAGGCGCTGCAAGTAGCCACGCTCAACGGCGCCCGCTACAGCAAAGTCGAAGCCAGCAAAGGCAGCATTGAAGTAGGCAAAGACGCCGACTTACTCCTGGTCGACGGCGACCCAACCAAAAACATCAGCGACATCCGCCAGTTAGCCATGGTAATCACCCAAAACCAGGCCATCTACCCGATGGATATTTACCAGTCGATGGGGATTAAGCCATTTGTGACGGCTAAACCGGTTATTAAGCAGAGTGCTGCTGCGCCGGGCAAAGGTGCTGGTGGTGCTAAACATGGGCATCGGCATTGATTGATAGTTGTTGATTGATCGGTTGAATTTGGAATTCGTGTTGAGGCCTGTTTTTACAGGCCTTTTTAATGTCATCGAATTCGATGGGTTTAAAATCGGATTTTGTTATTAAGTTGGTCTTTGTAGCCGCGAATTAACTTAGCTTAATCTGAAATTTTGTAGTACTTCAACAAACATAAACCCGTCGAATTCGACGGATTTATGTTGAGAATCAACTCGAGGCGACGATCTAAATTGCATTGCGACAACGCAATCAGTACCTCTAATTTTTTAACATTGAGGGTGGTAGGATTTTCATGTGCATAGTGATTTTTACGATTGGGCTGGCACGCTCAACCTCGAAATTATCAAAATGCCCCAACTTAACTGTCGCATCGAAATTGATGACGACGTTTACGTTCGCCATGAAAATTCCTATACTGGCAACGCCATGGTGGATAGGCTCCCGGCAATAGAGCCGCCAAACACCACGGTTGCCCAAGAGCCGGCTTGGGGTTTTTACCTCAAACTACGAGTTAGGCTGATATAGGTCTGTTTCTGACCGCGAAACCTCCAACTTTATCAGTGCCGCACGGGTCAGCGTGCGGTTGTTTTTTGTTTCGATTTACCTGACGATCCCGCTGCAATCATCGATACCAAAATCAGACATTGTATTGCCACAGCGGTATTCCGTCTTCGACACGGATGATGTCAAGCGGCATGACCTTTACTCGCGTGGATTAACCCTGACTATGCTGGAAACAGCATAATATTTATGATTAGGTGAAAGGTAGCCAAGGGTGATCCCCGACCACGCGGGGAACGGCGATTTGAACTTGACGATACCTCCGGTAAAGGCGGTTTATCCCCGGCCATGTGGGGAACGGATGTCAATCTGAGATTGCAGGTATGCAGCAATCGGTTTATCCCCGGCCATACGGGGAACGGACCGGATAACCGCCACCGAATACAGAAACAACCGGTTTATCCCCGGCCATACGGGGAACGGCAATTCTAACAAGTAATAATTATGAGTTATTACGGTTTATCCCCGGCCATGCGGGGAACGGTTCATCCAGCCCCAATGATTGTCCGGTTTTTACGGTTTATCCCCGGCCATGCGGGGAACGGACCATGTCGACTGCACGGGCATCAGCCATGTCCGGTTTATCCCCGGCCATGCGGGGAACGGAATAGCAGGTCTTCTAAGATGTGAAATGCTGCCGGTTTATCCCCGGCCATGCGGGGAACGGTCTTCGTCGTTATCATCCAACTGGTAGTCTTGCGGTTTATCCCCGGCCATGCGGGGAACGGACGATTACCCGAATTACCTAAACGGGTATTTGCGGTTTATCCCCGGCCATGCGGGGAACGGTCTAAGTTATCTGTCCTTTGCAGTAACTGTTGCGGTTTATCCCCGGCCATGCGGGGAACGGGAAAATGGAATTGTGTGCGGCTGGATAATCCTCGGTTTATCCCCGGCCATGCGGGGAACGGCTGCCATTCAGGGAACCCCGCCAGCAGCTGCTCGGTTTATCCCCGGCCATGCGGGGAACGGACCAACCAAACCCGTTTTACAACCCGACGCCACGGTTTATCCCCGGCCATGCGGGGAACGGCGGCGTAGGAGCAGCATAATATGGATGATATGCGGTTTATCCCCGGCCATGCGGGGAACGGTTTATTCTCGGCATAATTAGTTAATTTACCGGCGGTTTATCCCCGGCCATGCGGGGAACGGTGCATCGGGTTGTTAGTAAATTTCTGGATACGCGGTTTATCCCCGGCCATGCGGGGAACGGTAATATGGATGATATACTTTTAACAGTTTTTGCGGTTTATCCCCGGCCATGCGGGGAACGGACGCTCAGATAGTATGGGGTTTGCTGCTGGGGCGGTTTATCCCCGGCCATGCGGGGAACGGTTATGGATTGAATCTGACGCTGGCGGGAGCCGCGGTTTATCCCCGGCCATGCGGGGAACGGTGATGAAGCGTGCTATTGCTCAGATTCAGGAGCGGTTTATCCCCGGCCATGCGGGGAACGGGTCATCTGGGTCAATCCACAGCTGGCAGTGTGCGGTTTATCCCCGGCCATGCGGGGAACGGTAAACAAAATTTTTGTCACTTGCGGGATTTAACGGTTTATCCCCGGCCATGCGGGGAACGGCGTAAACGTCAGGATGCCTCGGCCGCCCTGACCGGTTTATCCCCGGCCATGCGGGGAACGGGTTCAGATGAGCAAACATTCAGACCCGCTTGGCGGTTTATCCCCGGCCATGCGGGGAACGGATGATCGCGTACCTATGCACCAAGGCATTTCCCGGTTTATCCCCGGCCATGCGGGGAACGGGTCAATACTGCCGCTTGGACATCAGACCACGCCGGTTTATCCCCGGCCATGCGGGGAACGGCCACTAACACATCATGGAACGCCGCCAACGGCCGGTTTATCCCCGGCCATGCGGGGAACGGGTGCTCACCCGAGCAATCAAGAAAAGCCCCATCGGTTTATCCCCGGCCATGCGGGGAACGGTCAACTAATTCTATTATTGGTTTCATTGTTTCCGGTTTATCCCCGGCCATGCGGGGAACGGTATCGTTCAGCCGCTTTTTTGCCATAGCCCTGCGGTTTATCCCCGGCCATGCGGGGAACGGCTCAGCTTCGCGTCGGCGATTCTCAGAATATTCGGTTTATCCCCGGCCATGCGGGGAACGGGCCATTAATCATCCGCTCATAATCGCTGAAGACGGTTTATCCCCGGCCATGCGGGGAACGGGGGCGCAAGGCTGGCCTTGTGACGAGTGAGGGCGGTTTATCCCCGGCCATGCGGGGAACGGCCAAGCTCTGCTGGCACCAACTGTTTGAACCACGGTTTATCCCCGGCCATGCGGGGAACGGATGATTTGGATTTTACCCAGCATGAAACCGGCCGGTTTATCCCCGGCCATGCGGGGAACGGCCCACCGCCACATCAGCAAGCTGCAATAATAACGGTTTATCCCCGGCCATGCGGGGAACGGCGTGTCATATCAACCTCTTGAATCTTTGACGGCGGTTTATCCCCGGCCATGCGGGGAACGGTCAGCAGGACTATTGCAGCCAGACTGCATGCCCGGTTTATCCCCGGCCATGCGGGGAACGGTCAACGCCTTCAATGTATTTTGGTTTGATTTACGGTTTATCCCCGGCCATGCGGGGAACGGGTTAACTATTTCCATCTGTAATGATGTCAGGGCGGTTTATCCCCGGCCATGCGGGGAACGGTTCCGATTACCATTTTTCTTCCTGGTTTTAACCGGTTTATCCCCGGCCATGCGGGGAACGGTTGCCAGCTGACAGGACTGGTGCGCCCTGCCACGGTTTATCCCCGGCCATGCGGGGAACGGGTCTTCCAGCGCTTCTTCGGTAACGATGAAGCCGGTTTATCCCCGGCCATGCGGGGAACGGGTTAAGGCGCGTGCCAGCAATGTTGCTACCTGCGGTTTATCCCCGGCCATGCGGGGAACGGTCAACTAATTCTGTTATTGGTTTCATTGTTTCCGGTTTATCCCCGGCCATGCGGGGAACGGCTACCGGCGCAATTCTGAATGGAGTCTCAGGCCGGTTTATCCCCGGCCATGCGGGGAACGGAAAGACGCGTCAATCGTGATATCCAGCTCATGTGGTTTATCCCCGGCCATGCGGGGAACGGTTCCAGCATTTTATTATCTGCTCGACGCTCTACGGTTTATCCCCGGCCATGCGGGGAACGGATCAAGCCCACCAGCCTTGTCACGAAGTACGGCGGTTTATCCCCGGCCATGCGGGGAACGGAACGCCACAGCAGAGGGATTGTTAAAGAAGGCCGGTTTATCCCCGGCCATGCGGGGAACGGACTAAAAGTATATACCTGATTTTAAAACAAAAAAACAGGCTATGTTTTTCTACCAAATTTTCCGGATTTTTAAAGAGCAAGTGAATGATTAATTTTGCGCGTCATCAGGCAGGAAAGTGACCAGCCTTAAACCATCAAAATCGACAGGTTGACGACGGTTTTTGCCGTAGGTGATGAAGTCGAAACCTGATTCGGTGTTGGTGGCCCAAGCCATAATGGCGTTGCCGTCTTCTGCCATAGCGTCTACTTGTTGCCACAACATTTCTCGTACGCGCTGACTGACATCACCCACGTACACACCTGCGCGTACTTCTAATAACCACACGGCTAATCGACCACGTAATCTCGGCGGGACTGCTTCGGTCACAATCATGCACATACTCATAATTAACCGCTCCGATGGCCAGCATCGCCAATTGATGGCGGTTCAGGGAGTGCGGGGGGCTGCGCATCCGGGTATGGTTCTGGTGGTTTAATTTCACCCGCGGCCAGAATGTCTTCAATCAGCGGGATCAGCCTTTTGAGCGTTCGATCAGTGCGAAACAACTCGCGACAGGCCAGCCGTACTTCTTTGTCTGGTGATATTGGATTTTTCGAAGCGATCCGAAACGCGAGTGGCACCACGGTGTCGAATTTGATGATATCTGCGATGTCATAGACAAAACTCAGCGGCTTGCCGGTATGCAAATATCCAATGGCTGGCGCATAACCGGCCGCCAAAATTGCCGCTTCAGTGATGCCATATAAACAGGCAGTAGCAGCACTGATACAACGATTGGCGATATCTCCGGCCTCCCAATCTTTGGGATCATATTTGCGACCGTGCCACTGCAAGCCATATTGTTTGGCTAACAACTGATAGGTTTGACGCACTCGGGCGCCTTCAATCCCGCGTAACTGATCAACACTGCGCCGCAGTGGCGCCTCTTCGCCAAACCGTAGTTCAAACATTTTTCGCACTACTTTTAGTCGAAGTTGTTCATCAAGTGCCAGACTTGCCTGGTACAACAACTTATCGGAACGGGCACCGCCGGGCTGTCCGGCAGAATAGAACCGAACGCCGCCCTCGCCCACCCAGGTAATTAAAGTGCCAACTTCAGCCGCCAGCTTCATGGCCGCATGGGAAATTCGGGTGCCAGGCTCCAGCATCAAACAGGCAATGGATCCCACTGGAATATGCATACGTTCGCCATTCACTTCATCCACCACCACAAAAGCACCGTCTTTGACATCAATTCGGCCCATGCCAATAAAAATCATCGAGTTACGATCTTTAAGTGGGATAGGCTTTAGCGGAATAAAGGCCATGGCTAATTATTTCCTTTGCCGGATAAAGCCAAAAGACCAGTGGGCTGTTTAGATAAAATAGTCATTTGTGAAATGGCCAGCGCGTTCAGTTGTTGCAACCGATCTGTTGCAGCTGCGCCCTGATGGATCAGATAAGCATTCATGGTTTCAAGGTTAGCGAGACATACCAACTGATGCATATTGGCATGATCACGCATATTGCCGGTTAGAGCAGGGTTTTGATCACGCCACTGTCTGGCGGTAACCCCAAACAAAGCCATGTTCAGCAAGTCGGCTTCATCGGCATATATGTGACTGATCTGCCCAGGAGTTAAAGTGTCAGGTATTAAATTTTGCTTAATCGCATCGGTGTGGATCAGGTAATTTACCTTGGCTAAATTGCGTCGAATATCCCAACCAAGCTGCTGAAATTCCTGCTCTTTTAGCCGCTGAAACTCTTTAATCAGATAAAGTTTAAATTCAACAGAAATCCAGCTAGCGAATTCAAAGGCAATATCTTTTTGTGCATAAGTGCCGCCATAACGGCCAGCTTTGGATATCAGACCAATAGCATTGGTCTGTTCAATCCACTGTTTTGGCGTCAGGGTAAAGCTATTGAGGCCGGCTTGTTTTTTAAACCCATCGAATTCGATGGGTTTAAAATCCGGATTATTTAGCTGTTCCCAAATACCTAAAAACTCAATCGTATTGCGATTCCGCAGCCAGTTACCAATGATGATATCGGTTCTGTCTGGGTTCTTAAAACGAGCCATATCAGTAATGCTGATGTACTCAATCCCATCCTTGGCGTAAGTTGCGATCTGCTGTTCCAGCACTTCCAGTTTTGCAGCCATCAAAGATCCTCCTTGAATTTTGATTATTAAACCCGCCGGATTAACATTAGCCCGCAACCAAAGGCTTTGGCCCGCCCTAATCCCAGCGCTACTTGCGTCAGAAATAATTCAGGTTCGTTGACAGTCAACACCCCCTCATAATCTACTGCACTGTAACTAATCAGCTGTGACTGGCTTTTCTTGCTGGTTTTATGTTGCGATGACTCAATTATTGTCGGTTGTACTTCAAACCTCACACCCAACTTGGCCGAGCGTTGCTCACAAGTAAGCCATTCAATTGCAGCTTGGTCCATCTGCTGCTGCAATTGCTGTTTATCAACGATACCTGAAGCTTGAGCCGTTTTTCTGGCATGCATCATCACATCATGACGTTGCCCTCTGGTACTGTCTGACGATCCACCTTTATAAGACACAGTCGGATTTGCCCTTAACCGAAATGCCAGCCTTTCTCCAACAACCAAGCGTGGTTCAAACTTTTTGGTCTGAACCTGAAATAACTCAGACAACTGCGCGGGCGCTGTTGTCGACAACACCAGATATTCTGGCATCCCTTGTGATCCAACAAGGCCACTGGCCTGCTCTTCGCGAAACAAAAAATTACGATCTGCCTGCTCAGTAAACAACTGCCACAACAATTGATGGCTGGCATAGCTGCCTTTTTGCTGCACTGAAATCAAAGCCTGATGCGCGGCATTATTCGGCCAGAAACGAACTCGTGATAAATACATGCTAGCTCTCCATGCTGACAGTTAGCTGATGCTCTGTCCGTGCTGAAAACTGCCACTTCAATCGATCGCCGGGTTCATCCCATAACTGCACGCTCTGCGTAACCAAAGCACCCGCCGAAATTAAGTCCTTAGGGCCTTGCCAGTAATAGCTATGTTGTTTCGAAAAACGCAACCAGCTACGATCTTGTTCCGCAGAATTTAGCAAACAAGGAAACTCCGAATCCAAAGCTTGCTTTAAGGTTTCTGTTTCAACCAGTTGCGGCTTTAATGGTGCAGCAAGCGGACAAGACTTTCTCCCAAGATACAAGGTAAACCGAGGCTTTAACAACGCATCTGCAAGCCCCGCCAGACTTACATTTGTTTGCCCGGTTAACCAGATAGCCACTACCCAAAGTCCATCACTCCGGTAATCACGAGTCGATAGCACTGTATTTAACTTAAATCCAGGTCCTGTAAGTTCACTTTTACGATGCCGATGTGTCATTTTTTTATCTGAAGAAGGCACCTGAGCAGTATGATAATCCCGCACCAGAACACCCGAGCTGTATTCTTTGATAGCAAACTGAACTGACTGAAATAGGTCTGTTAATTCTGTTTGTTGATCTCGCCGGATCCCCAAAGCCGCCGATAACAATCCCAAAACAGCAGAACGGGTCGGATGCAGTGCAGTGGGTCTGTCACCACCAACAGCAGCTTCCCCCCAACTCGCCATTGGGCCGTATAACCGAAAAACCAGATATTGCATAACGCCTCCTGTATTAGTCGGCGACAAAAGCCACTAACTCACTAAAACTGCCTTCGCCAGCCACCGCATTCAAAGATCTTCGACTGTCTGCACACGGACCATATACAGCATCAAAGTTGTGGACTTGCTGAAGTAATTTACTGATTGCTTCGGCAGCTTGATCTTCACCAAATACTGGTTTTAAAAATGCCACGGACAGCGAACGTGGTTGTTGTTCTCCTTTTTCGGCCAGCACAAAACTGGCATAGGCTCTGGAAGCAAAAGAATTTTGTTTCCCTTTTGGCGAGACTTTTACGGCAGCTTCAACCAAGGCGGCAATTGCTTTATTTGCAAGCTCAAGGTCATTGTTCAGGTTTTCGACTAACAGTTCTTTATCGATGCAGATATAGTTATAGAACAGCGCGGCAGCAAAACCGGATTCGCCAATATGTGAAGCGCCGCGATCATCCATGCCATCATTTAAATCATCAACTGCGGTGAAATAGTCGTCTTCAACAGCAACACTGTGCACACTGATGGCGTGCGCGACCTGACATGCAGCTTCAATATTAAATTCCGGACTGGATGCCAACATACGACCAAACAGCGCTATATCAACAGCCGACGTTTTACGGGTTAACAGGTTCAAATCCTCTTCTGATGGAGCCCGATCTTCAGCGGTCAATTGATCAAGTAAAGCAAAAGTTGCTTGTTGTTCTTGAGGGCTAATATGCGCAAGCTGCTCAATTTCTACGGAATCTTTTTTAAGTTTGCCAAACTGCCCGGCAATTGCAGCTGTCCATTCAGTTGCTTTTTTCTCAGAAATTCCTTTAGAAATAAGCTGCTGCAGAACCTGCTCACCAAAACGTTTGGTTCGGATCCCAATATTTCCAGCCAACGCTTGCTCAAATAAATCTGAACAACGCCAATTCCGCTTTAAACTCTGCGAGCTGACGCGAAGCCTCTCTGAACCGCCCATTCTGGCTGTTTTAGGCCGTCCTAGATCGTCCCTGTTCAGGTTTGACGGCGCATAAGAAGTTAATAAATGCAGTTGAATAAATTTACTCATATGATTTTCCTTAATTCACTATTAGATTTAATTGTTCAGGCGTGAGCTTGCACACTGTAATAATCTAGCGCCCAGCGCACCGCGACTCTTTTGTCTGCACGACGCGGTTGCTGCGTATAATGTTCACCAAACCAATCCAGAATATCGGCTATCAATGCTTCTGGATTTGCTTTGCCACCGAGCTGCCGTACCAGACGATGCAGTCGACGGAAGAAATCCTGACTGGTTTTGGCCCCTTGTAATTGCTGTAAACGAAGTTCGCTGACGACCGCTTTGTCCGTCTTAGCATCCAGCTGGCCGAGGCTGGCACCAAATGTTTTTTCCTGAGCCTGACTGACATGTGAAAGTATCGCCGCTACGGTTGCCCAGGCTTCAATGCTGTATGAATGTTGCTCACGAATCTCAGCAGGTAAGGCCAACCACAACACTCTAAAACCTTCCGTCAGCATTGCCGCATCAGCACTGCCACAACGGCGTAGTTCTGCTCTGTAGCGGGCTGGCGCCTTCGGGACGTTAAGTTCGGCTTGTGGCAACATCATCTGTTGCCACCACTGCTCTGCCTGCCATTTTGCTTTATTCACTAACTCTTTTTGCTGCCCACTCATGCTTTGGCCTCCTGCATATTTTTCGCTGGTGTCGCTGTTGATAAAGTCGGAATTTGGTATGCCTGTTTAAAACTCTTTATTGATTTTCCGCCGACAAACCATCCAGTGAGGGCGCCGCGGGCTTTCACCGAGCGGGCAATGTCTTTCTGGCTGTCGCTGACTGAAAGCACAAGTTCGTCGAACAAATCGGTTGCGGTATGTTTTAATGCCAGCAGCCACTTTAAAGCTGCATCTGGGGTTAGCGAATCAGTTGCGTGCTCATCGGACAGTATCTGTGCGATCGTTTGATAAAACGCTTGTTCCGACCTTTGCCAAAATTGTAAATCAACAAAACTGGTGTCACCTTTGACATCTGCAGGTTTGCCAAACCAAGCAGCTTTCACTTGCGTGCGACAACACCATACTGCTTCTGCAGCTAGTTGCTGAACGGCCTTGATATCTTTAAGTAATCGCTCACGCTGCTTTGGCTTTATATGAAAAAGCGGTAACTCTGTTGAATACCAGCCTCTTGCTTTCATATTGTCCATATCGTAGCCAAAGGCCCATAGCCGTTGATACTCGCCTTTAAGCCGGCTATTTCTTTCACTGCTGCAGGCTGTTACAACCAAAGCTGGAATATTGCCTTCATCTTTATCTTGTAAAGTTAACGCTTGCCAGTATTTGTAAGTAACGCCGCCAGGTTGTCCCTTGGTGGATAAATTGTCTTCTTCAGGTTTTTTCGGATTCACCCGGTAATGTGTTAATGGATGAAACCAACTACCGCTGTAGTTACAACCGTAGTTTTGTGTCCGATAGTGGGTCACATAACTCTCGCACGGTTGCTGATTCAGGTCACATTGTGCAGAACCATGTTGCACTTCCAGTCGGATCCGTCTGGGCATCGCCCAGTACATATGCAGGGGATGGACATCTTTGGCGTAAACCTCAGTTCCTTTAAGTTTGCTTTCTTTGGTAGGGCCTAACCAGGGAAATACTGACACGCTATGCAAATCTGGATCCTGATACCGAAATGTTTCCCTACTCAGTACATTCAGCCAAAGTTTTTGCCACAACGACGCATCGGCATCATGTGGCAACACCAGCGTGGTTAAAGGACCACCGCCCCTTAAACCAGTACGATGACCCTGCCCGCCGGAAGGTGCATTAATTTGTAAGGTAAATAAGGCGATGGCGGCCATAGGCAAAGACAACTGGCCGTATAAACCCCGTTTCACAAAATGGTCGGTGTTCAATTTCAGCGTATTGCCACCCGGGGCTTCGATCAATAGTCCGGAAACCGGGCCTGCTTCTGCTTGCTCCAACGCGTCAAAGTCCTGCATAAATCGGGGGGTATTCGCTGAGTCTGCCATAAGTTCAAACGCATGCCGGCCTTTCTCAAGAGCTTCATGCAGAACAACAGCTGTTGGCGCTTGCAGATAAAAATCGAACCAGCACTCTTCATCTTTCGGTGCAAATAATGTTTGCAATGCCCCGATGGCAAACTGATATGCCGCGCCCTGAAAATCAGCACGGGGAAACGCAAAATCGGCGATTTGTGGACTGGTGATGTCACTCAAACTGATATTACGCCGCTCGCCGTTTTGCAAACGCACTGGGATCCATCGTTCAAAAAGTAAGTTCATTTAACCTCCTGAAAAAGAGTGGTGCCACAAGCACCACTCCTATGACTTAATCAGATTTTCGGATTTTAATAGGCCATGCCTTTAATCCGTATTTCCTTGCATCAAGTAACTGTCCAGATTTATCCTTTTTAAAGCGTCGAAAAATTAAAATGTAGTCATCAACATCGTCGGACTTAAGCATGATATTGCCCTTTTTAGCTAACGGGATGACTAGTTCACGTTATTGCAAACTAGGTCTGGAACAAGTAGTATCGACGATGCGAAACGTGAGCGTACTTGGGGCAAAGCGCCCCTTGAACGCTCTACCTAAATCAGATAAAACAAGAGTACGTTCAAAAAAAGAACAAGTCAAATTTTTTATAAGTAATGATGCAAAGCATTTTATTTAATAAATTGAAAACCTACTCTCATACGCGTATCCTTCCATCTTCTCTGCAAAGCAGAGATGAACCTTAATGATGCAACGCATCTGATGGTGTATTTCTACCGTTCCCCGCATCCGCGGGGATTATTTTTTGGAGAACCCTGTCTCTGTTGAATAGCAAAACATTTGATCGTCCTCTGCCAGCCAAAACATGGCAAACCTCGCCTGCTTATAATGCGCTTTTAATTGCTCCGCTTTCACGGGAAGACTTTTAGCAAAATCCTGTAGTTTGTCAGCGTGGTGTTTCGGGAGTTTTAATTTACTGAGTGCAAGCGCATTTTGCTGGTCATGTGCCCATAATATTATTTGCCCGGACTCTTCCCTTTTTAATACAATAACTTCAACACTTTCCATATCGCTGTATCGGGTGCTGATATCACTGTCATCCTCTCCCCAACAAACATGGCTCTCGGCACAATAACCTTGATGCCAATCAATGGTTTGTTGCATCGCTTTATTAGTTTTCCGTTGAATTTCGCCAAAATGCAATTGTTCAGCTGTTTGTAATGCTTCCGGAATGTCCTGAGTTGCCTTCTCTCCATAAACAGATTCGATCAATAACCGGGCATCCTCTGGCATGCGAATAGCACCTTGCTGCATTAACACCCTTAAACCAAGCCATAATCTGCCAGGTGAACGGTATACCAGTTCGGTATTTCGAAACTGCGCCGACAGCCAATTCGTCTCTGGTGATTCTGAGAATTCCGGACAATGCAGATATAACACTGGTTTTTGCCGTTGATCCTGAATACCTGATTGATAGCAGCCATACGTATCACGGGTATGCCGGTGCAAACGGCCTGCACGCTGAATTAAATCATCAATAGGGCATATATCAGAAATCATCACATCTGCATCGGCATCGAGACTCTCTTGAAATACTTGGGTCGTGATGATGATTTTTCCAGCACGTTCTTTAACGGTAGAGGTTTTACCTAAAATAGTTAGCACTGAGCTCTCAGTGGTCTGGCGGTCGAGTAGCGTAAAACGACTATGAAACAACAAGCATTGACCGGGAAATTGCGTACTCACGAGTTGATAAGCCATTAATGCATCCGCAACCGAATTGCGGATCCAAACAATGGATTGACCCAAACTCACTGCGGCTTCTACTCTGGCAAGGCAAGCAGCTACTGAGTGCAAAAAAACAACTTGAAGCTGTCGGCAAACATCTTCACGTGACGACAACGCCGACTGTAAAACACTTTGATTCCCGACCTGAGTTGCTAACGGAAATGAATTGTTTGATTCTGTCGGAGCGGTAAGACCAAAAACGTCCAGCCAACGTGTTATCAGCTCCTTGCGTTGCCTTTCGGCAAGAGTTGCGGTCAGTAATATGACACTGCCTCCCTGCCGAGCATGGAGCTGCAACAAATCTTGTAGCAATACCAGCATGTATTCATCTGCAGCATGGACTTCATCAAATATCAGCACCTTACGGTGTAAACCAATCATTCGCAGTGCCTGATGCCTTCGCGGTAACACCGCCAACAAAGCCTGATCTAAAGTACCAACCCCGACAGGGGCCAGTAGTGCTTTTTTGCGAGAGTCAGCAAACCATTGATGGCAAACTGCAGTTGCCGTCGGTTCATCGGGCAAGTAATCAGCATCACTGAATGCGCTTGTTTGAAATAAGTCACGAAAACTCTGTTCCATATCTCTGGCGCCATGTGCCAGCACAATACTAGGCGCATTGCCTTGATACATCTGATGATAATGGCGAAGGATCCGTTTAAACATGGCGTTCGAAGTCGCCATTGATGGCAAGCCAAAGTAAAAACCATCAGCTAAATTTGCTGCCATTATTCTTTGGGTTAAAGTCAGTGCGGCTTCGGTTTTTCCAGCACCGGTCACATCTTCCAGAATAAATAATTGGGGGCAGTTCTGAATAGGTACCTCAGCTGCCCACTGCTGCAAAGGAGTGGGTTCGAAACCGAATTGCTGTTTAAAAGTGCTAAATGGTTCGACTGGAAAAGCATCAAATAATCCGGTATCTGCCACGGCGAGTTTGGCATGGTCCAATGCTACCAACCAATAGTCTGCCAGTGAAACCGCGCTGTTCTGATACTGAAAGAAACGTGTATCTGATCCAACCCAATCTGCCAATATACCGATACCCGCCAAATGCCAGCTTATTTGCCGGAAACGCTGTTGAATTTCGGGTGTAAAAAATGTCTCTGACCACTGTGGCGTAAACAATGACGCGACATCTTTAATAAATTCAGTAGCATGTTGAATATTCGCGTCAACCAGATGATCTTCCAGCTCAACGTTACGACCTTGCAGCACTGGCTTCCCATGATGCCCCCAAGTAGTTTGGAATAAGGTCACCAGCCCTTTATCAATTTTGGCCTCTGCAAGTGAAAGTCCTGTCAACTGAAGTAAATCCAGATCTTCGTCGATAGCCATTCGCCATAGTGCCCAGCCCAACATATCATGACGGGCTTTAGCTCCATCATAGGGTCTGCGCACCTTAAACTGATGCAAATCCGTAGTTTCGAATGTTTTTAAAGCCTGAAAAGCACCGGTGAATTTTCCTAAATCATGTATAGCCAGAGCAAAAGTGAATAAGCTTTGTAACTGCGCTGGTTGCAGTTGCAGAAAATCAGCCAATTCCTGACACAACTTATTGTCCGGGTTAAGTAACTGCCAACCCACCGCCGCCACATCCAAACTGTGATAAGCCAACAAGTGATACTCTGGCCCAGCCTGCTCTGGATCTTTTTTGGCTTTGCCCCAGTACCCCATGTAACTTGCTGTTGTCATTAACTATGCTCCTTGTGTCTAACACCACCCTACCCAACAATCCCCATAATCGCAACACTGCACAAAAAACCACTATATTCACTGAACAGGTGCGGTTTTTTTCAGCGTTGGCTGAATAGCCAGGGCGACAGTTCGGCTTGGTTGTGTAGTACCAGTTGTTGTGATTCCGGCGAATGCAGTTCGGGTTTGAGGCTGACCTGCATTTCTTGCAGCAGGTACTGGGCGAGGCAGGCGCGGGTTTGTAGGCGGAGCACGCCGTCGGTTAAGCGGTAGTCTTCGGCGATGACTTGTTGTTGGGCGGTGGAGAGGCGTGGATCGGGGGTGAGTTGAATTTCCAGCTGCGTTTGCCAGCCGGGGTCTTGGGCGGCGCCGAATTCGGATTTATCCAGCAGTTCGGCGTCGCCGCGAAACCGGCTCAGCACAAAATCGCGGTATTGCCGGTGTTTTTCGTCGTAACCGCGCACGTGCCAGCGCAGGCCGGTGCGGACAAAATGATGTGGGGCGATGATGCGGCCTTCGGCGGTGGGGTTGGTCAGCGACAAATAGGCTAAATCGACCCGCAGCTGTTTACGCATGGCCTGCACCAAAATGCGGATCAGGCTGGGTTCAATCGGGCGCGCTGGTAGCGTTAAGGCGTAAAATGGCCATTGGGTGCTTTCGCGATCGCTGGAAATCTCAAGGTAAGTTTGCTGGGACAAGCTCAGCCAGTTCAGGTATTCCACCACGTCGCCGGAAATCAGCTGACAGCAAAAATCTGCAGTGGGCCGGAAGCCTTTGATACTGGCATCCAGTTGTAATTGCCGGGGGTAAAGCTTTTGGTAACTGGCTAAATCGGCTTGCGCCTGACCCCGGCCCAGCGCCATATGTTTGATTAAATGACTGGTACAAACCCGACCTTCCCACCAGGCCAATAATTCAATCAGCCAATACCTTTGAGTCAGTTCGAGTTTTGATTTCATTGCACTTCCTATGCAGCCTATGCAGCGGTCTTTGCCGAGGTTAACAATTCACCATACATGGAAATAATTCGGTCGCAAAATAATTAGTAAAGCAGAGCAGACATTCAGCTTAATTTTGTTCTGTCCCCGATATTATGACCCTGATATTACAAACTGTTATCTGTACTCAAATGCGTCGCCAGCCATTGTTGTCCGATGTCCGTGATACGGTATCGTTGTTTGCTGCTGCGAGGTATGTCCGGCAAGGTCATCACAATGACCTGTGCTAGCAATGCAGGTTTTAAATAGGCTGTGCGGAAGTGATCGTCGCCTTTAAGACCAAGCGCCGACTGGATTTGTTGCCTGGACATCTCGCCGCTCATCACGCGTAGCACACGTTCGACTTCACCTGTGACTTCACCTGCGACTTCACCTGTGACTTCACCTGTGACTTCCCATCCAGTGATGACTGGACCCAGAGACAACGGATGACGAGGAAGCCTGATCACAAAAGAAAGCCGGTCGTCGTCGGTCTCAAACTTCGGTGCAGGTGAGCCGTTCGTCGTCATTTCCTTCAAAATTTTCGGAATGCCGGTGGCGCGCCCTTCCGTCATCTGTAGTTCCTTCAGGAACTCGCCAATCCGACGATTGCGGTAACGACGGCTAACCGCACGGCCAACCTGGAGGTCCGCCATACGGATCGATCGATCCGGGCCAGGGAAACTCAGGATCACCAGCTCGTCGTAGCTGATCCGCACTTCTATCGGCTCTCGTTCTTCATAGGATCGGTGATAAACCGCGTTCACCAAAGCTTCCTCGATGGCTGCATAAGGGAAGTTCCAAATACGTGTGGCTTCGGCCCGATCAGGATGTTTAATGACTGTCTCACGCAAATAATTACGCTGAATGTAGTGCAACGCCTCACGCGTCATCTGCGCCAGAGGACCTTTAAAGATTTTTTCTTCAAAGCGATCTCCGCCAGCGCCTTCGGGAAACCAAACAACGTCAATCTGCACACCGGGGAAAAATCGTTCCGGTGTTTCATTAAAAAACAGCAATCCGACATTTTTGGCTCGCGCGGCTTCCGCAGCTCCGCCCGCCACGTTCATCTGCCGCGCCAATTCTTCGACCGACAACATGGAGGCATTCTCAGCCAAAGCACTGTTCACTTCATGCAAGAAGGCCTGCAATAAAGGCTTGGATAGATCATCAGGAAGAGCAGTTTGGTTGTATCGATCGTCGAACGGTACCTTGGCAGCCAGGCTCAACAGCTCGAGCTCAGCGTCACCTTTTGCCTCAACCGTACTACTGAAACGCCGAATGTAATAACGCCAGGTCTTCTTGTTAGCGGTAATGGCTTCCGGCGCTTTGTAAGGCCGGTTTTGCCCGCCTGGTGCCCATAGCACGATCAGCTTGCGTGCTTCCACTTCTTCAATGCTCAATACCGGGAAGTACGGTGGTTGAAACAACTGGCAAGCCGCCAGCAATTCCTGCTGAATTTTGTCGAGTTGATTGTCAGCTAACCCAACCGGTGGAAATACTGGTTGACCATTCGCGTCACAGTCTTGACCAATCACCACATAGCCGCCACCGAGGTTTTCAAAGTCGTTGGCAAAGGCGCAGATGGTGCGGATGATCGCATCGGGATTCCAACCAGATTTGTACTCGATACGTTCACCCTCGACAGTGCGCTGGCGTAACAAATCGATGAGGTTGATCGGGAGTTTGCTGTTCACTGTGTTTGACCTTGCTCAATTTAGTTAGGCAGTTCGTCGTCGGTGAAATCAAAATTTTTTTGACAGAAGACTTTTTGGTGGCAATTTGCTCTATAAGATCTGAATCTTCATGCATATGGAGTCTGCAACACGACTAATGCCTCAAGCTAGCCGCTTCTTGTTCTAATTTCAACAATCTATAAACATTAGTCGTGATTCAGGGCATGAGGTTTGATGTATTTTGCTCGCGCGACACCATATATAACTTATGATTTAGTGGCGAGGCATTCCAAGAACTGCGTTTAGGAATGTTAATCGCACGTTTTTGGCACAAACGAACCAACCGCTCATGTGGCGATTTGCTGAAATCATTAGCGCAGTATATTTCTGAGTTCGGCAGAAGGAATCAAAAAAACAAAGCCCAGTCCATAGTTAACAAACATCGTTAACTCTAAACCGAGCCTCGTTTTCTAAAATCAGTGTACTAAAGCAGATGACTAAATCGAAATACTCAATCAGCCTTTAGTCTGACGACGGCTAAACAGCAACGCCAGTAAGCCTAAACCTAAACCTAAAACCGCCAGCGTTGGTGCGGCTGGTACTTCGGCTTTTAATGCTGAAGGAGCCTGAGTCACCACCACATCATCAATAAAATTTCCGACGGTGCCGGTATTTAATGAGGTGAAACGGATGGTGCTGCTGGTGCTGTTGGCGACAAAGCTGCCGCTGAATTTGTTCCAGGCGCTGGTGCTGTGTTGTTGCACCAGAGCTTCTACGTTGCCAATACTGAACTCAAAGGCTTCGTTGGTATTGGCGCGGGCGCGGTAATAAAACGAGAAGTCGTATAACTGGCCTTTGGTGGTGGCGAAGGTTTGGAAAATTGACCAGGCGCCGTTGTTTTTGCCATCGGCATTCAGTTCGGCGTGGTGGTTGCCTTCTGGCGCCAGCACACCATTCAGGTGATGCCAGATTTCAACGTTGCTGCCTTCCCAGCCCAATACCTGGTCAGCACTAAAGTAGCTCCATTGGTTGTTTTTCAGTGGGTTAGCTTCAAAGCCACCGTTGACGATTAACGTGGCCTGCGCGCTGCTTGTTACGAAAGTTGCTGTCACTAAAGTTGCTGCTGCAACCCACATTTTGAAACCAGAAAACTGCATACTTCACCCTGTTCAAAAAATCGGCAACAACGCCATGACCGCGCATTCTACTGATCTGGATCTGGTCTGAACAGTACTTTTTTTAAGCAATTGCTAATTCAATTAGTTTGGTAGATTAACTGCTTGATTAGTAATGAAAAATGAAAAGTGGTCGGAGCTAATTATCGAAAATTAGCGCCGACCACTTTTTCTCTGCCGTTAGGACTTGCGCGCCACAAACTCCAGCACAGTGGCGTTAATACAATATCTTGGCTGGCCGTTGGGGCCGTCAGGAAAGACGTGGCCTAAGTGGATGCCGGAACTTTTGGCACGAATTTCTACGCGTTGCATGCCGTAGCGATTATCGGCTCTTTCGATGACAGAACCCTCGACTGGTTTGGTGAACGATAACCAGCCGCTGCCGGAATCAAATCGGTCGCGGGTGTCGAACAGTGCGGCGCCGCTGAGTTTGTCGATAAAAACGCCGTCCGGGGTGTTTTTGAAAATCTCGTATTCTTTGCAAAACCGGCCGTCGGTGCCTTCATCAAACGCCACGTTAAAGGCTTCTGATTCGCCCAGTTTAAAATGGCCCAATGCTTTATAAAATTCGGCTGACGTCATAGTGCCCTGGCGACCGAACACTTCTTTGCCCTGCTCTAAAAACAAAATAGTCGGCGTGGCCCAGGTTGGCGTTTTCAGCGTCAGGCCATCAAGCTCTGCCGCTGTGCGAAAAGTCATTGGAATGGTGCCCTGATAGGCATTGGCCACTTCTTTTTTAAAGTGCTCGCAATAAGGACAATAACCTTCGGCATCGATCACCACAATTTGCTTACCCAGCAATAGCTTGCTGTTGTCGGTGCTGGTTTTAGCCGTTTGCATTGACGCATCAAACTTCACGCCGGTGGCATGATCCGGGCAATAACCGTTCGGGTTTTTCGCCAGATAATCCTGATGGTAGTCTTCGGCCGGATAGAATTTATCCAGCGCTTTGATATTAGTGGTGATTTCGCCATACCCTTCAGCCGTCAGTCGTTGCTGATAGGACGCTTTGACTTGCTCAGCCACCTGCTGTTGCTGGACGCTGCCAAACAAAATAGTCGAGCGATATTGAGTGCCGATATCGTTACCCTGCCGGTTGAGCTGGGTTGGGTCGTGCTGCTCAAAATAGAACTGCAGAATTTGCTGTAAGCTGATTTGCGCCGGATTAAACGTTACCTGCACCACTTCGGCGAAATTATCCGGGTTATGTTGATGTTTGGCCCTGGTAATTTCCGAATAAGTCGGCGATAGGCCACGACCATCGGCATAACCGGACACCGCATCCACCACGCCTGGCAGCGCCTGGTAGCGTTTTTCGACGCCCCAGAAACAACCGGCGCCTAGCACTATCATTTCGAGTTGTTTGCTGGCCGGCATCGGTTTTGTCAGATCTACGGTCGCTGGCACTGCAGCCGCAGGTTGGCGTAACAGCATGGTATTCAGAATCACCAACACGCCCAACAAACCCAACAGCGCTGCGATATACCCAAACATTTTCATTTATTTACCCCTTATCACGGCGGATTGATGATCCGCACATCCAACAGCTTGCACAGCATAAGACAGTGCAGGCGGCAGATAACTTTCAAAAGTCTGTGTAATAAATGGATACGCTGAAAAATAGGTTTTGGTCTTTTAGTGATCAATATCAGAATCACAACAGCAAAAGAGCCCGTGGCCCTTTTGCTGTTGTGACTAGCTTGTCAGCGACATACCTGAAAGCCACCCGTGCCGTAAAGACACTGTTTCAGTGTTGGCCGGCAACTATTTAGACTTCACTTTAATTTGTTCCATACCCGATTCCGGTGGATCCATCATAAAATCAAGTTGCACGGTCGCGCCTTTTACGCCTTCGGCACTTGGTTGATAACGCCATTTTTCTAAAGCCCGAATAGCTTCTTTATTAAAGATCTCAGCAGGTTCTGCTTTGATAACTTTCACATCCGTCACTGAACCATCCGGCTGGATATTAAATTCCGCCTGCACATAGCCGGTGATGCGCTGCTGTGCTGCCTGCACCGGATATTTTGGCTCGACCCGCATCTGTGGTTGTGGCTGTTCAGCACCGGCATACGCAGGTTGCTGCAACCATAAAGCGCTCGCAACCACCAGTGCTAATCCGCCAAGTACCGCTGTTTTGCTAAAACCCTTGCTCTGCTGTAATTGCATTAAACGTTGTTTCATCATCTGTTTATCTCCATAGTGATAAGTCAGTGGCTGCCAACCATTGGCGGCCTGCTGTAAGTTGCTCACCAGCGCATAGCCGTAAGCAATTCGGTCTTGCTGACTGGCATTTTTCAGCACCAGTGCATCACATGCCAGTTCCTGATCCTGCCGGTAACGGCGGTAGGCTAGCCAAATCAAAGGGTTAAACCAGGAAACTGCCAACAGAGCCAGCGCCAGGTAGTTGCAATGCAAATCACCACGCTGCCAGTGCGCCAGTTCATGGCGCAGGATCAGCTGTTGTTGTTGTGGGCTAAAACGTTGGGAAAAATCGCGTGGCAACAACACTTTAGGTTGCAGGAAACCGCTGATATGTGGCCCCGTGAGCTGGTCGCTCTGATAACAAAGCCCTGTCGGAAGACCACTGTCGCTCACTGGTATTGGCTGTGCTTGTTGCAACATCCGTTGCAGCGACCAGTGCATCACACCAATCATGGTGACAACGGCCATCACGCCAACCGCCCACACCCAAACCAGCCAGTCGTGTTGCTGCAGTTGTTGTTGCAGTTGCTGTAATTGCTGCGCAGTGACTTTGACAATCAACATCTCGACTGCACTGCTCGCCACGGCAGTAGTGCAGCAAGCGTGGATGACAGCAACCACAACGGCACACTCAGCCACAAGGCGTATAAAGTGCGGGCGCCAAGCGTCTGCAGTAGTTTTTGATGCCCAAGCAGCAACACCAACAGCAGCATAGACAACGGCAACTGTTGGGCGAAAATCCAGTTAATCATCCTGCGTTCCTTGTTGCGCTTGTTCCCAATCGGCGATCAGCTGTTTTAGCTCATCAATATCAGTCGCCTGCAGGGTTGTACTGGCGGCAAAACCGGCCACTAAAGGCGCAATGCGACCAGCAAACACCCGGGCGATAAAGCTCTGGCTTTCTTTATATTGATAATCTTGTTGTTGCAGGACTGGGGAATACAAATAAGCACGGCCATCTTTTTCAAAACTGACAGCACCTTTCGACACTAAACGATTAAGCAGGGTTTTGACGGTTTTCTCATGCCACTGGCTGGCATCGGCTAGCGCATCCACCACCTGATTGGCGGTTTGTGGCGCTTGCTGCCACAAAATTTTCAGCACTTCAAGTTCTGCCGGACTGATGTCTTTCATTTCAAACCTCATTGATTACAACTGTAATAGATTTAATATTACAGATGTAATCAATTGCGGCAAGGTATTTTTCGATAAAAATTTAAGACAGTAACAAACCCAGCATCAATAAATGACAAGCCACCACCACCCAGGTCAGGCGACGGCGTAATTGCAGGTAAGAAGGGTGATATTGCTCGTCCAGCGCAAACCAGCGCTCGCCTAACCGTAGCGCGATAAACAGCAGCAATTCAATGGCTAAGGTATAAGATGCCGGTAATAACCCCGCCAGAAAACTCAGTACCGGCAAACTAACTGCAAACAACGCTAACGGCCGCACCGACGCTTGCTGCGCCCACACCGGCCATAGAACCCCGGCCATAAAACCCAGAATAATAGCGCTGTAACGCTGGAACATGGTTAAAGCGTCCAACTGTGGCCAGATTGGGAAAAAGGTGAGTAGCGTTAATAACATAAAGGGCAATAGCCCGAGGTAACCTAAGCCTTGTAAAAACCGAACTGAATGCATTGTTATTTTCCAGAGATGGTGCGCAACAACGCTTACGCTGCAAGATCGCAGTCAGATCTGTCAATCAACATCTGGCAGAATGCCCTGAAATTGCCTTGAGCTACCGAAAATCGCTAAAAATAGATCAAAAGGCAACCGACGCTAGTATCCCGCTTGCCCCAGTACCACACCAATAAAAATCACCAGTCCGACATAATGATTATTTAAAAAGGCTTTAAAGCAGCCGTCGCGACCTTGTCTGGCGAGCCGATGCTGGTAGATAAACAACACCAGCGCGACCACCAACGATAGATAAAACGCCTGACTGAGCCCGGCCAAGGCGCCAGCCCATTCTAATAAAGCCAGCATACCTAACTGCAAAATAGCGATCATAAACAGCGCATAACGCCCGAACAACCGGGCGGTGGATTTGACGCCAATTTTTTCGTCATCGTCTTTGTCGACCATGGCGTAAAAGGTGTCGTAAGCGACCGTCCACAGCAAGTTAGCGCCATAAATCAGCCAGACTAACAACGGCAACTGGCCCTGGATCGCCATAAAACTCATCACCATACCCCAGCTAAAAGCCGCGCCCAGCACCACTTGTGGCAGATGGGTGTAACGTTTCATAAAGGGGTAACTGGCGGCAAGCGCTACTGCGACCAAAGCCAGTACAGCCGATTGCCAATTGAGAAACAGCAGCAACAACGCCGACAATGCCAACAACAGGCCAAACAGCTGTAAAGCTTCGCTGCTACTCACGGCGCCGGTGGCCAGTGGCCGTTGTTTGGTGCGCTCAACGGCGCCGTCAAAATTGCGGTCGGCGTAATCATTAATCACGCAGCCCGCAGCGCGCATCAGCACCACGCCCAGCGTGAAAATCAGCAGCATGTCGATGGCAGGTATTCCGTCACTCGCCAGCCACAGAGCCCAGTACGTTGGCCATAACAACAAATAAGTGCCGATGGGTTTATCCAGCCGCATCAGTTGCCGGTAGTCACGCCATTTTGAAGTCTGAAGTTGCCAGTTCATTGCTGCAATAATCCTGCTAAAAATACTTCCTGCACCAAGAGTTCGTGTTGCTGCAAGGCAAAAAACGACCGGCGGCCCCAGACTTGCGGCTGCTCGCCAAGCGCTGGTAACTGCAAGCCTGCGGCAAAACAGGCGACTTCAATCTCGCCACGGACTAAATCCGGTTGCTGGAAAATATAATCACCGAGTGGCTGCTCGCCAAGATCGGCCAAAGGCGTCAGGGCCTGTAAGGTGTGATCCGGCAAAAAACTCTGGCCGAACACACAAGGCTGCTCGCCTAAATACAAAATGACTTGCCGCTGCATGCCGATTTTTGTTTGCCATCGATTGGCCAAAGCTACCGGTAATGTGACTGTCTGCTCACTGAAAAGCTGCAACCAAAATCCAGATCGAAAGGATTTTAGCTTTTGCGTCAGTGAACCCGGACATAACAACCAGGGCGCTAACTCTACAGGTAATTCAAGCGCTGACGCTTGTTCCGGCATCCGCGACTTTGGCAATGGCACTGCTGGTAATTGCCAGCCGGCATAAGAGAAAATCTCATCACACTTCATAAAAAAACATCGAATGGTTAGCGCGAAAACTGACGGCATCATAACAACTCCACCAGCATTTTTCAGCTGATGCCGCAGCCAACCGTGACAAAAAGCCTTAGCTTCATTAACCTCAGCACAGAGCACAGGCGCAATCAGCACGGAGTACCACATGCAACAGGCAGATATTGTGATTATTGGTGCAGGCCATGCTGGTTATCAGCTGGTGAAGGAGATTCGTAAACTCAATCACGAGCTCAGCATATTACTGCTCTGTGCCGATAGCGGCGACTATTACTCCAAACCGCTGCTCTCCAACGGTTTTAGTAAAGGCAAAACGGCCGAGACTTTGGTGCAAAAAACTGCCGCTGAGATGGCCGTCGAATATCAAATCCAGATCCAACCTGGCTGCGAAGTACAGGAAATTGATCCAGTCCGCCAATTGCTACACAGTAGCCACGGCGACATAGGTTATCAGCAGCTGGTGCTGGCCACCGGCGCCAGCGCTTTAACACCGCCGCTGCCCGCTGCCGCTTTAGAAATCAGCCAACCAATCAATGATTTAGCCGATTATCAGCAATTCTTGGCACGCTGTGCCGGCAAACAACAAATTTGTATTTTAGGCGCCGGACTGGTCGGCATTGAATATGCAAACGATTTGGTGAGCGCGGGATATCAGGTGTCGGTGATTGCGCTGGAACAACAACCACTGGCACAACTGATGCCCGCAGCCCTTGGCGATAAGCTGGCGCAGGCGTTGATGCAATTGGGGGTGACGTTTTATTGGGGCAGCCCGATTGCTGCAGCAGAACCCAATGGTGACGCTTGTGAACTCACACTCAGTGACGGTCGTACATTCAGTACACAACTGATTTTGTCAGCCATTGGTTTACGACCAAACATTCACCTGGCAAAAAAAGTTGGCCTTGATTGTGGTAAAGGCATTCAGGTTGACCAATATTTACAAAGCTCTGTCGCGAATATTTACGCGATTGGCGACTGCGCCGAAATTTGCCACCATGTATTGATGTATATCACGCCGATTAATTTGTCGGCCAAGGCACTGGCGGCAACTTTGGTGGGTCAGCCAACGCTGTTGCAGTTGCCCGCGATGCCGGTGTTGGTGAAAAGTCCGGCGTTGCCGGTGGTGAGTTGTCAAAACCGGCAGCCAGATCACAGTGACTGGCAGATCAGCGGTGAAGGGGATGACTTACAAGCGCTATGGTTTGACGCACAGCAACAATTGCAGGCATTTGCGTTAACAGGAAAAATGGTCGGGCAACGCATGCGTTTAATCAAACAAATGGCTAATTTACTACCTGCTGTAGGATAGCCAGCGCTTGGTGACTCAGGTACACTTGTTAACAGAATCAATCGACTTAAAATCAGTGTGGTTTAGATGAAAAACTTATATGCGGTATTACTGTTATTACTAAGTGGAGCTGCACTGGCTCAGGATCCACCTGCAGCCGCCCCAGCGTCCAACAAACCTAAAATTGTTTATTACGGTTTTGACCCGGATATTGTGACCAATTACGTTACCAGCGGCCAAAAAAGCCTCGGGTATGTCCGGGTGACCATGGAATTGATGATCAAAGACGAAAAGTTTCTGCCGATGATTGAACATCATGAACCAATGATCCTGAACGCGATTGTTGGGGTGTTTGGTAAAGAGCAGGAAGACGCCATCAAATCGTTGACCGGCCGCGAAGAAATCCGCCTGAAAATTCTGAAGAGTCTGAACGAATTACTGACCAAAGAAATTGGTGCCGCCGCAGTGCAGGATGTGTTGTTTACCAAATATTTGTATCAATAACCACCCAGTTCCGCATTAAAAATCAGATCTTTGCGTAGAGCGTACTCACCGCGTCAGCGGTAGTACGCCGCATGGCACTCACCGCGAAATTTCAAAGCTCAACGGCGGACTAGCTTCGCTGAGACAGCCCTACTTTTTACCGTACAATCAGACACTTGCGTAGGGCGTACTCACCGCGCAAGCGGTAGTACGCCGCATGGCACTCACCGCGTCAGCGGTAGTACGCCGAATAATGACGTGCAATTTCAAAGCTCAACGGCGGACTAGCTTCGCTGAGTCCGCCCTTTTTACCGTACAAAATGGCACTCACCGCCACAACAATTAAACCGACAACGCTGTTGCCGCCGGACGCCGCTGCAACAACGCCAGGCAGATGCCCGTCAACAAACCGGCTAAATGCGCCCAATTCGCGGTGTTCACCCACAACAAATCGGCAAAACCTAACACCAGAAACAATAACGCCACGCCGATATCGGCATGATTTAACCGCAACTGCGGGCTTTGAAAACGCCAGCCGTAACACCAGGCAAAACCCATCACCGCATAAGCGACCCCGGACAATCCGCCAAACTGATCATTGTGCAGCAAAAATTGTGCGGTATTGCTAATAACCGCAGCCGCCAACGACAGCAGCAACAACACCCGTGTTCCCAAATGAACTTCAATGCGGCCGGCAAACAACCACCAGGCCAGTAAATTAAACATCAGATGGGCGACACCAAAATGCAGCAGCGCCGGAGTTAACCAGCGAAAGCTCAGCCAGTCGTCTTGAAATTGCCAGGGACTAAAAAACTTCAGTTGATTGTAAACATCAGCTGGCCAGATTTGCTGTGCAATAAATACCAGCACACACAGCAGCGCCACCGTTTGCGTCCAGACTCCAGCCATACTGCGCATCCGTTGCCACACCGGCGCCAAACCCAAGCCACCACTTTGCGCAGCAGGTTGATTATGCGCCCAGGCAGCACCACTGTATTTCGGATCGTCCGGCTGTTCGATAAAGGCCGACAACTCCAGCTGCACCAGGGCAGCTACCGCTTCTTCAGCGTACAGCTCAGCCCGGTCAGCCGACAGCACCACCACACTCACCGGCCACTGACAACTCAGGCAATAAGCGGCAAACGTCTGGGCGGCACTGGCAGAATTCAGTTCAGCCAACTTCAGCATCATCCGTTATTCCGCACTGCTGACATGTGGGAAATTGTGCCGCCAGCCTTCAAAACCACCGTCCATGCTGTACACCTCTTCAAAACCCTGTTGCACCAGATATTGCGCTGCACCCTGGCTCGAATTGCCGTGGTAACACACCACCACCACCGGCTGTTCAAAATCGTGTTGCTGGGTAAATTGCAGCAAAGTGCCGTTGGTCAGATGAAAAGCACCGTCGATATGGGCGGCGCTGAAACTTTGTTCATCCCGAATATCAACAATCACAATTTCGCCTTGCTGCAGTCTGGTAAAAGTATCGGTGACTGATATATGTTTAAACTCTTTCATACGATGATAAATCCTTAATGCTGTCCGCCGCATGGTACCGCAGCATCAGCAAAATTGCAGCTGTCGGATTTTTAAAACCAGCCAACGCCCAGAGCTTTACTTGCTATTAATTTAATGTTAACAATGCTAAATTATTTATCGCTTGTTTTTGCATCAACTTGTAGGAGACACCATGAGCAGCCTGATTACTTTGATCGTCATTGGCTTGTTGCTGTTATACGTTATTAGTATTTTCAACCAGTTAGTAAAGCTCAAAAACCGCTTCCAAAACGCTTTTGCCCAGATTGAAGTGCAGCTGAAACGCCGCTACGACCTGATCCCCAATCTGGTTGAAACCGCCAAGGGGTATATGGCGCATGAGCGCGACACTTTAGAAGCAGTGATCCAGGCGCGTAATGCGGCAGTGGCAGAATTAAAAGTCGCATCCAGCAACCCGGGCGATGCCGGGGCCATTGGCCAGTTAGCTGGCGCAGAATCAGCGTTGCAAGGTGCAATGAGCCGCTTCAGCATGGTGATGGAAGCTTATCCGGATTTAAAAGCCAACGAAAATATGCTGCAGTTATCCGAAGAGCTGACCAGCACCGAAAACAAAGTTTCTTTTGCCCGCCAGGCGTTTAATGACGCGGTTACCGAGTACAACAGCTATCGCCAAAGTTTCCCGCCGGTATTTTTTGCCGGATTTTTTGGCCATACCCAGGATGCCAAACTGCTCGAATTCGCTGACAGCGCTGCAATTCAGGCTGCGCCTAAAGTGAGCTTTTAACCACCGTGGCGGTAGATTTTTTTAAAGCGCAAGACGAAGCGCGCCGCAACACCAAGCTGCTGGTCCTGTTGTTTGGACTGGCGGTTTTTTGTCTGCTGATCCTTACCAACATACTGTTATTAATCACCTTAGGTTTTCTTAACCCCGAGCAAAGCCAGTTGCTGTTTTCACCTTCAGCACCGAACTGGTGGTCGGCGTTGCCCTGGCCTATCATGGCCTGGACCAGTCTTGGCATTGTGCTGCTGATTGGCATTGTGGTCGCAATCAAACGCGCCGAACTGCGTCAGGGTGGTCAGGTGGTCGCCAAAGCGCTTGGCGGCATCCGGCTTGATCATCAGATCGCGGATCCAAAACAACGGATGTTATTAAACGTAGTCGAGGAAATGGCCATCGCCGCGGGCGTGCCGGTACCGCCGGTGTATTTAATGCCCGAAGCGGGGATTAATGCCTTTGCTGCCGGTTACGCCCCCGCCGACGCAGTGATTGGTATTACCGAAGGTTGTTTGCAGCAACTAAATCGCGACCAGCTGCAAGGCGTCATAGCCCATGAATTCAGCCATATTCTGAACGGCGATATGCGGATGAACATCCGCTTGATTGCGCTGCTGCAAGGCATTTTGTTTATTGGGCATGCTGGGTATTATTTGCTGCGAAGCGGTGGCCGCACGGCTGCGGCGGTCAGTATTGGCAGTTCCCGTTCGAAAAACAGCAATGGCGGCGGCATTTTTGCGTTGGCGCTGGGTTTAATGGTGCTGGGTTATCTTGGTTCCTTTTTCGGAAATTTAATCAAAGCCGCCGTCAGCCGGCAACGTGAGTTTCTGGCCGATGCCAGCGCGGTGCAATTTACCCGCAATCCACAGGGCATCGCTGGCGCGCTCAAAGCCATCGGCGCAGTTGGCAGTCGTGGTAGCAGAGTCAAACACCCGAACGCCGATGAAATGAGCCATCTGTTTTTTGGTGAAGCAATTTCGCGCTGGACCAGCCTGTTTGCCACCCATCCACCTTTGGCCGAGCGGATTAAACGGATTGATCCGTCGTGGCTTGGAAAATTTCCACAGGCAGCCGAGCCACCAACGTCTAACTTCACTGACAGCGCCAACCAAAACAACGACTCCGGTCACTCTGCTGCCGCCAAGCCAGCCACTGGCAGCCAAGCGGTACAACACATGCTGGCGGCGATCCCGGCTTTGTTGCTTCACAGCAGCCGCCACGCACCTTCGGCGCCAGCGCTGGTGTGTGCCTGTCTGATCCAGCCTGAGCATCTGGCGCGTCAACTGCATTTTGTCAAAGAGCTGGGCAGTGCCGCGCTGCTGGCCGATGTCGACCGGCTCTATGATCAGGTGTCGCAGTTAACCCCACGACAAAAACTGCAGTTGCTGCAGTTGGTGATCCCGGCGCTCAAACAACAAACCTCTCAGCAATTTTTGTACTTGCAACAACTGGTGGAAGCACTGGTGAGCTGCGACGGGCAACAAGATTTACTGGAGTGGAGTCTGATGTGCTGGCTGGAGCATTGTGTCGGCAGCCAGTTTGACCCGGATCAGATTTATCGCGGCGACCGCGCCAGTCGTTTATCCCAGGTGGAAGCTGCCGCTTTGGCATTGCTGAGTGTCTGTACCAGGCTTGTGGCCGAGCCTGCAACGCAGCAACAAGCCTGGCAAGCGGGTCTGACGGCACTCGGGTTACCGGCAACTACGGTAGAGCCTGCTGCCGATTTAGTGCATTTAAAAACTTTGTTGCCGCAGTTAATTCAAACCGCGCCAATGCTGAAAAAGCAGTTGTGGCAGATGGTGCAGGCCGCCATTATGGCCGACGAAAACCTCAGTCAGGACGAGGGGTTATTAGCTGATGCGCTGGCTTTATTACTGGAAGTGCCAAAACCAGACTTGCTCAGATAAATCGCTGCCGGAGCCGCAAAGCCCGGCCGCTAACACCGGCATGGTTGATTATTCGGCAGCAATTGCCAATTTGTGCTTTAGCTATCCGGCTGGCTTAGGTAGAATATGCGCCCTTTAGGATGTGGACCAAGCCCAATGTCAGACCAACGCCTGTTTTTAGTGTACGACGCTGCCTTTGACGATTTGGATGCAGAAGGCTGTCCGGCGTTTGGTTATGTGCTGCTGTTTAATGAACAGGATGTCGCAGGCTATCAATCCGGGGAAAACCCACCCTTCCCTGCCGTTTCATTGTTATTTACCGACCATGCCGATGGCACCATCAGCGGCGATTTATTGGGTTGGGCGCAGCTTGATCACGAAGTTTTTCAAACCTTTCCACTGGGTTATTTCTTTATGCTGATGGAACAAGCAGCGCAGGTTGCCATCAATGCGTACCGTCAGGTGGGCCAGGTTCCGGATCAGCTGGTCGCGATGAATATGCCGCACGACGATTTAATTCAGTTTGATGTGCAATTTGGCGAGCTAAAACTGTCCGACAGCGATGCAGAGTTGCAGCTGGCGCAACAAATGATGGTTGGCCGTCCTTACCTCGATTCTTAGTTCAGCACTTAGCCCACTCGCCGCAACCATTTGCTTTGGTTGCCAACTGAACTGCTCCATCAGGCATCCAACGCCTTGGTTTTCACGTATACCGCGGTATTGTCAGTTCAGAATTCATTCAGATGACCCACCACAAACTGCTGTTGCCGGCGAAAATCTGTGCCCATTGTGGCCGTCCTTTTAACTGGCGTAAAAAATGGAAGCTGAATTGGCCGCAGGTTCGGTACTGCTCCGAACGGTGTCGGCAACAACGCTAGCGCTTCGTTCAAAGCCGCTATTTTTGAGTTGCGCCGCTGCACAAAAAAGCTTCTAATGTTAAAAAACACAACCGGAAGCAAATTTAATGAAAACGAAAATTCTGTTTGGTCTTTCTCTACTGACTTGCTCGTTGTTTAGCCAGGCCTATGATTTAACCCAGCTGCAGCACCATCTTGATCGTCAACAATTCCGAAAACTCCACCAGGCCGTTGAACAGCTTCCGGAAACACCAACAAAGGCCGAATTGCGGGTGATGCAGGTCAAAGCCATGTTGTCGCTGAAAGACGACGAAGCTTTGGAAGAATTAATGCCCACCTTACTGAAAGATTTCCCAAACCATGCCGAATTGATTTTTCTGGCAAGCGCCAATCAGTTTAATCTGGCGCAGTCGGGCAGCATGTTTTCCGCACCAGGTCGCGCCAAAAAAGGTCTGGCCTACCTGCAACAAGCGGTCAAACTTGAACCCGACAATCTGGAATATCAGCGAACGCTGATTGGCTTTTATTACAGCGCCCCCGGCATTGCGGGTGGTGATGAAGACGAAGCAAAACGTTTAGCTGATGCATTACTGACCAAAAATACCATTCACGGCACCCTGGCGCACGCCGATATTCTACGCAAAAATGAAAAAAACACCGAAGCGCTGGCGCTGATCGACACCCAATTAGCGGCGCAGCCAGACAATACCGAACTACTGGAAGCCAAGGCAGCTTTGCTTGCCAGCGAGAAAAAAGCTGCCGAAGCTTTTGCCTTGTATCAAAAAGCTTTAACGCTATACCCGACTGAACTGGAAAAGTATGGCAGCATGTATCAACTCGGCCGGTTAGCCGCGGTTGAAGGCCAGGACGCGGCAACCGGCACCCAGGCTTTGCAACAATATCTGGCGTTTTTTAAGGATAGCGATAACCCGATGTACCCTTGGGCCATGCTGCGTTTAGCCCAAATTCAGTTACGCCTGAATGACAAAGCCGCCGCCACCGCCACTATCGAGCCGTTGCTGGCAAAAGAGCAAACGCAGGAACGACTGCAAAAAGAACTGAAATCCTTCCAAAAGCAGTTAAAGTCTGGCAAAAGCTAACGATAACGTTAGACCGTTATCAGCCCCCACTCAGGCAGTTCGGTTGCGAATTGCCTGATTGTTTTCCGCAAAACCGCATATCCAACACTAGTCAAAACCACCACCAGCGATATACTACAATTTTTCCCTGCACAGGCCGGAGTAAGCCGTATGGTCAAACCTATAGATATGTCGATGGTCGAAAACGCACTGGCCGGTTTTACCATTCCGCCGCAACCAGAAGTGCTTATTCGGATCAAACAGGAAATTGAACTGGAAGATCCGGATATCAACACCATCGCCGCTTTGATCAATATGGATGTAGGGATCGCCGGTTTTACCCTGAAAGTGGTGAATTCAGCCTATTTTGGCTTACGTCGTAAAATCAGTTCGATTGAACATGCCTGCAAATTTTTAGGTTTAAACCGGGTGATTAAGCTGGTCAGCAGCGTGGTACTAAGGTTTACTTTAAGCGGTGGCAGCAGCGACCCTTTCACCCTGAAACTGTGGAACAGCGCGATGAATGTTGGCAGCGCCGCGATGCTGATAGCGCAGCAGCTGCGGCTTGGCAGCGATTGTGCCGATGACTGCTACACACTCGGCTTGTTTCACAACGCCGGTATGAGTTTGATCCACGCCCAGTTCCCCGATTACGCCAAAGTACTGAAAGTGGGTTTAAGCCAACAACTGCCTTTTGTCAGCATCGAACAACGGTATTTCCACACCAGTCATGACACTTTGGGTTACCTGATCGCACAATCCTGGGGCTTAGCGCCAGAAATCGGTCAGGTGATTGCCTACCATCACAACCCCGAACAAGTGCTGTTATCAACCGATTTATACGAAAAACGCCTGTTTGCCATTTTAAAACTAGCTGAGCATCTGACCGGCGAAGAAGCAGCGTTATTTGATGTAAAGCTCGAGCTGGAATGGCAACAACATGGTGAAGCACTGCTGGACATTCTGGAACTGGATGAAATGCAGCTACCGGATTTAGGCGATTATCTGCTGCAAAATGGCGTGGAAAACCATTTTCATCGGTGATATTGCCCGTGGTTGCGACAACAAACACTCGCCATCACGGCAAGCGCCGCCACGTTTCGCGTTCCACCAGCTTGCCATCAGCAAAACGTTCGTTGTGCCATAAGTTACCTTCAAGCCGGAACACAAAACGGTAGGTTTCGCCGATCATCGGAGCATAAGAAGCATATTGTGGCGTTTCGCTGTAGTTCTGGCCTTCAAGTTTGATGCTGCCAGCGGCGGCAGCGTAAAACTTACCGTCTTTGTGGCTGATAAAACTAAACTGGTTACCACTGATAATTTTCACGCCTTGCATCTGTGCTTTGGCGTAATCGATTTGCTGGCCTTGCTCGTTTACTTCGCCGGACAACAACTGCCAGCTGCCTTCTAATGGGTGCGCCTGCAAACCAAAGCTCGTTATGCTCACGAACATCAAGCCGCCAGCCAAAATCCCGGATGTGATTCCTTTCATGATGAAATTCCTTGTAATCAGCGCAGTAAGAACCTGAGTATGCCGCAAACGAACGTCGTCACGCCACTGCATAACGGGCCTCTTTTTAGTGCAATCATCCTGTCGCACGCACCGGTTCGGGGCAAGCTGATGAATTTGAATACGTATTCATCTTGTTGTTGCCGTCAATTCAAGTTATCAAAGCAGGCACAACAACAAAAGCTGCGGCATTTCGTGAATGTTAAGGCCAGAACGCAGCGGTAGCTCCGGCCAATCCATGCTGTCCACCCAACAGATTTACAGCAGCAATTTCAATCGGTGCTCCAACAAAACCGGACGCAAAGCGATTATTCGTATCTGCTATGCTAGGTTCTGCTGACTATACCCAAAATCATTGAAGATTCGGGTAGGCGACGAGATCGTGAGACCCCAGGAGCATAGCTGTTCTATGTGACTGGGTCGGACTGACGCTTCAGCGAACGAACGAAGACAACAACCCCGAATCTTCAAGGATGACGGGTATAAAAGAACAAAAAAATGTCTGCCCACCGCAGCAGACTTTATTCAGGACGGGGAAGAATAATGCAGCAAGCCAAGCCCAATCTTAGCTTTTGGCAAATTTGGAACATGTGTTTTGGTTTTTTAGGCATTCAGTTTGGTTTTGCTTTGCAAAATGGCAACGTCAGCCGGATTTTCCAGACCCTTGGCGCCAGTATCGACGAAATTCCAATTCTGTGGATTGCCGGACCGCTTACTGGCCTGTTAGTGCAGCCGATTATCGGTTATTTCAGCGACCGCACCTGGAATAAGCTGGGACGGCGGCGTCCTTATTTCTTTTATGGTGCCGTGCTCACCACAGTCGCGCTGTTTTTTATGCCCAATTCACCAACGCTGTGGATGGCGGCCGGTATGCTGTGGATCTTGGACGCCTCGATTAACATCACCATGGAGCCGTTCCGGGCTTTTGTTGGCGACAACCTGAATAAACAGCAGCGTCCGCTCGGTTTTTCGATGCAAAGCTTTTTTATCGGCGTTGGCGCTGTGGTCGCATCTGCCCTTCCATACATTCTTTCGAACTGGTTTGATGTCGCTAATACCGCACCAGCAGGGGAAATCCCGGACTCCGTTAAATATTCGTTTTATGCCGGTGGTGTGGTGCTGTTTATCGCGGTGCTGTGGACGGTGATGAAATCGACTGAATATAGCCCGGAGCAACTTGAAGCCTTTGGCGATGAAATTGACACCTCTGCACCGCAAACCCACAACGACCGTCGTTATTGGCTGCCGGGGGCAATTTTTACTGCGCTGGGTGTGGCGGGTGTTGTGTTGGTGTATGCCAACTCGCTGGATCAACAGTTATACGTGCTGGGTGGCTGCTTATTAGCTTTCGGTTTATTGCAATGGCTGGTTAGCTTGCTTAAAAACGGCGGCAAAAAAGATGAAGGCCAGCAAGGCATGCTGGTACAAATCGTCGATGATTTATTCACCATGCCCACTACCATGCGTCACCTCGCCGTGGTGCAATTTTTCTCCTGGTTTGCGCTATTTTCGATGTGGATTTACACCACGGCTGCCGTCACTTCGGTGCACTACGGCAGCTCAGATCCAACTTCAAGCGCCTATAACGATGGTGCCGATTGGGTCGGTTTATTGTTTGCGATATACAACGGTTTTGCTGCAATCGCCGCCATTCTCATTCCGTGGGTAGTGCGGAAAACTTCATTGCAAATCAGTCACAGCCTGAACTTAATTTGCGGCGCTTTAGGTCTGATGGCGTTTTTATGGATCAAAGATCCGGCCTTGTTGTGGATCCCGATGATTGGTGTGGGTATCGCTTGGGCCTCTATTTTGTCGCTGCCTTATGCTTTATTGGCCGATTCATTACCCAGCCAAAAAATGGGCGTCTATATGGGCATGTTCAATTTCTTTATCGTGTTGCCACAGCTATTGGCCGCTTCGATCCTCGGCACCATGCTGAAGCTGTTTTTTAACGGCGAAGCGATTTACGCGCTGGCCACTGGCGCTGTCAGCTGGGTGATCGCGGCCGTTTATGTGCTGACGATTAAAAACCGCAGCGTCAGCCACTGAGTTACACAGGAATTACTGATGATATCTTTTGTACGTTTAAAATCTTCGTTTCAGGTCAGCGCGCTGGCCTCTGCGATGTTACTGGCCGCTTGCCAGCCTGCCACCGACAGCAGTGCTGCAAAAAATCAGGCCGCAGCACCGGGCGCGCCAGGTCTGACTTCAACCTGGTCCTATGCCGGTAAAACCGGGATTGGCACTTCATTCGAGCAATACCTCGACGGTCAATATCAGGACAAAGCGCCCACCGGTGCGGTATCAAAAGTTTGGTTTTCATTGGCCAACGGCGTCGTCACTGAAACGATGCATGGCCTGATTCATCAAGCGCAATTACGTGAATTGCAGTTTGTAGTCAAAGGCGCCGACTTTGTTGATGAAGAAAAAACCGCCACGATTTCCAGCATCGATTATCTATACAAAGACGCAGCGGGCCGGCCGTTGTCGCTGGCCTATAAAGTACTGAACAAAGCCAAAAATGGTCAGTATGAAATTGAAAAACACATCTTTACCGATCCGGATAGCCAAACTTTAGTGGTAAAAAGCTGGTTCCGGCCTTTGGTTGATGGCTTAGAGCTGTATGTTTATCTGGATCCGGCATTGGCGAATACCGGCAGCAATGATAGCGCCAGCGTGAAAGACGGCATTATTAGCGCGACTGAAGCCGCCACGGCAGCTTCCAGTAGTTTGTCATTGCTGGCGAGCCCGGCCTTTGTCAGCACTCAGGTTGGTTTTGTTGGTGTATCCGACGGTTTAACCGAACTGAAAAACCGCCAGCCATTGGCCGGTTATCAATCGACCGGCACTACTACAGGTAATGTCGGCGCACTGGCACAATTGCCAGGCGTCGCCAAAGGCGCCAGCGGCGAATTTAATCTGGTGCTTGGTTTTGGCAGCACCGCTGAACAAAGCACCGCCGCCGCCCAAGACACACTCGCTAAAGGTCTGGATAAAGTGTTAGCGCAGTTTAACGGTGAAGGTGAGGCCATCGGCTGGCAGGATTATCTGCAAAGCCTGCCGCAACTGGAAAAACTGAGCAGCACAGCAATGGACCAAGGCAAATTGTTATTCACAAGCGCCTTGGTGTTAAAAGCTCAGGAAGATAAAACCCATGCCGGCGCGTTAATCGCATCGTTGTCCAACCCTTGGGGCGATGTCAAATCGGCCGAACAAAGTCAGACTGGTTACAAAGCAGTCTGGCCACGCGATTTTTATCAGGTGGCAATGGCACTGCTGGCGCTTGGCGACAAACAGAGCCCCAAAGTTGCCTTTGAATATTTGCACCAGGTGCAGGTCAATGCCAAAACGCCGGGTTATCAGGGCGAACCGGGCTGGTTCCTGCAAAAAACCCATGTCGATGGCACTTTGGAATGGGTCGGCATTCAGCTGGATCAAACCGCGATGCCCATTATGCTCGGCTGGCGGTTATGGCAAGACGGTATTTTAACTGATGCTGAAATCAAAAACTGGTACAGCCGGATGCTCAAACCTGCCGCCGACTATCTGGCCAAAGGTGGCAAAGCCAAACTGGACTGGAACGACATCGAGTTAACCCCACCGAATACCCAGCAAGAGCGCTGGGAAGAACAGGCTGGTTATTCACCTTCGACCATCGCCGCCATTATCAGTGGCCTGGTCAGCGCAGCCGATATTGCAACACTGGCCGGTGATACCGAAGGTGCCACGTTGTATCTGGCCAAAGCGGATGCTTATCAACAAGCGCTGGAAAGCCTGACCTTTACCACCAGCGGCAATCTGAACAAAACGCCGAGTGATGGTCAGTATTATCTGCGCATTAACAGCAATCAGGACGCTAACGATAAAAGCCTGCTGGAAAACCGTAATGGTCAGGGCGACATTAACGAAAGTGACGTCGTCGACGGCGGTTTCCTGGAATTAGTGCGTTATGGCGTGCGTCCGGCCAATCACCCGGCAGTGCTGGCAAGTTTAGGTGAGCTCGACGACCAAACGCTGCCCGATGCGCAGCGGGTGAAATATGAATTTAGCTTTGACGGTATTGCCGGTACGTTACCAGGCTGGCGTCGGTATGGCTTAGACGGTTATGGTGAGGATATCGCCACCGGTCAGGGTTATGCCATAGGACCAAATGACAGTAATTTACCAACACAACGCGGCCGGGTTTGGCCAATTTTCTCCGGCGAACGGGGTCACTACGAATTGGCGCGGCTGTTAGTGAGTAAAACTAACCTCAGTGCAGAAGACATTCAGCCACTGCAACGCAATTATGTGCAGGCGATGGAGCAATTCGCCAACGCCGGTTTGATGTTGCCGGAGCAAGTGTGGGACAACGTGGGTAAAAACGACGTCTATCAATACACCCAGGGCGAAGGCACCAACGGCGCTACGCCATTGGCCTGGAGCCATGCGGAATATATCAAGTTGCTGCGCTCAGTGTCCGATCAGAAAGTCTGGGATCGCTATAGCCCGGTGGAATTACGTTATAGCAGCAAGTCAGTACAGCACTAGTCCAAGGTAAAAACCAGCTCTCCCGCTCCCGGTGTGTTGAAGCGATGCAACCATCGGGAGTTTTTTATAAATTAAAATCAGACTCTCGGTAGGGCGTACTCACCGCGTAAGCGGTAGTACGCCGTATGGTGATTTGAAACCTTGCGACTTTACGGCGGACTACCTTCGGTGAGTCCGCCCTTTTTACTGCTCGCGCGCGCACACTATCACCAGCGATGCTGTCGCCACAACGTTTGCTGCGCTGGCGTTAAGAATGTCCAGGCGATAAAGCGGCTTTGTTTATTACCTTGCGCCATCTCGACCACTTGCTGCCCGGTCACACTAAGTTTTTTAAGCATCGCCTGCAAGGGTGCCAGATGCTCTTTTTTCGACACCAGACTACTAAACCAATACACCTGATGGCCGACTGCCACACTTTGCTGCATCATGCGCTGGATAAACTTCAGCTCGCCGCCATCACACCAAAGCTCATGCGACAATCCGGAAAAATTCAGCTCCGCCGCATCGCTGGCAAGGCCAAGATTTTCCCGTTTACGCAAACTGCCGGCAGCAGCTTCTGCGGCCGAACTGTGAAATGGTGGATTGCATAAAGTGACATCGATGTACTCACCGGCGTTGAGCAAATGGTCAAAAATATCCAAACTGCTGGCCTGCTGGCGCAATTCAATCCGACCGCCAAGCTGATGCTGCGCCAGCAATTTTGCACCATGCTGCAGCGCGCCCTGGTCAATATCCGAAGCCAGCACCTGCCAACCAAAATGACGCGCCGCCAAAAGCGAATAAATTAAATTGGCGCCACAACCGACATCCAGCAACTTCAGCTGGCTTTTTTTCGGCGCTTTGCCTTGGTGACTGTTTTTGAGCAAATCAGCCAGATACAACAGATAATCCAGACGCCCTGGTACCGGTGGGCATAAATAACCTTCCGGCAGATCCCACAACGGCAACTGATAATGATGCGCCAATAGCGCCTGATTCAGTGTTTTCACTGCGATAGGATCAGCAAAATCGATGCTTTGGTCGCCGCGTGGCGTAGTCACTAACAGCGCAGCCAATGCCGGATAACTTAAAACAAGCGCCGCCATGTCATAACCAGCCAGATGCGGATTGGCCGGATGCAAACTGTTGTTGCTGGAACTGGCTTGATCAGCCGTCGCTTTCGCGCTCGACGCAGCGTGCTGGCTGCGTCCTTTGGGTGTCTTCATCAATGATCGGCCTGGTTAGAACGAAGCGGTTGGCAACACGGCACCACAGGAACGGCGCACGATGATTTTCGGTTCAATTTCAGTTTGAGCAATGCCTTCCCGATGAATCAGCCGTAATAAATTCACCACCAGCATTTCACCGGCAAGGGTGGTATTTTGCTGAATGGTGGTAAGCGCCGGCGACGAAAATGAAGCGACCGGAATATCATCAAAACCAACGACAGCCACATCCGACGGCACATGAAAACCTTGTTGTTGCAGTGCGCGCATCACACCAATGGCGATTAAATCACTGGCGGCAAAAATCGCATCGGGTTTGTAACCGCTGGCCAGCAGCTGCAAAGTTGCATCAAAACCGGCTTGTTCAGTCGAAATGGCCTCAAGTTGTGGCACTTGCGCTGGCTTGATGCCTTGGGTCGACAACGCTTGCACAAACCCCTGATAACGTTCAAAAAATTCTGGGCTATGTTCAGATGCGTTGCCAATAAACGCAAAACGGCTGCGGCCAAGGCTCAGCAAATGCTCACCGGCCAAACGGCCACCTTGTTGGTTGTTGCTGCGAATGGTGAATTCCGGATGACCTTCGACCCGCGCGCCCCAGCAGACAAAATGGGTTTCCTGCGCCAGCAGCTGATTGAGTTTTTCTTCGTAATCAACGTAATCGCCGTAACCCAACAAAATAATCCCATCGGCTTTTTTACTGTCTTCGTAATCGGCATGCCAGTCGTTGCTCAGCTGCTGAAACGAAATCAGTAAATCGTGGCCTCTTTTGGTACAAGCGCGGGTGATACTGCCAAGCATCGCCAGAAAAAATGGATTGATTTGTGATTCATCAACGGTCGGATCTTCAAACAACAACAACGCCAAAGTCCCACTGCGTTGTTTACGCAGATTGCTGGCGTTTTTATCAACTTTGTAATTCAGCTGTTTGGCTATCGCAAAAATGCGATCTTTGGTTTCCTGATTCACCGCTGGGCTATCACGCAAGGCGCGTGAGACGGTGGATTGCGACACACCGGCCTGGTAAGCAATGTCAAATGAAGTAGCTTTACCTTTCATCGAACCCCCTGCGACAAGCACAGGTTACAGAGTTGGATCCAGACGTAGTTTATAGCTGATACCACACTTACCTCAGACGTAGCCGAACCGCGAGCTGCGCTGGCAAAGTTGCCAGCACTTTTAGAGTGCTAAGGTGCCATATTCCAGCCCAAAAAGGCAAGGTGAAAGCGCAGCTGCCGCTAAATTAGCGGGCAGGCGAATTCAGGTTGATAGGTTTGATCTGGCTGATCGGAGCTCGCGTGGCGGGTATGGTGATACTCGTGCTTGGGTTAACGGCAGTTAAAGCATGCTGAGTCGTGCTCATCGGTACGCAAGAACCAAGCAAATGCAGTACCATAAAAGCCAGTAGCTGATTGCGGATCACCACCAGCGGGCGTGGTTGAAATTGTGGCATTGTGCGCTCCTGCTATTTGCTCCAAAAATCGAGCGTTTGAATCATTCAAGGCCGTCAAATGCTGCACCAATTTTTGCCCCTTTTCTGCAACGACAGCGGGTGCGAATACAAAGCAATATCATTTTCGACCTTAATTACGGCTGAACGCAGTGTAAAAAAACTTCGTGACCAGCTCTGTGACCAATCAGGCTGCATTTTGTGAAACATTGTTATTTAGCCTTAAGCTCAACTGCAGGGAATGCTAAAGTGGCAAGGTGTAAGTTGCGAAGAGTTGTAGTGATGCGCCTGATATTCATATTCCTGACCCTGTTGCCAATGTGGGCTATGGCTGATCAATGCACAGCTAACACCCCTCCATCCACAGATTGCGCCGAAACCGGTCGGTGGCAGTTTTCGCTGGCCATCGGTGCCGGTCACCGCTCAAATCCATTGCTCGGTGGCCGCAATTTCCCGCTTAATCTGATGCCGGATTTAAACTATTACGGTAAACACTGGTTTTTCGATAACGGCACCCTGGGCTACAGCTGGGTCCTAGCCGACGATTTACAACTGAGCCTGATCTCCCGCCTGAATGAAGAAAAAGGTTATTTCCGCCGTCATCATCTGAGTAATGTTTTCACCGGTCAGGTGTCTGGTAGCACGGCCTTTATCGGACCCGCGCAAAAGTATCAGCAAAACATCGAACTTTCGGTGGCCGATCTAGCCAAACGACCAACAGCTGTAGACGCTGGCTGGCAATTGGACTGGTTCACGCCGCTGATCCAATGGAAACTGAACTGGTTGCATGATGTGTCAGGCCAGTATCATGGACAACATGCCAGTATCGCCGCCAGTCACGGCTGGCAAAACCAATATGGACATTGGCAGCTCAGCTCTGCCCTCACCTGGAAAAGCAGCCAATTGATCGATACTTATTACGCCTTAGATCAAAGCTTTGAAGCAGAGCTGGACCGGCTGAACCACAGCTGGCAGCCCGAGCTTAAACTAAGCTGGAATTATCCGCTGACGCGAGATTGGTCGATGTTGGCTTTTTACCGCTATCGCTGGCTCGACGATGCGATGACCGTCAGCCCGTTGGTGACGGAAAACTCAGTTCGCTCCTGGTTTGTAGGAGTGAGTTACCGATTTTTCTAATGCATGGATGTACATTGGTGGTGATTTCAATACTGAGTTTGCTGGCAGGCGCCGTGAACGCAGCGACCCCTTGCGACAAAACTGTCTGCTGGCAGGTCGCGCCAACCGTTTGCCTGGTTGATCAACAACAACGGCCCTGCCAACTGGCCCTGTCCCTGCAATGGCAAAGTGCCTTGCCACAATCGGTCTGCGTTTATCTGGATGAACAACAACTGGATTGCTGGCGCGCCGTCAATCACGGCCAGTGGCAACAGCAACTACAATTAACCGGGCCTGCCAGGCTTGAGCTTCGAAATCAACAGCAACAGGTTTTGCTGCAACAACAGTTAACCGTCTTAAGCCGTCAGCCGGAACGCCGCCGACGGTTAGTCGCGCCGTGGAGTGTATTTTAATGAGCAAAATTTTATTGGTCGAAGATGATGAACGGCTGGCCAGTCTGGTACAGACGTTTTTACAACAACATGGTTTTGAAGTGCGACTGGTCAATAACGGTCTGGCGGTGGAAGCCACTTGTCGGGAGTTCCAGCCGGATTTAGTGGTGTTGGATCTGATGTTACCCGGCCTCGATGGTTTTGCGGTGTGCCGCGCCATTCGACCTTGGTACAAATCACCAATTTTAATGCTGACGGCCAAACAAAGTGATATCGATCAAGTGCTTGGTCTTGAACTGGGCGCCGACGATTATGTAATCAAACCGGTGGAACCCCGCGTGTTGCTGGCCAGGATCCATGCGTTATTACGACGCAGCCAACCAGCGAGCACGGCCGACGCTAACAGCCTGGAATTTGGTAAGTTACAGCTCAGTCAGGCCGCCCGCGAAGCGTATTTTGACGGCGCTTTAGTTGAGCTGACCAGCTACGAATTTGATTTGTTGTGGATGCTGGCCAAACATGCCGGCCAGACGGTGCGCCGTGAAGCCATTCACAAACAAATTATTGGCCGTGAATACGATGGTTTAGATCGCACTGTTGATGTGCGGGTGTCGCATTTACGGCGCAAACTGGGTGATAACGCCGACACCCCATTTCGGATCAAAACTGTTTGGGGTAAAGGCTACTTGTTCGTCGCCGACGCCTGGAACTGATATGCGTCGTTTGTTCCTGCATTTTTACCTGTTTATGCTGCTGGTGCTGGTTGGTATTGGCTGGAGCGTCGACCGGCTGTGGCAGCAAAGCCAGACCACTGAACTGCCCGGCTGGGTCAGTTTATTGGGGCAAAGCCTGGCTTATCAGCTAAGTCAGCCGGAAACCCTGCCACAACAAGTCGCTGGCCAGCTCAATCTGCCGCTGCAAAGCCTGTCACCCGATGCGATAGGCTGGTCCGAGTCAGAGCAGGCCGCTTTGGATCGGGGTCAGCTGGTACCGCTTTTTAGCGATAACATGGTGTACTTCTACCAACTGCAACTGCAGCCTGATCAGTTATTACAATTTGGGCCGGTGCAGATTGAAGCCAATAACCATTCGGGTTATTTGTTCACTTTGTTGTTTTTTGCCTTGCTTGCTGTTGCCGTGGCATTGTGGTTATGGCCGCTGGCGCGCGATATTCAGCAGCTGCAGGCGCAGCTCCGGCGTTTTGGCCAAGGGATGCAAGTACCGGAACAGCAACTGCCCGCACATTCGTTATTGGCGCCGATTGCCCAAAGTGTGCAGCAAATGGCCGAACAAATTCAGCGGCTGGTGAGCCTGCAACGCGAAATGACCCACGCCGTGTCCCATGAACTTCGCACCCCGCTGGCCCGGCTTAATTTTGCGCTGGAAATGCAGCCTATTGCCGAAGCGGATAAACAAGCGATGCTGCAGGATGTGCGGGAGCTTGATCAACTGGTCGACGAAATGCTCGACTACGCCAGGCTGGAAGCACAGGTCGTCACGCTGCAATTGCATCAGGTTGATGTCGGCGAATTACTGGATAATCTGGTGGAAAAGCTGGCGCCATTGCCAGGCGCTCCCATTCTGCTACAGCGGCCGCCACATATTCAGCTGCTGTGTGATGGTCATTATCTGGAGCGGGCGTTACAAAATCTGCTGGTGAATGCCAAAAGATACGGCCGGCAACAAGTGTTGCTCAGCGTACAACAAGACCACGACCGGGTGCAGTTTGTGGTAGAAGACGATGGCATTGGTATTCCCAAAGCGCAGCGCGACAGTATTTTGCAGCCGTTTGTCCGCTTAGATCAAAGCCGCAGTAAAGGTCATGGTGGTTTTGGCTTGGGGCTGGCGATTGTCAGTCGCATCGTCAGCTGGCATCAGGGGCAGCTGAGTATCGGCGATTCAGTGTTGGGTGGCGCCGAGTTCAAACTGCAGTTACCGAAGAAACCCCGCAGTCTGAACCTGATGCAAACAGCTAATTAAGGTGTATACCCAAAATCATTGAAGATGCAGGTAGGCGGCAACTGAACGAATCCCCAGGAGCATAGTAGTCCTATGCGACTGGGGTGAATGAAGGCGGCCAACACCCCTGCAACTTCAAGGATGAAGGGAATTAGAGGCCTAAATTCGCCAGGAAATCGTCATCGACCATATCCACGGCTTCGGCAGCAGTATCAACCTGTTGATTCTGATGGGCATTGGCCAGAATGTCATCGACATTTTCGTGAGCCGCTTTTTCAAAATCATGCAGCTGGATAAATTCGGTTTTATCCATCGCCAGCTCCATATAAAAAATATTGTGCAGTGGCGTGCTGAAGGTCACCCGACGCGCTTGTGGCTGATCGAGCTGGGTATTAATTAAAATCTGCACTTGCTTGTTGATCGCCATCATTTTTGGCTGGCTTTGGTTGATTGACGTTTGTAAATCAACCCGGACGCGGTTGGTGAAATCACCGACGATCTGGTTCATCAGTTCGCCCATCACATTACCCACTTCATCCGAGGTATGGAATTGCGCCAGTTCTGATTCTGGCATTCCCATACTCATCATATATTTACGGTAAATTTCCAGCGCCGCTTCCGAGGTGAAGTTAATAATCACCAACCCGGAAAAACCACCGTCGAACAATACAAAACAACCCAAATCCGGGCGCAGACAAGTTTTCTGAATTTTTTGTACCATTGGCGAATACGCGACCTGCGCGTTGCCGGCCGCTGATAAAACCTGAGTCACGGACGAACACAGTGTCAGCAGAATTTCTTCCGTGGTAATAACTTTATTTTTTCTCATGTAGGCTCCTGATTGGCCCGGGTAACAACAAGAATGACCGGCAATATAGTGGATTGACAATCACGTGCACGACTGATGCCGCTAGAGATTATGGGTCGGGTTGCTTCAAATACTAAGCCAGCCGGCAGCTGCATGCAACTTTGTTCCGCAATTGATTGCGCAAACAGCTCTTTTCGAAAAGATCGGCATGCGTTAAGGTGATGGAAGCAACCAACCAGATGATTTGCAGGGAAAATGCACTGATGCAGTTCGCCGCAGAACCAAATGCAGATAAGTCGTATATCCGGCAGTTAAAACGACTGATCAGCAGCCTATTGTCCGTCAGCAAATTCCAACATTCGATGTATGGCCAAGCCAGTCAGTTTTTTGAGCGGGACGCCAGCGCACGGCACGAACTACAACAACTGGAGCAAAGTTGGGAGCACAGCCAGCACCAACTAAAAAGCGCCACCGCCAAAACCGAAGCCAGGCTGATTGCCCAGGTGCAACAACACCGCCAGGCATTTGTTGATGCCGAGCAACAGTACCAGCAAAAACGGCTGTATCGGCAAAGCCAGCTGGTGATGTTGTGCCAGCAGTTTCTGCAATTAAGTGAAGGTAATAGCCGCAGCGAGACCATTTTACGCTCGTCAAAACTGCTTGGTTGTCTGCAACTGTTAGCCCCAAGCGAGGGGGAGCAAATTACCTCGGTGCAGCAAAAATACAAACCTTTGTATAAAGCCGCTTTAAGTTTACGCTTACTCGACCATCTGCTGGAACGGGGTCTGGTGACCAATAGTTTTATTCTGCAAAAAGCCGAACTTCGGCAGAACGGCGGTGAGCCGGATCAACCCTGCCCGTTTCGCGATGATGTCCAAATTCCGATGCTGATGGCGCTGCTGCTGCAAGACGTCGGGCATTATCATCCGGACGCAGTGTCCATTTTATGTGGACCACACGGCGAGTTATCGCGCAGCCGCGAGCTTGACGTCGAAGAGCGGCAGCAATTTTTGGAAGTGAGTTTACAAGCCAGCCTGCGTTTTTTACTGCATGGCATCGCCGCACCGAGATATCGCGGCAATTCACGGGCCGAGCGCGACGAATTTGAGAAAAACGAACAGGACAAACTGGCCTTTGCCGCCACTTTATTGCGTAACGCCAATACACCCGGCGTTGGCATTGGCAATCTGGTGAAAATTCCGCAAGTCTACGCATCAGCGGTGTTGCCGGGGCGCAATCGTTTTGACTATCAGGCGCTGCCCAAAGTCGCGTTGATTATCAAAACCGGCGCTAGTCAGGGCCGATTTGACGCCAGAATGGCGGACGCTTTGCTGACCATTACCGGTATATTTCCGCAAGGTTATGGCATTGTATTTCTGCCCAAACCACAACCTGGCCAGGCGGTGGAACGTTACGAGTTTGCCATCGTCAATTCGCTGTACCCGCTGCAAGCCGAAGTGCCACTGTGCCGCATCGTCACCCGCAATCTGCAATTTAAGCATATCGGCCAAAATTGTACCGTCAGCGTGGCGCACAATCTTTATTTTAAACCGGCGCGTCAGCAGCTGGCGATTATTCCACAGGCCAGACTAAGCGACATTTTGAGTAAATTATCGTCCGGTTTTGAACCCGGCCAGCTGCGCCATATGCTGCCACGTTATTGGCATCCGGATGAGTTTTTCGCCGATCCGAAGCATCAGAATTTGTGGAACCGCACTGAATTACTCAGCAACTAAGCTGCTCAACAATTAACTTTCCTTTTTCCCCGGAGCCGAAATGTCGGAAGCCTTTGTATCTGAAAAACAAAAAATGCTCAGTCAGCAGTGGTTTAATCCACGGGATCCGGAGCTTACGGCAAGCAGAGCGCGGGCGAAAAAACTCTGCCGTGAGCTCAATAGCTGCACGCCTGAAGCCTTTAAAGCCGCGCAGCACATCGCCAAGCAGCTGTTCGGCAAGGTGCAGGGTTGTTATCTCGAACCGGACTTTTACTGCGACTATGGTTTTAATATCGAGCTCGGCGCGCGGTTCTACGCCAATCATCATTGTGTGATGCTCGACGCAGCACCAATCCGGATTGGCGATGATGTGATGTTAGGGCCGGCGGTGCAGTTGTATACCGTCACGCATCCGCTGGATGCGGCACTGCGGCAAAGTGGTATCGAACAGGCAAAACCCATCACCATCGGCAACAGAGTCTGGATTGGCGGCGGCGCTATCGTACTGCCGGGTGTCACCATCGGCGATGACGCGGTGATTGCTGCCGGCAGTATTGTCACCAAAGATGTACCTGCAGCAACCTTGGTCAAAGGAAATCCCGCTCGCTAACGACCCCTTTTTAATATATGTGCACAAAACCGAATGATTACGGCGTTTTTACAGCGAAATTATGCACTTTTTTGTGATAATGGTTTGGGTACAATAGCCGCCTTGTTGTTGTACAGGATTGCCCGCTCATGAATCGTTCGTCCCCGTCACTGGCCTTAATCATGTTATTGGCCGCAGTGATCGCCACCACTCCGCTAGCGATTGACATGTATCTGCCCGCCATGCCGCAGCTGGCAACTTCTTTACAGACCGATGGCCTGATGGTGCAACAATCGCTGAGTATTTTCCTGGCTTTTTATGGCATTGGCATGTTGCTGTTCGGGCCGCTGGCCGATGCGATTGGCCGCCGGCCCCTGGCGTTATGGGGTTTGGCCATCTTCTTTGTCGCCAGTGTCTTGCTGAGCCAAACCGAAAGTATTGAATGGTTTTTAACCTGGCGCGCGTTACAGGCTTTTGCCGGCAGCGCCGCGACTGTGGTGATCCCGGGCATTATTCGTGCGTTATATCAGGAACATACCGCTAAAGGGATGTCCTATGTGTCAATGATGATGATGCTGGCGCCGTTACTGGCACCCGCTATTGGCAGTCTGGTGTTGTATGTCGCCAGCTGGCCATGGATTTTCGCAGTGCTGGCTGGCTATGCCCTGGTGATAGGCGCTTTTGCCGCTAAATATTTGCCGGAAATTAATACCAAAGCGCAGCGCAGCAAACTGGACTTTTTTGGCTCTTACCAAGTGGTGTTTGCCCATCGCCAGGCGCGGCCACTCATCGCTATCTCAATGTTCGCTTCCTTTAGTTTTTTCTGCTTCTTAACTGCAGTGCCCTTTGTTTATATTGAATTTTTTAAGGTCGACGAACAAACCTTTAGCCTGCTATTTGGCATTAATGTGCTGATGTTGATTATGGCTAATTTTACCAATAGCCGACTGGTGACCCGTTTTGGCAGTCATAAAATGCTAAAAGCCGGTTGGTGTAGCGCGCTGTTGTTTGCTTGCGGCTTATTGGTGGTGAGCGTGGCGGAGTTACCGTTATTGTGGACGGTGCTGATGATAGCGCCATTGATGGCGAGTTTGGGCCTGATTGCTACCAATGCCGATGCGCTGATCCTGATTGCTTTTCCAAAACACAGCGGCACGGCAACGGCGGTGATTGGCACTTTAAGATTTGGTTGTGGTGCTTTGGCGGGGCCATTATTGGCACTGTTCGCCAATGGCGGCACCGTGCCTTTTGCCGCGTTAATGCTGGGTGGTGTGGTGGCGATTACCATTGCGCGTTGGTTTATTCAGCCGGTGTCCGCACTAAACACTGGCAACATCGCATCAAGCAGCGCAGCCCCCTCAAACGACTAGCTGTGCGCTCGCTCTGCTTGCAGTTCCGACTGAAGCAACGCCAGAATTTCCGGACTGCGTCTTAACAACCGCAGTTTGGCAAATAGCTGTTCCGCCTGCGGATATTGCAGTTTTAAATAGCTAAACCATTGTTTGATCCGGTTGGAATAATACAAACCTTTGTCGCCAGCGATTTCGTATTCGGAATAACGCATCAGTAACTCGAGCACTGCAGGCCAAGGCAAAGCATCACCGCCGCTGGCAATCCGAGCCGCCAGATTCGGCTGCGCCAGCGCACCTCGACCTAACATAATATCGCTGCTGCCGGATTGCTCGCGGCAAAGCGCTGCGTCGGACGGCTGCCAGATTTCACCATTGGCAATCACCGGAATGCTCACCACTTCCCGAATTTTAGCAATCCAGGGCCAATACGCCGGCGGACGGTAGCCATCGGTTTTGGTACGGGCATGGACTGTAAGTTCGCTGGCACCCGCAGCGGCGAGCGCAATCGCATTATCGAGCGTCAGACTGGTATCTTCATAACCAAGGCGCATTTTGGCGGTGACCGGAAACTGCGCCGGTACGGCCTGGCGGACCGCTTGCACAATGCGATATAGCTGCTCGGTTTCGCGTAGCAGTACAGCACCACCTTTGCTTTTATTGACGGTTTTGGCCGGACAGCCAAAATTTAAATCGACACCTGGCGATCCTAACTGCACGGCACGAAAAGCATTTTCGGCCAGCCAGTTTGGTTCCTGCCCCAGCAACTGTACCCGGACCGGTGTGCCAGCGCGGGTTTTGCCACCTTGTAATAATTCCGGGCAGAGCCTGGTAAACACCCGCGCCGGTAACAGCTGATCGACCACCCGCACAAACTCGGTGATGCACAGGTCGAAGCCACCGATTTCGGTCAGCATTTCCCGCATCAGGTGATCAACCACCCCTTCCATCGGCGCCAGAATAATTCGCATGTCACAGCCTCAGTCAAAACGGCCGTCAGTGTAATAATTCTGCGGCTTAAAAGCCATATTAGTCGCGGACACATTGGTTTTTACCGCCAGCCTGTTCTGAGTTACACTATGCAAAGTTTACGAGTCACAGAGTGTCGTCATGAGTTCAAGCAAAGCGTTAAAAAAGAAAATCAGTAAAAGAGCTAAACAGAAGAAAAATATCCAGGTGAAAAACTCCATTCGGCTGAAAAATGCCAAGCTTGCTGAAAGCGCAGCTGTGGTGGCTGAAGCGCCGGAAGTGGCAGCCGAAGCATTAGAGCCAACATCAGACCAGGCATCAGACTCAGCAGCCCCAGCCAACAGCTAAAGCGCGGCGGGTCGCAGCTGCACCGTGACCAGCGCATGGTCACTGCTGTAGCCATCAACAGCGAACACCGGTTGTCGCAGATGTTGATCCACCACCCACTGCCGCTGCACCAGCGGTGCAAAGTCAGCAGATAACAGAATGTAATCCAGCACCGAACCTTTGGCGCCATAATAATGGGTGGCCGGGCGCGGCTCTGGTTGCTCCGGCTGCATTATCCAGCTGTCTTGCAGTTGCAACACGTTGTCTGGCGGTTGTGGTTGCGCGTCACCTAGATCTACACTTAGCTCAGCAGTTGGCTGAAAACTTTGCGCCAAACTTTGCACTAAAATCTGCAACAACGGCGAGCTTAACTCATCGTTAAAATCGCCCAGCAACATTACCGGTAACTTGTCCTCTGCCCACTGTTCAGTGATGGCTTCGAGCAACAAACCGGCCTCATTACCACGCTGCACACAAGCCGCCCAACGACTCAGCGCTTCAGCGGCTGGCAGGTTTTGCCCTTGCGGCAATGCCAGTGGCCGGCGCGATTTCAGATGCACCACATAACAATTACAAAGTCCGATCTCTGGCAGTTGCACCAAGGCACGCAGTGGTGCCCGGCTGAAATTAAAATGGCTTAAACCTAAGGCGTTGGCCGCGGCTTGCGGCACCTGCACGGCATTGCTCTGGACAATGGGATACTTAGACGCCAGCGCCACCACTGGTTTTTGATATACATGGTCGTCAATTAAGGTGGGCTGCCCGGCCACGGCAAAGTAACCAAAACCAAGTTCGCTGGTTAATTGCTGCAATGCTTCAAAGCTAAACACTTCCTGCAGCGCCAGTACGTCTGGTGCCACATCTGTCAGCACCCGGCGCAGCCAGTCGGTTTTTTGCTGCCACTGCGCGCTGCTATAAATATTGTCAAACTCATAACTTGCTTGCGGCGGCGCCGTGAAATTGAGCAAATTTAAGCTGCTGAGCCGCAAGCTGGCTGAGCTGGATGTTGCTGGCAATGCTTCGGATGATGTGGTCGAAGCGTCCGGTTCAGCAACCACCTCAGTCACTGGATTGGTCCGGATTAGACTTTGGCTGTGGCAGCATGCCAGGCGAGCTGCGGATTAAAGCCTGTAATTGTTGCAACTCCTGGCGAATGGTTTTTAATTCTTCATGCATCTGCAACTGTTCCTGATCCTGCGCTTGTTTATCCAGAGCCCGCTCCAACGCATGTTCTTCATCGCTGAAGGTTTGCATGGTATTGACGATAATCGCGATAAACAAATTCAGCATGGTGAAGGTCGCCACCAAAATAAAAGGGATAAAAAACAGCCAGGCATAAGGGAACACTTCCATCACCGGCCGCGAAATACCCATCGACCAGCTTTCCAGCGTCATCACCTGAAACAACGTGAAAAACGAATCACCAATGGTGCCAAACCACTCAGGAAACGACGCCCCAAAAATCTTGGTGGCGATGACGGCAAACACGTAATAAATCAGTACCAGCACCATGCCAATTGAGGCCAAGCCCGGCATGGAGCCAAGCAAAGCCGACACCACCCGCTTCATCGATGGCACTATCGACAACACCCGCAATACGCGCAATACCCGCAACGAACGCAGAACCGCCAATGGCCCGGACGCCGGAATTAGGGCAATCGCGACCACCGCGAAATCAAATAAACTCCAGGCGTCTTTAAAAAATGCGCCGCGATAAGCAAAAATTCGCAGCAGCAGTTCCAACACAAATATCCCCAACAGCAGTTTGTCTAAACTCACCAGCAATGGGCCATATTGCGCCATCAATCCGGCGGAAGTTTCCATACCCAGCAACACGGCATTGATGAGAATTAACGTCAGAATAAAACGGCCAAACCAGTTTTGTTCAACCAGCTGGATAACCCGCGCCTGCAAACCCGTTGGTGCATCAGGTAACGATGTCGTCATGGAACACTCCTGTCATCACATTGGCGGCGATTGTAGCGACTACCTACTCAGATGCCCAGATCTTTGCTCTTGCTAAAACCGCCTCGCTGCTTTTAAATCTTCAATAACATCCAGGGAGGGACCATGAACTTTTTAATCCGTCTGATCTTTATCGCTATTCTGGTTTTTTTGGGCTGGCGTTTCTGGACACAGCAGCAAGTCGGCAGCTCGGTTGAGCAGCTCACCCACCAAGTACTGAACCCGAAATCACCTTATTGCCAGAGTCCGCTTGGCTGGCGTTTGGGCAGGCTGGATCCGGCGTTTAATCTCACTGAAGCGCAAGCAATCCAGCTGATTAGCACTGCCGCCGACATGTGGAACCAGGCCAGCGGCCAGCAATTGTTGCACCACGACCCGGCGCACGGATTTGTCATCGATTTTAAATTTGATGCCAGACAACAGCAGCTGTTAAAACAACGGCTGTTGCAACGGAATCTGGCGCGTTATGACGATGCCATTCAACCTGGGCTACAAAATCTGCCAGAAAAATTTGCCGAACTTGATGCCAAGATTGCCGAATTTAATCAGCAAAAAGCCCTTTTACAACAGCAAATCAGCCAGTTTCAACCGAACGCCCACAACGCCGAAGCCCAAAGGCGGCAGCTGGAGCAGCAGCAACAAAGTTTAGTCAGGGAAGCCGATTGGCTGGAACAACAAAGACAGCAACTGATGCGGGATCAGGATTATCTGAATGAAACCATTCGTCAGCGCAATGAGTTGGTGCAGACCGCAGAGCAACCCACGGCAGCAGCCTCGTTTGAAGTAGGGCTAATGACCATCAAACAGCTGCAGCGGCAGATGACTATTTTTGCTTTTTCGTCTGAAACCGATTTAATCGCCACCATCGCCCATGAATTTGGTCACGCATTTGGCATTGCGCACACTGAAGAACCCGATTCGATTATGTTTCATCAACTGAACGCCCAACAACAACAGCTGACCGCGGCCGATATTCAAGCCTGGCAAAGCACTTGCCAGGCCCAGTAAGCAATGGCCAAAGCCGCTATCAACATGCTCAGGCCGGTAAGCGGAAGTAATTAATTTTATCACTCAGCGAATGGGCAATTTGCTGTAAATCGACCGCCGCGCGCTGCACTTCAATTGCGGCGCCATTGTTGTGCTCAGAGCTTTGATAAATATGGTGAATATTCTGATTAATCTCATCCGCCACCACACTCTGCTGCATCGCGGCGCTGGCGATTTCGCTGCTCATATCCCAGATCTGACGGGCACTTTGCTGCAACGACTGCAAACCCTGATTGCTTTGTTCAACATGCAGTTCCACTTGCTGCACTTCAGCATTACTTTTTGCCATCGCATGTACTGAACTTTGCACACAAGTCTGCAACTTCGAAATAATTTGCTGGATGGCCTGAGTCGACTGTTGGGTGCGATTGGCCAAAGTCCGTACTTCATCGGCGACGACGGCAAAACCACGGCCTTGTTCACCAGCGCGCGCCGCTTCAATCGCCGCATTCAGCGCCAGCAGGTTGGTTTGCTCGGCAATACCCCGGATCACTTCCACCACCTGGCCAATTTGCTGACTATTCTCCTGCAGTTGCTGCATAGCGCCAGCCGATTCAGCGATATCCTGCCGTAAGATACTCATCGCCTGTTTGGTTTGGTGCATGATCTGGGTACTGCTGTTGGTCTGCTCACAAGCTTGTTCTGCTTGCTGTGCCGCTTGTTGGGCGCTGTTGGCAACCGAGGTGACTGAAGTGGTCATTTCATTCATCGCCGCGCTGACGGATTCAATATCGCGTAACTGCCGCGACAAGCTGGCAGTCGCTCCGGCACTGTTTTGCTGTAGTTGCTGCGAATTCGCCCGCAATTGCTGACTGGCGCTACTGACATCGTGGATCACTTTCACCAGTTGCAACACCATCTGATGCAACGAATGCAACAAACTGCCGGATTTTACCCGCTGCTGGTCCAGTTTCACATCAAGCCCTCCACCGGCAATATCACGGACCAGGCCAGAAGCTGTGGCCGGTTCGGTGCCTAATTGCCCCAGGATCCGTTTCGCGACATGGGTTCCAGCTACGGCGCTACCAATAAAAGCCAATAAGGTGAAGATCACTAAACCATAGAGTTCATTGCGATAAGCCAGATCAGCGTCGACATTCACCAGTTTTGCCTGGTCCAGCTGATATTGAATTAACAGCGAAATTTGCTCGCTGATCGGGTCGATATGCTGATACAGCGGGCCGTCCAACGCCGTCAGTTGCCCCGTCACTTGCCCGGTTAAATTTTCAAGTTGCCGGATGGTCTGGGCAACCTGTTGATCAGCCACCTGTAATAGCGGTTCAGTGCTGCGGATCAGCTGAGTTTCATCCGGCTGATGCGGTTGCTGCAGATAAAGTTGCCATTGCCCGGCAATCAGTTGCTGTGCAGCCTGCAGCTGTTGTACCGCCTGCCCGGCGCTAAAAAGTCCCTGATTGGCTTTGTTCACCGCATCAATCACATTCACCGCATAGGCGTCGGATATTTGTTTCAGGCTACTGAGCGGGATCACCCGTTCCAGGTATAACGACTCGATGTTTTGATGCATGGCCTTGATTGAAAAATAACTTTGGATGCTTAATCCGAGCATCAATAACAGCGGTACAGCGAAGGCATACAGCAAGCGGGTTTGCACGGTTTTGGCTTTGGTCATTGGCATCTTCTAATGTGGCGTTCAAAGAGCGGTCTGATGCCGTCTGATTCAGTAACAGCAGCGAATTCCTGACCTGAAGTTGAACATGGTGGTCGCCTGGAGGGATCCTGATCCAGGGTTAAATTTCAGTGAGCCTGAATCGTTTTAGGGTAAGCGTCAATTGCACTTTAGTCGATGACTTTATTGCGCCAAATATTGATTTGACGCAATTTACAACGAATTTCGAGGCAGGTTTAGACGGCAGGCAGTTTTTTATCTTGTTGCATCGCGACTAAGTACAATAAACGATCAAGATTGAGTTTTTGGTACGGCATCGTTCGCAGCGGTTTACCTGGGCGTTCGATACAAAGTTGCTGATCTTCAAAGGTCAGTGTGGCATTGCACAGCAGGATTTGATGGCCATCAATCCGGTACTGACAATGGGCTATTTGCAGAAATTGTAGAATACGCGAGCGCGCTGAATTGATCATGGGTGTAGCACCTCTTGTTGCTTTTTATAGGGTTAGCGCGGTTTCACCATCACAATCAGCGCTACATCTGACCAGACACACCGGCACGCCCCCTCTGGCCCGGATGACGGCAGAAAGCCCGACCTGAGGTGGGCTGTCGATGATTGTCTCTGGTGAAATCGCATTGGTTCTGACTCTGGCAGGCCGGTTGAAGTTCCGCTAGTCACAGCCAAAAGTGCCTAAAAAATCAACAAAGCTCCCGTTCTGGGGAAAATCAGCGGTGGTCGGCCGGTACCTTGTGCAGTTTCAGCCACAGATCATCGAGCACTTTGGGGGCATCCGCCGCAGCACCACCAAAATTCCAGGCCGAAGTTTTTGGAGTTAGATCGCGCAGCACGCCTTCACCGGTTTTATCCCAGGTCGACAGGTAAATTTCTGCATTGGTCCAATCCTGAATGCCCAAAGCTTGCCCTTGATAGCTCACCGTGATGAGTTTTTTGGTCAGATCAACGTGGAGTTGTGGCGCGGCGCCGAGTTTAGTGCCGGTTTGTCTGTCGCTGGCACCCTGTGCATTAAACACCGAATTGCCCCAGCCAAACATAAAATGGCCGAGCTGCCAGCTTTTACCTTGCGGCATTTGCTGATTTAGACCAGGTAAAACGCTGGCTTTGGCGAGATCCGGGCGGTTTGGCAGATGGATAAAAATGGCAAAATGCACATTATCAAAACCATTGGCTGGTGCCCAAAACTGACTGATTTGCTGCATCTGGATTTGCAGCTGCAAATTGCTGCCACCGGCTTTGGCCGTGACGCTGCGGATATCCAGTTGCTGCTGCGAATGTTCATGTTGTGGTTGTTGATAACTGCCGGTTGGCCCGCGATCATCGTTTTCGGGATCAGCCACTGCAGCTTGCCACTCGGGCGTTGTCACCCTGGTCTGATAGCTAATCTCTGAGCTGACCCAGTCTAAAGTTGGCGCATACAGCCGTAGCTGATGTTGTTGTTCGCCTAAATCCCGGACCGGTACTGTGATGCTGAACCGGCCTTGCGCGTCACTGGTAAAGGGCGCAAATTTTTGTAAATCGCCGTTTTGCACCAGACGCAGCGGTAGCCTGGCATGATTAATTTTTCCTGCCAGCACGAAGTCTTGCGACAAGGGCGTTGCAGCGGGTTGTTGAGTCAAGTGCATCGATGCGGCGGCGGTTTTCGCAGGCGTCACCGCAGAGTTAGCAGATGCTGGCAACGGCTGCAGCACCAACACTGCCCTCGCCGGCAATTCCAGCGTCATGTGCCCTTCGCCATCGGTACTGATTGGCGCAGGCTTGGCGCCATGCTGCCACAACAACTGCCACTGCCGGTTATTAAACCCTGTTGGCAAAGCGGCGACCAAGCGTGGACTATCGGCGGTATTCATCAGCACCACAATCGGCGCTGCTGGCGAACTTTGCTTGTTTGCATTCGGGGCTTGCGGTGACATCTGATAGGCTAAGATACCTGCAGCATTGTCGTCCGCCTGCAATAACGACCAGTCGCCCCGGCTTAGCACCGGATAGTCTTTGCGTAATTTCGCCAGGCTTTGGATTAACTGATACATCATCGACTGGGTTTGGAACTGCTCTTGGCTATCTCTGGTATTCCCCCAACCTCCTTGAAACATCGCCTGCCGGGTTTGGGTTAACAACTGCTCATCGCCTTGATAAATCACAGGAATACCAGGAATGGTAAAAAGCAATGCATAGGCCTGAATAAAAGCCTCCACGCTGCCAGCAGCTAAAAACCGCTTGGTATCATGATTATTGATAAAAGTCGGTAGCAAATGCGGGTTGTCAAACAAACTGCTATGTTGTTGCAGCCGGTAGCCCAACAACGCCGGCGGTCGACCTTCAGCCAACACCGCATTGATATCAAAATACAAAGGGAAGGCAATCACCGAGTTTAATTGTGGCTCGGCAGCCGTGCCCAAAAATGCCTGCAACTGTTGTTCACCATCATTCTGGAATGGCTTTGAAGCGGCAAACACTTCACCAAAGGCCAGAAAGTGCTGTTTGCCCAACTGGGTTGCCGCAGCAAAAATGCCGTCCGGGGCATGCAAAAAATCGCGCCAGAAGTCATGCTCGACATATTTGGCAGTATCAATTCGAAAAGCGTCCACCCCAACTTGCTCTAGCCAATAGCGGTAACTTTGCTTCAATGCCTGACGCACTTTTGGGTTCGAGGTATTTAAATCGGCAAGGCTCGCCAGCTGATAATTAAATTCCTGGCCCGGGATGGTCGGATCAACAATCGGCGGCGTCCAGTGGTAAATATCGGCGGCAGCGTGTTCCGGGTTCAGCCGATTGATTTGTGAAAAAGGCCATTGGCTGGGCGCTGCTTGCTGGCTGGTTTTGGCTTCATATAGCGCAAAGTTTTTCGCGGTGTTGTTGGCATCGTATTCACCAGAGTAACCAAAAAAGTTACCGGTGTGATTGACGACAATATCCTGAATTAAATACATTTTTCGTTGATGCAGGTCATTGGCTAATGCGCGGTAACTGGTTAAATCGCCGTAATGCGGATCTACTTTGGTAAAATCCGTCGCCCAATAACCATGATAACCACCATACTGAGCTTTTTGACTCCACCATTGGTGCGCCACCGGCGGTGTTAACCAGACCGCTGTTGCACCAAGATTTTGAATATAATCGAGTTTACTTTGAATACCCGCCAAATCACCGCCGCTGTAGTGGCTGGATTTGGCCGGATTGTATTCGCCAGCGCCCTGATCGTTATTGCTGGGGTCGCCATCGGCAAAACGGTCGGTCAGCACAAAATAGATGACTTGATCGCGCCAGTCTGGTGAGGGTAACTGGCTGACTGTTGGTATTGGTGCTGCTTCAGGCTTCGGTTGCAATGTTGCTGTTTCAGCCGCAGCCGCGCCGCCTGACCAAACCAGCAGGTAGCACAAATACCCCAACTGGCAGCGGCGGCGTATCATTTGGCCATCCCGCCACAGCTATCCAAAAAGGCCTGATGATCCGGCAACCTTGTCGCTGTCACCGCCATAATATCTTTTAGGTTTTGCATTAAATCGCGCAGTTGCTCGTCACTTAGCGCATTCACGAGAGGGTGATAATCTTTTGGGATTAACCCCTGGCCAATCAACACCTGCTGCCAGGCGACTTCACTAAAAAGCTCATCCTGCTCGCGAAACACCCGGCCGGTTGCGGCAAAAATTTCCATTTTCCGCGCCAGCGTCTCAGGAATATCCATCGCCTGACAATCGCGCCAATATTGGCTGTCGCTGCGCTGGTTCAGCTTGTAATGCAGAATGATAAAGTCACGGATTTGCTCAAATTCAATTTTTGACTGGCGGTTAAATTCATCACGGTCGCTATCTGCAATGCCCTGATGCGGGAAAAACTTCAACAATCGAAACACCCCGGATTGGATCAGGTGAATACTGGTCGATTCCAGTGGTTCTAAAAAGCCACTGGATAAACCAATGCTGACCACATTACGATGCCACTGTTTTAACCGCCGACCAGTGCGAAACGAAATTTTGCGTGGCTCGGCCAGCGGTTTACCATCAAGATTGGCCAGCAAAGTGGCTTTGGCTTCTTCATCGCTGCAATATTTACTGGAGTAAACAATACCGTTGCCAATGCGATGTTGCAGCGGGATGCGCCATTGCCAGCCATTGGGATGGGCGATTGATTTGGTGTAAGGGGTGATTGGTGTCACCGACTCACAAGGCACCGCCAGTGCACTATCAGCGGGCAGCCAGTGCGACCAGTCCTCAAAACCGGTGTTCAGCGTTTTTTCAATCAGCAAACTATGTAAACCGCTGCAGTCGATAAATAAATCACCGCTGATCTCCACACCGGATTTCAGCACCACCGAAGTTACATCACCACTTTGTGGGCACTGTTTCACTTGCGCTATGGTGCCTTCTTGGCGTTTTACACCCAAAGGCTCAGCAAAACGGCGTAAATACTGGGCATATAACCCGGCGTCAAAGTGATAGGCATAAGCTAAACCGGGCAGATTGACGCCTTCGATGCGATCGAGTCGGCCAAATTTATGTTGTTTGGCGGCCTGATAAGTCAGTGAAAAGTCCCAGAAATCAAAGCCCATGCCTTGCTGCTGACTTTTCAGCCAAAAATGATGGAAGTTACAAAACGGGAATTCTTTGCCTATAGCACCAAAGGCATGCATATAACGCTCACCAGGTGTGCCCCAGTTTTCGAACTCAATACCTAACTTAATAGTGCCTTTGGTTTCGCGTAAAAAGGCTTTTTCGTCGATGCCAAGTGCAGCGTTAAAGTTAATCATCGGCGGAATGGTTGCTTCGCCGACGCCAACAATACCGATATCGTCGGACTCGACCAGCGTGATATTGATCACTTTGCCAAGCATCTTTACCAGTAGCGCAGCGGTGATCCAACCGGCAGTGCCGCCACCGACCACAACAACATTTTTGATGGCTTCTGTCGTATTCATGAAAGCTCCACAGCAAGGTTCGACGGTTTAACTTTGTCAGCGATCCGGTGATTACGCAACGGTGACCACTGAAGTCGATTCGGCTTTTCCGGACATATTTATAAAAAAACCCCGGGGCTGCCGGGGTTTTTAAGTCACTCTGGAAGATTACAGCTTGTAGCTGAAACCTAACAGGTAAGTGCTGCCGTAGTCTTGGTAATCACCGATTTTAAACGCGCTGCCTTGTGTAGAAACAAACGGCTCTTCGGTTAAGTTCTGACCTTGCAGGAAAATTGACAGGCCATCAAGCTCTTTGTAGCCAGCTTCGCCAAAGTCAAAACCAATTTGTGCATCAACAATGGTTTCGCCTTTAACATCAACTTGTTTAGCGTCAAAGCCAAGGCCATAGACCTCACCTTTAAAATTACTACGCTTGCGGGCACTTACCCGAGCCTGAAAGCCACTATTTTCATAAAACGCAGTGGCGGAATACAACTCTTTTGACAAGCCAGGCAGCTGATAATCCAGACCTTTGAGATCTTTAATATCCTGATCCACCACAGTGTAACTTGCCATCAGACCAAAACCATCAAGCACATCACTAACAATATTCAGTGGCAATGTGGCTGCGAATTCAGCACCTTGCAGCGTACCACCATTGCCATTCGCTTTACCTGAACCGGAAGCTTTCGAGTTTGTTGGTACGATACCCGTACTTGGGTTCGCCACACCGACTAAATCAACTTCATAGGTACCGTCGAAAATCCACTCGCTTAAATCTTTCCAGAAGTATGCGATAGAGAAATAACCTTCATCGCTGAAATAATTCTCATAGGACAGATCAAGACCTAAGGCTTCTTTTGGTTCTAGCAGTGGGTTGCCACCATTGATACTCCAGTTATTACCGTTATCATCCACTTTAGAGGGATTATAAGTGGCTCCAACCGACGCATTCATTTCATCCAGACGCGGACGTGATAATGTTTGCGCAGCACCAAACCGTACAGTTTGGTCTTCTGCCACATCAAAAATCAGGTTCAGGCTAGGCAATAAATGTGAATAGCTATGGCTAACATCGGTTGGCGAAGATACGATCAAGCCGCTACTTGCCACACCAAATGCCGTGCCTTGTGACGATTGTTTGGTGTCGAGATAACGCAGACCCATACTACCAGTCACCGGGATATCACCAATTTCAGCTTCTAAATCTGTTTGCACGTACAGCGCAACGACGTCTTCCGACACTTTCCAGGTTTTGAACGAGTGACTTTGGTTGGTCAGACTTTCCGCCAGCAGGTTGTAATAACCGTCTTTCAGTAAAGCACCTGAATCATAAGCAATCATGTTGCCCATACCGATAAAGTCCAGCGACACAGTGCCTAAACGGTACTGCTCTGGTACTGACACCATCGCTGGGAAGTCTTTCAGCGTCATAAAGTAACCTTCAGACTTTTTATCTTTGTCGCGGGTTTTAAACGATGCACCGTAACTCACTTTGGTAAAGATACCAGCGTCGTCCAACAGCTGTGTCGCCGCAACTTTCAGGGCTGACAACTCGTCGTCTACTGTTGGCGTATTGAGAAAACCATCTTGCGCTGAGTTGTAATAGATACTGGATTCAGTCAGACCATATTTGTTATTCAAGGCTGTGCTGGCGCCCCAGCTGCGTGGGCCACCCAGTTTAATCAGGTTGTAATCACCGTAGTTCAGGCTTGGGCTAAAAGTCGCGCCGGTGTTACCTGGTTTAAACTCATAAGTTAAATCGTCACCGACACCTTCTTTGTCACCACGACCGGTACCAGAGTAGCTTTCGAAACTCCAGATATCACGGGATACTGACGAGTGGCTGGCGTCAAAGTTCAGACTCCAGTTGTCATTCAGGTTGTAATCGAGGTTCAGACCAAAAGCACTCAGTTCAGCTTCACGGTTTTCCAGGTCGTTACGAACTACTAAGTACTCATTGGTAACCTTGCCTTTGGTGACAAAACCAGTCGCCGGGTCAACTTCCAACGCCGAAGATCCGCGGTTGTAACCCCAGGCAAACGGAATTTCAATACCACGCAGAATTTTTTTATCAGTAAAATCAACATATAATGCATCAAACGTCATTTTCAGTTTGTCAGTTGGCGCAGCTTCAATCACCAACAATGCTGAGTCACGATCTAAAGTTGAAGAACGGACAAATGGCTTGGCACCACCTAATACCGAGTAGTTTTTACCGGCGACAGTGAAATCAGGGTAACCCCAGGCGTTCCAGCGTTTTTCCTGGTTTGGCGAGCTCATTTTTGAATAAGCAAAAGCCACACCGATGGTGTCGTTGGCGAATTTATCGATATAAGAGAAAGTGCCACGACCACCGGCATCGTTGCCGTCAGGGTTCAGTTTGTCAAAACTGGTCATTTCATACTGACCGTTAAACTGAATGGTACGTTCGCGGCTTAATGGCTTAGCGGTTTGCATGTCAATCACACCGGCAATACCTTCAGCTTCCAGGCTGGCATTCGGTGTTTTATAAACGGTGACACCGCTCATAATTTCAGAAGGATACAGGTCAAACTCAACGCCGCGGTTATCACCAATCGACACTTGCTCACGACCGTTAAAAGTGGTGGCGCTTTCGTTCTCACCAAACCCACGGATGCTGACGCGGCTGGCACGGCCATCGAGGCGCTGTGCGGTTAAACCAGGTAAACGGGCGATCGATTCAGCAATACTTGAGTCCGGTAATTTACCGATATCTTCAGCAGAAATCGACTCAACTACGTTGGTGGAGAAACGTTTGGTGTTGATGGAATCGACCACCGAACGGCGGAAACCTTTGATTTCAATAGTTTCAATAGCAGCAGCTGCTTTAGCTTTTTCGCGGGCTTCGGTCGGTGATAATTTTTTACCGGCATCTTCGACTTCCTGCGCTGAATACGCTGGTAAAGCGACGAGACCACCGGCGGTTAACGCAAGCGTTAACAGACTGAGTTTGAAGTTTGGCATTCCTGTTGTCCCCGATGTTGTTTTTTTATGTTTGACATGCTTGTTGGGCAACAGCGCATATCAAATTGCTTGTGCGTGTGAGATCGATGCTATTGATAAACTCAATCCGTCTGCACAACAACATGAATACGTATTCAAAATGTCTAATTTGCGCTATTGGGGTGCGCAGCCGTAATTTCTTGCCCAAACAAGGTGCAAACCACCCAAATTGTTTTGATAGGGAAAAGTCTGATTACAATGAAAATCAACAATATCGCAGCTTTTAAGCAGTAAAACAGCCAATTAAGTCACATTTTATAGCGGTAATGCTGTGAATAAAATCGCCGGTAAAACGTACAGACCTCGAACAACCATCGTACAACCACAGTGCGGTTGGGTTAAATTGGGGCAAACCGCGTCCGATAAACACATCAAAATGTAAGCGTTTTACTGGGAATTTAAATGAGAATTGAATGCACGCTGCATACGTATGCATGCCGAAGAAAATGGAAGGTTTTGAGGCACCAAATGTTGCTGTGTGAAAAGACTTGCACTTTCGCGGTGCAACCCATGGTGACGGTTGCTTCGGTTGTGACAAAATCCGGCGTACTGCCGCTATCGCGGCGAGTAGCGCCCTACGTAAGCATTGGATTTTATTTGGTATTTCATTTTAAAAATGAAATATTGTAGGGCGGACTCGGCCGAAGGCTAGTCCGCCAATTGCTAAAATCAACCCGAAAAGAGCAATACCTGCTCTTCAGCGGCATGTTTTCAGAACAATCGCTGCCATTTGACGAACAACTCGGTTTGCCAATCGTTGCTATCGTCGGCTTTATAGGTGGTCTGACTAAACTCCAGGCCCCATTTCACTTCATCAGCCTCTTCACGCCACTGCTGCTCGGTGCGCCAGGCCAATACCGTACGGGCTGGTAACTGGGTCTGAGTCCACTGCGATGGTAATTCAACCCGCGTACCATCCAGATTCAGCTGTAACCAGGAAAACTTGTTGTGCCAGCTGGTGTTGGTATCGAGATGCGTCAGAATACCGATATTCACAGCGCGGCTGTCATTGTCATAAGGGCTGCCCATACTGCGACCATAGCGCCGGTAGCCGTCCTGGTGAAAAGTGTGTTCATACAAACAGTTGGCTTGACGGTCTTCACTACAATTCACTGTGGTATCGACCCGGTCAAGATAAACACGGCTGTTGATCTCATGCAGATAAATTTCAGCGCCAAGCTGGTAAGCATTTTTATATAACTTCAGTTTACGACTGTTAAAATCGTCGGCAGTCTGGGTGCCATACACCGCATAAGGCCGCCCGGCGATAGTACCAGACCAGCGCAAATCAAAGCCTGCCACCATGTTCTCAAAGCCTTCCAGCGTGCCACCCCGGAACAGGCTATCAAACCAGTCATTCAGGCCATTGCCGTAGCCATCACCGCCGTACTGCATCACCCAGTTAAAGCCAACTTCAAGTTGCGACAAAGGCCGACTGCCAAAACGCGCCTGCCATTGTTTCGCAGAAGGAATCGAAGCACGCTCGCTCAATTGGCCGAAGCTGGTGGTAAAAGTCCAGGGTGGTAACCAGTCGTCACTCTCAGCAACGCTGGAATGGCGCGTGAAGGTGATCCCTGGCACTGGCCGGGCGTTGATGGCGACAATGGTACTGCTGTCCCAGCTTGGGCCCCAATATTTATCGATAGCGCCAACGCTGACAATCCAGTTCCAGGCTTTAAACCCCAGATAACTGCCATCAAGCCGGGTGTCGTTTTGATCATAAGGGTCTTTGATTTTACTGACCTTTAACTGGCCGCTGATATTGTCACTTTGATAATTTGCTTGTACCGCAGCCTGCGCCTTGTCACGTAAGGTATCACCATAACGCACCACAGAAGGCTCGGCGGTTTCACCTTCGAGGCTCACCCGGCCTTGTAATGCCCGGTGATCACGCTGATAAGCGGCTACCACCCGTTGTACCGCTTGTGCCAGATGGGGTGCCAACTGTTCAGAATTCGACAGACGGATATCGTGGATCACCCCTTGCCACATCAGCGGGAAGGTGGTGACTGGTTGTTGGATCACACCTGAATCGGCTAACAACTGAATATCGGAGCGCAGCATCAGGTCATCGGTTCCGACCCACCAGGCCGCCTGGGTGCTCGTTGCCGTCATCAAAGCACTGAAGAGAGCTGTCAGTGGCAACCAACGATTTAAAGAATTCAAAGTGTGATCCTTAATCCATAAAGAATGTGAAGAAATTGCGGCCGATTATACGGACTTAACCCCGAACCGCCAATGCTGATTGGTGACGCTTAGCCTACAGATATGTAACAAACAAAAACGGAGCATCGGGCTCCGTTTTTGCTTTAAAGCGCTCTTCAATAGTGGTTTGACAAACCATCAACTGAAAAGTGTCTTACCAGATTTTCACCCGTACATCATCCGGACGGTGCATGCCATCACCCGGCTTCACGTCATACGCCTGATAAAACTCCGGCATATTCGATAACACACCTTGTACCCGATACATGCCCGGCGAATGCGGGCCGGTGATCACTTGCTGACGCAGCGCTTCATCACGGAATTTCACCCGCCAGACTTGTGCCCAGCCGATAAAAAAGCGTTTTTCACCGGTAAAACCATCAATGACTGGCGCTGGTTTGCCTTGCAACGAGCTTTGGTAAGCCCGATAAGCAACCGTCAAACCACCGAGGTCGGCGATATTTTCACCTAATCCCAAAGCACCTTGTAGTTTTAAATCGTCAATTGGATTAAAGGCACTGTACTGGTCAACCATCAGCTGGGCGCGTTGCTGGAATTGTTCACCGTCTGCTGGCGACCACCAGTCACGCAGGTTGCCATCACCGTCCGAGCGGCGGCCCTGATCGTCAAAACCATGGGTAATTTCATGGCCAATCACGCCGCCAATGGCACCATAGTTCACTGCATCATCGGCATCAACGTTAAAAAATGGTGGTTGCAGAATCGCCGCCGGGAACACAATTTCATTCATCGTCGAGCTGTAATAGGCGTTGACCGTTTGTGGCGTCATGCCCCACTCGCTGCGATCTACAGGTTTACCCAGTTTGTCGACCATCCGCTGATATTCACACTGACTGCTGCGCTGCATATTGCCAATCAAATCATCAGCACTGATGGTTAAGCAGTCGTAGTTGCGCCAAACATCCGGATAACCGATTTTGGTATTAAATTTCTTCAGTTTTTCCTGTGCCGCCACTTTGGTTTCAGCGCTCATCCATTCAAGTTCATTGATGGCTTGCTCAAAAGCGACCCGCAGGTTTTTAATCAGTTGATCCATCCGCTCTTTGGCTTGCGGTTTAAAGTAGTTTTCAACATACATTTTGCCAACCATAAAACCCAGCGCGGTATTAATGGCTTCAACGGCGCGCTCTTCACGTGGTTTCTGCTCTTGTAAACCGCTTAACACCCGGCCGTAAAAATCGAAGCTGGCTTGATCAAAACCACTGCTCAACAGGCTGGCATGATTACGTAACAAGTGAAATTTCAGATAGGTTTGCCACTGCGCCAAGGTTACTTGTTGTGAAATGCTGGCAAAAGCAGTGAAGTAGGTTGGTTGGCGAACGACCACATCAGACACAGCGCCTAATTTAGCGGCGCTGGTAAATGCCTGCCAATCAAAACCTGGTGCTAATGTAGCAAGTTCAGCCAAAGTCATTTTGTTGTAGGTGGCGTTGCGGTCGCGATTCTGCACCCGACTCCACTGTGCTTCCGCCAATTTTGCTTCCACTTCAAATACGGTTGCGGCAGCGGCAGAACCATTTTCCCAGCCGGCCAGTTCCCAGAATTTTGCGATCATCCATTGATATTGTTGTTTGATTTTTTCGGATTTTTCATCGGTTTTCAGGTAATAATCACGATCCGGTAAACCAAGACCAGACTGGCTGGCGCCGACAATATATTGGTCAGAGTTTTTCTGATCCTGACTGACAAACAACGACACCGGTGTACCATAACGTTCAGCCTGCAAGGTTCCCCACAAAGTGGCCAAATCGGTTGCAGATTTCAGGTTGTCAATGGCGGCAAGGCCTGGCAGTAATGGGGCTAAACCGAGGCTGTCGATTTTGCTGGTGTCCAGATATGCGCGGTACAAATCACCAATCTTCTGAGCGTCGCTGCCAGCGTCTGCCGGTTTGGCCGCGGCTTCTTTGATCAGCGTCAGCACGTGCTTATCTGCTTCTTCCCGTAACTCGTTAAAGCTGCCCCAACTGGCTTTGTCAGCAGGAATTTCGGTCTTGGCTAACCAATTACCGTTCACATAACGGAAAAAGTCTTGTTGTGGTTTGATTTGGGTATCCAGATTCGCCAGTTCAATCCCAGATTTGGCGGCGGTGACTGCAACTTCGGCCGATGCAGTAGCGGCGGGTTCTGCGGCGCGCTCACAAGCGGTCAGGCCGAGGGCGGCGGCGATGCTAAAGGCGATGAGTGTTTTTTTATTCATGGTTTTATCCTGCTGTAGCGACAAAAGAAGATTTCAGGCCGAGTGTAGTGAAACAGCATTGAATGTCCAGCCTGCAACACGTCTGTAGCTAGCTTCTGCGATAAAACGATGATTTGACGGGGTTATTACCGGTGATGTCCGCTATAAAAGGAACGGCGCAACTGCAGTTTTACTGGTCTTTGGCTGCAGTTTCGCCGTTTTTCTTCCTTGAGATTTGCCTGAAATTACACCTGATAGGCGGAGGCTTGCGTCCGCAATTTCGCCGCCAGTTCCGCCAACGAACCACTGGCTTCGGCGCTGTGCTGGGCACTGCGGGTGACTTCACCGATACTGATACTAAACTCGCTGATATTTTTGTTAATGTCTTCAGCGACAATGGTTTGCTCTTCAGTCGCCGCCGAAATCTGCACGTTCATATCAACAATAGTGCCCACCGAACTTCTGATTTCGCCCAGCACTTCACCGGCCTGTTGCGCATTATGCACACTGCTGTCGGCATGGGTTTGTGATTGCGCCATCGCCGTCACTGCTTCTTTGGCGGCAGCCTGCAGGTTTTCAATCATGGTGCGGATAGACTCGGTGGCTTTTTGAGTATTGGTAGCGAGGGTACGTACTTCGTCAGCCACGACTGCAAAACCACGACCCGCTTCACCAGCCCGCGCCGCTTCAATGGCAGCATTTAGCGCCAGTAAGTTGGTTTGTGCTGCAATCGATTGGATCACTGCCAGCACCTGGCTGATTTTTTCCGACTCGCCATTCAGCTGTTCAATCACCTGGCTGGCACCTTTAATCGCCGCCGATAATTGCTCAATCGCCTGAATATTCAGAGTGACTTTGTCGTAACCACTCTGGGTTTTTTCATCGGCCTGATTGGCGCGCTCGGACGTTGCCAGCGCACTGGACGCTACTTCCTGAATCGCTGCCGACATTTGGTTGATTGCAGTAGCAATCAGGTTGGCTTGTTGCTCCTGTGCAAAAGCCGTGGTGCTGACTTGCTGGCTGATGCTACTCATTTGCTCCGAAGCTGCCGCCATCATGGTTACTGCTGAGCCAAGTTCAGTGAAAAATTGTTGTACCCGGGCGATGGTCTGGTTAAACGATTCAGCGGTTTCAGCAATTTCATCCGCGCCAATCACTTTGACCCGCAGCCGCAAATCAGAATTCTGTCCGACTTGGGTAATGATCTGGCGCAAATCAGACAACGGCCGCTGAATGGAGCTATAAACCAGCCGCGCCAGAATGGTCAGCGCTATCACCACCAGACTGACCAGAATAATAAACATCTGCATAGTGCCGGAAAATGTATCCTGTGCATGCTTGGTGTAAATTTGCGCTTCTTGCAACTGCAGTTGAATGAGCTTATCCAGCGCCTGACTCAGTGGATCGGCGACGCCATACAATTGCTGATTAAAACCAGCATTTTCGAGCTTTAAAATTGAAGCATCATCGATCGCAGCACGATAATCGGTAATTTGTTGTTGCCATTTTGAAATCCAATCTTCAGCTTTATCGGCCAGACCACGCTCTGAATCTGTCAGTTTGGTGGCCCGGAACGCTTGCCACGATTCGGCAGCAGTGGTGGTGGCCTGCTGGATTTGGGCTGAAGCTGCACTGGCATCCAGCACACCGGCGCGATGTTTATGCAGGGTGTCCACCACTGTCACAGCGTAAGCATCTGATACCGTTTTAATTTGTTGCAGTGGCTTCACCCGGTCCTGATACAGGCTGTCAACGCCAGTCGCTAATTCACGCATATTCAAAATGGAAACAAGGCTTAAAAACACCAGCACTATCAACGGCAATGCCGCAAGGATAATCAACCGGCTTCGGACTTTGAATTGATTCAACATTTGATGTACCTCAAAAATACCATTATGTAACAGATCCTTAGGCCCATTTATCCACTAGTTTGAGCTTAGTTCAGGTTTCAGGATTTGTCGTTTTTGTCCCTCCCCTGGCCATCAATTGCAGCTTGATTGCGTTTTGCCGGTAAATTCTGGATGATAGCGCCAGCAAAACCACAACTCATTAAGGATCAATAATGTCTGCAACCTTGCTTGCTTCAATCGCCGGTTTACCGAGCTTTCTAAGTTTCTTTTTTCTCGCGGTCTTGTTGTTGTTATTATTCGCCCGCATTTATACCTGGTTGACGCCGCACGACGAGGTCTCGCTGATCCAGGCCAATAATCCGGCGGCAGCTGTTGCTTTTGGCGGCGCGCTGATTGGTTTTGGTTTACCTTTAGCCAGCGCCATCACTCACTCCATTTCATTAGCCGATTGTGCCATTTGGGGCGCTATCGCTTTAGTTATCCAGAGCCTGACATTTGTGGCGGTACGACTGACCATCCGCCGGTTACCGGAACGGATCACCCAGGGCGAACTGGCGGCGGGTATTTTTTCTGCCTGTTGCTCAGTGACAGTTGGCCTGATCAACTCGGCCAGCATGACGTTTTAAGACGTATACCGTTTTAACCAGCAAGACGTTTAAGGAGTAGTTATGTCGAATTCACTCAAGCGCAGTAAAAAAGCCGCTCTGATCCTGATGGTACCCACCGCAACTTTATTGTTGGCTGGTTGTGGCAGCGAAGAGCCGGTCCAAACTGCGGTGTATCAAAACGCCGAAGAGTGCGCGGCTTTTTACAATCCGCCGGCTGAATGTACTGCCGAATTTGCCAAAGCGCAGGAATTGCATGCGCAAGTGGCACCGAAGTATCAAAGTAAAACTGAGTGTGAAACCGATTTTGGTGCTGGCAATTGTGAGACGCCAGCAACGGCCGCGGTCAGCACAGATCCCAATGCTCCGGTGCAACAGCAACAAGCCAGCTCCGGTTTTTTTATGCCAATGATGATGGGCTTTTTAGCAGGTCAAATGCTGAACCGGGGTGGCGCGGGTCAGGCTGGATCACAAAAGTCGGTGCCCACCCAACCGTTGTACAAATCGCGGGATGATCAAAGCACCTATCGTACGGCCAGCAATCAACCGGTGGCGCGTCAATCCGGGGTTACCTCGGTGATGCCATCACAGATGCAACCAAAGGCCGGTAACGTGGTACGTCGTGGCGGTTTTGGTGCACAAGCCCAGCAACGTCAGTCGATGACGAGTGGCGGTTAATGCTTTATGAAGAAAATTGCGATAGAACAACGCCCGGGTTGGCGCGAATATGCCGAAAGTGTTGGTTTTGACTTCCACACTTTTGACGGCGAGCCCTACTGGGATGAAACCGGTTATTACCAGTTCAGCATGCGTCAGATTGAAGACGATTTAGAAGCGCCAACCGAAGAACTGCACCAAATGGCGTTGTCGCTCATCCCGGACATTCTGGCGGACGAGCAAAAGCTGATTGCGCTGGATGTGCCGCCTGCTTATTGGGATTGGCTGGCTGAATCCTGGCGCACCTCACAACCACATTTATACGGTCGTCTCGATTTAGCCTACAACGGCCAAGGTCCGGCGAAATTACTGGAACTGAATTACGACACGCCAACCTCGTTGTTTGAAACCGGTTTTTTCCAATGGGTGTGGTTGGAAGATCAACAAATGCGCGGCCGGTTGCCACAAGGCGCCGATCAGTTTAACTCGTTGCAGGACAAACTGGAGCAAGCATTTGCCAGCATCCCGCTGCGTCAGCCCTGTTATTTCAGCAGTGTTGATGGCAATATTGAAGACAAAGGCACCATCAATTATCTGATGGATATCGCCAGTCAGGCCGGCATTGATACCCGTTATCTGCCGCTGGAACAGCTCGGTGAAATTAATGGCCAACTGGTCGATAGCCAGAATTATCCGATCCAAGCGATGTTTAAGCTCTATCCGTGGGAATTTATGCTGCGGGAAGACTTTGGTGCGCATTTGCTGACGTCAAATACCCAGTGGCTGGAGCCAGCCTGGAAAATGTTGTTATCAAACAAAGGCATCCTGCCGCTGCTCTGGCAAAAATTCCAGAATCACCCGAATTTGCTACCCGCGTTTTTCGAAAATGCTGACAGCAAACCTTTGGGTCAAGGGTGGGTGCGCAAACCTTTGTATTCCCGCGAAGGTGCCAACATCGAACTGATTGACCCGCAAGGACAACGTTTGGTGGTGGATGGCCCTTACACTGACGCGCCTTTTATCCGCCAGGCGTTTACGCCACTACCACAGTTTGATCAAAGTTTTACCTTGATCGGTTCCTGGCTGGTCGGTGATGCGGCCGCTGGTATTGGCATCCGCGAAGATGCCACCTTAATTACCAAAGATAGTTCGCGGTTTTTACCGCATATTATTTTGGATTAGTTTTATTTTGGATTAGATGTCGCGCTGCCTTTCTCGAGCTCTGTTATACCGGCTGCCAGGCCGTTGAGCAAAAAGGTAATTTTGTTTGGCTTTTCATCTGTCGCGAAAAAACCGACATGCATGACAGGCTGGTCGAGAATGGCAGCACGCATTTCCGCAGACATTTCAAACACCGCTTTACAACCACCAGGTAAACAGACCGTCATTGGCACTTCGGTGCGGTATGGGCCAATCGCAACGCCAATCGGCTTTTGCAGATAAATCCCTAGTGGAAAATTGAGCTGTACCAAAATTGCTTTTGATTCCGTAACTTTTGCCATCTGCACCGCAAATCGCACACCAGGTCTGGCCGGATCGGTCAAATTTTGCGTTAACACACAAGTTGGCTGACAAAACATTTTCCAGTCGCCAAAAGTGGTTTCATTGGCTTGCACTGCTGCCGAAGTCAATAAACCTGCTCCAAACAAACTCGCCCCAACCACACACTGGCTTAGCAATTTGAAAAAAGCATGATGATGATTAGTCGCAGTGGTTTTGAATTGATTGATCACAATGAGTCACCTGTGAATTGAGAACATGAAGACAGCCCGATAAGTGCGACTGTATATACCCGTCATCCTTGAAGATTCGGGGTTGTTGGCCGCCTTCACTCACCCCAGTCACATAGAACTACTATGCTCCTGGGGATTCGTTCAGTTGCCGCCTACCCGAATCTTCAATGATTTTGGGTATATTTACTGATTCAAAAAAAGAAACCCTGTCATAAACAGGGTTTCTTCGTCAATACGTAGACCCTTCATCCTTGAAGATTCGGGGCATATATCGCAGCAGATTATGCAGCTTTACGTTGACGGCGGCTCATGGCTAAACCAAACAAGCCCAGGCCCAACAACAGCACTGAAGCAGGAGCTGGTACATCTGTTGGATCTGGCAGTGCTACACCACCAACACCAGAGAAACCGAAGATAAAGGTTGGTGTGGTTTCACCACCATTATCACCAGTACCGTCCTGATTTGCATCCCAGCCAGACCAGCCCAGAGAGTACACTTCAGCACCAACTTCACCTAAGGCATTTAAAGCAGCTGTTTTGTTACCAGCAGCGCCGTAGAAAATATCAAATGTATACGTACCACCGGCCACTAAAGCGCCGAAGTCAAAATCGAAGTTTGCACCGTGGTCGGTTGGACCAGCAGCAACGAAGTCACCGTTGAATGCGCCTGCACAACCAGCCAGTGGATTTGAACTACAGAAACCATTGTTGTTTGCCGCCAGTACCGCAGTTGCAGCTGCAGTGCCACCGATAGTCACATATTCATTAAATGGTGATGGATCCGTATCCCAGTCGAAAGTACGACGATACAGCAGATTGTTGATATCTGCACCGCTGGTATTTTCGATGGTGACTTTTACCCGGAATAAATTAGCCGTTTCAGCAGCCAGCGCAAAAGAGTGGGTAATTTTTAATGCCGAACCCATCAGAGTGGTTGCACTGGCAGTGCTTGCAGTAGAGCTGAACGAATCCACTGATAAACCAGCTGTGCCAGTAGAATTATTTGCATAACCAGAGGTATTGTTATCAGCGATAGCGACGCCCCAACCTTCACACCAGCAACCATGCGAAGTTGACTCATATTCGCCATTGGCGGTTAAATAACGTAAACCAACTGCGGTAGTACCGGTCACTGAACTAACGCTGCCGCCGATGTTGAGGTTGCCGTAGTTATCAACACCTAATTTTACATTGCCGTCAGTGATGATGGCACTGGCATTTGCCTGCGCCATAGCGCCAAGCAGAATTGCCGTTGCGGTGAAAGTTTTAATGAATTTCATAGTAATGTCCTTTGCTGCCTGTTTGATGCGTAAGTCGGCTTGTACTGTCAATCAGTATGGCTCGCCAGCACCCTGTTACAACGCTGAAATTGCAGCATCCATGCCAACACTTATCTAATTGATTTAAATCAATAATTATGGAAAGCAAATATACTCTGTAATATTTATTGACACCTGTAAACAAAATGAAAAAACCATTTCAGGTACATTGTTTCTATAATAAATCCACAATTCTCTTTGTTGGCACTTCGCTGTCTCAACAGCGTTATTTCGTAAAACAAAACACCAATATAGATACCCAAAATCATTGAAGATTCGGGTCGACAGCCACTGAGCAAATCTGGAACGTCAGTCCGACCCGGAGCTTAGTCGTTCCATATGATGGGGGGCGGACTGACGGCGCCGTGAGCGAAGGCAGCCCCCCACACTTCTTCAAGGATGACGGCTATACATCAGTGACTGCTGATTTTCTCTGCCAAATATCCCGTTACTTTTCATTCGTCTGTCCACATGTCAAAAAATCATCATAAAAATATCACGAAATTAGCATCATTTTAATTTTGACAACGTTGTCATTTGTTTCATGTTAGTGCGACCACCAAATGCTGGAGCAATGGACTGTTGGATGTCAGTGGTGGACATACCAAAAAAAGCAACAGGGCTTATTGCCCGTTCAACACCACAGGCAGGAACAATGTTATGAACACTTTAAAATCTATCGGTCGCAGCAATTTGCTGTTGCTGGCGTTATCTGCGTTATCAATCAGCCCGCAGCTAATCGCGGCACCGGCACAACCGGCCAAGCCCAGCCTAAACTGGCAGGAAACCAATCTCACGCTTAATAATGGCAGCGTCAATGTACCGATCGGCTGGAATATGTGGTGGGGAACCAACGGCAATCAATGGCAGCTTAGCCAGAATGGCGTGGTGGTGCATACCGCGGCTTTAACAGCAAACGGCCAGAATGCGCAAAGCGGCACTAAATCGGTCGCGGTGACTGCAGCAGGGACTTACGACTATATCGTCAGCTTATGTAACGTGGTCGGCGCCGAGCGCAGCTGTACCGCCAGCGACAAAAGAACCATCAAAGTCACCGGCTCTGGCGGGCCTGGCACACCAGGTGGTTTTGATCCCTGGACCCAGCTGAATTTCGCCGGCTGGCCCAAGCCGATGCAACAGCAAAACGTACCTTATCAAAATACCAGCAACAAAATGGTCGGTGGCTATTTTGTTGAGTGGGGCATTTATGGCCGCAACTACCATGCTTATGATATTCCGGCCAAAAATCTGACGCACTTATTCTACGGTTTTATACCGGTCTGTGGCCCTAATAGCTCATTACAACGCGACAATCCACAAGGCTACAGCGCGTTACAAGCACAATGTCAGGGTAAACCCAATTACACCGTGGTGGTACACGACAAATGGGCTGCGCTGGATAAAGGTTATGCCAATGACAAATGGGATCAACCGATTAAAGGCCTGTTCGCCGAAATGTACCGGCTGAAAAAAACCAATCCACACCTGAAAATTCTGCCATCGGTCGGTGGCTGGACATTGTCCGATCCGCTGTACGCCATTGGCACCAACGCCACCCACCGCGCCACTTTTGTTGCTTCAATGGTGCAGTTTATTAAAACCTATGATTTCTTCGACGGTATCGACATCGACTGGGAATTCCCGGGTGGTGGTGGCGCCAACGAAGCACTGGGTTCGCCGCAGGATGGTGCCGGTTTTGTGCTGTTGATGCGTGATTTGCGACTGGCACTGAACACGCTCAGTCAGCAGACCGGCCGCACTTACCAACTAACAGCTGCGATGAGCGGCGGCGTGCCGAAACTCAGTCAGGTCGACTGGGAAAGTGCCCATCAATACATGGATTACATCAACCTGATGACGTACGACTACTACGGCGCCTGGAATGGCACCTTAGGTCATATGGCAGGTTTATATCCAAATCCAAGTTCACCGCTGGCTGGTTTTAGTGCGCAGGAAGCGGTGGATCATTTGCTAGCCCGGCAGGTACCGGCTGGCAAAATCACCATCGGCGCGGCGATGTACGGCCGGGGCTGGAAAAACGTCGCCAATGTCAGTGGCAATAATCCATTTACCGGCTCTGGTGGTGAGGGTATCGCCGGCAGTTGGGAAAAAGGCATTGAAGACTACAAAAAAATCGAAACCCAGATGATGGGTGGCGTCAACGGCAGCGGTGCTAATGGCTTTGGTTTGTATTGGGATGACACCGGCAAAGCCAGTTTTGTCTGGAACCCGGCGACCAAAACGTTGGTCAGTTTTGACACCAAGCGCTCGGTGCAGGCCAAAGGCCAGTTTATCCGGCAGCGCAATTTAGGTGGCATTTTCGCCTGGGAGCTGGATGGCGACAACGGTCATATCCTGAACGCCATGCATGAAGGTCTCGGTCACCCGAAACAATAACAGCACCGATCGGCAACAGCATTCAGCGCTGTCTGGACGAAGCGCTGGTACCTGCTTAACGACTACCAATACATTCGAAGGTCTTTATGAAACATATTCAACAGTTAACCCTGCTCGGGCTTTGTAGCCTGAGTAGTTTCAGCAGCCTCGCCATTGACTGCAGCAATATGCAGCTGTGGAGCAGCAGCAAAGCTTACACCACCAATCAGCAAGTTCAGCACGAGAAAAAAGCCTATAAAGCCAACTGGTGGAACCAAAACCGTAACCCGGCAACTTACTCTAACCAATATCAGGAATGGAGCAAACTGGGTGATTGCGACGGCGTGGTGGTGAATCAACCGCCGCTGGCCAGTATCAGCGCGCCAACTGCCAATAGCGAATTTAGTAGCGGTAGCACCGTGGCTTTTGCCGCCAACGCCAGCGATGCTGATGGCAGTATCAGTAAAGTCGAATTTTACTTCAACGGTCTGTTATTCAGCACCGACACCAGCGCACCTTATCAAGCCAGCTGGACAGCGGTCACCGGCAATCAACAGCTGTATGTGATTGCTTATGATGATAAAAATGCCAAAACCCAAACCGCAGCAGTGCCGTTTAAAGTCAATGCGGTGAGCAACAACCAGCCGCCGGTGGTCAATGTCAGCGCACCGGCTAATGGCAGCCAGTACCGGGTCGGTGAAACGGTGTTATTCAGCGCTACGGCCACTGACGCCGACGGTACTATCGCCAAGGTGCAATTTGTGCTCGATGGTGTGTTACTGACCGAAAAAACCACGGCACCGTTCAGCACCAGTTGGACCGCCACCGCCGGTAGCCATAGCCTGAAAGTTAAAGCCATTGATAACCTCGGCGCTGCCAGCGAAACAACGGTCAGTTTCAGTGCGCAAAGCGACCAGACCGGTCACGATGCTTGCCGCCCAGATGGTTTGTATCAGACCACTGGCCTTAATGTGCCTTATTGCACCATCTACGATGCCAATGGCCGTGAAGTGATGGGGCCGGATCATCCACGGCGGATCATCGGTTATTTCACCAGCTGGCGTCATGGCAAAAATGGCATGCCAGCTTATCTGGTGAATCAAATTCCATGGCAGAAAATCAGCCATATTAACTACGCTTTTGCTCATGTTGATGCCAGCAATAAAGTATCAATTGGTAACCCTACTGATGTGGGCAATGCCGCCACCGGTATGGAATGGCCAAATGTCGCAGGTGCCGAAATGGACCCGGCCTATAGCTACAAAGGCCACTTTAACCTGTTGAATAAATACAAAAAGCAGCATCCACATGTCAAAACGCTGATTTCGATTGGCGGCTGGGCTGAAACCGGTGGCTTCTTTGACGACAGCGGCAACCGCGTCGCCAGCGGCGGGTTCTATACGATGACCACCAATAGTGATAACAGCGTCAACGTCGCGGGTATTAACACCTTCGCCGACTCCGTCGTCACTTTCCTGCGCACTTACGGTTTTGATGGCGCCGATATCGATTACGAATATCCGGCCAGTATGAAAGATTCCGGCAACCCGGATGATTTTGCCATCTCCAACCCACGCCGCGCCGGTTTAATGGCGTCTTATCAGGTGTTGATGAAAACCCTCCGTGAAAAACTCGACGCCGCATCAGTGGCCGATGGCAAACACTATTTGCTGACGATCGCCTCGCCGTCGTCCGGTTATTTGCTGCGCGGCATGGAAGTATTTCCGGTGACCCAGTACCTCGATTACGTCAACATTATGAGTTACGACTTACACGGCGCCTGGAACGACCATGTCGGGCCGAATGCAGCGTTATTTGATGACGGTCAGGACAGCGAGCTCATTGCCTGGAGTTACTACAATGCCAGCCAATATCAGCGCATTGGGTACCTGAATACCGACTGGGCCTTCCACTATTTCCGCGGTGCGATGCAAGCGGGTCGCATCAATATTGGCGTGCCGTATTACAGTCGCGGCTGGCGTAATGTGGTGGGTGGCAACGCCGGTTTGTGGGGTAAAGCAGCACAAGCCGATCAAACTACTTGCCCACCAGGCACCGGTGGTTCACCACAAAATCGTTGTGGCGCCGGGGCTATTGGCATCGATAACTTATGGCATGACCTGGGTAAAAATGGCGCTGAAGTGCCAGCTGGTTCCAACCCGTTATGGCACACCAAAAACCTGCAGGACGGCAAGCTGGGTAGTTACTTAGCCGCTTATGGCCTGAACCCGGTCACCGATCCGGCCGATCAGTTGACCGGCGTTTACCAGCACAACTACAGCAGTACTTTGGTGGCGCCATGGCTTTGGAATAACAGCAAAAAAGTATTCCTGTCGATTGAAGATGACGAGAGTATCCGCCAGAAAGCCAACTACATTGCCAGTCGCAACATTGGCGGCGTGATGTTCTGGGAACTGGCTGGCGATTACAGTTATGACAGCAGCAAAGGCGAGTATTTTATTGGTGATGATCTGACCAGTATTTTCTATAACACGCTCAAATCCGCTGCGCCTTATGGCCATAAACGGGATCCAAAAGCGTTGCCAGTCAGCAGTTTAGATCTGCAGGTGAAAATTGACGGCTTTAAACTGGGCGATGCCAACTACCCGATCAACCCAAAACTAACCTTGACCAATAAATCCGGCCAGACCATTCCGGGTGGCGCCAAAGTCAGTTTTGATGTGCCGACCGCTACCGGTGATAACTTCACTGATCAAACCGGTTATGGCACCAAGGTCATCCAAAGTGGCAGCAATTCGGCTGGCAATAATATTGGTGGCCTGCAAAACGATTTCCACCGCGTTGAACTGACCATCCCTGCCCACAGCCCGCTGGCCAATAACGCCGCCGTGGTGCTGACGCTGAACTACTACCTGCCGATGCCGATGCCATCGAACTGGCGGGTGGCGGTTGGTAGTCAGAACTTCGCGCTGAAACAGGAATATTCGCAGCTCCCTGCCGGCACTATTAGCGGTGGTGGCGGCGATACCGGAGGCTCTTGCGCCGGAGTGCCAGTCAACGTGCCGGAATATCCAAACTGGCCACGGGGCACCCATGCTGCTGGCGGTGACCATATCAGCTACCAAGGCAAAATTTACAAAGCCAAATGGTGGACTACATCGGTGCCGGGCTCGGATGGTAGCTGGCAGTTTGTCTGCGATAAACCAGCGCCCTAAGCCCGCTTAAAACACCCCTAATGCTTCAGCCCATGCGACAGAACATGGGCTTTTCTGATAAGGAATATTCCGATGAAAGTAACTCAATTATGCAACCTGACCGTAGCGGTTAGTACGCTGCTGCTTAGCAATCTGGCCTGGAGCCATGGTTATGTTGAATACCCCAAAGCACGGCAACAAATTTGTAAAGACGACGGTGGTTACTGGTGGCCAGCCGATGGCTCTGGCATTGCCAATCTGGCGTGTCGCAGCGCTTATCAAAAGTCTGGTGGTTATGCGCTCACGCAACACCATGAATACTCAACCAATGTGCCGGATTACGGCAATATGACTGCGGTCAAAGCCGGTATTAAAAACGGTCTACTCTGCGCAGGCGGCGATCAGCGTAAAGCCGGCATGGATTTGCCTTCAACCCACTGGCAAAGCACGATTATCGATGTGAAAACAACGCCAACCTTAAAAGTCCGATTTCGCGCTACCACACCACACAACCCCAGTTTCTGGCAGTTTTACCTGTCGAACCCGGATTACGATGGTGCAACAACTGCATTAAGCTGGGAAAAGCTGACACTTATTCATCAACAAAACGATGTGCTGGCACAAAGTGGTTATTACGAAATTGATGTCCCCATGCCAAAAAGCCGCAGCGGCAAAGCGGTGCTGTATACCCGTTGGCAACGGCAGGATGTGGTGGGCGAAGGTTTTTACAACTGCTCGGATTTGCAGTTGGTCAATGGCGATACACAACCCGCACAGTGGTATGACAAAGGTGCTTATCTGACGGCAGCGCAGCTGGGTAAAGTCGGCGAAAAGGCGTTGTTGCGGCTGTTTGATGCACAGGGCCAGGAGCAAATTCAGCAAAGTCTTGAGATCAATGCCAGCAATGTTGCTAATCAAGCCTGGGCGTTGGAACTAGCCAATCAAATCAACACTTTGCACGGGTCCACGCTGCAAATTGGTTTATTACAAAACGGTGCTGTTGCCTTACAAAACGCTGCCACTGCCAACCGGCTTTATGTCCGCGACGCCAGCGTATTTGTGAATCTGGATTTAAAACCAGCCAGCGGCGGCCTCACTTGCGGTGGCTTAGATCCGGCGAAAATCTTCGCCTGGCCGAATTGGCCAAGAATGGATCATGCCGGTCGCCCTAGTTATGCAGATAAAAACGATGTGATGTCGGATAGCGGTAAAGTCTATCGGGCGAAATGGTGGACGCAGGCGAAACCGGGCAGTGACGGCAGCTGGGATTTGGTGTGCAGCTTGCCGCTATAACAACAAGATGACTGCGCAGCTGGCCTGTTGATTGCTGCTGCGCCCTCTATGTGCATAGAGTAAAAATGACAACTCATTGCCCAGGCAACTGCCAATGATGGTCAGCCGCGGATCTGACTGGTACACTAACGCCAATTTTAATGCTGACAATACCGACCTCATTCGCCAAAGGCTTCAAATCGTCAGCCAATATTAGGTTAAATTTTGCTTATGATCCGAAAGGCAATTTATAAAAAACTTCAATCACTCAAAGTTGCACTCACCAAAAAATCGAGATTAGCAAAGCTAAACCAGATGTCAGAAAATGGCTTTCCGCCACATATGGTTTCAGCAGTACGATTCCTGATCAATGGCCAACTAGATGCTGAAGCTAAAAAAGTAGCAACTTTTGCCGAACAACGCCGTCAGCACATCGCGGCTCAGGGCGACACACCGGTAGAAATCTGGTATTCACCAAAACCAGGCAGCGTCATTGATCCGGAATCACGTCCGCTACCAGGCAAAGTGCTGAACTATACAATGGGCAAAGTGGCCTTTACCGGAAAGAACCGAAAATGGGCTACAGCTCTGCATTTAATCAGTCGAGAATTTCAGTCAACTTCAGGCATCGAACTGGGGACCTGCGTTGGTATTTCAGCGATTTATTTGGCTCGCCATGCAAAAATGCAGCAATTTATTACAGTTGAAGGCTCAGCAAGTCTCGCGGCGATTGCCCGGCAGTCGCTACAGGATTTGCCGCAAGTCCACGTTATTAATCAATTATTCGATGAAGCAATTGATACACAGATCGTGCAATCCGGCACCCTGCTGGATTTAGCTTATATCGACGGCCATCATGAAAAAATCGCGACCATACATTATTTTGAGCGGTTGCGTCCATTCCTGAAAGCAGGTGCCGTGGTGTTATTTGATGATATTTCCTGGTCCGCCGATATGCGCGAAGCATGGGACCTGATCAAAGTATCTGCGGCTTTTTCGCATGCGATTGACCTCGGCGCGGTGGGAGTTTGTATTCTTAAAACAACTACCGAGCAGCCAGATACCATACCGCACTACTGGAATTTACAACCCTTGGTCGGTAAATTCCCAATCGGCCAACCACACGGCTGGAAAGATTAACCCTGTCGAACACCGCAAATACGATGACTCACAGCAGCTGTCAGGCAGCTCCTGACAGTGTGCTGCATGTTGCGATTAAGGTTTACGACCACCGAATAACAGCAATAAACCGCCAATGGCGACAGCGCTAACCCCGGCCCACATTGGCACGTTAATGGTTTCTTTTTCTTCGACCGATAACTCGATACTACCCAGTTTTACGGCGGTGGTATCTTTGGTGTAGCTAAAACCACCGTAGGCCAGCGCGATGGTGCCGCCGACCAATAACAGGATGGCGATTAATTTAAGCAGATTCATTAGTTTGACCTTTTTTGATGCCAAATCATTTGCCTGCGTCGGCGACGCGACAACTGAAAGACCGTTTCAGTGGAACACAGTCTGGCGAACTAAGCTATCACAGCCAGCTTAGAAAATGATTTCCGCTTGAACACCCACACCACACCAAGCATATTCATGCAATAAAATCAGATAAAACCACAAAAATTCGCTGTAACAAAATTTGGCGCAATCCGAGATGAAGTCATGGCAACCACATATAACCGGCGCAAAAAACCATAAATTACTGTTGGATATTTATCCACTTTTCATTTAAAGTGCGCGTCATTACCTGTCCCGCCACAGATCCGGTGTTCTGACCCTGCCGTCAACACTGTCGCGGTGATTTTCCACTACACTGTGTTCATTCTAATGTCATATAAAAGCCTTATGACTTGAACAACTTAACCAGAAGGAACCAAACAGAGCGTGCGTACCACTGAAATAGTTGATGGATTTCGCCAGTCGGCACCTTATGTCAATGCACACCGTGGCAAAACCTTTGTGGTGATGCTCGGTGGTGAAGCGATGATCCAACCGGGTTTTCGTAGTATTATCAATGACATTGCTCTGTTAAACAGTCTCGGTATCAAAATTGTGCTGGTGTATGGCGCCAGACCGCAAATTAATCAGGCGCTCGAGCAACATGGCCTCGCCGCGCAATACCACAATCGCATTCGGGTCACCGACGATGATTCCTTCCGTCTGATCAAACAAGTGGCCGGTGCGCTGCAGCTGGATATCACCGCGCGATTGTCGATGAGTTTGTCCAATACCCCCATGCATAACGCACAAATTAACGTGGTCAGTGGCAATTTTGTCATCGCGCAGCCGTTGGGCGTCGATGAAGGCATTGATTACCACCACAGCGGCCGCGTGCGTCGCATTGACGTGGCCGGTATTCGCCGCCAGCTGGATCAAAACTGTATTGTGCTGATGGGGCCCGTTGCAGCCTCGGTCACCGGCGAAAGTTTTAACCTGACCGCCGAAGAAATTGCCACCCAGGTCGCGACCAAACTACGTGCCGATAAAATGATTGGTTTTACCGACATTGGCGGCATCGTCGATGAAATGGGAGAGATCATCGCCGAATTGATGCCAAACGATGCTGAAAAAATCATGCTGGCATTGGAAGAACAACCTGGTGCCTGCACTGCAACTTTAGCCTTTTTGCATGCTGCGATCAGCGCCAGCCGCGCTGGCATTCCACGTTGCCATTTGGTCAGTAACAGCATGAACGGCGCTTTACTGCAGGAACTGTTTTCACGGGATGGTATCGGTACCCAAATTGTCACCGAAGCCGCTGAACGCCTGCGCGCCGCCACCATCAACGACATCGGCGGCATTCTGGATTTGATCCGGCCGCTAGAGCAACAAGGTTTATTGGTGCGGCGTTCGCGCGAACAGCTGGAAATGGAAATTGACCAGTTTGTGCTGATTGAACGCGATGGCTTAGTGATTGGTTGCGCCGCGCTTTATCCATTCCCGGAAGAAAATGTCGGCGAATTTGCTTGTCTGGCGGTGCACCCAAATTACCGCGATGCCGACCGCGGCACTTTGCTATTGAAAAACATTATTCAACTGGCCCGGCAGCGTAAATACAACACCTTATTTGCGCTCACCACCCGCAGTATTCACTGGTTTTTGGAACACGGTTTTGAGCTGAAAAACGTCGAAGACTTGCCTGAGAAAAAGCAGCAGCTCTACAACTATCAGCGCCGCTCGAAAATTCTGGCGCTGGATTTAACCTGAGTTCTATTCGGCGTACTACCGCTTGCGCGGTGAGTACGCCCTACGCAAGCATCTGATTTGTATAAAAAAGTAGGGCGGACTCACCGGAGGTAGTCCGCCAT
>NZ_SACS01000014.1 GCF_004005945.1 Rheinheimera riviphila
GCAGCCATCAACGCCGCTTGTACAGTCAGTGCCACTTTTGTTGCCAATCCGGTAAATCATACCGTGACTGCAAATGCCGGAGCTGGCGGTAGTGTTTCTCCTTCGTCGCGTAGTGTCGTGCAAGGCAGCAGCACCAGTTTTACGGTCACGCCAAATAGTGGTTTTAAAATCAATACCGTCTCTGGCTGTAGTGGTAGCTTGTCTGGCAATACTTTTACCACCGGTGTCATCAACAGTGCCTGTAGTGTCAGTGCCACTTTTGTTGCCAATCCGGTAAATCACACCGTGACAACCACCGCAGGTAGCAACGGCAGTATTACACCGGCTTCGCGCAGTGTAGTGCAAGGCAGCAGCACCAGTTTTACGGTCACTGCGAATAGCGGTTATACCATCAATGGCGTTAGTGGTTGTGGCGGCAGTTTATCTGGCACGACCTTCACCACTGCAGCAATCAACGCCGCTTGTACAGTCAGTGCCACTTTTGTTGCCAATCCGGTAAATCACACCGTGACAGCCACCGCAGGTAGCAACGGCAGTATTACACCGGCTTCGCGCAGTGTAGTGCAAGGCAGCAGTACCAGTTTTACCGTCACGCCAAATAGTGGTTTTAAAATCAATACCGTCTCTGGCTGTAGTGGTAGCTTGTCTGGCAATACCTTTACCACCGGTGTCATCAACAGTGCCTGTAGTGTCAGCGCCACTTTTGTCGCCAATCCGGTAAATCATACCGTGACAGCCACTGCAGGTAGCAACGGCAGTATTACACCGGCTTCGCGCAGTGTAGTGCAAGGCAGCAGTACCAGTTTTACCGTCACGCCAAATAGTGGTTTTAAAATCAATACCGTCTCTGGCTGTAGTGGTAGCTTGTCTGGCAATACCTTTACCACCGGTGTCATCAACAGTGCCTGTAGTGTCAGCGCCACTTTTGTCGCCAATCCGGTAAATCATACCGTGACAGCCACTGCAGGTAGCAACGGCAGTATTACACCGGCTTCGCGCAGTGTAGTGCAAGGCAGTAGCACCAGTTTTACCGTCACGCCAAATAGTGGCTATCAGATCAATACCGTGACTGGTTGTAACGGCATTCTGTCTGGCTCCACCTTCAGCACCGGTGCTATCAATAGCCCTTGTACCGTGACTGCATCATTCAAGGCGATCAGCCCCAGCATACAAGTGATTTATCTGCATACCGATGCCCTTGGCTCGGTGATTGCCGAAACCGATGCGAATGGAAATGTGATTAAACGCAGTGAATACAAGCCGTTTGGTGAAGTGAAAGATAACTAATTAGCCGGATATTATTTTATAAAGGATTGATATGAATAATAAATTAATTATAGGAACTCTGGCTGTGGTTATCGGCGCTAGTCTGAATACTTATGCCGCAGATAACGGACATCACAATACCGAACTCCAAAATAGTGTGGTTGATTATCACGAACGAGGCAGAAATGTTTCTTCAAGGGCTGTCAGTTTCAGTTCTGGAACTCCCAAGACCGTTATTGAAACCGAAATGGAGCATTCAAGAAAAAATATCTTGAAGCAGTTTAATGTCGGTTTTGAGATTACTGCTGAGACCACTGATTTAATGGGAGAGCAGATTGATTTAAGTACCGGCTCTTTGTCATTTAAGCAAACAGATATTCAAGTGCCGGGGAACTTTGCTATTCCAGTTGCCGTAACCCGGATCACCGGAACCGCCGATGTTGAGTATTCGGCCAACAGGCTACTTGGGGATTGGAGTCTTGATCTGCCTTATATTGCAACGTCGATGGCCAGTATCGATGGCAGCACCTTTACCGGAAGTTGGGCTGCCAATAAGGCCTGCAGTGGACCACTTAATCCTGGCTCAGAGCTCAGTTACAGCGCATCAACACTTGAAGTGAAAGACTATTGGAGTGGCGATAATGTGTATATTCCTGGCCAGGGTTCAGCCACGTTGCTGCACAAAGATGCCGCGACGCCAAGAACCACCAATAAAAACTGGCGGATTGAGTGTTTTACCACAGCTTCAGGCAGTGAGGGATTCAGAGTCACTACCCAAGATGGGACTAAATATACATTCGACAAATTAAGACTGGTACGTGGTCTTGATATTGGTAAAGCGCCAGCTGGCAGTGTGTTTGATCCAACTCCGATTGACCCGGCGCCGATTGATCCACCGGGTCTGAACCTTCCGGGAACTTTGGTGTATTACCAGCATTATCATACCTTTATGCTTGCCACTAAAGTTGAAGACAGGTTTGGCAACTGGGTCACTTACAATTATGTTGGCAACAGACTTGATACGATAAAAGCATCAGATGGCCGGGAAATATCCTTTGGCTATGAAACCATCAAAGGTGACGACTATGTGAGTCGTGCCACTGCCCATGGTCAGATTTGGAATTACTCTTACATAGATAAACAAACAGATCCCAAACTTGGCAAAGTGACCCGGCCGGACGGGAAGTTCTGGGAGTTCAAATATAGCCCTGCTTATAATTCATATAATAAATCCTCCACCACCTATGGCCAGTGCCTGAACTATGAGGGCATTTACACCCATTCAGTCACCATCACCCACCCAAATGGTGCCATCGGAACCTTTGAAAAACGTTCAACAACGCATGGCAGAACGGAAGTTCCCAGATATCGGCTCGGCCCGGTGAATGACAAAAATTACGATTATAGCTTTGCAATTGATATTTGTTTTAACGCCATCAGTCTGATGAAAAAAACAATTTCCGGAGCGGGTTTACCGACCATGCAATGGCATTACAGCTATTCCGAAAATATTGGTGCTTTTAGCGGCGAACCTAAATTTGCACCCGGCCAGGTTACTGTTCCGGCAAATTCGGGGATTGATGCCGGGGACCTAAAGTTTTCCACCGTCAAAGCGCCGGATGGCAGTGTGACCAAGCACTATTTCAGCCGCAAATTTACCTTTGAAGATGGGAAAGAACTATTTTCTGACCAATATGATAAAGATGGTGTGACTTTATTGCGCCGCTCAGAAAGTAAGTTTATGCAAGGCAAGCGATATGGCTCGGCCGGTGACAATGGATTAGCGACGTCCAATTTACAAATCAAAGAGTATTCAGTGCTGACGACTGAATCAAAAAAGACCGATCCAATTGATGGATATTTTGGTTCGGATGATTCGGAATTTCTGACTCAATTCAGTGATTTTAACGAGTATGAAGCCCCGCAGCTGATTTACGAAGCAAGCCGTTACAGCAATGCTGCCAACAATCAATCGCGTTGGACAAAAACTACATACCAGCACGACACCACAAACTGGTTATTAAATATGGCCAGCAAACAGCAGCGTTCAGCAGATAATTCAACCTGGACGACCTATGAGGAAACGGTGTATTACGCCAGTAGCCACGCCAATAAATCATTACCACAGCAAAAGAAAAGATTCGGCACTTTGATTGGCACTCTGGATTACCACGGTGATGGTAATTTGAAATTGTTCGAATATAACCTTCCCAACCGATGGGTGCGTTACGACAACTATAAACGGGGTAAACCGCAACAGGTTAAATTACCGCAGCGCTATACAGCTTCATGTACAGCGAATAGCAGCTGCCACATTTTACTGTCGCAAACCATCAATGACACTGGCACGGTCAAAGATGTTACGGACTTGAACGGGCATAAAACGTCTTATGGCTATGACAGTCTGAACCGCTTGCAATTGATTGACCCGTTGGACAGTGCCTGGGCCAATACCAATATCACTTATGATGCTGATGTGAGCGGATTGGGCGTATTGGTGCAAAATATCAGTCGGGGGAATTATCGTAAGGCCATTACCCTTGATGGACTGATGCGTCCGGTGCTTTCCAAAGAATGGGATAGCAGCAATGAAGCTTACACCGTGCGTTATGTTCGTCAGCAGTTTAATGCTTATGGCAAGGCGGAGTTTGCCTCTGTCCCCAGCATCAATAGCAATGAGCAGTTTGGGACTGTCACCGAATTTGATGGCTTGCAGCGCGAGCTCAGTCAGACCAATACCGCCAACGGCGATGTGACTTATCAATATCTGGCAAATAACGCCGTTGCCATCACCAATGGCCGCAATTATGAAACAGCCACAGAATACCTGGCGTACGGTAGTCCAGCGACAGAGTTGGCGACAAAAGTTTCACAGCCTGAAAGTGTCGCGACCTCCATTGTGTACAACTTGTTTGGTCTGCCGAGCCAGATCACGCAGGGCGGCATGACCGAAATCCGCACTTACAACCCGCAAATGCAGCTTTGTGTGCAAAAACGCCCGGAAACCGGCGTGAAGGCTATGCAGTACAACAACCTGGGCGAAATGACCAGGTTTGCCGAGGGCTTTGCTGGCAATGCCGGAAATTGTTCAGATTACAGCAATGTCAACAGCAGCTGGGTGACTTTAGCCTACGATAATCAGGGTGATGTCTGGACAACGTCTTACGCCGACGGTGTGACACCCAATATGGTGCAACAACTCGATAATCAGGGTAATCAGCTGTCTTTAACGGCGGGCACTACCGCCTGGGCTTATACCTACAATTCAGCGCATCTGCTGGATTCGGAGACCTTGAGTATTGACGGCAAATCTTTTGTGTTGGATCCGGTTTATAACAGTCTGGGCCATCTGAGTAGCCTGGTCTATGGCGGGGCCACGGTACAATATACACCGGATGCGTTGGGCCAACCGACGAAGGCAGTTGCAGGCAGTACCCAATATGCCGCAAACGTGTTGTTTTACCCCAACGGGCAACTGAAAAGTTTCAGCTATGGCAATGGTCAGCAGCTTAGCCTTCAGTTTAGCCAGACGTTGGACAGCCAGTTCCGGCCAGAGCAGCGGTTGGTGACACAGGGCAATACCAATAAAGTCGCTCAAAGGTACGCTTATGATCCGAACAACAATATTGAAAGCATTGTTAATCTGGTCGACAGCAGCAAGTCAATCAGTCTGACCTACGATGGTCTGGACCGGTTGAATACTGCCAGTGGCTATTGGGGAAGTGGCAACTTTGTTTATGACACTTTAGGCAATCTGACGCAGAAAAACCTCGGTACGCAACAACTGACCTATCAATACAACCAAACCAGTAAAAGGCTGGACAGCGTGACCGGTGGTTATACTTTCAGCTACGACGACCGCGGTAATGTCACCAACAATGGCAAGCGTAGTTTTACCTTTAACCGCGCCAATCAGCTGACCAACTCTGGCACCATTGGTTATGTCTATGACGGCCATAACCGCAGAGTCAAAAAGACCGGCAGCAACCAGGGTTACAGCGTTTACAGCCAAAACGGTAAGTTGATGCTAACCGATGGCACCAACGGTGCGACCAGTTATATTTATCTGGGCAAAGAGCTGATTGCCAAAGTGGGATCTGCTGCTGCTTTGGAAGACAAACCGGGCTATACCGGGCATGTGGAGGATAAAGATTTAAGTTTAACTTATATGCAGCAGCGGTATTATGATCCAGTCATAGGGCGGTTCTATAGTAATGATCCGGTTGGGTTTACTGCTGATAAGCCTATGATGTTTAACCGGTATGCTTATGCGAATAATAATCCGTATAGGTTTACTGATCCGGATGGGCGTTTTGCATTCTTGGCTGTGCTAGTAACTCCTCAAGGTATAGCATTGGCGGCGGCGACTATTGCAGCTGTTGGGCATGGTATCAAGGGGACACAAAATGCAATGTCCGAGGAATCGGCTGAAACAGATAGCACTGAAGACGCCGGGGGCGTGGTAATTGAGGATGTCAAACAAGGACAAGTTACTGACCGTGGGTGGACAAAAGACGAGATCAACGACCTAGCTCAAGGTGAACCGGCGGGTAAAACAGTCGACAATAGAGGCCCTTCTAAAACTGATGATGGCCAGGGGCGAAGTGATACCGCTAGTGTATATGGCTCGAAAGATCAGCATGTCGTGATCAATGACAGAACAAAGGAAGTAGTTCAAGTCAGTGACAAAAATGACAGCGGTTGGAAGCCTGATAGTAGGATCGAATGGAATGAGGAAAATAAATGACTCTTCAGCGTGATTTTTTATATAACGACTCGAATTTATTTTTTGAGTTGAATGGAAACAATTTGATGAAGCTAACGCCTGATGCCGCTATTGAATTATGTAAATGTTTAGTAGAGAAAGACGTTGTGGTTGTTTGTGTTGAAGGAGGGATATGGCACAACCCTGGATTCGAATCACGCTTAGATGCAATATGGACAGGTAAGAAACCTCCAGTGTCCAGAACTGATCTGGCAAACAATAATAACAATGCGATAAAAAGCATTATGGAAGATAGGGAGATATGTAATGCATTTATTATTTCCACTTTACGAAATGTCTAAATAATATACTCCTTGTAACATTTCGTACTATAAGGGCATCGCCAATGTGATGTCCTTTGTTCATCTCAAAACTGAGCAAAACCACCAGCAGCCCCAGGGCAAGATCACGAACGTTTTTTGAACAGTTTAGGTGCGTTTTTTGAGTATCTTTTAATCATGATAAGCACATTTAACTTCGCGTTTGACGTTGCTAAGGTCGATTGTTAAACAAGCTGGACAAAAAGCGAACACTCACGCTCTCACCCTGCCAGCAGCCCGGTCAGCCAATACCAGTAGAAGCGATCAGCGCTCTCCAGCAGACCTGTCATTTTGGTGCAACGCCTACACCTGCTAACACAGGCGAAATTGCTCACCTCTGCCGCTGCTGAGTTGATAGTCGTTTTTAAATTATTTTCTGAGTACATCGCAAAACCAGCCATTTCAGTCCTCTGAGCCAGGCTTTTTGTGCCAACAGCTTGTGCGTAAACCAGAATTCATGTTTTGATAACAGTTGTGAGCATTTTCAGAGATTTATAACATGACAACCTCAGACACAGCGGGCGTGCCCGTTGTTGATCCACAATTGCAATCGCCACCGTCGCAGCTTCAGCCAAAAATGATTCATGGCGAGCGATATGATGCTGAGCTGGATTCAATATTGCGTAGCGGGCAACGCTTTATCATCCGTCATCCCAGTATGCTGCTGACACTGGCATATCTGCTGTGTAGCATGCTTGGCATGTTGTTTGTAATCAAGTTGTCTGGTCGTTTTGATTTTGACATTTTACCTTATCTTGAATTGACCGATTTTATGCTGGCGGCGCTCACCCACCCTTGGGTGTTGTTGAATGTGGTAGGCTGGATATTGTTGTTCGTTGCAGCATTCTGGATTGATCGTTTTGCCAGAAAACGGCTGGAGTGGTATGCGCTCTGGTCGGAGAAATACTATGAGAATGACAAATTCAAATTCTATTTCCCAATGTTTGCTGTGACACCATTGTTATTTTTATACAATTCCGCGATCAGCGAATCAACCGATCTGGCAAAAAGTATCAAAGCCGGCCAGCAAAGGGGCTTTCAGTTAAGTCTGATTAATCCGGTGCAGGATGTGGTGAAAACGATGCAGCTGGATCAGGTGCAGATCATTGCCAGAACCAGTAGTTATCTGTTTGTTTATCATCAGCAGCAGGTCAAAGTCATACCGCATGCCAACATTGCCGTGTTGTTGCCGCTGCCAGCGGATCTAGCTAAAGCGCACACCCAAGCCGGATCTCCTGTACCCGTATCAGTTATAAAACAGCCAGTACCAAACCAGCCAATGCCAGACTCTGCGGCTGCGAAAAAACCAATAGCCATCACATCGTCAGCAACAAGCACCTCGCCAAAAGACCCGGCACAATCGACGACGGCCAAGCCGCTATCAGAGCAAAAAAGATGAGCCAAAACTTTTGCGCCATAGACAATCTGCAAGGCCGCTTGCAAACGCTGTTGCGTGATGCGCGGCAAGAGCAACATGATGGCAAAGTCGCCAACTATATTCCGGCGCTCGCTGAAGTACCGGCAGATAAATTGGCAATTGCGGTGGCGACGCTTGATGGCAATATCTGCGCTGCCGGTGACAGCACCGAGCCTTTTTCCATTCAAAGTTTGTCGAAAATGTATGCTCTGGTAATGGCGATGCAGTTGCAAGGTGATGCATTGTGGCAGCGGGTGCGGATGGAGCCGTCTGGTCAGCCGTTTAACTCAATAGTGCAGTTGGAATGGGAGCGGGGCATTCCGCGTAATCCGGTCATCAATGCCGGAGCCATCGTGGTGTCCGATGTGCTGACCAGCCATTATTCAGCGTCGAAAAATACTTTTTTAATGTTTATCCGTCGGTTAGCGCAAACCGAGCAGATTTTTGCCAATGCCAAAGTTTATGCCTCCGAGCAGCAACATGGTAGTCGCAATGCGGCGCTGGCTTATCTGATGAAGAGTTTTGACAATATAAAATCTGATGTACCAGCCGTGCTGGCGCAGTATTTTCACCAATGTTCGGTGGAGATGAGTTGTCAGCAATTGGCGCGCAGTTGGCTGTTTTTGGCCAATCGTGGCGTGGATCCGGTGACCGATCAACAAATTTGTAGCCGCAAAGATGCACAACGGGTCAATGCAATTTTATCGACCAGTGGCATGTACGACCAATCCGGCGAGTTCGCTTTTACTGTCGGCTTGCCAGCGAAAAGTGGCGTTGGTGGCGGCATCGTTGCGATAGTGCCCAATTATGGTGTGATCGCCAGCTGGAGCCCGCCACTGAATAGTTTTGGCAATTCTTGCCTGTCGATGTACTTGATCCATCGGCTCGCCGAAGAGTTGGGATTGTCGGTGTATTAAGGTGGTGAGGGGGGCAGATTTTCGGCGGTCGATTGTCGTAGCAGATAGTCGTAGCAGATAGTCGTAACAGATAGTCGCAACAGATAGTCGCAACAGATAGTCAGCGGCAGCGGATAGGTTTATAGTTAAACCAGTACGCCACGAATTCACAATGATGGCCGAATACTGCAAATCTGCTTTTTAGCTAAACCTGTCGGGGGAGGACTATCATGATCGTGACTTTTCATAGTAAAGATTATTACCCTATCACTATGTTTGGCGAAGCTGCGCTGCAACTGATTGAAAAAATGGGCTGTACGCCAAAAGTGCCTGGTGCTATTTACGCGGAAGATGTGCCGCAGGCGTTATGGCAGTTGCAACAAAATCTGGAAGACTTACCGCAAGAGCTACCGCAAGACTTCACAGCGCAAGCTAGCGCGCCAGCCGAAGCACCGGTGAGTCTGCATACCAGAGCAGTTCCTTTGCTTGAAATGCTACGCGGCGCTGCCAAAAAACAACACAATATCAGCTGGGACTAAGTTTTTGTCTGGAGGCGAGTCCAGAGCGAATACTCTGCAGCACTAGTCTGACTCAGTTGTTGCTTGTTGTAGCCTTTAGCGAAATTCGCTCGATGGCACCACGTTGTTGCATCGTCACATACAACCACTGCTCGGTTGAGTCAAAACTAACATTGGTCGGAAATTTGCCGTTTACCGCAATTTCCGCCAGTAACTCACCGCTAGGGCTGATTTTTGCGATGACGCCTTTGCCGTAACGGGCGACGTACAAATTACCGGCGCTATCAGTGCGCATGCCGTCCAGGCCAAAATCCGGAAATTTGATGAGCAGTTTTTTCTGGCTTGGTGTGGCAGCTGCATCCAGCTGATAGACCCAGATCCGCCGCTGCGCACTTTCATTGACGTACAAAAACCGTTGATCCTGACTGACGGCAACACCATTGGTAGTGCCCATCTGGTCTTCAATTAACACTGAGCTGCCGTCCGGCTGAATTTTCCAAAGCTGACCCCTGTTGTTTTTCCAGTCGGGATCGCTTGCGAACAACACACCACTTTGGGTGATCGCCAGATCGTTGGGTTGATGCATTTTTGGTTGATGACTAAACACAGTTAAAGTTTTGCCGTCATAACGCCAGATGTTATGGCCGGTATAATCGGCGATATACATCCGGCCTTGCTGATCAAACCGAATGCCGTTGCCGACGCTGCCTTTTGGTAAGGTCAGATACAAAGTTGCCTGACCCTCTGGCGTCACTTTGCCGATGGTGCCTTTATGGCTATCGTCGTTGCCACCAAAATTGACTGCGTATAAATTGCCTGCTGTATCTAAGGCCGGGCCTTCAATTTCTGCGTGAAACACACCATCAGCGACAAAAGTTTCACTTTTAAGCATCGCAGTCACAGGCTTTTGGATGGACGGATCTGGAGCCGTCGCTTGGAGCGGCTGGGTGGCAATCAATAACTGCAGCAATAACAACATCGTGAACCTCCTTTTAATAAAATCAGCGTGTTATAAATCAGTCCGGCTGAATGCTCTGAGCAAACCGAAACAGATTGTCTGGATCATACTGGCGTTTAAGTTGTTGTAATGCAACATAGTTGTCGCCGTAATATGCTTGTGGCCAGTCTTTAATGAGGGCGTCGGTATAATTCAGATAAGCGCCATTACAACTCCAGCGCCGCATTTGTTTGCGCATCTGGTTGACCCAGATGGCACCTTCCTGCAGCATGACTTCGGGCGTGCCGACCGGGCCGCTGAATAGGTATTGGGCACTCAACACCGCCGCGCGATGGGCAAAAGCACTGTGTCCTGGCGGCACCCGCCGAATAGCGCCGCCCATCGACGTCAACATCAGGCCGCCGCGAAAACCATCCTGATGGCGTTTTCGGACGGCGTTCAGTAAATGATGCAAGCCGGATAGCGGCAAATAGTCATTAAAAATGTCGGAACTGCCTGCCATTGCCACCCGTTTAAGCTGGCCACGTTCATGCTGGTTGGGCAGTTTGCATTCGGGCATTTCCAGACCATCACAATCGGTCAGCATAAAATCGAGATACTGATGATCCTGCATATCCACTTCCGACCAAATCCCGGCCAGTTGCAGTGTTAGTTGGTACCAGTGTTGACTGAGCAATGCCGGATGGCCCATACAACAGGCTCGTAGCTGAATTTCCGGTTTGGAGTCCGGCTGGCCATTAAACCAGACCGTGGCCTGTGACCAGATCTCATCAGGCAGCGTTTTGAGCCATTGTTGCCAAATCGCCAGGACCTGATTGCCGTCTTTCAGCGGAAAACGGCCAATAAAATTGCGGATTGGCGCGGTTTCAAAAGTATCAAATTCAAACTGTGTCGCAATGCCAAACTGGCCGCCACCACCGCCACGTAGTGCCCAGAATAGCTGTGGATGCTCGGTGGTGCTGCAGTAAATTAGCTCGCCAGTGGCCGTGACCAGCTCCACCCGGCGCAGCGCATCACAAGTCAGACCAAAGCGCCGATCCGCAATACCCAAACCACCACCCAATACCAAACCGGCAATGCCAACACTGGCGCAACTGCCGGCCGGAATAGATCGTTGTTGTAGCCCAAGCGTGGCATACACATCACCAAGCTTGGCACCGGCACCGATACTGGCAATGTTTTGATGGAGGGTGATTTGATTAAGCAGGCCGATATCCAGCAGTACCCCGGACGTTGACGACAACCCGGTATAACTGTGACCACCGCTGCGCACGGCAAAAGGCAATTGATAACGTTGGATAAAACGCACGGCATGTTGTACGTCAGCTGCCGTTTGGCAGCGAATAATCACCGCAGTCGGCACATCATCGTAACGGGCATTCGCGGCTTTTTTCTGGCGGCTAAAATCATCGGCGACTGGAAACAGCACATCGCCGGTTAATTGTTGGGAAAGCAGTTGCCAGTCGGCAGCTTCAGGTAAGGCAAGATTGCCGTGAGCTGCACCTGGAAATGTTGGCTGCTGCGACAACTGACACCCAGCCAATGTAGCGGCAGAAAGTAGCAGAAAATCACGTCGTTTCATCGATGAATTCACCGGCCGCGGCCTCAATTTAGTTCATGCTGGCGACAAAACCCGGAATGCTGCGTTTTGGCAATTGTTGCTCGAGCAGCGTGGCCAGTCCTAATAACTTAGGCTCTGACCACTTAGCGCCGACGATACTCAGACCCAATGGCAGCAAACCGTCTATGCCGGCAGGAATAGTGATAGCCGGGTAACCAGAAACCGCGGCAGCTGTGGATGAGCCAAAGCTGTAGTCGTCACCTTTGACATGATCAATGGCCCAGGCAGCGGTGGTTGCCGGCAGTAAAATGGCATCGGCGCCAGCGTCCACCAAATATTGATCTAACATCGCTGCAGCCAGTGTTTTACTGTTGGCGAGCGCCTGTTGATAGGCTTTGGCATCTTTGGTTAAATCGATGTTGTTGGCCTGCTCCAAATATTGCTGCCCATAAAATGCCAGCGCTGCTTTGCCTTTTTTCTGATTAAATTCAACAATTTTGGCGATAGAATTCACTGGCTTTGGGGCCTGGTAATCGAGCAGCCACTGATTTAAATCGCGTTTAAATTCGTAAATCAGCACCGTCAACTCGTCTTTACCAAGTTGCTCAGGTAATTCCCAATTATTTATTTGCAGCACTTCGATGCCTTTGGCGGTTAAGGCTGCCGCGACCTTATCCTGCATTGCTTTAATCGCCGGGAATTTTGCATCATAAGCGCGGACCAACACCACTTTTTTTACTGCTAACGATGCAGATAACGAGTTAGATATAGCTGCGCTCGCCAGACTTTGGCCATAGTGGGTTTTGGCAGTAGCTGTTGTCATGCTATCCAATAACAAAGCCGCATCCGCTACCGAGCGCGCCATTGGACCTGCGATATCCTGCGATGCGGCAATCGGAATAATACCAGCGCCGGACACCGCGCCGTGCGTCGGTTTAATGCCAACAATACCGTTTGCGGCTGCAGGGCAGGTGATCGAGCCATCGGTTTCAGTACCAACGGCTAACAAGGTCATATCGGCCGCTACTGCGGCGCCGGATCCAGAGCTGGAGCCACAAGGACTTTGGCTTAATACATGTGGATTCTTGGTTTGACCGCCTAATAACGACCAGCCGCTGGCCGAGCCTTCACCACGAAAATTTGCCCATTCGGATAAATTCGACTTGGCCAGGATCACCGCCCCGGCAGCACGCAGCTGTGTCACAATTTCGGCGTCTTGTTTGGTCAGAAAGCCTTTGAGCGCCAACGCGCCGGCGGTCGTTGGCATACCGTCTTTGGTGGCGATATTCGCTTTAAGAACGACCGGCAAGCCGTGCAATGGCCCGCGGATGTTGCCAGCTTTGCGCTCAGCATCCAGGCGGGTCGCTAGTTTAATCGCATCGCGGTTAATATCGACAATTGCCCTGATTTGTGCGCCCTTCAGGTTATTTTTTTCAATCTGCTGCAGGTAATATTGGGTGAGCTCAACTGAACTTAACTTTTTAGTGCTGTCGTTATCGTTCATCAGCTGCAAAGCCTGCTGCGCGGTGATTTGATGCAGCCGATGCGGCGCAGTGGCGTGGGCTACGCCGCAAAAAATGACCGTGGCTAGCGCAGAAATTTGGATTGATAGCAGGGAAAGTTTCATTCAGGAACCTGTCAGGTGTTGTTGTTATTTTAAACTAGCAGCAGCAGTTTTGAACCAATAGCAACTGTGCAACGTTTTAACCTTCGGATGCAAGTGGCAACCGTCCATCCCTGCAGAAAAATCGACCAATGGCAGTGGTGGTGACCAATAATTAATCAGTCAGACAGGAATAGCCAGCAGTGAACGTTACTTATCAGAAGCTTATCAATAAGATATCTCTAATTCATCCCGTACATTTACGCGTGCAGCACAAGCTATTTCTGGTGGGACTGCTGCAATTTTTGCTGCTGGGCTGTAGCCAGCATCAACCGCCGGAACTGAGTAGCAGCCAGTGGCAACAACAACTTAATTTACCCTCAGTCCAATATGCGACCGAATTAAACAGCCAATGGCTGGACCTGGTGCAAAGTGATGAGCTGGAATGGTTTGACGACGCACGTCAGCGCGCAGTGCCGGTGCTTTATTACGCACCAAAGCAACGTGATGACGTCCAAGCCAGCAGCGATAAATTACCTTTAATCGTATTTTCGCATGGCCTTGGCGGTTCGCGTGACCGTTATGCTTATTTGGGTAAATATTGGGCCAGTCAGGGTTTTGCCAGTTTGCATGTACAGCATGTCGGGAGCGATCGGCAGATCTGGCGTGGTAGCCGCTTGACCTTACCATTTCGGTTGATGGCCGCTGCCGGAGACGACGAAGCGCTGGCGCGGGTGGCTGATGTCAAATTCGCTTTAACTACTTTGCTCGAGTCTGATAGAAGTGCTCAAATAGACCAAACCAAAATTGTGATGGCCGGTCATTCATATGGTGCCAATACCTCAATGTTATTGGTCGGGGCTAAAGTGGAACGCTCCGCAGCATTGCCGCCGCTGCGTGACCCGCGTTTTAGTGCTGCTTTACTGATTTCAGCGCCGCCATTTTATGATGGTGCGCCGCTGGCAGCAGTGCTGTCATCGGTCACAGTACCGACCTTGCATATCACCAATACCATGGATGAAATTGAGGTGCCGGGGTATCACTCAGCGCCATCCGATCGGATTGATTTATATCAGGCGATGGGCGGCAGTTATAAGGTGCTGGCGGTATTCCATGGTGGCAATCACAATATATTTTCCGGCAGAAGGCAACGACCGGAATTAGGTGTGCAGGCGCAAGTGTTGCAGGCCGCTACCCAAAGTTTGTCCGGTGCTTTTCTAAAAGGCTTGTTTTTGCAGGATGCACAGCAGCTTCGGCAGTGGCAACAGCAACATCAAACGTTGCTGGCTAGATTTGAACAAAGCGAGAACAATACTCAAGTTAGTGCTCAGGCGCTATTGAACGAAACACCTCGGTCGCGCTGAGTCCGGCTTATCGACATCGCATGGAGCATCGAGGTGGGTGAGTCTAAGCCGGTTATTGGGTATTTGGCGTGGGCGTCTGCTACAGCAGTTGTCGCTTTTTAAGTTCATCTTCCAAAGCTTCCAGATCTGCGCCGCGGATCACTTTATTGCCAATCAGGATTTGCGGTATCCCCGTCGCCCCCAGTGATTGAAAAAGTTGCTGGATTGCCGGATCTGCTGATTCAATATCCCTATTTTCAAACACCACCTGATGCTGATCCAGATAGTTTTTAACTTTCTGACAGTACTCACACCAGGACGCTGAATACAGGATCAGTGCTTTGTCTGTCGTTGCAAAATGTGCTGAAGTTTCAATTTCAAACACTGTGGCTGGCCGGTTGAGATATTGCCAGCTGTACAGGGCGCCGATGCCAATGCCAAAACCGAGCGCAGTCATCAATACCGGTGCCAGCAAGCCCTTTAACGTAGGTAAATTCATGCATTTTAATCCGTAAAAAAAGCACTATCGGGTCGCGACAGTGCCATTTTGTTGATTTAACGATTATTGTGGTGTGCCGCAGCCCCATTTGCATAATTGCAGGTGTCGGCTGCAAGTTGCAGCAGGGCCGCCGCCAGCCAGACAAATACGTGATTTCTGGTGGCAATCGAGAATGCATTCTTCGTATGGCGAGAAATCAGAAGCAAAGCTGAAAAATGCCACGCCAAGACCGGCACCAAAAGCCAGAGCTTTCATTAAGTTGTTGAATTTCATTGGTTTTCCTTATTGTCTGAATACTTTGTTATTAGATTTAACGGATGATTGGTACAACTTGCTGGCCAAGGTTGATGCATGAAAAGTGCCTCCAACCTTGTTGCTTGATAGTGATGAGGTTTGATGGGCGACTGCGTGACGGAAAATTGATAAAACGCTGATAAAAAATGAATAATAAACGAGGAATTGCGGTTAGGCTGGCAAAAATCCACTATTTAGTGAACCTTGCACCGAAAAAAAAGCCAGCGAAATAGGCACAATAAAAAAGGCCAGCTTTTGCTGCTGGCCTTTTTTATTACATCAATCAATCACTCAATCAATCACAAGGTTTCAACAATTGAACACATTAAACCGCTAAATAATCCAGCATGCCCTCTGCCGCTTTACGGCCCTGAGCAATCGCCGTCACCACTAAGTCTGAACCGCGCACCATGTCACCACCGGCAAAAATCTTCTGCTGATTAGTTTGCAGTGGAAACAGGCTGTCTTCATGGGCAACAACCCGGCCTTTGCTATCAAGCTCAATGCCTTTGTCCTGCAACCATTTTGGTGGGCTTGGTTGGAAACCAAAGGCAATCACCACCGCATCCGCCGCCAGCACTTGCTCAGAGCCTGCCACAGCTTCAGCATTGCGACGGCCTTTGGCATCCGGCGCGCCAAGCGCGGTTGAAATCACTTTCACGCCACAAGCATGACCTTCGTTATTGATTTCAATGCCGAGCGGTTGTAGGTTGAACATAAACTCAACCCCTTCTTCGCGGGCATTCTGCACTTCTTTGCGCGAACCCGGCATATTGGCTTCATCACGCCGGTAAGCACAAATCACCTTGCTGGCGCCTTGACGAATGGCGGTGCGCACACAGTCCATCGCGGTATCACCACCGCCAAGCACTACCACGCTTTTGCCTTTTAAATCAACAAATTGATGTTCGGTTTGCCAGCCCATCAGGTTGTTGATATTGCCAATTAAGTAGGGCAGGGCTTCATACACGCCAGGAGCTTGTTCGTTGGCAAGATTACCGGCCATCGGCGTATAAGTGCCAAGGGCTAAAAACACTGCATCGTAATCTTGCAGCAGGCTGTCAAAGCTGACATCCACGCCAACAGTGGTGTTTAACCGAAACTCGATACCCATCGCAGTAAAAATTTCGCGGCGTAATTGCATCACGCCTTTTTCCAGTTTAAAGGGCGGAATACCAAAGGTCAGCAGGCCACCAATTTCCGGGTATTTATCAAACACCACAGGCGTGACGCCATTACGAATGAGCACGTCCGCACAAGCCAAGCCCGCCGGGCCAGCGCCAATCACTGCGACTTTTTTATCGGTTTTAACCACGGCGGATAAATCCGGCCGCCAGCCCATTTCAAATGCTTTGTCGTTGATGTACTTTTCAATCGAACCAATGGTGACAGCGCCAAAACCTTCGTTCAGGGTACAAGCACCTTCGCACAGCCGGTCTTGCGGGCAAACCCGGCCACAGACTTCAGGTAAGCTATTGGTTTTATGTGATAATTCTGCAGCTTCAATGATCTTGCCGTCGTTGGCCAGTTTTAACCACTGCGGAATATAGTTATGCACCGGGCATTTCCATTCGCAATAGGGGTTACCACAATCGAGGCAACGATCGGCCTGACCTGCCGCCTGAGTGTCGGTCATTGGCTGGTAAATTTCCACAAACTCAATGGTGCGCGCTTCATGTGACTTTTTCGGCGGGTCAACCCGCTTTACATCGATAAACTGATAAACATTCTGTGCCATTTTTAATTCCTCCCCCTTACATCGCCTGAACCCGCAGCTCAGCAGAGGAGCGTGCGCGGTGGCCCAATAACGTATTGACGTCACTGGTTTTTGGTTTAATCAACTTGAACTGCGCTAAACAACTCTGGAACGACGACAATAATTTGTGCGCGCGCTCTGAGCCGGTTGCTTCAAAATGCTGATGGATGAGGCTACGCAGATGCTCTTGTAAGATCGGCGTGCTGACATCCAGGCATTCCACCAGTTCCGGGTTGACCCGAAGGGCTAAATCCTGATGTTCATCAAATAAATAAGCGAAACCACCTGTCATCCCGGCACCGAAGTTGACACCGGTTTGACCCAGCACCACCACCACACCTCCGGTCATATATTCGCAGCAGTTGTCGCCGGTACCTTCAATCACCGCAATAGCGCCGGAGTTTCGCACGGCAAAACGCTCACCAGCCCGGCCTGCAGCGTAAAAACGCCCGCCCGTTGCGCCATACAGGCAAGTGTTACCAACAATAGTGGCGTTATCTTTGGCGAAGCTAACACCTTTGGGTGGATAGACCGCAAGTTGTCCGCCGGTCATGCCTTTGCCGACATAATCGTTGGCATCGCCTTGCAGCGACATATGCAAACCACCAGCGTTCCAGACACCAAAGCTCTGGCCTGCAGTCCCCACAAATTGCACTTCAATTGGCTCGGTCGCCATGCCTTGATTGCCATGGTGCCGGGCAATTAAGCCGGACAAGGCTGCGCCAACTGAGCGATCGGTATTGCGGATTGGCAAACTTAAGCGGCCGCCGGTTTTACATTTCACCATGTCAAAACACTTGGCGACCATTTGCTGATTCAGCGGACCAGAATCAAATGGATCGTTGTTTTGTACGCAGTGCAGCGATTGTTCAGACTTCACACCACAAGCTTGCAGAATTGGCGATAAATCCAATTTCACCTGCCGCGCAGTCTGGCCCTGACGCTGCACCAGTAAATCGGTGCGGCCAATCAAATCAGTTATTTCTTTGACGCCCATTTCAGCGAGTAACTGCCTAACTTCAAAGGCTAAGAACTTAAAGTAGTTCATCACCATTTCTGGCAGGCCATTAAAGTGGTCGCGGCGTAGCGTTGCATCTTGCGTGGCGACGCCAGTAGCACAGTTGTTTAAGTGGCAAATCCGTAGGAATTTACAGCCCAGAGCCACCATCGGGCCGGTGCCAAAACCAAAGCTTTCAGCGCCTAAAATGGCCGCTTTCACTACGTCCAGACCGGTTTTTAAGCCGCCATCGACTTGCAGCCGGACACGGTCACGTAAACCGTTTTCAACCAAAGCCTGATGCACTTCAGCTAAACCCAATTCCCAAGGCGAACCCGCGTATTTCACTGAAGTGAGTGGACTTGCGCCCGTACCACCGTCGTAACCGGAAATGGTGATGAGATCCGCGTAAGCTTTGGCCACGCCAGTAGCGATAGTGCCAACACCTGGCTCTGCCACTAATTTCACTGAAATTAACGCCTGTGGATTGACTTGTTTTAAGTCAAAAATCAGCTGCGATAAATCTTCAATTGAATAAATATCATGATGCGGCGGTGGTGAAATTAACGTCACACCCGGCACCGAATAACGCAAACGAGCAATTTCCGCCGTGACTTTTTCACCCGGTAGCTGACCACCTTCGCCAGGCTTCGCGCCTTGTGCTACTTTGATTTGAATGACTTCAGCATTAACTAAATAATGCGGGGTCACGCCAAAACGGCCAGAAGCCACTTGCTTAATTTTGCTGTTTTTCTCAGTGCCAAAACGGCGTGGATCTTCACCACCTTCACCGGAATTCGAACGTCCGCCCAAGCGGTTCATTGCAATGGCTAACGCTTCATGCGCTTCCGGGCTTAAAGCACCAATCGACATCGCTGCGCTGTCAAAACGTGGGAACAGCTGTTCAGCTGGCGCTACTTCATCCAGTGCGATAGGCGTCACATGATTAGTGACCACGGTTAATAAATCGCGGATATGGGCAACAGGGCGCTGATTGACAAAATCTGAGTAGACTTTGTAATCCTCGTACAGGCCACTTTTCACCGCTTTTTGTAAGCTTTGCACCACATCCGGGTTGTAAGCATGGTATTCACCGTCGTGAACGTATTTGAGTAAACCACCGTGATTCAACGGCTTACGCTTGAGCCACGCCATATTGGCGCGTTGTTGCACGTCTTGCTGGAAATCTTCAAAATCAGCGCCGCTTAAGCGCGAAGGTACATCCGGGAAACACAGTTTCATCACGTTCTGATTCACGCCAACGGCTTCAAACAGGTTCGAGCAGCGATAGCTGGCGACTGTTGAAATGCCCATTTTTGACATGATTTTATACAGGCCTTTGTTGATGCCTTTGCGATAGTTAGTGACTGCTTCACGCGCCGTGATATTGAGCGATCCTTTCTCGCACAGCTGCTCAACCGTTTCATAAGCTAAAAACGGGTAAATACCGGTCGCGCCAAGGCCGACTAATACCGCAAAGTGGTGCGGGTCACGCGCGGTGGCAGTTTCAATCACAATATTTGAGTCACAACGTAATTGCGCGTCGACTAATGCATGATGCACAGCACCAACCGCCATCGCCGCCGGAATAGGAATAAGCTCTGGTGCAATCCGGCGGTCGGTTAAAATCACCAGCACCACTTTTTCTTCCCGTACTGCCGTGGTGACTTCTTGCGCCACGCGGCGGACCGCTTGCTCCAGCGTTTCATCGTTTGGATTGTAATTCAGGCTAAAAATCTGGTGACGGTAGTATTTTTCATCAGCAGTTTTTAACTGTTTTAAGTCGGAATACATCATCACCGGCGATTCAAACTGGATCCGGCGGGCATAACCGGCAGTTTCGGAAAACACGTTATGCTCACGGCCAATGCTGGTCGCCAGTGACATCACGTGTGCTTCACGCAGTGGATCAATCGGCGGGTTGGTAACCTGCGCAAATTGCTGCCGGAAATAATCGTAGAAAGTGCGGGGTTTGCGCGATAGCACCGCCATTGGCGTATCATCACCCATCGAACCCACAGCTTCCTGACCGTCTTTGGCAAGGACGGTAATGACTTGTTCAATCTCTTCATAGCTGTAGTTAAACAGCTTGTGGTAGACCATCATTTCATCGTCGGTGAAGACGCGCTTGCCAATCAGGTCGACTTCAAATTTTTCGTAAGGCACTAACCGCTGTACGTTTTGTGTGAGCCACTGCCGATAGGGGTGACGGGCGCGTAAATCCTGATCGATCTGCTCTGAGCGCCAGATCTTGCCGGTTTGTGTATCAACTGCCAGCATCTCGCCCGGCCCCACGCGGCCTTTTTCCTGCACTTCATCAGGTGTGTAATCCCAGATGCCGACTTCTGACGCCAGCGTGATTAATTTATCTTTGGTAATAACAAACCGGGCAGGGCGCAAACCGTTACGATCCAGGTTACAGGCCACATGCTGACCATTGGTCAGTACAATACCGGCCGGACCATCCCATGGTTCCATATGCATCGAGTTAAATTCGTAGAAGGCTTTGAGGTCATCATCCATCACCTTATTGCCTTGCCACGCTGGCGGCACCAGCAGACGCATGGCGCGGAATAAATCCATACCACCGGCTAAGAACAGTTCCAGCATATTGTCGAGTGAACTCGAATCGGAACCTTTTTGGCCAACAAAAGGTGCGGCGTTTTGCATATCCGGCAATAACGGTGAGGCAAATTTGTACTGGCGCGCGCGTGCCCATTGGCGGTTACCGGTAATGGTATTAATTTCGCCGTTATGCGCAAGGAAACGAAATGGCTGCGCCAATGCCCAGCGCGGCATGGTGTTGGTTGAAAACCGTTGGTGGAACACGCAAATGGCGGTTTCCATCCGGATATCGGCTAAGTCCAGATAAAAACCCGGTAAATCGGCCGGCATCATCAGGCCTTTAAATACCGTGACTAAACTGGAGAAACTTGGGATGTAAAAATCTTCGTCGTTGACGATTTGTTTTTCAATGCGGCGGCGCACCATATAGAGACGGCGCTCTAAATCGTGATCGCCCCAGCCAGGCTGTGCGCTGACAAATGCCTGCAATACTTTAGGCATTGAGCTTAAGGCGATAGGCCCGAGCACGGATGGGTCCACCGGCACTTCGCGCCAGCCGACTAAAGTTAAGGTTTCGCGGGCAATTTCTGCTTCGGCGATTTGTTTGGCAAATTCGGCTTTGACCGGATCCTGGCTGAAGAAGAAGATCCCCACACCATATTTTTTGCCTAATACCCAGCCGTTTTCTTCGGCAATAGCACGAAAAAAACTATCTGGTTTTTGCATCAGCAAACCACAACCGTCACCGGTTTTACCGTCTGCTGAAATCCCACCCCGATGTTGCATCCGATCTAAACCGCTGATAGCAGTCCGGACGATGCGATGGCTGGCGGTGCCTTCTAAATGCGCAATCAAGCCAAAGCCACAGTTTTCTCTGGCCTGACTGTGGTGATACAACCCCATGAAAATACCCTCCAACCTGTCCTGCAATAAAAAATACCCGTCGTCCTTCAAGCTGCAGCTTTGTTGGCCGTTTCACTCGCCCCAATCACATAGGACAACTATGTTCATGGGGACTCGCTCAACTGCCGCCGCGCTGCAACTCGAATGACTTAGGGTATTAACCCGTCGTCCTTCAAGCTGCAGCCTTAAATGATTTCGGTATAAATATGTAAAATTTATGAATTATTATTCTAATTTTTAGTTTTTTTACGTTTGAAAGAAAATAACGGTAATACTTTCAAGGGTCAAGGGTTGTTAGTGTTTTTACTCTAGAGTGGTCGGCGCGTCGTTTAGACGTCTAAACATAAAGACCTGAGTTAGATATACCGATAAATCGACAAAAATGCAAGCTGACTTTTGGTGAATAACCCGCCAGTCGTCGCCTGTAGCTGATCCGATGAGTTTTGTAATAAAATTACAGCTTTAGCCGGGAAAGGGCGGATTTAATGAAAAAAAGCCAACAAAAAAGCTGCCGAAGCAGCTTTTTTTAGTTGGGTTACCACGAAGGTTATGCGTTAGTTATGCGCTAATGAACTTCGGCAGAATCAGCGGTTTTCGCTAAATTCAGGCACGATAGCCGTTCGGTAAACCTTTCACCGTCACCGCGACTGCGTCATGCGCATGCAGTGATTCGTAATGGTTAACGCGCAGCCAGAAGTCATCAAATTCAGTGAGCTGGTTCAGCGTATATTTCACGCGGCGGGCAGCATCTTCACAGAACATCAGATTTTGGCCATTTAAGCGGGCAAATTCCTGTTCGTCAGCGCGTTTTACGGCGGCTTGTACCGGCGTTTTTAACGAGTCTTCAATCGCATCAATCAGCGCCACAATCGGGAAGTCGGTCAGTTTGTGATTGAGCTTCACTTTAATTTCAGCGACTGAACGCTGGCTGTGTGGTGTTGCCACGATGCCTTGAGTTGTCCCCAACCAGTCGACGACCAATTCACTGCTGATGTGCTGCTGACCGGCAAATTTCGCGGTAAAAGCTTCCTGGATCAGCTGCCGCGCTAAAGCTGCGGAGCAAGGGCAGGTCGATGAATAAGGCACTTTCACGGCCAGTTCGACTGATAATTCTTTATCAACCACCTGACCAGTGACCGTGACCGGATAAGCTTTCCAGCCTTGTTTTTCAGTGATCAGCGCTTTGCGGCGTAAATGCAGGTCAAAATCGAATTTAACAAAGGCCTGATCGCTTAAATCTTCATGGCTGCTGATAAAACCGTCCAGCAACTCGCAGAGACTGGCATGGCTTAAGCTGGACTCACGGGATAAATCGTCCAGCAATAAATACAGCCTGGACATATGAATGCCTTTGGCTTTTGGATCTTTTAAGTTCACAAAAGCTTCAACATGCGCACTAACCTGACGTGGCGCTTCACCGGCAATGGCCAGCATCAGTGGCACTTCAATATTGCTCATTCCAACCCAGTCCAGTACCCCTTCGGTGGTGGCACTAGAGTGATTGGCTACATCTGGCATCGCTGTCGGCATGAATTCTCCAAGTCCGTCGATTGCAAAAAAGTTCAGCGCAGCGGGCGGTTAGATTCAGGGCGCAAAGGCCAGAACAAAGTGCCACAACTGCTGGATAGCCGAAAAAGGGCTGCATTTTACCGCAGTTCACAAATTTGTCTTATGAAAAATTTGCGATGAGGTCATCCATTTTTTCGAGTGATCGCTTTCAAAAGCAAAATACCCGATTAAAACACTCGGGTATTCTACTCTGTCAGTTTACGGGGTGACAAGCAAAGCGGATCAATTGCCGAAGGCGCCTTCGCTGCCATTGTGGCAATTCGTATTGCTGCAGACTGTTACCGGTTGTTATGTTCGAAAGTACCAAACACCACTGCTTTGCCGGATTTCACCAGCAGTTTGCCTTTGGCGAACACGCTGTCGATTTGCAGATTGTGTTTATTAATCAATACAATATCGGCATCTTTATCCAGCGCGATACGGCCTTTGTGACCAAGCCCTAACACATTCGCCGGTGACGACGTAATAGCGGCGATGGCATGAGGCAGAGTCACCTGATAGTCCATGACAGCGCTTCTGGCACTTTGATACAAAGAGCTGACTTTGCCAACTTCCAGGCCCAGCAACTGACCTGTGCTGCTGAAAATAGGTAAACTGGCATTACCATCCGAGCTTAGCGTCAGCTGCGACACTGGAATTCCTTTGGCTAAAGCTTGTGCCAACGCCTGAGCCGCGGCCACTTCGCCATGTTGTAAATCGTACGTTGTGGTGCTGGTGGTAAAATCAATTACCCCACCAGCTTCTGCAAATCGCAACCCGGCAGCAAAGACTGCCTGATTGCGATTGATATGGGTTGGGTAAAACTGGCGCACTTGCAATTCAGTACCAGCCACCGCGTGATGGAGTGGATCCAGCAATGAAGCACCAGCACCCACATGCACACTGACAATACCGGCTTTCCCCGCGAGCATACCGCCAACTCTGGCCTGTGCCGCCACCTTTCGAAGCTCATCCAGGGTTGGTTGCGACGAGCGATGATCGCTGATGGCAATTTCACCGACGCCGATAAACTTGTCGATGATGATTAGATCATCGGTGATTGAACCCAATAAAGTGCGGCAGGGCACCTGATAAGAACCGGTATAACAATAGGTCGTGATGCCTTCGCTCTCCAACGCATGGGCTTTGGCCAGCAGATTGGTTAAAGTACGGGTGGTCGCGTCAGTTCCTAACACGCCAATCGCAGTGGTGACACCGCCCAGTGTGGCATCGGTTAACTGCATTTCCGGTGTGCGTGAAGCAAAACCACCTTCGCCGCCACCACCAATAAAGTGCACCAGCGAATCGACAAAACCAGGCGTCAGATAAAATCCTGTTGCATCAATGATTTCGATCGGCAGATCGCTGTTGCTGGCGCTAAGTTGGCTGTTTAGACCGCAACCAATAGCAACAATTTTATTGGCTGCCACCAATACGTCCTGCACGCCCAAATCTTCGGGTGCCAGCACATGTGCATGTTTAAATAGTTTAATCGCTGTCATGCCAGGCTCCTTATTGGTAGTCAATGGCGACAGCGAACAACATCGCTGAACTTGCCAATACAAACAGCCATAACTGCAGTTTCCAGGCAAATTTTGCCCACAACATCCAGTCGACCCGCACTACACCTAAACAACCAATTAATGAGGCTGAAGTTGGGATAATACAATTGGTTAAGCCATCACCAAGCTGAAAGGCCAGTACCGCAATCTGCCGCGACACGCCGACTAAGTCCGACAGTGGCGCCACCAATGGCATGGTCAAAGCCGCCTGGCCTGAACCTGAAGTCACGAAAAAATTAAAAATCGATTGGAAAATCAACATAAACCAGGCGGAAAGGTAGGTCGGCACACCTTCAAAACTATTGCCTGCCGCATTCAGCAGCGTGTTGAGGATTGAAGGTTGGGTTGGATCGTCACCACCGAGCAGCAACACAATGCCTTTGGCCATGCCAACAATCAACGCCGCCGGCAACAGCTCCGCAGCGCCTTGTTTAAAGGCATCGGCTGCACCATTCATGGTCATCCGTTTGCCAACAATAGCGACAATGGCCGTTGCGATACCAAGCGCAAAAAACTGAGTGGCGATTTCCGGAATATAATAACCCCGTGCCACCACACCCCAGATCACCCAGCCAATACCCGCGACAAACAAACTCAGGATCACGGCGTCCACCAGCTCAAAAGTGCCTTGTTGTTGCGCTTGCTGCTGGCCGCGCAATTTTTGATCGGTGGCAAAGCTGACAGATAACTGCGGATTTGCTTTGATTTTATTGGCATATTTCAAGGTAAAAATAATGCCAAATAAGGTAAAAATTGCCCACAAAACCATTCGGTATCCCGAGCCAGACATCAGCGGGACACCGGCAACACCTTGGGCAATGGCCACACTAAAAGGGTTCATCCAGCTGGTAGCAAAACCAATTTGGGTGGCGACATAGGTCACCAGCACAGTGCTGATAGCGTCATAACCCAACGCCAACATTAATGGCAGCAACACAATACAAAACGCAATGGCTTCTTCGCCCATACCAAATACTGCACCACCCAGGGAAAACAAGGTGAACATCAGCGGAATAAACACAAACTGCATATGCTGGGTGCGTTTGATCAACGCCAAAATACCGTTATTGACCGCACCACTGTGCATAATGATGCCGAAGGCACCACCGGTCAGCAGAATAAAGGCAATCACGCCAACAGCGGCGCCCATTTTGTCGCCTGAGACCATGCCCTCGAAGGCATAATTCAGAAAACCAGTTTCGCCTTGTTCAGCAAACAGCTTGACGCCTTGATCGGCATTTTCACTGTAATGAAAACTCTGCGGGTCAATCCGTGGTTTTTGCAGTTCGCCTGCGGCATTGGTTTCTGCGGGCAATAAGTCAAAACTGCCGGCTGGAACCATATATGAAGATACTGCAGCGAGCAGCATTACAAAAAACAAAATTACAAAAGCATCAGGCATGGATACCGGGTTTTTATCAGCGGCAGACATAGTTACAACCTGTATTTAATGAACAAAGTAAGCGGGGAGCAGACTCCGCCGCGGGCATGGAACTCTGATACAAAGAACTGCACGCAGGACTGTGGCTCAGCATTTCATCAGAATTGAATTTGGGGTGGGGTTCTGTTGACAGAAACCGCCGTTACAACTTGCGTTGCAAGGCAGTTTCTACTCGTTAAACCACTCCGAAAGGTAGAATGACGAGTAGTGATATGAATCCAGACGGTGGGCTTTTTTTAACATACCAGTGCAGTTTCGCCGAATCACTCTATTTTGTTGTACCGGTAGAATTACTTCTAATTGGCAAATATGTCAATACAAGTTAATCTAGCACCCTCGTTTTCAGCGCGACCTGATGTCAACTACATAACAAGAAAGAGACTATGAAATTAGCCCATTTCCACTTGCCACTGTTGCTTTTGATGTTACCTATCGGGTCCGCCCTCGCGGCCGAAACGAAAAAATTTCCAACATATTCAATGGTTTTAATGGGGGGCGGTTTATCAATTTGCTCGTCAACCCAGGAATCTGCTTGTGTTTCGACCCCACAATGGCCGGACGAAGCTAAAAAAGCCGAACTGTACCTGATCCAACCACATTATATTACCAACATTAGCAACGCCGAAGATTGGCCGGCTGATCGCAAGCCCTTGTTGCGTCAGGTTACCGCGATGTTGCAACATTTACAGTCCAAGCTGGCGGACACGCCGGTAACCCAACGTGAGTTGAGCCGGTTATGGCGCAGCAGCGAAGTGGAAGTTAACGGCAGTTGGGTCTCTGGTCGTGAGCTTTACAGCAGCCTGAGCGGTGCTGAGTTGAACTTCATTTTTGATCAACTCGAAATTGCGGTGAAAAAATCTTCGCTGACAAAAAACCGGGTTGAGGAACAAGTGTCCGCGCAGCTGAGCAAAGACCAGTTTTCATTGGGGTTATATCAGCAATTTGTTGATCTGGCCCGCGAAGTGAATGCCAACAAAAAACCAGTCAAAAAGGCACCACATATTGTGGTGCTGACCGCTTCTGGCCGTGACCCTTATGCGGCTGTCGATTTTTACCAGTCCTTATTCGAGCAATTAGGGGCAACGGTCAGCTGGCTGCCGGTGAACGCTGCATATCAGGCCGCTTTACGTGACAGTGCTGGTGCAGAAGCCGGTTGCAATAACTTTCCGCACCATTTAACCAAAGAACAAGGCAGTTTTCAGCGCGCCCGGGTTTATCCGGATTTAGCGACAAAGCAAAAAGAATTTTGTCTGAAGGGCTCTGACAATGCCGTCAGACTCATTGGTAAGGCTGATGCGATCTTTATCAATGGCGGTGATCAAAGTCTGACCTACAAAGCGTTAAAGCAACCTGATGGTACAGATACGCCGGAACTTGCCAAAATTCGTGTGATGCTGGAGCGCGGTAAGCTGATTTTAGCTGGCACCAGTGCCGGAACAGCAGTGTTATCTGGTGGCAGTTACCTGGGTCAGCAAACGGTGATGATTAGTAACGGTCAAAGTGCTCAGGCTCTTTATCAAGGCGCTTTGGCACAGCCAGCGCCGGCGGACGGCTGTGAAAACGATCGCAGTTGTGGTGAAGGTGTTGATGAAAAAAGCCTGACTTATCAGGCAAGTGGTTTGAATTTATTCCCTTGGGGCGTGCTGGATACGCATTTTTCCGAACGTGGCCGGCAGGGGCGGTTGTTGACTTTAGTGGCGCAAACTCAGGCTAGTTTCGGTTTTGGCGTGGATGAAGCAACCGGATTGCTGGTTGGCTTTGACGACAAAAATCCATCCTTGGTGCGTTTCCATGTTAAAGGAAACAACGGTGTTTATCTGGCAGAGCGTAGCGCCAACAGTCAATTTAAACCGTCAAAACTGACGGAAATGACCAGTCATTATTTTACCAACGGCGATAGTTTTAGCTTGCAACAAGGTCAGCTGATTGCCAATTTCGCCGACTGGAAATATGCCCCAAATACCAGCAACCGGCCTTTGCTGAACTCAGGCAATGTATTTAGCTCAGACAATTACCGGCAGTTGGCGCAACTGTTATGTGGTACCCAAAGCCGTGATGCGACGGGGCAATTTGATGTTGCCGGACGGGAGTATAAGCTGAAGTTACATCGCCCGGCCGAAGCGGCCAGCCGGACGGGTCAGTATGCTGTCGGTAATGTACATAAATCTTATTGTTCTTATCGCAATGTGTTGGTATCGGTTGAACCAGCGCTGTAAATGCTCGTCGAGCTGACAAGAGGGGCGGGGCTTTGAGCCAATATCCGGTTCATCCTTTGGTACGTCGTTTAGCTGCCGTTCTCAAGCTGTGGGGCTGGTTGCAACTTGCCAGCCTGATGATTTTATTCTTGATGCTCAGTAGCGGTTTGCTGGCGTTAGCGGTCAGTTTAATCCTGTACAACCAGGTACATTGGCACATGGTTGCCATCGCGCTGATGGTTGCCGCTGTTGCCGCACCGGTGTTTGTCGCTATTTTGCTGTATCTGGTCCGTCACCTTGATGCCGCCTTGTTTTATCTAAAAGATTCCGCTCGGCAGGAAACCTTACTCAATGAAAACCTGCAGGAAAATATCCGTCAACTGAACTTTGAAATTGAAGAGCGTAAAAAAGCTTTTCAGGCCAAACGCCGGGCAATTGACGAACTTCGCAAAGAAATTTCCGAACGTAAAAAGACCCAAATCGAATTGGAAGAACAAAGTTTGTTGATGAAGTCGATCGTCGACAGCTCGCCCGATTTATTCTATTACCGCGATGAAACCGGCCGTTTTGCCAGCTGCAATAAAATGTTTGAGCAGTTAATTGGTAAAACTTCAGCTGAACTGATTGGCCACTACCCATCAGAAATTTATTCGCCGGATGTAGCGCCGGCTGCCATCCTGACTGATCACGAAGTGTCGGTAAATCAGGCCGAACTCACGCTGGACGTCGAATACACCACACCGCAAGGGCAGGTGATGTGGTTTGAAATGCGTAAAGTGCCGTTTTTTGACCGGCAAAGCCGTTATATCGGTTTGCTTGGCTTTGGCCGTGATATCACTTCACGGAAATTGGCTGAGCAAGCGTTGGAACGCGCTTATCAGGACAAAGGCAAGTTTATTGCGACTTTAAGCCACGAGCTGCGTACACCACTGAACGGTATTGTTGGTTTGACCCGCCGCTTGCTGCAAACGGGCCTAACCGATGAGCAGCGTAGCTGGTCCAATACCATCTTCAGCAGCGCCGAAACCTTGGGCAACATTTTTAATGACATTATCGATTTAGATAAAATCGACCGGCAGGATTTAGATATTGCCTGCCAAAGTGTTGATCTGGCGCAGTTTATCGGTGATATCGCCAATTTCGCCGAGCTGATTTGTCAGCAAAAAGGCCTGCAATTTAAATTGCAACAGGTTGGCGATTTTCAGGTATTTGCCAAGCTGGACCCAACAAGGGTGCGCCAGGTGTTGTGGAATCTTTTAAACAACGCCGTGAAATTCACGGCTAAAGGTACGGTCAGCCTGTACTGCGAGTTTGTGGCAGACGCTGAGCCTTGTAACTTAATTTTTATGGTCAGCGACACCGGTATTGGTATTGCGCCGCAAGAGCAAACCCGGATTTTTGATATGTACTACAAATCCAGTGATGGCCGCCGGTTAAGCATTGTCGGCTCTGGCATTGGTTTGTCAGTATCCAAAGCGCTAACCGAAGCGATGGGCGGGCAGATCAGCTTACAAAGCCAGCTCAATCAAGGCAGTAGTTTTAGTGTGCATTTACCGACTGAACTGATGGCAGAGCCGGTGCAGGTGGCTGCGGTCTCTTGTCCGAGCTTGACCATTCTGTTGGTCGAAGATGTGCCGCTCAATGCCGAAATCGCCAGTAATCTGCTGGAGCAACGCGGCCATTTGGTGATCCATGCCGAAACCGGTGAAGACGCCCTGGCGCTGCTCGAAACCGAAGATGACATCGATTTAGTACTGCTGGATATGCAATTGCCCGATATGACCGGTGATCAGATAGCGCGGTTTATGAAAGAAGAACCCCATCTGGCGCAAATTCCGATCGTGGTGCTGAGCGCCAATGTGCGAAAAGCTGAGCAGCAACTAGCGGGTATTCAGATTGCTGGATCGCTGGCTAAACCAATTAATACCACTAATCTGGATCAGGTGCTGGCGCAGTTGTTTTCGCCCAGTATGGTGCGCTCAGTACAAACCGTGGTGACAACACCACAGGACACTGTGCTCGATATCAACACCTTACAGGACTATTTACAGTCGCTTGGCAAAAACTCGGTCAAACGCAGCATTCAGCTATTCCAGCAAGTCTTGCCAGGCTACATCAATAAAATGCTGGAAACGGCAACGCAGCAGGATTTAACGGAATTTCAGGAAGCAGCCCACAAGCTCAAAGGCGCAGCATCGTCGGTAGGATTGTTATGGGTGCAACAGCAAGCGAAACAGTTAGAGCAGGAAGAGCAGCCAAACTGGCAGAGTATTGAACGGCAGCTGATTGAATTTCACTTAACAATAGAGCGGCACCTGGCCGCTCTACATGAATACGTCGAACAATATTAGTACCCGGTGTACTTGAAGCTACAGCATCAACTAATTAGGTATATAGCCAAAATCATTGGCGATGCAGGTAGGCGACGAGCGAGTGAGACCCCAGGAGCATAGCTGTACTATGTGACTGGGGCGAACGACCGAAGACAACAACCCTGCATCGGCAAGGATGACGGCTATATTACTTTTCTAATTTGCCGACAAAGCGATAACCTTCACCATGAATGGTGCTGATTAATTCCGGGCTATCCACATCAGATTCAAAATGTTTGCGGATGCGGCGGATGGTGACATCTACGGTCCGGTCGTTTGGACGTAAATCACGGCCAGTCATATGACGGATTAATTGCTCACGGGTAAAGATTTTGCCCGGAGTATCCAGCATCAGACGCAGCGCGCGGTATTCACCTTTTGGCAGACGGCGTGACACACCTTTTGGTGACGTCAGGTTGCGGCTGTTTTCATCCAAAGTCCAACCGTTAAACTTAACGATGCTCTTATGCTCTTCAACCACCGGCTGTGACACAGTACGGCTTAACAGGTTGCGGGCACGGATCGTCAGTTCACGTGGATTAAATGGTTTGGTCAGGTAGTCATCAGCACCAATTTCCAGACCCAGAATACGATCGACTTCACTGTCACGACCGGTCAGGAATATCAGACCGATGTTCTCTTTCTGGCGTAACTCCCGCGCCAGAATTAAGCCGTTTTTCCCTGGCAGGTTAATGTCCATTACAATCAGATTGACTGCGTTGTCGGTCAGTTTCTGATGCATTTCTTCACCATTAACAGCTTCCAGCACGTCATAACCTTCACCCTGAAACAGGCTGACCAGGTTTAAACGTGTTACTTCTTCGTCTTCTACGATCAATATTACAGGCGTCTGCATGGGAGATGAACCTTATGTAAATTGTGTTGGATTTTTAAACAGGTCGAAAGGGCAAAAATGACAAGTGGTTGTCATTTTTTTTGCAATTATAGCTTTCGGGCCAATTGTTAACAAGTGATTTTGTTAACAATTAGCCGGAGCTAAATTATGGTGGGATTTTTTCGATCTAAATAGTTTATTTTCAATGACTTATAGCGCTTACATGGTTTGTTCGGCTGATGCTTTAATCACCACCGGGAAGTCAAACATAATATCGACGCCATGGCCGAGACTACTTTCCAGAGTGATTTTTCCATTTAACGCCTGGGTCACCAGGTTGTACACCAGGTGCATCCCAAGGCCACTGCCACCTTCACCACGTTTGGTCGTGACAAAGGGGTCGAAGATGCGTTTTTTGATATGTTCCGGCACACCACCACCGTTGTCGGAGTAGTGCACAAAACAGCGGCTGTGCGCAACATGGACCTTAATTTTGATGGTACCGTGATCAGTTTGTTCAAAGGCATGAATAAGGCTATTCATAATTAAATTGATCAGGATTTGATTCACCGGCCCCGGTTTACTATCGATTTCCAGTGTCGGGTCACATTGCAGTTCCACCTGATGCTGGGTTTTCTTGAGGTTCGGCCGCAGCGACAGCAGCACTTCATTCATTAGCTGTAGCATATTGAATTGGCGTCTGTTTTCGTTCGACTGATCTACGGCAACCTGCTTAAAGCTGCGAATTAAGCTGGCCGCGCGTTCCAGATTCCGATAGATGATGCCAAGGTTTTCTTTACTTTCGGCCATAAATTTTGCCAGCTGCGACGAGGTAAGTTTTTTCTCATCAAAGGCGGTTTGAATATCTGCCAGCTTATCCTGCATCAGTGTCGAGGCAGTTACACCCAGGCCAATAGGCGTATTTACTTCATGGGCGACACCGGCCACCATCTGGCCAAGACTGGCCATTTTTTCAGTTTCGACAATCTGATTTTGGTATTGATGCAGCGTTTCCAGCGTGTTCAATAAATCCTGATTAGAGCTTTTTAATGCCAAAGTCCGTTCACTGATTTTTTGCTCCAAGCCCTGGTTCAGCTGGCGGATTTCCAATTCGGCCTGTTGCACCTTATTAAACTGCTGTTCAATCCGATCCAGCATATTATTAATCGCCCGACCGAGCATATGCAGTTCTTCAATATCTGCCGCCGGCGCCCGCACCGAATAACTTTTCTCTTTGGTTACTTTTTGCACAACACTCAGCAATGTTTCAATCGGTTTGGTGAAACGACGTTGTAAACGCACACTGACAAAAAAAGCGCCGATTAACGCAATAATTGCGATTAATAAATCATACAAGATCCTGTTTTGCATGTATTTATTCAATTCATCGAGGCTGGCACGCAGGTAAATGTATCCGATTATTTTACCTTCAAAATCAACAGCTTTGGCAATTTCTATCACATCACCATCAAAATGTGGTTCCAGCAATTCATCGACTTTATCGAACTGACTCGGGTGTGGGCCAACATCACGCCTGTTATAACTGGAAAAAAAGCTCAGCTGATTGGTCTCAGCTGTTAATTTATAAATATGGATGTTGTGCAAAATATCGACAGCAGCGAACGACTTTAACCGACCATCTTCCATCTCGGCATCGTCATATAAAATACTGGCTTTGGAGTTAAAAGCGACAATGTTGGCGTAAGCGTGTAGTTGGTCGACCAGCTTTTTTTTCTGAAAATTGATGTCTTGTAACGATGAAATGGTTAACGAAGCGAACAATGTAATGCTGCAAATCAGCATCACAACCCAGCTCAGAGCGCCTTTTATTGAGGTCGTGCGTAATAAGGGTTTCATGTATCCGGTCACTAAACCTTAATTTACGTCAGATAGTTATAACTTTGATGTTATGCATTTTCAGCAAATTAAGCAAATTAACCAAATTGAGTAAACCAGCCTGACAAATATGTTGCCGCCGGTTATAGTGAGTGTCGGCTGCTGCATGCGGTATCGACAGTGGCCCTGAACCGGCAATTTTTTCCGGTTTTACGCCGACTGTAGCCAACAGGAGCCGATGATGGATCTGTGGGAAAACTATAAAACCAGCGTATTTTTGTGCCATCAATCGCTGGGTGATCAAATCGATTTTGCCATTATCAGTGCGCAAAATCCCAAAGGCGAAATTTACCCGCTGCAACACAATCTGACTTTAAACCACGAATTCGAAACCCATCTCAACGACTTACATCTGCCATATCGCACTTTGATTGGCGCTTCACCTGATTTAACTTTTCAGGAAAAAAGCTTCGCTGTGCTTTGTGATAAAGCCAGTGCTTTGGATATGGCTTTGCAGTTTGAGCAAAATGCGATTTATTGGGTAGAAGCAGGGCAGTTGTTTCTGGTGCCGGCGTTAATGCCGCAGAATGAAGAATATTTGGGACTGTACTGTCAAAGGCAAATCGTGTTGTAAATGGCCATTTACGGTGTTTGCTGGCAACTGGCGGTTCAAGCCGCCGGTTGCCGACATGACTGTGTCGCTATAAGTTAACTTTTCCGGCTCATATAAACCACAAAACCCTGGCGTCTGGCCAGTTCTTTGACATTACCAAAAGTCGTTTTTAACCATTCGGCATAAGGTAAATGGGCGTTGGCAACCAGCGTCAGGCTGCCACCACTTTTCAGTTTTCCCTTGCTGTCATCAATAAACTTTTGCGCCACGCTATAGTCGGTTTTGATCCCGGTATGAAACGGCGGATTGCTGATGATATGGTCAAACAACGGCGTGCCATTTGGCATACCATCTGCGGCCAGCACAGTGGCAGTTTGCTGATTTAGCGCAAAAGTGGCTTTACTGCTGTCAACCGCTAACGCGCTGACGTCTGAGCAATACAGCTTTAATGCTGGCTGTTGCTGCAATAAATAGCTGCCGACAATACCAGCGCCACAGGCAAAATCCAGTACCGTACCCTGATGAATATGTGCCAGATGTTCTAATAAAATCGCGGTACCAATATCTAACTTGCCGTGATTAAACACCCCCGGCAACGAGCAAAACTTGATGCTGCCGTCGGCGGTTTTGGCGCTAAATTGTTGCATCGCGATAGCGGGTTGCGGTTTATCGGCCAGGCCATTGAGTGCAAACCACAGGCAGTGTTTGGCATTGTCGAGCTTATGTGCAGTTAAACCGAGCTTTTCGGCATGACCGGTTAAACTTTTGATGCCACCTTTATTGTCACCCACCAGATAAACTTCTGTTTTGGCACTGATGTTTGCTGTGAGCTGCGACAAACTAAATGACAGCTGCTCTTTACTTTTTGGATAAAAAATAACAACGGTATCAAACACTTCGTCAGTCGTTAGCGAAGCTGCGAAATAACAAGGCGCCTCGGATTGTGCTTGCCAGCTGTTGGCGACGGTTTTGTCAGTGCTATAGCAAAACAGCTGCAGTTCAGGGGCAGCCTGCGCCAGTTCCCGAGCCAAATCGTCGGCCATAGGTTCAACCAGCAGTACTTTGCCAGTTAAGTCGTTGATATTTCTAAGCAGCAGTTGACTCGGTGGGGTCAGCATTAATTTGTCTTCTTAAACATTAAATCCCAAACACCATGACCTAACTTCACGCCACGGTTTTCGAATTTGGTGAGTGGCCGGTTGTCCGGGCGGGGCACATATAAATTGTCGCTGGCCAGATTCTGATAACCCTCTGCGGCGGTCATCACTTCCAGCATATGTTCAGCATAGTTTTCCCAGTCGGTCGCCATATGAAACACCCCGCCGATTTTCAGCTTGCGGCGTAGCACCTGCACAAAATCAGGCTGGACGATACGGCGTTTATGGTGACGGGTTTTGTGCCATGGATCCGGGAAAAACAGTTGGATGGTGGTTAATGAACCATCGGCGATGCTGTCGTTTAGAATTTCGACCGCGTCATGTTCGAATAAGCGGATGTTTTTGACACCTTCAGTTTCGGCTTCACCTAAACAAGCGCCAACACCAGGTTTGTGCACTTCAATGCCGATAAAGTCCAGCTCTGGTGCGGCTTTGGCCATGGCGACAAAAGATTTACCCATGCCAAAACCAATTTCCAGCACCAGATCCGCTTTACGACCAAACACCTGTGCAAAATCATAAGGCTGCGGCTGGTGTTCCAGACCCATGGTCGGCCAGAATAACTCTAAACTGCGCTGCTGGCCCTTGGTCAGCCGACCTTCCCGCAGTACAAAACTGCGAATACGGCGCAGATATTTTGGCTGTTCGGTGGTGTCATCCTGGGCTGAAGTGGCGGTTTTGTTATCTGGTGTGGTCATCTGGACACTCTCTATCGGACATTTTAGCGGCGCACATTATGCGTGGTTACGCCCATCTACTCAACCGACTTTGCATTGGCAGCGCTTAATTGGCGGGTTAGACTGCGCGTTCAAAACGGAGTATTGGCCCCTATGTTGCAGCAGTTGGTAGTAAAAACATTTCAAAGTCAGGTAGTTAACTGGCAAAAGGAGCATGGCCGTCATCAGTTGCCATGGCAGCAAGCCAGTAATCCTTATCGGGTGCTCGTTTCCGAATTGATGCTGCAGCAGACGCAGGTGAGTACCGTTATTCCGTATTTTAATCGCTGGATGTTGTCATTTCCGACCGTTGAAGCTTTGGCAAATGCCACCAATGACCAGGTAATGGCACATTGGCAGGGGCTTGGTTATTACGCCAGAGCCCGTAATCTGCATAAAGCAGCCGTCTATATAAGCGAGCTTGGTGCTTTTCCGGAAAGTCTTGATGACCTATTAAAAGTGCCTGGTGTCGGGCGTTATACCGCAGGCGCCATTATGTCGTTTGCTTATGATGCTTATGGCCCGATCGTCGATGGTAATGTTCGGCGGTTGTATGCAAGGTATTTTGCTATCAGCGGTGTCACCAATAGTTCTGCTGTTGATAAACAGCTGTGGGCATTATCTGAGCAGCTGACACCAACCGAAAATTGCAAAAGCTTTGCCCAGGGCTTGCTGGATTTAGGCGCTACCATCTGCAAACCACGCCAGCCGTTGTGTGAGCAGTGCCCACTGGCGTTGACCTGTCAGGCATTGTTGCAAAACCGGGTTGATGAACTGCCAACACCAAAGCCGAAAAAAATCGTGCCGGTGAAAGATGGGCATTTTATTTGGTTGGCACAAGACGGCCAGGTTTTCCTACAGAAACGACCAGCACCTGGAATTTGGGCCTCGTTGTGGTCGTTGCCGCAAGTTGCAGCTGATGATGCTTTGCTAAAGCAAGCCACCAAACATGGTGAATTTGTACACCAATTTACCCATTACAAGTTAAACGCCACTGTGTGGCAGCTTGATCAAAGCCATTTAGTAAAGCTGCAACAGGTAGAAGAACAGCAACCAAGCAGCTGGTATCACAAAACACAACTGGCCGACGTTGGTTTACCAGCGCCAATCCGCAGTTTTATCGAACAACAACCGGAATTTTCCAAGCCAGACTAGCAGTAACTTCTCACGCCAGACAACGGTTAAGGCACGCCGCAGCAAAATAGATTACAATGCCGCCGTTCCCACCGGCGACCGCCGGGTTAGTTAGCAGGAGATGGACTGATGGCTCGTGAAGTATTTTGTGTTTTTCTGAACAAGCAGGCTCCAGGCCTCGATTTTCAACTTTATCCGGGTGAACTGGGTAAAAAAATCTTCGATAACATCAGCAAAGAAGCCTTTGCCCAGTGGCAAGCCAAACAAACCATGCTGATCAATGAAAAAAAACTCAACATGATGAACCTGGAACATCGCAAATTGCTGGAAGAAAACATGCAGCAGTTTTTGTTTGAAGGCCAGGAAGTCAAAGTTGATGGGTATGTTCCTCCGGCGAACGGCAAATAAATAGCTATAAATGAGTATTAGGATGATCTATGGCCCGCCGGTTACCACCGTTAAATGCGCTTAAAACTTTCGAAACTGCTGCCCGCCATTTGAGTTTTACCAAGGCTGCAGAAGAAATGTATGTAACGCAGGCGGCCATCAGTCATCAGATTAAAGCGCTGGAAGACCATTTAGGTCTGAAGTTGTTTATGCGCAAGAATCGCTCTTTGCTGTTGACCGAGGAAGGTCAGGGTTATTTTCTGGATATTAAAGAGATATTCCTGCACCTGCACGAAGCTACAGAAAAACTGCTGGCGCGTGGTGCCAAAGGTGCGTTAACCGTCAGTTTGCAACCCAGTTTTGCCATTCAATGGCTGGTGCCGCGGTTAAGCCTGTTTAGTGAATTACATCCGGATATTGACGTGCGAATTCGCGCCGTGGATGCCGAAGAAGGCTCGATGAGCGACGATATTGATGTCGCCATTTATTATGGTCGTGGCAACTGGCGTAATTTGCATTCGGATAAACTACACACAGAATATTTGCTGCCGGTCTGTTCGCCGATGCTGCTGAATCGCGCCAAACCGTTAAATGAGCCGGCCGATTTACGTTTTCATACCTTATTACACGACACCACCCGCGACGCCTGGAAAGCCTGGTTTACCAGTCAGGGCTTTAAGCATTTTAATGTCAATCAGGGGCCGATTTTCAGTCACAGCGCCATGGTGTTACAGGCTGCTATTCACGGTCAGGGCGTGGCGCTGGCGCATAACGTATTGGCAAGACCGGACATTAATTCTGGTCGCTTAATTGTCCCGTTTAATCATGTGCTGCAAACCAAAGATGCGCATTATCTGGTGTGTCGCGACAATCAGACCGAGCTTGGCAAAATTGCCGCATTCCGGCAGTGGATGATTGAATTGGTGCAGCGTGAGCAGGAAGATTTTCAAGAGCAGCAATTTAATATTGCACCGGTGACTGATTGAGTACCCAGTTGAGTACAGAGTTGAATTCCGCTGATTTTATTATCGATAAAGCAAACCAGCCGATTGCGCGGTTATTACTGGCGCACGGAGCAGGCGCTTCGATGGCCAGTGACTATCTGCAGCAGCTGGCTCAGCAATTAGCAGCGCAGGGCATTGAAGTCTGGCGTTTTAATTTTGGTTATATGGCAAAAACAGTTGCTGGTAAAAAACAACCCCCTTCAAAAGTTGCTACGCTGTTGCAGGAAATGCTGGCGGTAATAAATGCGATGCCCAATGATTTGCCGATTTTTATGGGTGGAAAATCGATGGGCGGTCGGGTGGCGACTTTGCTGGCGGCTGATAAAACAGCTTTTCCAGTGCAAGTGCAAGGCGTGCTGGCCTTTGGTTATCCGTTTTGCCCACCGGCAAAAAAGGCACTTGGCATCGCACCACGCACCGGGCACTTTTCGGCTTTGCAACGGCCGTTATTGATAGTGCAGGGTGAGCGTGATGCTTTTGGTGGTCCAGAAGATTTGAACAGCAGTGGTTGGCCTTTGGTTGAAATCAGCTGGCTGGACGGTGGCGATCACGATTTAAAAACACTAAAACGCCATCGTCAGACGCAAGCACAATTGCTGGCGCAGGCATCTTTGGTGGCTGGTACTTTTGTGCGGCGGCTCCTGGCTGTCACAAAGTAGCAAATGATGGCAGCAGTCGAAGCGCAATACTCACACTAAATAAGTGAAAATACTATTGAATCAACAAACTTTTTTGAAATTAAGTCTCTGCCTGACAGCCTTGTACGGCGCGATAGTGGTTGGCATGTCTGCTGCCATTTCGCATGTATTTCTGGTGCAGTTTAGCGGAAAAATGTTGGCGTCGTTGCTCAGCAGCACGGCGCTGCTGGCGTTTCAGACGCTGGCGTTATTGGCCTTAGGGCTATATTTAAAAACTCTGACCAGCCCGGGTAAATTGTTACCTTTGGTGGTCGTTGGCTGGCATCTGGGATTGTGGATGTTTGTCTATACGGTGTGGGCGGGGCTTTTTGCGCTGCCCCTGCATTTTGGTCAACTGGCGCCATTGGGCGGTCAGTTGCTGTTAATAAGCTGGCTATTGCTGGCGGTGATTGCCTGGATCAGGAAATAAAGATGAAACAACTAATTTTGTACTGTCGTGCTGGTTTTGAAAAAGAATGCGCGGCGGAAATTCAGGACAAAGCCGGCCAGCATGGCGTGTTTGGTTACTGCAAACTGAAAAATGACAGCGCCTATATGGTGTTTGAAGCTTATGACAGCGAAGCGCTGGCAAAATTCTATCGTGATTTCCCGTTTGAACAGTTGGTGTTTGTTCGCCAGTGGGCATTGGTGATTGGCGATTTAATTGAGTTGCCACCAACAGATCGCGTCAGTGCTGTGGTTGAACTGGCATTGGGTGCTGAACTCAGTCCTTGTGGCGAAATTCGGGTGGAATATCCGGATACCAATGACGGTAAAGAGTTATCGACGCTGGCGCGTAAGTTAACAGTGCCACTGCGCCAAAGCCTGCGTCAGGCTGGGGTGATGCTGGCAAAACAACAATCACGCGCGCCGGTACTGCATTTGTTTTTGTTATCGGGTAAGCAGGCGTATTTAGCGCTGTCGTACCCTGAAAACAGCAGCGAGCTGGAAAACGGTATTCGCCGCTTGAAGTTTCCAAACGACGCGCCAAGTCGCAGCACGCTGAAACTAGAAGAAGCATTTTTACAATTTATCCCACGCGATGAGTGGGAAACCCGGTTAACGTCCGGCATGAACGCCGTCGATTTAGGCGCAAGCCCTGGCGGTTGGACTTATCAGTTGGTGATCCGCTCAATGATGGTGGTGGCGATTGATAACGGTTTGATGGATCAAAAACTAATGGACACCGGCCAGGTGAAACATTTTCAGGTGGATGGTTTTAAATTCCGGCCAGAAAAACGCAACGTGCATTGGTTGGTCTGCGACATGATTGAAAAACCAGACCGGGTCGGCCAGCTCATTTGCGACTGGCTGATTAAAGGCTGGTGTCAGGAAAGTATCTTTAACTTAAAACTGCCGATGAAAAAGCGCTACGAAACCCTGCAGGAAATCCTGGGGCAGATGCAGACGCGTTTTGACGAAGCTGGTCTTGCAGTGAAATTTCAGGCGAAACATCTTTACCACGACCGCGAAGAAGTGACAGTGCATTTGTGTAAAGCCTAAGTTTGCTTAACGTCGCAGAAACAATGACTCTGGCGGCGAGCACTACTAAAACAACAAAGCCAGCATCTGCTGGCTTTGTTTACTCTGAGCTGATCACGTACAAAACAGCATGATCAGACTCACTCAGTTACTTCTGAGTATTAATTTTCAAACCAATAGTCTTGCCAAAAAACGATTCTTTTAACCATTGCGGCCGTTGCTCAGTGTTGGCGATTTCTTCAATAATTGCCATGTTGATATCGGCAAACAGCGCGCCTGAGTCATAGCGGATAGCACCAAAATCTTTCGTCAAACCCGCAACGTCATCTGTTGGCTTGTGGTAATGCTTGGCGAAGAATTTACCCCAAATCTCACCACCTTTTTGTGCTGGATCTTTTGAAGTAAAACCCGTCATCAGAAACACTGCCGGTACGCCTTTTTTCACTAAAGTGTAGTGATCTGAGCGGGTGAAAATTGCCTGCTCTGGCATTGGATCAGCACTTAACTTAATGCCATGTTTCGCCGTCGCGCGACCAACAGTGGCGCCCAGTGTTGAATGGTTGGCGCCAAAGGCCACCATATCGGCGAACGGATACAGTAACACCGGCATATCCAGGTTGACGTTCGCGACCAGTGATTCAATCGGTTTGACCGGATAATGGGCAAAATAGTCAGCACCTAACAGGCCTTTCTCTTCACCGGTTACCGCCACAAACAAAATAGAACGTTTTGGTTTTACTGCAGATTCCGTGTACAAACGGGCTGTTTCTAACAGAATGGCGACACCAGCAGCATTGTCCATCAGACCGTTGTTAATTTTGTCTTTTGAACGTAAGTCGTTGCCAATCCCAATGTGGTCAGAGTGTGCGGTAACCACTACGTATTCGTTTTTAAGGACTGGATCAGAGCCTTCCAGTATCGCAGCAACGTTTTGGCTTTGGATCATGCTGTGGCTGGATTCACGGGTCAGGCTGGCCGAAGTTGGCAGGGCGAAACCTTTTGGCACTTCTTTCTTTTCCAACATCGCATAAATTTGCTCCAGGCTTTGTGGTGCATCGGCGAACAAAGCTTTTGCCGCGTCCATATGCAGGTAGGCTGAAACTTTAATTGCCGGATAATCTTTTTCAGCGACACCGTCTTTGTTGACCCAGCTTAAATCTGGGCTGTTCAGGTACAGCAGGCTATTGGCGTAAGGACGGGTTTTTTCGGCTTCCGGTGTGTGGACCGAGATAATCCCAATGGCGCCACGTTCAACGGCTAAACGAGTTTTTTGTGAGCTTAAATGCGCCGCTTCTTCGCTTGGCAGCTTATGTGGACGTCCCGGCAGCATCACGATGATTTTGCCTTTTACATCAAGGCCGGCGTAATCGTCGATACCAAATTCCGGTGATACCATGCCATAACCAACAAAAACCAATTCAGCTTTCACGTCGACTTTACCGTCGTGGCTGCTGGAGCGGGTAATAAAGTGTTTTGGATAAGGCACCACAGTATCCACGCCCTTGTGGTGCAGCGTCAGACCAGCGCTGTGTTTAACCAGCTGGCCTTTTTTCAAATTCATTTTTTGGAAATAGCCTGGTTGCCCGTTAACGATGTCGCCAGCAGGCTTTAAGCCAAGCTGTTTAAAGTTGGTCGCAATATACTGGCTGGCAATCAAGTGCCCTTGGCTACCGGTATCGCGGCCTTCCAGTGCATCGTCGGCTAAAAAGGTCATGTGGGCTTCAATGCGATTGGCATCGGCGGCAGTTTGGGTACTGGTTGCTGGAGTTACAGCGGTTTGGCTACTAGCACAGGCGCCGAGCACGAACAACGATAGCGCAGATGACAGCGTCATCCAGGGTTTGATTGACATAAATGTTCCAAAAAATTGCGAAATGTTGAGGGGGTTCTGACTGCGGATGGTCAGCTAAAAAACAATTCAGACTACCATGAAAAGAAAAAGCCGCCTTAAAGGCGGCTGATAAACTGCGGTGAACTGTCGGATTAAAGCGGCAAAAGCCGAGCTCTTGTAACAAAGTATAACCGGGTGTCTCTAATTTAGATCCAGTCGTTTAACCCGACTTTTCGCTGTCGTTGTCCAGCTCGCCGTCATCCATAGGCTCGGGATCTTTAATCGCCAGCACTTTATCAATCCGTTTGCCGTCCATATCAATAATTTCCAGCGACCAGACGCCCACTTTAACCTTGTCGGCGGTTTGCGGCATTTTGCCGAGCAGCAGCATGATCAGGCCGTTTAAGGTCTGGTACCGGTTGCTTTCTTCTTCAGGTAACTTGTTGATATGCAGTGCATCTTTAAGATCGATCACCGGCAATAAGCCGTCCAGCAATAATGAGCCGTCTTCGCGCATGATTACCATCATATCTTCGCCGCTGTCCGGGGTGAATTCGCCGGTTAAAGCTTCCATCAAATCCAGCAGCGTGACTAAACCTTTTAAATCGCCATATTCATCAACCACAAACACCATCTGGCTGCCGGAAGTACGGAAATGTTCCAGCAATTCCATACCAGTTAAACTGTCTGGCACAAAGTTACAAGGATGGGCTAGCGCAGTTAAATCGGTCAGATTGCCAGTGACTGATTGCACCAGTAATTGTTTGGTGGATACCACGCCAATCAGCTCGTCGGCATTGCCACGACAAACCGGGAAGCGCGAATGAGGTGATAACGTCAGTAATTTCAGATTTTCTTCAATCGAATGTTCAACATCTAAAAACACGATGTCCGAGCGTGGCACCATCAATGAAGAAATGCTGCGCTCGTCAAGGCGGAACACGTTCTTCACCATGGTGTGTTCGTTGTGTTCAATCACGCCGGAGCTGGACCCTTCCTGCAATAAAGCATGGATATCCTCGTGAGTGACATTAGAGTTCTGGTTTTGCGAAAAACCAAATACCCGCATTAAAGTGTGGGTGGAGCCTGATAACAACCAGACAAAAGGTTTGGTCAGTAGCGCCAGTAATAACATCGGTTTTGCCATCACACAGGCAATGGATTCGGCGCTGATTTGGCCAATCCGTTTTGGCACCAGCTCACCGACCACGATGGAGACATAAGTCACCACAATAACTACCAGCACTGTGGCTAAAATTGAACTGAATGCGACTGACATGCCAAAGCTTTGCAACCAGATCGCAAAAGGGCCGGCTAAGATGGCTTCACCGAAAATACCGTTTAAAATACCAATGGAAGTGATACCAATCTGTACTGTCGATAAAAACTGGGTTGGATCTTCGGCCAATTTCAGCGCGATGGCGGCAGAGGATTTGCCGTTGTGCGCAAGCGCGGTCAATCTTGATTTTCGGGCGGTGACAATTGCAATTTCTGACATGGCAAAAATGCCGTTAAGCAGAATTAAACTTACGAGGATCAGGATTTCCATACAAACCATTTTGTGACTGCGAAGTGGCGAGTATATCAAAAAGTTTGTTGGTTACCAGTGCTTAGCAGCGCTTTTAGGCGCCAAAACAACGATGATTTAGCGGCTTTACCTGCACAAATTGTGTGAAATAGCCCGGTTTTAGCGCGAAAATGCCAGCGGTGTCACCACTTGCTCAGGCGTCACCACTAAATTTAGCGGCACATCCCAGGATTCAACCGGCACTTGCTCCACTTGCTGACACTGATGGGCTAAACCAACCAATAACGGCGCTGGCTGGCAAAATACCGCGTTGGCCAAAGTGCGATCATAAAACCCACCGCCCATGCCCATTCGATTACCCTGTTTGTCAAAGGCCACCAGCGGTAAGCCAATCATCTCTATTTCCGGCAATGCTTTTAACTGCGTTGGGTCAAGTTCGGGTTCCAGGATGCCAAATTTGTTGCTGATCATTGGCGTGTCGGGGCGGTACTGCTGAAACACTAAAAAACCTGGTTTGTGTGGGTGCAGAATTGGCAGATAAACCGATTTCTTTTGTTGCCAGAGCGACTTAATCAGTGGGTCAGTATCCAGTTCACCATCGTTGGACAGGTACAGCGCAATATGTTGCAGCTTGGTCAGTTGGGGCTGGGTGCTAAATTGCCGGACTAAATCGATAGCTGCCTGTTGTTGTTGCTCAGCGCTTAACCCCTGACGGCGTTGGCGGATTAATTGGCGAAGTTGATTACGTTTGGTACTGATATCGGACAACGGCAAACTCCAGCTGCAGGGTTGCATAAAATGCTGATAGCAGATTCGAAATAAGCCATCATCAAGTTTTTAATATAAATAAGATACGAATATAAAGCAGAGGATAAAACAAAAAACAGTGCAGGTAAGTGTTCTCGAGGTTGCCGTGTCAAACGTTAGCCTCGAACCATAGGTTCAAGGCGGAAGTCAGATCAGCACCGCAGGCTTCCCGATACGAGCCGGGCTTGCACAATAGTGCTGGAAAAGAATTCCTATGTATAAACAATTATCGGCTCGGGGACATCGGCTTGATCACAAACAACCCAGAGAACGGGGTAAGTATATCACCGGAATAACCAGCGGGAACCCTTATTCTGCGTTCTTTTTCAGTTCCAGGATCTCATTGCACAAATTTAACGCAATCATCAGTAACACGTCTTCGGCACCATGGACGCCTGGTTGATAACGGGTTTTGCCGACACGTTCTTCTAATTCCAGCATGGCATTTTGCAGCTTTTCTTCCTGACCGGCCGGACAGGCAATTTTCATATGGCGGCCTAACACCGAAACCGTCAGTTGTTTTTGTTTTGGTTTGGCGGGTTGTTGTTCTGGGTTTTTCTTTTTCGGGTACATAATGGCCTTCAATCTTAAAACGAATAGGGTTCAGGTTTTGCTCAGACAGTCGCGGTTGACTTGGCGCTGCCGGGCTCTGGTGATAGCATAGTGAGCATCTTTATTGTCATGGCAACCTTCAATGAATTCTCAACTGCTTAATTACGATCACTGGACCAGTCAACTTGATCAAAATTCGGTGATGGCGTCAGCTGCCGAGTTACATGGTTTGATTGCTGGCATGCTCAGCGCCGGAGTACCGGCGGATTCGGCGACGATTTTACCAGTATTGTACGACTTCTTAAACGATGGACAGGCGCTCAATGCACAATTAAAACTGTCCATTGAACAATTAATCGGCGAAACCGCCAAGCAACTCGCTGATGAAGACTACAGTTTGCAATTATTAGTTCCGACCGACGACGATGCGATGCCGGAACGCCTCGAAGCTTTAGTCGAATGGGCACAATCGTTTTTGGTTGGTTTTGCCATTCAGCAAACTGATTTATCTCTGGTGTCGGCTGATGTCCGCGATGCTATCGAACAGTTATCGGAAGTGACCCATATTGATATTTACACTGAAGATGATGCCAGCGAAGCAGAAAATGAAGAGTCTTATTATCTGGTATTGGAACATGTACGTTTGATGGTGCTGACTTGTTTTAACGAAGTCGGCCAGAAATTCACCATCAGCGAAGTGGCTTCAAAAACTTTGCATTAAGTGGTTTTTCAAGTGGTTATTTAAGCAATTTTTTCAGTTTGAACACCGCATTTTAGTCCGGAGTGAGTTAATGTCCGTTGCCCATTTTGCTTCGCGCCGCGCCCGTCTGGCGGCCAGTTTACCGTTAAATTCAGTGCTGTTAGTGCCAGCGGCTGCAGAAATTACCCGTAGCCGCGATACCGAGTTTGCCTTTCGGCAGGACAGTGACTTTACCTACTTAACCGGTTTTCCTGAGCCTGATGCCCTGTTAATGATCCAAAAAACTGCATCCGGCGACATCATCGAATTACTGCTGTGCCGGGCCAAAGATCAAATGGCTGAAATCTGGCAAGGCCGGCGGTTTGGCCCAGAACAGGCGGCTTTGCAATTTGGTTTGCCCGCCATTGCCAATACTGCGCTGGATACTGAGTTACTCAATGCCGTAAACCAAAAAACTACCTTGGTTTATGCGCAGGGGACTTATCCGGAATTTGATGTGCTGGTGAGCAGCACTTTGGCGACGCTGCGCAAATACCCAAAACGCGGTTATGCCGCGCCGACGCAAATCCTTGATTTACGGCCAGTGATTGCCGAACTGCGGTTATTTAAAGACGAAGCCGAAGTGGCGTTGATGCGCCAAGCCGGTTTAATCAGTGCCGAAGCGCATGCGAAAGCGATGCAAGTCTGCAAGCCAGGCATGTGGGAATATCAGTTAGAGGCAACCATTCGCCATCATTTTGGCATGCAAGGCGCGCGCGAATGTGGCTATAACACGATTGTCGGTGGCGGCGAAAACGGCTGTATTTTGCATTACACCGACAACAATGCGCAGCTTCAAGACGGCGATTTAGTGCTGATTGACGCTGGTTGCGAGTTACAAGGCTACAGCGCCGATATCACCCGTACTTTTCCGGTCAACGGTAAATTCAGCGCTGAGCAAGCAGCGATCTATCAGGTCGTTCTTAACGCGCAATATGCCGCTTGTGCTGCGGTAAAACCGGGTAATAGCAGCAAAGATACGCTGGCAGCTGCTATTTTTGAGCTCACTAAAGGTTTGTTAGAACTAGGTATTTTAACCGGTGCGTTGGAGACGTTAATCACTGAACTCGCCTGTAAAAAGTATTTTATCCACGGCCTCGGCCATTGGCTCGGACTCGACGTACATGATGTTGGCGCTTATAAAGTTAACGATGTCGAACGTCCCTTTGAACCCGGTATGGTGCTGACGATTGAACCTGGTTTATATATTCCAACCGGCTCCGATTGCGATCCGAAATGGTGGGGCCTCGCGGTACGAATTGAAGACGACTTGCTGGTGACTACAGCAGGGCATCTGAATCTGACCGAAACTGTGCCGAAAGAAATCAGCGCCATCGAACAGTTGATGGCCGGATAAGCCGATGGTGTCTCATCGATAACCTAAAGGAAGTGCTGTGAATTCAGGCGGGCAGAATTTTGACTTGGTGATTGCCGGTGGTGGTATGACTGGCGCTATGTTGGCGCAGGTTTTGCTGTCGCAACACCCGTCGTTGCGGCTGGCCATTGTTGAACAAGTAGCCGAACCTGGCACGGATCAATCGACCAAGGCGCCAGCCAATAGCTTTGACAGCCGCAGCATTGCCTTGGCCGCGGGCAGTGTTGAATTGCTGCAGCAATGGGGCTTATGGTCGGAAATCGCGGCAAACGCTTGTGCCATCCAGCAAATTCAGGTGTCGGATCGCGGTCATTTTGGCAAAACTTATTTAAACGCGGCGGAATTTAACCGGCAAAGCCTGGGACAAGTGCTGGAAATTGAATGGCTCGGCGCTTTGTTATACCCCAAATTAGAAAAATTTAGCGCGCAAGGCCGTTTGCATTGGTTTAGACCGGATCGCATCCATAACCTGCAAACCAGCCCAGAGCAGCAAATTTTGCAGCTGCAAAGTGGCGTCGAAATTACTGCCAAACTGCTGATTATCTGTGAAGGTGGTGATTCTCCAACCCGGCAACTGGCGGGGATGGAGTTGACCCAGCAGCCTTATAGCCAAGCGGCACTTATTAGCAATGTCGGGCTGGCTGAGACGCATCAACACATTGCTTTTGAACGTTTTACTGCAGATGGCCCAATTGCCTTATTGCCATTAACCAAGCAGCGTTATTCACTGGTCTGGACCTTGCCGCCACAGCAAGCACAGCAAATACTACAACTGCCAGACGAGCAATTTTTACAGCAATTACAACAAGCTTTTGGCTATAGAGCCGGCGTGTTTCAAAAGGTTGGTCAGCGGCAATTATATCCGCTTACGCTTAAGTACAGCGCTGAACCTTCCAGACATCGGGTGCTGCTTTGCGGTAATAGTTTGCATAACTTGCATCCGATCGCCGGGCAGGGATTTAATCTGGCGCTGCGTGATATCGCTGCTATTACTGGCCTGATCGCGACACAATTAACTTCGGATAAACCCGCCGATGTTGGCTGTTATGCCGTGACCCGAGCTTATCAGCAGCTGCGCCAACCCGATATCAGCCAGGTGATCCAATTTACCGATACACTGGTGCGGCTGTTTTCCAATAACAGTCGTTTAATAGCCTTGGGGCGCAGCCTCGGTTTAACGGCGTTGATGAACTGCCCAGAACTTAAAACCAAGTTCGCCAAGCAAAGCATGGGGTTAAGCCCAATTTTACGGCAACAGCAACAACTAGAGTCATTGTTGTTGTCGGGCAATCCAGCAGCAAGCAAATCAGTCACAACCAATCCAATCACAACCAATCTCTCAGCAAAACAAAAGGCGGCGCCATAACGCATGCAAACTTCAGATGTAGTGATCGTAGGCGGCGGTAGTGCCGGTCTGACTTTAGCTTTGTTACTGGCAACCGGTGAACACAGCCAGCATTTATCTATTCAGCTCCTCGATCAAGGCCCAGCACCGTTGCCACAACAAGCTCATTTTCAGCGGGTTAGTGCGCTGAATCTGGCATCAAAAAGGTTGTTGGAAAAATTGGCGGTGTGGCCGCAACTGACGGCCAATCCAGCCTATCAGCGGATGGAAGTGTGGGAAGCCGATAGCTTTGCCAGGATTCAGTTTGATGCGGCTGAACTTGGTCACGATGCACTGGGGTTTATTGTTGATAACGAACAATTGCGGCAGCAGTTGTATGCGCGGGTGCAACAGTTGCCGCAAATCAACTGCCGCTTTGCGGTAAAAATTAAAGAGATCAATGCCGGCGACGAGCAAAATCTGCTGCAGCTGGCCGATGGTCAAATGCTGCTGGCAAAGTTGCTAGTCGGCGCCGATGGTGCCAATTCGTTTGTCCGCCAACAATTGCAATTGCCGATTGCGTTTTGGGATTACGAGCAACATGCGCTGGTTGCGACTATCCGCACCGTTGAGTCCCATCAACAAACGGCGCGCCAAGTGTTTTTACCGACCGGGCCATTAGCGCTGCTGCCGCTGGCCGACCCACATCTATGTTCGATTGTCTGGAGCACCAGTCCAGAACAAGCAGCCACCTTATTAGCACTCGATACGCCAAGTTTTAACCAACAGCTCACTGCCGCCAGCAATGCCGTGCTCGGCGTGGCGGAATTGGTTGGAGATAGGGCGGTTTATCCGCTGACCATGCGCTACGCTAAACAATGGTTTCGCCAGCAAACGGTGTTGGTGGCCGATGCTGCGCATACCATTCATCCATTGGCCGGGCAGGGCATGAACCTGGGGCTGATGGACGTTGCTGCATTAGCAGAACTAATCAATCGACAATTGGCCGGTCATTTGCCGCTGGCAGAACACCGTATGTTACGCCAGTACGAACGCTGGCGAAAAAGTGAAGCACAACAAATGATTGCAGCGATGGAGCTGTTTAAACGCGGCTTTGGTAGCCAGTTGAAACTACCGAAGCTGGTCAGAGCTGTCGGGATGAATTTAACCAATCAACTGCCATTGCTGAAGGAAAAAATCATGGCTGCTGCACTTGGCAACAGTGGCGACTTGCCGCAGCTGGCAAGGCCTGACGTCATAAAACTTTAATGCCAAAACGATAATATAAGGTATACAAAGCGCCATTTTGAGTTGTAGTCGCATTATTAAATCTAATGAAAATGGGGCTGTTTGCAGCTGAACCCATCGGCTATAATCCGCGCCATCTTTTAGCGATACCCGTAATGATGCTGTGGAATTCAGCAAAATTGCCGGGCAGAAGCCGCAGTGATATTTACCCAAAAGCATTGAAGATGCGGGTAGGCGCCGAGTGAGTGAGTCCCCAGGAGCATAGCTGTCTATGTGACTGGGGCGAACGAGCGAAGGCAACAACCCCGCGTCTTCAAGGATGAAGGGTAAAAGTGGCATGCTGTCAGACAAGCTGGAACTGCAGTACCTTTACTACCCTATGACAATAGCTGGTGCCCACATCAGCGCAGAGGATGGTACAGATGGCTCAACAAACTGTGTTAATTGGCAAACATCTCGAAGCTGGCGCTAAAGTCGTCGATTTCCATGGCTGGGATATGCCACTGCATTACGGCTCTCAAATTGAAGAACATCACGCGGTCCGCACCGATGCTGGCATGTTCGACGTTTCTCACATGACCATTGTTGACCTGACCGGCGAGCGCACCCGCGAATTCCTGCGTTATTTAGTCGCCAACGACGTTGCCAAATTAACCACACCAGGTAAAGCGCTGTACACCGGCATGCTAAACGAAGCTGGTGGCGTGATTGACGATTTAATCGTTTATTTCATGACTGAAAACTTCTTCCGCTTAGTGGTGAATTCTGCCACCCGCGAAAAAGACCTCGCCTGGATCAACGCCCAGGCCAAAGCCTTTGACGTTACTGTCACCGAGCGTCCTGAATTTGCGATGATCGCAGTACAGGGCCCGAACGCCAAAGCCAAAGTGGCTACCTTATTATCCGATGAGCAAAAAACTGCTGTTGCTGGCATGAAGCCATTTTTTGGCGTGCAAGCCGGTAATTTGTTTATCGCCACCACTGGTTACACCGGTGAAGATGGTTACGAAATTTCTCTGCCAAACGGCGCTGCCGCTGATTTCTGGCAACAACTGCTGGATGCCGGTGTTAAACCTGCTGGTTTAGGCGCTCGTGACACATTGCGCTTAGAAGCGGGTATGAACCTGTACGGCCAGGATATGGACGAAACGGTATCACCACTGGCTGCTAACATGGGCTGGACCATCGCGTGGGAACCAAGCGACCGTAACTTTATTGGCCGTAGCGCGCTGGAAGCACAACGTGCGGCTGGTACTTTCAAGCTGGTTGGTCTGGTGATGGAGCAAAAAGGTGTGCTGCGTCATGGTCAAAAAGTGCTTGTTGCTGGCGGCGAAGGCGAAATTACTTCAGGTACTTTCTCGCCAACCCTGGGTTACAGTATTGCGATGGCCCGTGTACCGGCTTCGACTGGCGACACAGCAGAAGTGGATATCCGTGGTAAATTAGTGCCGGTACAGGTGGTGAAACCGTCATTTGTACGTATGGGCAAAAAAGTCATCTAAACTAGCTTTGCATTGGCCGGTGTCTTTTGCAAAACGCCGGAACCGGCCAAAAACAACAAATATTAAATAGCGAATAAGGTCTGAGGAACAAACATGAGCACTATCCCACAAGAATTAAAATACGCATCATCACACGAATGGGTTCGCAGCGAAGGTAACGGCGTTTACACCGTTGGCATCACAGAACACGCGCAAGACCTGTTAGGCGATATGGTGTTTGTTGAATTGCCAGACGTGGGTGACACTGTTGCTCAGGGCGACGATGTTGCTGTTGCTGAATCAGTAAAAGCCGCTTCTGATATTTACGCGCCAATTTCAGGCGAAATCATTGCCGTCAACGACGCGCTGAACGATTCTCCGGAAACAGTAAACAGCGCGCCATTTGGTGATGGCTGGATGTTCCAGATCAAAGCATCTGACGAAGCCGAACTGGCTGGTTTATTAGATGCTGCCGGTTACGCCGCTTCTATCGCCGAATAAATTTGAAAAATGAACGAAGCCCCGCCAACCAGCGGGGTTTTGTTTTATCCCCGTGATCAAAGACTATGGGGATCCCCGAAAGGGTAAAAGCGTTTTAGTAGTTAAATTAGTAATGGTTTGGGCTAAGTCGATTTTAGTCGCGTATTGATAAAGTCTGCAGCGCCAAACCGTTGCCCCCGTTAAGCTTTTTAGGAAATTCCAGGCATGACCACTTCTGTGAAAACCCTGTCGCAACTTGCGAATCAAACTGATTTTATCGCCCGTCATATCGGCCCGAACGCTACTGAAACTGCCTCCATGCTTTCTGAGCTGGGTGTCAGCAGTGTCGAAGAGCTGATTGCTCAGACCGTACCTGCCGGTATTCGTCTGACTACGCCTCTGGCAACCGGCGAAGCGACCACAGAAGCGGATGCGCTGGCGTACTTAAAAGCCGCGGCCAGCAAAAATAAAATGTTTACCTCTTACATCGGTATGGGTTACCACCCAACGCATACGCCGAATGTCATTCTGCGTAACGTGCTGGAAAACCCGGGCTGGTACACCGCGTACACACCTTACCAGCCGGAAATTGCTCAGGGCCGCTTAGAAGCGCTGCTGAATTTCCAACAGGTTTCATTAGATTTAACCGGTATGGAACTGGCTTCTGCCTCCTTGCTGGACGAAGCGACCGCCGCTGCCGAAGCAATGGCGCTGGCCAAACGTGTTACCAAGAACAAATCAAACACTTATTTCATCGCCGATGACGTACATCCACAAACTATTGATGTGGTTCGCACCCGTGCTGAAATGTTTGGTTTTGAAACTATCGTAGGCTCTGCGGCTGATGCAGTGAATCACGATGTATTTGGTGCGCTTATTCAATACCCGTCAACCACCGGTGAAGTGCGCAACGATGCCCAGCTAATTGCTGATTTAAAAGCGAAAAAAGCTATTGTTGCAGTAGCAACTGATCCAATGGCGCTGTTGCTGTTAACCTCACCTGGTGAATTAGGTGCTGACGTGGTGCTGGGCTCAGCGCAGCGTTTTGGTGTGCCAATGGCTTTTGGTGGCCCTCACTCAGCGTTTTTCGCCACCCGTGATGATTACAAACGCTCCATGCCAGGCCGCATTATCGGTGTGTCAAAAGACCGTCGTGGTAATCAGGCACTGCGGATGGCGATGCAAACGCGCGAGCAACATATCCGCCGCGAAAAAGCCAACTCCAACATCTGTACTGCACAAGTATTACTGGCCAATATGGCGTCGTTTTACTGTGTGTACCATGGCCCGCAAGGATTGAAAAATATCGCCGAGCGGATCCATCGTTCAGCTGACATCTTCGCAGCTGGCTTAACTGCCAAAGGCGTGGCGCTGAAGCACAACAGCTGGTTTGACACTGTGACTTTTGCTGTTGCCAATCGTAGCGAAGTGGTAGCCCGTGCATTAGCTGCTGGCGTGAACTTCCGTACCGATTTAGCCGATACTTTAGGCGTTAGCTTCCACGAGCAAACTTCTGCGGCTGATATTGCCAAGCTGTTTGATGTAGTTTTCGGTACCGGTCACGGTTTAGATGTAGCAGCCCTGGACGGTGCTATTGTTGCCAAAGGTTCAAACTCTATCCCAGCTGATTTAGTGCGGACGTCGAAGTACTTAACGCACCCGGTATTTAACCAGTATCACAGTGAAACTGAGATGCTGCGTTATATCAAAAAGCTGGAAAACAAAGACTTAGCTTTAAACCACGCGATGATTTCATTAGGTTCTTGCACCATGAAATTAAACGCCACTGCCGAGATGATCCCGGTGACCTGGCCAGAATTTGCGTCGTTACACCCGTTCGTGCCAAAAGATCAGGCCGAAGGTTATTACCAGATGATCGGCGAACTGGCTGATTGGTTAGTAGACATCACCGGTTACGACCAAATGTCGATGCAGCCAAACTCTGGCGCACAAGGCGAATACGCTGGTTTAATTGCTATCCGTAAGTACCATGAAAGCCGTGGTGATTCACACCGCAACATCTGCTTAATTCCGGTGTCGGCGCACGGTACCAACCCGGCGACAGCAGCGATGGCGAGCTTTGAAGTGGTGCTGGTGGATTGTGATAAATCCGGCAACATCGATATGGCTGATTTAAAAGCCAAAGCCGAAGCGGTTTCTGACAAATTAGCTGCCATTATGGTGACTTACCCGTCAACGCACGGTGTGTTTGAAGAATCAATTCGCGAACTGTGTGACGTTATTCACGCACACGGCGGCCAGGTTTATATGGATGGCGCGAACATGAACGCCCAGGTTGGCGTGACGTCACCAGGCTTTATCGGTGCTGACGTATCGCACTTAAACCTGCACAAAACTTTCTGTATTCCACACGGCGGTGGCGGCCCGGGTATGGGTCCAATCGGCGTCAAAAAACAGTTGGCTCCGTTCCTGCCAAACCACGCTGTCGTGAAAATTGCTGGTACTGGCGCGGATAACGGCGCAGTTTCGGCCGCACCATTTGGTAGCGCTGGCATTCTGCCAATCAGCTGGATGTACATCAAAATGATGGGCGCTGACGGTTTACGTCAAGCCACTGAAATGGCGATTTTAAACGCCAATTACATGGCAGCCAAGCTGGATCCGATGTTCCCGGTATTGTACAAAGGTGCCAACGGCCGCGTGGCGCACGAGTGTATTATCGACATGCGTCCATTAAAAGAAGCCACTGGCGTGACCGAAATGGACATCGCCAAACGCTTAATGGACTACGGTTTCCACGCACCGACTATGTCGTTCCCGGTTGCCGGCACGTTGATGATTGAACCCACTGAATCTGAAGCCAAAGTGGAAATGGACAAGTTTATCGAAGCGATGACTGCTATTCGTGCTGAAATCGCCCGGGTTGAAGCAGGCGAGTGGACCGCAGACAACAGCCCGCTGCACTTTGCACCACATACCATGGCCGATATTTTCGATGCCAACTGGGATCGCGTTTACGACCGTCAATACGCCGCATTCCCGGCGCAATACGTCGCCGACAACAAGTTCTGGCCAACCGTTTCACGGATTGATGACGTTTATGGGGACAGGAATTTAATGTGTGCTTGTCCTAGCCCGGAAGATTATCGTTAATAAAATCAACTGCTTATAAGTATTTATTGATATTCTTAGGTATAGTTGAAAGTCAAAACCGGCGCCAGCAATAGCGCCGGTTTTTTTATCGGTAAATATACCAGAGCGGTATACAAAATAATTCCGTAGGCTCGAATTGTAGGTTCGATAAGCGAAGCGCCATCGAACAAACGCGCATCAATAAAAATCGTCACTGAACATCTGTTTTTTGTCACGTTTGCAACAACAAAGACAAAGGGCTCTTCACTGCATTCCCACCACGCTGCAACACATGGGTATAAATTTGAGTGGTTTTTACATCACTATGGCCAAGCTGCTCCTGAACAGTGCGGATATCGACACCGGCTTCTAAAAGATGCGTTGCGAAGGAGTGACGCAAAGTATGGCAAGTGACATTTTTTTGGATCTTTGCTAAATAAGCAGCTGATTTAATGGCGCGGCGCAAGGTGGTTTCATCAAGATGATGTCGGCGGATTAGACGCGATTCTGGATCTTGACTCAATTGGTAAGAAGGAAACAAATACTGCCAGGCTAATGACTTTGGTGCGGCCGGGTATTTGCGCGCCAGGGCAAAAGGCAACCAGACGCCGGCATAATCGGGGTTGAGCAGATCGGCTTGAAAATACTCATCAACCTTTTTGATCTGTGCGCGCAGGGCGGGGATAAGCTCAGGTGCCAGCGTCACCCGCCTGTTCTTATTGCCCTTGCCTTGCCAGACCATCACTGACAGATAGTCAAAATCGATATCTTTCACTCGCAGTCGCACCGCTTCCATTAATCGCAAGCCACTGCCATAGAGAAGTTGCGCCAGTAATTTGTAACGCGGATCGATGCCGAATAAAAGTTGCTGCACCTCAAGCCGGGTGAGTACCACCGGTAATTTTTGTGGCGTGCGGGCTTTATTAAAATCGAGTTGAATGGTTAGAGGTCTACGCAAAATATGCCGGTATAAAAAGACTAATGCATTCAGAGCAGTGGCTTGAGTTTTAACTGCCACCTGACGGTCGTTCGCCAGAAAAGACAGAAAACGTTCCACATCGGCATCACCTAAATCGGCAGGATGTTGTTTTTTATGAAATAAAATAAAAAACTTAATCCAATACAAATAGGTTTCAATAGTGCGTTTGGCGTAGCGCTGTAACATCATCCGCTCGCGGACAAAATCTAAAAATGGAGAAGCCATAATACACCTGCAATCAACTGTTGTTATATACAGTAGTTTAACTGAGTTTTTTTGCCACCGTCTCGCGGGCACGAAACCGTTGTTGAGCTGGGTTGATTTGGTTTACTTGGGTGGAAGTGGTTGATTTTATGTGGGTTAAAGGTTAACTTCTTTTGAGTAAAATTCATGAAAGAATGCAGCAGAATTTGCGTCTTGCGGGTTTTGTCCATTTTATTAAGTTGTTAGCCTTGAAGGAGATTTCGTGACAGATTATGTGAGCTTTTATGACCTAGCGAAACGTTTGGGTGTTTCGTATGACACGGTGCGCCGGACGATCTCCAAATTTGGAGATCAATTAGGTACTACGGTTAAAAAGCTAAAAATTCAAGGTAGCAAAGGTGCGCTCACGCAGTGTGTCGCTGAAGAAGAGGCAAATACGTTTGTTGCCTTTTTTGAAAACAAATCAAAAAGCGAAGAAATAGGTGGCGGTGAGGAAAATGAGTTTTCTTTTCGTCGGTTTGGATATTTTTACATTATCCAAGTAATCCCGGAACTAATGCCTAACAGAGTTAAAATTGGCTTCACCGATAATCTTGATCAACGCCTTAGAGAGCATCAGACATCTGCCCCTACAGCAAAATTTGTGAAGTATTGGGAATGTAAGCGCTCATGGGATCAGGCGGTCATGGACAGTATCACTAGAGAAAATTGTTCACTTGTCATGAACGAGGTTTATGAAGGTGATGTTGCGTCATTCATTCAACGTGCAGATGCCTTTTTTTCCATGATGCCAAATAGCTCAACAGAAATACCTCTTGCAGAAAGCTCTCCTTTACGGCAAGAGCCCGATTCTGGGCATGATCAAGGCTAATAAACAAGGATAGGTCGCGCGCAGCCGCGATTTAATCCTGTTGTTGGACAAGCCCGGTGTTTGGGTGATCAGCTTATATAGTAGATATATCGATGGTCGCCTCTGTGGCTTTTGCGGCGCTGGACAGTCGTATTAAATTTGGGCCAAGTCAGGTCATGATCGCCTGTTTTGCCAACCGCAATCTGGGTCCTGCTTTTATATTTCTATCTTGCCGTTATTCACCTCCTGGTTGAGAGTTTTTCATTTCGGGCGAAGCGCATCCTGTGCTCTGGCGCATTCCATTCCTTAGATCGTTCACTCAGTTCGTTCGTTTGAGCTCTGCCGTTTGTTTTGCTATTGAGGCTGCGCTACACCAGATTATTTGCAGCGGGCCTTGGCAACATGGGCAACACTTTTTGCTCAGTTGCCGGCTGGGTGGTGGTGATAACCGAACTTTGAGCAGTAATTGAATACGCAATAAGGTACGTTTGGCATTGCCATGTAAAAAACCATAGTCGCGGGTTCGCCGAAATCCTTTGGGTAAAACATGCTGTAGCACCCGCCATAAAAAATCGACGGCAGGCTCGGTGATGCGTTGATATTGCTTCGTGGTGCTGTTTTTGTACCCGAACGTCACCATGCCTTGTTGATAAGACAGGATGTTGTTTTCACTAATCACCCCGCGGTACAAATAGCGTGCAAGGTAGGTTAAGGCGCTTTGGCCACTGCCGACATGTTCACAATCGGCATTCCATTTCTGAGGGCATGGGTCGGGTAAGTGATAACCGGCCTGCTTCAGCGCATGAATACACTTGGCACGAAACACCTTGGCTAAGTTATCGGGGTTGAACAGGTATTTACCGGGCTTCTGCCGCCATATTTTATGTCGCGGGTTTAAACAACCTGCAGGCACAATCAGATGCACATGCGGATGATAATCCAGGTTACGGGCATGGGTATGCAGCACGGCGGTGAAACCAGCATTACCTTGTAGCTTTTTATCGCGCATAAAAAAGGCTTGCAAGGTGGCCATAGCGCAATCAAATAGCGCTTTGTAAGCCCAGCACTGGTGATGCCAGATAAAGGGGCGCAGTTGCCGCGGTACCGTAAAGGTCACCAGATAATAGTGAACCGGCAACAGTTTTTGTTGTTGCCGGGCAAGCCAGTCACTGTTGGCATTATGTTGGCAAGCCGGACAAAAACGGTCGCCACAAGAGCAATACTGCACGGTATCCCGCTGGCAACCCTGACAATGGCTGTGGATCTCACCACATTGTGGGGTATGGCAAGCAAGAATATGCGTAATAGCGCTGTGGTGCACGGCGTGCATCCGGGCGCCATAGTCGCGGATCAGGTTCGACTGTTGCTCGCGTAAAATGGTGGCTAAGCTACTCATCATCATCAGCCTCCGTAGCCCTAGCGTCAGCCCACTGAATGTGCAGGAGGCTGAGCATGTCATTAATCATCAATGCACTATTTTATGAAATACATCCCTGTATTTCATCCTTCGGACCATCCTGCGGATGTTCAAAATGGCTCCAGGCCATTTTGTGCGTCACTTCCTCAGTCATTCTGGTATAGCGTGCGGTGGTGATGGGGCTGGCATGACCTAAATGTGTTTGAATGGCACGCAAACTAACGCCCCGTTGCAACAAGTGGGTGGCGAAGGAATGCCTTAAGGTATGCACATGCACGTTTTTGCTAATACCACATTGTTTTGCCACGATTTTAATAGCTTTTTATTCGTGCTTTCCCTGCGCTCACCCCTTCGGGGCCAGCCTTCGGCTGTTAAAAATCATTCCAGATGATTTTTTGGACTCCACCTTTATCCATCACCATAGGTTTACCGTCACGAAAGTGAGGTGCTTTGCCGCCGGGAAACAACAGGGTGGGATGACGATGGGTCGCCCAATAACGACGCAGTGCCGCTAAGGTGCTTTGCGGCAAGGGCACAAAACGGTCTTTTTTGCTTTTAGTAAAGCGCAAATGTACCCGCATCAGGTGACTGTCAATATCAGCAATCGTGAGATTGAGAGTTTCACTCAGGCGCAGCCCCAAGCTGTAAGTCACCCAATAATAGGTTTGATAACGCAATTCCCGGGTGGCATTGATAATGGCAGCGACTTCGGAGGGCGAGAGCACATCTTGCAGTGGTTGCACCACCGGTGGCTTCACAATCGGGATCCAATCCCAGGGTTTATTCAGCACATGACGGTAAAAAAACTGGATGGCGTTCCGGGCAATTTTAACGGCGCTCCAGGATTTGGTTGCAACCAATTTCAGGAAATAACCTTTAAGTTCAGCGGCGGTGAGCGCATCGGGGCAGGTATCAAAAAACAGAGAAATTTGCCGCAGGTAGCGGCTATACATATCAACGGTTTTCGGACTTTTCCCTTGCAAGGTTAACGCATTAAGATATTCTTGATACAAATTGTTAAATCGGGTTTGGTCGTTGATGTTCATGACAGCACTCCTCAGATTACCTTCATCATTGAAGGGCAAAAGAAGTACAGTTGAAGATCATCTCTGCCGCAGAGCGGCTTCGTCCAACAAGGCGTTGCAGCACCGTTACGGCTTCGCCTCCACTGGACAGTTTGTAAGTCGCGCTTATGTGGTTTTGCTTCGCAAAAGTATTCCACAACGCGCAACTCACAAACTGCCGCTGAACTTAGCGTTATGTGCCAAGTATCGGATTAACATCCATACTCTTATGAAGAATACGGATGATTTTAATTTGTTGACTTCCGATCTGTTGATAAAAGATGACGTGGCTGCCTTGAGGGAATTTACGATATCCGATTCTGATTCCATCGCATGTTTTACCGATATCGGGGTTTTCTGCTAAAAGCCAAAATGAATCATCAAATTGTTTTAAATAGATATTTCGTTGCTCTTTTCCCCAGCGACGCTGGGTAAATAACGCGATATCTCGTAAATCGGCTTTAGCAGCAACAGTGAGATTAAATGGCTTCATCGAGCGTTTTCATTATCAAGCTCATTGATAAAGCTATCGAGATCATATTCTGCGTCACCGCTTTGTTCGCCTTCGACAAGTAGTTGACGAAGTGAGTTAAGTTTGGTTTCTTGGTTTTCGAGTAAGCGTAGCGCTGAGCGAATGACTTCACTCGCTGAGCCGTAACGCCCACTTTGGATCTGGCTTGCAATAAAGCCCTCAAAGTGTTCTCCAATAGTTATGCTTGTGTTCTTGGCCATGTGTAGTTCTCCGAATACCAAAAAATACCTAATTATGGTATTAAGTGGGATTGAGAGCAAGGCGCATCACAAACAAATTTTATCGCCAGCAAACAGCACTAAATTTGGGCGTTATGCATAGCGGAAGGGAATCAGCTTTATGACTGAAGAAAAGATCAAATCTATCGTTCACCAATACAGAAGAAAATCTGCAGCGTGTTTGCTCGTATTCCTTGGTTTTGCGATATTTGCAAATTGGTTTTTAGTTAATTCAAAAATAGATTGTCATTTTGAACTTGGTCTCGAATATACCCGTCATCCTTGAAGATTCGGGGTTGTTGGCCGCCTTCACTCACCCCAGTCACATAGGACAACTATGCTCCTGGGGATTCGTTCAGTTGCCGCCTACCCGAATCTTCAATGATTTTGGGTATATACCTCAGGCGATCAAGGATTTATTTGGGGAATAGTGATTTTGGGTCTAAATATTGTTTTACTACTTTTCTTTTATTCATTAGAGAAAATTTTACTGTGTTTATATAAAGAACACAGCGCTTAAATTATGCATAACAATCGCCAGAACAAAGCTTAGCGTTAAATTCATGGAGTGAAAATGAAAAATGTATGGATAGCTATAGCCTTTTAATCAATGGTCTTGTCTTCTTGTGGTGGTTCTGAGGGGGGGGCGGCTAATAAAGAGTTAACAAGCGACTTTCAATAAAAATCATCCAATACATCTTGAGAGAAAGAATTCTCTGCTTACAATAAATTGCGAGTGACGAGTTAAAAGATGCATGGGATGTCAAAATTAAGCTAAGTATAGATTATTCGCTGAAATCCACTTATCGAACAGAGTATTTTCATCCAAACGATACGGGATGTAATTCAATGATGTTCGATGCTATGGATATCTCGAAATTTGATATTAGAGGTCAAATAATAAGTGATGAGAGTATTGAAACTTATGTTCTAAATGAAACTTTTACTTATAATTCAGGTGGTCGAGATACCCCTCCGAATTACACTTTAGTATACATTGATAGTGAAAAATTATATTTTGGACAAAAATCTGCTAAAAGTTCTGGAAAAACATCTGAAACAAGGCATTCTTCTATTTCCCTTGATAATTATTTCAGGAAAATTATAAAGTAAAACCCTAACAAGGATGCACAGTCGCCGAATGCAAAAAGCTGTATTGGTCTGGGCATTGCGATCGCCCGGCCTGTGTGGCCGGCGTCATGCTACCGGGAGATGACTATGCACCGATCAATAAAACTTATGTGGGACAACTACCTTGCGTGTCAGTCTCAACCATCACAATACCCGGTTGATGCGCCACAAGCCTGGCATTTCTGCGACAACGAGGCCGATGCTCATGAGTGTGCTCAGTTGGTCTTGAGCGGCACTAAGCGCGCAACATCACCATCGTTGTGGTTTTTTGAGAGTAGCGGTGAGGCTCTGCCCCATGAAGGTGATCTGAATATTGTGACGGACTGGAACGGTAAGGCAGTGTGTATTATCCGCACCACCAAAGTGCAGATCCTTCCGTTCAACGAGATCACTGTGCACCATGCAGGAATTGAAGGTGAGGGGGACGGAACGCTTGATTGGTGGCGCAAGGTTCATTGGGACTATTACCATCACGAGCTCCAAGGGACTGGCTATGAGCCTCAGCCTGACATGCCGGTTGTCTTTCAAGAGTTTGAGTGCATTTTTCCGGCAGACGCGGTTTAGCCTTCACTGCGTGCATATGGGCGGGATCAGATTTTCAGAAAAGCAAAAAGGATATTCCCGGCATGAGCTTATCATTTCATCTCAACTTCAACGGCCAGTGTGAGGAAGCGTTTCACTTCTACGCCGATCACCTTGGCGGCAGCATTGGCACCATGTTGCGGCTGAAAGATTCTCCGGTCCCGCTATCTCGTCTGACTGCAGATGCGGGTGCTGAAGATCGTGGGCAACAAATTTTGCACGCCAATATCTGCATCGAGGGTGTTGAAATTGCCGGTGCGGATGTTGCCCCGGATCAATACCAAACACCTACCGGCTTTTGTGTGTTGCTTGGTGTTGATTCAAAAGCCAGAGTCGAAGCTATTTTTAATGCGCTGCAAGCGGGTGGTCAGGTGATCCTGGCGCCGCAGCAGACCTTTTGGTCACCTTGTTACGCCATTGTGGTTGACCGGTTTGGCGTGCCGTGGAAGATTAATTGTGTGGCCTGATGTTTCAGCCACCGCTGTCCGGCTGCGGTTGTCTTTTTTTCCAGCTTCCAGTTTTGAGCTAGGATTATCCAACGGTGTGCCAGCATTTGAATATTATCTTTTCGCCAAAGGGGTTCTCACGAACTGCCAATGCGTTTAAAAAGTGGTGAAGGAGCCTTCGATGCCAGAAAATAAAACCAAAGCCACCGATGCCAGCATTGATGCCTACATCGCCTCACGCGCCAATGTGCAGCAGGCTGCGGATTGTCAGGTGTTGCTGGCGCTGCTGGAAAGGCTAACCCAACAACCACCGAAGATGTGGGGTCCCAGTATTGTCGGTTTTGACTCCTACCGGTACACCTACGACAGCGGCCGCAGTGGCGAGGCACCGCTGGCAGGCTTTGCGATCCGTGGTCGCGAGCTGGTGGTTTATCTGAGTTGTGAGAATGACGACGAGCCGTTGTTTGCCAGGCTCGGTAAGCACAAGATGAGTAAATCCTGCTTGTACTTTAAACAACTGGCCGACCTTGATATGGCCGTGTTGGAGCAGTTGATTGTGAATTCGATGCAAAGTGTCAAACGGCGATACGGGTAACCCGCCAAATGACTCCGTCACAGTGGCAGTGTCCACAATGCAGCCGGGAGTTTAGCCGCAAAAATCAGCGGCACGCCTGTGATGCGGGCAATTCTGCGGACGTCATTCGGGATCGGCCGCAATCGGTGGTCGAGGTTTATCAGGCGATTGCCGACTTTGTGAACAAACTTGGCAAAGTTGAAACTATTGCCAAAGATCGCTATGTGCTGTTTCGTAGCGTGCGCATATTTGCTGATCTATCAATCATGAAAGACGTGGTGCGGGTGGCGATCCATATTGGACGGAGGATCGATAATCCGATCTTTATCAAGGTCGTTGACGATGGCCGGCAATTTACCCATGTGGCTAAAATTGGCAGCCTGCATGAACTGAAAGAAATAGAAACACTGCTTAGCGAAGCCTATGAGTTTTCGTTATTTTAAGTTTGCGTTATCTTAAGTTTGTGTTGGTTGGAGTTTGATTGGCCGGGGTTTTCATGCCCTTGCGTGATGAGCTGCTGCTGGATAATCACTCGATAGCACAGTTGCCAACTTGTAGAAAAAATAGTTAAATTGGCGTAAAAATAGACAAAATCGGTCAACAGTCCGCCACTGTTGAGTTAAAGCAGAGGATAGCGTGATGTCAGCAACGGAAAAAGTAACAGGTCCCGCCAGCTATTTCCCTTCCATCGAAACTAAGTATGGTCAACCCATTCAGTATTGGATTTCGATTGTGGAAACGAACCGGGCAATGAAGCATATGGAAATTGTGAACCTGCTGAAATCGGCGCATGGCATGGGGCACGGCCATGCAAATGCAGTGGTTGCGCACGTACTTTCCAAATAGACATTTGGTGTGCTAATTAAAGAACGGCAGCTGTAACCGAATTGTTGATTTTCCGGACCTTTTTCGGACCTTTTTCGGAACAACAGCTGCTGTCTTGACCTCGTTCAACTCCTTCAGCAATACGCAAAAACTATGCAATAGCTGTCAGCTTTTTTTGCATTTTTATGACGCTCAAAGTTGGCTAAAAAATAAACACCCTCATTTTGTTGCAGATTTTGCATTTGGTTTAGTTTTTGCTTATGTACTCCCCGAAACAGTGCCCGGCTTGGGCGCTGAAACAGCAAGGTGGAGGAGCTATGTTAATCACTCGTAAGGGTTTTTGGCTGGCTATCCTGAGTTTTGCAGTCACAGGTAGCCTGACATTTCCGGCCAAGGCCGGAGTCATTTCGCAATTTACTGAAATCAGCAGTTACCAACGAAGTTGTCCTGGTCTGGCCGATCCCAATTTCAGTAGCAATTGGGGCGCAGCTATCAAAACTATTTATGAAGTGGAAAGTTTTGGTACTGACATCGCCTGCCATTTTAACGGGTCTTTTCAGCGAAATTTTTACAACGCGGACGGCAGTCCTAAACGTCCCGGGCTGCCAGCTGGCGTGCCTTACACCTTAGCCGAAGTTGGAACCACGGAGGCCGCAATCGCCTTTGGTGCCAACAATGCAGAAATCGGTAGTATCGATGGCGATTTTTACGGCAAAGTAACGCTGGATGCGGACAATCTTGGCCTGCCGGAAATCAAAATAAAATCATCATCAGACGCGCTGGAACGCAATTCGGTCAATGGTTTTGCTGCGACAGAGTACCAATGGCTGGGCGCGGCACAAACGCTGAGTTACAGCGTCAATTTTGACTTTTTTAATTCGTATGCGCTGTGGGGGATCCCGGGGGCAACAGAGGTGCATGACTATTCGCTGGGGCTGACGTTTGGGGTGAGTCAGGACATGGAATTCTCGTATGACGTGCCGTTTAACTTTGACTTTGGTAACGTACAGACGACGGCAGCCTTCATGAGCCATATGTTGGAGATGATTGACTCCGATTTAGAAAATCCATTTATGGGCTCCCTGACCATCAACTTCGACGTGGATACCGGTGACAAGTTCTGGTTATGGACGCAAGTACAGGCTTTTGGTTTAAATGGCGGTTTTATTGATGCCACCCATACCGTAACGTCGGCGCTGGCGGTGGAAGGGCTGAGTCAGGAGGAAAGCAAGCGGCTATTCGCCACCGATTTACGGCAGGTTCCAAACCAGATCCCACTTCCTTCTGGTTTGGTGTGGTGGTTTACCGCCTTGCTGTTGTTGTGTTGGAAACGGCGAAAAATCGCAATCAGACGGCGGTAAGCCGTTATTAAATGACTCGCTTTTGAAATTTAGGCCGGTATCGCACCGGCCTTTATGCCTTCACTTTATCAGCTCGTACTGTGTGGCCGCAGTATCTGTTTGCAGACCAAAATGCCCCAGCGCATAGGTATAAGTAGCGTTCTGCCCCCAGATGCTGCTGCTATGGACACCATAGACCAAACAAGATCCGCTTGAGCACACCACCTGATCGATATTGCTTTTTATCGAATACACTCTGCTGCCAAATCGAACGCCGTATAGTCCATCCAAAAATGGGTTGCCAACTGATAACCCAGCGCTGCCGCAGGTGCTGGTGAGCACATTAAACGGATACACACCGCAACTTAACAAGCCACGAAAGGCTCCGGCCACACCAACAAAAGCGTCAACCTGACTTTGGATACCCAGTTTAGTAATTTGCTGCGCTGCCAGCGTCGCGCCCATCGAATGACCAATCACATCAATTTTGCCGGTGCAGGAACTGGCCAGCGCATTCTGGATCGCAGTTCGTACCGGCGTTTCTTCACTACCATTGTGGTCGTTGCATGCAGCACAACTACTACTGCCCCAAGCCGGACGCTGAATTTGCGCTGCGGTATAACCTTTGGTAAGCAGCAAATTGTAAGTATTATTCCAGCTCGATGGCGCCGCTGTATTGCCATGCACTAACACGACCGCATCTAAGCAGGCGGCCAGAGCGGCAGGACTGCAAAGCAGCAGGCAGATAACGGAGCGCATTAGTAACACGCGGTTGAGCATTGTTTTAGTTTTCATATCGTATCCTTGGTTAGCAGGCTGTTCAACCATAGTGAGGTGATTGAAAAATAGACATAACACTTTGGTGCAGTGCCCCCTGGATAATGTAACTAGACAGTACATTGCAGTGGCAATTGCCAGCACTTATAGAAAGTGGGTTTTTGTTATCAAATGGTTTTTTCGGTGTTAGCATGTTTGGAGCCTGCAAGGGGCGGCGGTGACGGTCGGGAACATTGAATTGACGTTGCAGCCGAAGGCCTGGAATTGTTGACAGCAGTCGTTGCTGAAGTTTACCGCCGGGTTTTATATGCTAAGCACTAACAAGGATTTCTGATGTCGCTTGAAATTTGTCAACACACTGATGAACACCAGGCAGTGATTTGGAATGTTTTTCAATACTATTGCTACGATACCTCGGTGGAAGATGGTTACGATCTGAAAGAAGATGGCCGGTATTCGCTCTGTGCTGAATACTTTTCGCAGTACTGGACCAACCCGAAGTGGCGTGCGCATTTGCTACGATGGAATGGCGCTATTGCCGGTTTTGCTTTGCTTGAAGAGTCAGATGCGCTTATTGGGGCGCAGGAAATTGCCGATTTGTTCGTGATGAAACGGTTTCGAAGGCATGGCATTGCACGCAAAGTCGTCCAGCATTTTATGACGCAGCGCGTCGAGCCATGGACAGTCGTGGTATTTGATGAAGCGACTGAAGCACAGCTTTTCTGGCAAAGTATCTTTCAAAATCCACAATTTAAACCAGATCGGCTGGTGGCGGATCCGGATGATCGAGCCGTGACTGTTTACGTTTTGGAGCCAAATGTTCAGCACGAGCTGGCGTAATGCAGGTCGTGACACGCGGCGCAAAGCTGCTCTGATCTGCAGCTGTAAAAATTTCTGGCCGCTGTCGAATTTGCAGCATGGCTTTCGACTATGGCGGTTGCTGCTGATTTTCATCAGGCAAAATTTGCTAGCACATCATCCGCGAGCAGGCTGCTCTGGGTCTGCTCGCGAAGGTCAATTTGTCACAATATGGAGCACAAAATGTCGAATGAAACAGGTACAGTGCGGTTACATCGGGTATTAAAAGCACCAGCGGCGCGGGTTTACAAAGCTTTTACTGATAAAGGCGCGCTGGAGCGTTGGATCCCGCCTTATGGATTTATCGGAACTATCCATGAGATGGATGTCCGGGTTGGTGGTGGTTATCGCATGTCTTTTACCAACTTTGGTACCGGTAGTAGCCATTCGTTTGCGGTGACTTACCTCGAGCTTATTCCGGATACGCTTATTCGTCATACCGATGTGTTCGACGATACCAATTTGCCGGGTGAAATGCAGGTGACTGTCGAGCTGAAACCGGTGCTTTGTGGCACTGAACTCAGCATCGTACAACAAGGGATCCCGGCCGTGATCCCAACCGAAATGTGTTATTTAGGCTGGCAGGAGTCGTTGGAGCAATTGGCGAAACTGGTAGAGCCGACGATACCGGATCATGGCTGAGGCGGTGATTGCGATTTGCCGGGCTGTTGGCCTTGAATTGACCTGACAATCTCGTCATGACCTAAAGGAGCGACAAATGTACCAGGGCAGTTGTTTATGCGGACAAATTCGTTACCAGCTAATAGCGCCAATTCGCGCCTCGCACTGTCATTGCCGGATGTGTCAGAAGCAGCATGGTGCGGCTTTTGCCACTTATGTCAGTGTGCAACTTAGCGATTTTCAGTTGCTAAGTGGCGAAGATCTGCTGGTGCAGTTTCAATCATCGCCCGGAATTTACCGTGGATTTTGTCATTGTTGTGGCTCCAGCCTGTTTTGGCGCGACAGCAGCAGTGATGAAATTGCTGCGGCACTAGCAAGTTTTGATACCCCTTATGTACCCGAGCAAATCCCGGATATTTATAGCCAAAGCCATGCACTTTGGTGTCCGGCTGCGCAGCAGGATAGATCCAGCTAATTCTGCTCCTTGCTGTGATCATCTTCAATCGCCAGTAGGGTAGCCGACATCGTCAACTTAAAGGAACGCTTTGATGCAAAAGCTATTTTTATTGATATTACCGCTATTAACGCTGCCACTTTCCTGCGTTGCGGCAGAAAAATCTGCAGAAGAAACGGTGGCCACGCTATGGAACGCGATATCCAACGACGCCGGTGCCACCGCAGATACGGCAACTTTGCAACGGATTTTTCATCAGGACGCGGTGATATTTGGCGGACGTTACCAAGATGGCAAGCCGGTGGTGCAGCGCAGTATGCTGGACGATTTTCTAAAGCCATTGGCCAGGGTGCAGGAAAAGGGTTTTTACGAGTGTGAAATTTCCAGAGTTGTTCAGACGTACGACCGTTTTGCCGTGGCCTACAGTGTGGTTGAATCCAGAACCGAAAAAACCGCCACCAAGCCGGATTTTGTGGGGGTGAACAGTGTGCAGCTCTATAAACAAGGTGATTCGTGGCAGATTTTGTCGTTGTATTATCATGTAGAAAAACCTGATTTGCCGATTGCAGCTCCCAATGCTGTATCCGGTCGCTGCCTGAATCACTGATGCTCACCCCTTCAAACCGATTGAACACAGCAATTTATTGCATTTAGGTACATTTGTCTTTATTGTAAATGTTGTACTATTTATGTATCGCAAATTTATTGTGCTGCATTAGTATTTCCGCGCTGACATCATGCAAATGAGCGATGCGGGTGGCGCAAACTTTTTTAATTAAAATGCAGGAGTATGTATGAAAAGGAAATTATGTGCCGTGATGGTGGTTTTATTATTGTCGGCTTGCGCCTCAACCACCGAGGAACTTCGGATAAATGGCAGTTCGGCGCTGACCACGGAGCGGGGGATCGCGGCGATGAAACGCCAGCTCAAGAAGGAAGATCGTCTGCCATTCAGTGCGGCTATCATGACCATTCAGTTCTCTGAGTTATCGAGCGCAGTGGATATGACCGACAAAGAGAAGTTAACAACCACAGACATGACCGTTGTTGGCAAAAAAATTCACGGCATGACTTATCAGGAAATTCTGGCGCTGGCGGCAGCATCGCCGAACAAAGTCACCATTGAACGTCACTCGCGGGTTCGTTACTGATCTGCTGGTATATACCCAAAATCATTGAAGATTCGGGTAGGCGACAAGTGAGTACGACCCCAGGAGCATAGCTGTTCTATGTGACTGGGGCGGACGAGCGAAGGCAACAACCCCGAATCTTCAAGGATGACGGGTATAGGTCGATGATTCGAGTTGGTGCCTTGGTGAGACGGATTGATAGGGTCAGTGTAACCCACTGACCACGAACCAGTTATAAGAAGAACATCATGTATTTAGGAAGCTGTCTTTGTGGGGGAGTTACTTTAGAAATCACTGGCCCCATTGATTCGATTATTCACTGCCACTGCTCGAAATGTCGTAAAAGTAGTGGCACTGCTTACGCCACCAATGGCTTTGTCGCGGCGAATGCATTCAAAATTACCGCAGGCGAGCCGTTATTGGCCAGTTACGAAAGTGCCCCTGGCAAACGTCGCCATTTCTGTAAAATCTGTGCATGTCCGGTTTACAGTAGCAATGCTGCTAACCCGGAGCGAATTCGGTTGCGGTTAGGAATTTTGGACTCAGCCATCAGCGAGCGGCCCATTTCGCATAACTTTGTGTCATCAAAAGCAAACTGGGATGATTTGGATGCGCAGCTGCCACGCTCCGATAGTTATGAGCCAGGGCGTTAGTCTTGTATAAGGATTTTTTTGCTGATTGTCGCGGCAATTTTATGGGGGGTGATGTGGCCTGGTGCATGCAGTGCCGGGCGAGCGTTAGTTGTTACGCCGGTTGTTTCAGCGATATCTTGCCGCATCTGTCTGGCAGTATGCTGATGGCCTAAGCAGGGCAGGTTATCCTTTAGTTTTACCCCTCTTGCTCTGCTGCAGCATTTGAAGCAGGCGCTTGTTCTGCTGTCGTATCCGATCCCACCGGCAGCCGCAACCTTGCGATAGCACCGCATTCGGGCCGATCAAGCCGGATAAACTCGCCACCGTGTTGATGGGCGACTCTGGAAACAATCGCCAGCCCAATGCCATGGTGCGAGACGCCATCAGTGTGTCCCTGATTGGCTGAACTTGTTGCCAGATTGACCGGATTTGCTGGATAAGCTGCGCTGCTTTCTTTTACCGGTGGCTGTTGCCAGCCACTGCCATCATCACAAATATCTATAAAAATATCAGTGCCTTGAATACTGAGTTCAATCCAGACTTTATCGCGGCAATAGCGCAGCGCATTACTGAGTAAATTCGAAAGTGCCCGTTGTAATAGTTTTTGGTCGGCCTGGATCATCAGCGTTGGGCCTGGCAACAACGCCAGTTGATGTTCGGAATTGGCGGCGAATTTATCAATCAGTTCTTGCACCAGGGCGGGTAAATGAAGCTGACTGAGCTGTAAATCGGCGCGAAAATCCTGTTGTGCCAGTCGTAGGTAATCGTACACATTGTCTTCAATTTCCTGCAGATTACGCTGAACTTGGGCGTAATGTGCCGGGCTGACGTTCGCTTCGATGCTCAGCATAATAAAACGTAGCCGCGCCAACGGCGTTTTGATGTCATGACAAACGGTGTCTGCCATTTCCCGTTGTAGCGAATTTAAGTCAGTAATACGTTGATTCATCCGGCTTAATGAGCGTGCCAGCGGTTGCAAATAGGATTTGGCGCTCAAGCGAAACGCCGGTAAATGACCAAGTTTTATTTCCTGCAACGCGCTTTGGCGCAGCGTTTCGACATCCCGGAATACATTGCGGCTGAGCCAAAACAAACACAACAACAACAGCAGAATAAATACATGAGCAAGATCAATACTAAAATCGGTGCCGTCAGGCAGATTGAGCTGACTTAGACACAACAGTTCGCCACCGGCCACTTCGCTGCACATTGAGGCGTGGCCGTTGGCATCGCGCATCACTTCAATGGCGTAATAAAAACCCGCTTGCGGCTGCCACATGCCGGACGGATAAGTCACAAATAACGCATCCAGACAATCGTCGGTATCAGAAATGCGGCAACTAAGCCGGTGCTGCAAGGTGTATTCATTGACGTGCAGCAGCATACTTTGAGCGGCATCGGCAATATCATCACGCTGATAGACCCAGCTGTAGAGCTGATTCAGACTGAAAAACAGCAGCAGCACCACCAACACAATACCCAGATAAAACCGTAGCAGGGTTGATCTCATTGGCTAGTCACCGTATCAGTGGGCGGGACATCGGCATAACTGATGCTATAGCCCTGGCCCCACATCACCCGGATATTCCAATGCGGATCAACGGCTTGTAATTTACGTCTTAGTCTAGAGGCGCGGCCGTCCATGGTGCGGTCTTCGCCGTCATATTCACGGCCGAGTTGTTCGCGAAACAGCCGCTCGCGACTAATCGCCATGCCGTAATTGTCCAGCAGCGCCAGCAATAACTGATGTTCGGCGTTGGTCAGACAAATATTCTGCCCGGCCATACTGACCTGGCCGCTCAGCCGGTCGACCGTCAGATTGTGATGTTCCAGCACAGTGCTGATTTGCGCAGGCTCGGTGGCGCTTAAAAATATCTTGATTTTGGCCAGTAAAATGCGTGGATCCAGCGGTTTTAACAGATAATCCTGCGCGCCCAACGCCAGCCCCTGCAGCTGCGCGCCGACCGAGGTTTGCGCCGTCATAAACAAAATTGGCCCTTTAAATTGCTGGCGGATTTGCCGCACTAAATCAAAACCGCTGCTGCCTGGTAGCATCACATCACAGACAATCAAATCAAAACGTTGCGCTAACAACAGCTTTTTGGCTTTTTGCGCATTACCGCAGCTGGTCACTTTGTAGCCTTCACTTTGCAGGAAATCGGCGACTAACTTTGCCAGTTCTAAATCATCTTCAATCAACAATAACTGGTGCATTATGGGTTGCCCCAGCTGGCGCGACTGCGTTTTAACAGCTGATCACCGGCATTTAAATCGACCTGCAGCACCCGCACCAAGCGTGAATCGAGCAGGGTGCCGTCTTGTTGCGAGCGCAGTTCTAACTGGGTGTTGGCGGATAAATTTAGTGTGAGTAGCTGCTCTTTGCCATCACCACAGAGTAGTGGCTGCTGCCCGGCTTTTTGGTATAAACAAGCCGGCTCCTGTTGTTGCCAGCTGACCTTGACCTTGAGTTCACACTGTTGTTGTGGATAGTGCAGGCACAATCGGGGTTGCAATTTAAACTCAGCGGCTGCAAGCGGCTGGCTGAAACAACCAAGCACCAACCACAGGCCAGCCGAAAGTACCATCAACAACCTGCCAATCATGGTTTGCTCCTGTGTTCAGTGGCCCGGCATCACACCGGGCTTTGCCTGTAACAGATACTGCCGTGTTCCTTGCCAGAGGTAAAGCTCGGCAAAGCACCACAATTCGGGTCACACAATTGGGGTCAGAACTGATACCGCACCTCAGCACCATAAGTCCGCGGCGGATTAAGTGAAGTGATAGGGGTGCCCAACACATCCGCCGCCCAGCCACCGATACCACCGGTGGTTTCACTGTCGGTCAGGTTTTTGCCCCACAGCGCCAGCTCCCATTGTTGGTCGGCGCTGGTCCAGCTCACTCTGGCATTCAGGCTTTTACTGTCGGCAAAATAGGCCGGAATGGTTTTGGCCACTTCCAGTAAATCCGGGTCGTCGGCACGGGTATTTTCTTCATACACATAATCCATGTGGAGCTTGATATCACCTGCCAGCCATTGCTGGGCAGGGGTCCAGTCGGCGCTCGCAGTGTAAGAATCGGCGGTAGAAGACTTTTCAACATCGGTCACTAAATTACCTTCGGCGTTGTAGAACTGCTGCCATTTCGATTCAGTGCTGCGATATTCGGTCACCAGCCCCAGTTTCAGGGTGTCGGTGGCTTGATAATCAAGGATCATTTCCACGCCATTGATATCCTGATCACCGTTGATCACCACCGGCACCGCGACACCAGCGCCAGGCTCTTTGCTATTGACCGAGCGTTGGCGGTTGGTTAAGTCCATCTGAAAACCAACCAGTTGCAGCCGCACCTTGCCCCATAAATCAGCTTTGTAACCCAGTTCTAAGTTACCAACTTCTTCCGGCGCAAAGGGGGTGAACGCTGAACGTGGATCTAACGAATCGTAACCACCTGATTTATAACCGGTTGAATAAGACAGATACAGCATGCTGTCTTCATCGAGGTGATAACGGGTCACCGCGCGGCCAGTGAGTTTACTCCAGCTGTGGCCGGCATCGAGGCGTGGCATCACCGGAAATAAAAAGTCGGTTAGGCCAGGCATCGCCGCGCCAAACGAGCGTTCTTTAATTTCCCAGCTGAAGTCTTTGTCATCGCGACTATAACGTAGGCCTGCGGTGAAGCCCCATTGGTCGTTGAACTGATAATCAACGTCGGAATAGACACCATAAGAGGTAAATTTGCCGCTGTTGATAATATCTTCTGCCCAGAGTTTGCCGGCATTGGACGGGCCAAAAATCTCATTGATCCCAAGACCGGCGCCGATTGCCTGATAGGTTAAGTCGCCGGTGGCCGCGATTGCGCCTACCAGTTCCGGGCTAAAAGGTGCAGCGCCTAGCATTTGCAATAAGTCGCCGACGCTGGGGTCAACCATCGCCATTACACTTAAAATGCTGGCCCAGTCTTGTGGGTTCCACAGGTGATCGGCCGGCAAACCCATTTGCGCGATCATTTCATCTGGCAAGCCAGCGCCTTGTAAAGCGCCGATCAGCATGCCATTCAGATTGGCGGTGGTAAGCCTGGCGACAGTGTCGGCCATAATATTCAGGCTGGTTTTCTGGTAGACATTTTCGGTGCTGTAGGTGACACCGCCGACATAGCTAAACCTTTCTTTTTGGTAGTTAATTTGCAGCTCGTTATAGAAAATATCGGAGTCTTCAAAGTTGATGGTATCCAGATAACGGGTTTTATCGGCAGTGCCGTCCGAATCATCGCGGCCTGAAACTTCCCATTGCCGCTTACTGCTAATCAGTTTTCCCGACCAGTCGTCGTTAAAATCGTGGGTGATTTTCAGCGACAACGCGCTCATATCCCGCCGTTCATGGCCGTCTATCACATCGTTTTCGATGGTGCGATCAAGTGGATTGGTGCTGTAGGCAAAAGGGCTGACGCCAATCGACGGTGCGTAACCCTGATTGACGTCGTCCCAGTCATAGCTCAATTGCACTTTGGTGGCGGAACTTGGTTGCCACAACGCGGCCAATCGCGCCGCCTGATGATCGGTGTTGCCAAGCTCTTCGCCCTGATAATCGGGATAGACGTTATTTAAAAATGAATCACGCTGATTGCTCATTAAATTCAGCCGCAGCGCAAATTCATCACTGAGTGCAGTATTGGCCATCGCCTCATACCGGCGCAGCGCATAGTTGCTAACAGTGGCTTTTAAAAAGGCTTCGTCTTCTTGCGACGGCGCATTTGGGATCATGTTCACCACGCCAGCGGCGGCATTTTTACCAAACAGGGTGCCTTGCGGGCCTTTCAGGATTTCAATGCGCTGCATATCAGAAAACATCACACTTTGCGCCGCGCGTGGCAGGTAAAAATCGTCAAAAAAAATCGCGACTGATGGGTCGCCGCCGGTGCTGATATTGCTGCTGGAAATACCGCGCATGGTAGCACTGGCCTGGACCACCGCGTCTTTGCTGAATTTAAAGCCCGGGGTGTAATCGGCGATATCGCCGAGCAGCACTGAGCTGGTTTCTTTTAAATCGGTGGCAGAAATGCTGTCGATGGCCACCGGCACATCCATTACATTTTGCACCCGTTTTTGCGCGGTGACGGTGATGGTTTCGATGGCCTGATCTTTCGCTGCTGTCTCTGTTTTATCCTGTGCCAGCAACGGGTTGTTGTAGCCAGCGAGCAGCAGGGTGATGCAAAGGGCTAATGGTTGCGCTTTAAAGGTTAACGGGTGGCTGGTTGTTTGATGACTGATTGTTTGAAAAAGGGGGTGCTTGGACTTGGTTGGCGCAGCGCTTTTGGACTTAGCTGTTGTTGACATCGCTCTCTCCGTTTTTTGTACCGGTTTTTGTGCCGGTTTTTTGGCCGGTTATAGTACCGTTTGTTGTAATTATTGTTTGTTGTTGGCCCGGGATCTGAAAATCGCTCTGCGTATTCGCAACCTGCTTTTCGCAACCAGCTTTTGCAACCACTCAGAAAGGGTCCTAGTCGCATTGATAGTAACAATGCAAAGCGCTAAATAAAGCCAACTGGACAATTTTGCACACTTTTCGGTTTGAACCTTGAGTCCCAAGAAAGCAAGCTACAGCCCATGTCCACCGCAATGAGCAGCCACTGCTGAAGCCTGATGCGAAAATTAAAAACATTAAAAAAATCGTCCAGTGCATTGTTTTTATTAAGTTTACTGTTGTTACTCCCTGTGCAATGGGCTGTGGCGGCGACTGCCGATACGTGCAACGCTTGTCATGCCGCAGCTGTACGTAAGGCGAGTAAAGCGCCACAACTGGCCGGTCAGTCCGCTTCGTACCTTAAAAAGCAACTTTTGCAGTTTCAATTGGGCGAACGTGGGGCAGCTGCTAATGACATGACAGGGCAGCAAATGGCAGTGATGGCGAAAACGCTGACGGCGGCGGAGATTGAAACACTGGCGATTTTTTATAGTCAGCAAACGGCTGTCGCTGAACCCGTTACCGGATCCAATGCCAGTAACGATGCTGTGCAACTTGATCAAGGCCGTCGATTGTATATTGGTTCTTGCGGTGCTTGTCATGGTGCCAAAGCGGAAGGAAATCCTGCGTTAAATGCGCCGGTACTGCAGATGCTCGGCAAAGATTATCTGCAACTGCAGGTGCGGCATTTTCGTGATGGAGTGCGCGGCGTTAGCAAAACCGATAAACCGGGACGGCAAATGGCACTGATGAGTCGTGAGCTTTCCGATGCCGATATTGAGGCCGTGGCAGCTTACATTGGAGCTGAATTACCATGATGCTGACTTTGCTGTTGGCGCTGGCCACATCTGTTGTTGATGCGACGCCAATGACCCTGAATGCCAACTGTCCACCCAGTTTTGAGCGAACTGCGGCCAACACCTGTCAGCTGGTCACCCGTTATGATGCTTATGATTCGTTGCAAAACAAAGGCGTTGGCGGCACTCAAACTGCTTTGCCCAAAGCGCGGGATGGCTTTAGTCCGCAGCAAATTGATTTAGGCCGTTATCTGTTTTTTGATCCGTTGCTGTCCGGTAATCACCGGCAGGCTTGCGCCAGTTGCCATCAGCCAGCACAAGGTTTTGCCGATGGTAAAGCTTTGAGTACCGGCACTCATGGCGATATCGGAACCCGCAGCGCACCTGGTTTATGGAATGTTGCTTTTCAAAAAAAACTATTCTGGGATGCCCGCGCCGATTCGCTGGAGCAACAAGCGCTTATTCCATTATTTGCCCCGCATGAAATGGCTAATACCGCCGAGCAGTTATTGGCTGATTTAGCGGCGAGTCGTGAATATCCGGCGTTATTTGCGCAGGCTTTTCCGGAATCATCTCAGTTTGAGTTGTCGCAGGTCGCGTCGGCGCTGGCGGCGTTTCAAAGCTCGTTGATTTCACTCAATAGCCGGTATGACCAATATGCCCATGGTTATCACGAAGCGCTGAATGAGGAAGAAATCAAAGGTATGAATGTGTTTCGATCTTTTGTTGCGCGCTGTGCGGAATGCCATACGCCACCACTTTTTACCAATCAACAAATTGCGGTGATTGGCACGCCGGAGCCGGACGGTATGCCGTTTGATAGCGGTGCTGGCAATAGCAGCGATAAATCCAAGCTACGTGGTGCTTTTAAAGTACCAAGCCTGCGTAATGTCGCCCGCACCGCGCCTTATATGCATTCCGGCCGTTTCGCCACTTTGGCAGAAGCGGCCGAGTTTTATACCAAAGGCCGTGGTCATGCGGTGGCCGATCAAAAACTGCTGTTGCACTGGCATATCTGGGAGCCAAAACTGACCCCGGAAGAAATTGGGCAAATCAGCAAATTTCTACACAGCTTAACTGATGAAAGCCTGATGCCGGCGGTACCAAATAGGCTGCCTTCGGGGTTGCCGTTGCCTGCTGAATTACGGACACCCACTGCTGAATTACGTGAATTACGGACACCCACAGATCTAAACACCAAAACAGTTAAATTGCGGACACCCATAGATCTAAACACTAATGCTGAATTACGGACACCCATAGATCTAAACACCAAAACCAAGGCTGAATCGCGGACACCCATAGATTTGAAATCCCAAATCAACACAGAAAACAACTCAGAAAAAATAACAACACCATCCAACACCCAGGGGACCCAACCATGAGAAAAACTACCATAGCGCTGGCGTTGCTGGTGCCTGCTGCATTTTTTGCCGGCCAATTTTTAAGTGCCAAAACACCGGTTGCGCCCAGTTACGCACCGGAAGTCAGTTACAATGCTAGCGGTGCTGCAAAGTCAGGTAACGTGAAAAAGTCGGTGATAAACGCCGCACCGACCGGCAAAGTGCATCAGGTGAAAGATGGTCAGCTGATTATGGACGCGGTAAAGGCAGCCAATCCCGGTGATGTGATTGAGGTCTGGCCCGGCACTTACACCGAAACCGTGTATATCGATAAAAACAATATCCGGTTAAGTGGGGTGATTGTTGAAGGTAAAAGGCCAAAACTGTTTGGCGACGGTCACTTAAATGACGCCATTTTGTATTCGGGCAATAATATCGTGGTCGAGAATTTTCTAATCACCAAATACAAAGGCAATGGCATTATGGGCCAGGCCGGTAACAACTTTGAGATCCGCAATAACATCATCGAAGACACCGGCGTGTACGGCATTTTCCCGCAACTGGGCGAAAATGGCATCGTCGAACACAACGTGGTGTCGGGCATTGAAGACGCCGCGATTTATGTGGGTATGAGCGATTATATTCATGTTGCCAACAATGAAGTGTTTGATAGCGTGGCCGGTATCGAAATTGAAAACAGCCGCCATGCGGTGGTTGAAAACAACTTCGTCCATCACAACACCGGCGGCATTTTGGCCTTTGTGACCCCGGGGTTGCCAATCAAAGACACTGTGGATGTGATTATCCGCAACAACTGGATCAGCGACAACAACACCAAAAACTTTGGCGCGCCAGGCAGTATGGTAGCGGGTATTCCGGCCGGTACCGGCATTCTGATTATGGCGGCAGATAAGGTCATCGTTGAAGACAACCTGATCCTCAATAATAAAACCGCCGGTATTATTATTACCGACCATCAAAATGCGCCGAATACCACTTTGGATCCAGGGTCTGATCCAACGCCTGATGAAATTATGATTTTAAATAACCTGATGTATAACAACGGGTATGACACCATTGCCGAAGCGAAAGTGCTGCTCACCACCGAGCTAAAACAAGGTAACCCGGACATCGTGCGGGTCGGTAATACCAATAACAGCTGTATCAATAATGCTCAGCAATATGTGACGGTTGGCGTCAGCAGCTGGCCAGCCTGTAGTTTTAGCAATACCGATTCTGTGGTCAGTTATTTGCTCGATACCCCAGCCGCACCACGTTCAGTAGCGGCGGAAGATAAAGGCAAATATGCCTACCTTGGCATCTGCACCGGTTGTCACGCCTACACCGGTCGTCTGATTGGCCCGCCAGTGCAAGTGATCCAATCACTGTACATGGACGACCCACAAGCACTGGCCGATTACATCGCCAACCCGTTGAAAAAACGCGAAGACTATCCGCACATGCCAAAACAAGATTATCTCGACGCCGAAACCCGGCTGGCAGTGGCGAAGTATTTGTTGGAAGTGAAAAACTAAGTGGATTGAGGCCGATGGCGACTTGAGTTAGTGACGCCATCGGCCACCAAATGTTTCTGCTTTAGCGAAATAAATTGATGACAACGAATGCTGTATTCATTAAATTATCGTTAACATCGGCAAGCTTAATGAATAAAGGCCAATCATGCATCCATTACAGTGTCAATGTGGTTTGGTTCGCGCCGAGGTCGATTGTCGTGGCACACACAACCGGCTGATTTGTTATTGCACCGATTGTCAGGCGTTTGGCCGTTTTGTGACTGGTTTATGCGAACCGGCTGCGAACTCAGGCTCAGACCACCCGATACTGGATGCACAAGGCGGTACAGAACTTATCCAGGTAGCGCAATCAAAACTCAGGTTCCTGCAAGGTGAAGACCAGCTGCTGGCAGTGCGGCTCAGTGAACAAGGCATGATCCGCTGGTACACCCGCTGTTGTCAGACGCCGATTGGTAATACGATGGCAAGTCGTGGTGGTGCTTTTATTGGCGTTATTCACAGTTGCCTTAATCGCCTGCAGCTCAACGCCGATTTTGGCGAGCAAGTGGCACAACTCAATACCAACACCGCATTGGGTACACCAAAGCCACCGCAACATGGTTTATTCCGGGTGATCAGTAGCTTTTTGTGGTTGCTTATCTCTGAGCGGGTAAGTGGCAGGTATCTTCAATCCCCGTTATTTAACCCTGACGGTTCGCCAAGATCGGTACCGCTGGTGTTGAGTGCAGCTGAGCTTGCAGCATTGAAAACGCTAGGTTGAACATGAAAAAACTGCTGGCACAGTGTGTTGCTCTCATATGCTTGCGCTAGCCTGCGAAAGCGGTTTTAAGTACCTAAGCGACCTAGGAAAAAATAACAGTGCTGTTAAAACCGATCCCTGACAACCTTGTGCTGCAAAGCGAAAGATTAACCCTGCGACGGTTTACCAGCGAGGACGTCGAGGTATTTTTCCGTATTAATTCCGAACCCGACCTAGTGCAATATACCACCAGAGCGGCGTTAACTTCGTTGGATGAGGCCGCGACGACGCTGGAAAGTACTCATTTTCGCGCTGATGAAAGCGTTGGTCTTGGCCGCTTTGCTTGTGTTGAAAAATCGACCGGGCTGGTGGTTGGCATTGCCGGATTAAGACCTGCGCCGGAGCACGATAGTTTTGCTTTTGGTTATCGGATTTTGCCGGAATACTGGGGGCGGGGCTTTGCGACAGAAGCGGCAACGACGCTGCTGCAATATGGTTATGGCATGCTCCAACTCGACAAGATAGTTGCCACGGTTTTTCCGAAAAATTTGGCCTCGCAGCGGGTGCTGGAAAAACTCGGTTTGGTGTTTGAAAAAGAAGTGATATTGGCAGATAGCCCGCAAATTTTGTGGTTGTATCAGCCGCCGGCATCAGCCTAATCTATTGCCGGAGAAAAAAGGACATCCGGAGAAAAAAGGACATCCACTAATTAGAGAACGGAGAAAAAAGGACATATATGGACGCTCCCATGCTTGTCAAGTAAACCAACCTGCCAGCAAGCGTTTGTTTGCTGGTTTTCTTTTATATACTCCCAAACTGTTTTGCTGACGCTGCAGGCTTTACAGATAAAGTTCTGTCCTGACATATATTCGGGCTATCTTTTTACCGATGCCCCGCATGAGCTCTGGACCAAAACGCCGTTAAAAATCATCCACTCGGGTTTATACCCTTGTCCTTAGCTGGCTTGGTTTTGGTGAGTTGCCTCTTGCCTCATCATTTTCAACAGATTGGTTAAAATGGCATGCCGCCTAAACATCCACTCGGGCTCAGGGCCCTTGTCCTAACCAGGCTGGCATGCCGGTCAACACTTGGCGCATACAGCCTGAGCTGGCTGCGCTTGATATAAACTATTACGGCTTAATAACACCCACATCAGCCGGGCGAGCCGATGGGCAATCGCCACTACCACGCAATTCACATGCTTGCGACAACGTAAATTCGTGATCCACTGATTCAGTGCATCCGGTTTGTGCTCGGCGCGCCGCAGCAACGTCCGCGCCCCGTGAATGATTTGTTTACGCAGATAGCTATCCCCGCGTTTGCTGATCCCCTCCATCTTCGACCGGTTACCAGAAGCCGATTGCTTAGGCGTTAATCCTAACCAGACAGCGAAGTCCTTTGCGCTTTTAAAGGCTTGTGCTTTATCAACCGACGCAGCAACGGCTGAAGCGATAATAGGGCCAACGCCAGGTAGACTTAGTAAAATCTGCGCTGCTGAGCTTTCGCTAATAAAGTGCTTCAGCTGCGTTTCAATCTGTGCTTGCTGCTCACGTAAGTGTTTGTAATCATCTAAAGATTGTTGAATAACAAAACGCTTGGTGGCACTGAGTTCGGTATCCAGTAGCAAAGTGAGACCTTCAAAAAATGCTTTATGGCCTTTATTGAACACCAAACCAAAATCCGTTAATAAACCGCGAGTTTGATTACTCAGTTCGATGCGCTGCTTGGTGAGACGTTCACGAATATTGTGCAACATCAGAATTTCTTGCTGGTACTCAGTTTTAACCGGCACCGGGCGAATAAAAGGTCGCTGACTCGCCTCAAAAATAGCCAGAGAATCATTGCGGTCATTTTTATTGCCACGCACAAATGGCGTGACATGCTGTGCCGGGATCAGTTGAACGTGATAACCCAGCTGCTGCAATTCACGACCCCAATAATGGGCGGAGTAACAAGCCTCCATGACAACTTTGCAAGGCGGATGGTTTTTAATAAATTGATGAAAAGCTGCACGACTAAGCCTTCTTTCCTGCTGAACTTTGTGTTGTTCATCAAACATCATCAATTGAAAAACACTTTTTGCCAGATCGATAGAGATGGTGCTAATTTTCATATCGGACGCTCCTGTGTAACTGAATGTGTTCAACATCAGTTTGGCGCATTGACGCCGGATCGGGAGCGTCCATCTCATCATCCACTAATTAGAGAAAAAAGGACATCCACTAATTAGAGAAAAAAGGGCATCCACTAATTAGGCAAGTACAAAAAAATATTCTTTAAAAGTGGATTTACGGCAAGGACTATTTAAGTTTGTGGTTAATTCGCAAGGAGCGATTGTCTAATCTGATATTGAAACTGTACTTTTTTTGAGTAAAACCGAAAAAAGTTCAGCATTGTGTGCCGGGTATGGAGTTCGGAAGCAAAAATCTCAGAAGATGAAGTGGCCTGATTAAATAATGCTCAGCCAAAACTGCGCTGACAGGCGGTTTGACCGTGAAGCCAGCGCAGACCAAGCTTTTGACAGAATTGTTTGAGCGAGCTGATAGAGCCAATGGCTTGGTGAAAAATGGTTTCAAGTTTTTTGCAATTCTGCAGCCAGCAATCCGCTGAAATCCCCAGACGAGCCAGGATGGGTGGTAAAGAACTGTCGATAGCACCGCGTTTGTCTTCCCGGATTTGGCGACCTGTCCAATCAACAAGTTCAATGTAATCAATAAGGCTGTAAGGGATATTGTGCTGAGCGTTTTCTTGATGGCTATTCCCAGCAAATGGCAGCAGCTCGCCATGAAAAGCACAATGAATAGCTTTACCAAGCCGTTGCTGGATGCTGGTATAGTCAGAAGATTCTGGTGTCAAAGCCACCTGTGCGCGAATTGGATTTAAATCAACGTAAACCATACCGGTTAGCAGGGCTTTGACGTCCAGCAGCGCTTGTGATTTAAACCTGCCTTCCCAGAATCGACCGGTGCACTTGTCTTCAAAATTCGCGAGCCTGGCAATATGTTCATTCAAACAGCGCATAAACCAACTGATATCACAGAGTCTCGCCCGCCAGTTTTCAATCATGGTTTCAGTGACTTGGTTTTCGGCTTCACCGCTTGAGTCACCACTGAGATACCGTTCAACCAGTACAGGTAAACGGAACAGCATCTGCCAGCGCTCAGTGATATCTTTTGCGCTCCAGGCTGCAGCTTTTGCCGCATCTACCCGCACTACCAAGTGGTAATGATTGGACATGAGAGCAAAAGCAGCGATATCGATGGCAAACATTTGGGTCAGCAGTTTCAGGCGCTCCAGAATCCAGTCACGGCGATGTTCAAAGTTATAAGTTTCTGTAATACCACACAAAAATGCCCGCCGTACGCAGCGGCTGACTAAGTGGTAATAAGGTGTTTCGGTCACACTGATTTGTTGCTTGCGTGGTTTTGGCATGATGTCATCCTGACAGTTGAAAATCGATAGGCTTTAAATTTGGTTGCAAATAAGTTAATGTCAAGTTTTTATAGAATTGGTGGGTGTCCGCAATGGTGCTGCAATTGGCTTGTCAATTGCCTGGCACATTATAGAATAGGTGGGTGTCCGCAATTGGCTAGGCTCGAATTGGTGGGTGTCCGCAATTGGCTCAATTGGCTCGATAAAGGTTTAGATGCACTTATCTACTGAAACAAAACACGAGCCAATGTTCGATGGCGTTGCGCTTATCAAACCTACGGTTTTTGATGTGAGTTTGGTAGGGTCCAATTCGTTAAATTTTAAAACAAATGGTAGGGCCGATAAGCGCAACGCCATCGGCCTTGAAGGTTAAAAACACAATACAGCTTATCGAACCTACGGTTTTTGCTCTGCAAGTTTCGCCTGCTCAACCATTTTCCTGACATCACTCAACAACTGCTGCGCATCATAAACTACACCGTCTTTAATGGTGTACCGCACGCCTTTAGAGCGCTCTGGCTGGTTGTTGGCGTTGAGCTGATAATGGCCGGTGCCGTATAACACTTTAAAATTGGCCAGCGGGTTTTCGGCGACAATCAGCATATCGGCTTTTTTTCCGGGTAGCAGGCTACCAATCTCATCGGCTAAACCCAGCGCCTGCGCGCCGTTGAGCGTGGCTGCCTGAACAACTTCCAGCGGATTAAACCCGGCTTCCCGCAATAGCTCTAATTCCTGAATATAGGCAAAACCATAAATTTTATAGATATAACCGGCGTCTGAGCCAGCGGTGATGCGGCCGCCGTGGTTTTTATAGTCGTTTAAAAACTGCATCCATAACCGGTAATTTTCGCGCCAGGCGATTTCCTGATCGGTGGTCCAGTCAAACCAGAACGAACCATGGGCGTAGCGGTTTGGTTTAAAGAAATTACTCAAAGTCGGCAGGGTATATTCCTGATGCCAGCTGGCGTTCCGCTGTGCTTCGGCGTCGCGGGTGGCTTCATAAATAGTCAGCGTCGGGTTGATGGTAAAATCGAGTTGGATCAGTTCATCCCGCACCGCATTCCAGCGCTCGGAACCCGGCGCTGCGGCCTGTTTCCACAGCTCGCCTGCTGCGCCAAACCGGTCTTGTTCATTCTGATAATTGTAGTGTGCCGGATAATTCTGAATGGTCTGTCCGGTATAAAGCGCCTCTGGCAAGCCATACCAGTGTTCCATTGAGGTTAAACCCAAGCGTGCGCTGTCGAGCGCGTTGGTGCCAAGCACATTCAGCTGCGCGTGGTGCATCATGGTGCCGAGCTTTTGTAGTTTGGCTTCAGCCAGCGCCGCAGCAATAATGGCCGGTGGTGCGCCAAAAAACTTAATGCCGGAGGCGCCGGCTTTTTTAATCTCTTTTACCCATTTGCGTGCCTGATCCGGGCTGAACACCGGTTTGCTTAAACCCTGACCAAAACCGACATAAGGCACAATTCGCGGCGCGACAATTTTATTGTCAGCAGCCGCTTTAACATGGCGCATCGTCCATTCGACACCATTAAAACTGCCGGGCTCGCGCACTGTGGTAATGCCGTGCGCTAGCCATAGCTTAAACACGTATTCGGCTGGAATGCCGGTAGCAGAGCCGCCAATATGACCGTGCATATCAATAAAACCAGGCAGAATATACATGCCACTGACGTCAAGTTCCTGATCGCCTTGGGCAGCTTTGGGTCTGCCTTCAGGTAAAATCGGCACCTCAGGATTACCCACAGCAGTGATTTCCACGATGCGGTCGTTTTCAATCACGATATCGACCGGCCCGAGCGGCGGCGCGCCTTCACCACTGATATAAGTGCCACCACGCAAAATTAACCGCGCGTAAGGGCCTTCGCCACGATCGCGCTCTGGCGCTGATGTCGTTCGTTCCGGTTTTTTCGCCGGGCTGGCACTCTCCACACGGTCAGCAGTATCGCTTAAAGCCAGCACCGGACTGGCCTGGGTGAACAATACCAGCAAACAACAACTCAGCAATGCGCGTTTGAACATGATTTTTCCCGTTTTTTATTATTGTGAAGATCTGATAACTCAGTGTCGCAAGCAACCGCACAAGCTGCAACTGGATCCGTTTAATGGCGAGGTTAAAGCGGTAAAACGGGGTTAGCATCTGAATGCTTTACTGCTGCCCCAGCAAAGATTGTATTCGTGGTAACGAGCGAGTAAATTGCCGGTTAATGAATAACTTATCGATATTTCTATCTTCAGGAGTACAGCTACGTGCTACACCATATTTCGTTTGGCGTGACAGATTTGCATCGTTCGGTGCGGTTTTATGATGCGGTGCTGACCTGCCTTGGTTATCAGCGGGTGTGGACAGATTTTGATGAAGGTGATCCGGACGCCGCTGTGGGCTACGGCCATGCCGGTGGTGGCGATAAATTCGCATTAAAACTGCGCGCCGGGCAGCAAGTGGTGGCGGGTGCCGGTTTTCATCTGGCCTTTGCTGCGCCAAGTCAGGCGGCTGTCGATGCATTTTACGCCGCTGCACTGGCCAATGGTGGCTTCGACAACGGCCCGGCTGGGTTAAGGCCGGATTATGGCGATCACTATTACGCGGCTTTTGTGCTGGATCCGGACGGTTATCGGATTGAAGCGGTGCTGAATCAGCCGGATGGGGAAACGCCGTCTGGCTGTCAGTGCTGATCCACGTAACTACACCACAACTAGGCACCACAACAACACACCACAACGACAACAAATGCTACCAATCCACAACCAAGCGCTACCATTGACCGGTTGACTCTCTTGCGGACGTCCGGCACTGCCTGCACTATGGATGACCTTTATGAAACCGGACTGCCGGTTTTTGTTTATCAAATTCAAAAGGATCTGCCTTGTGCGATATTCATTATTAGCGTTAAGTCTGGCCACCGTGCTGGCGGGTTGTCAGCCTGCTTCAACACCTGAAGCGGCTGTGCTGGCTGCTGCCCCGGAAACAGCAGTTGCTCCGGTAACCGTTGCAGCTGAGTCGGAATCAGCAAAGTTAAATCAATGGTTTGAAGCTAAATATGAAGAGCAATTGCAGATGAGTCCGCTGCAACTGACAGCGCAAGGGCGCAAAGACCAATACGATCAGATTGATGATGTGACCGCTGAAGCGGAAGCAAAACAACTGGCCTGGCTGGCAGCGACAGTTGAGCAGCTAAAAAGCCAGTTTGATTACAGCAAACTCGATGTTGAAGCCAAAACTTCATACGATTTATGGATTTATCAATATCAGCGTAGTGTGGAAGCTGCGAAATTCCGTGATCACAATTATTGGTTTAATCAAATGCGCGGCATGCATTCGATGTTGCCACAGATGCTAATGAATTTTCATAAAGTTGATGAAGTTGCTGATTTAGAAGCCTATATCAAACGGATTGGTGGTATTGCCAAAGCCATTGCTGATTTACAGCAACGCGCAGCAAAATCAGCCGAACTAGGCGTGCGGCCTCCGCGTTTTGCTTATGAAGGCGTGATTGTGCAGCTGAATAATTTGCTGAGCGGTCAGCCTTTTACTACTGAAGGCAAAGCAGGGGCAGACGAAAAAGAAGCGCCGCTGTGGACTGACGTCAACAAAAAAATCGATGCGCTGATCAAGGCTGATAAGCTGACCGACGCGCAGGCGACCCAATTACGCAATGACGCTAAAACTGCTTTAACCAGCCAGTTCCAGCCCGCTTATGCCGCACTTCGGGATTTTTTACAGGCTGAGCTCGCTTTTACCAGTGCACAAGCGCAGGGCGCCTCAGCCCTGCCAAACGGCGTTGAGTTTTACAATTTACGCTTAAAACAGTCGACAACCACCGCGCTAACTGCCGATGAAATTCATCAGATTGGCTTGGATGAAGTCGCCCGGTTGACCCAGGAAATGATTGCGATCAAAGATAAAGTCGGGTTTAAAGGCGACTTAGCGGCGTTTTTCCAATTTATTAAAACCGATCCGCAGTTTTTCTACCCGGATACCGATGAAGGTCGTCAGGCCTATATCACGGACTCAGAAGCGTATTTAGCGGTAATTGCCGACAAACTCCCGCAGTATTTTGGCATTTTGCCCAAATCAAAACTGGTGGTGAAACGGGTCGAAGCGTTTCGTGAACAGCCAGGTGCGGCGCAGCATTATTCGTCTGGGACTGCCGATGGTTCGCGCCCAGGTGTTTATTACGCGCATTTGTCTGATATGAAAGCCATGCCAAAAAATGAAATGGAAGCCATTGCTTATCATGAAGGCAGCCCTGGTCATCATATGCAAATTTCGATTGCGCAGGAGCTGACCGCCGTACCTAAATTCAGAACTCAGGCGCGTTTTACCGCTTATTCTGAAGGTTGGGGTTTGTATTCGGAAATTCTGGCCAAAGAAATGGGCGGTTATCAAAGCCCGTACAGTGATTTTGGCCGGCTGATCACCGAAATGTGGCGCGCGGTGCGTTTGGTGGTCGACACCGGTATGCACGCTAAAGGTTGGACTGAACAACAAGCCATTGATTATTTTCTGGAAAAAACACCTGTTGCTAAAACTGCAGTGATTTCCGAAGTGCGCCGTTATTTGGTAACTCCGGGTCAGGCCACGTCTTATAAAATTGGCATGCTGAAAATTCTGGAAATCCGCGCCAAAGCGCGTGAGCAACTTGGTGACAAGTTTGATATCCGTGGTTTCCATGACACGGTGTTAAATGGCGGTGCGTTGCCATTGGAATTGCTGGAAAAACGGGTGCAACAGTGGGTTGATACCGTCAAAAGCGCAAGCTAAAGTTGAGGCAGGACACCAGTTCTGATTAACCACAAAAACGAAGTTAAAAGCTGCAGTTGTATCGCAATTGTGGCTTTTTGTTTTCTGGGCTGATGTGATGAACATAACGATAAAGCGGAGAAAACCCGATGCAATTATCTGTTTATGCGTTGTTTGACGGCCAGTGTCACAGCGCGATGAGCTTTTACCAGCAAGTGTTTGGTGGTGAGCTGAGTCTTATCAAAGTGAAAGATTCACCAATGCAACCGATGTTTCCGGAAGCATTGCAGGAGCAGGTGCTCAATGCCAGATTGACTTCAGCCGAAGTGGATATCTCAGCGTCAGATTGGTTACATCCGACTGAACAACCAACACCGGGCAACATGTTGTGCCTGTATTTGCGAGGTGGCAGTGTCAGCCGGACCCGTGAGGTTTTTGCTTTGCTGTCAGCACAGGCCACAGTAACCGATCCGTTAACAGAGCAGCCTTTTGGTCTGTATGGCGCACTCAACGACAACTTTGGTGTGCGCTGGATGTTTCATGCCAGTGTGGTATATACCCAAAATCATTGAAGATTCGGGTAGGCGACAAGTGAGTGAGACCCCAGGAGCATAGTTGTCCTATGTGACTGGGGCGAGCGAGCGAAGGCAACAACCCCGCATCTTCAAGGATGACGGGTATAGGGATGGCGGACAGCAGTGCTGAATACATTTTATAAATACCAACAAACTCAATGCACTCGCCATTGTGCTAATGGTAAATTGTTACCTTCTGACGGTGCGAAGCAATAGTTCTACTGCTCTGCCATCGCTGTAACTTTGAAGGAACATAAGGTGGAAAAACACCCACACACTGAATTTTTGTTTTCATACGGCACCTTGCAACAACTGCAGGTACAGCTGGATACTTTTGGCCGGGCGCTTAGCGGCAAAGCGGATGCATTGGTCGGCTATCAGCTGGCGCAAGTGCGGATCACTGATCCAGCCGTTCTGGCGAGCAGCGGTCAGGAATATCACCCGATTTTGCGCTACAGCGGCGAGCCATCCGATCAGGTCACAGGCACAGTGTTTGTGTTGAGCGCGGCCGAACTTGCCGCAGCGGATAGCTATGAAGTTGATGATTATCAACGGGTTGCTGTTACTTTGTTGTCTGGCCAAGCCGCCTGGGTTTATGTTGCAGCCGGGAAAAATTAACACCACCCGGCTTTAGCAACTGTGACATAAGTAAAAGTGTGGGGTGTTGATGCAAGTTTCTCAAATCACAGAGCATTATTTACAGCTTTCGGCTGAAGGTCAGTTTGGCGCTTTGCTCCCGGCGGGCACATTCTGGCAAGAACTTGCGTCGGGCCAACATCCGCAATTAGAACAAGGTTTGTTATGCTCGGCTTTTAGTTTTGATGCGCCATGGCCAACTTGGGAACGTCATCCGGCCGGAGCTGAACTGGTGTTATTACTCAAAGGCGCAGCCACGTTGATCCTGGAACAAGATGGCGTCGAATCGCAACAATTGTTGCAACAAACCGGAGATTTTGTGTTGGTACCGGCGGGGGTCTGGCATACTGCAGACCCGATTTTAGAGCACAACGACCTTTGTACGTTGTTATTTTTTACCCCTGGCGCCGGAACTGAACACAAAGCACGGTCGCTGTAGGTATTTGATTTACAGGAATAACCCGATGAATTTACCTTCGTATATCTCGATTCAAGCCGTTGTCATGCTGATCCTGTTTGGTACCAGCGTCAGTTATTTGTTGGGGCGGCGTAAAACCAAGCGGCCTTTTTTAATGGCGCTGGTCGGTGGTGTGCTGGCAGTGATGCCGCCGTTATTTGTCATTTATCTGGTACTGTTTCTGCTGAAAAAAGATCTGCCATCTGCAGCTGCTGCGGCTAATATCGACGAACCAAAACCCTAGCTATACCCGCATCTTCAAGGATGATAGGTATATACGCAAAACTTGCTTAAATTGAACAGTAGTGCGGACTGACCGGGTTCGCCGTCATGCAAAGCAATATCAAATCACCATTCGGCGTACTGCCGCTGCCGCGGCGAGTAGCGCCATACAGTAAGTATCTGATTATATTTGGAAAAGTAGGGCGGACTCAGCCTTAGGCTAGTCCGCCACTATTGGATCTCAGTTTAATCAGAACTGATAACGCACTACCAATGACATGGTGCGGTTTTTCTGCAGTCGGCTGGCGACGCCCCAATCCGGATTGGCGGCGAAACTGCCATTGGTGTTGGTGATCTGTGCAATTTCGTTCACCCGTAGCGGTGTGTCGAAGTTAAACAGGTTGTAGATGGTGCCTTTGACGGTCAAATCACCACCGGCGACGCTGGTCAGGTACGTCAGCGACAAATCGACTTCGTATAACCAGTCCAGATTACCGGCCGAACCGCGAGGTGCTGGTTTACCATCCCAATCATAGAATGACGCTTGGTCATACCATTGGCTGGCACACCAATCGGCCCACAAGCTTGGTGCTTTACAGGTATCGACGCCGGTTGGGTGGATACTGAAACGGTTCAGTGGCTGGCCAGAGGTGGCACGGGTCACCAAACCAAGTTTCCAGTCGTCGTTCAAATCGTAAATACCACTGAGTTTTAACACGTGGCGACGATCGTTTGGCAGATTACCGGCACCGTGATCCATCAAATCGGCATAATCGTAAGACGTGGTCCAGCCCGGATCGGCCTGGCCATTATCGGTACGTACCAAACCTTCGGTCATGCCCCAGCTGTGTGACCAAACGTAAGATCCAAATATCTGCAAATCTTCGGTTGGGCGGCCTTCCAGAGTAAATTCCCATGCCAGATAACGGCGTTTTGGATCCGGTAACGCCAGATCGGCAGCGCTTAACTGCACATGCTCTTTTTTGCCATCCAAATCAAAATCGTAGAAAAAGTTAACGTCTTTGCCTGGGTTAATCAGGGTGTAGAAGTAACTTTCATTGACCTTGTTCTGCACTTTGTTCGTTGCGAGCCACTGTGCCACCACCGGGCCTAAGTCCGAGTCTTCAATCGATTGTTTTAAATCACGATAGACAAAACGCACACCACCTTTGAGTTGGTCACCAAGTTCCTGCTCGTAACCTAAAGTCCATTCGTCTGAGTACATTGGGCCTAAGTTATCAGAGGCAATCCGTTCCACATCGACGGCGCCACTTTGCACTGTGTTAGTCGCAACCAAAGCGCCAATATCCGGCGAGCCGTCAGGTTTAAGTACCGGACTGCCATTGGCGGCCAGTTGGCCTGGCTTGTAATAAAAATGCAGATCTTTTTGACCACTGGCTTGTTTGATGTTCATGTTGGCGGCAATTGGCTGGAAATAACGGCCAACAGTGGCAAACACTTTTTTGTCACCATTGCCGGTAGGATCCCAAATCAGCTGTAAGCGAGGTGCCAGCTGGCTTTTGAGCTCAGCATAGGTTTCGCCGGTGGTCGCGGTATTTTCAAAATTGCTGTAACGAATGCCGGCATTCAGTACCAACGAGTCGGTCATTTGCCAGCTGTCTTGCAAATAAACAGCTTCTGAATTTACTTCTGTCTCGCCGCCGGTATCGCGTTGCCGTTGGCGAATATAGGTACCGCCTGGCAGATTAATCCGCGGGATGGCGGTATAAGTCCGGTATTCCCACCAACCACGGGCCGAGTCCACCCCATTTTGATATTCCAGGTAATCGACGCTCAGTTTTTCGCTGTCGACCCCAAATTGCAGGGTGTGAGAGTCCAGCTGCCAGGTTAAATCAACACGCGCCTGATCCCGCTGATAGGTCTCGCTGATCAGGTTGCTGGTGGTCCAGTCGCCGATGCGCTGGCCGTTCAGATTGACGTGATCCCAGACGCCAGGTAAGGCATTGGTTGGTACTGTATCACGTTGGTCTTCTACCCGGCCGATGGTCGCGGAAACCGATAAATCATCGGTTAAAAAGCCCTGATAGCGTGCTGAATACATATTGCCGCCGGCCGTGCCTAAAGTGGTGCCGGTATGGTCGCCAGTGCCTTTTTCAGAGTTCCATTTGTAGCTCTGCCAACTTTCTTCAGCACTATTATCCAAAGCGGTTACTGTAAGCGTGTGATCTTCGGTGATATACCAATCCAGATTGACGAACCAGCGGTCTTCTTTTTTCTCATACTCAGTAAAAGCCGTAGCAGCTGAGTTGGCATACTCAGAGTTGTACCGTCTTGGATTGAGCAGCGCATAGAAAAACGCCTTATCTTCTAAAATCGGGCCGCTGAGCCAGACGTTGGCTTCACGGAAGTTTTCGTCAGCATCCTGATTGTTGATCGACAGGCTGCCATTGGGGTTGTAAACGCTATTTTGGCTGCTGTAAAACGCCGATGGATCCAGCCGCACTTCACCGCCATAACGGAATTCATTGGTGCCCGATTGCGACACTGCGTTGACCACACCCCCGATAAAACGGTCATATTCAGCGGAAATACCGCCGGTTTTAACCTGGGTCTGAGCGATTGCTTCCCACGGCAAATTGATCGAACCGATACCGGTGCGCAGCGCACTGATATTCATGCCGTTTAAGAAATAGCCGTTTTCAGCGGCAGAAGCGCCACCAAAGCTGGACGCATCAAACTGCGCGCTTCTGGCGACGCCAGGGGTCAATAAAGCGACGTTTTCAAAACCGGTATTCACCGGCATTAAATCCAGCGTGTCAGCATCAAAAGTTAAGCCTGCGGTGGAATCGCCGGTATCGATTTGCCGCATTGCTGCCGCAGTTACGCCAATCCGTTCGATATCGCCGCTGTCCGGCAATACCGGGGTAAACACCTGCGACTGACCGAGGCTGATTTGCAGCTGCTGTAATTCTACTGGCGCTTGTCCGTTGCGACTGGCCAGCACCTGATAGCGGCCAACCGGTAAACCACGCAACACGTATTCACCTTTGCTGTTGGTTTGCACCGAACGGCTAAAGCCTTGTTCCAGATGTTTGACGGTGATGGTGACGTTGGAAAGTTGTTGGCCGCTGGTGGAGCTGACCACACCGCGCAGCAGGCCTGAAGTATTGTCTTGTGCCAATACCGGCGCTGAGTGCAGCGCAACGGTCAGCGCAGTTGCCAGTAGGGACAAACGTAAGCTGTTGATTTGGTGACTGTGTTTCACTCTACATTCCTTATTATATTGTATGTAATATATTGTATACCATTTAAGGTGGAGACCATCCTAGATTAAAAATTCAGCAGTTGTAAAGGGGCAATTTTCGAAATGGGGAGCAGGAATGAGTCTGAGGATTGGCTGGGGCTGGTGTTGAACTGGCTGCCTGGGCTGCAGTTTGTTGTTGAGTTTTAGGTTAAATCAAATTTAATCAATGACATATCGCATTGATTGTCACTATCGTATTCACCGGAAACTGCAACGATAGCAGCGAAATCATGCTGGTCAGATGAGGTTGTGATCCGGCGAGTCAGCGCAGCGCTTTTGCTGAAAAGCGACTGTGCTGACTGCCTGTGGCGTGAATGGAGGGAAAGTCGGTGGCCAGTTAAAACGGGCAGGCCGGATATTGTTGCAGGCTGGCTGAAGCTTGCTGGGCTAAACGTTGTTGTACCGACGCCGGTAGCCCAAGATCAGCGATGTATGGCAATTGATCGGCCGGATTACCGGTAATCACCTGATAAAACAGCATCGCAGTGAGCACCGAACCTGCCTGATTCGCATGGTTTCCGTCATTCATATGCAGCGGAATATCGACCCACTGCGCCAGGCTGCTTTCCCAGGCTTGTGGCACCGGAGCCAGACAAGCGGCTTCGCGCTGCATTATGCTCTGATGTAACTGATACACTCTGGCTCCTTCGGTTTTATGACCGCTGGTCGCATGCTCGGGGAACAGGATCGGAGTAGCCTGCTGTGATTTTGCCAATGCGACCCAATACAACGCGGCATCGATGGGATAATAATAAAGTCCGCTGGTCGAGTATTTCTGACCTTGCAGGATCACATGGCTCCAGCTTTGTTGCGTCAACAACGGCAACGTGACTTTGTCGTTGAGCCGTTCGTCCAGATAACCGGCACCACCAGCCGTCTGCGTATGTACTCTGGCTTGCGGCCGGCCGGTTTGCAGCAGATGTTTTAACAGTCCGGCTAAATTATTGTAAGCCACATGACTATTGCCCAGCAGCACGACCCGGAATTCACTGACGGTGCGATTGTCTGGCACAGCAAGATTTGCCGGTGGCATTGACGGCGGTGGCGGAGCAGGCGGCGGATTTTGCGGTACGGTTTGCACTGGCGGCGGATTAACGGCTATATCGGCATTGTCTGAGCCGCCACAGCCGTTTAAAGCAATGCCGAATAACCATATAAAAAGTGTGGCCAGCCGCTGGTTGCGGCCTGTCGTGCTCGATTGGTGGTGCATAGTGGAAATACCCGTTATGCGGAAAATTGATACCATTGAGCCTAACCACAGCGATAATCGACGACCAGTAACAGTGACTGATGAATAAACGACATTTAACTTACCAAAAGCTTATTGGACCTTTTCTGCCTGCTGCGTGCCGTTAAATCAGGGTTATTGGTCGCGACAAAATTGTGTTGTTGCCATCAGCGCTGTAGCTTGTTTAGCATGCTAAAAATAAGAAATCACTGAAGGGCTTTTGATGAAACCAACTTTTCACTCCCGGCGTTTATGCCAGCTGGCTGCCGTCTTATTCTGTAGCCAGTTACCGCTTGCACTGCAGGCAAATACTGCGGGCACAGCGCTAAGTGGCAATACAGCTGCGAACTACTTTAACGCCGAAGACATTTTTGCACTGGAATATGCCAGTGAACCGCAAGTGTCACCTGATGGTAAATCGGTGGTTTATGTGCGTAATAGCAACGACATTATGACCGACGGTACTCATAGCACTTTATGGCTAGTTGACGTTAAATCCGGTCAGCAGACGCCGTTATTTGTCGACCAATATAATTACAGTCAGCCAAGCTGGTCGCCAGATGGCAGCAAAATTGCCTTTATTTCTGACCGTTCAGGTTCAAGACAAATTCATTTGCATTGGCTCTCGGAAAATCGCACGGCGCTATTAAGTGCCTTGCCAAAAAGCCCGGCCAATCTCACCTGGTCACCGGATGGTGAACAGCTTGCCTTTAGTATGAGCGTTCCGGCAGCCGGTGCCAAACTTGCACAGCTGACCAAAATGCCGAAAAAACCAAACGGCGCCAAATGGGCGGAGCCGGTCGTAGTGATCGACCGCGCGCAATATCAAGCCGACGGTCAGGGCTTTTTGAAACCCGAATTCCGGCAAATTTTTGTGTTACCAGCGATGGGTGGTAAAGAGCGTCAGCTCACCCAAGGCGAGCGCCATCATGGTGCTGACTTAACGTTCACCCCGGATGGCAAAGGTTTGGTATTTTCCGCCAATCTGGATCCAGAATGGGAATATCAACCACGGGATAAAAACCTGTATCAGCTGAATTTGCAAACTGGCGCTTTGAATGCGTTGACGACACTTGCCGGGCAAGAAGAATCGGCGCAGTTTTCCCCTGATGGCAGTAAGTTGGCGTTTATCTGGGGCAATAATGCCAAGGTGCCTTTTACCAATGGCAAGCTCAAAGTACTGGATCTGAAAAGCGGCGCTATTGCCGATGTGGCGAAAGAGCTGGATTTAGATCTAGTTTCGCCACAGTGGCTAAATAATTCCGAGCTGGTGGTGCAGTATGACGAACGTGGCCTGCGCAAACTGGCGCAAATGAACTTAAAAGGCCAGCATAAAGAGCTGACGGCCAGCCTTTCCGGCACTGCTTTACCGCAACCTTATTTAAGTGGCGATTATCATTTAAGCAACGGCGTCATCAGTTATACCCACGGCACCAGCCAACGTCCGGCCGATATTGCAGTGATTAGCCAGGGCAAAAGCCGGGTATTAACGGCACTGAATGAAGATTTATTAGCGCATAAAAAACTGGCGCAAGTTCAGGAAATTAACTATCAGTCATCGTTTGATAAGGAACCAATGCAAGGCTGGTATTTAACCCCACCGGATTTTGATCCGGCGAAAAAATATCCGCTTATTCTGGAAATTCACGGTGGCCCGCATCTGGCGTACGGTCCGCATTTCAGTGCTGAAATGCAGCGTTATGCCGCCGCTGGTTATGTGGTGTTTTATGATAACCACCGCGGTAGCACCAGCTATGGTGAACGATTTGCCATGCTGCTGAACGGCAAATACAGCTCAGAAGAAGATTATGCCGACCACGATTCTGGCGTCAATGCCATGATTAAACTGGGGTTTGTCGATGAAAATAACCTGTTTATCGCCGGTGGTTCCGCCGGAGGTATTGCCACGTCTTATGCGGTTGGCTTGACCGACCGCTATAAAGCCGCAGCGGTGATTAAGCCAATTATCAACTGGCTCAGTAAAGTGCTGACCGGCGATAGTTACCTGTATCAAACTTATCACCAGTTCCCTGGGGTGCCTTGGGAAAACGTTGAGCATTATTGGAAACGCTCGCCATTGTCGCTGGCTGGCAACGTCAAAACACCGACTCTGCTGATGACAGGTGAAGAAGACCGCCGCACGCCGATTAGCGAATCAGAACAGTTTTATCAAGCATTAAAACTGCGCAAAGTCGATACTGTATTAGTGCGGGTGCCGGGTGCGCCGCATGGCATTTCCAATAAACCCAGTCGGATGATTGCCAAAGTGGAAACGATGTTGGCCTGGTTTGAGATGTACCGGACGAAATAAATCGAGTCACTTAGCAGACGCTAACAACCAGCGTGACAACAACAAAAAACCAAAGGCCGGCGCCACAACGCCGGCCATTTTGGTTATTTATTTGACTGTGTGGCGAAACCAGTAATGCTTAGACCAAGAGGGTTAAAATTAAACTGGGATAGTTGCGTTGACTGAGTCGGAAGTGCCACGACAGCGAACGAAAAAGATGCGGATCGGCTTTTTGGAAAAACCGAAACGTCAGCCGCTGTCTGTACTGTTGTTGTTGATGTTTTGTTTGTATCTGGGCCTTGCGCTCATCACCATGTTTATCTTCGAAACCATCACCGTCTGGCCATCAACCGGCGTTGCGCTGGCGGCGTTTTTGCTCTGTGGTAAGCGCATTTGGCCTGCTATCTTTGCCGCGTCGCTGGCGGTGCTCCTGATTTATTTTTTCAGCCTCGGTCAGCCTTTTTCGATGACGCAAAGCTTATTGATCATGCTGGCAACCGCCAGCGGTAACACCCTGTCGGCGATGCTGGCGTTGTATTTTTGTGGTCGGGTCAGCTCGTTACAACAATCCTTTGGCGATTTGCTGTGGGTGCTGAAACGGTTTTTACCGGCGACCGCGATTTGTGGCGCAGTAGCCTCAGTGTTTGGGATCGGCGTGTATTGGCTGTTAGGTCTGTCGTGGGTGGAGCACTATGTCACCGGTATCGCCAACTGGAGTGTCAGCAATATGGTCGGGGCCTTAATTGGCACACCCTTATTGATCAGTTGTTTTTTACAACCGGGCTGGCGGCGAATGCTGGATAAAGTGCGCTGGAAGTATCAGGCGGTATTTTGTCTGCTGTTGCTGGCGTTTTTTTTATTTGGCCCTGGCCAGATTTGGTTGCCACCGGGTTTCCAGCAACCCGCCTTATTGCTGATGCCGCTGCTGTTTGTGGCGCTCACCGCCAATCAGAGTTTTATCTTTATTTTTCAAGGTCTGACATTTTTGCTGGTGTGGGTCGGTACCACCATGGGTTATGGACCTTTTATCACCGGGCATGCCGCCGAAACCGCCACTGCCATGCAGCTGTTTTGTGGTTTTCTGGCAGCAGTGGTACTGATTATTCAGGCGTTATTGTGTGAGCAGCGTAAGCTTCGTAAATTATGGACTTCAGATTTACTCAGCAGCAATCGCAAATTAGAGCAGCGCGTGCAGGAGCGCACGCGGCAGTTGTCGGAAGCCAACCGGCAATTGGCACAACTGAGTGTTACCGACGGTTTAACCCAGCTCGCTAACCGGCGGCGTTTTGATGAATATCTGCAGGCCGAATGGCAAAGAGCCAGTCGCTTACAGCAGCCGCTGGGACTGATGATGCTGGATGTGGACTGGTTTAAAAATTACAACGACTGTTATGGCCATTTGCAGGGCGACGAAGCCTTGCGCCAGGTCGGCCAGTTATTGCGGCTTGGTGCCAGACGCACCACCGATTTAGCGGCGCGTTATGGCGGTGAAGAATTTGCGTTGGTGGTGCCGCTGGCCGATGCCAATTATCTGAAACAACAAGCTGACCTGTTACGACTGGCTTTTGCCTCACTCAATATCGCTCATCAAACCTCACCACTTGGCCGGTTGACGGTCAGTATTGGTATTGCCGTGCTGGTGCCGCAAGCGCATGAAACCAGCATGGTGTTGATTGAAAAAGCCGATCAGGCTTTATATCTGGCAAAAAACAATGGTCGTAATCAAGTGGTTATAGCGCAAAGTACCCCACTGCAATAAACTGAAGGCGGCCAACAACCCCGAATCTTCCAGGATGACGGCTAGCCAGCATGGCTGCCATCATGCCGCCTATGCTATGCTGCGCGCCATTCAAGCCTGTTGTAAAAGTCCGGTTATCGTCATGGCCATTGCCAATCGTCCTTCTGAAATTACCTTGCCAGCCAACAATCAGGGCTGGGCCAATTTGTATGAATTTTTATGCTGGCAGTTTCCGCGGATTGACTCAGCAATCTGGTTAGAGCGATTGCAGGACGGCAAGGTGTTTTGGTTTGACGGCGACAAAGTCACACCGGACACGCCGTTTAGCCCGAGTCGAAGGTTGTGTTATTTTCGGGAAGTCAGCGCCGAGCCGCACATTCCGTTTAGTGAAGAATTGGTGTATCAGGACGAACATCTGCTGATTGCCTGCAAGCCGCATTTTCTACCGGTGATCCCGGGTGGTGAATATATCAACGAATGTTTGTTGGAGCGGTTACGACAAAAGTACCATGCGCCTGATTTAGTGGCGGTGCACCGGCTGGATCGGGAAACCGCCGGGCTGGTGCTGTTTAGCAAACAAGTGCCAAGCCGCGCTGATTATTATCAACTATTCGCCAGCGGTCAGATTGAAAAAAGTTATCTGGCAGTGGCGCATATTGCCGAGCATATTCCGGCCGAACCTGGACAGCAATGGCAAGTGCAGAACCGGCTGGAAAAATCTCAGCCGCGGTTTTTAATGCAGCAGGTGGAAGGTGAAGTGAATGCCCGATCGAGCATCGAATTGTTGCAACGGCAGGGTGATTTGGGCTTGTTTAAGCTGACGCCACACACCGGCAAAACCCATCAGCTACGCGTGCACATGCTGGGGCTTGGCATGCCGTTGTTACATGACAAATATTACCCGCAGTTGCAGCCAAAAACAGCGCTCGATTTTAGCCAGCCGTTGCAATTATTGGCGGCTGAGCTGAGCTTTATTGACCCATTGAGCGGTGAAAAACGTGCGTTTCGCAGTAATCGGCAATTAGCCGGTTGGCCGGAAAATTTAAAAGAGGGCGACATGTACCGCTCCGGCGGACTAGCCTTCGGCTGAGTCACGCCCTACTGTTTGTGATGACTGATATGAGATTGATCTGCCAGCGTAGGGCGTCACTCACCGCGTTAGCGGTAGTGCGCCGGTACTTAGCGTTGCCGCTGTTGTTGTTCCACTTGCGAATACGCATGTTCCGCCTGATACAGCTGCACCTGTAAGCGACCAACTTCGGTATTGAGCTGATCAAGCTCGGCGCCTAAATGGTCATTGCGATATAACAATTGCGCCCGGACGTCCGGGTTTTGTTCCCGCACCAGCCGTTGGTTGTTGTTATATATCAATTCGCGGTTTTGCTGGATCTGCCGAAAACGTTGTTCCAGTTCGAACTGCAGATTATCCACCGCCGCTTTTACCTGATACCAACGATGACCGCGCTCATACCCTTGCCGGAACTGCTGCTCTAACCTGCCACTGCAAGCGGTGTTGTAGGAAGCTCCGGAGCGACCGTGCGCTTCGCCGTGGGCAAAGTCACAATAGAACACCAGACCTTGCTCGTACCCCTGCTGATAACGTGGATAGTCAGCTTGAATACCGTGGCTGGCGCATTCCTTTTGATATTTGCGATATTGTTTGCTGTCCGCACCGGCTTTACCGTCGTTGACGCCAATACTGTACCAGTCGCCAATCTCGCATTCCTGCTGGCTGATACTGCTGCAACTACAGAGTACCAATGCCAGTGCGACCAACCGCAGTAGTTGAAAAATCCTGGTGAAGTGCATTAAAAAAATCCTGTGACAGCCTTGGGTTGTTGCTGCGTATGCTAATACCTGGCCAGGTTGCTGCCAAGTGAATTGTCGGCGCTGATTCTATTGACTATAGTCGGTGCAGGGACTTCGCCGCAATTCGCAATAACTCGCAACTACTCGCAACCACTCGCAACTACTCGCAACGAAAAGGAAGGTGTTATGGGCAAATTGATTGCAGTGCTGTTGGTATGGTGGCCGTTCATGGCGTCCAGCGACAACTGGTTTCCGGTGACAGTGCAGGCCGATGGGGTGACGCAGCCATATCAGCCACTGGCGAAAGCCAACAAAATCTGGCGGATTTGCGCTTTATTGCCGCACGGTAAAGATCATTATTGGTGGGGCGTGGCCTGGGGGCTGTCCGAGGAAGCCAGCCGTTTGGGGGTGATGCTCGGCATTTATGAAGCCGGCGGTTATGATCAACCCGACAAACAACGCGCGCAATTACAGCAGTGCCGGCAGAAAAAAGCTGATGCCTATATTATCGCCGCCATTGCTGCCGATGGTCTTAGTCCCGAGCTGCAACAGCTGGTACAAGCCGGTATTCCGGTGATTGATTTAATCAATGGTATTGATGGCGATAACGTTACCAGCCATTCGGTGGTGTCGTTTACCGATATGTCAGCCACCGCGCTGCGTTATATTTTGCAGCAATCAACAAAACCCATCCGGCTCGGCTGGTTCCCTGGCCCCAAAGGTGCGGCCTGGGTGCGTGATGCCGACCTTGGCGTGCAAAGCCTGATCCAAAACGGCAATATTACTTTATTAAATGCCGGTTACGGCCCTCCTGACGCCTTTCATCAAGCCGGATTAACGCGGCAGTTTTATCAGGATCACCACGCCGTGGATTTTGTGCTGGCCAATGCTGTTGCCGCCAAAGCGGTGGCGCAATTTCAGCTTCGGAATCCGGTCAGCCAAAGCCCGATCGTGGCTTATTACGCCAATCCGGCAGTGATTGAAATGTTGCAAATGCAGCAGCTTGCGGCAGCTGTGACCGATTCACCGGTACTGCAGGCGCGGATTGCGGTGGATTTAGCGGTGCGCAGTTTACAACGCGAAAAGGTGCCCAAACGGGTATCACCACAAATTGAAGTCCTGACCCCAGCGAACCTGGCCGATTTTGATTTAAGTCGGTTATTGCCGCCGGATGAGCAATGGATTATCCGCCGTGAGTTGCTGGATATTCCGGCACAGGATTAAAACCATGCTGCAACCTGGCAGATGAGCCGTCGCCAGCAGGCAAGTTTTTAGCCAATCGCTGAGCTAGCCCGGCGCCACTATTTCCTCTATGCTGAATTAATGAGACGGTGGATGTGGTTTTTGCACAGTGCTGCGATTTAACACAATGAATCGATTAACAAGAACGGATGTAGTGCGTTGGCTGCTGTTGATCCTGATTGCGGCTTTAAGCTGCAAAACGCTGGCGGCAGATCAGGTGCAGTATATTCATACGCTCGGTCAGCAATCGGTGCAGGAAGCCAGCCATGCTTATTATCAGGATTTGCTGGCGTTAGTCCTGAAAAACACCGAAGCCGAGTTTGGCAAAGCCGAAATTCGTGAATTAAAACCGCCTGCGCAAGGCGATATGCACTACCTGTTGATGAAAGGTAATTTCATCGATTTACATCGTTTTGGCACCGATTTAAAAGTAGAGCAAGATTTGCTACCCATTCGGGTGCCGTTGCTGGCCGGCGGCCTTGGCTGGCGCGGCTTGATGATCCGTAAAGCCGATGCCGTGGCCTTTAGTCAGCTCGATAGTTTGTCACAACTGAAAAACCTCACTGCCTGTCAGGGCCACATCTGGCCGGATTCGACCATTTTGGAATATGCCGGGTTAAAAGTGCTGCGTGTTGACGGTTATGACCAAATGCTGCAAATGCTCAGTAAAAAACGTTGTGACTATTTCCCGCGCAGCATTTTTGAAGGCCCTGCCGAAGTGAAGCAGTTCAGCAAATATTATCCGGATCTGTATTTTGATACCGGCATTTTATTAAAGTACCCCTATGCCATGTATTTCTTTGTCAAAAAAGACAATCTGGCATTGGCTGCCAGGCTGGAACGGGGATTATCGGAACTGGCATTGTCAGGGAAACTGCAGCAGTTTATGCAACAACATCCGGTGACCCGCCATGTGTTCCCGTTGAGCCAATTTAATGACTCCTTGGTGTTTAATCTGGTGAATCCGATTTTGCCGGAAAAAACACCGGTCAACCAACCGGCGTACTGGCTGCAATTGCCTTCGGCGGCGCGGGTGATTAGCGTGAAGCCCAAATAGGTGAAAGTCTTTGTTATAATGCGGCACTTTTTCTAAGTTCGATGCCCCGAGACTGCCGATGACTGCTGCGATACCAACTTCTCAAACTGACGTTCAAAGCAACGTTCAAAGCAACGTTCAAACTGACGTTCAAATTAACACCGAAGCTGATCCGAAGCTTTTGCAATTCTTGCAACTGCTGACGGATGCTTTTCAAAACGGGCAATTGGTGCGGTTGGTATTATCAAAGTATCAGGGGGATGATCCGGAATTGCAGCGTTTGGTGATCCGGCCGGTGCTGCTCAAAAATGAGTTGCAGCTGTTGTTTTTAAGCCAAAACCGCACCTTTGATCAAACCCATAACTATTTATTCCCTGAAGCGTTATCGCTGTTAAAACAGCAGCTTGGCCAGCAGTTTTTCAGCGCCCATTTACAAACATCCAGCCATGAACTGCAGCTAAGCTTCAGTAAAAAAGGCAAAGTTCTGCTGAGTAAACATCCGGTGAAAACGGCGGTAGCTACTGTGGAAACCTCGGTCGATTTGACGCATAACAAAGCCAAACAACGTTATGTTGAACAAAGCCGACCTTATTTACAGGCGCTGGGCATTACCGACGCTAAAGGCGACATCATTCCGGCGATGTCCAAAAAATGGAAGCAAATCAATAAATTTATTGAAGTTCTGGCTAAAGCTATTCAGCAAACCGGACTTATGCAGCCCCAATCGCAATCGCAATCGCAATCGCAACAGCTGCATGTGGCAGATTTTGGTTCGGGTAAAGCCTATCTGACCTTCGCAGTTTTTGATTATCTGACCAGCACGCTGGGGCTTTCGGCTAAAGTCACAGGGGTAGAACTGCGCCAGCCGCTGGTTGATTTATGCAACGAAGCGGCGACAAGATTACAGCTCAGCGGCTTGCAGTTTGAACAGGGGGATGTCAAACATTTTAAAACCCGTGGCATCAATGTGATGATTGCGCTGCACGCCTGTGATATCGCCACCGATTACGCCATCGACATGGGTATTCGCACCGGCGCCGAGATTATTATGTGTTCGCCTTGTTGCCACAAAGAGCTCCGCCCGCAACTACAAAGCCCGGCCGTGTTGTCGCCGCTGTTAATCCACGGCATTCATTTAGGGCAGGAAGCAGAAATGCTGACCGATGGCCTGCGCGCTTTGTTGCTGGAAGCCCACGGCTACGACACCCAGGTGTTTGAATTTATTTCGCTGGAACACACCAGCAAAAACAAAATGATCCTGGCGCAAAAACGAAAAAAAGCCGGTGATAACAGTGCAGTGTTGCAGCAAATAGCTGCGTTAAAAGCTTTTTATGGCATTAAGCAGCATACGCTGGAAACGTTATTGGCCAATTCAGAGCAATAAATACAACAAAGTAGTGTCGTCAACAAGCCAAGCGAGGGATCAAACATTGTTTAGTGTGGAATTTAAAGTGCGTGATTATGAATGTGACATGCAGGGCATCGTGAACAACGCAGTGTATTTTAATTACTTAGAACACGCCCGCCACGAATTTTTACACAGCCGTGGTGTCGATTTTACCGCTTTGGCGCGTGATAAAGTGAATCTGGTGGTGGTGCGCAGCGAGATGGACTACAAAAACTCGCTGACCAGTGGCGATAAATTTGAAGTGACGGTCGCTTTTGAAGCTATTTCCAAACTCAGATTTGGCTTTCGCCAGCAAGTCATTCGCCAACCCGATGGCGCTGTGATGCTACAAGCGCTGGTGATTGGCACCGCGCTGAACGCCAAAGGCCGGCCTTTTGTGCCTGCGGAATTGGGGTTATTGGCGGAGCCGGTCTAACTGCCTGCAGGAACTGCAAACATCAAAAGGCTTAAAACCACTGTGGATTGAGCATTGGAATTAACGCCAGCAACAAGGCTTGTTGATACACCGACGACCGGCTCAGCCGGTTGTGGGTTAACAACCCAATAGCGCCACCGGCTTGCTTGATATTGTCGGTGCCAAACAGCTGATCCATCACATCCCCAAGTTCCAGCCCTTGCTTGATTAAATCCAGCGCTGCTGGCGGCAACATCAGACTGGCCGAGCGCGCCATCCCTTGTTGGCCATGATGTTCAATCAACATCCAGGCAAAGGTAAAAGCACCGTCTAAACCCGCTTCAATACTGACGTAAACATCGGCTTGTTGCTGTTGCTTTAGCGCTTCGATGCGATTTTTTGCGCCTTGCAGTGTTTCATTACTACACATCGGCTGCGCCGCCACGCCTGAAGGGACAGCGTAACCTGTGACCTGAATGGCCTGGTCAGGGAAAGTGTCACTAAAACACTGACGCACGGCATTAATTTTCGCCGGATTGGCCGACGCAACGGCAATAGTCCACATCAGTCACATCTCCTGAGCAGGAAAAAAATGAAGGCAGCCGTAGCTGCCTTGGATCGGTATTGCTGGAAAGCTGTGATTAGCCAGCTAGTCCGACGTATACATGTTGCACGTCGTCATCACCGTCAATCGCATCTAAAAACGCTTCGACTTCTGCGCGGGCGGCATCGTCCAGCGTTACCGGGTTTTTCGGCTTATAAATCAGTCGGGCAGAACTGACGCTAAAACCAAACTCAGGTAAGGCTTTTTGCACTAAATCCAAATCAGTTGGTTCAGTGTAAAACACCACGCCACCTTCTTCGTCCTGCTCAAAATCCTGGGCTCCGGCTTCAATGGCGGCAACTTCAACGTCGGCATCTTTGGTTAAAGCAGTGGCTTCAATGGCACCTAAATAGTCAAAATCCCAGGACACTGCGCCTGAACTACCTAATTGACCTTTGCGGAATAACACGCGGATACTTTGCGCTGAACGGTTTTTATTGTCGGTCAGACATTCAACAATTACCGGCACCTGATGCGGCGCAAAACCTTCATAAACCACGTGCTCATAGTTGACCGGGCCGTCCAGTAAACCGGCACCTTTTTTAATCGCGCGTTCCAGCGTGTCTTTTGGCATCGATGCTTTACGCGCTGTTTCAATCGCCAGCCGTAATTTCGAGTTCATCGACGGATCAGCGCCATTTTTGGCGGCAACCATAATTTCTTTAGCCAGCTTGGTAAAAATCTTACCTTTGGCGGCGGCGGTATCGCTTTTGTGTTTATTTTTCCATTGTGCGCCCATGGCTGCAGTCTCGCTATATGCTGAAAATTGTCTGAAGAAATAGAATGAGAAAACCGCCGTAGTCTAGCCAATGGCCTGCGCTGGCGCAACTGCCTGGCCGGACCTTGCGCCAATTATGTTAGACTATGCGCCTTTTCAAAGGTATTGGTGCAAATATGACGTTGTTGAAGGATCTAAGTCTGATTTTATTGCTGCTGTGCGGCGCAGTGCAGTTTTCTGGTAAGACTTATGCTGAAGAGCCGGTGCCAACGGTGATAGCCAGCACTGATGTTGAAGCCACCATGAAAGCGATGGCTTTTGCCTATAAAAAAGCGATGACAGCCGCTGATGTACCGCAGATGCAGCAGCAGATCAGCGAATTACAACAACTGGTTGCCTCGGTGCAGTTAGTGCAATTTTCACCGGAAAAACAGGTCAAATTTCAACAAGGACTAACAGAAGTGCAGTTGCAACTGGATTTGGTACAAGCTAGTCTGGTAGCGAACAACCATGAACAAGCCAAACAACAGCTGCAACAGGTTGATATCCTTAAAAAACAATATCATAAAGAACGTAGCCCCAGTTTCTGGCAATTGTTGTTCGGGAATTAACTGATCAATACGTGAAAAAAAGGCAGCTCATTCAGCTGCCTTGTTCATTTTACGGTGAGGATTAATGGTGATGCCCGCAATGGTCATCACAATCATGGTCGTGCTCGTCGGCAAACTCGTCGTCGCCGTCCTGATTTTGCATCACGCCCCAACCATCGTTATGACCACCAAATTTCTTAGCAAACTTATCCAGTTCAGCTTCTTTGGCGGTTACCGTAGCGTGCTCTGGCACCATGGTCAGGCTGACAATCAGCTCCCACTGCTCCAGATCGTTAAAATTCAGTTCTACTTCACCAGGTTGGTCTAAGGCTGTCAGCGCGTTTAATGCCATTTCGGCTTTGTCGCGGTTTGGAAACACCAGATAAAAATCCAGCGCCAGACTTTGAGTTAAATCGAGGCCGGCATCGGCCATTGCTTGCAACATATCACCGTTGCCATCATCCGGAAATTGACTCATAAAAAAGCTCCCGTCGTGAAAAATCAAAGGCGCTAGTTTAGCAAGCTTCTGCGTTATCGGGCAGGATTTTCTGCGGTTAACCAGCGCTGTTGCTGCACATGCTGTTGTAATCGCGGGAAAAACTGCAAAAACAACTGCTCAAGCTCAACGTAATGCGCCTGGATATCCTCTATAGAACCGGCAAATTGATTGGCAAAACGGATGCGCTGCGCCACCCGATCCAGTGCCAAGCCTAATTGGTTGATGTCGGTATAACTTAAAAACCAATCCTGACGAATAATGGCGCTCACCGTTGGCTGCATCGAAGCGGGCATCTGCGGCAGGTCGGTCTGAAGTTTTTGATACAGCTGCTTGGTATATAAATCAAAAGGTTGTGGATGAAAGGTCGACCAATGCCGGATCAAAAAATGGTCAAACAACATATCGATGGCGATACCAGAAAAACGGCGGCGCTCTGCTGAAAAGTATTGTTTGGCGGCCAGCACTTCTGCACTGTGATCGGTAAAAACATCGACCGCCCGGTGTTGGCGCAGCCCTAGTTGCACAGCCTCGGGTAGACTTTTGATATCCACACCACGGCAAAAAATAAGTGCGCCAGGTAATTCATGGTTGTGGCAGGCTGCGGGCTAAATACAGACAACGGTGTTTTTGGGCAAATTGGGTAATTGCCTGCTGCATCGCGGCCTGATGTTTTGATTGCGCTGATACAATATAAAAAGTATCGATACTGGTGATGGGCTTGCGCTGTAACTCTTTGAGCAATTCGGGCTGCGATTTACTGAGAAAGCTGCGAAAGGGGCCATCATAAGTGATCAAATGTTGACTGCGCTGGTGTAGAAAAAACTGGCTGGCGCTGACGCTATCGGGCAAGTCGACAAAGATATAGCCCCGCTGCAGTAACTGCTGCCGTTGCCCCTGATAGTCAAAAGCGCGGATCGCCGCCACACTATCATCACGCGGTGCATCGCTGCTGTGGTTGTGACTGTAAAGCACTAACTGCAGTTTTGAATAAGGCGGCTCGACCGGCAGATGCTGGCGCGATAGTTTTAGGGTGCTTTTGATATTGATGGAAAAATCGATGTCGCCGCTGTCGAGCAACAAGTACATCCGGGCTGGCGTAATGCAGCGGGGTTCCACCTGCATGCCAGCCGCTTCGAAAATATCCCGGCTGAGTTCAAGACCAGGCCCGCCGCAACTGCCATCAGCATTGACTACGATATCCGGCGGAAAATTGTGGACGCCCATTTTCAGCACCACCGGCGCTGCCTGTGCATAAAACAGCGGTGCACAAAACAACTGTGAACAAAACAGTAGGCTGCTGATGCGCAAGAGGTTTGGGCACCATAAGTTTGCTCGCGCCATCGGTCGGCCCGTCTTTGAAATACTCGCTACAGTATGCAAAGGCTTAGCCGGTCTGGCAACTGGTAGCATTGGCGGTTGAAGGTGAGGGGCGGGCAAGGGCTGCTTGCGCCACACCACAAGCTACAATCAGCAGCACGCCAGCCAGCTGCACCGGCACTAACACTTCCTGAAATAACCACCAACCAGCCAAGATCACCGTCACCGGTTCGATATAAGCCAAGGTGCCGAACACCCGTACCGGCAAATGCTGCAGCGCGACAACCGCGCCAACAATCGCCAGAAAGCCGGGGAAAATACCAGCCAGTAAAATCCACGGCAATTCTTTCAGCGGCGGCAAACTGCTGTCGGTTAAAAACGGCAATACACAACAAGCACCCATCAATAGCTGATAAAAACTGCGTTGATAAGGGGATTGGTCAGGCTGCGGTTTGCGGTTGAGCAATAAAAAACCGGCATAGGTGAAAAGCGATAACAAGGCAAACCCAAAACCAGGCAATTGCGCTGGCGTCAGGGCTAAATCGAGCTTAAATTGCTGCAGCATGGCAAAACCCAGCACCGATAAAGCAATAAATAACAAACTGAGCAGGGTCAGCTTTTCGCCATAAATAAAATGGGCGACGACCGCGGTCAGCGGAGGTGCCAGATAGACCAGCATAATGGCATTGGCCAGACTAATGCTTTGGATCGCCTGTAAAAAGCCCAGCATAAAACTGGCCAGCAAAATGCCGTTGATGACCACAATCCGGTCGGGCCGGCGTTGAAGCTGTTGGCCTTGGCGGCTGGCAAGCAAAAACAAGCCCAGACATAAAGCGCCAACCGCTAACCGGCAAAACGTTAATTCGGCTGCCGATAATTGGCTATAACGGGCAATAATACCGCTACTCGCCATACAAACCGCCGAGAACAACGCTAACAACAAATACCGGTTCAAAACATCTCCTGCGGGCGAATGGCCAACCACAGCTCAGGATATGCGCTGTGGTTGGCTTTAGCCGTATCTATCATTTTATGCTGACTCGTTCCTTGGCAGATGTCGCAATTACACGGCCGGAACTATGCTGACCGCGTGGATCACCGCCTGATTTAACGGACCACTGCGTCCACCTTTGCCGCCGGTATAAAGCTCAAAATGCTGCAGGTAACTCATATTAAAACCATCTTTGATGGTGATGCTGCACTGTTGGCCGACAGTCGCCTGAAATTCCAGCTGCGATGAAACCCCTTGTTCAGTGGCAATCGACAGGTGCGGCATCACCAGCGTGCCTTGTTGCGGTTTTGCCTCAGCACATTGCACCTGGGCCGTTTTCACCACAGCGGTAATGCCGGTATTAATCGGCCCGTTGTCGATAAAATACTGCAGTTGCAAGCGGTGCGGGCCCGTGTGCGTGGCGGTAAAGTTCAGCTGCAGTTGTTGCTCCGGCAACCCCCAGTTTTTATATACATCCAGGCCCAGATGTTTGCTGGCGGCAAGGTCCGGGCTTTGTAAACCCTGACCTGCGACAAAGATTTGTTGGCCCGGCGTGGTACAGAGGGTTTTGCTTGGCAATGAGGTTAAATTGCTCTGGTGCGGTTTACTCTGATAACTCTGTACCAACGCATAACACTGACTGACCTTGCTGCGATCGGTATCGGTGTAATCAGTTTTTCCCCGTTTCAGCGTTACCTTGCTGCCATTTTTATACAAGGTGAAGCGGGTTTTTTCTTCGCCGTTGCTATCGAAGGTCAGTTCAGTCTGGCCTTTGCTGTTTTGTGTAAGGCTCAGCAGCGGCTCTTTTGGTGCAAATAAGGTGTATTGCTCGGTGGCGGTGAGCTTGGCCGGATTAGCAGCTTTTTGCAGCGTCAGGTTTTGGCGTGGCATGTCAACCGCAGTCAGTTCAAGCTCCAGCTCGTTTTGCTCACCGGATAAATCATCCACTTGCAGCGTCAGCTGATGTGCAGCGGTTAATGCAGTTTCAACGCCGTTCAGCAGCGCTTTTTGCAAGCGGTAACTTTGGGCGCGGCTGGCGTTGCCATTGAGTTTCAGCGTGACATTTAAGCGGCCTGAAGCAACGGGTAATTGCTGTAATTTCAGCTCTTTACCCAGTTGCAACGCTTGTTGGGTCAAGGCCGGAATAAAGGGGTTGATCTGAATCTCGCGGGCGTTAATGTCAATCCCAAACAAACTGTTGGCGACAAAATCATGATAAGCCGCTACGGACCAGAGTTGACGCTCGGAATTAATCACCGGCCCCGATAATTCACCATCATCGACATGTTCTTGTTGGGTCAGCCATTCCAGGTTCTCCATATTCGACAGGTTAAAAGCGGTACCCTGAAATAGCGACATGGCAATTAAATGAAACAGCTCAGTATGTTGCTGCTGTTTGGCCGCGCGCAGCGCATAGCTGCTGACAAAAGGCCAGATAGCGCGGTTATGGTAAATCGGGATCTGTTGCCGTGCCGGGAAGATCACTGGTGGCCCTGCTGGGGTCAGTGGGTAATTGGCCAGAATTTGGCTGGCCTGGGCACTATTTGCCACCTGATGGGTGATGGCCAAGGAAAGGCCAAGTAAATCAAATTGTTGTACCGGAAGAGGGTTATATTCTTCGCCAATATAACTGGCATATAACCCTTGGTCGGCCAGCCAGAATGACTGATTAATGGAAATTTTAAGGGCAGCTGCCCACTGACTGAATTGTGCGGCCAGCGCCGGTTCCAGTATTTTCGCGGCAGCTGCAGTACGTTCCAGCGCGACATAATGCAGCACGTTGGTCGAAAGTGCATAAGATTCAGCCAGATACAGCGTATCTTTCGCGGTCCAGCCTGGATAGGTTTGCTCGCGCCAGTCTAAAAATGAGGTTTCACCGCGGTATAAACCGAGTTTGTTGCTGAAAATATGCTGGCGGTCTTGCAACAAGGTTTGCTTGGCAATGGGGTACCATTTTTCCAACCAGGCTTGTTGCGCATCACTGCTGGAACCTTCAGCTGCCGCTTTGGCGGTTAAGTTACTGGCGGCTAACACCCAAACCACCCTGTCCGAACTCACCGGCCAGCTGCCGCCGGAGCCGGTGTCCTGCAACGCGACTTCGGTCGGCGCCACACCACGAGCAATTAGTTCTGGCCGGACTTTGGAGGTTTTAAATAACAAAGAATTGCTGGCGCGTTCCGGGTCAAGATAACCCAAGCCTAAATCCAAACTGTAGGATAAATCGCGGGTCCAGACATAATGCCACTTGGCACCAGTTTCAAAACAAGGGCAGGGCACCGGTTGTTGATCGTTAAAGCCCCAGTCGGTAATTTCGCTGACGCTGTTTTGGGCGCGTTCCTGCTGGGTGAGGCTAAACAGGGCATCAAATAATGCATTGTTGCTATGAACCTGCAGCTGCGTGGCATCGACATTGATGGTTTTCTGTTTACCGGCGGTTTGCAATTTAAATTCGCGCTGACCGTCGGCTTGTTGCAAAGCTTCAATCGAGACCTTACCAAACTGATGGGCATATTGGCGTTGTTGCAAACTGCCTTCGCTATTGGCCAGCAGTGGTGCGGAGAAAAACATCGCTACACTTGTAGTCACAGATAAGCCGGTAGCGGATTTTGGTAAGAAGAAGGCAGCGCGCATCACAATAGAGATCCTTGTCCACAAAGTCGGGTTGAGTTTAACAGTGTCTGGTGCCGGAGTGTAGCGGCGATGGCCAGTCTGTTGCGAAAGCACGACCAGTTGCAATCGTATGCAGCTATTCTTTTGTCAAAACCTTTCGTGAATATACCCTGCATCCTTGAAGATTCGGGGTTGTTGGCCGCCTTCACTCACCCCAGTCACATAGAACAGCTATGCTCCTGGGGATTCGTTCAGTTGCCGCCTACCCGAATCTTCAATGATTTTGGGTATAAACACCAACCGTTAATGAAAACCTTCTGCTAATGAAAGTTACGGCTGGCACTTTGCAGCTGGGGCAGCAGGTGATCCAGACTTTGCAACTGGCCGGCGATCACGTGAATGACCTCACCTTCGCGTTGTAACATGCCATGCACCCATAAAATTCTGGCGGTTAAAAAGGGTGTTTTTTGGGCGATGGCTGTGGCGCGCCACACCAGTAAATTGACATTGCCGGTCTCATCTTCCAGCGTTACAAAAGTGACACCACCGGCAGTGCCGGGGCTTTGCCGCGCAGTCACCAATCCCGCCACCTGGACTGCGGTTTTATCATTCAGGTTATTAAGTTGCGCTGCTGTTTTCACCTTGTGTGGTAAACCCGTCTGGCGCAGCAATGCCATCGGATGTTGATGAAGACTTAACCCCAGCCTGGCGTAATCTTCAATTAAATCATCAATAGGCGCTGGTGCTGGCAGGGTAAAGGCTGCTGAATCTAAGTCCGGTGGCGGTTCCGGATCTTCGGTGAGCAGTTGCAGGTCCCCGGCTTTGTGCTGATGCGGCAATGGAGCCGCAGATTTTGGTTCTGTAAGCAGTTCCAGCTGTTTGCTGTGGCGATAAGCGGCTGCTGCTTGTGCGACAGCTGCCTGTTCCGTGTTAGCAAATAATGGTAAATCGGTCAGACTGTCCTGTAACTGCCAGCGGCTTTGATAACGATGGCCACTCAACAGTTGCAAAGCACCGCTGCTGGCCAATAAGGCTAAATCGTCCTTGCGCATGCCACTGTGGCTTAATGCCGCGAGGTTGGTAAAACCATCAGCGGGCCGCATCGCCACCATGTGCTGGCAACGTTGCTGATTGAGCCCTTTAATTTGCCGAAATCCCAGTCGTAATGCCCGGTCGCTGGTCATTGTTTGGCTGGCATCGGGTGAATGGCACGCTGGCAAATGTTCTATCTGATGATCCCAGGCCGAATGTTGGATACAGACCGGCAGAATATGCAGCTGCTGGCGGGTGGCGTCTTGCACCAGCTGCGATGCCGAGTAAAAACCCATTGGTAAGCTATTGAGCAAACATGTAAAAAATTCCAGCGGATAATAATATTTCAGCCATGCCGAGGCATAAGCCAACAGCGCAAAACTTGCCGAATGCGATTCCGGAAAACCATATTCACCAAATCCACAAATTTGCTGAAAAATCTGCTTGGCGTAGGCTTCGGTGTAACCGCGCGCCAGCATGCCTTGTTGCAGCTTGGGCCAGAACTGGGTCAGCTCGCCGGTTTTTTTCCAGCTGGCCATCGCCCGGCGCAATTGATCCGCTTCGCCGCCACTAAAACCGGCGGCGACCATCGCCAGTTTAATCACCTGCTCCTGAAAAATCGGCACGCCCATGGTGCGACCCAAAACTTCCTTTAGAGCGAGCGAAGGATAACTAATCGCTTCCAGGCCACTGCGCCGACGTAAAAACGGATGCACCATGCCGCCTTGAATGGGTCCCGGCCGGACAATCGCAATCTGGATCACCAAATCATAAAAGCAGGCTGGTTTGAGCCTCGGCAACATACTCATTTGCGCCCGCGATTCAATTTGAAATAGCCCCACTGTGTTGGCATGCTGGATCATTTGGTACACCGCCGGATCGTCACCCATCCGGCTGATGTCAGCCAGTTGCAGCGGCCGCTGCTGCTCAGTGGCCACCAGCTGCAGAGTTTTGCGCAGGGCAGTGAGCATGCCAAGCGCCAGAATATCGACTTTTAATAAACCCAGGGTTTCCAAGTCGTCCTTGTCCCATTGGATCACAGTGCGCTCTGCCATTGCCGCATTTTCGACCGGTACCAGTTCGTACAAAGGGCCGGCAGAGATCACAAAGCCACCGACATGCTGCGACAAATGCCTTGGAAAACCACGGATTTGGTTCACCAGTTGAATAAATTGCTGCGCCATTGCCGATTGCAAATCGAAGCCGACTGCAGCCAGCTGCTGATACCAGGGCTGATGGGGATCCCGGCGGTTGATTTGCTGCAAAAAGTGTTCGAGCTGAGTTGGGTGAAAACCGAGCGCTTTACCCACATCGCGCACACTGCTGCGCAGCCGGTAACTAATCACAGTGGCCGCCAGCGCCGCACGTTGCCGGCCATATTTTTGGTAAATGTACTGAATAATTTCTTCGCGCCGTTCATGCTCAAAATCGACGTCAATATCTGGCGGCTCAGCACGTTCTCTGGAGATAAACCGCTCGAACAACACCGAAATTTGCCGAGGATCCACCGCAGTAATTTCCAGGCAATAACAGACCACCGAATTAGCGGCAGAGCCGCGACCCTGATACAAAATCTGCTGGCTTTGGGCAAAACGGACAACGTCGGCGATGGTCAGAAAAAAATAGGCGTAATGAAGTTCTTCGATGAGTTGCAACTCTTTGGTAATTAGTTGCTGAATATCCTCCGGCACCCCGGTTTTAAAACGTCGCAGGCAACCTTCAGCCACCAATTGTTTTAAATACTGGATGGCGCTTAGTCCTTCAGGCACCAATTCGGCCGGATACTCATATTGCAGTGAGTCCAAATTAAAATGGCAGCTATCGGCGATAGCAGCACTTTGTTCCAGCAATGCTTTTGAAAATAAAGGTTGCAGCTTGGCAATCGGTCTTAAGCTGCGCTCTGCATTGGCTTCCAGCGCTAAACCAGCTGCTGCAACGGTGGTGCCCAGCCGAATAGCGGTCAGCACATGCTGTAGTGGTAATTGTGCGCTGTCATGCATCAGCACCGCACCCACAGCGCAGCTTTTGAGGTTAAAACTGTGGCCAAGTTGCTGCAGATAAAGTTGGCTGGCAGCATCATCGGCTTTGAGTAAGCGTTGCTGCGCCAGATACAGCCGTTGGCCAACCTGTTTTTGCAGCCACTCGCCCCAGTGGTGGTCGGTTGCGGTTTCACCGGAGGGTAGCCAAAGTACCAGGCAGTGGCGGCAACTTTTTAAATCCCATAATTCCAGCAGATACTGACCTTTTACCGCGCGGCTACGGGCTTTAGTAATAATGCGGCACAATTCGGCGTAGGCCGTGCGATCCGGGCATAACAACACCAGTTGCAAGGTACTTTGGTATTGGAAAAAAGCGCCGACAATTAATTTGATTGGCAGTTGCTGCTCTTTGATTTGTCGATGTGCCCGAACCACGCCAGCCACCGAGCACTCGTCCGTCAACGCCAGCGCCTGATAGCCCAGACTAGCCGCAGTGCTGACCAGTTGCTCCGGGCTGGAAGCGCCGGTTAAAAAGGAGAAGTTGCTCTGACAAAACAATTCGGCGTAGCGCATCAGGCAAAGTACCCCTGTAAATACCAGCCACTGGCATTTTTAAACGCCCAGCACCATTGGCCATCTTCATTACGGCCAATGTAATAATCGCGTTGGATTGGCTTTTGATCCCACCAGCCGGTCGTGATCCGTTCCAATCCGGGTTGTAATTGCAACTGCATCCGCAGTGGGATCGGCTGAATCAGCAGCAAGCCGGGTCTGAGCGGTAACAGTGAAAGGCTTGGTCGATGCGGTGGCCGATTGGCCCGATAATGACCATCTCCTTTGCCTGCGACCATCAGCAGCTCTGTTTGATGATAACTATTGGCCAGCTCTGGGCGATGATCGGCGTGTAGCGACGGCTGTTGTACCCGTTCCGCTCCAAGCTTGGCAGTTAGTAATGAGCGCAGGCGTAACGCATCAGCTGTGAGTACCGTTGTTGCCGTGCTCGCTGGGGTCGATTGCTGGTTAACTGCTTCTGCGCCGTCACGGGGCCGACTATCAAACAAAGGCAAATTATCGCCATCCCGGGCTGTGGTCTGACCGGCACTTAATTGCATTTTTAACAGGGGGGCCGGCAATTTCAGTTGTTGCAGCTTTAACTGAAATAACGTCAGCCAGCGTGCTTGTTGGTATTCACCACAAGCCGACTGCAGGTTCAGCAGCAGCGGCGGGTGATCGCGCAGTTCCAGCCGCAACTGTAGCTGGTAACAATGCTGGTCCCGCAGTTGTAGGTAGTTTTGCAGCAGCTGTAATAAATACCCTAACGGCGCCTGCATTTGCTGCGTATGTTCCAGCTGATACAGCAATTCCAATGACTGACAAAATTGTTCCGGTGGCTGGTAAAACTGGCTCACTGTGGGCCTGTCACCCGCGACTTGGTCCAGCATCATGATGACTTCTGTACTAAATCGTCGGCTTAGTTCAGGCCTTGGAATAGCCAGCAATTGGCCAAGGTTGTTGATGCCCATTGCCTGCAGTTGTTGCAGGATTTTCTGGCCAGTTGCTGTGGACTGCAACTGGCTGTGGTGTAGCGAACAATGATCCAAGGCTGCAGCAATCAATGCCGGATCGTCGCTAACAAACCCAGGCTGGCTAAAACATAATAATTGCGCCGCGGCCGCGCTATGGGCAACTGCTATTTGGGTCTGCAGCTGTAGTGCCGTTATGTGCTGTGACAAGGTGCCCAGGTAAGCCGCCAAACCACCGTACAGTGCCAACATGGGGTCAATTCGCAGCCATACAGCACAAGGCGGATCCAGGGCAATATCGGCGCTGATTTGGTACAACAAGGCGGCAATTTGTTGTAAATATTGCAGTTCCTGCGCTGCCTGATAAGGCAGTACCTGCAGATCATGACAAAGGGCGCTGGCCATGCTTAGGGTCATCCCGGCTTGAATGCCTTGCTGTCGTGCGGCCGTATTGAGCTGCTTGATCAGGAAAGACCCAGGGTCTAGTAAGCACAGGGCTGGGGACGTTGGAGTTGGCGCTGGTGTTGATGCGGGCGCAGCCAATGGCGGCTGAGCCCCCTCCAGCGGGGCTGGCTGGTGCAGTGACTGAAATAGGCTGTCGAGCTGCAGCGCAGGGAAGTGTAGATAGACCCATAAAGAAGCCATAACGTTGTTCTCCTCAGGCACTGTGGCTCAGAACCAGCGCAGAGTTAGCGGCTGTATTTTGCAGTGCCAACCTTGGCCAGCGCGCTGTCATATCAACCAGCATCGGCGCCATTGGCCTGCCACCACGGCGTTTAAGCACCTGAACTTTGAGCCCTTGTAATGCCGGACTGAGCTGAAGACTCAGTGCTATCGGCAGCGACAATTGCATTTGTTGCTGCCCGCGAAAAATAAACAAATTGGCCATGCCATGCTGCGCGCACAGTTGCAGTCGTTTTAACTGGGCAATCGAAAGGGTTGATTGCCACAAAACCACGGCGCCACAACAACCGCTTTTCAGGCATTGTTCGGCCGCCCAGAGCGCATCCTGTGCGGTGGCTGGCTGCAACACCAACACCTGTTCCACCGCCAGACCGGCCGCTTGTAACATCTGACTGCCAATCAGCAGCGGTGGATTAATAAATGTCAGGAGTTGCGCGTGAATAAGCGGTCTGGTTAAACAAGGCAACAACAGTCGCAGCTCGCCGATGCCAATAGGACTGTGGATCTCGATCACGGTATTTGCTGGGAAACCACCGGCCAGCAGTTGGTCAAGCTCAGCAAATCCGGTACTCAATAAAGTGCCGGGACTGGCCTGATCATGCAGTGACCAGATTTGGCCACTGGCTTTAAGTTCGGACACTGTGCTCATCAGCCATACCTCAATCCATAGAATACTGTAATTATATACAGTATATAGCGTTGGTTTCAGGCAGCAAGCTCATTCCGGAAAATTGTGCATCAACCGGGTTAACCCCGCAAAAAGGCTGATGTTTTTTTTGTTGTTGTAACAGAAAATATGTTTCAGAAGCAGGTGTCTTAATAAAATGCACAGAAAATCAAAAGCTTAACCTATAAATCACTTCGTGTTCGCCGCAGAGTTGTTACAGCAGCAAATCTGGCATTTACAACCTTTTTTACCAAAAAGCGCACTATTAATTCAGACCTGCAAGCATCAGCTGCTGCAGACGGTGTCAGGCGGTATCCGACACTGTCCGGCGGCGATAAATGCCCACAGATCAGGCGCCCATCCGGCGATCTATCACTTTTGGAGATACAGTTATGAAAAAATTTCAAATAGTTAGTTGTGCCGTCCTGCTGGTTCTTACTGCAACTACCGCAGCGCATGCTGTTGAATATGTTGCCGCTGACGATAGCCCGGCCAGTAAACTTTGTGTCAGTGCTGCCATGGACCGGCCGATCAAATTTCTGGTGGAAATGCGCGATACCGGTGTGTCAAAAAGATATGCCGCCAACCAAATCACCTGTAATGGCACGAATATCACCAGCTTTGCCCAACAAGCCGGTAATGACGGCAATTATAAGATGTTAAATCCTCATCGCCGTGGCCATGTCGAAATCAGTGATCTGGCGCAGTTGCCAACAGTCGACGGGCAGATCATGACTGTCAGTGGTCAGGTGAACGAAGCCGCCAGACCGTAGTCAGTTATGATGTCAGGGCTTCACCGTAACCAACAGAGCCATTTACCGAAAGGGCAGCAGCCAGAGTGACACAATCCGTCAACGACTTCGGCTGCTGCTTTTGCCTGTTATTGTGCGAACTTTATGGTTTTTAAAGCCTGAATAGTGTTTTTACCGGAACGAACGGTTTTGGTTGATTTGCTATTGCTGCCAATGGGAAAGAATGTGCAATAATCGTCGCTAACGATGGCTTTTCAGACGAACCTTCCAAATCCGATGACAGTATTAGGCACGCACCAAGGTATTATTTTTGATCTGGATGGCACTTTAGTCGATTCCAGACTGGATTTCTCAGTGTTATGCCAGCGCTTAGGCTGGCCGGCGGGCACACCGATCCTGGAACATTTGGCCACTTTGACCGATCCGCTGGAAGTTGCCGTTGCCGCGCAGGTGATTGAACAATTTGAACTTGAAGGCGCGGCTAACGCCAGCTGGATGCCAGGCGCCGCAGCGTTATTACAGCAGCTGCAACAACAAAAAATTCCCACTGCAATTTTGACCCGTAACATCAAATCGGCGACCGAACTTTGCATCAAAAATCTGCAGATTAACGTCGATCTGGTGTTAACCCGCGAGGATTGCGCACCAAAACCTGATCCGGCCGGTTTGTTTCACATTGCTAAAAAGTGGCAACTGGATTGCCGGCAGTTGTTATTTGTCGGTGATTATCTGTTTGATTTACAAACGGCGACCAGAGCCGGCATGCCTTCTTGCTTGTACCGCACCGCTGACAACGCGCATTTTGCCGAGCTTGCCGATTTTATTATTGACGATTTTTCAGAGCTACAGCAGCACTACAGCTAATCCGGTTAATTTCCAAACAGACAACTGCATGTGGTATTGCTAAACTAATCCGGCAGATCCATCAATTCGCTCTAACAGACCATTGATTTTAAAGGTGACGGGTGTCAGTAGCAAAAATAAGTCCAAGCCAGGTAAAAATCGGCTATTTCATCCAGTTACCGGTGAATTGGATGAAACATCCGTTTATTTCCAATAAATTTAAAGTCGACAGTTACGAACAAATTGCCATTATCCAGACGTTGGATTTGGACTTCGTGTATTTTTTCCCCGATAAAAGCAGCATTGATCTGAACCAGGAACCGGAGCCGAATGCAATTGATTTAAACCAGCAGGCGGCTCAGTTGAAGTATGAACTGGAACGGGAGAAAAACGCCCGCATTGAACAGGCGAAAGAGCAGCGCCGGCAAATTCAGAAAACCGAAAAAGCTTTTGAACAGTCGATGGTGCAAGTGCGTAATGTGATGGCGAAAATTGGCAGTCGTCCATTGCAGGCGGTAGATGAAGCGACCGAACTGATTAATCGGATTGCTGATACCATCATCAATGCTGATGCTTTAGTACTGCATTTGATTTCTCAGGCAGGAAAAGATCAAGAAAGCCTGTATTATCATGTATTAAACGTGTCTGTGTTATCCATGATGCTGGCAAAAAATCTTGGTTTTAGTGACGAAAAAATTAAGCTGGCCGGGCTTGGCGCGTTATTTCATGATATGGGAAAACTGAAAATCCCAACGCAAATATTGCGTAAGACTGAACCATTAACGGCCCCCGAAGCCAATTTATTAAAATTGCATACCAAGTACGGCGTTGATTTACTGCGCCTGACCGAAGCATTTCCGGTTGCAGCTTTTCCGGTGATTTTGCAGCACCACGAAATGTTAGACGGTAGTGGTTACCCGGCGGGGCTTAAAAGTGATCAAATTGATGAGTTGGCCAAAGTGGTGGCGGTGGTCAACGAATTTGATAACTTATGCCATCCGGCTGATCCGACCAAAGCCCGTTCACCGCACCATGCGATGTCTTTTTTGTTTAAAAGCATGAAGGGCAAATTAGGTGCGGCGCAAATGGGGCAACTGATTAAAATGATGGGCGTTTATCCGCCAGGCACTGTGGTAATGCTGACCGATCAGCGTGTCGCATTGGTGATGTCCGTCAATAGCGACAAACTATTGTACCCGAATGTGCTGGTTTACGATCCACAGATCCCAAGGCTGGAAGCGCCGGTCATTACGCTGGAAGAAGGCAAGCTTGCTATTGTCAAAGTACTGAAACCATCGGCATTGCCGCCTGCCATTTATGAGTACCTGAACCCGCGGGCACAGGTCAGTTATTATGTGCAAAGTGATAAGCCAGGCAGTTAAACAGGGTTATCTAACAACCTGCATTTCAACAAGTGCTAATACGTCAATGCAAACAACAATTCAGCTAGGTCCGGTTGCCACTGCGACGTTTTCGCCACGCGCTGCCCCTGAAAAGTCACGCCTTCGCCTAACAACAAACTGCGCTGCAATAATGCCTGTGGTGTCCCAGCCGCAAAAGCCAGCGTCAGATTGCTGCGCAGTACCCGATGCCAGGGCAAAGGCATTGATTCTGGAGCCATTCCCAGTGCTTTACCGACTAAGCGTGCGCGGCCAGGTAAGCCTGATAAATCAGCAATCTGACCATAGCTTGCCACTTTACCCGGTGGTATTTGCCGGACGGTTTGCCAGATTTGCGTGTAATAAGCAGAAGACATTCGCCCCACAGTCCCGTTAAAATAGCTTTCTTGCAGCATGCCATGAACAGAAGTGAAGCTCCAACCATGTCGGTAAAAATCATCGAAAAACCCGAACCGCCCGCCAGTAATGAATGTTGTGGCAGTGGCAGCTGTTGCCCTTGTGTCTGGGATTATTACCGGGATCAACTGCATATCTGGCAACAGCAACAGCAGATGACGTCATTAGAGCTGAAGGTAAAAGAAGCCAGCCTTGCGTCACCGGCCGGTTAAATCTTTGACTGAAATCAAATCTTTAATTGAAATCAAATCCTTGACTACAGTGAACTATCACCATTTTTGAGTCAGGATCGGTACAAGTGCAACTTCAGGCCGCAGATATCAATCTGGTGCCAGGCTAAAGTGGCTGGCCGAAACCGGCTGGAAATCGCCTGAAATCGGGCCGGGTCACTGGTTAAACCGAGCTGCAAAGGCGGCCAGCCTTGCTTTCAAAGCCAATATTCCATGGTATAGTCGGCTTCAGCTATATCTCTTATCCACCTAAACCATAACTAGAAAGACAACTAATTCAGGATTGCTATGACGACTTCTACCTTTGTGGTTCCCAATCAACGGCAATGGCTTGGTCACCCGATCGGGCTTTATGTGTGTTTTTTTACCGAAATGTGGGAACGTTTTGCGTTCTACGGTTTAAAAGCACTGTTGTTTTTATATCTGACCCAACACCATTTATTCACCGATAAAAACGGTTATATCCTGCTGGGGACTTATGCCGGTCTGGCCTATGCGTTGCCGGTGGTCGGTGGTTTACTGGCTGATAAATATCTGGGGATGCGCAAAGCCGTTACGTTTGGCGGGGCTTTGATGGCTGTTGGTATGCTCGGCATGGCCTATAAAGGCACGCAGGCAACCGCAGAAGGCGGGGCTGATCAGCTGGCGTTACAGGTGATGTATGCATCATTAGCTTTGGTCGCAGTGGGCGTTGGTTTTTTAAAGCCGAATATTTCGACCATCGTTGGCCGTTTATACATCGATCAAGACCCACGACGTGATTCTGCTTTCACCTTGTTTTATATGGGTATTAATTTAGGCGCGGTTTTTTCCAGTTTATTTGTCGGCTGGATTGGTCAGGCTTATGGCTGGGAATACGGTTTTGGCTCGGCCGGTATTGGTTTGTTGCTGGGGCTGGTGGTGTTTATCAACGGCACTAAGTATTTGCATGGTCAGGCAGAGCCAGCCAAACCTGAACTACTGAAGGAAAAAGTTGCTGGGTTACCAAGGGAATGGCTGATTTATATATTGGCGCTGATTGGTGTGGTGGCGGTGCAACAGATTTTGCAAACCACCATTAACTTCGGTGCCCTTGGCCAGATGTTGGGGATGGCGGAAGGGGCTGAAATTACCGCCACTGAAGTGGTCGCTGTGGTACTGACTATCGCGCTGTTAGTGTGGTGGTTCAAATTCGTGTTTATTGAATGTAATGTTTTAGAGCGCGCCAGCATGATCATGCTGATGGTGTTAACGGCCATTTCTGCGGTGTTCTGGGGCTTATATGAACAAACTTACGGTAGCTGGCTGGCCTATTCCGACCGGGTGATGAACAGTCCGACCTTTGATTTGGGTTTTGTTAGTTTTGCTTTTAACTCGTCACAGCTCACTTTTGTAGCATCGTTATTTATCATTATCCTTGCGATCCCATTTGCCTGGTTGTGGCCATGGCTGGATCGTAAAGGCTTAAACCCGTCATCACCGGTGAAATTTGGTTTTGCGTTATTGCTGGCCGGCTTAGCGCATTTTATTCTGCAATACGCAGCATTAAATCCGGAAGCGAATGGTCTGGCCGGGTTCTGGTGGTTTATCCTGGCGTATTTTGTGTTAGTGCTGGGCGAGATGGCATTGTCGCCGATTGGCTTGTCGGCGGTGACGGCGTTATCAGTGCCAAGAGTAGTCAGTCTGATGATGGGCGTCTGGTTCCTGGCTTCGGCCTTTGGTGAAATCATTGCCGGTCGGTTGGGCGCGCTGGCCTCAATGCCTGTCGGGACACCGGTACCTGACGCACTGGCGCTGTATGGCGAAGTGTTTGCTCTACTGGGTTGGGTTGGGGTGGGGACTGCGGTCTTTATGTTTGCGATTGGCCCGCTACTGAATCGACTGATCGTGCGGGCGCAACTGCAAACTCAGGCGCAAGTGCAGACTACGACCACTGCGCCGGTTTAATCAATATACCCTGCATCCTTGAAGATTCGGGGTTGTTGGCCGCCTTCACTCACCCCAGTCACATAGAACAGCTATGCTCCTGGGGATTCGTTCAGTTGCCGCCTACCCGAATCTTCAATGATTTTGGGTATATACCCGCTGCGACTACGCCTGTGGCGGTGCCGAAGCTGGTAGGCGATAGCCGACCGAACCACAAAGCCGGATCTGGTATTGATAACCAGATTCGGCTTTTTTATCCGGGGTGATCACCAATACTTCATAGTCATTGATATGGACCAGATGTTCTTGCCCTGACATCACACAACTCGAACGGCCCATACTTTCAATCTGATATAAAAAACCAGCCAGCGCGCGGTTCAGCCACGGAATGGTCGGGATGGCACTGCCGAAATTGATTTCCACCTGATTGCTGCCTTTGGTGTTATGGCTGGCCGTTGCTTCATTATTGGCAGCGGCTATGGCGACGGTGTTTTCCGGTTTCACGGCTGCATCAGCCGCACTACGGGCATCGGCAGCACTGATAGCATCATCGTTGTTTTTTACCGAGATTAACGTTTGCTCGCCATTAAACAGATTGGTCAACTGCGAACTATCTCCGGTTAAATAGGCACTGGGCAACACCGCTAAACAACTCATAAAGACCGGTAAATAGATGATCCGCGCCAATAAAGTTTTCACCGGATAGGCTTCATCACCGAGGATATGGCGACTGCGAACGCCGATTGGCCGCAGCAATAACAACATTATAATTTTGCCGGTATGCAGGATGGTGTATAACGTCAGCACCACCAATGACAGGGTGAAACTCCAGATCGGTGCCAGCAATAACACGGTCAGATTGACGGTGTAAGGTACAACATCGGTGCGAATACCAATCAGATTGTTGACCTGACTTTCTGCCATCGCAAAGCAAAAATTACCTAATATCGCATAAAACACCACGATCACGGCTTTACCGGCCAGACTGTTCCAGATCCGTAAAAAGCCTTGCCACATATCCTGGGTTACCGCACAGAGTAACGCCAGCGCCATGCCATATAACAGCCATTGCTGGCTGCAAAAGCTCAGCAGCCATAACACTACACAGACAGTCGCCAACGCATAACCCCGTTGTGCCGGTTGTAGTTTTTGCCAGATCGGCTGAATTTTACTTGTTAACCACATCAGAAGGTCCTTGCTTGCAATTTATTTACAGCATGGTAGGGGTTGGTTGCGGCGCGGTAAATCAATTTTTACCAATGGTCGAAGTTGAACGGGCATTAACCGCAAGCAGTTGCCTTTTACTGCCCACTGCAAGTAATCTGCAGCGCTATTTTTATTGATCCGTTTAGAGAAGCTATGAAGTATCTTTTGTTAACCACAGCCATCATCGCCAGCCTTACAGCCACTGCTGATGAAGGCCAGTGGCAACCCCATCAACTTAAACAATTACAACCACAACTGGATGCCCGTGGCATTCAGCTGAGTGGTGAGCAACTGGCTGATTTAACACAATATCCAATGAACGCCATCGTCAGTCTTGGTTATTGTTCGGCGTCTTTTGTATCGGCTGAGGGTTTGGTGATCACCAACCACCACTGTGGTTATGGCGCGATTCAGCAAAATTCCAGCACAGAGCGTAATTTAATGGCGCAGGGTTTCCTGGCCAAAACCAAAGCCGAAGAATTACCGGCTGGTCCACAAGAGCGGCTCTATATCACCGAGCAGGTGCTGGATGTTACCGCGAAAGTCAGTGGTGGGCTGGCGGCTGATCTAGCACCGTTAGCGCGTTACCAGGCAATTGAAAATAATCGTAAAACAATCATCAAAGACTGTGAAACGGACGCCAACTATCGCTGCAATGTGGTGAGCTTTCACCATGGTCTGGAATATTTTCTGATCAAACAGCTGATGATCCAGGACGTACGTTTGGTGTACGCGCCACCAGAATCGGTTGGTAATTTTGGTGGTGATATCGATAATTACGAATATCCACGCCATACCGGCGACTTTACCTTTTTACGTGGTTATGTAGCGAAAGACGGCAAACCTGCACCTTACTCTGTCGATAACGTGCCGTATCAGCCAAAAAACTTTCTGAAAGTAAATGCCAGTGGTGTGCGCTCAGGCGATGGTATTTTGCTGGCCGGTTATCCGGGGAAAACCAGCCGTTACCGCTTAGCCGAAGAAATCGACTTTGCAGCGAGCTGGGAATATCCGGCGAACATTCAGACTTATACCGAGTTGATTGGCACCATTGAACGGTTAGGCCAGCAAAATGCCGATTATCAGGTGAAATATGCCTCGGTAGTGAAAGGTCATCACAACCGGATGAAAAAGCTCAAAGGTTTGCTGGACGGTTTTAAGGCCACCGATATTCAGGGCATTAAACGCCAGCAACAACAAGCACTGCAACAGTGGATTGCCAGCTCAGAAGTACCGGCCTATCAGCAGGCGGTGACGCAGCTTGGCGCCTTGGTTGCCAAAGAGCAGCAGTTTTTGCAGCAAACCTATTATTTTGATAATGCCAGACGCAGCGATTTACTGCAGACGGCCACTGATTTGTATCGGTTAGCGGTCGAGCAACAAAAACCAGATGCGGCGCGGGAAATAGGGTATCAGGACCGTGATCTGACGATGTTTCAGGGCAAGTTAAAACGGCTCGACACCCGGTTTGCCGCTGAAGTTGACCTGGCGTTATGGTCGGAGCAACTGGAGGTGTATCTGGCGCAGCCTGAAGCTGTCCGCAGCACGGTGCTGGATCAGGCGTTACAGCTCAAACCTGGCCAAACTCAATCGCAAATCAGTACCTTACTGCAAGACTGGTATCAACGCAGCGATTTAACCAGTTTAAGTGGCAGGATGGCCTGGCTGGGTAAAACGCCAGCCCAATTTGCGCAAAGTGACGATCCTTTTATCAAGTTGGCAGTGGCGTTATTTGACACCCAAATGCAGCAAGAGCAGCAAAAAAATCAGCTGGCTGGTGAATTTTCAAGTTTAAGACCGGCGTATATGCAGGCGGTGATTGCGTACCACAAAACCTTAGGTCGCCCGGTCTATCCGGATGCGAACGGTACTTTACGTATCACTTATGGTCATGTTGATGGCTATCCGGCGGCCGATGGGGTCTATAAAACGCCATTTACCACTGTGGCTGGTATGCTGGCAAAACAACAACAGAGCGCGCCATTTCTGGTGCCGGAGAAACTGGTACAAGCCTATCAGCAGCAGCGGTATCAGGGGTTTTATCACCGGGATTTGGCCGCCAAAGCGGACGACAGCTGGTGGTGTGGCGTGATGAACTGCGCTCAACCTGCCGCTGTCCCGGTGAATTCGGTGCCGCTGAATTTCCTGTCCAGCGCCGATACCACGGGCGGCAACTCCGGATCGGCCGTGCTCAATGCCAAAGGCGAATTGGTCGGACTGAATTTTGATTCGACGTACGAGTCAATCAGTAAAGATTGGTACTTTAACGAAGCCGTCACCCGCGCCATTCATGTCGATATTCGTTATGTATTGTGGTTGATGCAATATGTAGATAATGCCGATAATTTATTGGCGGAGATGAGCATCGTTCAGCACTAACGGCTAACGGCTAACTGCTGCAGCGTCAGACAAAAAAGCCCGGATATTTATCTGGGCCTCTTTTTTCAAGCTGGCAATTCTTGAGTCCCGCTGATTTAGGGCAGCGATTACATAATCATCGAACCTTTGGGGTTCAGCAGACTTAAAATCGACATCCCTTCGAGACTGGCAAAAGCGCGCGCTTCATCAATATCACGGCGTTTTAGGCCCAGACCATTGATAATTTGCTGATCGATTAAATCTTCCAGTTCAAACTGACCAAAAGCAGCATTTAACAACGATAACCGGGATGCCAGATGCAGCACCTGCACCACTTTATTTTTCGGTTGCAGCTGTGGAGAATTCAGGTAATTCAGCGGTTCAATCAGAGAATCCGGCAAGCGCCAAAGTTTTAGCAAGGCCACACTGCAATCGGCATAGCTGAAACCGAGCAGCTCTTGCTGGCGCATCCAGGGCAACACGCCTTTTTTGTAGTGAGCGCACAGCCTTGCCACGTCCGGATTCACCTCAACCACCACCAGTTCACCGATATTGTGCAGCAGACCAGATAAATACAAGGGTTCACTTTGTTTGACGCCAATGACGTGGCCCAAAAACTTCGCAATCAGCGCAGCATGAATACTGATTTCCCAAAATCTTTCTAAATCAATCACATCTGAAGGGATTTTTGAAAATGCTTCGGCAGATCCATAGGCAACGACCAGGTTGTACACCTGCGTTTCGCCCAGCAGCAGTACCGCTTTACTGACTGAATCAACTGGATTCGGGAAATTATACAAAGCGCTGTTGGCGAGTTTTAGCAGACGGGAGGCCAAGGCCGGATCCAAAGCGATAATTTCCGCAATTTCATCCAGGTTGCTGATTTTATTGTCGATGACTTCTTTAATTTTTAAACAGGTATCGGGTAATACAAACACGTCACCGACTTGTCTGGCAAATTCAAAAGCGCTCACGCTGTCTTCTCCTGCATCCTACCGGTTTCCTATAGTGTCGCTTTAAACCACCGTTTTACAAGCAAAGCCCTGGTTTTTTTTCCCCAAGCAGTAACATTGCAAACTGGGTTTCGTAAATGGCTGCTTTTTATAGCTTTGTTGGATATTATATAAAAGCTTCAACTATACTCACATTCGTGATCCGGTTGTGCAGACTTCGGCATCATTCCTAAACTGACCAAAATTCCAGAAGGACAGCGTGATTAAGTCAGCCAAAATCCTGTTGCTAATCTTCCCGAGCATGCTGGTGTATGCCGACAATCCACCGCCGCCGCCGCTGGTGGTGGCGCATACGGCTGTCGCCGTGGAACGCCTGAGCAAATCGCAACTTCGTAGTATTTACTTAAAACGACAAGTGATCTGGCCGAACGGCGACAAAATCAAAGTTTATATGCTGCCAGCAAAATCCGTGACCCATCAGCAATTTAGCCAGGCCAACCTACAAATGTTTCCTTATCAGCTGGAGCAAACCTGGCAAAAACTAACCTTTTCTGGCATTGGCACACCACCGGTTGAAGTTGCGAGCGCAGCGCACATGTTACAACTGATCCAGACCACCCCCGGTGCCATTGGTTATTTACCGTACGGAAATGAGATAAACAATGCAAAAGTTATTGAAATTCAACCCTAAGTTGCTGGCAAAAGCGCTGCTTGCCGTGACATTAGGGCAAGCACCACTGGCTATGGCGGCCGACGATTGGCACTGGCATGGTTTTGTCGCCCAGGGACTGATGCAGGCTAAAGACAGTAACTTCGTCAATAACGATGGTGATGTGTCGGCCAAACTGACCGAATTTGGTCTGAACTCGGTCTGGCAACTGGACCCGTCGTTCCGGTTAGCGGGTCAGTTGATGTACCTCGATGGTGGTAACAGATTTCAGCAAGGTCTGCGGATTGATTATTTGTTTCTGAACTGGACCGCTATCAATACTTTGGACTGGCAGGTCGACTTGTATGCTGGCCGCTATAAAAACAGCCATTGGCTCTTTTCCAGTACCCGTGATGTGGCGATCACCAGGCCGATGATCGTGTTGCCGCAATCGGTATATTTTGATTCGTTCCGGGATATTGCCGTGGGTTCGGATGGTATTGCCCTGCAATCAACCTACAGCAGCAGTCTGGGCGAGCTTGATTTGAACTGGAGCCTTGGCGCCACGCCGACGCCGAAAGAGCAAAGTCAGCGCATTATCAGCAATTTTATTACCGGTGCCACCAAACAAGATTTTGTGCATCAGATCAGTAGCTTTTTCCGGCCTACCGGCTCAAAAAGCCAGTGGGGCGTCAGTCTACTGGATTCCGATTTTAACTACCGCCGCACCATGACCGATATTTTCGCTGACGGTGATTTTACCGTGCAGCGGGTGATGCTGAACTGGCGCTATAGTGAAGAAAACTGGGAACTGTCAAGCGAGCTGTTTCAGGAACGGGTATCGGTGTACGGGTTTTATGCGCCGGGTGTACAGCGCACGCAGTTCGCACAGGGCGCTTATGTCTTGGCGCGGTACAACCTGACCCCACAAACCACCCTCTACGCCAGTTATGATCATTTTTATGGCAATAAAGACGACAAAGGAGGCAGCTTATTACCATTGCAAACTGGCGGGCAGGTTGCAGATTACTTTGGTTATCAACGCGATACAGCGCTTTCGCTCAGCCATGACTTTGGCGGCAACTGGCGGATCACGGCGGAATACCACTGGACTATCGGCACCGGTCGTTTGGGGCCGAATGTGGTACCGGATACCATTGTAAATCGCTCAAAAAACCATCAGCTCTGGGCAGTCCAACTGATGTACTGGTTCTGATCATGCGGCCGTTTTTAAGCCTGCCGTGGAAAATCCTGGGCATTACGCTGGGGGCGTTGTTGCTGATGAGTATTTTATTGACCAGTTTTACTTTGGTCAAAATGGAGCAGGATTTCCGGCTGCAACAGGATAAACAGCTGCTATTGCGGCAACAGCAATTTAACCATCTGAATTTACTGCTAGAAAATCAGTTACGCAGCTGGCTCGAGTCTTTTACCGACTTAGTCGAGCTGCGCTCACAACCCAATTTCAACACTTTTGCCAAAGCTTTGGCCAATCATTACGATGCCATTGCGGTCCATTTGAATGTCGAAAGTATCTGGTTATTAGATGCCAATCTGAATTCGTTATATGCCTCGACCGAGCAAATTCCGCCCTCGGTGCTGGATGTCGCACGGCAGGTGATGACCGAACAACAGCCGCAATCGGCGATTTTCTGTGCCAGTCAGTGCACCAAATTAATTCTGGTGCCGGTGCAAAATGCCAATGGTGATATCGCGGTGGTGGCGCTTTCGACCACCTTATTGGATATTTTGTCATCGCTGAAACAAGGCATTGGCTCGGAAGTGGCGATTGTGCGGATCGACAGTGCGGACAACAGCCCGTTGCGGCAATTTGAACTGTTGTCGTTATCGAATCCGGAGCTGATGCGGCCGGTATTCCGGGCGCTATCGAACCAGCCATCGTTGCAGGAAGCGCGTTCACAGGGCATTGATGTCGAACTGGCTGAGCAACATTATCTGATTAGTTTATTGCCGCTGCTGGCGCAAAACCGCAGTTATTATCTGGCGCTGGTCGATGACACCAGCAAGTTTGTCAAAGCGCAGGCCGCTTATCAGCGACAGATTATTTTATTTGCCTGTGGCTGTTTTGTGCTGCTGGCGGTGCTGATTTATTTCAGCACCCTGCGCTTAAGCCGGCGTTTGTTGGCGTTGGCACAACATTTACCATTGTTAGCACAACGCCAGTTCCGGCAATTCCGCCAGCACAGCGCTTATGATCCGATGTTGTTTCAGGACGAACTGGATGTGTTAACCCAGGCCGCTTATCAACTCAGTGTGGAGCTGGAGCAGCTGCATCAACAAATTGAAGTAAATACCCAGGAGCTGGAAAACATCGCGATGTTTGACCTGCTGACCGGTTTACCCAACCGCAATATGCTGCAATTTCAGCTGAAAAAATGTCTGGCTGGGCTGGAGCGGCAAAAAGGCTCGATTGCGGTGCTGTTTTTGGATCTGGATGATTTTAAAAAGATTAATGACAGTAAAGGTCACGCCGCCGGTGATCAGTTGCTGGTCGAAGTGGCGCAGCGACTGCGCGCCTGTATCCGCAGTGCTGATATCGCCTGTCGCTTTGGCGGTGATGAATTTGTGGTGGTGCTGACCCAATCCAACGAACTGGATTATCCCTATCAGGTGGCCGATCGGATTTTTGATGCGTTTAAACAACCGATCAGCCTTGGTGCGCAGCTATTTTATATCTCGACCAGCATCGGCATGACCACCACTGAGCAACATGATGTGTCGCCGGATGAACTGGTGCGGCAGGCCGATATGGCGATGTACGAAGCCAAAGATCGCGGCGGCAATGTGGCGCTGCTGTACGATCAGGAAATGTATCAACGACTGGCGCAGCGGTTGGTGCTGGAAAGTGAAATTAAAGATGCGATTAAATTCAAACAGTTCAGTTTAAGTCTGCAACCACAAATCGAGCTGAGCACGGGTCGGCTGGCGGGTTTTGAAGCCTTGTTGCGCTGGCAACATCCGGTACGTGGCACGGTGACGCCGGACGAATTTATTGGCATTTTAGAAAATTCCCCACAAATGATTGAGCTGGGTTACTGGGTGTTTCAGCGTAGTTTTCAGCTGGCCAAAGAGTTGATTGGGAAAGGTTATCCGGATATCCGTATCTCGATAAACCTGTCGGCCGAGCAGTTTTTAGACCCGGCGCTCCCCGCGCTGTTAGAACTGTGGCTGGACGATTTGGGTTTATCGGCGCAGCACTTCGAGCTGGAACTGACCGAACGCACGCTGGTGCAAAATATCGACATCACCTTAAGTGCCATGCGTCAGCTTAAAGCGCAGGGCTTCTACTTCTCGATTGACGACTTTGGCACTGGTTATTCGTCGTTGAGTTACCTCAAGCAAATGCCGGTCGACATTATCAAAATTGATAAAAGCTTCATCTTTGGCATGCTGGAAAACGATGCCGATTATCAGATTATTATTTCCACCATCGCCATGGTGCAAAAGCTGGAACTCAAAGTGGTAGCCGAAGGTGTCGAAAACCGCGCCCAGCTGCAACTACTGAAACAACACCGCTGTGATTTTGGCCAGGGCTATTACTTCGCCCGCCCATTAAACGAAGCGCAACTGGCGGAGTTTTTGGAACATAAAGTGCCGAATGGGTATTTGATGCTGACTTGATTGGCGCTTGGCGAAGCGCTTTTGCTTTTGGATTTGGGATTGGGATTATCGGACGTAGGGGCGCATAAGCGCAGCGCCATCGCCCATTTTGTTAATTGGATTATTAGCTTGTTAGTACCTCTGAACGCTCGAAAGCCCGGAATTTTGGCTCGATTTTGAGACAAATACGTAAACTCGCGATTTGCTAACGTCAAATCGCTCAAACAGTTCATGTTTCGGTCACCGCGTGATAAAACCTCAAAACCGGCCAAACCACCGGCTCTTTGAGCTGGGGGAGTCCAATTATCTTAACGTTGCGGCAAAGCGATTAGAAAGTAACTTGGTGCCAGAGGCTGACGATGGTTCTGACAGTTAGCAAATCACTGCTATACACTGAAAGCGGACGTTAATTAAAATCAAAAAACCACTATGCTCGAAAATTTCAAGACATTAATGCATTGCAAAATGGTTAAAAATGCATGCATTGTTCAGTTTTCGTTTTAAGAGAACATCGGTTTTTTGACTACAACGGTGTCATCAAAATCAGTTGACCACTACACTTTTTCTGAAAGCGATGTTGGTGCTGCGAAGGGAACTTGCATGAATTTGTGGGAATTATTTCGAACTTACATGTTGCTGCTATTTATAGCTTTTAAAGCGGGCGCAGCAGATTTTCGACATATGGATATCCGGTTACCACAAAATTCAGTGATCGCGATGCTGGAAGATCGGCAAGGTTATTTATGGATTGGCACTGGCGCTGGGTTGGTCAAATATGATGGTTACCAGGTGCAAACGTTTTTACACCAACCCGGTGTGGCAAATTCGCTGAGCCAAAATTTGGTACTCGACTTACTACAAGGTCTGGACGGCAGTATTTGGATTGCTACCAACAATGGCATTAACCGCTACCGTGACGCGGAAGGATTCCGCCGCTACCTGTATCATCAAGGAAGTATCGAGAGTGATTTATCTCATCGAGTAGGTTTGCTGTATTTAGATCCGACCGGCCGCCTGTGGGCTGGGGGTATCAAAGGTCTGTACCTGTACGACGAAGTAAAAGACCAATTTGTATTGGTAAAATTACCAGCAGGTGTCAGGTCCCCTGAGGTCAGCACTATCCGCTGGCAGGATGATAGCCTGTGGTTTAGCGGATATTTTGGCTTAGCGCGTGTTGCAAAGGAGGCTATTACCACCCTGAACATTCAGGCGGAACTGCTGTATAAGGCAAATCCGGTGACGGATTGGCTTCGTATTCCACAACAGTCCTTGCTATTGAGCATCGGCCTGAAACCCAACTCTTTTGAAAAATTGGCGGTTGCCCAATTTTCCAGCCCGTTACCGACTACAACACCACTGATACTTGATATGCCTATTTATTTTTTCCACTGTGATCGGCACCAACAATGTTGGGGCTTTGGCGGTAAACAATTGTTCAGGCGCTTGCCGGACGGGCAGTTTCGGCGGTATCAGTTCCCCGATAGCCAAAATTTTATTACGGATTTATTGGAAACAGCCAATGGCGAGCTGCTGGTTTGTATAGGCACTGAGATCTACCGGTATCAACGCAGCCAAGATCAGTTTGTGCTGATGACTGTAGAAGAAAACAAAACCCGTAATAGTAAAACGCGCTTGTTTGAGTCCTCTGATGGATCCGTATGGGCCAGTAGTCACGTCAATGGTTTGTTCCTGTGGTCGCCCTTTAATCGGAAATTTCAGCATATTTTACTGCCACCAGCATTTTCGAAGCCCAATATGAATGTGATAAGGATCATCCAGGAAGATGCGGTATCAAACACGCTCTGGTTAGCCAATGACTCGGGCCAATTGCTGAGTGCCCCCATCAACACGCCTATACAACAACCGATCACCGATTGGCAGCAATATCCGGTGCCAGGATCAGTGCATACTATTATCCATAGTCTTTACCACATCGACAAAGACCGGCGGCTGTTAGGGACCAGTCACGGACTGCTCCAGTGGGAAAAAAATCTATCTGAATTTGTAGCGTCACCACTGCAAACCTTGTTGGCGGAAATCGCGCCAACTGCAGGGGCGTCGGATCTGGAATTGCAGGTACTGGACATCAAGCGCGATGGCGACTGTTTGTGGCTGGCGACAACCGCAGGTCTGGGCTGTGCTGATGTCACGGGCTCGAAGCTGTTACGTTGGTATGGTGTCGCGGATTACCCGGCGTTTAAGGGCAATGATTTACACCGGATTTATCGTGCTCGTGATGGTGCCTTGTGGCTAGCCAGTACTCAGGGACTGTTACGGTTTGACCCTGCGACAGAGCGTTTGCTGCAGTTTCAATATGATGCGAATAACAAAAACAGTTTGTCCCACAACTGGGTGCATGGCATTTGGCAGCAGTCTGAACATGAGTTTTGGATAGCGACCCGTGAAGGCGGTTTAAACTTGTTACGCTGGCACGCAGATGCCGCTCCGCACTGGCAGCGTTTTGGCGAGGCCGATGGTTTGCCAACCGAAGTGCTGTATGGCATTTTGGGCGATGAAACAGGGTTACTTTGGTTGTCATCCAATCAAGGCATTTTCAGCTTTAACCCGCATACCCACCAAGTGCGGGTCTATCAGTCAGACGATGGCTTGCAATCAACCGAATTTAATTTCAGTGTCGCGCACATTAGCCAAAGTGGCCGTTTTTATTTTGGTGGAGTAGCGGGAGCGAACGCATTTTTGCCAAAGCAGGTGCAAGACAATCCTGTGGTACCGAAAATATTGCTCGCTGGGCTGCGAGTAAATGAACAGCCGTATAACCTGACTCGGTTGCAAGATGCGGTCACACCACTGGTATTGCAATTTGACCAAAACCATTTGGTGTTTGATGCACTTGCACTGCAATACGCCGATCCCAAGCGTAACCAGTATGCCTGGAAGCTAGAAGGGGCGGATGGCAACTGGGTGTATGCCGGTACCAATCGACAGGCACGATATGGTGCGTTACCGCCTGGGAATTATCAATTCTGGTTAAAAGCAGCGAACCCCGATGGCGTGTGGAGCGAGCCTAAGCTCATGATCTCATTAAAGATTCGCCCACATCCTTTGCTAAGTCCCTGGGCTTATGCTGTGTACCTTATTTTACTGGTGGCTTCGATTTGGGCATACAAGCGGTGGAGAGATCAAACTGAGCAACAGTTGCAATGTAAAATCCAACAGGGTATTGCCCGGGAAACTGCATTAAATAAGCGTCTGCGCATTCAATTTGAACATACTGCACATGAAATGCGTACGCCGCTGATGCGGCTGAGTACCCATCTCAATCGCAGTGTTGCTGCGATGCAGACCGAAAATCATCAGCAGGCATTAAATTTTTTGCAAACGGCCGATGCCGCGCAACAAGAATTACACATGTTGATCCAGCGACAACTCGATGTCGAAGAATTGAAATTAACGCAAGGCCATCAACCGCTGCATCTGTTGGCGCGGCCTATTGTACTAGGGGAACTCAGTCGCTATCTATCCTACGCGCAAGAAAAAGGCTTGCAGTTAACTCATGATATCGCCGATGTGACCTTGTTGGCAGTGCCTGGTGTATTGGAGCTTATCTGTGACAATTTACTGAGTAATGCCATCAAATACACTCAAACCGGTGGTTTCATCGCCGTGCAACTGACTGAGCAGCCGCCATGGCTAGAGCTGACTATTTCCGATAATGGCTCTGGTATTGCCAAAGCAGAGCAGGACAAAGTGTTTTTACGGCACTACCGAGTGGCGGGTCAGCAGCATATTGCCGGAAGTGGCGAGGGCTTGTTTTTAGTCAAGACCTGTGTCGACGACGCCGGTGGGCAGCTGGCACTGCACAGCGCTGTGGGCGAAGGTTGCAGCATTTTGGTGCGATTGCCCGCAGGGGATCCACTACTGGTTAAGGCATTGCAGACCTTGCCAGCGTTACAACGTACTGTTGTGAGTATCCAAACCAGCAATGGAATTGCTATCCACCCACAACGGCCTGCTGCAGGCAGTGAGACCATTCTGCTGGTAGAGGATCATCCAGGATTATTACAGGACCTGCATAGTCTGCTTTGTCAGCATTATCATTGTATTGTTGCCGATAATGGCCAGCTCGGCTGGCAACTGGCGAAGCAGGAGCTACCGGATTTAGTGATCAGCGACGTGATGATGGAGCAAAATGACAGCGGTTTCGTATTACTGACCAAGCTGAAAAGCCATATTGATACCAGTCATATTCCGGTGGTTCTGCTGACCGCGTTAACAGATGAGCAAAACAGGCTTAAAGGCATGACACATCAGGCAGATGTTTACTTAAGTAAGCCGATCAGTGAACAGGCGATACTTGCCAGTATCGAAACACTGTTGAATCAACATTGGCGAGTAGGCGAGCAAATTCGGCGAGCGATGGATGCAGCAAGGCAACAGCCAAAACCGCTGTCAGAAGCCGAAAGATTTCAGGCCAAGATACAGGGGATCTTTGAGCATGTGTATCAAGATCCGGAAGTGCAAGTTCAGGATATTGCGGCAGCTTTTGGAAAAAGTGCCAGCGTATTGCAAAAACTGGCCAAGCAGTACTTAACACAAAGCCTGAAAGAAAGTTTACGGGACTTCCGCTTGCAACAGGCTGAGCGACTACTAGACCAACATTCTGAATGTTCGATTGATCTGATTGCGGAGCAATGTGGTTTCGGCAGTACGCGCAGCTTGCAACGTGATTTTAAGGAACATTTTCAGTTGACTCCCCAGCAATACCGGGAAGGTATACGACCACTGCAGCGGCCTGCGGCGCGGGCAGTTCCCGAGCCAGCTACAGCCACACAGCTCGAAGAAAGTTAACTCCGCAACTGGGGAGCAGGCCGACACGATTGTAGAGGTCGCCTGCTTCCATTTCTGCACAAAAATTCATTCTGTCGCCATCTTGAGCGTTTCTGTCGCCAGTCTTTTTAAGATCCACTGCTAAGTTAAGGCGTAGCTTTGTTCATTTAATGAATATGGGGTGTGGACACAAAAATTTCAGCACTAAATTCGGTCGGCTGACTAGTGCTCTTGAGTGTTCAATTGCATTTAAAGACCACCCAATTGCAAGTTTGCTTTACCCGTCGCGGCAAATCGACGACATCACCAATTTCACTGAAATCCAGTTAACGAAAAAGGGAATAAAATGATTAAACGTATTCTTGCATGCGCATTATCCAGTGCTTTAGTCGTACCTTGTTACGCTGAAGATTTTCCAGACATGGCGCGTCCCCAGATTGTATCCGCTCTAAATTCCGGGCAAAAAGTGATAGTCATGTTCCATACAGACAAATCCTTGGCAGCAACAACCGCCATTATCAGCTCGGCGATGAAAGTCGGTGATCCTGATGCCATTCTTCATAAGCATTGGGTAACAGATATTACCTTCAAAGGGTACGATGAACAGAGGAAATGCGGAATGGTAGTTGGTACTTGGTGGTCTGAAGACTCCAGTTCAATGGCAACTGAATGGGAAGATAAAGTTTATCCGAGGGTAAAAAATTCGGTAAACACCATCACATTCCAGTACGTTAAAGATGGAGGCACTGTCATAAAGGAAAATACGCTTGGCTCGAATGGAGACGATATTATGGAGTTATGTTTGAACTGAACAGCAAAAAAACTATAAACGAATCATTTCCATACGTTTTTTTCGGGACGCCTTATGTTAAGGAAATAATATGTGGAGTCTGAAGAATATGAATACATTATTTTGGAGTACCGGCGTCGTGTATGTGAGCGGCACTTCGATCGTGAGTTCATTGAATAATCTGTCTGCAAAAAAATTTTTTACTTCGATACGTCAATCAATATACAGAAATTTAAAACTTCTTAGTTTCTTTTATCTAATGTTTGCTCTCACCGCCTGCGGTGGTGGTTCAAAAGGCGATGCTGCTGGCACACCAGACGCATCAGTGCCACCGACTACAACTCCGCCTGTTGTATCGCCATCGAGCCGGTACTATAACCTCCAAGTTGGTTGCCCCAGCTATTTTGGTGCCATTAATTCTCCAAGCTGGTTCAGCAGTTATGGCGACCAATCTAAAGTGCCGTTGGTATACATAACAGAACTTGATGGCACCCTGATTTCGCAATTGAATCAAAACAGAAGCAGCCTGGGATATGCCGAGTTTATATCTCAGGATATTTCGTCAGAAATAGAAAAATACCCGAGCAAATACCTGACTTTCAGATGCATCTATCAGCAGAGGGGATCGGCCCAGAAGTTTGAATATCGTCACCCAATTTCTGACGATAGCATCTGGCAAAAGTCAGCTATCGACACAAATCGAACGACCACCTACTTTGAAGTATCGATGATTAGTGATTTGCAAATGCGTATTTGGCAAGCACTAATGAAAAGTGGTTATTTAGACGCCAATGCCTGGGCGATATCACAAAAAACAGTGACCGACGCGTTTGGTGAGGTTGAGTTCGGAGCATTAAAACATGCTGCATTGCAAAATTGTTGTGGTTTAGCTTTCTATACTGAACAACAACGATTAGTTGCCGAAGCGCAACCTAACGGACGGGCGTTTAGAAAGCTAAAACTACTAGCTGAGCTAAATACTTCTGAACCATCAGGGGATATTCAGGCAATCATTGCGACAGCGGTATCAGACTGGGTCAATTACACGGTTGATCGCACAGCCCTTTCCCAGCCCAAAGTAACAGGTGCAATATTCAGGCAGTTGACCAAACCGCTTTCGAAGGACGCAATGAATTTTGGTACATCCGCTTGGAAGCAATTTCAGTCAAGTGATCCGGCCTTTTCATCTACTGCAAAAACAAACATTGATGGCTCCTGGCAGGCATCACTTGACTGGGTATCCGGGACGGCAAATGCTGAATACTCAGTTCAACGCTACCAATCTGTGAGCCTGCCAGCTGATCGCGATTATTCAAAACTATTTGTTGATTTCAGTTTACTTCGTGCTGTTGGTGGATGTCAGCCAGCAATCTTTGGATGTACCATTGCTTCTGGGATTGCAGGTATATTTGTGTGCTATCAGACGAATACAGGTGCTACTGTTGGATGTACGGTATTCACCGCAGTTTCTGATCTAATCACAGTGCCAACATATCTTGGTGGAGTGTTTACCGCAGCAAACCCTTTTGGTCGACAGCAGTTCGACATCATCTCAATATCGCCCAATTCGCCAAACTCTGACACTTATGGACTTGATCGAACTTACGCCTTAAGCAGCCTTTTTGAGGCGTCTGTGAGTCCAAGCATACGGGAAGCCGGACTTAACAGAAGCATTAGCAGATTGGAGTTCGGTGCGGTTGTCCTTACATCCAGCAATAGCTGTTACAAATGCCGTGCGGAGATCAGCATAAGGCGTCTTGGTATGCAGAGTTTATAAGTCGCTGTTGTGACCCATTTCCATAGCGTGGTGCCCTAAAGTGATCGGGTTCATTTATTTTTAAGACAGATTTTGAATCAAACCCTTAAGTACAAATTCCGGATAAAAAAGGAATAAAAGTGATTAAATTGAAAAACAGCAATCGTCAGTTACAGGAGTTTTTTTTACGTGTTTATGTCTTACTTAATTTTGTACTGAGGTGGAACAAATGGGCAATATTTAAAAATTTAGGGGCATATAGAGTAGAAAAAACCAATTTTACATTGCTGCGAAATGTGTGGGGCGCCCTGCTAGCACTGACTCTGGCTTTCACTGTGATTTGTGCATCGGCCATTGCCGCTGAGCCCTCATCTTCACCGACGCCGGAGACCGAAAATGAACTCAGTGGCTACAAACACCCGGAGACTGGCGAATGGCAAATTTCGCCACGTTTCAAAAGTGCCATGTCCTTCAAGGATGGATATGCCATAGCCCAATCCACGGACACCAACGGCTGGGGGGTGATCGACCTGACGGGCGAATGGATTGTAGAGCCTTATCTCACCGATCTGGATCACGATTACTCGTCGTTCTTCCAAGGCACCTTGTGGCATTCTGAAAACGACGAGGACATGCAGTCCTGCCCGGTGGTGTTCCGCATACGCGACGAGGAAGCCCAGTGGGTGGTGGAGTGCGGTCGCTACGATGAAATCAAAAAGTTCTACGGTGAATCGGATGGGCCGGACCGCATCGATGGTCTAGGTCACAGCCAGATGGCGGCGGTCGCGAAAGACGGCAAATGGGGCTACATCAATCGGGCCGGCGAACGCGTAATTGAGCTGCAATTCGATGCTGCCGAGGACTTCGCCGAGGGTTTTGCCCAGGTCGGTATCAACGGAAAAGTTGGCGTCATCAACATGAAAGGCACGCTCATCGTGCCCGCGATTTATGAGGCCGTCAAAGCTCACCGGCGGAACGCGATCGCCGTCAAACAAGACGGCAAGTGGGGCTTGCTCAAAGCCGACGGCAGCTTGATGACCTCACCGGCTTACGACGACATTTTTCTCGAAACCGACCAGCCGTTCCTGATCAAACTGAATGAAAAATGGGGCTTTCTTAACCGCGAAGGCAAAGAGAGCATTGCGCCACAGTTTGACGACACGAACGGCAGCTGGCGAAACGGCATGACTGTCGTCACGATGCAGGGCAAACAAGGCATCATCAACGAAGCCGGTGAGTGGCTTTTCAAACCCGAATACGAGGAGATGCGCGTCGGCACGCTCGACTATGCATCGGCAAAAAAGGGTGAGAAATGGGGCGTGGTTGACCGGAACGCAAACTGGGTGTTGCCACCGGAAACCGAGAACTCAAGCTACGAATGGGCGCACTATGAGGTAGCGGCAACGGACGGATTGCGAGCAACCGCCCGGAACAACGAACAGAATCCTCAATGTTTTTTTGCGGACGGCCGCGTCTTGCTTGGTGACGCCTGCGGAGCAGCAGAGACGGACGCGGTTCTGCTTGATCTGCTGCAGAAGCGCGGTTATGGCTGGGCCGTGCCGCTGGTGGCGAGTGGCTTGACCCTGGGCAATCTCGCCACCCTGCTTTTCGGTCTGCTGTTGGTGGCCTGTCCGGCGCTGACGACGGTCATCTGGGTACGCAAACAACTGCCTCTAGCGCGTTTGCTGAGGCCTTCGTGGCTGGTGCGCAGTGTGATGGCTGGCGTCATCGGCATGGTTGGTTTTTATTTGCTGTTAGTGGGGATAACCTTCATGGAAGCCGCTTCTCACAGCCCTGATGCATATGATTACGAGCAATACCTGACAAGCTCGCCGTTCGCGAACAGTTTATCGACCGAGCAATGGTTGGTTTGGGGTTTGCTCTCTTTGGCGCTCGCCCTGATTTTTTCGATCCCGGGCGGCATATGGCGGTTGGTGCGCTGGTGGCGGGCTCAGCGGGCGGCGAGTCAGACCACCACCACCTGATTAACTGCTGGCGCATGTCTGCAAAGAAGGCTCTGCCTTGGAGTATAGGAAGCATAAAGCACTTTTCCCCATCAAGGGGGGAAAGTTCTACCCGCAATTCCTGCAAATTCCAACTTTTATCATCGTATCAACGGCTTCCTTGCGGCACAAAACCAAGCAAGCAGGTTGTCGTTTTGCTCAATTTGAGCGTAAATCGCGCGAAAAATGGCTCTCTGCCCGACTGTTGCCCCATTATGTCAGCTGCTGGAACTCAGTTACCGTTAGGTTGTAGTGGTAAGCTGGTTGAAAATTCTTGTCAGTATCCCTGCAACGAGTGGTAAGGAGGGACTGGAGTTGCATGGTAAGTTAAATGCCCTTTATTAGATTAGGTCTTGTTGCGTTTTTTATAACAAGTAAAACATGGTAGGTTTAGTGCACGTGATCAATCCAGTAAGACCCGTTTAGTCTGGTAATCACTACCGGGCAACAGCGCCTGATCAAGCGCTGCTAACGACACCTCTGCCGAGAGTGGCCATGCGAGGTTGTGGCTGTTAAACCGGGCGATGAGCTCGGTCACGGTCGAGCGGCCAATGCCGAAAGCGAGGGCGATTTGGCGGTAGGAAAGTTGGTCTTCAAAACAAAGCCGGAACACATCCAGATAAGTTCTCATATCAGCCCTCATCGATTTCTTTTTGTGTGTCATACAAGCTCAGGCTCTCAGGGAGAAACCTGTTATGCCAAAGCACCTGAAACGAAGAAAGAAAAAGATGGCCGGATGACTCCGAAACGACTTGCCGGATCATACCGAAATGAGTGTCCGGACGACCCCGTAATACGCAATTTTGGCGAAGAAAAAGAAAGAAACTCGCCAACGTGATAGATTTTGGGCGTATCGATAAACATTTTCATAGCGACATGGCCTGCAAAAGCGTTGCTACCGACACCGCATCGGTTCCCGCAGGCAGATGCAATTCAACATCGCGTTTTTTCAGCACCATCGGTTGGCAAAACAGAATGCCGTTCGGCGTTAGTTCAGCAAAGCCGTCGTCGTCATCCTGTTGCCAGGCAAGCAGTTGCCGTTTACGAAGGCTGAAATAACTCGGGTCGATGCCTTGTTGTTTAGCAAACTCAGTCTGCGTTAGACCGCTGGTTTTGTGCTGGTCAAAAAGTGCCAGCCATTGTTTGGAGGTTCTGCGGTTCATAAGAAACCCTGCTTGTTGAATGATGCAAACAGGATATGATCCCGACACTTTGGTGATTTGAAGGAAATCGAATCGCGGTTAACAGTCTCTATTTGATAACCCCAAACGAGGGGGAGTGTATTCAATTGGTTCAACAATGAGTAATGTTAGCGTTTTGATGCTTTGGCATCATGCGTAATCGCATAGTTCTTGTAACGCTCATAATCGACAAAATAACTATCCAGACACATGGACCAGATAGCCAGTAACAGTAGTGCCTTTATCGACAACGAAGCTATCTCATATGTTTTGTAGAAAAATGGGACACCTTCAAAAATTGTCGGATCATATGCGTAAATCCTCACTTCAAGCAGTACTAGTCCTAAGTGGCCAGCGGCGAAGGCGAGTAATGATGCCATAGCCAACACTTGAGGGATCTTTCGCCTTGGCGTTGAAACCTTAAATAGCTTGCGTAACGAATCATGCAGATAAAATTTGATTAGCACTGATGCCAAAAGAAGGTTGTAACCAATAATACTCACCAGGTACAGGCTAATCGTTTTCTCTGAAAAAAGTAGGAACCATAAGGGTAGGGAAGCTAGCTTAAATCCGATGATGATTGCTAATGGTGGCACCAGTTCGCGTTGTCGTTGATGGGTTATAGCAATATAGAGGGCGCAAAGTTCTAATAGGAATAAAGAAACAACATCGTGGCCACGGAATGTCCAAAGCGCAAAAAACGACAGTGTAAAGAGTACAATATGCACCAGCCATAGTGGCGATTTACGAAACATTGTTCAGACCTTATCTTGCGGCGGCCATGGAGGCAGTGTAGTCCCACCACCACTATT
>NZ_SACS01000015.1 GCF_004005945.1 Rheinheimera riviphila
CAGTGTGCGGTGATGCGAAAATATCTGACGGGTATCTGGGCCTGCATGCAGACCCAGACTGCCTTCGATTCAACATTATTGTTCAGTGAACAACACATAAAAAATTGACAGGGAACAGAGTATCTACCTTATTGTTTGCACCGCCAATTTTACGATCTCTTTACGCCTCCACGGTTTTGGCCGCTGGAGCCTTTACGCCGCCCCGCCTTAACCTTGTCATTGGGATCTATCCACTCAAAACTTGCAAAGAGGACCCATCATGGGCTGGTTGTTATTGTTACTGGTGAGCGCGTTAAGCGTTTTGTTGATGTACGCCATGTTGGCACCGGAAAAATTCTGAGGAGCCGACGATGGAAATTATGCTGATATTAACTTTGTCGTTGCTGCTGGCCTGGCCGCTCGGCAGCTATATGACCGGAATTTTCTCCGGTCAGGCGCATTGGAGTGACCGGCTGTTTGGCCCGCTGGAGCGGGTATTTTATAAAGTGCTGGGGATCAACCAACATCAAGGCATGGACTGGAAAAGTTTTGGTATTGCCTTTTTACTCAGTAATTTAGTGCTGGGCCTGATCGCATTTTTACTGCTGCTGTTGCAACACCTGCTGCCATTAAACCCGGATGGCGTTGGCCCACTAAGCTGGGATTTAGCACTGCACACCGCGGTGTCTTTTATTACCAATACCAACCAACAACATTACTCCGGCCAGGCGCAATTAAGCTTCTTAAGCCAGAGTTTTGTGATTGTAACTTTGCAATTTGTGACACCGGCGATGGGCTTAGCGGTCTGTTTGGCTGTGCTGCGTGGTTTGCTTGGTGGCCGCAATCAGGCCACCGCACAAGAAGGTGAAGCGCGTGATCTGGGTAACTACTATCAGGATACCGTTCGTGCCGTATTGCGCTTGATGATCCCACTGGCGGCCATCGTTGCATTGCTGCTAAGCAGTCAGGGCGTGCCCTCGACTTATCAGCCAAGTCCAACCGTCAGCGTGCTGGAACCAGGGCAAAGCCTGACCGAACAAAAAATCCCATTAGGGCCAGTGGCGGCGATGGTCGCGATTAAACAACTCGGCACCAATGGTGGTGGCTGGTATGGTCCGAACAGCGCCAATCCGCTGGAAAACCCAACCCCGCTGAGTAATCTGATTGAAACCATTGCCTTAGTGCTTATTCCAATCGCCGTGGTGTTTATGGCCGGTGGCATGTTGCGCCAACGTGGTTTTGCGCTGATGTCACTTGGCGTGATGGGTTTCTTAAGCCTGCTCTGTGTTGCAGCTGCGGTCTACAGCGAACAACAACCAAACATCGCTTTTGCTGACCTTGCGCAAAGTAGCGGCAATATGGAAGGCAAAGAAGTGCGCTTTGGCACCGATTTATCGGCGCTGTGGGCGACACTGACCACCCAAACCTCCAACGGTTCGGTCAATGCGATGCATGATTCGATGAACCCACTGGCTGGTCTGGTCACCCGCTCCGGCATGCTGATCAACGCCATTTGGGGCGGCATCGGCTGTGGTTTTGTCAATTTTATCGTGTATGTCTGGATCGCGGTCTTTATCGCCGGTCTGATGATTGGCCGCACCCCCGAAATTTTCGGTCGCAAACTGGAAAAAGCGGAGCTGAGCGCCTTGGGTGTACTGCTGGTGCTGCCTAGTGCGGTGATCCTGTTATTTACCGCTATTACCCTGAGCTTTCCGGCGTTGATCGGCAACAGCAACCCAGGCTTACACGGTATTTCGCAGGTGTTTTATGAATATACCTCGGCTTTTGCCAACAACGGTTCTGGTTTTGAAGGATTGGCTGACAACACGCCCTGGTGGAATATCACCTGCGTCATCGTGCTGCTGCTCGGTCGTTATTTGCCACTGCTGATCCCGCTGTATATCACTGGCATGCTGGCGAAAAAACGCCAGATCCCACCAAGCGCGGCTAGCTTACCGCTGGCGAACGTGACTTTTGGTGTGACTTTGCTGACGGTGATTTTAATCCTGAATTTCCTGTCGTTTTTACCTTCGATGGTGCTCGGGCCGATTGGTGAAGGATTAGCTGAAACTCAAATCGAAGCAATTTCCCAACAAACATCCACCATCACTACACAGCTGCAATCCGTTACCGGAGGTGCCCAATGAATACGGCCGTGTTAACCCAAGCCAGTCTGGCTGCTTTTCAAAAACTAACCCCAACCCAGGCCGTCAAAAGCCCGGTGATGTTGGTGGTGTGGGTCGGTACTTTACTGGCGCTGTTGTTAACCGCCGGGCAAATCCAGCAAGGCCAAGCTTATGGCTTTGCGCTGGCCTGTAGTTTGATTTTGTTTTTCACCTTATGGTTCGCCAATTTCGCTGAAGCCATTGCCGAAGCGCGTGGCCGGGGTCAAGCGCAAAGCCTGAAAGCCAGCCGCCGTGATTTAACCGCCCAGTTGCTGAACCGCTCTGGTCAGCTGTCAAAAGTAGCCGCCAGCCAACTGAAAGCCGGTGATCAGGTGCGGGTACAAGCCGGTGAATTTGTGCCGGCCGATGGTGAAATTATTGCCGGTGTTGCCACCATTAACGAATCAGCTTTAACCGGTGAATCAGCGCCAGTGCTGCGCGAAGCCGGTACTGATCACTCAGGCGTGATTGCCGGTACCACAGTACTCAGCGGCACCATCACGGTACAAGTGACAGCAGAAGCCGGGCATAGTTTTCTCGATAAAATGATCCGCCTGGTCGAAGGTACTAATCGGCAAAAAACACCAAATGAACTGGCGCTCACGGTGCTGTTGGCTGCCTTAACGCTGGTGTTTCTGATTGCCGTGGCGACCTTACCGGCGCTGGCCAGTTTTGTTGGGATTGAGCTTGATTTGCTGATGCTGATTGCGCTGGTTGTTTGTTTAATTCCAACCACCATCGCCGGTTTACTGCCAGCTATTGGTATCGCCGGCATGAACCGGGCGCTTGCTGCCAACGTCATTGCCAAATCCGGTAAAGCGGTAGAAGTGGCCGGTGATATTGACACGCTGCTGCTGGATAAAACCGGCACCATCACCTTTGGCGACCGCCAGGCCACCAACTTTTTACCACTGCCAGGTATTGCGATGAGCCAACTGGTGCAAGGCGCACAGCTTTGTTCGCTGCAAGATCCAACGCCTGAAGGTAAATCGGTATTGAAGCTGGCGCAGCAAGAAGGTTTTGCCGAGCAGACCGCACCGGACAATGCTGAATTTATTCCGTTTAGCGCGCAAACCCGGCTGTCGGGCCTGACCTGTGATGATGGTGGTCACTGGATCAAAGGCGCCGCCGATGCCGTAAAAAAATGGGCACAAAGCCGTGGTATTGCAGTGCCTAACGCGCTGGAACCGCTGGTGACCAAAGTGGCACAACAAGGTGCAACGCCTTTAGTGGTCGCCAATCAGCAGCAAATCCTTGGGGTTATTCAACTGTCCGACGTGATTAAACCGGGCGTGGCTGAGCGTTTTGCCCAGTTGCGGGCGCTGGGTGTGCGCACTGTGATGGTAACCGGCGACAACCCAATCACTGCTGGCGCTATCGCGGCTATTGCCGGAGTTGATGATTTTGTTGCTGAAGCTAAGCCGGAAGACAAGCTGGAGCTTATTCGCCGGGAGCAGGCCAAAGGCCGCTTGGTGGCGATGGTGGGTGACGGTACCAACGATGCTCCGGCACTGGCGCAGGCCGATGTTGGCCTGGCGATGAACTCGGGTACTCAGGCCGCTAAAGAAGCCGGCAATATGGTGGATTTAGACTCAGATCCAACCAAATTACTGGCAGTGGTGGAAGTGGGCAAACAGCTGCTGATCACCCGCGGCGCGCTGACCACCTTTTCGCTGGCCAACGACGTTGCCAAGTACTTTGTCATAGTGCCAGCGGTATTTGCGGCAGCCATGCCGGGGATTAGCGCGCTGAATTTTATGCGGTTACCTGATCCACAAATTGCGGTGTTGTCAGCGCTGATTTTTAATGCACTGATTATTCCGGCGCTCATTCCACTGGCGTTAAAAGGCGTAAAAATCCGTGCCATTAGTGCCGAAAAACTGCTTCGAAACAATATGTTGATTTACGGACTTGGCGGTATGTTGCTGCCGTTTGTGGCAATCAAACTGATTGATGTTGTGCTGAACTGGATGATTTGATGATGAACAATACCCTGCTTACTCAACCTGTGTTTAACCCACAACAACAACATGCCCACTGGCGTCCGGCGCTGGGTTTAGCCGGGACCATGCTGTTTTGCTGTGGCCTGCTGTACAGCGTTTCGGTCACGGCAATCGGCGGCTGGATCTTTCCGGACCAGGCCAATGGTAGTTTGCTGAGCGCTGCGGATAACAGCCTCACCGGCTCGGCGCTGATAGCCCAGCCCTTTAGCGCTGCGCATTATTTTCATGGCCGGCCATCCAGTGTTGGCACTGATCCAATGTCGACCGGCGGCAGCAACCTGGCACCGTCCAATCCAGCATTGCGGGAACGGGTTGCCGCCAGCAGTACTGCATTAACCGCGCTTTATCAGGTCGCGGCCACTGAGCTACCGGTGGATTTACTGGCCAGTTCCGGCTCGGGTGTTGATCCGCATATTTCACCAGCCGCGGCAGCATTGCAGTTAGCCAGAGTGGCGACAGCACGTGGCATTTCGCACTCCGCGCTGGAGACTTTGTTGCAACAACAGATTGAAGGCCCACAGTTTGGCTTATTGGGTGAACCGCGGGTCAATGTGCTGCTGCTAAATTTGGCTTTGGATCAGCAATTTCCGCGCAGCGAATGACAGCTACTGACGACCAAACATTATTTTCTCTTCCCGTTTAAACAGGATTTTACGATGTCTACTTTGTTATCTAAAAATGCATTCTCAGCCGTGAAAAGCACTGTGCTGTTGGCAACTGTAATGTTAATCACCGCCACCCCGTTGCAGGCGGATGAGTTTAAAAGCGCCGCCTCAGTCACGCTGATTTCCGATTATCTATACCGTGGTATTTCTCAAACCAACGAAGGCCCGGCGCTGCAAGCCAGCCTGACGCTGCAGCATCAAAGCGGCGCTTATCTCAATGCCTGGGGTTCCAATATCAAATTTGGCGACGGCAGCATGGAGCTGGACTTGTCGGCCGGTTATCTGTGGCAATTAAACCCCGACTGGAAACTCGACCTTGGCCTGATGCAATACCGTTATCCAAAAGGCGATAACGCAAGTACCGAATTTAACTTTGTTGAGGCGTACGGCAAACTGAGTTACCAGCAACTGACGGTGGGTCTCGCCATCACTGACGATTATTTCGCCGCCGGTGTTGGTAAATTTGTCTATTGGAGCGCCGACTGGAACCAGCAGCTGAGCAATCAGCTGCTGCTACAATGGCATCTGGGGTACAATCAATTTGCTAATACACTGGAATATAAAAACTTTATGGCAGCGAGCGACGAGTCTGATCAGGGTTATGTTGACTGGAGTCTGAAACTGCAAAGCTCCCAATTCGGGTTCGACTGGGGTCTGGCCTACGCCGGTACATCGGTGGATACGGCAGCCTGCGCCACGCTTTGTGATAACCGCTGGTTAGTCAGCGTCAGCAAAAGCTTCTAATTGATTGCAGAGGAATAACGCCATGGCAACAGACGCCAGAAGCCAGCAAGCTGATGCGTTGCTGAAAAACCTGCAGCAGCGCCAAGGTGGCCAGCTGAAGATCTTTTTAGGCGGCGCGCCGGGTGTCGGTAAAACCTGCGCCATGCTGAATGCGGCGCGCGAGCGTCAGCAACAGGGTTGTCAGGTGATGGTCGGTCTGGTGGAAACCCACGGCCGCGCTGACACTGAAGCTTTGTTGCAGGGTTTTATGCTGTTGCCACGGCGGGTCATTGATTATCAGGGCCAACAACTCACTGAATTTGATTTAGACGCAGCACTCACCGCCAAACCACAGCTGCTGTTGGTCGATGAACTGGCGCACAGCAATATGCCAGGCTCGCGTCACAAAAGACGTTATCAGGATATCGCTGAATTATTGGCGGCTGGCATTGACGTCTACACTACGGTCAATGTGCAGCATATTGCCAGTCTGAATGATTTGGTGCTGCAGGTCAGTGGCATCCGGGTCAGTGAAACGGTGCCGGATCAATTTATCGACGCCGCGCAGCAGCTGGTGTTTGTTGATTTAGCGCCCAACCACCTGCTGGAGCGGTTGCAACAAGGCAAAGTTTACCTCGCCGATTACGCCGCCACTGCCGCCCAGCAATTTTTCCAGCTGGAAACCCTGACTGCACTGCGTGAAATGGCGATGAAACGGGTGATGAGCCATGTCGATGCCGCGCTGAAAACCGAGCAGGACAGCAAAGCCAAACGCAGTGATTACCGCATTCAGGACAAACTGTTGGTGCTGATTTCCAATCAGCGCGACCATGAATACCTGATCCGCATCGGCCGCCGGGTTGCCGAAAAACGGCAAATGCCGTGGCTGGTGGTATGGGTTGATACCGGTAAATTGCAGCAGTTAACAGAGCAGCAATCAATGCAACAACGGCTGCAGGCGGCCTTTGCGCTGGCGCGGGAACTTGGCGCAGAAACTGATATTTTGCGTGGCCCTTCCACCTTACAAATGGTGTTGCCCTATATTGTCGAACACCGGATCAATTCGGTATTGGTCGGCGCCGGCACCCGCCGCCCGTGGCAGCCGTGGCGTAAGCCGTTGTATCAGCAGCTGATTAACAGCGGCTTACCGTTAGAAGTTTCAGTCTATCGGGCTGACAGCACGCCAACCCCCGTCACGGCCCCTGCCCCTACGTCCGGCACTTTTGGTCAAACCGCCGGTTATGGTTTTGGCGTGTTGGTCACCGCACTCGCCAGCCTGTTGGCGGTTGGGCTACATCGATTTTTAGAAAGCGGCAATCTGGTGCTGATTTTTGTGCTGGCAGTGGTGATCTGTGGCCTGAAATATGGCGCCAGGCCAGCCATTTTTACCGCACTACTGTCATTTTTCAGTTTTAATTTTTTCCTGACCGAGCCGTATTTTACCTTTAACGTCAATAAAAACGACGACGTCGCGACCTTGTTGTTTATGTTGGTGATCGGCATGGTCTGTGGACCGGCAGCATCGCGCATCCGCCGCCAATTGTTATTACTGAAAACCGCCAATCGCGACTCCGAACTGCAACGCGATTTTGCCCAGCAGCTGACGGTGATCCACCAAACTGATACTTTATGGGAAACCTTAGCCACCCAGCTGAAACAAGCACTGCGCTGTGAGGTGCATCTGGTGCTTTGGAATGAGCAACAACAGCAACAGATCCCAGCACTGTCACAACCCTTGCTGGCCATTGATCAGGCGATGATTGATTGGTGCCGCCGCCATCAGCAAATGGCCGGACGTTTTAGCGATACCTTAAATGCCAGTCACTGGACGGCGTTGCCGCTGCTGGTAAATGCCCAAACAACCAATTCTCATCAGGGAAAGGCCCAAACCATCGCGGTGATCATTTTGCAATTGCCCGAGCGTCAACAAGTACTGCGGCCGGATGAACTGGATTTGATCACCAGTTTAAGCCAGCAAGCAGTCAGCGTCTGGCAGCGGATTGAACTGAATAGCGCGCTGGAAAGCTCCAAACTAAAAGCCGAAATGGAGCAGTTGCGCTCGGCTTTATTGTCGTCGGTGTCGCACGATTTACGTTCGCCATTAGCGGCAATGATGGGCTCGGCCGAGAGCTTGCAAGTGCTGGACCGGCAATTATCGGATGAGGATCGCAAAGAGCTGTTAAGCACCATTATGTTGGAGAGTCAGCGGCTGGATCGCTACATTCAGAATCTGCTGGATATGACACGCCTGGGCCACGGCACCTTAAAACTGCAGCGCGACTGGGTGTCGGTGGACGATATTATTGGCAGCGCCCGCCAGCGTCTCAAACGGTTTTTCCCGCAGGTGGAACTCGATTACCAAACTGAACCGGAGATGCCGCTGCTGTACGCCCACGCCGCTTTATTGGAACAGGGTTTGTTTAATATTCTGGAAAATGCCGCCAAATACAGCCCGGAAGGCGAGGCGATTAAAGTCTGGGTCAGCCGGGTTGTCAGTCATGACCAATCGCTGTGCCGCATCGAAATCGAAGACAGCGGCCCCGGCATCCCGGAGCCGCTACGCGAAAAAGTGTTTGATATGTTTTATGTGGTAGCCGACGGCGACAGCAAAAGGCACAATACCGGCATGGGCCTCGCCATCTGCCGTGGCATGATTGGCGCGCACGGCGGCACCGTTCAGGCGCTCGCCGCCCGCAGTGGCCCCGGTTCCCGTTTTGTCGTGGAACTGCCTTTTCCTAAAACACAAACCGGAGATTAACCCTGTTGTCAGCGCGCATTTTAGTGATTGATGATGAAACGCAAATCCGCAAAATGCTGCGGATTGCGCTGAAAAGTGTCGGCTACGATGTCACCGAAGCAGAGTCGGTGGCGTCCGGCTTAAGCGCGCTGGTGCGCCAGCAACCGGATTTAGTGATTTTAGATTTGGGTTTACCGGACGGCGATGGCCTGGAACTGTTGGCCGAGCTGCGTAGTTTCTCGAAAGTACCGGTGATTGTATTGTCGGTGCGAAATGGCGATAGCGATAAAATCAAAGCACTGGATTTAGGCGCGCAGGATTATGTCAGTAAACCTTTTAGCGTGGAAGAACTGCTGGCTCGGGTGCGCGCACAGTTGCGGGATCGCTTGCCCGATAAAACCCCGGCGCTACTCGATGACGGTTATCTGCAAATTGACCTCGCCCGCCGCTTGGTGCTTTGTAACGGCCAGGCCGTTGAATTTACACCGAAAGAATACGCCGTGCTGGCAACGCTGGCCCAGCACCGGCAATGCGTGATCACCCAAAAACAGTTGCTGGAACAAATCTGGGGCCCGACCCACGGTCAGGACACCCACTATTTACGCATTGTGGTCAGCCATATCCGGCAAAAAATCGGCGATGATCCGACCCAGCCGAAATATCTGAAAACTGAAGCGGGGATTGGTTATCGGTTGATGTTGTAGGTGTTATTCTGTTTTTTGATTTAAAGTCATCCTCGATACCCCCATCATTCAAAAGCTAGTTGCAATAGGTTGAGCGTCCGCCTGTACTCCGGCCATCAGTGGGAAACATATAACTCCTTTTTAGGCTCAGGGAATTTAGTAAATGTCTTTTAGTCGCGATGGATTCAGAGATTATTTAGGCAGCTTGAAAAAAGCTGATGGCAAGCCGCATTTTACTAACAATACTATTGATAGTTACTGCTCAGGCTTAAACCATATCTATAATGCATTGCAGATCGATGTTTGGTCATTGACTGACCAAAATAAGATACAGCAGATTATCCATGACACTGCCCCGACAGGCATTCATGCTGTTGTGGGATTACATAATAGCCGCGTACCGTACAACGCAATCAAAAGATGGGCCGACTATGTAGCCATTGGTTCCATTGACGTTGAGCCGGCAACATATCTGGTGCATTGGGCACCAGCACGGACATTAAATGCAGATTCAAATCCGGTAACTTTGGCACCTGATAGCGAATTAAGCATTTCCTGTGATTCAAAACAACCGGCGATTGGTGACCTGGTTTATTTAATGAGATATGAATCATCACCTCAGGGCATAGTGGCTAAAGCCGTTGTAACACGTACCTCCTTCGACGCACCTTACTGGAGTGACCCCACGAAAACATGGCGTTACATCGATATTAAGGTGGTGGAAGTGCGACAGACTGTGGCCGAGGGGTTGTTACCGGAGTTATTACTGGAACGGTTCTGCGACCGCCACCAATCCAGTTTCAAAAAGTCACTCACAAAATCTGGTGTGTTAATTCCTGTTGCTATTGCCAATGAGGTGACACGGCTGTGGGCAAACAGTCAGCATGTGCACAGCCTGCGGCAGTTTATTGAGTGGACGCAGCAGGATGAAGTGAATTCAAGGCCGGACTGGTTGCCTCAGTTTCAAGAGCGATTGGCCGAAGTTGAACAAGTAAAAACGAGTCCAGAGCCTATACCAAACAAGATGTTGGAGTGGCTGTGGACACCCGGATATAACGGAATTTGTTCCGTGATGCCGGGTGTCTTGCCGCGAGTCGATTTTGAACTGCAGAAGGCCTTTTTACGTGGCGTCGCCGAATCTATTCGGACGGAACCATCGGCAGAAACACATCAGCGCATTTTTAAAACCTGGGAGACGGCAGTTCGCCAAGGGAAATTTGAGAAAACTTATCACGTCGTTATAAACCGGGTATTCGCTGCATTTGCAGCTGAGCAATATTCCACTATCGTCAGTCCGACAAATTGCAAAAAGGTGCTGCAATGCTTGCAGCAAGAATTCAGGATGGATTTGCAATTGCCAAACGAATGGCCTGAACAGAACGCTTGGATACTAAGCAGCCTGCAAGATGCGGGTGTAGATATGAGCAAAGTTGCGGAAAACAACGTGGCGATCTGGCAAATATGTAAAGCATTGGATGCCCGTAAGAAGATAATTCTTAACGAAACTGATATCGCTGAAGACGTGGAAGGAGATATCCAGGTGTCAAACACAGATTTAGTTCCATTAAACCAAATTTACTACGGCCCACCAGGCACTGGTAAAACCTATATCACCATGCAAGCTGCGGTGCAGGCTGCAGAACCAGGCTTTAGCTGGCAAACCCGGAACGAATTAAAAACCGAATATCAACGACTAACCGATACCGGCCGGATTGTGTTTGTTACATTCCACCAAAGTTATAGCTATGAGGATTTTGTGGAAGGACTTACCGCAGAAGCGCTCGATGGCAAAGTTAGTTATAAAAAGAAGTCTGGTCTTTTCAAAGAGTTAGTTGAGGACGCCAAAAACTCCAGCGAATGCGGCAACGAAGCATTTGATAGAGCCTGGCAAAAGATGCTCGACATGCTGGACGCGAGTGGAGACGAAACGATCATGGAAACTATCAGAGGCAAGAAATTCAAGGTGGCCTTTGAAGGGAATAAAACGTTTCGCGTATATCCGCAAAATTCTCAGCAAGAAGATCCATACTACGTAGCAAGTGTATCAAATGTAAGAAAATTATATTATGGCGCGACAAAAAAGGGCATGTATAACCCTTCATATGTTGAAGGCATGCTTAGTTTCTTAAAGCAGCATTGTGATCTTCCAGAAAAACCACCTACAGAATACGCCAAAAAACAGAATTTCGTTCTGGTCATCGACGAAATCAACCGAGGTAATATTTCTCGGATCTTTGGTGAACTGATTACGTTAATTGAGCCATCGAGACGATTGGGTGGCAATGAACCACTGGAAGTAATTTTACCACTTACTGGCGATAAGTTTTCTGTGCCGGATAACCTGTACATCATCGGCACCATGAACACTGCCGACCGTTCGCTGTCTGGACTTGATTTAGCACTGCGCCGTCGTTTTGATTTTATCGAAATGCCGCCACAACCACAGTTATTGGCCGATGTCTTTGTTGAAGATGTTGACCTTGAATTAATGCTCAAAACCATCAACGAACGGATTGCCGTGTTATTGGATAAAGACCACTGCATTGGCCATGCATCATTTATGCATTTACATCCAGAACACCGTCCGGCAAACGCTCCTGAGTTTGCCAGTTTGAAGGAATTGGCACAGGTGTTTCAGCACAAAGTGTTGCCATTGCTACAAGAGTATTTCTTTGAAGACTGGCAACGCATTACCTGGGTACTGAATGATCAGAATAAAGCGACTGAGATCGCTTTTATCCGCAAATCGGCCGGTAAGCCAATTGCAGAGTTATTTAAAAACGTATCGCAAATCAAAGCACGTGATCGGTGGGAGATAAATCAGGATGCGTTTGAAAGCGCGAAAGCTTACCAGCTGATTTATCAGGACGAGGCCGCTTCGGCATGAATAAAGCCGTAATTGTGCGGGAATATGCCAGGCTGACTTTTGCTGAGCTTGCCGAAAACACACTGGACCAAGCGCAGATCTCGCCCAGTGCCTTTCGCTGGTTAGTGGAGCTTGGGCAGCAATTTCGTGCAAACGGCTTAGCACTGCTGGAGCTTGATAATCAGCAATGGCTTCGTCTCGATAACTATGTTGGAGTGCTTGAGTCACCCTGTGGCCAAGTGATTGAAATACTTCCGAAACATCGCAGTTCAACAAATTGTATTGAGAGTGCCCGCCAGCTGCTGTGCAAACTGATTTGTAACGCGCTGGACATAAAGAGTAGAAATACTTCGCATACCAGTATCGAGCGATTTGACACCTCATTGCCAGAATGGTTGATGCGACAGTTTTTACAAGAGTTGGACACGCTGTTTAAGCGTGGTTTGCGCTTTGATTACCAACGAGTAGAAGAGCAGCAGCGTTTTTTGCACGGACGCTTGGACGTGAACAAACAACTGCGCCAACCTCCCGGTCGGGAACACTTGTTTAATATCCAGCATGATATCTTTAGTGCCGACCGCGCGGAAAACCGGTTGCTTAAAACTGCTTTGTCAAAGGTGTGTACTGCCACCCAAGACAGCGAAAATTGGCGGCTGGCTCATGAGCTACAAAGTTTGCTGCACGAGTTGCCGCAGTCAACTGATATCCAACAGGATTTTCGTCACTGGCAGGAGTCCCGACTGATGGCGCACTATCAGGCGATCAAGCCCTGGTGTGAGTTTGTGTTAAACCTGCATGTTCCGTTGGCTGTGCAAGGCGACTGGCGCGGCCTTAGTTTGTTATTCCCAATGGAAAAACTGTTCGAAAATTATGTTGCTGCAGAACTTGGCAAAGCCTTAGCGCAAACTCCTGGGACGGATAAAGAGTTGCGCACTCAGCTGGCTTCCCGCTATCTATGTACACATTTGCAACAGGACATGTTCCAGCTGAAACCTGACTTATCGCTAAGTCTGGGCGGTTTAGGGCAACCCACACAACGCTGGATTTTAGATACTAAATGGAAGTTGCTGGATGGTGTTGCTCGCGATGACAAATATGGCTTAAGCCAACAGGATTTTTATCAAATGTTTGCTTATGGCCACACCTACCTGAAAGGGCATGGCACCTTAGTGCTGATTTTTCCGGCCTGGGATAAGTTTCCTGTCTACACAAAACCGCTACATTTCAGCTTTGATCCAAACTTGCAGCTATTGGCGTTACCATTTGATTTAGAAGATGAAAATTCCGCGAAAACCTTGATTTCATTGCTGCAACATGGTTTTAAACAGTCAAGTACTGCAGCGGCGTAAAAACAGGGACTCAGATGAACAAAGATCAGTTAGCACAGGTGATGTCCAAATGGTGGTAAACAAAACCGCGGCGAGGTGTTTTTATGGTTTCTATTGAACAGTTAGAACTCTGGATCAAGCTTCCGAGGGAAAACGAACATCTCGAATTTAAGACGGCGAGTAATCAGTATGATAGTACCAAACTACTGAAATATTTTGTGGCGCTTGCCAACGAAGGTGGTGGTCATCTGGTGTTGGGTGTCACTGATAAACTGCCGCGCCAGATTGTCGGATCAAAGGCACTTCCGAATCGTGAAGCGACTACGGCCATGATTTTAGAAAAATTGCGTATCCGGGTTGAGATCACAGAACTTAATCACCCGGATGGCCGGATTGTGATTGTTGAAATTCCTTCTCGTCCTCAAGGGCAGCCATTGCATTTGGATGGTGCATATTTAATGCGTGCTGATGAAGAACTGCAACCGATGACTGCTGACAGGTTGCAAAATATTTTTAATGAAGGCAAATCCGAATGGCTTTCTATCATTGCTAAAGCAGATGCCAATCCTGAAGATTGTTATCGCGCTGCTGGATACTCAAACATGGTTTGATCTGTTGAAATTACTGCGAAGAAAAAGGCACTGGCATCGACAAAATTGTGGATGCAGCCGAAGTCTATCAATTACCTGCGCCAGACTTTCGGGTAAGTGAAGTTAGGACGACGGCTATTCTGTTTGCATATCAAGAAATTTAATGTCATGAGTAAGCTTGATCGTATCCGAGCCTGTTATCAGCATTGCTGCTTGATGTATGTTAACAATCAACGCATGTCGAATGAATCTATGCATAAGCGATTTAATTTATCAGAAAAAAAGCGGCGACAGTTTCTCTGATTATCGGAGCTACCAAAGAGTTGGAACTGATTCAACCAGACGACTCAGAATCGAGTTCAACCCGTTATGCTCGCTATCTGCCGTATTGGGCGTAAGTGCTTTAAAGCAAATCGCCAGCAGAATAGTTTTAATTCATAAGTGCATGTTTCATAACAATTAAAGTATTTTAATCCAAACCGCCATGGAGAGAATCACTGTCAGAACAATGCCAGTACCCGTGAATGATGTCGAAGGTTCGTAGAAGCAGACCAATACAACCTATAGTGATTGCTTTACTAAACTAAAAAACTACTCCTGCTTCGTCAATGCCAATAAATCTTCCAGCTGCATACTGACATAAGAACAATTGGATCGCAGCTCGGAGCTTTGTCGTTGCACATTATTGCTGTCGTCTGGGGCTTGTTCGAGTTGGTGCAATGCTTGTTGCATAGTTTGAATGGGCGGCAGCAGGTGTTGTTGCAATATTCTGGAAATTTGTTGTTTTAAGCGATAATTTTCCTGCAACGTATCAATCTGTTGACGCATTTGTTTCACACTTTGAATCAGCGCAGCATGGGTTTTTACCCTGGCTTTGACCACCGGCGGATTGACCGGTTTGGTGATGTAATCGAGCGCACCCAGTTCAAACCCGCGCACCATGTCCTGGGTTTGATCCAGCGCGGTTAGAAAAATCACGCTGATATGCTGGGTCAGCGGATTGGCTTTGAGTTTGCGGCACACCTCAAAACCGTTGATATCGGGCATCATCACGTCCAGCAACAACAGGTCGGGTTGCGGCTCGGCGGCACAGATTTTTAAGGCTTTTTCACCGCTGGTGGCGGCGCCGACTTTGTAATCTTTGCGCAGGATGTCGCTGATCACCTGAATATTATCAGCCACATCATCCACCACCAGAATACGGAGCTGTTGTGGCTCGTTGCTGGCAGTATCTGTACTGGCACCGCTGGCATCGCTTGGTTTTTTTGCAGCTGAGTTGGCTTTTTGCGGCCCTTCAATCGCCCGTTGCACCCGTTCAAGCAGGATTTTGGTGGTAAAAGGTTTCACCACATATTCGGAAACGCCGGCCTTAATCGCCTGCACCACAGCGGCTTGTTCAATCACCACCGACATCATCATAAAAACCGTGCTGGCGTTTCGTTTATCCGCTCGCACCCGCTGCAGCAATTCCAGGCCATTCATCTTCGGCATGTCCCATTCGGCAATGATAAAGTCGATTTTCTGCTGCGACAAAATATGGAGTGCATGCTCGCCATTCGAGGCCTGGAGCACTTTGTCAAACCCAAGATCCAACAGCATATTGGCCACGGTGTCGCGCACAATATCGCTGCTATCGGCCAGCAGCACGGTCATTTGCGGGTAAGTTTTTTTGGGGTTTGCAGCAGATTCCATCGTTCCGTCCTTAGATCTCTGAGTTTGCTCCTGCGGCAACACGGTGGTGCCATGGGTACAGCTGTATCGTAAAAGGTTAGTAGCTTTTTTCGGAATTGGGAATATTTGATCCATCCGGGGTACTGACTTGACGAACACCCCTTCATGCATGACAGTTGAACTGTGGCTGTCCACGATTGCATTTGATCACAACAACAGTAACGCAATCCACCGATCCAGCCGAATGTTCCAAACCCACTTTGCAGGATGCTACGGGATGACCCAACGGCAACCAAAGGATCAACATGCGTGTTTGCCGTCAGGGATCTGAACCCGGTTCGAAGCGCCGTCTGCAGTTTTGTCAGCTGGCTAGCACGTGGTGGGCGCTGCTGTTACTGGCTATCGTCAGTTGCCAGATCACGGCCGATACTTCGGCCAACAACGCCGATCACAGCGGCATCACGCAAAAAGTCGAAAAGCTGTCGGTGTACAGCATGCAAGCCAATCCACAAATGTTTAGCGTGGCGAAAGACCACGATGGTTTTTTATGGTTTGGCACCGTCGAGGGCGTAAAAAGATACGACGGTTATCAGTTCAGCTCTTTTATGCACAACCCGGCGGACAGCACATCGTTAGCCCACGACAATGTCGGGGTGATGCTGAACGATTCCAAAAACCGGCTCTGGGTTGGCACCTGGGGCGGCGGCCTGAATTTGTACCAAAGAACCAGCCAGTCGTTCCGGCATTTTCGCCATGATGCCGCCATGGCCACGTCACTGGGCGCCGACAAAGTGCAATCGTTGTTTGAAAGCCGCAGCGGTGAGATTTGGGTCGGCACCAATGGCGGTGGCTTGAATCTGTATCAGGAAAGCAGCGGCAGTTTTATCCGTTATCAGCACGACCCCAACAACCCGCACAGCATTGGCAACGACCGCATCTGGGGCATGGCTGAAGACAGCCAGGGCAATATCTGGGCTGCCACCACCAATGGTTTGTACCAGCTCGACCGCAGCACCCAACAATTTCGCAGCTACGGCGTGGCAGCAGGCGCGCTGGATCACCCGGAAGTTCGCTCGATATTTATTGATCAGCAAGACCGGCTGTGGGTATCAACCCGGCTTAGTTTTGGCCAGTTTGACCCAGCCAGCAACAGCTATCAGCGTCATGCACTACCTGAAGGCGAATTGCCAAGCGTCAACAGTATGTCGGCACAGGGCAAGCTGCTGGTGCTGGCAACTTTAGCCGGGGTTTATCATTTTGATCTGGAACACAAAAAATTTGTGCCCGCCGCCCTCAACGGCAACTGGTCGTTATTACCCAGCAATGACGTACGCCAGGTATTGATTGATTCCACCGGCATTTTATGGGCAGCCACCCGCTATTCCGGCGTGGTGAAAGTGTTTCCGCGGCTGCCGGCGTTTCAGGGCTGGAGCAACTACTTGCAGCAGCAACCGATGGCCGGGTTGTTTTCGCAAGTGTTGTCAGTTGTGGCGCGACCAGAAGGTGGTTTGTGGCTGGGTACCGGCAAAGGCATGGTGGCCTTTGATGGCAAGCAACGCTTTGAACCACTGCAGTCCAGCCATTTCCCCGATCAACTGACCCGGTTTCGGATTAAAAATATGCGTTATGCCAGTGATGGCACTTTGTATATCAATACCGATACCGGGCTTTATGCAATGGACGCCGCCAGCAGACAAATCCGGCCGCTGCCGCTGGATTGGCTGAGTTTGCAAGGGGATGGCATCGAATCGTTGAGTGTGGATAAACAAGATCAGCTGTGGCTGGTGTTGGCATCTTCCAACAATGTGGTGAACTGGGATCCGGTGAGCAATCAGCGACGGGAGTTTTTGACAGACGTCGACCCGACTTTTACCTTCGTCGATGACGAAAACGAAGTCTGGATTGCGACCGCTGGTCAGGGCACCTTTCGGATCAGCAGTGATCGCAATAAGGTTACCCATCTTGAACACAGCGCTGCGGCGGGTAGCCTGAGCAGCAATACCGTTACCGCCATTCGGCAAGCTGGCGCGCAAACGCTCTGGTTGGCCAGTAGTCAGGGGGTCGACCGATATGCCAAAGTGAGCGGCAAGGTGCAGCACTTTAACCATGTGATTGAAGGTGAAGTCATCGCCATTCAGTCAATCAGTACCGACCACTACGGCAAGTTGTGGCTGGCGACCTCCCACGGCGTGTCGCGCCTTGATCCGGATACTGGTGTCTTTAACTATTTCAGCACCAACGACGGTTTAAGCAGCAATGGGTTTATGCCAAGGGCCGCCACCCAAACTGCCGATGGCCGGATATTTCTGGGTAGTGTCGGCGGCATCACCGCGATTTCGCCGGCGGAGGTGGTGGTCAATCATGTGCAGCCGCCGGTCGAAATTACTGCGGTGACCGTGGATGGCAAATTACAACCGTTTCCACTGCCAACGGTGCTGGAACTGCCAAATGATTTTAAAAATCTGACCATCAGCTACGCCGCGCTGGATTTTCAGGCCACCGAAGACAATCGGTATCAGACCCGCTTGCTCGGTTATGACCACAACTGGAGCAAAAGAACCGGCGAGCATCAGCAAAGTTATGGCCGGCTGGAACATGGCAGTTATCAGTTTGAACTGCTTGGCAGCAACAATCATGGCGTGTGGAACCCAGAGCCGCAGCGGCTGCAGATCAAAGTGTTACCCGCCTGGTATCAAACCACGGTGTTTTTAGTGCTGGCACCTTTGACACTGGCGCTGGCCATTTTTTCGTTTTTGCGCATTCGGCTATTGGCGCAACAACAACGCGAGCGGGAACTGACCGAACTGGTTGAACGCCGTACCCACGACATTTTTGTGCTGGGGGATGTGGGAAAAGAAATCGCCGCCACCTTTGAGCTGGAGCAGATCGCCCGCAAAATTTATGACCATCTGCAGGCGATAGTGCCAACCGATACCTTTGCTATTGGCTTGTTTAATCAGCCGCAGGATGAAGTGGATTTTATCTTCGCCATGCACAAAGGCCAGCGGTTACCAGCGTCCGGTGCCCATCAGCAGACCAACGGCCGCCCCAGCGCCTGGTGTTTACAGCAGCAGCAGGAATTTATCGCCGCCAGCCCGGAAGACTGGGCAAAGTTTGGCATGCAGGCCGCGGATTGCCTGAATGGCGCCGCCACCCAAACGGTGATTTGTGAGCCGCTGATCGCAGGCACTCAGGTGCTGGGTATTTTGACGCTGCAAAGTGATCAACCACACGCCTTTAATAACGACCAGATTAACATCGTGCGGATCATCACCAGCCATGCTGCGGTCGCAGTGTCTAACGCTTTGTCTTTTCAACAGTTATCCGAAACCAGGCAAAGGTTTGAAATGGCGATGATTGGCGCCAATGCCGGTTCCTGGGAACTCGATAACGAAAGCGGCACTCTGATCACCAATGAAATCTGGGCGACGTTATTAGGCTATAGCCCGCAGCAACTGACTGATTTATATGGCCATGGCATCGAACAGCTCAGCAAGTTGGTGCATCCGGACGATTTAACGATGGCGAGAACGGCTTTTGTGCAACATCTGAAAGGCTTCATCGACATTTACCGGGTGGAACTGCGGATGAAAAGCTGCAATGGCAGCTGGAAATGGGTGTTGGTGGTCGGCAAACAAGTCCAGCAAAAAGTGTTTGGCATTTTGCTCGATATCAGCGAGCACAAGGCGATGGAATTGGCGCTATTGGAAGCCAAAGAAAAAGCCGAAACCGCCACTCAGACCAAGTCGGATTTTTTATCCAATATGTCGCATGAAATCCGCACGCCGATGAACGCCATTATCGGGATGAGTCATCTGGCGCTGCAGACCGAACTGGATCGTAAACAGCGTAATTACATCGACAAAGTGCATCGTAGCGCGATGTCGTTGCTCGGCATCATTAACGACATTCTGGATTTCAGTAAAATTGAAGCAGGCAAACTGGATATTGAACAGGTGGAGTTTCGCCTCGAAGATGTGCTGGAAAATATGACCGATTTAGTGGGCATAAAAGCCGCCGAGAAACAGATTGAACTTCATTTTAACGTCGCCGCCGACTTGCCGCCGGTGTTGTTGGGTGATCCGCTGCGCCTCGGACAAATTCTGACCAATCTTGGCAACAACGCAGTGAAATTCACCGATAAAGCCGGTGAGATTTTGTTGTCGGTCAGCGGGCAACGACAGCCGCCACAGCCAAACCAACATCAACATCAACATCAACATCAACATCAACATCAACATCAACATCAACAGCCCAATCCACAAATCGTGCTGCATTTTTCACTCAAAGACAGCGGCATCGGTATGAGCCCGGCGCAACAAGCACGGTTGTTTCAGTCCTTTAGTCAGGCCGATAGTTCCACCACCCGCAAATATGGCGGCACCGGCTTGGGACTGGCGATCTGTAAAACGCTAACGGAACTGATGCAGGGTAATATTTGGGTGGAAAGTGTTGAAGGTCAGGGCAGTACTTTTCATTTTACCGTCTTGCTGGGCGAAGGTACGCCGGATGCGCTGCCGGCCCCCTTCTGGAAAACCGCGTCGGAAAGTTTGCGGGATCTGCGGGTGCTGGTGACGGACGACAACGCCACGGCGCGCGAAATTATCGGCCAGCTGCTGACCGAACAAGGTTGCCTGGTCACGCAAACCAACACCGGCCAGGAAGCACTGAACATGCTGGCCCATGCTGACGCGACTTTAGTGCCTTATCAGCTGTGGTGCCTCGACTGGAAAATGCCGCAACTGGATGGCATCAAAACGCTGGAGCAACTGCCGCCATTGCAGCTGCAGCAACCGCCTAAAGTGTTGATGGTTACCGCTTACAGCACCGAAGATGCGAGGCTGGCCGCCGCCCATCTCACCATCGATGGATTTTTAAGTAAACCAGTCACCCGCAGCGTGTTTTGCCAGGCACTGCTAAACGCCACCGCGACCACACCGGTCGAACTGGCTAAGTTATCGCAGCAGTATGCAGCAACGCCAAGCACTGAAAATAAGGTCGCTGCGGCCATACGCCAGTTACAGGGCACCCGTATTTTGCTGGCTGAAGATAACGAGTTAAATCAGGAGTTGGCGATTGAGCTGCTGACCAGCAAAGGCATCCACGTGACTTTGGCCAAAGATGGCCAGCAGGCACTGGATTTGCTGCAACAACATCATCTGCAGCAGCAGGACTTTGATGGTGTGCTGATGGACTGTCAGATGCCGGTGCTGGATGGCTACGAAGCCAGCAAAGCGCTGCGGGCGCTGCCGCAATTTCAGCACCTGCCAATTATCGCGATGACCGCCAACGTGATGGCCGCCGATGTGCAAAAAGCCCGCGACAGCGGCATGAACGACCACATCAGCAAACCGATCCGGCCGGACGACATGTTTGTAACGATGGCAAAATGGATCCAAGCTGCGGCGGGCACGACCGCTGGAAATGCCAGGCGATCAGCCCTTGATATGGCTGACTTTAGCCCAGCAGAAGTTGGCGCACTGCCGCTGCTGCCCGGCATCGATACCAATGCAGGCCTAATCACCACCGAGCAAAATGTCACGCTGTACTTAAAATTGCTGCGCCGTTTTGCCGACAGCAATCAACAGTTTGCCACCGACTTTGCACAAGCCTCACAAAGTGCTGATCCGCAGGCCGCGGCTCGCTGCGCCCATAGTTTACGCGGCGCCGCTGGCAATATCGGCGCCCGCGCGGTGCAGGCCGCTGCCTCTGTTTTGGAACAGGCCTGCAATCAGCAAACCTCCTTCACCGAACCACTGGCCTTGGTGGCAGATGAACTGGCGATCGTACTGCAATCTTTATCGCAGCTCAGCGGCGCCACGCCAGCAGTGTCCGCCATAGCGTCAGCACCAGCCGCCGATCCGGAGCAACTACGCAACATGCTGGCGCAACTTCAAACCCTGATCGCCGATAACGACACCGCCGCTGTGGATGCGGCCGAACAGCTGGAGCCACTGCTCGCCGGCACCCACTGTCAAAGCACCTTAACCGAACTTTGTAAGCATATTAACCAATACGATTTTGACGAAGCGGCCGCGGTGTTTATCACCTTGCAACAGCAGTTTGAATCTTAGAAAAGTCATTGATTTAGAAGACTTTCTGACTTATGTGCGCTAGCACACCGAGCCAGAAAAATATAAACAGTACGCTGGAGGGACATCAGCTGTATGCTGCCTGTTAAGCCCACTAATTGTTGAGCACAGATATGTCCCCACGATCACCCGCCAAGCCACAGCCGAATCCTCAGCAGAATCACTTACTGGCCGCGTTATCGCCCGACGTCCAAAGCCGGTTATTTCCGCATCTGGAGCTGGTGCATTTACCGCTGCGGGCGCTGATGTATGAATCCGGCACCAGCATGAGCCATGTGTATTTTCCAACCGATTCAATCGTTTCGCTGCAGTACGTGATGGAAAACGGCGCCTCCACCGCTATTCTGGTGGTCGGGAATGAGGGGTTGCTCGGCATTACGTTATTTATGGGCGGTGAAAGTACCCCTAGCCGCTCAGTGGTACAAAGCGCCGGTTACGCCTATCGCCTGCCCCGGCCACAGGTCAAAGAAGAATTTAACCGTCACGGCCAGTTATTGCTGCTGATGCTGCGTTACACCCAAGCGTTAATTACCCAGGTGGCGCAAACCGCCGTCTGCAACCGCCATCATTCCATCGACCAACAACTGTGCCGCTGGTTGCTGCTGTCGATGGACCGTTTGTCTCACAACCACTTAACCATGACCCAGGAATTTATCGGCCACATGCTCGGCGTCCGCCGCGAAGGCGTCACCCAGGCCGCATTAAAACTGCAACAACTGGGCGTCATCTCATACTCCCGCGGCCTGATCAAAGTCATCGACCGCGACCAACTGGAACACTTAAGCTGCGAATGCTATGAAGTGGTGAAAAAGGAAACCGCAATCCTGTTAACTTACCTGCCACAACGCCAGCTGATTAAAAACCCGGAAGATATTCCGGTGGTGGTGTTAAAAACGCAGTAAGTTTTGCGGGGTGGCAAATGCAAGGTTGTGCACTGCTGTGGCGGTTCGATAAAAGACGATGCTTGCAAGCGTCAAATAGCTATCCGGCGTACTGCCGCTGACGCGGCGAGTAGCGCCCTACGATTTATTTTTAGACAATAGATCAATTAAAACAATAGATTAAGACCATTTTGAACCTAGGTCGGATAAACGCGAAGCGGGCCATCCGACAAAAGACTTTTGAAACTATACCCAAAATCATTGAAGATTCGGGTAGGCGGCAAGTGAGCGAATCCCCAGGAGCATAGTTGTCCTATGCGACTGAGGTGAGCGAAGGCGGCCAACAACCCCGAATCTTCAAGGATGACGGGTATATACCTCAGGGTCTATCTCTTTGATCGTACTGCCTCGTTTGACCAAAGCTGGCTATATGTACACAATACTGCTTGCGCAACCAATCCTGGTTCCCGGTGGTTAAATCCGATGCAATCTTTGAATACCCTGACGTTACATTACCTGCAGGCGTTTGTCTTAAGTGCTGAATTAGGCTCCGTTTCTGCGGCAGCACGTGCGCTAGGCAAACGCCAGTCTCAAGTCAGCAGCTGGGTGCAGGAGCTGGAAGCTGAGCTTGCGATCGAACTCTTTAGCCGCAGTGGCAATAGTTTGCAATTAAGCGCGGCAGGCGCAACTTTGCTGCCTTTGGCCCAGCATACGTTGGCCCAGTCTGGCCGCTTGCAGGCGGCGGCGAGTGCATTGCAGCAACACCAGATACTGGTACTCAAGGTTGGCGTTGCCCTGCATATTCCGCAGCCCATCTTAACCGAGGCTATTGTCAGTTTTATCCAGCAACAGCCTCAGGTGCAAATCCACCTTTGTACGAAAAATGAGTCCTTGCTGATGGAAGGCTTGCTGAATAGAGAGTTTGACATGGTGTTGCTGCACGAAAGCGTCGAACTGCATAACAGTCGTTACGACTATTGCCGGGTCGGCCATTATGATGAAGTGATGGTGGCACGTGCCGGCCACCCGCTCGCAGCGCAACATAAGGTGAGTCCGGCTGATTTAGCGCCGTTTCGTGAATTGATCTGCGCTACGGATCACCAGCAACAGCTGGAAGAAAGCGGCTACAGTGGCCATTTCAGCTTGATCGATGATTTTAGTACGCTACGCACCGTATTATTGAACACCGATAGTATCGCTTTGCTGCCCCGCATTCTGATACAAAACGATCTTCAACAAGGCATGCTCGTACCGTTACCACTGAGTTTTGAATTGTCACCAATCCGCCGCAGATTGGAATTGCGCTGGCCATTGGGCGGCCAGCACCATCAATTGGTTGGCTGCTGGTTAGCGCTGGTACAACAAACGCTTAGTAATCTGCACTCTGATACACCACTTGGCCGTTCATCATCGTCAACAGGAATTTAGCCTGGCGGATCCGGGCAGGTTTTGCCCGGCTGATATCCTGATCAATCACCACCAAATCAGCGGCTTTTCCGACCGTCAGCGAACCTGTTTGCCCCTCAAGCCCCAAGGCTTTGGCGGCATTAATCGTATAAGCATCAATAGCACTTTCGGTGTCTGGGAATTGCTGGCCCTTTAATTCCAGCGCGTTAGCGATACTGATTAACGGATTCAAATCGTTGACATTCCAGTCACTGCTCAATGTCAGATTCGCGCCTGCCGCACGCAAAGCACCGACCGGCATGAGCTGCACAGCCCGCTCATGACCTAACCAAGGCTCCGCCCAGCGGTGGTCCGCGTGTAGCACCCCTTCGTTACCGATTTGCACATCAGCATCCACACCCAATGCCTTAAAACGTGCTAGATCGTCGATCTGTACTAACTCAAGATGAGTTAAACCATAAAGCCGGGTCGAGCCTTCCGCACGGGCATGCGCTACGGCATCCAGTGCCTGACGGGTACCGCCATCACCGATGGCATGAATATGGGCGCCATAACCAATATCATCCAGCTGCACCAGCCACCATTGCAGCTGATCTGGGCCAATATAATCCAGGCCTGTTGGCAGGTCCGGATTAATGGTCTGGCGATATGGCTGTAACAGCCGGGCCGTGCCGTTTTGCAGTAAACCGTCGCTATACAGCTTCACTTGATGAATCACCAGCAAGCGGCTGGTGTCGGGCTGATAGACTTTGCGGAAAAATTCCAGTTGTGGCGCTGCCGGATCAGCCGGATAAATCCAGGGTCTGATGCTGACCCGTGCTGTTAATTGTTTTTGCTTCTCCAGCTCTTGCCACGTCTCCAGCCAACCGCGCTTCCAATACAAACGGCCATCACCCACTGTGGTTATGCCATTTTCTGCTAACTGGCGCAGACCTTTTTGCAGACCACGTTTGTGTGCATTTTTCAGATCTGGTTGTTGCTTCCAGGCCATTTCAAATAGTCGATCTCCGGCATTGTCCAGTAAAATTCCACTCAGACTGCCGTCAGTTTCCCGCAGCATGCGGCCCCCCTGCGGATCGGTGGAATGCTGATTGATCCCCGCCTGCTGTAATGCTTTGCTGTTGACCCACATTGAATGAGAAGTTTGTTCCATCAGCACCACCGGATTATCCGGAAACAACCGGTCCAGCAATGCGAGTGGGGATTCGTCTGAAATCTTTAATAATTCGGCTAATTCATGACCATAACCCATCAGCCAGTCGTTTGGTTCCAGCGCTAATTCCCGGCCACATTGCTGCAGCGCTTGCTCATAACCACGCACATTGTGGGTATCAGATAAATCGCAATCACCACCAATTTCTGCATCGGCTTCAAACACGTGGTTGTGATTATCGATAAAACCAGGGCCAATAAACGCCTTTTCCAAATCCTGCCAGTTGCGCAGGTTGGGATATTTTTTCCGTGCTTCAGCAGCTTTACCAATAAAGGTGATTTGGGTGCCTTGTACTACCAATGTGTCGGCGTTGTCGTGCTGATAAATGACTGCATTCGTCAACACTACAGCTGAGTGTCCAGCCACATTTTGATCTTTCTCATTGGCATCAGCTGCTTTGCAACTGATAAAAAGGCTACTTGCGATCAATAAGGGTAAATAACTTAATTTCATCTGAGTGGTCTCTATCTGCTTCAGGTGACTGCACGATACCAAAAAAAACTGACGATAAAAGTTAGTCACTATCACATTAAAGAGATAGCAAAACGATGATGTCCACTGCAGCAAACAGGAAGAGAGACCGAGGTAATTGACTCAACAGAACTCACTACCTGAAGTCTCAGATCATGCAAATTGAAGTCACATGTCAATTGGGGTTGCTATCGGCAGATGCTGTTGGCGTGAGCCAGCAAGTGTGGTGGGCTCTTGACTCGCACCATCCGCCAGTGGGTAGCCAGCCTGTTGATCCAAACGCCCGGACCAACGGGTCAGCGCCAACGCCCCCAGCACGATCAATCCGCCAATCCAGGGGGTATCCAGCAAACTCATTTCTTCGACAATCAGCCCACCGACCACAGCGCCGGCGGCAATGCCGACGTTAAAAGCGGCGATATTTAAACCCGAAGCCACATCAACCGCATCCGGGGTGTATTTTTCAGCAAGTTTAACCACATACACCTGCAGCCCCGGCACATTGCCAAACGCAAAGGCACCCCAGACTAAAACGGTCAGTACGGCGGTGATTGGGTTGCCGGCAGTGAAGGTAAAGATCAACAGCACCAGCGCTAATGCCGCGAAAATATAACTGAGCGCCGTCACCGGCCCGGCTTTGTCGGCGAGCTTGCCACCCCAGATATTTCCCACCGCCACCGACACGCCGTACACCAATAAAATCAAACTAATCGCACCGGCTTCAAAACCACTGATTTGCTGCAAAATCGGCGCAAGGTAAGTAAAAGCGACAAAAGTTCCGCCATAACCGACGGCCGTCATCGCATACACCAACAATAACCGCGGTTCAGTCAGCACCTGCAGTTGCTTGCGTAGCGGCGCGGTTGTGGCTTGTTTTAGATTTGATGGCACCAATAAAGCACTGCCAATCAGTGCGACCATGCCGAGCACCGACACAATCAGGAACGTCGCCCGCCAGCCAAACATCTGACCAATCCAGGTGCCGAGCGGCACCCCGGTCACCAACGCCACGGTCAGCCCGGTGAACATCAAGGCGATGGCGCTGGCTTCTTTATCTTTACTAACCAAACCGGTCGCGATGGTCGAACCAATCGAGAAAAACACCCCGTGCGCCAGACCGGTTAAGATCCGCGCTGCAATCAGGCTTTGATAACCAGGTGCCAACCAGGCCAGCAGATTGCCGGCGATAAACAGCGCCATCAGTCCCAACAACACGGTTTTTCGTGGAAAACGGGCGGTGAGTGCAGTCAACACCGGCGCACCAATGGCAACGCCGAGTGCATATAAACTGACCAGTAAACCGGCCGAAGGTAACGACACGCCCAGATCCCGGGCTAAGGTGGGCAACAAGCCGACAATCACAAATTCGGTGGTGCCGATGGCGAACGCGCTGAGTGTCAGCGCCCATAAAGCGAGTGGCATAACAATCTCCTGACTAGAATGAATTGCCGCGCAGTATGACGCTTGCTACTATTTCAAAAAATAGCGCAATCAACAAAACACTTTTTCACTTATGATAATAATATCGCAAACTGCAGATCTCGAAATGTTACTAGCGGTGTTCGACAGTGGCAGCTTTACCGCGGCGGCTGGTCAGCTGAATGTGCCGGTGGCCAAAGTCACCCGTGCTATTCAACGGTTGGAAACGTCGTTGCAGGTGAGCTTGTTTCACCGCACGACGCGGCGGGTGGAAGCCACCGCCGATGGGCAGCTGTTTATTGAACAAGTGCGCCCGGCGCTGCAACAACTGGCGTTGGCCGAAGAGCAACTGAACCTGCAGCAAAGTGCGCCATCTGGCTTATTGCGGGTCGATGCCGCCAGCCCTTTTATCCTGCATCAGTTAGTCCCGCTGATGGCAAAATTCCGCGCCTTGTATCCAAAGATGACGCTGGAACTGATTTCCAGCGAGAACTTTATTGATTTAATTGAAAAAAGAACCGATGTTGCGATCCGCATTGGCGCGCTGCAGGACTCGAATTTACATGCAACCTTGCTTGGAAAAAGCAAACTGCGACTGCTGGCAAGTGCTGGTTATCTGCAAAAATTCGGAACACCACAGCGCCCTGAGCAGCTGGCACAGCATCAGTTATTAGGTTTTGCTGAACACAGCAGACTAAATCATTGGCCATTATTGCCACCCCAAATCATCACCCCAACACTGGCCGCCAGCAGTGGCGAAACCCTGTTGCAGCTGTGTTTGCAGCATCATGGTATTGCCTTATTGTCAGATTTTATGACGGCGCCACAGCGTCAATCCGGAGAACTGATTGAAGTGCTACCGGGTCAGCTGCAAAGCCCCCATCCGCGCGAAAACGTGCAGGCGGTGTATTATCGACATTCCGCGTTATCGGGGCGGATCAGCGCTTTTATCCGCTTTTTGCAACAACAGCTGATCTTTGATTAAACTAAGTTTTTAGTTTGAGTACATGAAAATCTGCCACCACGGAAGCAACCATGACACCCGCCATCGAACTGCTTAAAAAACGCAACTGCTGGTTGTTGAAATTTCGTTTTTTTTTGGTAGGTGGCTTCAATTGTCTCCTCTTCAATTGTACTTTGGCCGCAGCGGGAAAAGCTGGTGGTTAAATCAAACCACACTATTGCCATTCAGGTAAAACGCCGGTGATTGCCGACGTTTTACTTAGAGCTGTCGAGTTGATTCTCCTGTCACTCACGAACCGTAAAAATCAACGAGGAAAATAGATGCTTATGGGCAATGCCTTTAACGCCAGTGGTTCCTGGTGAAAAAACTAGCTCATCGGCCTGAAACAGATATTTCCCGGCGGACGATGGCGTAAACTCGACAATACCGTCTTTATTCACTCGGTAATCAGTAATAAAAGCATTGTCTGTTGCGCTATAGATGAACAGACTAGATGGGGCCATCGCTTTTCCATCCCGATACACCTGAATTGAGTATTTTTCTTTTACCTTGGCCAATTTTTTCTTATTCAATATTGGCATCACGTCCAGAAACATGTCTGAAGGTTTTTGATCTTCCGTTGGCGTAACATTGTCCATTACAATGCTCAATCTGCTGAATTCAACTCTGCCGGGCAGCTGACGTCCGGAAAGTTTGTCAAACTTGGGCCTTTTAACCACCGGGACAGGCTCCAGCAGAATTGTTGCCATTCGCGCCTCAGCCTTGAGCACCACTTGGGTCGACGTTTCAGTGTTTTCTTTCTGCAGAATATTTGAAGAAGCATCCTGAATATTGATGCCGTACCGCAGTTTGATATCGCCAGACATAAACCGACGCTCCACCAGAAAAGGAACCATTGATTCTGACAGCGTCAACTGGATCATTCCATTTTCTCTCAGTTCAGCGGTTGCCCATTTTATATGCGCATGGCATACCGTACTAAATAAAAAAAATAATACAATAACCGTTTTCATAAACATCGCCTTTAAACACCATATACTAAGAAATAATACCAAAAGAAATGAGATTCTTTATTAGCGTTTTGTCGACTGGTTGTGTAGGATTATGATTCTCAACATTCTCCCGGAAAACCTCCTGAAAATCGGGCCCCGTTTCAAATGTAACACCATTGACTATATACGCGTCATTGAATTGGCTACGAAACACACCATTAAATTTTAGGTTATTCATCTCTACATCATCTACAAAAAATGCCGTTGTATTTATTCTGGTTTTATATCGGATATGCTTCGTGTGCTCTTCGCAGAATTGTCGAAATACTAGCTCTGATGACGATATTTCAGAAAAAATAGACAACGAATGCAGCAAACTTTTTTGTTCGCTCCCCTCAATGTAGTCTCTGACAGATACATGATCTGCCATTTTGTTTGCCAACACCCAGCTCAGGAAATCCAACACCGTATTTGGAAATACCCCTATTGCTATGTGAAATGTGTCCTGATTATCCAGCGGAATTGCATCATGCCACCAGCCTCTTGGTATATATAGAATATCGCCTGCTTCAAGTATGATATCCAAGCAAGGTTCGGTCGGACGTTCAGGATAGTTCTTACTTTTCTGGTGCGGCAACGGGTCGATGAACGTTGGCGGATATATTTTCCAACGTTTTTTCCCAATGAGCTGGACGGCATAGACATCGTGGCTATCCCAATGCATATTAAAAGTTCCGCAGCCTCCTCTTGCTGCATAACTGTTTGCATTGGTCAGGCAGCCAGTATATTTAGAAAACATCTGGCAGATATCGCTGATAATAGAACATTTGTTCTGCATTTTATTTAATACAACAGATGCGCCATCCTGAATAAGCTGACTAAGCTTATGAGGTACTATTCTTTTCCTATAAGCACCAAAATTAAAGTAAGTCTCAATGTAGTCACTTTCTGTCAGTTTTTCTTTGCTGTAAATACTTAAATCTTCAAAACCTGATAGGCAGAACAATGCGTTATCAAATAACTTCCAGTTATAGTCAATTTCATTTAGTACACTTTTATAGAGCAAGGATCGTTTAGATAAATGTGAACTATCGACTACTGCCTTTAAACATTCGTAATTTTTATTTTCTATCTTGCCAGTTAAATTCATGTTACTGCAGCCTTGAAATTAAATCAGCATCGGATTTTCTTTTTATAGCGGCTTCCAACGGAGTCAATCCTTGTACGGATCTTGCGTATTTAATATCATGATGTTTTTTGTAAATTTCGATGGCATCCACATTATTATTATTAATGAACATAAATATGGCCTTTTCATGCATATTCGCACCACGAAGCATTAATTGCTGAATCACGCCGCCAGATCTCATTTTTATAACGCATTGAGTTAACAAAGAAGAATACACTTTCGACTTATCAGAAGCAGAGCGCCCATCCAAATATTGGTCTAGTGAAAATAAACCTTTATCCGTGTCTCCCTGAATAATCAAATCAAAAGCTGTTCTAACCGCGGCAACGTCTGCCAGGTCATCATCCGAGATCAACAGCGCTGCCTTAAACATTTTTTCAGCCTGTGACAAAGATCCATCAAATAAAAAGCTGGCTTTGTTTTGTTCTGTATGATTGATGTTGGCAGAACTGGTACTTTCTTTCACTTGAGCCTGTTGTTGTGCTGTCGTGGGAATGCACGTGTCAGCTTCGCTTTTAAGCATCCTTAGCTGCTGATAAATAGAGCTGTTTTTTTCAATGAGGCCTTGCAATTTCGTTAGTCGCTGAGGATCTAACTTACCCGACAGGAGCTCAACATTATCTTTTTTACTTACCAAATATTGTTCAGATAACATTTCAAAAATTTCCGGTCGAAAGTTAGTTTTCACATACTCGAGATAAGCCGCTAGTCTGCTGGCTCGGGCTGGAGCAAGTTCATACTGAGCTGCCAATGAGACTAACTCTTGTGATGACATTGTGTTTTCATTTTCTTCAAAGTTAACAAAATCAAGAACATTATAGCCATCTATCAAGCTTAGACCGACACCATGTACTTGGTAAAAATGCAAAGAATAATCATAAAGTTTTTTATAAGCACTATAAGTGACTAAATTATATGAAACACCGTCAATATTAAATTCAACTGAGAGTTCAGATTTAATATAACCAGAAATTTCATCGATTAATTGAAAAGATTTTCCAGCATCTATCGCTGTGACCAGATCCATCACTGACGGTTTAAATCCTTGCTTAATCAAAACGTTAATAGTATTCAGAGTATCTATCTCTTTTTTTACATTTGCGAGTGCAAAAGCCAACATTGTTCTATCATTTATAGTTTTATTTATCAGCTCAGGATTGTCTGACAAATAGCTGGATAAACCACTCAGATCCTGATCTGAAATCAATCTCGTGAATTTAATCAAATCGACCGGTTCCATAACTTTTCCCGGAAACTCAGCGACGCTGCGATTAAACTGAGGTAATACAGAACGAAATTCGCTGATGGACAAAAAACTTCCTGTAGATTCGAGATAATTTTCTTTTACCACCTGACTTACTGCAGCATGCTCAGCCAGGTGAAATATATTTTTATTGTTAGCAGAAATCTCTTGTTGAAATTTTGTGAGTAAATATTTCATATTGGGGCCACATTGTTTCATTTCAGCTAAGTTTGACGTTGCTGACTTAACTTCGATCTCAGTACCGGCCGAAGCCTGTTGCAAAGTATTTTTCGTCTCAATTGGCGCAATATGCTCTGCACTGCTGTTGTCACTGGAACGAATAAACATGTACAACGCGCCTGCAATGAGAGCCATACATAAAACGTGTGTAATAGATATCTTCATTGTTTTTTGGGGGGAGAAACTCCCCCTATCCTTGTTGTTATTTTATAATCTGTCACATTTTCTATAAGCGTCACTGCGTGCACTCGAACATTGGAAATATGATATGACGGTATCAATAAATCCATTGGCCAAAGCCATACAATCTTGGTAGTCAGTATCTGCCTGATCCATACACTCCAACCTTGCGTCTCCATCCTGACTCGGGTCTGCAAACGCCCTAGTCAACCCAAAACCAAACTGATGGTTAATGCTAGCCAGCGAGTCATCTGGATTTAGCTCAATATCAATCCGTTCAATAGTGAAATTGCCCGTTAAGCAGACTGTCGCCAAAACGCCTTTCGAAATGTTGTTCATAAACCCTCCTTTTAATTAACAATAATTAACCTTATCACCCAAATAATGCGAATACAAACAACTACCACCAACATTTACAGCCCGTTATTTTCTTATTTAGTTAAATCTGGTAACTTAACTACTGGTTTTTGCATGGTTGTAATCATCCGCATCAGCGGCCGGGCGCCGGATCGTAGCTTTAAGTATGTGGCTGTCCGCAAATTCCGCGAAAACGTGCAGGCGGTCTACTATCGACATTCCGCGTTATCGGGGCGGATCAGCGCTTTTATCCGCTTTTTGCAACAACAGCTGATCTTTGATTAAACTGGGTTTCTAGTTTGAGTACATGAAAATCTGCCACCACGGAAATCAGCATGACACCCGCCATCGAACTGCTTAAAAAACGAAATTTCCTGTTTCAGGTACTTAGTTATCAACATGATAGCCATAGTTCGTCTTATGGTTTGGAGGCGGCCGAAAAGCTGCAATTAGACCCAAAGCTGGTGTTTAAAACTTTGGTGCTGCAACTTGAACCCGCAGAGCTGGTCGTGGCAATACTGCCGGTGAGCCATCAATTGGACTTAAAACAACTGGCCAAAGCCGCAGGTAGCAAAAAAGCCGCGATGGCCGCGCCCGCAGCCGTTGAGCGCAGTACCGGTTATGTCTTGGGTGGTGTCAGCCCGCTGGGTCAGAAAAAACGCCTGCGCACTTTTATTGATCAAAGCGCCGAACATTTACCGCTGATTTATGTCAGCGCCGGTCGTCGTGGGCTGGAAATTGCGATAGCGCCCGAGCAATTGCAACTGTTGCTTGGTGCGAGTTTTGTGGGATTAGCCCAGTAGCCGCAGCTTGTAGCAAATAATTCTTAACTTCGATGTTTTAAGTACAAATTAATCCATTTCCGCGCTCTGGCGACCAGCCGGATCACCGGCTATCTTTGCCCGGAGCTGCCAGTGTCCCTCTATTGTCAGGGTAGGCCCGGTAGCCAATCGTGTTTGTCTGCCAGCACTGAGATCAACAATCCTTGAAGCTGTTATTCACCGTTTTGACTCTGCTGCCAGATAAACGCATCCGAGACCGTCAGCACCAGTCATAAGGAGATTGACCATGGCTAATGACAAAAGACGAGGTAGTAACGTAACGCACAATCAAGTAAGTTCCGCTATATCTTCCAATATCGAACAGCTGCTACTCGACGCTCTGGATCGTGGCGATGACAGCCTGGAAACGGGTCGCTACCTGATTAGTTATCGGGAAGGCATGTTAGATGAAGGGATTCAATCGCTGAAAACCCAACACTTTCGAATGGCGGATGCCCGTGATTATGCAGATCAGGCCGTGATCCTGGAGGATGCCGGAGATGCTGAAGTCATGGTGTTCCCAGAGTTAGATGTAGCGCTGGTCAGTGGGGATGCCTTACAAAACCATGGGATCAGTAATTTTAGTACTTTGCAGGAACAAAACTCAGTTCAGGTGGTGGAACCTGAATATTTTGCCTTTGCGGATAGTTCTGAATATCTACGTGGTTTTATCAGTGCCGCCACTGCTATTGCCAAAGATCTTGAATCTCAGCCCCAGGCTCCGGCTCCGGATGAACAACTGGATATTGAAGTGCTGGGGACAACCTGGGGTTTAACCCGTTGCAAAGTACCGCCAAGCACCCGCTCAGGCTCTGGGATCAAAGTCGCGGTGTTGGATACCGGTATGGATTTGGGACACCCGGATTTTGTTGGGCGAAGTTTCGTCACCCAGACCTTTGTCGGTCAGCCGGTTCAGGATCTGCATGGTCATGGCACCCATTGTGTCGGCACCGCCTGTGGCCCTAAGGCACCTGCGGGTTCGACACCAAGGTATGGCATAGGGTTTAACAGCAAAATATATGTTGGCAAAGTATTATCCAATTCAGGCAGTGGTTCCAGTGCCAGTGTATTGGCTGGCATGAACTGGGCAATTGCCAACAGATGTGAAGTGATTTCAATGTCATTGGGTAGCCCAAGTCCGGTTCAGGCGGCGTATACCAATGCTGGCGCCGCTGCTTTACGAAATGGTTTACTAATCGTTGCGGCGGCGGGGAATTCGGCTTCCAATACCGGTGCGCCAGCCAACTCGCCGACTATTATGGCTGTAGCTTCATTGGATCCGAGTCTGATACCATCGAGCTATTCCGATTTCGGCAAGATTGATATCGCAGGGCCCGGCCGGGATGTGTTTTCATCGTGGCCACGGCCAACCCGCTACAAAACCATTAGTGGTACCAGTATGGCGGCACCTCATGTTGCCGGTTGTGCGGCTTTGTGGGCACAGACTAATCCGGCTTTTCGTGGCATGAATCTGTGGCGGCAGTTACAATTAACAGCAATGCGATTACCCTATCCTGCGACTAAGGTTGGTGCAGGATTAGTTCTGGCTCCAAAATAACCAAGATGTAACGGATCGTTGGAGCTTTTATCTGGCCTCCTGCATGCGGGAGGCCACTTTCAGAGGTGCTACTTATGTCAAACGAACAACTGTGGATTGTCACTATCGATCATGAAAAATCAATTGCACAGGTCGTCCGGCAACTTGAAACAAGAGGCTTGGCTGTCCATTCGGTGCTCGCCGAAGTGGGCTGTGTCACAGGTTCAGCTGCGGAAAGTCAGTTAAGTGCATTGCGCGCCGTTGATGGTGTTCTGGACATTGCCGCAGACTTTCCAGTCCAGCTTGATACCGAGGCTGATTCAGGTGTCTGGTAATCCCAACATCCACTGCACCTGAAATACTATTGAACAGACTCCTACAGCTGGCTTGTAGGCAATTCCCGCTCGAACAAATCTTGTTACAAAGCAGTCACAGCCAGAGTCATTACATATCTCCCGGAACCTGTTAGCTTTTGCCACCCGCCCTCGCATAGGGCAGGCCACTGCATGTTCAAACCCGTGCAATTTTTTAAGCTGTACAGCTAAACCGGAGCCCGCCATGTCGTTTTCTTTTGCTCGAATGTCCCAAACCACAACTCTATTCAACTGGCTGGCGAAGCCCATCCAGGCGAACAGCGTTCGCCAACACAGCCGCCCGCACCGGATCATTTTGTTGCTGACGGCCGTGCTGAGCATCATCACGCCCGCCTATGCCGCCGAAGGTATGGCCGATGGCATTTATTACCAAACCTTTGGTGAAGGGAAACCGGTGCTGATTATCAACGGCGGGCCTGGGCTGGATAGTGAAGGTTTTGCCACAGTCGCCAAAGCGATAGCGGCGGAAGGTTTTCAGACGATTTTGTTTGATCAGCGTGGCACCGGGCGTTCGCCATTGCCCTCTATTGATAACCGCACGGTCAGCATGGATCTGATGGTGGCTGATATGGAAAAAATCCGGAAAAAACTTAAATTAAAACAATGGACTATTTTAGGACATTCTTTTGGTGGCATGTTGGCAGCGCATTACGCCAGCCAACATCCGGCGCAGGTGGAAAAACTGGTATTTTCATCGTCGGGTGGCCTCGATCTGGACTTTGTCGCTGATATTCAACCGCGCATCAACCAAAAACTGAGCATCAAACAACAGGCCGAAATGAAGGCTTATCAGCTGAAGCAAGCGGCTGGCGATAAAAGCGCCGCCACCAATGAAAAGCGGGTGAATATTCTGGCGCAGGCTTATGTGCTGGATCAAAGCAAAGCGCATTTGGTCGCAGCGCGGTTAAAAGTGGTGAATATGCAGTTGAATCAGTTGGTATTTGCCGATATGGCGCGGATTAAATTTGATCACAAACAAAGTTTTGCCACATTTCAGCAGCCGGTGCTGGTGTTGCAAGGTGACCAGGACATTATCAGTATCGACACCGCCAAAAAGACCCAAAATAGCTTCCCCAATGCCCAGCTGGAAATTCTCAAAGACTGTGCCCACTATGGCTGGCTGGACCAACCTGACCAATACTACCGGGCATTATTTACCTTTCTGAAAGCCTGATCAAAGCGACCTGCACGCCGAGTTGAAATGTTGTAACCCAACGGCGGACTAGCCTTCGGCCGAGTCCGCCCTACTTTTTGGTCATAAATTCATAGGCTTGCGTAGGGCGACACTCACCGCGTTAGGTGCGCGGAATATTAGGTTCAAATTTGTACCTAATGTGTCCGCAAATGCAAATTCAGTAATTTGTGACAGCAATTACGGCTGAAGTAGTTGCTTAGTCCAGCCTTCGCCCTGGTCCTTAAATAACTCCCGCAGATGCAACCGGCTGTCCCGGAATGTCAGGAATTCAATTGCCACAGGCTTAATACAATAACCACCCCAGTTATCGGGCCGGGCAATAGCTTGATCAGCAAGCCCGGTTGATGCTTGCTGCAGCTTTGTGACTAAATCGCGTTCCGCCGCTAATGGTGCACTTTGCGCAAAAGCCGTGGTCACGAGTTGGGCACTTCTGCTTCGGCTTTGCCAAAAACCATCCGCTTGCGCAGTGGTGATCAGCTGAGCGGTACCAATAACACGGACTTGATAGCCCACATGATCCCACCAAATAGTCATAGCAATTTTTGGATTGTGCGCGATTTGCTGGCCTTTTGCCGAATCCAGATAGCTGCAAAACACAAAACCATCGTCACTGACCGACTTTAAATCGACAAACCTACCTGCCGGAAAACCATGCTCATCAATGGTTGAAATACACACCGCACTGTGTTGTTGCAGAGGACTTTCGACCAATGCTTCTTGCCACCAATGTTTAAATTTCGATATTGGATTGTCCATACATTTCAGTCTCATCCAGGTGACACAAGGTACTGGAAAAATAGACGCTTTACACCGCAATCAGTCCCTGCGCCAGCATCAGTTGCCAGACGGTTTGCGGCTGCTCGGTTTGTTGTAAAAACTGCAGCACATCCTCGCGCGCAGCCTGCTTTTTATTCTGCGACAACTTCATTTTCGCGTGCAGCGTTTCGATGTTAATAGCCAAGCCAACAATAGCCGCCGACAGCTGTTTTTCGTAGGAGCGATTGTTCGACCGCTCCGCTTGAACCGCAACTGGCCGATCCACAAAGCTGTCTTGCACTGCTTGCGGCAAAGCCCGGCTCGCCGCAGCCTGTTGCTTGCGCACCAACGCCAAAGTCGCACTTTGATCCAGCAACCGCAGGCTGCCGCTGATTTCAACCAGACTGTAATTCCAGGTCGCGACCTGCGGTTGCTCGCGATAACACTCGGCCGCAACATAAGCATGCGGGCCCTGCACCACCACTTTGACGCTGTCACCTTGTTGCATCGCCTGTTCCAGCGCCGCCAGCTGCGGGTTTTGCCGCGCCAGATGGCAATACAGAGTGCCGGTCAGCGCAGATGGCGAATCCCAGTCAAACCACAACGGCAATGCACTTAACTGCAAATCTGCCGTCAATAACAAGCCAAAATAATGCTGCTGCAAAAATTGCCTGATAAGCCTGGGATCCGTCAGCGAAAAATGAGCGGGTGTGTAAGTTGGGACCATTTCAAACCTCTGGTACGCTCATGACGTTCAGGAATGCCACACTCATTGCGCACGTTGCACCGAAAAAGCGTTATTGATCGCGCTAAAACCGACTTTTGGATAATACTCCATCGCACTCGGCGCGCTTAACAGTAACTGCTGCACCTGCGGCCCGGTGGTGTCCGCGACGGCTTGCAACAATAACCGGCCTATGCCCTGCTGCTGCAAATCACCGGCGACCAGTAAATCGGAAATGTAACAAACAAAAGCGCCATCGGTTAAACACCGTGCCAGCCCAACCAGCTTACCGTCAATACGGGCGCTCAGTGTCAGGTTGGCACCGGCAAACAGTTGCGCCATCCGCGCTTTGTCGGCGAGTGGCCGCTTGATCCCGGACGAGTGATACAGCGCCAGATATTCATCGAGCATGGCTGGCTGCCAGCTTTCGGTTTGGATCAACAGCGTTAAACCGTTGTTGAGGGTAAAAGAATGGCTATTAATCGAGGGCCTGGTAAAACTTTCCATAAAAACTCCTGCAAAGCCAGCTCTTGCGCTGGCGCTGAATGACTGTTCAAATGCAGCTTAAAAGGCAATTGGCTCTATAAAAAGCACCAGTTTTGTCAAATTGATGGATCCAGTAATGAAAATAGAACCAGACAGCATCATCTTAAACGGCGAAGGCAGTTTACAGCGGCAGTTGTATCAGGCGCTGCGCCAGCCGTTACTCAGTGGACTCTGGCCCAGCGGCGCTTTGCTACCATCGAGCCGGGTGTTGGCGAGCGAACTGGGGTTAAGCCGCAATACGGTGAATGCAGCATTGGCGCAGCTGGTGGCTGAAGGGTATTTGCAAGGCCAAGCCGGTCGGGGTTATTGCATCATCACCCAGCTGCCGGACCAATTTTTCCAGGCGCATGCATTTCAGGACAGCCATCAATTATCAATTGGGCCACGCCAGCCAACGCCCGCCAGTACCTATGTCCCAAGCCAAGCTGCAACACCATACAAAACCGGTTTACTCGAACCCGGCGTGCCGGATCTGGCAGCATTTCCCTATCGCATCTGGCAACGCTTGTTACAACGTCATGCCGATCGACCCAAGCTCGGCGTTGGTGGTGATGTGCTGGGTTATTTGCCGCTGCGTCAGGCGCTGTGTCTGTATTTGCAACAATCGCGGCAAGTGCACTGCAACGAGAACCAAATTCTCATCACCGCCGGTGCGCAGCAAGGGCTTTATGTCGCAGCAATGTTGGTGGCGGCGCGCGGCGACCAGGTGCTGATGGAATCGCCGGGTTATGGCCGGTTGCGCCAGGCGCTACAGTTGCAGGATTTACAGATTAACTACCTAAACGCGGCCGGGCCAGAAGGTGTCGCTGCCGAGGAACTGAACCATCACCACGACTGCAAAGCCTTGTTTCTGACGCCGGGCCATCAATACCCGATGGGCGGCATTATGCCGTTACCGCAGCGGCTAGCGATTTTACAGTGGGCGCGCCAGCAAGGATGCTGGCTGGTGGAAGATGATTACGACAGCGAATTCCAGTTTAAACACCGACCTATCGCCAGTTTGCAAGGGCTGGCCCAGGGCGAAGGGGTGATTTTTGTCGGCAGTTTTAGTAAAACCATGCAACCGGCGCTGCGGCTCGGTTACCTGGTGGCGCCGGCAGCATTGATCCGACGAGCCGCCGATATCGTCCAGGCGATCCACGGTGATGTGCAGCTGTTAACCCAGGCTGCACTGGCCGATTTTATCAGCGAAGGCCATTTCAGCCGGCACCTGCGCAAAATGCGCAAACTGTATCAGCAGAAACAACAGCTGGCGCAACAATTGGCGGCGCAGTATTTACCCGGCTGGCAATTACGCGCGATGCATGCAGGATTACATTTGGTGCTGCTGTGTCCAGATGACATGCAGCCGTCGTTTGATGGCCCGCGCTTGCTACAACAACTGGCAGCGCAAGGTTATGCACCAGCACCTTTGTCGAAATATCAGTTTAATGACGAAAAAACCAAAGGCTTGGTGATCGGCATCGCTAACCTGAGCCACGCCGAATTAGAGCGTGGCTTGCAGCTGATTGCCACATTCACTCGCCTACCCTAGCCAACTGTGGCTATAGTGAACGAACAATAGCGTTAACAAACCCACTTGCTTACAGACGCCACCACAAGGAACACACATTGATATCGATTTGCCGGAACTTCACTGCTATCAAGCTATTGCTTGTGCTGTGGTTGTTGCCCTTTGCCTGCCTCGCACAACCCAAACTAAAAATTGGCTATTTTGATATTCCGCCGCATATTTTTGCTTCGAAGCAAACCCCTAGCCCGGCCATTGTTTATTTTGATCAAATTGCCAAACTGATGCAGCGCCAGCCGGAATATCTGCATGTACCGCTACCACGGTTGCTGCAGATGCTGGAGCAACATCAGCTGGATGCCATTTTGCTGCTGGCCAAAAATTCGGCCCGTCAGCAGATGTTTGTGTATCCGAAATGGCCCATGTTCACCGCCACGCCGGTACTGGTGGTTCGCGCCGACAATCCGTTTAGTATCGCGACTTTGCAACAAGATCCAACCTTGCAACTAGGCCTGTGGCCCGGCGGTTACCATTCGGAATTTGTCAAAACCATCAAAGGCCAGCAAGTGCCAATCAGTGGTGACCAAATCGGCGAGCGTGGTCTGAACATGCTGGTACAGGGCCGGATCAACGCTTTTTTTAGTCCGGATCAACTGTCGGTTCGTTATCTGCTGCAAAAAAATGGCTGGGAAACACAGCTTAAAATGCTGCCGGTGCCGAATGAAACTATTGAAATTTATACGGTATTTTCGAAAAAAAGCGCGGTAGAGTTATTACCGCCTTATGAAAAAGCGCTGCAAACTTTGCAAGAAACACGGCCTTATCCTTTATAACCGCAGCTCGGTTTACAGACTTTCAGCAGTCCAGTTGAAAGATCTTTATTGGGCTTATCGAAAAAATTCATTTAAATATGGATGGCCAGCCATCCAAACATCTGTATACTTAGCCGTATCAAGTTTATACCCAAAATCATTGAAGATTCGGGTAGGCGACGAGGGAGAGCGACCCCAGGAGCATAGTTGTCCTATGTGACTGGGGCGATCGAGCGAAGACAACAACCCCGAATCTTCAAGGATGACGGGTATACAGGTGTACAGATCATGGCGTTATCGTTACAGCAAAAAATTACCGATCCAAATCAAGGTGTGTATCTGATTGGCACGACGCCGCCTAAAGCGGACACGGCTATCGATAAAACCGTGCGGATCGCTAAAAAACTGCTGGCACGGCTAAACGAAGTGGAATACGACGGTCTGGTGGTCTATGACATTCAGGACGAAAGCAGCCGCGTCAGCGAAGACCGGCCTTTCCCATTTCAAAGCACTTTAGATCCAAGGGTTTACGGTCAGATTTTACGCCAGCAAGCCAAGCGTGACGTCATCACATACAAAAGTGTGGCGCAGCGTGACGCCAGCGAATTTAACCAGTGGCTCAGCGAAACCAAAGCAGATTTCCAGCTTGATAATCTGGTATTGGTGGGAAGCCCTTCTTCCAACGGCACCATTAAACTCAGCCTGCCGGACGCTTATCAGCAACTGGCCGAACACCCGGCCAAGTTTTATTTAGGGGGCGTGGCCATTGCCGAACGCCATGCCAGCAAAGGTAACGAACACGAACGGTTGATTGAAAAGTCGCGCCAGGGCTGCCAGTTTTTTATCTCACAAGCCGTGTATAACGCGCAGGCCACCATCGATTTAATCACCAGTTATGTCCGCAGCTGCAAACAGCAGAATCTGACACCACAACGGATTATTCTGACCTTCACGCCATGTGGCGGCGAACAAACGTTGGAATTTATGCACTGGCTGGGCATTTCAGTGCCACAAGCCAGCAAATACCGCATTCTGGATGCCGCCAATCCATTAAATGAATCGATTAAAATCTGCCGCGATAACCTGCAACAAATTCTGCTGCACTGCGCCAATTTAGATATTCCGCTCGGTCTGAACGTCGAAAGCCTGACCAACCGCCGCGAAGAAATCGACGCTTCGATCCGCTTATTCCGCTTACTCAAAGCCACCATGGAACTGCACTTGGCTGAGAAACAAGTGGCTTAAGCGGCATTTATCCCTGATCGGCATTGAAAAAATATCGCCGTCGAACACCCCTTCCCAGTTTGCGCGAAATCGAGCCTGCCGTTTGAATTCGCGCTTTTTTTCGCGCCCGCAGCGATAAATACCCACACCAAAAAACCCTAACCAATTGAAGTTAAATGCTTTTAATTTATGGCATAGAACTTTCTATAGCCTGACATCAAACCATCAACATGTTGTGATTATGGATATTGTGTTGGCCCCGGCATCCCGTTACCGCCGTTTACTGAAATTCTGGCCTTTGCTACTGGTGTTACCGGCTGGCTGGCTGTTGCTGCCATATCAACCCACAATGGCCATCACAGACCTGCAATTGACAACAGTGCAACAAGGCCCACTACAGCTGACCAGCATCAGCAGTGGCGAACTGTTCAGCAAACAACAATTGCTGTTAACCACTACTGTCCCCGCTACGGTAACCGCAGTTTTGTTACGTCCGGGCAGTCCTGTCGAAGCTGATTCAGTGTTGCTACAACTGGCTAATCCACAACTGGATCAACAAGTTCAGGGTGCTGCCAGAGCCTATCAGCAAAAACAGGCGGTGATTGCCGCTTTTACCGCCCAACAACAGCAAGATTTATTACTACAACAGGATTTGCGGGCCGAACGTGAAGCCGCGCTTGCTGAAGCAACATTGGAACTGGACGTACATCTGGAGCTGGAAAAACGCGGTGTGGTATCAAAAATTGAGTTGCGCCGCACCCGACTGAAAAAGAACCAAACCGAGCAGTCACTACAAAATGCCCAAGCACGTTTTAGTCAATTTAGTCAGATGCAACAAGCACAACAAGAACAACAACAACTAGAGTTGAGCCAACTCGACAGTGAATTTCGCTTACTGCAGAGCCAGCAGCAACAACTCACCGTCAAAGCCGGGATCAGCGGTATTGTGCAGCAGCTGGATGTCGAAATTGGTCAGAGCCTGACTGTCGGCGCGCCCCTCGCACGCATTGGCAGTCAACACCAGCTCAACGCCAGAATTTATCTGGCTGAAAAATATGCCGCCGCGGTTAAAGCTGGCAGCGAAGTTGAGTTGGACTTAGCAGGCACCATCGTCCGGGGACAAATCAGCCGCCTCGAAGCGATGGTGGTTGAAGGTATGGTGGCGGCAGAGGTGGAAATTCTTGAGCCACTGCCGGCTAGCGCCCGTCCGGCACAAAGGCTACGTACCAAAGTCTCGCTGCAACAACTCCCTGAAGCAATTTACCTCGAACAACCCCCGGGCTCACAACAGTTCATGCCTAACCAAAGTCAGCAGCTGTTTGTAAAAACCAGTGTATCCAGTGCCGAAAAGCGCCTGGTGCAGTTGGGTGATATCAGCGGCGAACAAGTGCTGATCACCGCTGGTCTGCAGCCTGGCGAGCAGGTCATTCTAAATATTCCAGAGCAATATCAAACATTTGATACTATCAAACTACTATAACAAGGACATTTTATGCCACAGCAACAACATCAAACCGCTGCCACAAATCAGCCGGTGGTACAGGTCAGTGGTTTAGGGAAAGAGTTCCGTCAGGGGCCGATTGCCACACTGGCATTGCAAGACATTAGTTTCAGCGTGATGCCAGGTGAATTTGTCAGCATCAGCGGGCCTTCTGGTTGTGGTAAATCCAGCCTGCTGCATATTCTGGGGTTGATGGATGGTTATAGCAGTGGCGATTATCTGCTGGCTGGACTGCCAACTAAAAGTCTTGGCACCGATCAGCGTTCGCAAATCCGCAATCAACATATAGGTTTTGTGTTTCAGGCCTTTAATCTTATCGACAGCATGACGGTGTTTGATAACGTTGCCCTGCCGTTACGCCATCGCGGCTTGCCGGAAAAAGTCGTGAACGAGCAAGTCAGCGCTAGTTTGCAGCAAGTGGATATGGCACACCGGCTGAGTTTTTACCCGGCACAACTCTCCGGCGGTCAACAGCAACGGGTGGCGATAGCGCGGGCTATTGTCGGCAAACCGGATCTGCTGCTGGTCGACGAACCTACAGGTAACCTCGACAGTAAAAATGGCGATGCGGTGATGGCGTTGCTAACGCAGTTAAACCGCGCTGGCGCCACCATCATTATGGTGACCCACGACAGTCGTTACAGCGCCTGTGCGCAGCGCTCGTTACAACTACTGGATGGCAAATTGGTGGCAAGTGTGATGCGGGAGGTGGCGTAACATGGACAGCCAGCCAATGACCAGCAACATACCTGCCCATAGCAACTCCTTGCGCCGCGAACGCCCGGTCTGGTGGCGTTGTTATCCTTTATATTGGCAATCTTTTGCGCAGGGCAGCCGCGATTTATTGCGTTTGCCGGCGCAAAGCCTGCCCTTTGTGTTATCGCTGGCATTGATGCTGGCACTGTTTTTAACCATTGCATCGCTGAGCCGCTCTCTGCTGGTACAACCGATACCAGGCATAGATAAAATCGGACAAATACAGTTGCTTGAAGCAAAAGTCGACATTGGTCCTGCCGTGATGAATATCATGAGCAAGGAAATGCTGCCTGGTATACAACAAGCATTGGCAGGCCCAGGCGAATTCAGCTTTTTGGGTTTTGGCACAGGAAAACTGAAGCTAGCACAACAACATGACGTCATTACTATCGAAGCCAATGCCGGTGCAGTGGCCAACCTTGGGGTGCCGCTTATCCTTGGCCAGCCACCGATCGAAGCCAATAATCGCCATGAAGTCTGGTTGTCAGAAGCACTATGGCAGCAACTGTTTGCCGGTGATCCCAACATCATTGGCCAAACCCTGCAATTGGACGAAGAAACACTGACCATTCGTGGGGTACTCGCGCATTTTGTCGGTCACCGACAAGCTAAAAACAATCAACCACTGCAGCTGTGGCGTTTTTATCAGCTGAAGGATCTCGGTCCTTTGAAGATGAAACTGACCAGCAGTTCAAACAACCTGCTGTTATATCGCCACCCGGACGCGCGGCCTCTTGATACCGCCGCAGTAGGAGAATGGTTGACTAACTCCAAAGACACCACCGCGTTTAAGGCGATGTTTTCTGGCATGAATATGACACCAGCCATTAGCCAGCAACCCTATCTAACCTGGATCCAGGGCGAAAGTGCCACTTTGGCACTGGTGTTATTGGCAGTCGCTATTGTGTTGCTGGTGATCACGGTGCTCAACCTGACCAACCTATGTGCCGGTCGATTCACCAGCAGACAAAGAGACATGGCGCTGCAATTGGTCGCAGGTTGTACCATTGGCCGCTTACGTGGGTTGTTGTATCTGGAGATCTTAGCCTGGACTTTACCTGCCTTGTGCTTATCCGTCTTACTGGCGTTATGGCTGCAGCGATTATTGCCGGCGCTGACCGGTAACCTGTTCCCGATCGTCCATCATCTGCAAGTTTCCGGTGTTGATCTGATAGTCCTTGTGGTCGTGGTCGGCATCTTAACCAGCGCCTTAAGTTGGCCGTTAGTGCCAAAATCCTTACAGCATCAGTTGCAACCCGTTTTGGCTGGTAGCGGTAAAGGCATGCAGCAACATAAAGGTTTGTCCAAAACGGTGTTGTTCAGCCAACTGGGACTGTCGGCGGTATTGGTGCTGACAGCAGCCAGTCTGACCTTAAGCGGATACCAGAGTATTTACACTAAACTGGGTTACCGGCTCAGCAATGCCGAATATTTTAATCTCGAACAGTCGCTGGATTTGGATGACGTGGTCGCAGCAAGTAAAGCCGCAGAACTTAACCCCAAAAAAGCAGCTGCCGAGGAGAAAATGCGACATCAGGCCTGGCTGGAGTTGCAGCAACGGCTGCAAAAAAAATTACCGCAACATCAGGTTTTATTATCGACAGGCTTGCCGATTCACTCGAGATTTTTCGCCGAAAACCTGGTGATCCCACCACAGAATAATGAACGAATGGTGCTCACTTCAGCAAGCGAACCGTCGTTCCATCAGGCATTTGGCATGACCTTACTCCATGGCCGTTGGTTGACGCCTGCCGATGCTGAGGCAGCAAATAACCTGCAACCTATTTTAATCAATGAACAACTGGCGAAACAAATTGCCGGTGATGATTTGGCGGCGGCAATCGGCCAGTCTTTGACCAAGGAAGACGTCAGTTTTCAGATTGTGGGGGTTTTACAGGATGTTAAACAATACTCCAACACAGCAAATATGTATAAGGTTTTGCGAAGCGCAGAAGCATTCGGGGATATCGGCATCGCTATTGTCAGTGCCGCAGATCTTTCAGTAGACCGCGCTGTGGTTGAACAAACTATACAGGAGCTGCCAAATTTCGGAGCTATCAGCTGGTTTAACTTAAAAGAAGAATGGGCGGGTTACACCAAACAATCACGACTCAACTTCTATCTCATCAGTTTGTTAACTGCCACGTCCTTGCTGCTGGCGATCTTAGGCATTGCCGGGATTGGCCGCTTGCACAGCCATCAACGTCGCTTTGAACTGGCGGTGCGTCTGGCAACCGGTGCCCGGCTGAAACAATTGTATTGGTTGGTGCTGGCGCCGTTATTGCCATTGCTGGCCGCGGCGGTGCTGCTGTCGGTATGGGCTTCAAATCAGGTGTTGCTAAGGTTGTCAGTCTGGTGGCCACAACTGGAAACCTTACCGCTCAGCTGGCAAGCCGGTTTAGTTGTCAGTCTGTGGACCATTGCCGCATTGGCCTGCTGGTGGCCGGTGCGTCAGGCATTACGGGCTGACCCGCTGCAAAGTTTGCGTTCGTTGTAACGCAACATGTGGTGAACTGCACAGGTCGATTCAAGGTAAACAGATTGTGACTTTGCCACCGTTTTGCGTAGAATCGGTGGCGCTTCCCCTTTTTGCAAACATACCGCAACTGTTTAAAGAGGGGGAAGCCTTCAAATGAGCAACCATTTTTTGGTTCACAGGGAGCCCTGATGTCGCGTTTTGATATTTTACTGGCCGATGACGATGCGGATATCCGGCTGGCGTTGGAGCTATTACTGCAGGATGCCGGTTTCAGCACCCGCAATGCGGCCAGCCCAGCCGCAGTACAGCAGGCAGTTGCCGCAAAACAACCGGATCTGATTTTGCTTGACCTCAATTTCAGCCGCGATACCACGTCAGGCGGGGAAGGTCTGGCATTGTTGCCGGAGCTGGTGAGGGCACAAATTCCGGTGATGGTGCTGACCGCCTGGGGTAGTATCGAACTCGCGGTGCAGGCAATGCATCTGGGCGCCTGGCAATTTCTGACCAAACCCTGGGATAACCAGCAATTGTTAGCGTTGGTGCGTCAACAACAACAATTAACACAGCTGACCAAACAACACCGCCAGCTAACCGCATTACAACAAACCCCGGCTGCAGACTGGATAGCACAAAGCCGGCCAATGCAACAGCTGGAACTGTTGGTGCAACAAGTCGCTGCCACCAATGCCAATATTCTGATCCTGGGCGAAAACGGCACCGGTAAGTCGGTATTGGCCAGACGGATCCATCAATTATCCAACCGCAGCCAGGCGCCATTGGTAGCGGTGAATATGGCGGCGATCCCAGAAACGCTGTTTGAAGCAGAACTGTTTGGGCATCAAAAAGGCGCCTTTACCGATGCCAGGCAAGCGCGGATTGGCCGTTTTGCCATGGCCGAGGGCGGTAGTTTGTTCCTCGATGAAATTGGCTGTTTACCACTGGTGCTGCAACCGAAGTTATTGCGGGTGCTGGAAAACGGGGAATATGAAGTGCTTGGTTCCAGCCGCACCGAGCTGGCCGATGTCCGACTGATCAGCGCCACCAATGCTGATTTAACCACACTCATCCAACAAGGACAGTTCCGCCAGGATTTATTGTACCGGCTCAATACCTTTGTGCTGGAGCTGCCGCCGCTGAGGCAACGACCCGACGATATCGCGCCTTTGGCTCAGCACTTTGTCCAGCTGTTCAGCCGCAAATACCGTAAAACGGCGGCTCGCCTGACCGACCAGGCACGCCGGCAATTACAGGCTTATCACTGGCCAGGCAATGTGCGGGAACTCAGTCATTTGTTGGAACGGGCAGTACTACTCTGTCAGCACGACCGGATTGATGATGTTGGCCTGCCAAGCCAGGCGCAGCTGAAGCAACAACCGGCAGGACTGCACAGCGATGCTCCCTTGGATCTCAATTTGCAACAGATGGAACAGCGACTGATTATGCAGGCGTTGCAACAAAGCGAGCAGCAACTGGGCCGTGCTGCCGAACTGCTGGGACTCAGCCGCCATGCTCTGGCGCGACGGCTGGAAAAGCTGCAAATCAACCTGGAGCAGATTTGATGCGACTCGAGAATTCACAATTTGCGTCTGCGCAACCGCAGCAATATCCATGGTAAAGCTCAGCGAAGTGCGCACTGATCTCGTGCTACTGGCGGCCCCGGTTTTATTGATGTCAGGGCTACTCAGCTTTGGATTGTGGCACCTTGGCTGGGATTGGCTGCAACTGACGACACTCTGGTGTGGGTTGGCGCTTTGTATCACCGGCTATCTGCGACTGCTGCTCAAACGTTATCTGGCACCCTGGCGATATGTCGCCATTTGTTGTGATGCGATCAAAAGCCATGAACATAATCTGCGGTTGAATCATACCGCGCTGCCGAAATTAACCATCGAAGCCCTGCATGAACTAACCGCGTTGCAACAACGACTGGCATTACAGCAACAGGATGAGCAGCACCAATGGTTGTTGTTTCGGGAACTCTGGCAGTTATTGCCTTACCCGGTGCTGTTACTCGATGCCAGCGGCAAGCTGACGTTTGCCAATAAAGCCGCCGCTGATTTTCTGGCCAGACCTTTACTGCAGCAACAAGATGCCGCCCTTTGTGGCTTAACAGCAACAGCCGGAGGTTATGTACTGGCGCAATGTCCGGCCGGCTGGCGCGAACAATGTAGCCAACTGCAACTGGCGCAACAGCAATTTACTTTGTGGTACGCCCTGGATTTACGGCAGCCGCTACATGCCGAACAACGGCGCAGTCACAGTGAATTGGTGCGGGTGCTGTCACATGAATTGCGGAATTCACTGACACCGATGGCTTCAATGACGCAAACTTTATTGTCACAGCAACAATGGCAGGAGCCGCAAGTCCGCCAGGTGTTGCAACGGATTTCCGAGCGGGCGTCACGCTTGCTGAATTTTATTGCCGCTTATCGTGAAGTGAATCAGTTGCCTGCGCCCCAGCCTCGCTGGTTCCGCCTGGATGAGCTGGCACAGAACTGCGCCGACTTGCTCAGCTGTCCGGTGCAATTTCAGGGGTTAGACTGGTGTTATGCCGACCCATTGTTGTTTGAGCAGTTATTGTTGAACCTATTAAAAAATGCCGTTGAAGCGCAGCAGCAGTTGCCCAGCGAACAACCAATCAACCTGAGCTTTTATCGTGAAGGCACGCAGCAAATCTTGCAAATCGAAGATCAAGGACCGGGTTTTGCCAATCCAGCCAATTTATTCACCCCTTTTTACACCACCAAGGCGCAAGGGCTTGGCGTTGGCCTGACGCTGTGCCGCGATATTCTGCATTTGCATCAGGGCGAACTGCAGGCCCGAAATTTAAGCGCAGCGGGTGCTTGTCTAACGGCCAGTTGGCCAGCCGCGGATGTCAGCCAGTTTTAACTTCCCGATAAAAGTCTCTGGCTTCCCAACGGCAACAGCCGTATAATGCGAATCATTATCAATTGTGTTTTGTGGGTACAGCCGGGCTGTAGCACAGTGCGAATTTTGTCGATGGGTCGAACATGCGAAGCGGGTTGCGTCAACAAGCTGGAATATTGTGTTTGGTGTTGGGTTGTCATCTGGCGGCGTTCGCACTGACGGTGGCGCACAGCAACGAGCCGACGCCAGAACCAGAGCCGGAAACCATCACGCCACCGACTATTGTCGGCATCATGCTGCCGCCGCCGGTAGCACCACCGCAGCCGAAACCCAAGCCGCTGCCCGAACCGAAACCACAGCCAAAGCCAAAGCCGAAACCGAAGCCGTTGCCAAAAGCGCCGCCATCGGAGAAAGCCGTCAGTGCGCCACCGGTTGAACCACCACCACCGCCGGCCAAAACAGCAAAAGCAGCTCCGCCCAAAGCCGCGCCTGCTGCTCCTACCATTCAACCGCCATCGGCCGAGGCGCAAGGGTTAAGCAATAAAGCACCACTGTACCCGCAGCTGTCGCGCAAGAAAAAGGAACAAGGCACGGTATTACTGCTGATTTTGGTCAAAGCCGACGGCACTGTTGGCGAGATTAAACTGAAAACCAGTAGCGGTTTTACCCGGCTGGATCAAGCTGCCAAACAGGCGGTGAAACGCTGGCAATTTCAGCCGGCACTCAAAGATGGCAAAGCCATCGATTTTTGGTACGAATTACCGCTGAAATTCCGGTTAAATCAAGGTTGATGAACCCGGCATGTTGCTATTTTAATCAGGTTGTTACTCGCCGTTAATTTGAAGTCAAACCGGCGACAGGAGAAAAAAATGCAAGACAATCCATATGGTATCGCGTCGCTTTGGGCACAAAGTGATGGTGTGATTAAAGGCGTGGCGCTGATTTTATTGATCATGTCGGTCGCATCCTGGTGCGTGATCCTGATCCGCGCTCTACACCTGTGGCAATTGCAAAAAGTCGCGCACGCCAGCCGCGATTTCTGGCACGCCCAGAGTTTCGCCCAGGGTTTACAAATTCTGTCAGCCGCCAATCAACAGTATGACAGCCGGGGCAATCCGTTCCGGTTTCTGGCCGATGAAGGTCAGGCGGCGCTCGATCATCACAGCAGTCATCAGGATGATTTGCACGGCCGTTTGCCGCTGTCCGACTGGCTGACCTCAACGTTAAAAGGCGCCATCGAACAAAGCTCGGAGCAGATGCAAAAAGGGCTGGCGATTTTAGCCTCGGTCGGATCCACGGCACCTTTTGTTGGGTTATTCGGCACGGTTTGGGGCATTTATCATGCGCTGGTTGGCATTGGCGCCAGCGGTCAGGCCAGTATCGATAAAGTGGCAGGCCCGGTCGGTGAAGCCTTGATTATGACCGCCTTTGGTCTGGCGGTGGCCATTCCGGCAGTGCTGGCGTATAACGCACTCAGCCGCGGCAACAAAGGCATTATCAGCAAACTAAATCGGTTTGCCTTCCAGCTGCATGCGTATTTTCTGACCGGCGCCGCGCCTAAATCGGCGCAGGTGAAAACCTTAAGAACCGGAGGCTAACATGGCATTTGGGGGGGATTTTGACAACAACGACGAAGTGATGAGCGAAATTAACATGACGCCGCTGGTCGACGTGATGTTAGTGCTGCTAATTATTTTTATCATCACAGTGCCGGTGCTGACTCATTCGGTGGAAATTGAATTACCCCGCGCCAGCAATGTGCCCAATGAGTTAAAACCGACCACAGTACAGCTGGCGGTGGACGCTGCAGGCGAGGTGTTCTGGAACGAAACCAAAGTGACGCCGGCTGAACTTGCGGCAAAACTTAGCGCCGCCGCTGCCGCCAGTCCGCAGCCGGAAATTCATCTGCGCGGCGATCGCACAGTGCCTTATGAACATGTGGTAAAAACCATGGCGGCAGTGCAAAGCGCCGGTATTTTGAAATTGGGCTTTGTTACCGAGCCAGCGTCTTAGCTGACGTCAGTTGCGGCGTTATTCAGCGGGCAATTACTGCTCAGGTTCCGCCAGCTGCGGATAATGGCGGTCGATGGCCTTAATCAACGCCGTGGCATGCTGCACCGAAATTTCGGCAAAGTTTTGCAGATTATTGCTATAGGTTTGCAGCGGCAAGTAGGCTGGGCTTAACCGGTGATCCGGCGCTAAAAAATAGGGCTGTGGCACTTGTGCTAAATGGGGGTAAATCACGTCCAGTTGATAGCGGTTAAAGTCAGCAATCATCTGGATAAAGTTTTGATGCAAGGTGTTAAAGCGTGCCAGATCACGATACAAATCCAGCTGAATATCATTTAATTTGCCAGAAGTGATCATCGGATGGAGCGCCTCAAGGTACCAATAATCGCCGATGATAATACCCGGGATTTGAGTTAATTCGCCTTTGGCAATCTGATGTTGCATCCCGGTATTGATGTTGCTGAAAAAATCGATAAAACCGGAATTCGCTGCCGTACCGTTGTCGATGTAAGCAGTTAAATCAGCACGGACGGCTTTGACGATTTCAATTTGTTGCAGCGTTTTGGTTTGTTGTTGCTGATAATCCGACAGTAAAAATGCTGCAAAAACGCCGATAAACACCACGGCTAGCTCGGCCAACAAACTACGAAAGCGCTGTGGCAAAATCAGGTATTTACGCAAAAAACTGAACATCCGAAACTCCATTAACAAATTTAACCGGATTATCATGCCGTTAGCGCTGTGGTGTTGTACATAGCCTGTTACAGAATTATGCTGCCCTTCGCTAAAAATTACGATAATCTCCCATTATCAAGAGCCAAATTCATAGGAGACTGCCATGGCAGAACAAGGTTCAGGCGGGAATGTCATCGCCGCTTTATGCAGCTTTTTTATCCCGGGCCTCGGGCAATTAGTACAGGGACGGTTATTACCGGCGATCCTGTTTTTTGTGATGTGTGGCGTGGGTTATTTTTTATGGTGGTTGATTGTGCCAGGCATTATTGCCGCGCTGGTGCACCTGTGGGGTATTATCGACGCTGCCACTTTTAACAATCGTCGTTATTAAAGTGAACAAGGGGGCTGGCTGCAGCACCCTTTTTTTTCGACCGCATGCGGTATCGGCTTGATGAAACATGACCATGTGTTCGCAGCAACTCAAGCCGCAAAGGTGATCAAACCTTTTTCACAAACTCTGATTTGAGCTTCATCGCACCAAAACCATCAATTTTACAGTCGATATCATGGTCACCATCAACCAGTCGAATCCCTTTGACTTTGGTACCAATTTTCACCACCAGCGACGAACCTTTGACTTTTAAGTCCTTGATCACTGTCACGGTATCGCCATCCTGTAATTGATTACCTGCGGCATCGCGGATCACTTTATCCCCTTCGCCAGCTTCAACTGTAGCGCCAGGCTGCCATTCGTGGCCGCACTCCGGGCACACCAACTGGCTGCCATCTTCATACGCGTAAGCGGAATTACATTGTGGACATGGAGGTAACTGCGACATCGGCGGATCCTTTGGGTGATACCCCTAAAAAAAGTGTGGCATTATACATTTTATCGCGAAAATTACCCGCAGTTTCAGGGGATAAGTCCTGTTACACTGCGCTTTATCTACATAACACCGGCTTAAAGTTGACTCAATCATGATCCAAATCACCGCTTCAATCAGCATTGACGATGCCGAACTGGACTGGCAAGCCATTCGCGCCAGTGGCCCCGGCGGCCAGCATGTCAATAAAACTTCGACGGCGATGCAGCTGATGTTTGATATCAACCAATCGTCATTGCCGGAACATTACAAAACTGCGTTGTTGCAAAAATCCGATCATCGCATTACCGCTTCCGGCAAAATTGTGATTAAAAGCCAACAAAGCCGCAGCCAGGAAATGAACCGCGAAACCGCGTTGCAGCAGCTGATTGAGCTGATTAAATCCGCCGGCATTATTCCGAAAAAACGCCACGCCACTAAACCAACTTATGGCAGCCAACAACGGCGACTGGAAAGTAAAAAGCTGCGCAGTGGTACCAAAAGCCTGCGCCAGCAAAAACCGGGGCATGATTAAAGCTGCTGGCAAACCATCCGGCGTACTACCGCTGACGCGGTGAGTAGCGCCCTACGATAATTTTCTAAATTTAAATAAAAATGCCGGGCGGGCTCACCGGGTCCGCCGTTGAGTGGTCTTTTTCATTTCCCCGCCCCACCTAATCACTTTCAGTTATAACCTTGCTACTAAAAAGTATTTTAAGTTATTAATAGCCTCTGTTGTAATGCACGTCAGGCATATAGATGTCTAAACCCCTCCTCTTTGAAGATACAGGGTTGTTGGCCGCGTTTTCTCACCCCAATCGCATAGTACACTATGCTCATGGGGATTCGTTCACTCGCCGCCTACCTGTATCGTCAAAGACTTTGGGTTTCAATGGAGACGACAGCATGGCAACCACTACAACGCAAAGCTTGCTTGAGCAATTACTGGATAAGTTTGAAAGCTGGATGATTCAAGCCGAATTCGGTTCCGCTATTGCGCCACAGCCCGCTTCATCGCCAACATCTTTGCAAGCATTGGATAAGTAATGTTGACGGGATGTCGCTGTGAACAGTGACACCGCCACGAGGTAAGTATGAGTATTCAGGTCGAACAGGTTCGGAAAAACTTTGGTGATTTTGTCGCCGTCGATAACGTCAATTTATCGATAAACAGCGGCGAACTGACCGCCTTGCTTGGCCCGTCCGGTTCAGGCAAAACCACCCTGTTGCGGCTGATCGCTGGCCTGGAACAAACCGATTCCGGCCGGATTATTTTTCACGGTGAAGACATCAGCCACCAGCACGTCAGCGAACGTGGTGTTGGTTTTGTGTTCCAGCATTACGCCTTATTTAAAAATATGACGGTGTTTGAAAACGTCGCATTTGGCCTGACCGTCAAACCACGTAAATTCCGCCCCAATGCTGCCGAAATTAAAAAACGGGTGGATCGCTTGCTGCAATTAGTGCAACTGGACTGGACGGCCGACCGTTATCCATCACAGCTTTCCGGTGGTCAGCGCCAGCGGATTGCTTTGGCGCGCGCGCTGGCGGTTGAACCCAAAGTACTGTTATTGGACGAGCCGTTTGGCGCTTTGGATGCCAAGGTCCGGGCCGAACTGCGCCGTTGGTTGCGCCGCTTGCACGACGAAATTCATGTTACCAGCGTGTTTGTGACCCATGATCAGGAAGAAGCCTTAGAAGTGGCGGATCGCATCGTGGTGATGAACAAAGGCCGGATTGAACAAGACGGCACGCCGGAAGAAGTCTATGACAACCCGGCCAACCCTTTTGTGTACGAATTTTTAGGCACGGTGAACCTGTTTCACGCCCGCGTCCGCCACGGCGATACGCTGATCAATGCCGACACCCAAGACAAACCGGCCAGTGCCGAAGAAGTGGCTTTACCAGGTTTTGCTTATGTGCGGCCGCATGAAATTGATGTGCTGCATCAGGCTGAAGAAGACGCCATCGCCGCCACGCTGGAACTGATCACCGTGGTTGGTCCAACGGTGCGACTGGAACTGCAAACTGCCATTTCGGACCGGGTGGTGCATGTGGAATTAAATAAAGAACAGTTTAAAAAACTTGGCCTCGCCGCCGCGCAACAGGTGTTTTTAAAACCACGCTATAGCCGGGTGTTTTTGGGCGAAGGTATCTAACCTACGCTTTCATTGAGCCAACAGCACAACTGCCCAAAACCTGGGCAGTTTTGCCAGCGCCGTTCTTCACAAGTACTCACTCAGACAAGTTGTCGCATAGACAAGCGCAATCCTGCACGGCATGATGAACGCATCTTCTTCCAAAATTGCTGATCTTGATGACAACTTCTGAAAAAATCGCCTTGGTGACCGGCGCTTCCAGCGGTATTGGCCGTGCTCTTGCGTTCGAATTACGCCAACAAGGTTTTCTGGTGTACGCCACGGCGCGTAAAACCGCCGATGTAACAGCGTTAACCGCCGCCGGTTTTCAGGCGCTGCAGCTGGATGTGAACGACCAAACCGCCATCGATCAGACGGTTCAAACCATCACTAAGCAACATAACCGACTGGATTTACTGATTAACAACGCCGGTTTTGGCGCGATGGGACCGGTGCTGGATTGCGCCCCTACTCAACTACAGCTGCAATTTCAAACCAATGTGTTTAGCCCAATCCATCTCACCCGCAGCCTGTTGCCATTATTGCTGCAAAGCCGCGGCATGGTGGTGAATATCGGCAGCGTCTCCGCCGATTTTGTCACGCCTTATGCAGGAATTTATTGCGCGTCCAAAGCCGCAGTGCATGCCATCAATACTGCATTGCGACTGGAACTGGCACCTTTTGGCGTTAAAGTGGTACTGGTGCAACCCGGCGCTATCGCTTCAGAATTTGGCGCCACCGCCAGTCAGCAAGCCGAACAAAATCTTAGCGAACAATCGATCTGGTGGCCGCTGCGTGAAGGTATTCGCCGCCGCGCCAAAGCTTCCCAAAATAAGCCCACGCCAACGCAGGTATTTGCCAAACAAGTGGTGACCCAACTGCTTCAAACCAACACACCACGGCTGATCTGCGCCGGTTATGGTAGTTTTGCGTTGCCGTTCCTGGCACGCTGGTTACCAGCGCCAGTGCTCGATTGGTTGCTGCGCCGGCAGTTTTTACTGCCTGCAGCTGGCAGTATGACGTCAGTTCTAAGCCCGCAAAAAAGCAGCAACAGCTGACTATCAATTTGGTCTGGCCGCGGCCATTTCGGAGCAGTTCGCACTGGCGGCCGCCCACAACGACGGGCCTGAAATCAGCATCAGCGAAATTCCGGCCCGACGCTGCGTACCTCGCACAAACCGATATTTTGTTGTTGCTGCGATAACGGCAAGCCGCCACGTCCGAGCTTTGGTCTGGCGCAGCGTTTACTGCGCCAACATCCCCGCCTGAAACTCGTCCATCAAACGCTGGTAGATACCGGATTGCTGGAGCTGCAGTAGCCCCTGATCCAGCGCATCGGCTTTTTGTTGACTGAGTTCGTTGTTTTTATCAAAGGCGATAAAAAGCTCACTGACAAAGTTTTCCTCACCGCGAATAATCAACGGGTCGCTCAACTGCCACTGTTTCAGATAAAAACTCAGCACAGCATCAAAAAACAACGCCACCTCAAGTTTATCCGCTTGTAACAACTTGACGAGCTGTTCATGCGTACTGACTTCCACCAGGTTAAACCGCTGTTTGTGTTTTTCAAAAGCATCGCCGTATTCATAACCGAGAATCACGCCGACCACGGTGCGGTCCGGGATCGTGGCAACTGAGGTGAAGGTTTTAGCTTTTTTGTAGTAGTAAAAGGACGAACTGGCACGAAATAGCGGCACTTGATGCAGTAAAAACCGGCTGCTGGTGCTTTGTTGTTTGGTGACGTTCCAGCACCCATCAACCATATTGTGCTCGGTGTAATATAAAGCTCTGGCATAAGGCACCACCACGGTTTTTAGCTGGTAGCCCGATTGTCGCAATGCCGCTTGTACTAAGGTGTAAGACAAACCCCGGCCCTTTTCATCAGAAAAAGGTGGCCAGTTATCTTCCGCAGCAATGGTGATGATTTTTTCTTGCGCGGCAGGTGTCGCGGGGACTGCATTCGCGGCCTGCATCCACCATAACAGCAGCCAAACCACCCCTAGATAACCCTTGTACTGCTGCAATAGAACGCACCTTAGCTCAGCGCTAAACTTCAACCACTCAATTCAATATATGTGACATTTACCGATACTGCCAACGGTGGCAAAGGGTATTACTTAAAACCGAAGTTTTCATTGATCTGAGTCATTAATTCGCTGCCGCTGCCAGCGCCGCTTCGGCACTCGCCGGCCTTGCCAGCTGAAAATTATCCTGCTGCTGGCTATGACCATACCATTGGCCGCCAAGTCGGTATAGCCAATCAATTTGATCATGTTTTAAGCGGTGATCCGGGCCAAGCAGCGCGTCATCAATATGCAGACACAGCACTTTGGCCAGAATGATATCGCAACTTGGCTGGTCGGCCGGGTAAGGCGTCAAACTCACTAATTCACATTCAAAACTGACGACACTGTCGGCTAATCGAGGTGGCTTGACCATGGTCGCAGCCACAGTTGGAATTTGCAGCGCGTCGATTTCACTGGCGCCGGTGGCAAAATTGGCAGCGCTGGCATTCATCAACGCCAGCTGCGACGGGCTTACCAGATGCACAATCAGTTGCTGCGTGGCCTGAACATTCACGCTGGTGTCTTTCGCCTGACCATCGGCTTTACGGTTCACCGAAATCATCAGTGTTGGTGGCGCGTCGCTCACCAGCTGGAAAAAACTAAAGGGTGCCAGATTGCTGCGTCCGGTTGCGTCTACCGTGCTGACCCAGGCGATGGGCCTTGGCACCACGGTGCCGGCCAGCAATGGATAAAGCGTTGAAGCACTTAAGGTACTGCAATCAAAAATCATCAATTTCTCCGCTTAAGGTAGGCTGGCTGGCGTGCTGTTTATACCCCAAATCATTGAAGATTCGGGTAGGTGACGAAGGAGCGAGACCCCAGGAGCATAGTAGTCCTATGTGACTGGGTCGGACTGACGCTTCAGCGAGCGACTGAAGACAACAACCCCGAATATTCAAGGATGAAGGGTTTAATCCAGATAATTGGCTTTTTTGGTGCTGTGCTGCAATCCAACACACAACAAAGCCACAATCAGCAGCACGCTATATTCAGCGCCATTACGCCCGGCGCCGACCACAAACCAGCCTTCAGCGGCATGCAGCATCAGGATGCCCATCGCATACAGCGCCGCGAATAAACCACAGAGCGGTCGCACCATGCGCCGAAAAGCCAGCAGTGCCGAGCCGAGAATTTCCACCCCGGTAATAGCAGCGGCCACCCAATAACCAAGGGGAATGCCCTGCCCGTTCAGCCAAACGCCGAAGGGTTCAACACCACCATTTAACAGCCGGAACCAGCCGTGCGCTGCGATGAGGACGGCTAAGGTCAAACGCAGGATCAGCCATGCCAGTTTATTGCGAGATTGTTCGGTCATGATGGGTTGTCCTTGTGTGGCCCTGAAGTTGAAGTATCGTTAGCGCTGCTATGAGTACTATCCGCCATATTGCCATCAATAATCTGCTGCAGCTCAGGTGCAATCGGCAACGACTGAAACATACTGATGTCGCTGTCGCCAGTATTGCCGGTCGGCACTTTACCCAGCGCCGACCCAATAGCGCCTAACAGCATGCGAATAAACTGCCCAACCACAGCGCCAAATCGATGGCGACGCCATTCCACCACCAGCATTAGCCAATGGGTGTAGACATGCGGCCGCACCGCCAACTGCCCTAGCACATGCGCCCATTTTAACTGTTCCATTGCCGACTGCCATTGCTGTTGCGCCATCGCCTGCTGCGCTTGAAGCATGGCCTGATCGTAGGCGTGTTGTTGGATCTGGTGCATAAATCCTGCTCGAAATTACGCTGTAAAAAAACCTAACACCCAGCTTACAATGGTGCAACCCGCAAACACAACCTTTGAGACCAAAGCTGATGACAACAGCGCTGCTGATAATTGATGTACAACAAGGCTTATTTGCCACTGAGCCGCCACCAGCGCAGGCGGCGACGGTGATCAACAATATCAACCAGCTCAGCAGCTGGGCGCGGTCGCAACAACTGCCGGTAATTTTTGTGATGCACGAAAAAGCCGACTCAGTGCTCGCTTACCAAAGCGCCGGCTGGCAATTACCCGCAGCTATAGAGCAGCAACCGAGCGACCTAATCAGTAGAAAAACCACCCCAGACGCCTTTTTACACACTGAACTGCAACCCTTATTGCAAAGTCTGGCGGTCGATCAGCTCATTATCTGCGGTTACGCCAGCGAATTTTGCGTCGACACCACAGTCCGCAAAGCCGCCGCCCTTGGCTACCCCGTGACGCTGGTCGCCGACGCCCACACCACCCACGACAAAACCCACGCCAGCGCTGCCACGATCAGCACCCACCACAACGCCACCTTGCCTGCGATTAGTAGTTTTGGGGTGAGGATTCAAGCGGTTTCGACGGCGGAGTTGTTGGCGTCATAAAATTTTTCCAAATGGCCGATACAACGGCGGCACGTCAACAGCTTGTTATTAAAACTAAAACTGAATAACGCGATCAAAGCGCGACTCAAATTTGTGAAATTAATGTGATTTTTAGTGGATTAATTAAATAAACATGTGTACCATTTTCCTGTTTTTTGTCACTTATACAGGGATTGTATGTCACATTCTTCGCCGTTTGCTGTTGGCGTAAAATGTTTAGCTGTTGTCGCAAGGATGCATCAAATACCGGTTTCACCGAATGCTCTAATCCGAGAATTCGCCCCGCAAAATGATGACCTCACAGATATTTATCTGATTAAAGCCGCCAAAAGTCTTGGCTTTAAAGCGAAGTTTATTCATGCCGAACCGGCAAAACTTGATCCGCTCTTGTTACCGGCTGTCGGTAAATCCAAAGACGGCAGCTATTTTGTGCTGGCCAGAATCAAAGGCGAGCGTGCGCTGATTCAGGATCTGGAAACCGGGCAGACGCAGAGTATTTCATTAACATTTTTGGCATCAATGTGGACCGGTGAATTACTTCATCTGGCCAAGCGCACCAGCATCGTGGCCAGCAACACCAGTTTTGGTTTTCGCTGGTTTATTCCGGCGTTGCTGAAATACCGTCATCTGTTTGCTGATGTACTCCTGGCATCGTTTTTTATTCAACTCGTTGGTCTGGCCACGCCGATTTTCTTTCAGGTCACTATCGATAAAGTATTGGTACACAAAGGTTTAACTACTTTAGATGTACTGGCCGTTGGCTTTTTTGCCGTGATTACCTTTGAAGTCTTATTAACCGCTTTACGCACCTATGTGTTTAGCCACACCACCAACAGAGTTGATGTGGAATTGGGTGGTTTGTTGTACCGCCATATGTTGGCCTTGCCGATTTCGTACTTTGCCATGCGCCGGATTGGCGATACGGTCGCCCGTATTAAAGAATTGGATAAAGTCCGCGAATTTATCACCGGCTCATCGTTAACCGTGGTATTGGACGTGTTGTTCAGTGTGGTGTTTTTTGCGGTGATGTTTTATTACGCACCGCTACTGAGCTGGATCGTCGTCGGGTCAATTCCTTGTTACATCCTGCTGTCGATTCTGATCACGCCAACACTGCGGGACAAGCTGGAACAAAAATTCCAGAAAAGCGCCGAAAACCATTCGTTTTTGGTGGAATCGGTCTCCGGCATTGAAACGGTAAAATCGCTGGCTGTTGAACCGCAAATGCGTAATAAATGGGAAGAAAAGTTAGCGGATTATGTTTCCAGCTCGTTCGACGCTTCACATATCAATAACATCTATTCAAGTATTGCCAGTTACATCAACAAAGTGGTGTCCCTGCTGACGTTGTATTTTGGCGCTTTAACCGTGGTGGAAGGCTCGCTCACTGTCGGGCAGTTTATTGCGTTTAATATGCTGGCGCAGCGGGTGTCTGGCCCAATCATGCGCTTGGTCAACTTGTGGCAGGATTTTCAGCAAGCCAAGGTGTCAATTGAGCGTTTGGGCGATGTACTCAATGCTCCGACTGAACCTGGTTACAACCCAAACCGCACCGTCCTGCCCAATGTGACGGGTTGTGTCACGCTGGAACAAGTAAACTTCCGTTACCGCCCTGATTCAGCGGCCATCCTCAATATGGTGTCGTTACAGGTCAATGCTGGTGAACGAATTGGCATCGTTGGTCGTTCGGGCTCGGGGAAAAGTACTTTAACCAAATTGATTCAGCGCTTGTACGTGCCACAGGGTGGACGCGTGTTAATCGACGGTATTGACCTTTCGTTGGTGGAACCGGCCTGGTTGCGTCGGCAAGTTGGCGTGGTGCTGCAGGAGAGCTTTTTATTTAACGCCAGCATCCGCGACAATATTGCCCTGAGCGACCCCGCCAGCGATATTGAAGCGGTGATCCGGGCGGCAAAATTAGCCGGTGCTCATGAATTTATTTGTGAATTACCCGAGGGCTACGACACGATTGTCGGCGAGCATGGTTCCAGTTTATCGGGTGGCCAGCGCCAGCGTATGGCGATTGCCCGCGCCTTGATTGCGAACCCAAAAATCCTGATTTTTGACGAAGCAACCAGCGCGCTGGACTATGAATCTGAACGCATTATTCAAAGCAATATGGCCGAAATCTGCGCCGGACGTACGGTATTTATCATTGCCCACCGCTTGTCTGCAGTACGCGATTGTCATCGTATTGTAGTGATGGATAAAGGCCAAATCGCCGAACAAGGTAGCCATTCCGAACTACTGCACTTGCAGGGCATTTACCATCATCTGGTGCAAATTCAGCATGGCGGTCCGGTTGTCGTCAATGCTCAACCGGTCAACCTTGCCAGAAAAGACCACAACCCTACTGATCCGGTGGAGGTTGTATGAACCAGCCGCAACAAAATTCAGTGCCTCAAGACGCGGCTGCAACATCGAATACTATCGTATCGAATACTACCGCATCGAATGTCGTGCAACTGCCGCTGGCGAAAAAACTTAGCCGCGAGCAGCTGAGCTTTCTGCCAGCAGCATTGGAAATTGAGGCCGCCCCACCTGCCCCATATAGTCGGATAATTTTGTGGGCCATTATGTTACTGCTGGTCGTCGCTATTGCCTGGGCATGCTGGGGGCAAATTGAGATCACCGCCAGTGCCCAGGGTAAGTTGGTACCCGGTTCGCAGGTGAAGGTGATCCAGCCATTAAACGCTGGGGTGGTGACGGCAATCCATGTGCGTGAAGGGCAAAAGGTCGCTGCCGGTGATGTGCTGTTAACGCTGGATAGCACCATCACCGAAGCCGAGCTGGAACGTCTGCGTGTGCAGCTTGAAGGTGTGCAGCAAGATATTCAGCGAACGGAATTGTTGCAACAACGGTTACATGCCCCGCAACGGCCTGCTTCAGCGCTGGCATCAGCACAGCTGCAGCCATTGTCCTTGCCACAACAACAAGCATTAGACAGCAGCTGGCTGGAATATCAGGCCAGGCAACTCAGCGTACAACGCCAAAGCGATAAACTGCTGGCGGAAGTGGACACCACCAAGCTCAATATCAGCCGGATTGAAAAAACCATGCCGCTGATCACCGAACAAGCAGACAGTGTGCAGAAGCTACTGGAGAAGTCGCTGGCATCGCGCAGCCAATATCTGGAACTGGAACTCAACCGCATTAATCAGGCGGAAAGCCTGACCATCGAAAAAGCCAAACTGCAACAGCTGGCTGCCGCCATTCGTGAATCAGCACAGCAACAACAAGTGTTACAAGCCGAATTTCAGCGCCAGCTCAGTGAAGCGCAAAACCAGTATCACCGTGATGCCAGTGCGTTAACTCAGGAACTGATTAAAGCGCAAAACACCAATTCACAACAACAGCTTTTGTCGCCGGTCAGCGGCACCATCGAACAACTGGCATTAACCACCATTGGCGGCGTAGTGACGCCTGCGCAGGAGTTAATGCGTGTAGTGCCACAAGACCAACAACTGATCGCCGAAGCCTGGTTATTAAACAAAGACATTGGTTTTGTCGAAGTAGGTCAAACAGCTGAAATTAAACTGGAAAGTTTTGAATTTACCAAATACGGCGTAATAGACGGTGAAATTATTGATGTCTCAACCGATGCGGTAGAAAAAGAAGGGCTGGGCTTGGTCTTTCCTTTAAAAGTGAGCTTAAAGCAGCATAATATTCGGGCAGGTAATAAAACGGTGCCTTTAGGGGCTGGCATGACAGTCACTGTTGAAGTGAAGACCGGTGAACGACGTGTGATTGAATTTTTATTGTCCCCGGTGATAAAGGCTGTGGATGAAGGGGTTAGAGAACGATGATTTTTATAAAAAATGTACCTTGGAAAGAAAAAATAACAAGACTTTTTCTTTATCTGTTTGTTTCTTTTTTACTGCTGATTTTTTTTGGTGCCATACCATCAAAGCTATACTTTTCAATGATGCTGGTTGCATTTATCTCAAGCAGGTTATCTAAACCTATAATGTATGCATACGTAGCGATCACGATATATATAATATTGTCATATTCTGCCCTGAGCTTTATCTATCCTAAGACGTACAACTATGGTAGCGACATAGTTACTGTCGGATTAAACCCACAAATCACCCAAATTTACAAGATCACTCACGATTCTGAATGTATTAAAAATAAATGCAATATTCAGTTTAGAAAAATTTTTTCACCATTTAGTTTCTCTAAATGCTCTGTTTCCGCTTCACCTGAACGTTTTGAAATTATTGTAAGAAATAATTTTTCTATTTGCAATGTCAATTATGGCGAAACCAGTGTGGATCATTCCAGAAAAAAATTTACTTTTGATTTGAATAACGAAATGTCCACGACTATATTTTTCAATATTTATTCTATATTTTTGATGTTGGCTTGTATTTTTGTGTTAAGGAACATTTTCAATAAGGAGGTAAAATGAGCGATTATAAAGCAGTTATACATGTTGACAGCGGTTCTCATGAAAACAAGGCCGGCTATCATGTCTGGATCGTATTATTTGATGCTAATGGCCGTAAACATCAATACAGCTATGGACCAGCTGAAAACCCATTCAATGGACCAGGCGCTTTTAGAGATTTACCAGAGGCGGAAGGGAGGAGCGACTACAAAATTAACATTGACATCACAAAAGACATGTTCGATTCAATGAAGTCAAAAGCCGACGCTTTGAAAGCAAGTCCACCACCATATTTTTTGGTAGATGCACCAAACTTAGCACATTCTATTTTAGGCAGTAACTGTGCAACCGTTGTCAGCGACATTTTAAAGGCAGGTGGCATTAATAAATTTGAAAATTACTTTACTCCAACTCAATACCAAGCGCATATAGAATCGATTCAGGCAATGAAATCCGTTTTTGATAAATTTACTAGTTTGTCAGATAATTTGTCTGGTTACGTGGGAGATATTTTAGATAGAATTAACGACTTATCTGGTTTTTTCGATAATATTGACTCATCAATTCTTGATGGTTTACTGAATTTATCAAACGGTCTGCGTAAAATTCAATCATTTTTTGGCGCTAATCCTACAGGTTACCTTCCAAACGACATCAATAGTTTATTTAATATGATCGACCGCGCAGTCAACGCCCCTCGCGACCCGCTGGTATTAGATTTAGATGGTGACGGCGTTGAAACCGTTGGCACCAATGCCGGTATTATGTTTGACCATAATGGTGACGGACTTAAACATGGCACTGGCTGGGTAAAACCAGACGATGGTTTATTAGTAGTCGACTGGAATGAAAATGGTGTGATCGATAGCGGTAAAGAGTTGTTTGGCGACAATACCATCGTAGATGTAAGTTATAACGGTGTTGAGCGCAAAGCAAAAGATGGTTTTGAAGCGTTAAAAGCATTTGATGGAAATGATGCAAATGGCCAACCTTGGAAAGGTGATGGTGTTATCGATGCGAAAGACAAAATATTTTCGCGGTTAAAAGTATGGCAAGACCTGAATCAGGATGGGGTAACGCAGCAAGGGGAATTAAAGACACTGGCTGAATTAGGCATTTCTTCGATTAATTTAGACAATAAAAATAAAGGTACCACTCAACACGGTAACCGTGTCGACTCTGTCTCCAGCTTCCAGTTTTCAGACGGCCGCGAACATGAAATGAGCTCGCTGTTTTTCGCTGCAGATACTTTTAGAAATAGCTTCAATGACAAAATACCTCTTACTGAGCGAACAGAGAAATTGCCTGACTTTGCTGGTTCAGGTGGGCTGCGTAGTTTACGTGAAGCCGCAACATTAGACGACAACCTTGCAAGTCTATTGGAGACCTTTTCTAAAGCTACCACGCGTTCAGAACAATTGGCTCTGGTCGATGATATTTTATGGCAATGGCATTTAGGAAGCGAGCTGGAAACATTTCACGACAAAATGGCGAAAATTGCTTATCGCAGTTATTTCGACCCTTATAATACTGTATCGATGTTTCCACTTGGAAAAGAATATCTAACTGGTCGCTACAGTGTAATCGAAGCATTTAATGGTCGGCCTATAGAAAATATTGTTTATTCGGAATACCGCGGGGGTGGAGGTGGTGCGGGCTCGGTGGCCAGATCAAATACATCATACTTTTTCTTCCCAAGCATGGGAGCACATTCCAACTTTCCATTCCAGGTCCGAGCTCAAAATGCCGAGCGTTCCATTGAATCAACTTATCAGGAAATATTTAATCAGGTGTTCAGTTCGTTAAGTTTTAAAACTCGGTTAGCTGACATCATTGATTCAGTAGAGCTAAATTTTGATGAAGCTGGAATTAGCTTAAACTTCGAACATTTGGAGGGCAAATTAACAGCTGAAATTTCTAAAAACAAACTTGATGGACTAGCCGATCTATTCGACATCGTAAAATACTACAAAGAATTCGTTCAGGATGGCTCTTGGGATTTTATCTCGTTTTGCAACACACTCACATCATCAGGACTTGTTGATGATGAATCGATATGGGAAAGTAAATTAGGATCCTATATTCAAAAAGCAACAGAAGAATCCACAGACATAAACGGAATTTCATCTGATTGGGAAGTACTGTTGGGAGATAGCCGAAATAATATAATAAACGGCGACAATGGTGACGAACTCATTATTGCCGGACGCGGCAATGATGTAATCGAAGGCCACTTCGGTAACAACACTATGGATGGCGGCGTAGGTGATGACATCTTAAAGATTTCCTCCAGAACGAACAACACCAGAGACTTTAGCAATACCTTTATCGGCGGCACCGGTAATGACCGAATGGAAGGTGCTTTAGGTGCCGATACTTACGTTTACAACCTCGGCGATGGCAACGATGTTATTCTCGATAAATCTAGCCACGATACTGTCGATAAACTGGTTTTTGGCGAAGGGATCACTGGCGCCAATATCACTTTACAACGCTCTGGCAATCACCTCGTTGTGCTGATTACTCATCCACAGACCGGCGAAGTATCCACTATTACTATCGAAGATGCTGTGACAAATAACTTACGCCGACTTGAGCAGATGGTGTTTGCTGATGGCACTGTGATTGATGGCGACTGGTTAGAGAAGTTCAATCTGGTTGGAACAAAAGAATCAGACGAGATACTCGGAACTAATGCCTCAGAAACCATCTACGGCCTGGCCGGTAACGATATCATCGAAGGTGAATTTGGTAACAATACCCTTATTGGTGGTGAAGGTAATGACACCTTAAAGATTGCTTCACTAGCAACCAACACCAGAGCCTTTAGTAATACCTTTATCGGCGGCACTGGTAATGACCGGATGGAAGGTGCTTTAGGTGCCGATACTTACCTCTACAACCTCGGCGATGGCAACGATGTTATTCTCGATAAATCGAGCCACGATACTGTCGATAAGCTGGTATTTGGCGAAGGAATTACTGCCGCCAATATCAATTTACAACGCTCTGGTAATCACCTCGTCGTGCTGGTCGCTCATCCGCAAACCGGTGAAGTCTCTACCATCACTATCGAAGATGCAGTATCAAATGCCTTACGCCGATTAGAGCAGATGGTGTTTGCCGATGGCACTGTGATTGAAGGCGATTGGTTTAGCGAGCTTAGTTACTCAACTCACGGTACCGAAGGTAATGACACCATCACCGGAGATGAAAAGTCAGATGTGATCTACGGCCTGGCGGGGAACGATATCATCGAAGGCGGTTTCGGTAACAATACGATGGATGGTGGCGAAGGTGATGACATCTTAAGGATTGCTTCGGTAGCGAACAACACCAGAGACTTCAGTAATACCTTTATCGGCGGCACCGGCAATGATCGGATGGAAGGTGCTTCCGGCGCCGATACCTATGTCTACAACCTCGGCGATGGCAATGATGTCATTGCAGATAAAGCTGGGGGCACCAACAAAGCCGATACCCTGTCCTTTGGTGCAGGCATTACTGCCGCCAATATCAGTCTACAGCGCAATGGTAACCACCTTGTCGTGTTGGTCGCTCATCCGCAAACCGGCGAAGTCTCTACCATTACTATCGAAGATGCCGTGACAAATTCCTTGCGCCGAATAGAGCAAATGGTGTTCGCTGATGGCTCTGTGATTGAGGGGGACTGGTTTAGCCAGCTTAGTTACGCAACTTACGGTACCGAAGGTAATGACACCATCACCGGAGATGAAAAATCTGATGTGATCTACGGCTTGGCCGGTAACGATGTGATTGATGGCGGTTTTGGTAACAATACCCTCAACGGTGGTGAAGGGAACGACACCTTAAAGATTGCTCCCACAGCGAATAACACGAAAGACTTCCGCAATACCTTTATCGGTGGCAGCGGTAATGACCGGATGGAAGGTGCTCACGGCGCCGATACCTATGTCTACAACCTCGGCGATGGTAATGATGTCATTGTCGATAATTCGAGTTACAACACTGTCGATAGACTTGTGTTTGGTGAGGGTATTACCGCCGCCAATATCAGTTTACAGCGTAATGGTAACCACCTTGTCGTGCTGGTAACTCATCCGCAAACCGGTGAAGTCTCTACCATCACTATCGAAGATGCCGTGACAATCGCATTACGCCGAATAGAGCAAATGGTGTTCGCTGATGGCTCTGTGATTGAAGGCGATTGGTTAGAGAAACTAGCTCTGACTGGCACCACTGGTGATGATAATATTGCTGGCACCAATGCCCATGAGACTATTTATGGCCTGGCAGGACACGATATCATTGATGGCGGTTTTGGCAATAATAAGCTTCATGGTGGCGAAGGCAATGACACCTTAAGAGTGGCTTCAACAGCAACTGCTGCCAAAGACTTTAGCAATACCTTTATCGGCGGCACCGGTAATGACCGTCTGGAAGGTGCTCACGGCGCCGATACCTATCTCTATAACCTTGGCGATGGCAATGATGTCATTGTCGATAAATCGAGTTACACCACTGTCGATAAGCTAGTGTTTGGTGCGGGCATTACTGCTGCAAACATCAGCTTGCAGTGCTCTGGCAACAACCTCGTTGTGTTGGTTGCCCACCCGCAAACCGGAGAGGTCTCTACCATCACTATCGAAGATGCTGTAACACATACCACACGACGTATTGAGCAAATGGTGTTTGCTGACGGCACTATGATTGAGGGCGATTGGTTAGAGAAGCTTGGACTGACTGGTACCTATGATAATGACAATATTGTTGGCACCAACGCCTCAGAGACTATCTATGGTCTGGCCGGGAACGATGTGATTGATGGCGGTTTTGGCAACAATACCCTCAACGGTGGCGTAGGGAGCGACACCTTAAAGATTGCCTCCACAGCGACCAACTCGAAAGACTTCCGCAACACCTTTATCGGTGGTGCTGGCAACGATCGGCTCGAAGGCGCTCACAGCGCTGATACCTATATCTATAACCTCGGCGATGGTAATGATGTCATTGTCGATAAATCGAGTTACACCACTGTCGATAAACTGGTATTTGGTGTAGGTATTACCGCCGCCAATATTAGTTTACAGCGTAATGGTAACCACCTTGTCGTGCTGGTAACTCATCCGCAAACCGGTGAAGTCTCTACCATCACTATCGAAGATGCAATGACAAATACATTACGCCGACTTGAGCAGATGGTGTTCGCTGACGGCACTGTGATTGAAGGCGATTGGTTAGAGAAACTGGCACTAACTGGCACCACTGGTGATGACAATATTACTGGCACTAACGCCTCCGAAACCATTTATGGCATGGCTGGCAACGATACTATCGACGGTGGTTTTGGCAACAACATCCTCAACGGTGGCGAGGGGGATGACACTTTAAAAATTGCTTCAACAGCGACCAACTCGAAAGACTTCCGCAATACCTTTATCGGTGGTACCGGTAATGACCGGATGGAAGGCGCTCACGGCGCCGATACCTATGTCTATAACCTCGGCGATGGCAATGATGTCATTGTCGATAAATCGAGTTACACCACTGTCGATAAACTGGTATTTGGTGCAGGCATTACTGCCGCCAATATCAGCTTGCAACGCGCTGGTAATCACCTCGTGGTGATGGTCGCCCACCCGCAAACCGGTGAGATCTCGACTATTACTATCGAAGATGCGGCCACCAACACTTTACGTCGTATCGAACAGATGGTGTTTGCTGACGGCACTGTGATCAATGGTGACTGGCATAGTCAATTAAGTTCTACATCGATCGGCACTAACAATAATGATGTCATCACTGGCGGCGACAAAGCTGACTGGTTATTTGGCATGGAAGGTAACGACACCCTCAGCGGTGGTTTAGGCCACAACAGACTAGTCGGTGGTGCGGGCGATGACACCTTGAAAATCGTTTCAACACCAGAATTAGCCAAAGATTTCCATAATATTCTGATAGGTGGCATCGGCAACGACCGACTTGAAGGAAGTTTTGGTTTGGAAACTTACATGTTTAATCTGGGCGATGGTCAGGACACCATTCGTGATTTGGGAGGTATCGATAAGCTTGTTTTTGGCTCTGGTATTACGCAGTCACATTTGCAATTGCAGCGAACTGCCGACAACCACCTTGTCATCAGGTTTTTGAACAACAGTGGCGAACTAACCGGAGATCAAATCACTATCGAAAATGCGTTTACAGACTCTGGTTATGCTATCGAAAGCTTAGAATTTGCAGATGGTAGCATTGCACCTATTGATCTTTCACCGTTACCGGATGAACCCGGATCTGAACAATTCTGGAAAGATGCTACATCAGAAAAATATCTGATTGATATATATGGTGTTGATGCAAAAGTAGCAAACCTGATAGATGCGTTGAATGCTTTTGATACAGACACTGACACCGAAGTTGACGTTGCAATCAGTAGCAGATTAATGATTGAGGAATACGCTCTGTAACTACACTTTATTGCTTTACCAGCAATCAAAATTGGCCAGTCAGGTCCACACTGACTGGCCTTTTCTTTGTCTGAAACTGCTTTTTGAGATCCAAAAAAATTAGCTATTTCCCTTCCATAGATAAATTCCAGCTTCACGGCACTCCAACATCTGTTGCACCGGTTGCGCCAGCGCCAGTAGCTCTTCGTCGACTTCGTTGATGATGATTTGCAGTTGTTGGCGCTGCAAATCCCAGGTTTTTCTGACCTTGTTGCCAGTCGTTGGCTGCTGAGTTAGCCGTTGTTGCTCCGCCAGCCATTGCAGCGCGATATCGCTGGTAATAGCGAGCTGAGCCGTGAGGTGCTTTATTCGGGCTTGTTGCTTGCCCTGATAGTTTTTTAACTGCGCCGCAGCTTGTTGCCAGCGCTGAAATTGTTGCTGCAAGGCGTGGATGCTGCTGGCGCGCTGTGCTGCGGTTTGCGGTGCCCTGTCGGACGAGGTGCCGATTGCTGCACAACCGTTTGTCGCCAGCTGCTTCTGTAGCACCACCAGCGCTAGACTTTCCGCTGGTAATGCGTCGGCGAACCGAGCGAGCTCAGCGTCCAAATGATACTGACCACGCACGGTTTTCAGATGATGGCGACTGTAATATTGGCTTTGTTCGACAGTTTCACTCAGCACCAACAAAGCGGCGGCTTCTGCTTCATTACTGGCCAAAGTAGCTAAACCCTGGCGTTGCTGTTGTTGATGTAATAAACCAATGCGGCTGCCGTAGTCGTCCATTTGCTGCAACCGTTGATACATTGAGCTTTCATCACGCATATCAGCAGGCGACCATAGCCGCTCGGCAAAGGCATATAACCGTGGCCACAGTTTTAAGTCCAACAGCGTTGCCGGGACTAATTCGGCCCAAAGCGCGGCTTCTCCGCCTAAAATCAGCTGTTGTTGGGATGCTGCAGTCAAGGTAGGAAGTACGGGCAAGGCCAGTTGCTGTTTGCTATTGCTCGCTAACTTTACCGTCAACGGATAGCGTGTATTGCCCAGCATTGCACTGGCATGCCAGCTGCCGTCAGTTCTTCCCTGCAGCTGAATTTCCGCCGGCCCTAACCAACTGTCGATGGCAAATACCCAGTCACTGCTGCCATCGGCTTTGCTGCGTTGTTGCACCCAGCGTGGTGCCAGTTCACCCCGCGCAGGTACCCGCATCCGCAGTTGTGGCTGTTGCAGGTTCTGTGAGACAGCTGTCGGCAGCAAGATAAACTGGCCGCTCACCGGCTTGTTATTAAAACGCGCCAGCTGAAAATCCAGCACTATTTGCTTGCCGTCAGCCGGTAGCGGGGGCAAAGGCTGCGCCACGCCAACCGGATCGTTGCGATAGTGATAGGAAGTTGGCATCGGCTGATCTAAATAATAGCCAGCCGATAAAATCGTCGGGTGACCAGCGCGGACACTTTCGGCCACCGCATTTTGCCCTTGCCATGACTGCACCAGCACATTTTTTGGTAAATCTTTGTGCAGCACTTCGTCCCAGCCAATCATGGTGCGATTAAGCTGTTTCAGTTGTAGCGCCAAGCGTCGGTTAAAATCGGCATGTAATTCCCCGGCATCAGCCAGTTGTTGCTGTTGCATAAACTGTTGAATGGCCGGGTTTTGTAGCCACTGCTCCGGTTTAACTTCGTCGCCACCAATATGCAGATAAGGATCGGGGAAAATCGCTGCGACTTCTTTTAATAATGCCGCAGCAAAAGCGGTTACTTCGGGCGAGCTGACATCCAGCACTGGTGCAAACACGCCAAAACGTCGTTCCGCTTTGGTCGCTGAACCCGGCTCAGCCAATAACTGCGGATAAGCGCGGCCGATGGCGCTGGCGTGGCCGGGTAAATCAATTTCCGGCACCACGCGAATGCCCAACTTGGCGGCGTAGCTGACCAGCTCGCGCATTTGTGCTTGCGTATAAAACTCGCCGCCCGCGAATTGCGTCAGTTTCGAGTAACTTAAGCTTTCAAAGCGCCAGCCCTGATCATCAGTTAAATGCCAGTGCAACACATTGAGTTTGGCTGAAGCCATGCCCTGCAGCTGGCGTTTTAAATCGGCCAGCGGTACAAAACGGCGCGCACTGTCGATGAGAAGACCACGCCATGGAAACCTGGGTTGGTCTTCGATAGTGACAGTTGGCCACTGACAGTGCGGCGTAGGCGAAGAAGTTGCTGGCAGCGACGGGCAATCCAGTAGCTGAGTTAAGGTCTCCAACCCATATAAAGCGCCGGTACTGGTATTGGCTTGTAAGTGAATGTGCTGTGGCGTGATTTGTAACTGGTAACTTTCATCATCGCCCGGTTTGGGGATTGTGAGCAGTTTGCCAATCTCAAGCCGCAAAGTTGGCTTTACCGCCGTAGTCACCGATTGCAGCAATACCGGCCGACCGGCCTGGGCGGTTAAGCGTTGCTGCAGATGTTGGATTAAATATTTGCCATCGGTGGCTGTGTTTTGGGTCGCGTCCGCCAGCACCAGTTCAACGTCAAGACGCAGTTCTGTTTGATCACCCACCAGCAACAAAGCCCCGGTTTGACGCTCCAGTTTAAGCGGATAAGGCATTAACGGTAGATCGTCCGCAGCAAACAGTGGCTGCGCAGCAAGCAAACATCCCCCCAGCAATCCAAACCTGAACAAGCAGCGCCGCAACATCATGAAAGCTCCGCCTTTAAAGCATTGTCACTGGAGGTAGTTGCAACAGCTGAAACTTCAGTTGAATGCTCCATTTGCGCCCGCTGCGCGGTCAACACCGCCAAAGCTTCTGCACGGCTAAGCCGGTTTTGCGGCGTCAACAACGTCACCAGCACCGCCGCCAAAGCGCTAATCGCAACAGCGGGCAACACCGGATTACCCCAATAAGCTAACCAGTCCGGTTGCAGCAAAATCACAGCCGACACCAAAGGCGCCACAAGCAATGCCGCCAGCGCGCCATACCGGTTAAACCGTTGCCAACCACGACCCAGCAGCGCCAGCACACACATGCCGGAGAGCAACATCGCAATCATGCTGGTGATATAACTGATGATATTGTCGGCGAGTAGCGCAAACAGCAACGCCAAACCGACCACGCCAACCAAGCCAAAACGCGACCAACGCACCACTTTTTCCGCGTGCGGCGTACGCCGGAACAGTAGCGCATAAATATCCCGCAGTAAAACCGATACCGCCGCGATCGCATCGGAACTGGCGCTCGACATGGTGGCGGAAATTCCCGCGAGCAGCACCAACACACCAAGGCCAACCGGTAATAGTTCCAGCGCCAGATAAGGAAAGGCATACGAAGGGTTTTCTAAAGTCGGGATCAGTAACCAGGCGACAGCGCCAAGCAGCGCCGGGATCAGCGAGAAACCTAAATACAACACACCAGACCAGACAAAAGAGCGGCGCACCGTCGACACGTTTAAGCCGGAATAAATCCGCTGCCGGAACGATGGCGTTGCCAGCACGCCGACCAAAATAGCCACCGCCAGCGATATTGACGGCAGGAGTTTTGGCGTGGCAATTTGATGCTCGCGCATCGACTGCTGCAACACATCCCAGCCACCTACCGCGTGCAGCGCAAATAACGCCATCAGGATAAAACCGGCAAATAAAATCAGCGCCTGAATCGCATCCGTCCAAACCACAGCGGTGTAACCGCCAATCACCACATAAATGGCAAAGCCAAAAGCAATCAACAACTTGGCTGAACTTTGGTCAATACCGGTCAGCCAGGCCAGATACATGCTACCGCCGAGAATATGGGCGCCGAGCCAGCCAATACAGGCGACAAAAATAATCAGCGCCACCAGGTTTTTCACCAGCGCATCAGCACCAACGTAATAACTCAGTTCTTCTGACATGGTCATAAAACGCAATTGCCGTAGCGGCGCGTATAACCAGGCCAGCAGCAAAATTCCCAAGGCTCCGCCAACACCATACAAAGTGCCGGCCCAGCCGTGGTGATAGGCATAACCGACCGCCCCCATTGACGAGCCGGTGCCGACCATAGTGGCGACCGTGGTGCCAAGGGTTAACCAAAACGGTAAACTGCGCCCGCCGAGCAAAAAGTCTTCACCGGCTTGTGCCGCGCTACTTTTACCCTCTAATAGATTAGATGCTTGTTGCCGCTTCGCCGCCCACCAGCCGATTGCGATCATGAGCACTAAGTACAGCAAAAATCCGACTAAAAACACCGCCTGATCGGTCATTTTTTTCCCCATGTTGCTTGCTGCAGTCTGCGACATTGGCCGACTGCTTTTTTATAAAATTCGATTCAGAATCCGGACCTAGGGTTGTTTATAACAAGTCACATCCACTTCCACTTTACAATCCACCACCAAGTCAGCCACCGCACAAATCCGCGCAGGTGGATGGGCGGCAAAAAATTCGCGGAACACTTTATTAAAAGAGCTGAAATAGCGGGCATCGGTCAGCACCACGGTGACATGCACCACATGCTCCAGGCCATAACCAGCTTCCTGCATGATTTGAATACAGTTTTCGATGGCAATGCGCGACTGCTCAACAATGCCACCTTCCACCACTTCACCATCACGCATCGGCGTTTGCCCCGACACATACAAAAAACCGCCCGCTTGTACTGCGCGCGAAAACGGCAAATGTTGCCCGCCGGTCCCTACACCACCTTCGGCGCCAAATCTTTTAATCATTTGATCCTCCTGTTTGAACAGCTGCGCGCTTCAGCACTATCGTCAGTGCTTTCGTCAGCTCTGGGGCTGATGCGCTAAAAACCGGCCATGCCGATCAGGGCAGGCCACTCCTTGGTCAAAGGCCAAACCGCCGTTGACGTACACTTGCACAATGCCGTCAGCTTGCGCAAAAGGCTGCACAAAATCGGCGTTATCTTTGACTTTTTCGGCATCAAACAGTACCAAATCGGCGAAGTTGCCGACTTTAATACTCCCGCGCTGCGCCAGCTTAAAATTCTGTGCCGACAAACCGGTCATCTTGTGGATGGCCTGACTGAGGCTAAACAGTTGTAAGTCGCGGCTGTAATGGCCGAGCACCCGCGGAAAAGCGCCCCATAGCCTTGGGTGTGGATGCGGGTCGCAAGGCAATCCGTCCGAGCCAATCATCGTCGGCGGATAACTTAAAAATTGCTGCACATCGGTTTCCGACATGCCGTGATACACAGCGCCAGCCGGCATTAACCGCGCGGCAGTTTCCAGTAACGGCAACTGCCAGTGCTCGGAAATTTGCGCCAACGTTTGGCCGGCAAGCTCGGGATAAGGCTCAGACCAGGTGATAAAAATCTCAAAATCGGCAGTGACCTGTTTTAAATCTAAGGTGCTGGAACTGGCGGAATAGGGGTAACAATCACAGCAAAAATGCTGCTGAGCTGCCCGCTTGCCAATAAATTCCAGAACTTCCCCGGCGCGGCCCCAATTCGCCATACCTGCGCATTTTAAATGCGAAATCACCACTGGCACTTTGAGGTGTAAGCCTAAATCTGCCGCTTCGGCCAATGCCGGAATAATAGCCTCAAATTCACTGCGTAAATGGCTGGTGTAAATTGCGTCGAATTCGCCAAGCGGTGCGCCAACAGCGGCGAGTTCTGCAGCGGGAGCCGCAATCGCATTGTGATAAGCCAGGCCGGAACTTAAGCCTAAAGCGCCTTGCTGCAATGCCTCACGCAGTAGCTGCTGCATTTGCTGTTGCTCTGGCACAGTAGCGGCTTTGGCTAAATCGGTCATCACCGCATGGCGCAACGTCGTGTGGCCAACCAGCGCTGCAGTGTTGACGCCCGGCTTGGCTTGCTGCAGCGCCGCGGCGTATTCGGCAAAACTGCGGTAGGCAAATTCGGCCTGCTGACCTAATAAATTCATTGGATCCGGCGGTGGCGCATCAAGATCGGCCGGTGCCGCGCTGATGCCACAATTGCCGGTGATCACGGTTGTCACGCCCTGGCTAAGCTTGGCCAGCATCGCCGGATTGCGGATGAGCTCCAGATCGTCGTGGGTATGCACATCAATAAAACCGGGCGCCAGCACTAAACCCTGGGCGGCAATTTCGATGCGGCCACTGCCGGGTGTCAGGGTGCCAATGGCGGCAATCCGATCCGCCAGCAGTGCCACATCGGCGACAACAGCGGCAGCGCCGGTGCCATCAATCACGCTGGCGCCGAAGAAAATCCGGTCATACAGCAGATGGCCCGTTTCAGGCTCAAGTTCAGCCTGCTGCTGCGTCCTTGCAACGATCGTTGCCGCGGGTAACAAGCCTAATCCCCCAACGGCAGACGTTCCGGGCCGTGCCGGTGTTCATCCAGTTCGTGTTTGATCCGGCGTAGTTTTTCCCGTGATTTACGCTGATTCAGCACGGCAATCTGGCTGACCAGAATGTCGATGGCCGCCAGCATCACATATCGGGACGCGCTGGGTTTATAGATAAAATCCGATTCCTGGGTCAGGATCGGCAGATGAATATCGGCCAATTTCGACAAGCGGCTGTCCGGGCAAATCGCAATCACTTTGCTGCCATAGTCTTTGGCAATTTGCACTGCAGCTTCCACTTCCGGGCTGTAACCGCTGAGCGACAAACACAACACCACATCACCTTTGTCGACGCTGGCCGCAGTCATCCGCATCAGCAGTGGGTCAGAATAGGCATTGCTTTGCACACAAAGCCGGAACAACCGGTGATGACATTCCTGCGCCATAATCGAGCTGCCACCGCCGACGCCATAAATCAGCACTTTCGGCGCCTGGATCATCAAGTCGCTGGCTTGGTCGATCATCTCCTGGCTGATGAGGCCGGTATTGAGCTGCAAAATTTCATTAATGGCGGCATAAATCGCCGGAATATCTTTTTTCTCGACCGTTGAGTCGCTGATAAACCGCTCACCCACCGCTACCGACTGCGCCAGTTTCAGCTTCAGATCCCGTACATTGCTGCACTGCAGCGCCCGCGCTAAGCGGGTAATACTGGCATGACTGACTTCTGCCTTGTCGGCCAGCTCGCCAATACTGGCGCTGGCGGCGTAGTTCAGATCACTTAAAATCAACCGCGCTACTTTTTGCTCGGATGGCCGCAAATGGGCCAGACATTCATGAATTCGCGAAACTATATCCACCTGAGGTTTCCTTTAAGCTTTGGCCGCTGCGCGCACTTTGCTAAAACAACGCAACAGCAGCGACCTGGGTTACACCCGAAATTTTTCTAAAAAAACGTTTCATACCAACGCCGGACCTGATAATCCTCATCCAGCACCGCGACATACCGCCACTTATCGAGGGTCAGACAAGGGTGCGAACCGGCAAAACTCAGCATATCGCCGACCGCTAGATCGCAGTCGGGCGGAAGCTGTAACAGCGCATGCTGATCCATGATTTTACTAATGTGCATTCGGGCATCGGCCGCTTTGGGCTGGCGTTGTGTTGGCTGAATGCGTGCGGACTGATTTTTTGCAGGCTCAGCATCTGGCCGAAAGTGCTGGCTGACCTTGGGCAACCCAGCGTCAAACGCCATATCGCGTTTACCGAAGCCAATAATCGCCAGCTGTGGTTCTGGCCGGGACAACACATAAGCCCAAACTTCCAGCGCATTGTGCAGCTCCCCGTTCACCTGACAAGCCAAAGCACTGCGCTTTAACAGGTCCTGCTGCGCTTGCTGATAAATACCCAGATCAAAAAACAGATAACAGCCGGGGCGAATAAGCTTCATAAAATTGTCGGGCAATGCCGCTGCTTGAAACGCTTCGCTGACGAGGTCATAAAACGCTGAACCAGCACCACTAAGTAAAATTTGTGGTGTGGCGAATAACTGTTGTTGCTGCAATTCAAGGCTAAAACCAATGCAACTTTGTATAAACTGACGGATTGCGGCGCTTTGATCCGGCGCTTTAATCACCCCTTCGTAAAACTCCACCCCAGCCAGCAGCAGCGCTTTGCTGTGTTTTACCTGCTGCGCCAGCTCCAGCGCGGCATCGAAACTACGCACGCCACTACGCCCGCCAGCAACACCTATTTCCAGTAACACCTTTAAAGTTAAACCTTGGCTGCTGAAAAAGTTGTCGAGCTGCGTCAGGTTTTCCGGTGAATCGAGCAGACAATAAAATTCGATGCCCTGTTGCTGCATCGTGGCAACCTGCTGCATTTCAGCACGGCCAACCAGTTGATTCGCGAGTAAAATTCGCTTTACACCATGCGCAGCAGCCACCAGCGCCTGTGGCACGGTCGCCAGCGTCATGCCCCAGGCTCCAGCGGCGATTTGTTGTAAAAATAGCGCAGGCAACATGCCGGTTTTGCCATGCGGCGCCAGCTGCACCCCGGAAAGGTCGGCAAACTGCTGCATCCAGCGGATATTGTTGGTTAATTTCTGCTGATCCAATACCGCTATTGGCAACGTCAGTTCGCCCTGCAGTAAACTGCGTGCGGCACTGGTAAATTCGCCAGTGCTGTTATTTGGCATTGCTGCAATAGCTGACGAGGGAGGCAATAGCAACTCATTCTGCCCAGCCAGGCCTTTGGTGATCCGCATCTTGTGAGAGTTCTCCGCCATCCGAAACCAGCATCGGGGTGTCTGAAAAATAATCATTGAACTTCACTAAAATATCGTGTTAAAAGATAACAGGCAAGCAAATTAATTAAAGTTACTTAGTAACAGGCGACTTTAATCAGTTGCAAGCCGTTCCTGAAGACCCACCGGTCGCTTTTTGCTGGTGGTCGATGATGTTATCAAGTGCGATGTAGTTTTGGGGGTACTCCGGTACCCCTCTTTTTCACAGTGTTACCTTTTAAACACTTTTAGAGTACAAATAATCGACAAAAGGATCTGTCCATGCTCACTCAATTCTTCCACGTTAGTCTATTGCTGCTGGCAAGCCACGCCAGTTTTACTGCCACTGCCGATATCAACCAAGCTTTGCTACATGAAGTTCGAACGGCAGAGAATAAAGTACGAGATGATGCACGCAAACCTTTACAAACACTCAGTTTTTTTGAAGTGACGCCGCAAAGTACCGTGGTTGAAGTGTGGCCGGGCTCGGGTTGGTATACCGAAATTTTGGCTCCGTTATTGGCGGACAAAGGCAAACTGTACGCCGCACATTTCTCCGATAAATTCACCTTGCTGCCGGCCGACTATATGCAAAAAGGCCGCACTGACTACCAGACAAAACTGGCGTCGCACCCGATCTACAAAAATGTCACTGTGACTGAATTTGCGCCGCTGGCAGGTTTCGCAATCGCGCCAGCGGGCAGTGCTGATGTGGTGTTATCGATCCGCAACCAGTTATATATGTTTGATGGCGAAACTTCCTTAAAACACGCCTTGGCCAACTTTTATCAGGCACTGAAACCGGGTGGTGTATTAGGCGTCGTCGCCCCGCGCTTGCCTGATCACATGCTGGCAAGTGATTGGAAAAAAACCGGTTACGTGCCACAACAGTTATGGTTAAAACTGGCGAAAGACGCGGGTTTTACATTTGAAGCCAGCAATGATCTGCTAATCAATCCAAAAGATACGGCCGATCATCCATCAGGGATTTGGTCGTTACCGCCGACTTTAGCCGGTGATGAAAAAGATAAAGCCAAGTACCGGGCCATGGGTGAAGCCACCCAAATGATGTTGAAATTCCGAAAACCGCGCATGTAGCGGTCTATTTCGCCCCTTCAGTAAAAAGCCCGCAAAAAGCATAGGAGTGGCAGTGGCACCATGGCCCAGTTTGAACTGATCCATGCCTTAAGAAGTGGCTGATACTGCCCTGCTGTACCAGAGCCCGAATTAACTGTTTAATTTGTTGAACCAAGGCAGCAATCGTACGGATTCGTTCCGTACTATGGCATAACATTCACAACTTAAATGCTCCAGCTCAGTACGGTCGTGCACCTGAATATGGCCGCGGCGGTATTCCAGCACACCCATCCGCTGTAAACGGCCCGCAGCTGCGGTCACACCTTCCCGACGCACGCCCAGCATATTGGCAATCAGTTCATGCGTCATCACCAACTCATTGCCGTCTACCCGGTCCAGGGATACTAACAACAACCGACAAAGTTGTTGATCTATGGTGTGATAGCGATTGCACACCGCAGTTTGTGACATTTGGGTGATTAAGGTTTGGGTGTACCGCAGCACGGTTTGCAGTAAAGCGCCGTGACGATTAAATTCATCTTTTAACCGCTGCCCCAACAAACGATAGGCGTGACCAGAACTTTGCACTAAGGCTCGATTGGTGGTGCTGCCGCCGCCCATAATCAGTGGCACGCCAACCAATCCTTCGCTCCCGACCACCGAGATTTCAGTGCAAGCGCCATTTTCCATCACTTGCAATAATGACACGATAGCGTCGGTTGGAAAGTAGACATAACGTTGGGTATCACCGGATTCATACAAGACTTTGCCAAGCGGTAATTCAATTAAATCCATATGGGGACACAATCGTTCCTGCACATCAGTCGGCAAGATAGCTAGCATTTGATTTTGCTGTAGGGTCGTTGAGTGAGGCATCTTAAACTCCATATCGACGTTTGCGCTCAATACCGATCAGCTGCAGGATCAATGATTCCTGCTTTGAAGTACGGGGGCATCGAACACAGGATTAAGTTCAAATGACATTCATCTGTGGATTACAGATGTAAGTCTTTGTCATTCCTGAGTTTTATTCGTCACCTGTAGCCAGTGTCCTAAGGTTTAAGCTACAGACCAGAACAAAGCGGATGCTTTGCCATGGAATTTATGTTCAGTAGCTATAGGCCCCTGCCGATTAACAACCACTGAACAGCTGTTCTCGTTTTATGGACGAGGGCATTCGAAATAGTTGGTTATTGCTGCGTGAAAATTGTAGGGAAAACAACGGGATGTGTTGAGGTATTAGGGGCAGCCAATGTCCGCAGCCCCCAAACTTATATGACGATTAAACTACTTTGTGTTGCTTGGTAATAAATCCAGCACTACCTGCCAGGGCACATATTTCAGATTCTGACCTTGCTCCGGCATCCGGTTTCGACCGTCCTGCACGATCAGCGCCCCATGTTCAAAACCCGGGCCTAAGGTTCGCACCGTTAAATCCAGACCATCGGTTTCGGAGCTGCCGTCAATACCAAGCTGTGGATTGGTGGTGACGCGAAACTTCAGTAGTTGCCGGTACGGCGCCACGCCCTGATAGAGCACGTAACTGTCGTCACCCTGACTGGACGCCAGTAAATACGGCGTTTTTCCTGGCGCAAAAGCTAAACCTTCCACGTCATCGACTAGCTCCACGCCATCAACCAGAATAATTTGCTCGCCGATCACAGCCGCATCGGTGGCAGCGTCAAAGCGCCAGATACCGGTATCTTCTTCTCCGACATAAAGCTGTTGGCGCTGGTCATCGGCGACACAACCTTCCGGCTGACCTTTGACTTGCAGGCTGCGCACTTTTTTCCCGCTCCAGCTTTGGCCGTCGCTGTGCAGCTGATATTGCTCCACCAGCCCGGATTTATCGTTCACAAATACATAAATTTGCGCTGCGGTTGGCTGAAACATGCATAGCCCATAAATCTCCTGCATCGCTGTCGGAATTTGCCCGGCGACTTTAACGCTGCCGTCATCCGCAATCGCAAACAGCTGCAAGCTATTGTTATTGCGAAGGCTTGCCACAGCGACATCGTGTGGTTTGCCTTGAAAGTGCAAGCCATAGCGCAAGTCGACATTATTCAACCGCCCAACCGCCAGCTGTTGCAGCCGTTTGCCGGCCATGTCATATACTTCCAGGCCATTTCTTTTGTCGGTGGCGAGGATACGGCTAAGTTGCGGTTGGGTGGGATGGTGCCAAATCGCCGGGTCGTCAATGACATCGCCGCGCTGTGAAGCGGCATGACTTTCGGCAGTGGGTTGGACTTGTTTCACAGGCTTGGCTGGTTTGATTGCTGCTGGAATTGCCATCACAGCAGGCAATGTCCACTGCTGCACTGGCACCGCATCTTCGGTCGTGACAAAAACCTGCGCTGCTGCAACACCAGTCACAACGGACATCGCCGCCACAGCATCGTCACCAAGCGACCAGCTTTGCACGGATGTATTGGTGGTGGCCTGCTTGCTGTCTGCAACTATCCGCAACAACCGCGCCGGCTGTTCTTCCAGCGCCAATACGCTGCTATCCGGCAATACCGAAAGTGCAACTATCTCAGATTGAATATCCCCAAACGGCTGTTTAACCTGCACTAATTCGCGGCCTTCATCAGCTTCGGGTTCGGCCTGATAACGCCAGATGGCATTGGGTTCACTGACATACAAAGCAGCGGAATTGGCATCTACAGCACAGGCTTTGCTGTCATAAGGCACGGCTAATTCGCGGATCACCACAGGTGATGGCCGCCACTTGCCCGCTTGTTGTAATAACAGCTGATCAGCGCCACCACGGCCACCAAGTAAAAACAACGACAATTGCTGATTTACCGCACTTTGGTAGAAACACAAATCTTCCACCACCCGGCTATTAATCACCTGTTGCAACTGCGGCTGCAGTTGGCCGTTGTGCCAGAGCCACAGATGCAGGCTTTGCGTATCCGCTTCCATCGCCGCCAGCAGCAAACTGCCATCAGCAAGGAGCTGACTGGTGAGTCGGACAAAGTTACCGGAAGCGCTCGCCAGTGGTTGTTGATTGGTTGCGCCAGCAGCTGCCAGCACTTTCAGACCTTGCTGATCCAACACAAATTGCAAGCTTTGTCCGGCCACTTCAGCCGACAAATAATGATGGGCAGAAGTTCGCAACAAAGTTTGTACCGGTACAATCGCCGCGGTATTTTTAGTTGTTTCTTTCGCGGTATCAGCCTGCACCACAGCGGCGCTGATGGCCGAAGAATGCTGCGTACCACAACCCAATAACAGACTGGTGATGGCGGCAGTGAACATGAGTTTTTTCATTTCTTTTATTCCAAATTCGTAATGAACGGGCTGATTTTCAGCCGCTAACCACATCAGCGGTTGGCCTTTGACGCCAAACCAAAATCATCGCCTTCCCAACATTTTTTATTGGCAAGCGTCGTCCTGTCCGGATTACCACAACGTCGCTGCGGTAACAGTTTGCTTGGCGCAGTTTCCAGCAGGCGTTTGCTGCCATCGGGCTGGCGCTGCAGTTCAAAACTGTCATACAGTTTGCCGCTGACGGTCAGCGACTGATATCGCAGCACATCGTGGTCAAAATCCAGCAACTGAAACAACTGCGTATCTTCTGCCACTTTTTGCATGGCACGACGCGCCGGATCGGCCACCAGATACATTTTTGGCCCCGCCACCGACACCAAATAAACAGTGCCGGCATGCGCCTGACTGACGCCGCTGGCAAAATTCCGGCCATATACATGGTCGTGCCCTTGCAGCGCTAAATCGACACCGTATTTTTCGAATAACGGCTGCCAATATTGCCGTAGTCGCGGATTATCGCGGCCTTGCGACACCGAAAACATCGGATGGTGGTAACTGACCACAGTCCAGCGCTGCGGATTTTTCGAAAGCACTTGCTCCAGCCACTCTGCCTGCAGTTTCGCCATCGCTTCGTTTTCCAAAGCTTCGGTCGAGTTGAGCGCAATAAAACGCACGCCTTGGTAATCGGTAAAGTACACGGTGTCACGTAGCGGCTGCGGGCCATTTTGCACCACCCCAAACTGGGCGCTAAACTGCGGCGAGAGCACCCGGCGTTCCTGCGGCGTGTCTTCATTGAGCTTCAGATATTCATGGTTACCGGCCACAATCAACTGATTCACCATCCCTGCTTGCCAGCCCGCCGCATCAAACCATTCGCCCCACTCGTTATCGAGCACACCGTAACGCGAGTTGACCAAATCACCGGCATGGATCATCAGTTGCGCATCAGGTGCTTTGAGCAAAGCAGCGCGGGCCACACGGGAAAAATGTGACTTCAACGAGTTTTGCGCATCACCAAAATAAATGGCGCGAAAAGGTGCGAATTCCGCCTTGGCGGTGCGAAACTGCAGCCATTCACTCCAGGTGCCGAGCCCCTGCACCCGATAGGCATAAAGCGTATCTGGCTGCAGATCAGGAAAAGTCAGCTGATGGTGCGCGCTTGGACCATTGTCAGTCTGAATTTGCCGGCTCTGGGCGCTAACGCGTTTTGCCGCAAGATGCAAAGCCGGGCCATCAGCGGCTGGCGCAATTTCGGCGACCAGCGGCGACGGCGACAGCCGAGTCCGCCAGTTCACGGTTTGCGATAACGCCGGTGTTGCGGTGGGGATCAGAATAATCCGATCCGGAAATACCGTTGCTTGATAGCGGCTAACACCTGCCGGCACCAGCGTATTGCCCTGCGGATCAGCTTCCTTTGCCGCCATTGCTGCGCCGCGTTCTACACTCTCTACACTCGCTGCACTCGCCAGACCTACCAGACTCACCAAACTCAGCAGCAATATCGGTGTTTTCAAGCCCATAAATGTTCGCATCACCGCCCCTTACCAGTTGGTGATCTGCAGGCCCAGCACAAAGGTGCGGCCGTAGGTTTCATACTGGAAGTTATAAGCCTGACGGCCAGTGTAGGCGTAGTATGGCTCGTCGTTCAGATTGACCACATTAAAGTACAGCTGGATGCCACTGTTAATTTTGTATTTGCTGCTGAAATCAAGCTGCAAGTGATCATCAGCGTAAACGTCATAAGCGCTGTCGGTGAGATCGCCGACTTCCGCCAGATAAGCTGATTTATAGTTAGCCGCAAGGCGTAAGCTCAGTAAATCACTTTCATAACCCAGCGCCAGGTTGGCTGTTCGGTCTGACTGACTCGGCAAACTGGTGTTACGTTGTTGCCAGTCACCGTCATCCAACCAATCCAGCTCAGCATCTGAACCGGTGATGGTCAGGTTGGCGGAAATTAACAGCTGATCCAGCCAGTTACCATAACCCGCCACCTGATGCACAGCATTGAGTTCCAGACCATATAAGCTGGCATCTGCGCCATTGATAAAGGTCTCAGCTTTGGCGAATTCTTCATAGCCCGGCTGACCGGCAAGGTCGGCTTCGTAGATAAAATTGCTGATTTGTTTGTAAAACAACATGCCGGACAACACGCCGAGCTCATCCGCATAATGCTCAAACCCTAAGTCATAGTTGGTAGAGCGCAGCGCTTTTAATGCCGGATTACCAAAACTGGCTTCTAAATCGCCATCATCTTCTTCCAGCAAATAAGCCGGTGCCAGTTGCTGAAAGTTCGGCCGAACCAAACCGGTACTCACGGCAGCCCGCACAATGCTTTGCTCGGATAGGTTGTAACGGCCAATCAGCGCCGGCAGCCAATAACCTTCACTGGTTTTCAGCTGGTTCTGACTAAAAACTTCAGTGGTAGCATCGTAGCGCACACCACGAGCATCGCGTTGTTCGTGCTCGTAACGCACACCGCCGATCAACTGCCACTGCTCGCGTTCCCACTGCGCCATCAGATAAGCGGCGGATAAATCTTCATCCACCTGATAGTTATTAATTTGCGACTCAACCTCGTCGACAAAATCGTTGCGATCCAAGGAATTGACCAGCGCATAAATTTTCGCTGGATCAATCGCCTGTCCCATTGGCCCCAAACCGTAGTCGACAGTGCCAGTAGCGTAATCGCTCAGCCCAAGCTTGCTGACGCCTTCTTCATCCAAGTCGCCAAAAGCCCAGACTTGTTCGTCGGCGGTTTTTTCGCGCTGACTGAGTTTAAAACCGGTTTTTAACTGCAAAGCACCGTTCGGCTGAATAATTTCGCGGCTTAAATCAAACTTCGCATTACGTTCGGTTTCTTTAGTGAAAGTGTCGCCCATTTCCACTTCATCCAGCTCATAGCCTTCGGCCAGATAAGCGTCCGTTGGCGTCGTTAACTTAATTTGTTGTTGGCCAGTAAAGCCCACGCCTTCATCAAAATCCTGCTCAAAATTGGCGGCGGCAATATTAAAAGGCGTATCTTCATCGGCTTTGCTGGTACCTGCTTCTAATAGCCATTCCCAGTTGCCAACCAGCTGTTTGGTGCCGAGCACCAGTGCGCTGATACTTTGCGCTTCATCCCGTTGTTTTAAGGAACGGATCAGCGTTGCTTCACCGGTTTGACCGGCCTGCAGCGGATCGGCGAGTTCCACAATCAAGCCTTGGCGCTGTTCGGCATCGGTAAAACGGCTGTATAAACTGCGCAGGTAATATTCGCTATTGTTGCCCGGGCGATAATCCAGATTCAGCGCCAGACCTATCCGTTCACGGCTGATTTGATAATCGCGCAGTTCAAATTCTTCCAGACCTTCGTCAAAATCCCAGCTACCGCCGGTTTCAACGTTGTCAGAGCCAAATTTACGTTTGGCGTAACTGCCGGCCAGCGCAATGCCGAACGCATCGGTTTCACCACCAGCGTCCAGAATAGTGCTGTACACACCGGAAACTTTGGGGCTATGGGCGCTGACCAGCTCGTTATAGCCGTTTTCAGCGGTCAGCGAATAAAAGTCGCTGCTGCGATCAAAGGCCGACAAACTTTTAATTTCCACGGTGCCGCCAAGCGATCCAGCCGGCATATCCGGCGACAGCGTTTTATTCACTTCCACCGATTCCAGTAAATCGGATGGGATCACATCCAGCGCCACGGCGCGACGCCCGGCTTCCGGTGCCGCCAGCTGGGTGCCATTGTACGTCACGGCGTTGTAATCCGGTGCCAGGCCACGCACCCGCACAAAACGGCCTTCGCCCTGATCCCGCTCTACCGATAAACCGGCGAGGCGTTGCAAAGCTTCGCTAACGTTGCTGTCCGGAAACTGCCCCAGCTCGTCGGTGCTGGCGACAGTGACAATGCCACCGGCGTTGCGTTGCCGGTTCAGCGCTTTACTCATGGCGCCGGACTGGCCGGTGACTTCGATATGTTCCAGCTGACTGCTGGTTGCTGAGTTTGCAGCTGATTTTGACGAGAGCTTAATATCTGCCAGCAGCAATGGCGCATCGGCAACCTGAACTTTCAGCGTGCTAATAGCTGCGCCCAAATAATCGACCCGCAGGGTGTAATTTCCGCTTGGTAATTTAGGGAACAGAAACCGGCCATCAGCCGCGGTGGTGCGCTTGAGCTGCAGTTCCACAATACTGACTTCAGCGCCCGCCAGCAGTTGTTGGCGGTTATCAACTACCCGACCGCTGACCGGTGCATCCGCCAGTGCCGGGGTGGCCAGACCTAATGCCAATGTACAGGCGATGCTGGTTGCTGCCAGTTTAAATTTGGATTTATTCAAAGAGTTGGAATATTTCATAACATCCTGCCGGAATCATTAAGTGACTGTTATTAAGTGACTGTTTTTAAGTGACTGCGGCTATTGTCAAAAATCTGTATGACAAAACAGCCGTCACTAATAAAGCAATATGCGCCCGATTGACCCGGGTCTTTGCAGCGCAGCCGCTGGTGTTTTGGTCATAATTTGGTCATGCAACAGTCACGCGGACGTCATCCGGATCGCTGAAGATGAAGTTTTGTTTTGATTTCCAAGGACGAACCGCATGTGGCGTCAACATCTGGATAAACTTTGCGGCAGTCTGCTGCTGTTGCTGCTGGCAATTTTGTTAGCTTTTCAGATCGGCGACCTGAAAGCCGATGGCCGGGTCGATTGGTGGGATAGCCTGGGCGAAATCACCACTTTGCTGGTTGCTGCCAGCTGGTTGTGCCTGATTGTCTGCAGCAGACCACGTGGGCCTGTGACCAACTGGTTGTTTGCCGGTAGTTTTTTACTGGTGTTTTCTTATAGCCTGGATCTGCTGGACGAAGTGCTGAGCTATCCCGACAGCATCCGGCTGATGAGCTGGCTGGAATCTTTTCCGGCGCCACTGGGCATGGTGCTGCTGACCTTTGGTTTGCTTGGCTGGCATCGCGAGCAGTTAGCCATCAACCGGCAGTTGCAGGTGCGGGAGCTGTTTTTACGGGATCACCAACTGCTGGATCCGCTGACCCAACTTTATGGTCCGTTGTATCTGCAGGCGGTGCTGGATCGCGAATTGGAACTACACCGGCAACAGCAACAACCGTTGTCGTTATTGATGCTCGATATCAGCGGCTTTTCTGACTATAACCGCCGATTTGGCATTGCCGCTGGTGATCACTTCCTGACCCAGTTCAGTGAACTCCTCACTCATCAGCTGCGTCAACGCGATTTAATTTGTCGTTACGCCGGCGACTGTTTTGTCGCGTTGTTGCCACAAACCGAAGCCGCCACTGCGCAAGTACTGAATCGTCATCTGCAACAACAGCTGCAACAATGGTTGCCCGAGCACAGCATCGAGCTGACCGGCGTGGTGCTGGAATTCAGCATCAAACATCACCAACTGATCCAAAATGCCGAAGCTGCGCTGCAGCTGGCCAGCAAAGAATTGGCCAGAGCCAAAGCCACGACTGCAGCTTTGCAGGTTGTGACAGTGTGAACCCGGAAACGCTATTTTTTAGCTATCAGGACAAGGTGCTGCTGATGCGGCACCAGGTGCCGGATTTGCTGGACATGGCGAAAAGGCGCGGCGCGAGCAGCAGCCAGTTACTCAGCGGCACCCGGTTATTTGAAGCGGATTGCCACAAACCGCAATACCGGATTGACGCGGCCGCTTGGCTGAAACTGGTGGCGAATTGTCAGCAATTGCCCAGTCCGGAATTACCTTTTCTGACCGCCAGCGCTTTATTGCAAAACCCTTATCTGGCGTTATGTCAGCTCGTCAACAGCGCCCGCGATTTACGCCAGGCTTTGGCGCAGTTGCTGTATTTTCGCCAGCAACTGGCGCCTTATTTATATGTGCAACTGCAAAGCGGCGCCTACAGCACCCGCATCGAATTAAGGCCGGGCATCGGGCTTGGTGCACAGCAGCGATTTATTGCCGAAATTTGGTTGTCATTGTTGCTGCAGCTGATCCGGCATCAGCTTGGTAGCACAGCGGGTACGGTGATTTACTTACGTGAACTAGCCACCAAAACCGCCGCTGCAGAACATACCTTCTGGCAGACCGAAGTACGGTATCAGCAAGCTTGTGATGGCATTGAAATCGCCAATTCATTGTGGCGCCAGCCTTTTTCTGGCTGTGACGTCGCAGCTTTTCAAAACGCCAGGCGCATTTGCCGCCAGCAACAACGATTATTGCCAAAACGACCTGGTGTATTGGAGTTTGCCGGTCGTGTTTTAAGACGAGCGCTACCGCAGCTATTATCACCAGAGCAATTGGCCGCAGCGATGGCGCTGACCCCAAGCGCGTTAAAACGTTTACTGGCGCAGCATCACACCAGTTACAGCCAGCTGTTAGACGAAGTGCGGAACCAGTTGGCGGTGTCGCTGCTGACGCAACATGAACTGTCCAACAAACAACTGGCCGAGCGTTTAGGCTATTCCGACGAGCACAATTTTCGCCGCGCCTTTAAACGCTGGACTGGGCTAATTCCGAGTTTGTTCAAAGTATAAATTCAGCTTTGTACCACTAACAGCGGCTGCCGCCGACGCGAGACAAAAATGCCGCCTTCGGCAATTTTCTTTGCTTGTTGTTTTGCCGCAGTGACCAGCGCAGAGACGTCATGATGACTGCGGCATTGCTGTGGGTCCGGCGACACCAGCCCTACCGCTAAACTGAGTAGCGGATAAAAATGCGTGCCACCGCTGCGATCATTGGCGGCAAACCCTTTCGCTGCAAGATGTTCGGGTTCGTAATAAAACATAATCCGCTGCTGAAACTGGCTGACGATGCGGCTGCAACAAGCGGTTGCGCCGGGATTATCTTCGTCCTCCGGAAACACAATAATAAAATCATCACCGCCAATATGGCCGACAAAATCACAATGGCTGTTCACTTCCTGCTGGATCACATCCGCCAGCAACTGGATCACCAAATCGCCTTTGCTATAGCCATAAAAGTCGTTGTAAGGCTTAAAGTGATTGAGATCCAGATATGCCACCGAAAATGACTGGCTGCTTTGTAGTAGCTGATCAATATGGCGGTAAATCGGCACGTTGCCAGGCAGCATGGTCAGCGGATTGGCGTACCGTGCCAGCTGCACTTTGTTGTCGCTGACCCGTTTTAATAACTGCCGGATGGAACTGACGCCCAAATAATTACCATCGCGGGTGACGATAAAAAACCAACTTTGGTCATCATCGGCTGACGCTGACACCAATTGGCTGACTTCATCTAAAGAAGCCTGTTCATCGACAATAATCGGATTGTTATCCATGCCATCGCGCACTGGTTTTTTCTCAAATAACGAGCGGCCATAAGGCTGCGAGAATTTCTCGTACAATGCCACTTTGCTAATCAGGCCAACCGGTTTTTCACCTTCCAGCACCGCCAGACAATGCAGTTCAGGTCGTTTTTGAAATATTTCAAATACCTGACTGCTTGGCGTTTGGGCAGAGATGGCCATTTGATCCATCACCAAAGGTAAAATCGAGTCGGCATAACTGACGTTGCTACTGGCCTGACTCAGTAACAGATGATGTTGTGGATGTTTTAAAAAACCGGCGGCAGGACGGCCAAGCAAATAGCCCTGGCCCAAATCAGCACCGAGTTCGCGGCATAATAACAACTCTTCGCTGGTTTCAATGCCTTCAGCCACCACTTTAGATCCGGTCGCCTTGGCCAGCGCAATGATGTTTTTGACAAAAGCTTTTTTGGTCGGGTCGCGGTGCACTTCGTCGATAAAATAGCGGTCAATTTTGACGATCTCGGGTTTCAGTTCCGACCAGAGCTTAAGTCCGGAAAAGCCACTGCCTAAATCATCAATCGCAATTAAAAAACCTAATTCACGGTAGTGACAAACCGCAGTCAGTAATAAATTGGCGTCATCGACCTGATATTGTTCAGATAATTCAATCACCACCCGGGATGGATCCAGCCCGGATTGCTGAATAAGCTGTTTAGTGAGGCCGGTTGGGTGATCGGAAGTGAGTAATAACAGTGGATTGACGTTTAAAAACAACAAACCTTCAACTTTCGCCGCAGCAAAAGCGCTGATGCTGATTTTACGACAGAGCATTTCCAGCCGTTCCAGCAATCCAAAGGTCATGGCACTTTTAAATAATAATAACGGCGAATGCAAAGGGCTATCGGACGGCCCGCGGATCAAGGCTTCATAGCCTACCAACTCGCCGCTGGTTAAAGATAAAATCGGCTGAAACAACGGTGTCAGCAACTGCTGATCCAAAATATGCTGCAGCTCGGCCAGATGCTCATTTAACGGCATGATTAACCCTTTTCATTACCAGCTGGGCTGGCAGTACCACGAGCTTAGCTATGTAACATTCTGGTATGACACTTTTATGATAATCAGGCAGGCGGCTGATGTTCGGCGTTGAATTCAGGTTGAAAACAACAGCAAGGATCTATCGGATCATCAAGCTGAAACAATAACTTGCGATGCTTTATTGCGGCTGCAAAACACAATTGACAGCAACTGGATCAATTTTGCGATCCATGCTGCTTTTTTTTCGGGCAAAACCGAATAATTTCCTGTATATTGTCGCACTATTTTCAAACCCTAGCTTATCGAGATGACTATGTCAGCAGATTTATCCTTATACAGAAACATTGGTATCTTCGCCCACGTTGATGCCGGCAAAACCACTACTACCGAGCGTATCCTGAAACTGACCGGTAAAATCCATAAGATAGGTGAAGTTCACGAAGGTGAATCTACGACTGACTTCATGGTACAAGAAGCTGAGCGCGGTATTACTATCCAGTCAGCAGCTGTAACCTGTTTCTGGAAAGGTCACCGTTTCAACGTTATCGATACCCCGGGCCACGTTGACTTCACCGTTGAAGTTTACCGTTCTCTGAAAGTATTAGATGGTGGTATCGGTGTATTCTGTGGTTCTGGTGGTGTTGAACCTCAGTCAGAAACCAACTGGCGTTATGCCAACGACGCGAAAGTATCGCGTCTGATCTTCGTTAACAAGTTAGACCGTATCGGTGCTGACTTCATCCGCGTAACAGAACAAGTTAAGAACGTTCTGGGCGCTCAGCCACTGATCATGACTTTACCAATCGGCCGCGAAGACACTTTCGTTGGTGTGGTTGACCTGCTGACTGAAAAAGCTTACGTGTGGGATGATTCTGGCAAGCCAGAAAACTACGAAGTTATGGATATCCCAGCGGATATGGCAGATGACGTTGCGATGTACCGTGACCAGTTAGTTGAAACTGCCGTGGAACAAGACGATGACCTGTTGATGGCTTATATGGAAGGTGAACAACCGACTGTTGAACAGATCAAAGCCTGTATCCGTAAAGGTACCCGTGAATTAGCATTCTTCCCAACTTACTGTGGTTCTGCCTTCAAAAACAAAGGTATGCAGTTAGTACTGGACGCAGTTGTTGATTATTTACCATCACCAACTGAAGTAAACCCACAGCCACTAACGGACGAAGAGGGTGCTCCAAATGGCCAATTCGCCATCGTATCTGCAGATGAGCCGTTCCGCGCCTTAGCCTTCAAAATCATGGACGACCGTTTCGGCGCCCTGACCTTTATCCGGATTTACTCTGGTGTTCTGAACAAGGGTGATACCTTACTGAACTCCTTCACTGGTAAAACCGAGCGTATCGGCCGCATGGTTGAGATGAACGCGAACGACCGTACTGACCTGACCACTGCTCAGGCTGGTGACATCATCGCTTTAGTGGGTCTGAAGAACAATACGCAAACGGGTCACACCCTGTGTGATCCAAAACACGAATGTACTTTAGAACCAATGATCTTCCCAGAGCCAGTAATCTCTATCTGTGTTACACCAAAAGATAAAGGTTCTGTTGAGAAAATGAGTATCGCCATCGGTAAGATGGTGTCAGAAGATCCAACTTTCCGCGTAGAGACTGATGTTGATTCAGGCGAAACGATTCTGAAAGGTATGGGTGAACTGCACTTAGATATCAAAGTAGACATCCTGAAACGTACTTACGGTGTTGAGTTAGTTGTTGGTCAACCACAGGTTGCTTACCGCGAAACTATCACTCGTGAAGTTGAAGACAGCTACACCCACAAGAAACAATCTGGTGGTTCAGGTCAATACGGTAAGATCGACTACCGCATTCGTCCAGGTGAGCAAGCTTCAGGCTTCAAGTTCATCTCTTCTACTGTTGGTGGTAGCGTTCCAAAAGAATTCATGCCAGCCATCGAGAAAGGTTTTGCTTCGATGATGAGCACTGGTACTTTAGCAGGCTTCCCGGTATTAGACGTTGAAGTTGAAGTATTCGACGGTGGTTTCCACGCAGTTGACTCTTCAGCTATCGCGTTCGAAATCGCTGCCAAAGGCGCTTTCCGTCAGTCAATTCCAAAAGCTGGCGCACAACTGCTTGAGCCAATCATGAAAGTTGACGTGTTCACCCCAGAAGACCACGTAGGTGATGTGATCGGCGACTTAAACCGTCGTCGTGGCATGATCTCTGGTCAGGAAGCTGGTGTAACTGGCGTTCGGATCAAAGGCGATGTACCACTGTCTGAGATGTTCGGTTATATCTCTACTCTGCGTACTATGACTTCTGGTCGTGGTCAGTTCTCAATGGAATTCTCTCACTATGCACCATGTCCACAAAACGTGGCTGACGCTGTGATCCAGAAAGAAAAAGAAAAGAAAGCTGCCGCTGCTAAGAACTAATTAGCCGTTAGCTAACAAAAAAAGCCCCGCTGGTGTGAACCGCGGGGCTTTTTTTATCGGTAGGTTTGGTCAGCTAGCGCAGGAGTAATTTTCGCCAGTCTAGGTACAACAGCCATCGCACCTTTACTCGTCAGATCGACGGACAGGTAATGCTTGATCTGCCAAACCCGCTTCATTAAATAAGCGATGCACCTCAGCGGGCGCTGGACTTTTCCCGGCGAACCGCGTGACCAACTCGGGTAAGGTAGCTTGCATATCGTGCTGATGCTGTTCGATGAAGTTTCTCAACACCTCATAATAAGCGTCATCACCAAGCTGTTGTTGCAGCGCTTGCAACACGATCGGGCCTTTGCCATAAGCGATGTACTCTTGCTGCTCAAGATTCAGCAGCGAGGGTTCGGCTTGATGGGCAAAGGCACGACCACTTTGGTAACGGCGTAAGTTGTAAGCCATTAGGCTCTGCTGCATCGCTTCGCCATACATCTGCCCTAATACAGTCGCCTCAATCGCTTTGGCCATCGACTCGGTGAGCACTTTTTCCCCACGGGCGATTTTTGGCGTCAGTTTTTCGCCAAACCATTGGTGCGCGACTTCATGGATGGTATTGCGCGCGACGTTATTGATCGCGGCACCATCCTGATAATCCTGCAAAAACAGGCTTTCATTCAGTGCAACAATACCGGCAGAAGCACGGCCACCAAAGGCATGGTATGGCGGCACTTCGACTAATTTGAGCGATGGGTAGGCATAGTCGCCAAAGTTTTTTTGCATATATTTCAAAGTGACTGCGGCTGCTTTAGCTATTTCAGCAACATTGCGTTGGTGCTGAGGATGGTAGTAGATAGTAACTGGAATGCCGTCAGCACTAAAATGATGGCTGTGAAACTCCGCACTGAAATAGCCGACCACAGGGTAAACAGTCTTTGGCATCACATACTGATAGTAAGATCGCCCGCCCTGTTGCCATTGCTGCACTATCTCCCCCGATGTCAGCGCGGTTTGCGCTCTGGTGGTCGATAAGGTCGCGGAAAAAGTGCGTTTTTGGGTCGTAAGGCTTGGCATCACTGAAGTTTTTTCCGCTAAGCCATACTCCTTACGGCTAAAAGGATCGTCAATCTCCAGCATCGCCGCATAGCCCAACAATGGCTCAAACTCGCCTTGATGAAAGTAGATGCCGTTTTCCACGATGCCGCGGTCAACGGCAAAAGCTTCTGAACGCATCTGTAAGCTGTAGTCAAACCTTAAACTTGCACCTGGCGGCATCGGCTGAGCAAGTTCGAGGTGATAGCTGTGCCAGAGTCCTGCAGAACGTTGATCTTTAATACGGCCAGTTTCAATGCTGATGTTTTGTAGCGGCCGTTTAGTGGTCACTAAGATACTGCTCATCGGTTGACCAGAATGATTGGTGATCTGATTATGCGATTGGATCTGCACCAGCCGTTGCTCCGGGTAGATATCCAGCGAGACTGAAGTCTGAGTAAATTCAGGATGTGGCAAGGTCGCCAAAGCGCGATAGCTTTTTTCGTAGTCGGCCCTGGCGGCCAGTTGCTCATCGGCTGAGCTTAACTGTGTCGGTAGCGTCCACTGCAACCAGGCTGCAACGAACAGGAATACGCACATCATACTGAGGCCAGCCTTGGTTGCCAGCGCGGTGGTAGGTACCAGCCGTTCCTGGCGTAACCACCATCTCAGGGTGAATAGCGCGATGGCCAAAGCCAGACCTCCCCAATACAGCGCCAGCAGATTAAATTGCTCAAAGAAACCAGCAAAACCAGCAAACGCCGAATAGTCACGGCTTAAGTCAGGGAACTGATTCAGTTGCCAGAGGGGGGAAGCCATGCCCAAGGAAGCCGGCAACTGATCCAGGCTTACCAGAGCAGCAGCACAAACCGCGATCGCCAGATACTTGTTGGCAGCGGTTTTTTGCGCGATCAGCGTCAGGATAAACAATATCAGCACGGCCTGGTACAGGGTCGGCAGCAGAAAATAATAGCCACTGACGGCATATACATACCAGGTTATGCCTGAGCCGGTGGCGTCAGCAGCGTCTGTGAAGACTAGCTGATACAGCAGGCAAGAACCCAGCATCAACACCAACATGACAAGTGGCATGGTCATACTGCTGATCAATGTGGCGAGGTAGCTGGTGCTGGCAGGCACCGGCGTCGCCAGCAGCAATCCCGCGACCTTCAGTTCACGCTCCTGCCAGATGCTTTGGGCAATCACCAGCACTAACAGTGCTTGGGCGAACAGACTAAATGCCTCGCCAGCCTGGCGAATGAGACTCGCGCTACTGATGTATTTACCTGAAAACTCATCACTACTAAAGACGCCGGCCGCCATCAGGATGCCAATCAGCACCATGCCCCACCATAGCAGCAGTAAAATTCGGATCGGCCAATTCGCCAACAGTTGCCCACTATCAAAAGCGACTTGCCGGATCAGTGCACTCAGCCAGTAGTGCGTGGTTGAGTGCTCTTGTGGCGCCGTTGCTGGTTTGCCAGCAGGTACAACTTGTTGCCAGTTTGCGGGTTTGGCTGTTGTGGCGGTAAGTTTATCTGCAACCTGGCGCCGCGACTGAGCTCTTGTAGATGCTGATGCTGTTGCATTGCGCCATAAATAACCAAATAACAAAAGGGTGAGCGCGCCGACCCACAACCTATTGATTAGCATCGAACCACTGAGTTGCAACCACTGCTGATTTTTCTGCTGCGGTAGCCAAAACTGGGTTTGCTCAAAAAAAGCACTGGCTGCAAATGGATCCACAATCGCAAACAATCGCGTCCAGCCGGATGTCGATAATAATGACTCGCCGCTGATCGGCGCCTTGATCACGATCAGTGCTGTCCCGGCCAGGCAGACCAGCAGTAAGCTACAACAATAACTGATTTTGGCATTGCACCAGCGGGTGGTCACCGCAATCAGCAGCGCGCTTAGCAGTAAAATGTTTGGCAAAACCACCACCAGCCAGGGCCAGCCAAAATCGCTGATGTTGAGCGGCTGAATCATCGCCGGATCAGCATCCGCCAGCAGCAGAGCCACCATCATCCCCAGCATCAGACAAAAAGAAATCAGCACTGACGACAGCACAATCGTCAGCCAACGGCTCAGCAACAGCGGGCGCTTGGTCAAAGGCCCGATGATCCCGGCAAATTGATGATCCTGATCCTTCAGCAACACGCTGGTCGCTAACAAAGCCACCACAAACGCCAACAAGATCGACACCAGAATTAAAAAATAGCTGATGCGATAAGGCGAATTGAGCGCCAGCTGCGACATCCCTTCGCCAATCGGCTGGCTATTGATGAGATAACCGTAACCAAGCGCCAGCAGCGCTAACACCATGAGCACCCGCTGCTTCAGCGCAAAATAGAGTTCAAATCCAAGAAGTGATGGCATCTTGTCGTTCCTCAGGCTACTTGCGGCTGGCGAAGATCCAAGCCTGACTGTTGATGCTGTTGCAACAGGTAGAAATAGCCATCTTGCAAATCAGCTGCAGCCTGAATAAAACCGGGCGCTGGCGCCTGCGGTGCCACAACACGCACCTGACAACGGCCGCCAATAAAGCGGCTGGATAACAGCGGGAATTGTTGCTGGAACACCGGGATCTGCTGCGGTGAAATGTCGGCTTGCCACAGCTGGTTCGCCAGAGGTTCAATCAGAGTTTTCGGCGCGCCGGCAAAGCGTACTTTGCCACGTTCAAGCACCGCCATATTGCTGCACAGATCCTGAATGTCTTTCACAATATGGGTCGAGAAAATGATAATCATCGACTGGGCAATATCACATAACAAATGGTGCAGGCTGTGGCATTCCTGCGGATCAAGGCCCGCCGTCGGCTCATCCACGATTAACATCTTCGGATCGCCTAACAACGCCTGCGCAATACCAAAGCGCTGGCGCATGCCACCGGAATATTCGGCAACTGGCTGATGGCGATATTGGCTCAAATGAGTGCGCGCCAGCAGGTCGTCAATCTGTCGTTGGCGCTGTCGATGGTCGCGGACGCCTTTGAGTACCGCCAAATAGTGCAACAACTTTTCCGCCGACACCTTGGGATAAACGCCAAACTCCTGCGGCAAATAACCCAAAATGCGCCGGATAGCGTCCGGCTCTTGGCAAACATCCTTGCCATTAAATACAATGCTACCGCTATCAATGGACTGCAAGGTGGCAATACTGCGCATCAGCGACGACTTCCCCGCCCCGTTGGGGCCGAGCAAACCAAACATACCGTTGTTGAGCTCCAGACTGATATTATCCAGCGCTTTTTGATTGCCCGAATACGACTTACAAACCTGTTGAATAAGCAGATGCTGAGGATGCGTCATGTGAATTCCATGGTGATCAACTTGGGAGCACGGTATTTATCACCAATGAACCGGCGATAGCCAGAGCTCAGCCAGTGAATATGACCAACTGCCTTCAGCCGATGCTCAACCTGCAAAAATCTGCTCTGTTCAGGTTGATCCACTGCTCAGCGGGGTTTGTCCTCGAAATAATGCTGTTGCGCATAAATCTAAACGACGGCATGGAAAACCCTTGCTAAAACGCGTAGTCTCGCACTTTCAGCGAAATTGCAGCGGGCTGGAGTTTCAGAGTTGCCAACCTTTTTTACCAAGCGTCTTACCGGTCGTCTTACCGGGCGTCTTAGCGAGCGTCTTAGCGAGCGCCAGCCTCAAATCACCTTTGTCGTGCTGCTGACCGCCCTGGTCATTTGTAGCCTGCTGATTAGCTTTTACAACAGTACCGGGCTGGATATTTACCTGGTATCCAGCGTTTATATCGCCTTTGCGTACGGCCTGTTTGCGGTGCTGCTTGCGGTTAACATCATCCGGCGCCGACATGCCACAGCACCGCAAAAGTCCCAGAAACAGACTCAGGCCCAGACCCAGGTAAAAATCAGCATACCGCTCATAAACACCGCGCTGACGCTGGTGCTGGCGAGCTGTTTGTTGATGGTATTGGAAAATATTCCGCAATATCGGCTGCTTTATAATAGTGCGGCGATACTCGGCTATGCCGTGCTGCTGTTTTATGTGGTCAGTTACGTGGCAATGAAAATGCCGGTAGCCGCGGAGCTGATTGACCAGCAGCAACGTCGATTTTATCTGTGGTATGCGATCTTTTTGCTGTCGTTATTTCTTATCAGTCTGACCATGGATCAGCACGACCCCTACGGCCCGCATTTTCAGTTGCGGCTGGTCTTTTGGCTGCTATTGAGCCATCTGCTGCTCAGTTGGATTAGCCAGTTGTGGAAATTAAATCAGCAATTACGCAATGAACGCACCAATACCGAATTAATGTTGCTGAAGAGCCAAATCAACCCACATTTTTTCTTTAATACGCTGAATAACCTTTATGGCCTGGCGCGGGAGAAATCCGACCAAACGCCCGACTTGATCTTACGTTTAGCCGATCTGATGCGCTACACCATTTACCAGGGGCAGCGGGATAGCGTCAACCTGCAGCAGGAAGTGGCGTATCTACAGAATTTTATTGAGTTACAACAGGTTCGTTTTAACAAACAACTGCAAGTGATATTTAATGTCGACTTGCAGCAGGGCTTGCCACAGGAAATTCAGCTGCCGCCCTTGTTGTTTATTAACTTGCTGGAAAATGCCTATAAACACGGCGTGGAAAAGTTGGTCGATAATGCCTATGTGAACATTGACCTTCATGCTGACCACCAGCAGTTGATTTTTAGCGTCGTGAATAATTTTGACCCCGAAGAGTCAACCAACAACCCCGGTATTGGTTTAACGAATCTGCGTAAACGCCTGGCGCTGCACTACCCGGATCGGCATCTGCTACAAATCACCCAAACAGAGAACTGTTACAGCGCAACTCTTACACTGACAATGACGCTGCCCCTGACAATGTCGCTGACAGATCAACAAGCAAAGGAGCACTAACCAGCATGCCAATTCGCTATATGATCGTCGACGACGAGCCCATCGCACATCGGATCATTGAGGATTATTGCGCCGAAATCTCCAATTTAGCATTGGTGAACAACAGCTACAACGCCTTGGCAGCATTGGAGTATCTCCACAGCAATCCGGTTGATCTGATTTTTCTCGACATCAACATGCCGAAACTAAAAGGTTTTGAGTTTTTGCGCACTTTAAAGCAGCCGCCACCGGTTATTGTCACCTCCGCCCATCAAGAGTACGCAATCACCGGTTATGAATTAAATGTATGCGACTACTTGCTCAAACCCTTTAGTCTGGCGCGGTTTATCATGGCAGTGAATAAAGTCTCGGCGCCCTTTGCTGCCACGGCCAGCCAGTCAGTTCCTGTCGCACAATCAGCAAATGCTGAACCCCAAGCCATTTTTGTCAAAGGTGACAAAAAACAGCATCAGGTCTTTCTGCGGGATATTGTTTATATCGAAGCCCTTGGTAACTACTGCATTTTGCACTGTGAAAATGACAAAATTATCACCCAACAAACCATCTCCGGATTTGAAAAACAGCTTCCCAACGAGCAATTCATCCGTATTCACAAATCTTTTATCGTCGCCAAGGCCAAGGTTCAGGCTATTGAATCAGCGCAGCTACAGCTAGAGAAAAAGACCATTCCAATCGGACACACCTACAAAAAAACGCTGAGCGAATGGATTAAATAGCTTTATCTGAAATAGGACATTTAACACCTCAAAACCGGCCAAACTAACCGACTCATTTTGCGGGGACTTGCCATCTGAACAGAAAAGACAAAAAGCAAGACTTGACTTCGTTGTTCTGTTTTCCAATCTGCTGATTATATTTTTCCATTATCATTTCCGGCAACCACGAGACTAATCCCTCAGGGCTGAGGTTTTTTTCATTTAAAAACAGATGCTTGCGTAGGGCGCTACTCGCCGCGTCAGCGGCAGTACGCCAGTTGGTGATTTGATGCTAACCAGCTTGACGGCGGACTAGCCTGCGGCTGAGTCCGCCCTACATTTTTCATTTAAAAACAGATGCTTGTGCAAACAAATTGGAGGCAAGTCTTGCTTTTTACCATCTGAAAAGAAAAGGCAAAAAGCAAGACTTGTCCCTATTGTTCTTTAGGCCGGAACACGCACTCAGCTCCGAGCGAGTATTCTTGCCTTAAGCGATTGAATCTCATGCTTAAGTTCAGATTCATCAATCTCGGAAAGCTCAGGGATTTTCTCCAATGCGTATTCCCGCATTGCGATCTGGGTAGGCAAGTTACCAAAGTTTTTATCAGACACTAACTTGCGTAGCTTCTCCAGTATTTTGTTTCGCTCAGCCTGCTCTTCTGCTAGACGTTCATCCGCCAAGTTTCTATATCGCTGGTCAGCGAGAAGGCGTGCCTCTGAGAAGCATTCAACGAAGTTGATCCACCAGTCTTCAATAATTGAGAACTTCAGGCCCTTATCTCGATATGGCACCAATAAAGCGTAATGGCCAGGAATTCCAACCATCTTTTTATATTTCCCAAGCTCAGGCAATAACTTACAGAGATCAAATTCGATTTCCGCGGGTTCATTGTCATAATCTATGTACTCATTCGATCTGCCCGGAACATACGGTGAGAAAGTTGATTCGGATAGAGTCATCACACTAACGAACGCAACCTCTGCTCGAAGTGCCTTGGCCGCTTTTAGAAAGTCAGTCAACTCCCCAGCAAACTCTAGGTCAGCATGACTATCAGTAATTTCTTCCACCCGGATTACATGAAGGGCAGCACTCTCGACTTGAGACACAACTTCATCATAGGTCATTCCTAATACTCCTCGTACTTCTTGTGAGGCCGAACGCCGATCTAAGCGGCAGTTTTTAAGTTGCGGTTTTGTGGAATACTTTTGCACAGCGAAACCACGACTTACAAACTGTCCAAGGCGCGTAGCGACTGGTGCTTGAGCGAATTGTTGGACGAAGCCGCTCTGCGGCAGAGACGGACAGGACCAATTCCAACGAGTGGGCTTACGTCAATTTTCACTGAACTTTCCTTTGCACATAACGCCTTGCTAAGGGACAAACTGCGCAGCAGTTTGTCCCACGGCGGCCGCTTGCAGCCAGAGTGAACTTGAGCAATTTGTTAAGTTTTTTTACCGCAACTTACCTCTATTTGCGCGCCAAAAATACCATTTTCAGGAGGCACACCTGGAGATACGTTAAAGTGAACCGAAATTTCATCGGAGGAGCATGCTACTTTACTGCGGTAAATTGCTGCGTCCCAAGCTTGCTCTTCAGATACTTTTGACCTGCAGATGAAATAGTAGTCAGCCTTTTCTGTGACTGGCTTTTGACTGAGACACCCTATCCCACTGCTAACATCATAATCTTGAACATCTGTAAGGCTAAGATCTTGAGCCTCAGAACTTGTTGCTAGTAATAAAAAAGCGACAACACTGCTGGTAGTAATACTTTTCATAAATTTTATAGACCTTTACAGTATTTTTTCAAAAGCAAAGAACCCGCAAGACGCAAATTCTATTGCCTTCGTTCATGAATTTTACTCAGAAGAAGTTAACCTTTAACTCACACTAATTCAATCGCTTCCAAACATATTCACCAAAATAGGTAAGCGCTGGAAGGGTTCCTCACCCGCAAGACGGTGATTAAAAAACTCAATCGGAATGCTATACGTTAAAGAACGTCTTTATTGTTGATTGATAGCTACGATTTCACGATGGACATACCAATAAAAAGTGGTTGCATGTGATCTGTACACAAGCTGCTCAAGTAGAAACCTGGTATTGAGGTACTGAAATATTCCATCGCACCAAGGAAAAATTTAAATGAAAAAATTAACAGCTGTACTGTTGGCTTTGTTAGTACAGGCGGTTTTCTCGCCAGCAGCATTGGCACAGGACGGAAAAGCCGCTTTGGTGCCTTTGCCGTCGGTCGACGACTTCTCCAGAGGCGAGGATGGCTGGAGCTTTGGACTCGGCTTTGGTGTTGAATATGAAACAGCCTACGAAGGGTCTGACGAATTTGGCTTGGAAATCGAGCCTGCTGGCGGGCTGCAGTGGCGTCACGGTGACGATGTGTTCTTCTTTGCCGGTGAAGCGCTTGGCTGGCGTGGTGTTCGTGCTAATTCCTGGTTGCTGGAGGCTGTTGTTGGGTTTGATGAGGGTCGTAAAGAAAGCGATTCCGATGACGGTCGGTTAGCTGGGCTCGGTGAACAAGATGAAGGCGCTGAACTGGTGCTGCAAGCGCGTCGGGCTTTTGATGCGGATTGGCGTTATTGGCTGGTCGGTCGGGTGGTAACCGGTGGTAACGGCAACCTTGGTTTATTTGGTGTCGGGCGCCGCTTTGGCGACCAAATCGACGGCACCGGTTCTGAACTTAACGTTGTGGTGGTTGTTCACGACAGCGAATACGCCAACCACGGTTTCGGCGTCAACTCAGCCCAGGCCATTGCGTCTGGCCTTAATCAAACCAGCCTGAGTGGTGGCTTACGCTCCGTCGGGATCAATTACAATTTCCGCGATGATCTCAATGATCATTGGCAGATTTATGGCGAAGCACTGTTTGAATATTTTAGTTCTGAGGTGCGGGATAGCCCCATCGCTCGCAGTAGCTATGAAGCCGAAATAGGGGTCGGCGTTATTTACTTGTTCTAAATAGAAGTTGTGACGGACTCTGTGAATGTGAATTAGATCAATGAGTCCACCACAGCAGTCTGAGTCGTCACCACGAAAGCCGGGCGACGACTCGCTGCTCATTAGTGCGCAGCGAAAACGACCAGCCATTGCGCTCACACAACCGTTGCACGATCCCTAACCCGAGGCCATAGCCATGAGAGGTCGCTTCGGTCAGTGAGTACTGTCCGTCAGGGTGCTGGTGCAGTTGATTGGTGTTGCGTTGATTAGTAATCAGTAGCTCGGTTTCTTTAATGAGAATCGTAATCGGCCCCTGCCCGGTGTGCGTGTGCTCGAATGCATTTCGCACCAGATTATTCACCGCAATCGAAAAAGCCTGCTGATGGCCGCGGACGTAAGGGTTGTCGAGATGTTCGATTTCAACATCAACGGATTTTCGGCTCAGCAAGTGGCGCTGTAAATCGATCGCCTGCCGCACCAGCGGTGTCACTAAGAATTGCTCCTCATACAAACCGTTATCCGTTTCGCGAGCAAGGCACAAGAACATTTCAATGGTGGTTTTCATGTCGAGCGTCGCCCGCCGCACCCGATCCAGCGCCTGCACATCGGCCGCTGACAGCTCACTGTGTTCAAGTAGTTCCAGCGCGCCGGTGATAACGGTAATGGGCGTGCGTAACTCATGACTGGCGGAACTGGTAAAGTCGCGCTCCCTCGCGACAAAGGCGCTGATCCGCTCCAGCGTGCTCTCTATGGTCCGTGCCAGCACGCCAACCTCATCATCGCCAAACCGGCCCGACTCGATACGTTTGTGATCAGCGGCCGAGAGGTGTTCAAGGTCGATGTCCGCCACCGCTTTGGCGAGCTGTGCAACAGGGGCGACTGCGCGACGCATCACCACAATTCCCAGCCCAAAACCCAGCACACCAAGGGTTCCGACCAAACCTGAGATCACCAGCAGCAACCACCAATCCTCGGACGAGGCCGCCTCAATGCCAGCTACGTCGAACACCACATAGGCGTTTTGTTGTGGATTGCCGGTAGCCTGTTGTTCATTGTTGATAGCCTGCTTTTCGTTGTTGGTAGATAGCACCGCAACATGCAACTCTTCGGCTTCGAATTCGTACAATCCCGCAGCGGGGTTAGTCTGTGCCCATGCCCGCAATGCCAAGGGCAAGCTGGCAATCTCATCGTAGCTACGAAGGTTTGTCGCCAAGACCGGATAGCTGTTGGCAGCAACCTGCAGCTGTTGTGTCAACACCCGGTCTTCGCTGAGCCTGATCGCCGCAAAAAAAGCCAATCCCCAAGCCACACTGATCACAGCAACACAGGCAGCAAAAGCAAAGGCGACCCGCTGGCGTAAACTACGACGGTACATGACTAACTATCCTGTGCAATGCGATAGCCGATGCGATGCACCGTATGAATGAGTGGGCTATCAAAGGGCCTATCGATAGCCTGGCGCAGCTTGTACATATGTGAGCGCAGCGCATCACCATCGGGCAGTTCGTCCGCCCACAACAAGGTTTCCAGCGCATCGCGATCCACCACCGCCGGCGCTTCTTCCATCAATCGTTGCAGCAGTTTCATGCCCGTCGGGTTCAGCTCGACACGCCGTCCCGCGCGATGCACTTGCAGCGTGGACCTGTTCAGAGTCAACTCACCAACAGTCAGCAGGTTGTCGGTTTTGCCGTGACTGCGCCTGTAAAGCGCTTGTAACCTGGCATGCAGCTCTTGTAAGGCGAAGGGCTTGACCAAATAGTCATCAGCCCCCGCCGCAAATCCCTTCAGCTTATCGTCCAGCGTGTCGCGCGCCGTCAGCATCAGCACCGGCTTATCGATGTTGGCCTCAGCGCGTAGCTTTTTGCAGAAACTTAAGCCGTCCATCCCGGGAAGCATCAGATCCAATACAATGACGTCAAACGGATTCGTCAACACCAGGTGCATTGCGCTTACCCCGTCGTAGGCAAAATCCAGAATATAAGGATGCTTTTCCAGATAGGCGGCAATGTTTGCACAAATGTCGCGGTTATCTTCGACAATCAACACTCGGATCGGCGCTTCGCCAAGTATGCGGACCATTTGCTTCTCCCCTTTGCTACCTACTTTTTTGCTACCCACTTTTTTGCTACCTGCTTTTGCGATCAGTTCTTACCAGGCGTAATCCATTCGCAGGCCAATCAGTGGCTCGGCTTCGCTATCATCCTCCACTTCCACGCCCCGACGGTAGTCAAACTCGGTGTCGTCGCTGGACGAGGCTGACGTGACGTTGATGACATCAAGAAAGGCGGTGACATCAATAGGCCCAAATGCCCGCCGATAGTCCACGCGAAGGTTCAGCAAGCTGTAACCACTTTGCCGACCAACGTTACGCCGGGTGATCTCTTTTGAGAACCGTCGCGGTTGTCCGGGTCCCAACACGTCTGAGTGGATCACAAACTCCTGATCTGGCCTACCAGAAAGATATTTGTAGCGTCCGGCGACTTTCCAGCGGTCGTTGATTTCCCAGGTCAGCCCAAGGGTCGCGACATGCTCACGGCTGAAGTCGGCAGCCTGGTCACCACGACCGTCCTGCTGATCGATAACGATATCGTTGTAAGAATAGGTCGCGGTGGTGTAAAGACCTTCGCGAATAGTACCGTTGACCACAACATCGACGCCGTAGGAGGTGCCGTCCCCCTTGTTAGCAAAGGTACCCTTTGCCCGATCAAGGTCTACGACCAGATCGTCGAGACTTTGATAATAGGCCTCCGTTAACACCGACCAATTGTTGTCCAGGAAATATTTAAAACCAACACTACTGTGGGTGATTTTTTCGTTCTTCAGATTATTTGACGCGTTCGCGGCCAGCTCTAAAAACCGTGGCGACTGATGAAAGAGTCCTGCGGTGGCAAAATATCGCACCGTCTTACTCGGCTGCCAATTGACGCTAAACCTTGGCGACGCAAAGCTTTCATCGGCAAAACCGTCGCGTTCGAGCCGCAAGCCAGTGCCAAAATCCCAATCCCCCTGTTCAAAAACCTGGTCGACGTAACCTGCATAACTGGTTTCTTTTTGCTTGATGGCAGAGTTGATGTTACCAGGCGTTAGTACAATATAACGCTGTGCCGGGTTTGGTCTGAAATCATTGCTGTCATAGATAAATCGCTGCCAATTGCCATCTAACACCGTACTATAGTCCAGTTCAATTTGGGTGACCTGGCTACCTGCACTAAACACACCCCATTGATTTGATGTTTTATAATCGCTGCGCCAGCCTAGCTCCGTTTCCGCTTCACCGATGGTGATAATGTCCTCCCGTATTGGAAAACTAGCGGCAGGTGAACCCGGCGGGACCAGATCAGGAAATGCTTCGCCCTCAGAGCTTAACTTGTCGCTGTTGCGGTAATAAAGCTTATTGGTCCACACGGCTTTTTCACCGACCAATGATCGCAACGTCAGACCATACAAATCACTATCTTGTTTGAAATCCAGCAGCGCTGCATCTTCGAAATTCGGCGATGCAAATACATGAGTGACATCACGAACATAGTCCTCATAGGTGTCCATCAGCAGAATTTCAACCGTGTGATTTTCATTCATGGGAACGACCGACTTGACGATGATGTCTCTTAACACCGGCTCGCCAATATCCAGCTCTTCAATAGTTTCAAAAAAAGCGCCGAAATCCAGTCGCCTGGCAGAAATGAGCATCGTCGAGTCATCGGTGATCCCGGTAGGACCGTCGTAACCCACTTCATAGCCTGCTAGGTCATAGCGGAAACTGGCGGAAGGGCTTGGATTGCCATCGGCGACTTCTAATTTCAACAGCGATGCCGCCCGGCCACCATAAGCCGGCCCCCAGCCGCCGGGGGAGAACTCGGCACCGCTGATCACGTTCGGCGCGAAAATCGAGAAACGACCGCCACCACCCACATCTTCGTCTTCACCCAAGGTGGCATCAAAGTGCACCGCTTTGTCAAAGGGCAGGTCATCGACAAATAACAAATTATCTCTGGGACCACGGCCGCGCACGCTAAAGTTGGCGAATTCACCGGTGGCGGCCAGGCCAGGTAAGCCGTCCAGCGACAGCAGCGGATCGGCACCACCGCCGACTGCGCTTTGCAACGTTTCCCGGTCGAGATAACTACTTGATGCGGATGCAAAGGTATCAGCCTGCCGTGCCCGAACTTCGACGATTTCAATTGCATCTTCTTTCAGCAGTTCAAATTCAAGCTGGATATTTTTGCGCGTTACCACACGGACACTTGGCTCATACGAAGATGCGAAGCCGCCTTTAGCAACGTTCACCGAATAAAGACCCGGATCGAGCTGTGCCACGACAATACGACCCTGGTCGTCGGTTGTTAAAGTTTGCTCGGCAGCCGTTTCCCGTTTCTTGAACGTGATCTGCACATTTGCGAGTGGCCGGTCCGTATGCTGATCTTTGACGATCACCGTCAGCGCACCAGGTGCCTCAGCTGCGTGGGTAACTAGTGGCAAATTCAGCAGCAGCGCACACAGCGTCAAGGTCGATATTTGTTTGGATACTTGTCTGAATTGCCGGCTCATACTGTTATCCCTCTGAATGTCATCTGGCTAAGAGTTAACCACGGTACCTGTTTTAATTGCCTAATCATCTTGCTAACCTCCAAAAATCGACCGTATTTATTTGAAGAAACTATTTGCAGAAACGCAGGCAGGCTAGCAGAGTAAATGTGACTAAAAAGTCGCCGAAAGATCAAAGTTACAGCAGTGCACGATGCCGCCAGCCGCGTCAACTCGTGGAAAATACCGGCAACACGCAGTCAAACGCGGATAAACATGTTTTGGAAACAAAGTACACCACCACGTTTCGCCACATAAAAAATGTAATAATTTGATTGTATTGATTAATTTATTTTAGGCGTATTGTGGGATGTCTTAAAACCAGTGAATATTGTTGGTATTTCTAATGTGATGGCAATGCGTTGATGACTCGGAATTTTCGAAAGTCTCGAATACAGTTGTTCTCAGAAACCCCGCTTTGATTGAACAGCAGCGATTCAGTTTCAGAAATTTTGGTCGACCTTTGTTGGCGCAATACGACTCTCAGAGTGTGTACGAGGCCGTAGATCTGAAATCAGATAAAGTTCAGCTAAGCACGAATGGCAACACCAGCCACTTCAGTCACCGTTTTTGGCTCAGCCCGTTCAATAATTTTCACCAACACCGACTGAATCGTTTCATCTTCGCGCACATCGCTGCTGCCAGTAAATTTCTGCACCTGCGCCTCAGCACCGGCTTCCGCCAGAAAAGTCACATCCACTTCGGTGGCATAATCGGCGGTAGCACCAAAATAGGCCAATGAAATCAAAGGATAACCATCAAAACCTTTTTTCACTTGTTTTGCGATTCGTTTTTTCGCTTTATCCAGATTCATGTTTATTCCTGTGGTGGGATGGCTGAAGATCAGTGTACCTGAAAGTTTAAATTGCGACTGTGGTAACTCAGATGATCTATCGCGTCAGAAATCGTCACTGAATAGAGTTTGTATATCCATCCGTTGGTGCAACACTCTCGCGACTTCAATACCTGACGCTGAGATACGGTAGAAAATGACATGCTTGCCCGACGGAAAGCTTTTTGCACCGACATGGATTTCATCACGAGGCCTGCCCGATCCCGGATTAGCAGCCAGCGACAGCAGAGTTCGATCCAGGCTTTCCAGATATGTTCGTGCCTGATCGGAACCCCAGTTGGTAAACGTTGAGGTAGCAATTGCTCGGATATCAGCTTCTGCCAGCGGCGAAAGCTGATACTCAGCCATGAATTCCCCGATTTACCTCGTCAAAAATATCCAAAGCACTCTTTGAAGATTTCTCTCCTGCAGTTAGTTGCTCAAAACCGCGTGCAACTTCGAGCCTGAGGATCTCCAGTTGTTGCTGCTTTGCCAGATCTTTTTCAAACAGCAAACGTAAGCCATCACGGATCACTTCGCTGGCAGAGGTATATAAGCCGGAAGCAACTTTTTCATTAATCCGCTTTTCAAATTCAGAACCAAGAGTGATGTTCATTTTTTTGCCTCGCCAACCAACGCCTCCATTACAGGCATAATATGCGCATAACATGCGCAATTCAATATTTGGTTGATATGCATTTCTGCCAGCACAACGGTGTAACACCTAAGCCTCAGGGCTGTAAACTTGCAAGAAGTTCGAATGCAATTTGCCTTATTGCCGGATAAGTTGGAATGTTGTCATAACCTCTCACGGTCCCGGACTTAATTCCAACCAATGACGAGCCAGCGACCCAGCTATTGCGAAACCTGTCGTATTTCTCTTCAACTTTGGCGTCTACATGTGCACCACCATCTTTGTTCGCCATTTGCAATACAAGGTCTTGTCTTGTAAGGCTCGCATTAGGGGTTAGAAAAACAACTTCTTCCCACCAAGCATTAAAGTCTAAATATCTCTTTGAGCCCTTAGAAGGGAAATAGCGGTCATCACAAAGCGGCCAATATTTAGATTCGCCACCATGCCCATCACGTACGCCAACGTTGATTGTTTTAACCAATCCAAGTTGAATACTTTCTTTTGAATTAACGGTGTTGGTAGATAAGAATTTTCCCTCTTTCTTATGCATCAGGGTTAATAGGGATATACTATTTGGCCTGCCATCTTTCCATGTATCATGCACAAGAATACGGATTGCGATGCGACGCTGAGCGACAATGAAAGATACTCTTTACCAGTAGTGTCGTAACACTCACACAAAGTGCCGAGCAACTGTAAGATTTCCGAAAATCTATCTTGAACCGAGTTGTTTACATTTGTCATAACCAGCATCCTTACAGTTTTTGTGTTGTCGCACCTGCAAAACTTTTCCATATTTCACATCAACTTATGATTCAAGCTATCTGCTTTTGACTTTGGATTCAACCGTGTATCAACATTGATTAGAGGATAAGTCGTTTTCGAGAACAACCACAACCCCAGCATAAATCGTAGTCGTAGCCGCGTTTGTCCCCGTAAAGCGAGCCGGTGGTTTGGCCGGTTTTGAGGTTTTAAGCCAGCGCACTGTTTGAGCGATTTGACGTTAGCAAATCGCGAGTTTGCGCTGCGGCCTCAAAATCGAGACAAACTTCCGGGCTTTCGAGCGATCAGGGGTCGCCTTTTGTTGGTTACTTATTTTGGCGAAGCAAAATAAGTAACTCGCCGTAGGCGAAACCCGCTCAACGCAGTTGGAGTAAACAGAAACCGATGCAACAAAGCCTGTTGGCGATCCAACATCACTCAGGCATACTGCCGCCAAAACGCTTCCAAGGAGACAAAAATGCAAAACGCCGTGCGTTATCTGGGGTATTTTTTTGTGCTGAGTTATCTGCTGGTGCTGGCGTATGTTGCGCTGACCAGCCAGAGCCTTTATCAGGGGAAGTGGCATTTGCAATATGCGCTGGCGAGCCTGGGTTTGGCGTTATTGGTGAAGTTTGTGCAAAGCGGAACTGTGCTGGCCGTGATGTTTGCCACGATGTTATTACCACTGGTGAAAATAGTGCTGTTGCCGAGCGAACAAGCATTTACCACCACCGCCGTTGGTAGCTTTAATTTGCTATTTTTAATCAGTTACTTGTTGGTGATTTACCAAATTGCCAAACTGAAAAAACAACGTCGGCAACAATCCTCGAAGCCGGACTAGCCCGCCAGCGGTCAATCTGACCTTACCGGCAGTGGATATTGCCGGCAGTTGCGATCGATCACAAACACATACCCCGAATCTTCAAGGATGACGGGTCTATACAGCTCTGGAGCAGACCTTTGACATTACAGAAATTCTTTCTGCAGCAGAACCTGAAAACCCTGATCTGCCTGACCGGGTTTGTGCTTGCGGGCTGCGCCGGACAAAACAGCGCTGCTGTGCAGGTTGCACCGATAAAGGTTTGCGATCAGGCTCGGGTGGTGTTGAGTTTTGATGATTCGTCGGTGGATGACTGGTACGCCAGTCGGGATATTTTTACCCGTTATAATGTGAAAGCGACCTTTTTTGTCAGTCGTTTTGGCAAAAAAATTCTGCGCAGCTCCGATGCGACCTTACTGAACAAACTGACGGTGTTACGGGACGACGGCCATGAAATTGGCTATCACTCAACGTCGCATAAAAATGCGAAGTTACTGTCACAACAAGGGGTTAGCTGGAAACAATATTATCAAAAGGAAATTGCCCCGGATCTGGCCTTGCTGCGCCAGCACGGCTTTGCCCCTCAAACTTTTGCCTACCCATTTGGTGCCGAAGTTCCAGCCTTTACCAAGCAGCTGAAACAACATTTTTCCAGGGTACGGGGTTTTACCACCGAGATGGAAGGCAAAAAATACTTTAAAAACTATCAGAAATATCGGGACCCGTTTTTGCAAATGGCCTTTTCGATTGATTCACACCGGTTGAATTTTGCCGAACTGGCGCTGGTGTTGGACGAACTGCACAGCAGTTGTGGCACCCTTATTCTCGCCAGCCACAAAATCGTCGACCGCCCGGCCACTGACAGCAAAGCTCGTTATCGTGGGGTTTGGGCCATCACTAGAGCCGATTTGGCGACGGTGATTGAAATGGTTCAGGCGCGCAATATTCGGATGGTGACATTTAACCAGCTGATTTAACCAGCTGTAGTCGCCACCATTTACCTTACTCCACCGCCCGCAATTTAGCAGCTTCTGCGTAGTCTTTCGCTGCGCGCCATTGCAATGCGCTTTTTAGCACCAAGGTCAGCAAGGCCAGTAAAGCTAACAACGACGACACGGCAAAAGCAGCGGCGAACTGATATTCGTTGTATAGAATTTCAATATGCAGCGGCATGGTGTTGGTTTGCTCGCGGATTTTCCCCGATACCACCGACACCGCACCAAACTCGCCCATGGCGCGGGCGTTACACAAAATAATCCCATATAACAGCGCCCACTTAATCGAAGGTAAGGTCACCAACCGGAAAGTCTGCCAGCCACTGGCACCAAGCGTCAGCGCTGCTTCTTCCTGCTCGCGGCCTTGCTCCTGCATCAGCGGGATCAGCTCACGCGCCACAAACGGAAAAGTGATAAAAATGGTCGCCAGCACGATGCCAGGTACGGCAAACATCACTGCAAAATCGTGATCATTCAGCCATTCGCCCCACCAGCCGCGGGCGCCAAATAACAACATAAAACACAAACCGGCGATCACTGGCGACACTGCAATCGGTAAATCAATCAAAGTGATCAGCAGCTGTTTGCCGCGAAACTGGAATTTGGCGATGGCCCAGCTGGCACCCAAACCGAAAATCACGTTGCAAGGCACCGCGATTGCAGCCGCCAGCAACGTCAGTTTAATCGCGTGCGCCGCTGCAGGTTCGGTAATGGAGGCGACATACACCTGCCAGCCTTTGGCAAAAGCTTCGCCAAACACGATCACCAGCGGCAGCAATAAAAACAGTGTGAGAAAACTTAAAGCCAGCGTTGTCAGCAACACTTTTAGCCACAACGGCTCAGCAGTGGCCTGGCGGATGGTGATGCGAGCTGTACTGTTGGTGTTATCTATCACAACTGAACTCATTTTGCACCTCCGTGCCGATGGTTGCTCCAGTGTTGCAACAGGTTGATCAATAACAATAACAGGAATGAAATCAGCAGCATCACCGTACCAAGTGCCGCAGCACCAGCGTAATCAAACTGCTCCAGCCGGGTCATAATTAATAGCGGGGTGATTTCAGTTTTAAACGGCATATTACCGCTGATAAACACCACTGAACCATATTCACCAATGGCGCGGGCAAAGGCCAGCGCAAAACCGGTCAGCAAGGATGGCAATAACGCCGGAAAAATTACCCGGCAAAAAGTTTGTAAGCGGTTGGCACCAAGGCTGGCAGCGGCTTCTTCCAGTTCTTTTTCAACATCTTCCAGCACTGGTTGTACTGTGCGCACCACAAACGGCAGGCCGATAAACACCAGGGCCAACGTTACCCCAAAAGCCGAATACGCCACTTTAATGCCGGCAGCATGGAAAAACTGGCCAATCCAGCCGTTCGGCGCATACAAGGCAGTCAATGCAATACCGGCAACGGCGGTCGGCAAAGCAAAAGGTAAATCGACCAGCGCATCAATGACTTTTTTACCGGGAAAGCTGTAGCGCACCAGCACCCAGGCTACCAATAAACCAAAGACTAAATTAATCGATGCCGCGACAAAAGACGCCCCAAAGGTTAAGCGATAACTGGCAATCGCCCGCTCACTCGCCACCACTTGCCAGAATTCGTCCAGGCTCAGCTCAAAAGTTTTTAACACCAGCGCCGACAGCGGTAAAAATACGATCAGGCTTAAGTAAAAAATACTAAAGCCCATCGACAGGCCAAAACCTGGTAAAACCGATTTTTTACGTTTCGAAAAAAAGGCCAAGATAAACCCCATGCGATTGGTTGTGCTCTGGTGTCGTGGGTAGATTGAGCATTCTGTCTGTAACAGAGCAGTTCAAGCAAAAACTCACTTTCAGATATTCAGACGTCTGAACACCCAGTTATATGAGTGCCAGACTAATGCAAATTGGCAGGGATAAAAAGAATCAAAAACGCATTCGGTATAACCAAAAGAAATATAGCATCTGCATAAAATACCGATTGTCCTTCGTCGGTATTCGGTTCAGCTTGGTTTTATTCGTAGCCAGCGGCTAGAAAACAACAATAGTGCAGTGCCAACAGTGAACATCAGCAGTTGCTGAAGCAACGAATATCCTGTTAGCAGCTTGTGCGATAACAGTTGCATCGCAATCAATAAAGCACAGCCGAAGACGAACGAGGCGAAAGCCACGACTGTTCCAGGCAAGACTATCTGTCGCCAATAAGTTGCGCTCTGACGTTGCAACCAACTACACAGGCCCAGCCAGATCATCCAGCAGCACAATATGCCGGAAAGAAACAAACCAAAGCGTAACCAGGATGCAGCATAAAGCGATTGATGCAAGCCGTACCAGACACTACGGATTTGGGCGATTGGCGACAAGCTCGCCGCAACAGGCGCGGCTTCTTCTGATGGATGTTGTTGATGTTGTTGATGTTGTTGATGTTGTTGCCAGCCTGAAGCGTCAAACCTAAACAGGACATTCGGTAACTGGTTACTGATCTGCGCCGCTGCACTACCGCTCAGCAGCACGGTGCTTTGGGCTGTTCCAGGCAATGTCAGACTGATTTTACCCACTGGTCGTCCGAGCTGTTGTTCTGCTGTGATTACCAAAGCTGCCAAATTCGGCAATGGCGCCGGATCGTCTTGCCTCGCACCGGCAAACGGCTGTGCTGGTGGAAATAATTCGGCATAAAACTGATAAGGATTATCCGGATAGAGTTGGCGTTGCGGCGCACTGTTATCGCTAAACATCTGGGTTAACCAGCCACTGCTGGCAAACAGCAATGCAAACGGCAAGGTTAGAACCGCCAGCTGATTGTGTCTTAAGGTTCGGGCTGTTTCCGGGTTCGAAGGAGAGGGTTTAATCTGCCACAAAGTCCGCCAGCGGCCACGTAAACTCAGCAATCCGGCGATGGAGAGCAACAACCACAATAGCGCCAGATACGCCACCAGACTGCGACTGATTGGGCCAAACAGCTGCAGTAAGTTGTAATGCAGCTGGAAAAATAAACCACCGAGTTGATGGTCGGTGGCGCCAAATTTGATGGGCAATGCTTCGGTGATTGGCACACCGGTTTTGGCATCGAGCAGTTGTTGATAAAGCTGCGAATTACCCTGACCAGTCGCTCCTTGCCCGCTCATGGCTGCTTGCAGCCAGTGCAACGTCAGATAAGGTTTACGCTGTTGTGGTAACTCGATATACCACTGGGTCGCAGCTGGCGCCTGCTGCGTCAAAAATGCTTGAGCTAACGCGACACTGTTGGCAGTGGCAGCGCTGGTAGACGTAAACTCCGGCGCACCATCAAACTTAAACAACTGAATATTATCCAGTTCTGCCCGGTAAAAACTCAAACTGCCGGTGAAGATAATTAACAGCAATAACCAGCCTACCAACAAACCCAGCAGCAAATGTAGCTGTTTTAACCGCTGCACAAAACCGTTCACAGCACGCCTCCGACGCTAAACTGCAATAAGCAGCTTAACAGCAGCAAAGCCGCCAGCACCCAGCGCAACCGTTTTGGCCATAACCCCAGCAACACCAGACATAAACAGCACAGTGGTCCAACAAAACTGGCAACAATCACCGCATCAGGGCGGCTGAAGGTAGAGGACAAAACTTGCGCAATTAACGCCGACAATGGCGCCAGCAGCGACCAGCCCGCGCCGAGCAATAGAACAATTCGCAGCTGCAATAAACGACGTGGCGTCGACAGCCATGCCAGCAACGGCTGCAAAAAAACCGGCAGCACACTCAAGGTCATTGTTGGATCAGCAGCTGCAGTTGGTTCGTCAGTTCAGGCGTCACTTCCTGACTGGTAAAAGGCAATACCAAATCTTCTTTACCATCGTCGTTTAAATCCACCGCCAACGCATCCATGCCGCGTTTGGGCATCGCTTGTTGCTGCTTTGTGCTTTTATCGCTGAATAATTTTGCCGACGCCGGCGCAAAAGTCCGCAGGGTATCTTCACCGTCACCAACCACCAGACTGGCCACACCAGCGGCGTTTTTCAGCACTGTCGCCAGAGGCATATTGACCTGGCCACTGCCGATACTGATCTCCACCGTCACATCCTGGCTATACACCGGCTGACTGCCAAAACTACCGTCGGCCTGTTGTTTATAAAACTGCAGTTCGACATTGGCGGTGCCCGCCACCAAAGCGCGGATAATCGAACGCACGCCAATATGAGCCGCTGGTGTATAAAAATCGACGCGGTTGTCGTTGTCTAAATCAACAAATTTGACATCAAATTGCACGCCGGAGGTGCTGATCGTCTGATTTGGTTTTGGCTGGAAGCTAACGCCTGTCGCGCCTTTTTGGCCGTAGTGAATGTGGTAGCTGTAGTTTTGCTCCATCGCATCTACATATTGCTGCTGTTGCACCACCAAATCGACAACAGCATCGCCGTTAATATCCGCCAGCCGCTGCAATCTGGTAATGACCAAACCTTTAAAACTGCGACCATCGCCACCGCGCAGTTGGGCCTGATTGTCCGGAGTCAGACCTACGCCCAGCGCCAACGCTGTCGGCGTCGTTGGAAAACTGCCATCCGCTTGCTGCAAAAACACCTGCAAGCTGTCATCTTTGGCAAAAGCGATATCGGTACGACCATCGAGGTTCAAATCAACCAGCCATGGCTTGCGGGCAATATAAGTAGGATCTTCATCAAACGCCTGCATCTGGCTGTCGATGGTCAGTTCGAAATGGCGAAATTTACCATCGACTTGCTGTAGCCACAGCTGATAACCATTAAAATCCGGCAATAAAAAGTCCGAGAGTTGGTCGTTATTCAAATCATGGCTGAATTCGAGATGGCGCAATCTTTTAGTATCAACCACCCGATACAAAGAGCTGCTGGTCAGCAACTTGCGCCAACGTTTTTCGGTGTGATTGTAATGCGCCACACCTTCGGTGGTTAAACTGACCAACTGACTACCGCTTTGACCGGCAATGCTTGCTTGATCAAAAAACTGCGCCGTGGTCGGAATGGCGATTTGACTGGCTTGCAGCGAATTTAATTCGACCTGACTAAGCCACCGATGTTCGGTGTTGTGGCCAGACACCAATAACAGCGGGTTGTCTTTGAGTTTTAACAGATGACCATTGGCCGGGTGATCCAGCTTCACTTGCTGGGTTTGAAAAGCGGTGGCAAAACAACTGCCGCTGAAAAATGCCAGCAGGCTCAAGGCTGTTCCAGACAACATACCTGGAAAAATCGATTTGGCAGATACTAAAGTCATGCGGAACAAACTCCTTGTGATGATGCGCGCAGGTTAAGTCCAGCAGATGATACGCTGGTTTCGCAGGCTCAGACTGTCAAAAATGTAACAAATTCAACAGTTCGGTTAGATCGTGCTGCTGAATTTAGCAAAATCCATCGCAGGCAGCATTCTTTGTCATACCCAGCCACTCAAAAATCAGGCCGCAGCAGCCTGTGACTTGCTAAAAAAACCGGCCGCGAGCAGCCAATCAAGGTAAACTAGCAGCATTCTGTTTGGTATTTTTGCCAGAACCTTCGGGTCTGGTGTCACAAGGGTTTGTTATGTCTATTAACTGGTTTCCAGGACACATGCACAAGGCGCGCAAAGAAATCGCCGAAGTGATGCCGCAGGTCGATGTCATTATTGAAATGATTGATGCCCGCATTCCATTTTCCAGCGAAAACCCTTTGGTGCCGGAACTGCGTGGGGATACGCCTTGTATCAAGGTGCTGAATAAAGCCGATTTAGCCGATCCGGCGATCACCAAGTTATGGCAAGAGCATTTTGAGCGGCAATCCGGCGTGAAAGCCATTCCAATCAGCCAACAAGATCCGGGTCAAATCCGCGCTTTATTAGACCTTTGCACCGAATTATTACCCGATCGCAACTTCGACGTCCGTGGTGCCCGCGCGATGATTATGGGGATCCCAAACGTCGGAAAATCAACGCTGATCAATACTTTAGCCGGACGAATTATTGCCAAAACCGGCAACGAAGCGGGTGTGACCAAAGCGCAGCAGCGGATCAAACTGGATAACAACGTCATTCTGACCGACACGCCGGGCTTTTTATGGCCAAAACTGAGCCCAGCCAGCTGTGGTTACCGCTTAGCCGTCACTGGCGGCATTAAAGATACCGCCTTTGATTACGCTGATATCGCCATGTTCGCCGCCGATTATTTACTCAAAGCCTATCCACAGCAGGTGATGGCGCGGTATCAACTGAGCGAGCAGCCGGAAAATGACTTAGCTTTGCTGGATGCCATTGGCCAGCGCCGTGGTTGTATGGTGAAAGGTGGCATCGTCGATTTAACCAAGGCAGGTACAATTTTGATTACAGAATTGCGTGCCGGTTTATTCGGCCCGGTCAGCCTGGAAACGCCGGATATGGTGACACAAGAATTAGCCGATGCTAAGTTAGAACAAGCCCGCATCGAAAAAGAAAAAGCGGAGCGCGAAAAAGAACGGGCGCGTAAGGCGAAAAAGAAATACCGATAAAGTTGGAAAACTCCAACACCTGGCGCCCGCCATCCATTCCCAACATCAGCAATGATGGCGGGTTTAGGTCCCAGGAATATGGAGTTTGTTATGTTGTTGTCCCGCGTTTATCAGGCGGTGTTGCTGACGGTCGTCACCGCAACACCCGCCCTCGCCGCTCCGGTGGTGGTCAGTCAGATTCAAGGTTATGGTTTTGATGAAAAACGCACATTAGTGCCGTTTCAAAGCCTGGTATTCGATGACGTCACCGGCAAAGTGCTAGCGCGGGGTGATGCCAACCTCGCCAAAAACTACCCAAATGCAAAAGTGATTGATGGTCAGGGCAAAACCCTGTTGCCAGGCTTAATTGACGGCCATGGTCATGTACTGGGACTCGGCCAAAACCTGGCGCAGGTTGACCTTCGCACCAGCAGCAGTGAAGCACAAGCGGTGGCCAAAGTCGCGGCCTTTGCCAAAACCCAGCCCCAGGCACAGTGGATTTTAGGCCGTGGCTGGAATCAGGTGTTATGGCCAACGCAGCAATTCCCCAGCACCACCTTACTTGATGAAGAAATCAACGATAAACCGGTTTGGCTGAGCCGCGTCGACGGCCATGCCGGTTGGGCCAACAGCAAAGCCTTACAACTAGCGGGCATCACCAAAGAAAGTATCGACCCACCGGGTGGGCAAATTTTGCGGGATGACAAAGGCAATCCAACCGGCGTGTTAATCGATAACGCCATGGGTTTGCTGGAAAAGAAAATCCCCCAACAAAACGAAGCTGAACGCCAGGCCGCACTAACTGCTGCTTTTGAACATCTGCTGGCACTTGGCATTACCAGTACCCATGATGCCGGTGTAGATGCGGCCAATCTGGCGTCGTACCAGACGTTACAGCAACAACAAAAAATTCCGCTGCGTATTTATGCCATGTTATCTGCCACTGATCCGATGTTACAAAAATGGCTGCAAGCAGGCCCGATTGACGATCCAACCGATGTGCTGGATGTACGTTCAGTGAAAATTTACGGCGATGGCGCGCTCGGCAGCCGCGGTGCCGCTTTGCTGGCTGATTACAGCGACAAAGCCAAAGAACGGGGTTTACTGGTGACCCAGCCTGATGCGTTAACGCAGCTGATGAAAATGACCATCAACGCTGGTTTTCAGGCCAACGTGCACGCCATTGGTGATTATGCCAACCGGTTGGTGCTGGACCGTTTTGAACTGCTGGTCAGCGATAAAGATCGCCAGGCTGGTCGCCATCGGGTCGAGCATGCGCAAATTGTTGCACCGGTGGATATTCCCCGTTTTGCCAAACTGCAGGTGTTGCCATCAATGCAGCCAACCCATGCTACCTCCGATAAAAATATGGCCGGTGACCGCTTGGGTGTCGCCCGTTTGCGTGGTGCTTATGCCTGGCGGAGTTTTGTAGATCAAGGAAGTATTATTGTTGGTGGTTCCGATTATCCGGTCGAACTTGCCAATCCATTCCATGGCCTGCACGCAGCTGTGACCCGTCAGGATCAACAGAACCAACCGGTTGGCGGCTGGCTGCCCGAGCAAAAACTGACGGTGACTGAGGCCTTGCGCTCATTTACCACAGACGCAGCCTATGGCGCTTATCAGGAAAAAGCCATGGGTAGTTTGCAGCCCGGCATGTGGGCGGATTTTATTCTGATTGACCACGACCTCACCCAAGTGCCACCAGAACAAATCTGGCAGACGCAGGTGCTGCAGACTTATGTCGGCGGCAAACAGGTGTTTCGTCGCAACTAGCGGCAACTGATGAGCCAATAAGCGCAGCGAAATTCTGCTGCGATTTGTAAAAGCACCAGCTACACTGCCAGATATTCAGATCACGGACGCGCCGAGCGTCCGTACTTTTTCCAGCTGCAGGACAACCGATGATTAGTCAAAAATGGGCCAAGCTCATTAAATCCCTTCATTTAAAAAAATTCCGCAAAGCCGAACAACTGTTTTTTGTCGAAGGCGAAAAAGCGGTAATGGAAGTGCTGGCGTCCGGCTGGCCAGTGAAAGCTTTGTTTGGTACTGCTGATTTTCTGGGCCGTCATCCAGACGCTGCGATCGCCGCTGAACTGGCGCATCCATGCACCGCTAGCGAATTAGAACAAGTCGGCACCTTTACCAGCAACAACGCCGCCATCGCGGTGGTGGAATTACCGCACTACGCGCCATTTGCCGAACAAAACGGTGATTGGGTATTGGTACTGGATCAGATCAACGATCCGGGCAATCTCGGCACTATTATCCGCATCGCCGACTGGTACGGTATCGGCCATATTTTATGTTCCACCGATACCGTCGACGCCTTTAATCCTAAAGTGATCGCCAGCGCCAAAGGCTCGTTTTTACGGGTAAAACTGCATTATCAACCACTGGCTGAAGTGCTGGGCAAAGTCCGCCAGCCGGTATTTGGCGCTTATCTTGGTGGTGAATCAGTGCATCAGCTGCAACTGGCCAGCAGCGGTGGTTTTATCGTGCTCGGCAATGAAGCCAATGGCATCAGCAACGAACTTGAACCCTTGATCAGCCGCCGCATCACTATTCCAGCTTTTGGTGACGCCGAATCGCTGAACGTCGGTATCGCCTGCGCAGTGATTGTCGATAATTTGCAGCGGTTGTCTTCGACCGAATAAATTCTATGGCAGTTGAGAATCAGCGGGTGGTGAGCAGCAAATTTTGTAGCGCCCCCCGACTTCCGGTACACTAAGCGCCCACCGCCCGTCCGGAGTTGCCCATGTCTGAAACTGATTTACGACCTGATTTCCCAACCATCGAAGCTTTTGTCGGCAATACGCCACTGGTGAAATTACAGCGGCTGGCCGCGCACACCCAAAGCACGGTGCTGTTGAAACTCGAAGGCAACAATCCGGCAGGTTCAGTGAAAGACCGGCCAGCACTGAATATGATTGTGCAGGCTGAACTGCGCGGCCACATCAAACCCGGCGATACCATCATCGAAGCGACGAGCGGCAACACTGGTATTGCGCTGGCGATGGCGGCGGCGATTAAAGGCTACCGGATGATTTTGATCATGCCGGACAACGCCACCAGCGAGCGCAAAGCCTCGATGCAGGCTTATGGCGCTGAGTTAATTCTGGTTAGCAAAGCCCAAGGCATGGAAGGTGCCCGCGATTTGGCCTTGCAGATGCAAGCGCAAGGCCAGGGCATAGTGCTGGACCAATTTAATAACCCGGATAATCCGGCGGCTCATCTTGGCAGTACCGGGCCAGAGATCTGGCAGCAAAGTCGAGGCCTTGTCACACATTTCGTCTCCAGTATGGGCACTACCGGTACCATTATGGGTGTGTCGACTTTTTTAAAAGCACAAAATCCGGCGATTCAGATCATTGGTTTACAGCCATCAGAAGGCAGTTCTATCCCGGGGATCCGGCGCTGGCCTGAAGCTTACCTGCCGGGTTTTTATCAAAAAGAACGGGTTGATCAGGTGATCGATGTCAGCGAAACCGATGCGGTCGCCACGACCCGGCAGTTAGCGCGGGTTGAAGGCATTTGCGCCGGAGTCAGTTCCGGCGGCGCGGTATTTGCTGCGATCAAACTGGCGGAACAACAGCCGGGCGCAGTGATTGTGGCAATCATCTGCGACCGCGGTGATCGTTATTTATCTTCTGGATTATTTGATGAAGCGCCGGACCGCGCTGACTAAGGATCGCTGTGAGTTTTGCCATAAGTTATGAATGGATGGCGCTTGGTGCGGCAGTATGCTGGGCAATTGGCAGTTTAATTTCAGCCCCGGCATCGGCGCATCTCGGCGCTTTTGCTTTTACCCGTTGGCGGATGGCCTGTGCCAGTGTGCTGTTATGGTCGGTCGCCATTTACGCTGGCAGCTGGCAAACCCTGCCACCCGATAAACTGTGGCTATTGGCGCTGTCCGGCATCATCGGCATTTTGATTGGCGACACCGCACTTTTTGCGTCGATGAACCGCTTAGGACCGCGCCGCGCCGGGGTGTTATTCGCCACCCATGCCTTGTTTTCGGCGGTGCTGGCTTATCTGTTTTTGGGCGAAACGATTTGGGGCTGGACGCTGCTTGGTTCCGGTTTATTAGTCAGCGGCGTGATGAGTGCGATCTTATTTGGCAAACGCGCGGCGGAACAGCATCATTGGGAAACCAGCAGCCATCAACTGGGCATTGGCATTGGCTTAGGTTTGCTGTCGGCTTTATGCCAGGCGGTATCGACGCTGATGCTCAAGCCACTGATGGAAACCGATATCGACGCCATTGCAGCTTCGGCGGTGCGGATGACCACAGCGCTTTGCTGCCATTTAGTGTTGCTCTGGCTGGGTTTTAAAGTCGCGCGCAGTTATTTGCCGCTAACTAGAAAAGTGCTGGCGATGGTCGCTTTTAATGCGCTGCTGTCGATGGGCATTGGCATGACGCTGATTTTACAGGCGTTAAAAGATGGAGATGCCGGTATTGTCGCGATGTTGTCGTCGGTGAGCCCGGTGGTGGTATTGCCGCTGTTGTGGCTGGTATATCGCCGTCGCCCGGCCATCGGTGCCTGGTTAGGTGCTTTATTGACGGTGCTGGGTACGGTGTTGATTTTACAGCATTAATTCAGGATTAGTACTGATCAGCCGCCACAGCTGGCGAAGTCTGCGCTGCAGAACTCTCTGCAACCGGATTGTCATCAACTGAAAAAGAAGCTTCAGCCTGCTGCTCCAGTAATCGCAGCTGCTGCGCTTGTTTCACCGCATCAGCCGGCAGCTGATTGCGATACAAATCAATCATACTCATCACTTCCGACAACGCTTTGCCATGGTCCGGTGTCAGAATACCGTTATGGCCAGAAATAATGTCATCGGAAACGGCCAGCACCCACACCGCCTGCATATTAGCATCGGGGCAGCTTTGCACTGTGCGTCGTGCCTGCAATCTGGCGCGAACTTTCCAGCCGGAGCGATCCAGCGTCATCATGCAACCAGGCTTCTGATCATGTTCCAGCAAAGCAGCGGGCATTTTCAGTGGCGTCTGACAATTACCCGCCGGGCATTTATCAATGTCATGGGTAATGGCCCAGGAATTCCCCACCGCGCGTTCGCCATCCTTTAGCCAGGTAAACGCTTCTTTGAGCGCAAAATCCCCTTTGGATTGCAGCACCACCATCGAAGGTTTTTGCCGATCGATACTGAGCAGACTGTCCAGCGGTCGGTATTCACGGGCGTTGACTGCCGGATTCAACAAAATAAACAAATTTGGGTTGTCCTGCTGGCGCTCAATCGCGGTTTTGATCCGATCTTTACTGGCATGCAAGGCAATAGCACCGCCGAGGCTATGCCCGACCAACACATAACGCTGTAATTTGCGTTGTTCTACCAACACATCAAGCTCATCCAGCAACTGACTCAATCCTTTCTGACCAATGCGTTTGGCCACCGTTTTGCGCTGATAAATCGTTGGAAAATCTAAAGGTTCCACCTGGCTATCAGCATCGGTGGAGCCATCGAGGAACAGTGGATCATATTTGTCACCACGCCAGCCGACATACAGCCCGAGCAGATTACGTTGTGGGTCATTGGTGGCCATTTGCTGGTAAAAGTTCTGAAAAGCGACGAAGTTGTCGTCATCAGGTTTGGCACTGTGGTGCCAGCCGTGGATAAAAATCACCAGTTCCGGCGCTGGTCCAACATAGGTTTGGGTAATTCGTTGGTGCAGGCTCTGCCATTGTGCTGGTAAATGCGCTTCGCCATGATCATCAAATTCAATCACATGGAAATTTTGGGCGGCGGTGTCGGCAGTCGGCACGTGATAAGGCAGATCAGGAATGTAGCTCAGCACCACCGATACCATGACCAGCGCCAGCAGAACTAATTTATAGAGGGCAAACTTTTTTAAACTCATGAATTTCAAAATCTGACGTTAAAGCGGCAATGCAACCGGGCTATTGGGAACCTGAGCATTTTCAGGCGCCGGCAATTTGCGCAAATTATACGCGGCTACGCCTGTTCCGACCAGCAATGATCTGGGTTTATATTTCAGGAAGGCCTTAAATAAAAATGCCGACGTTCAGCCGGCATTTAAAGTCTAACGGTTAGGTCAGCAATTACGAACCAATTACGCCACCATCGTTTTTGGTGACAATCACGGTCGCCGAACGTGGCCGACTGGTGCTGTCATTCGCTGGCCAGGTACTGGTTAACTTCGTGACAGTTGAACGGTCGCCCGGATGCTGGATATTGACGAACATCGTTTTCATATCCGGCGTCCAGCTAATACCTGTCACTTCACAATCAATTGGCCCGACCAAAAACCGCTTTAATTTACGGGTTTTAGCGTCAGCCACCACCATTTGGTTGTTGCCATAAGGGCCAGTGCCTTGCTGCGAACCGCTCATATCGGTCTGGATCCAGAGCAAACCATTTTTATCAAACGCCAGGCCATCCGGACTTGCCAGGTGGTTGTCGGCGGTTAATTTTAAATCGGTACCAGGCGTTGCGGTACCCACATCACCGGCCAGCATAAAAATATCCCAGTCAAAGGCAGCGGTGGCAGAACGTTCACGCCAGCGGATAATATGGCCGGTAGCATTTGCAGCTCTTGGATTCGCGGCATCTATTTGCGCTGCAGTACGGGCAGTATTATTGGTCAAAGTGAAATACACTTCGCCGCTTTGTGGATGTACTGCGCCCCACTCCGGACGGTCCATTTTGGTGGCGCCAGCAACATCGGCTGCCAGACGGGTATTAATCAGCACATCAGCCTGACTGCTAAATTCGACGTTGGCCGCCAGGGCTTTAGCGCGGAAGGTTTCAGAGTTGTAATCGAGCGCCAGCCATTCACCGCTGCCATCGGCGTTAAATTTGGCGACATACAAAGTACCGTCATTCAATAAATGGCCGCCGGCCGTGGCTTTGTAATAAGGTGCTTTGGACACATATTTGTAGATGTATTCAAAAGTAGAGTCGTCACCGGAATAAAACACCACCGGCTTACCCTCGACTACTGGCGCGAACACCACACCTTCATGACCAAACCGGCCTAAGGCCGTGCGTTTTTGTGGCACGCTATCTGGGTTAAAAGGGTCAATTTCGACAATCCAACCAAAGGTATTTGGCTCGTTGCGATAATCACGATCGGCATCGGTTGCAATGGTCGAGGCATTAAAACGTTGGTACTGATCGGCACCAGAATCGGCAGTTTCCCAGCCATAACGACTGGTTTTGGTCGCGACACCGTAACGTTTATGTTCACGTGGCTGCGCCGCATCAGTATTGGCGAAATAACCGGCCCAGTTTTCTTCGGCCGTCAGGTATGTGCCCCACGGCGTATACCCATTACCACAGTTATTTAAGGTGCCGCGGGTGCGGGTGCCGTCGGTGCTGTATTTGGTGACCATTTTGGCATGACCACGGGCTGGGCCACTGATATCCATTGGCGTTGCACCGGTGATCCGGCGATTCAGTGGGCTGCCCTGCACCAGTTGGAACTGACCACTGGCGTCTTTTTTGACGTGCGCAACAGTGACGCCGTGTGCCGCAACTTCTTTGCGAACTTCGTCTGCCGGACGAGGTAAGCCAGTCGGGCCATTCTGGTGCAAAGTGGCTGGTTCACAATATTCGTGGTTAAACACCAATAAACCTTCGGCGCTATTGTTACCGGTCGTGCGGGCATCCAATGGAAAAAAATGCATGCCGTCATGATGCGCGCCAACTTGTTGTTCCATCTCGGCGCCAGTATTAGTCCCCCCTTCGCGATAGGCCGGGTAATTGCCGGTCAATGGTGTACCCATCGGCAAAAAAGAACGCGCGGTGTAACCATCAGGCACGGTAATAGTATCAAGGCGGTTAGTCGCAATAGCATTAAAACCCATCAATACTGGTGCTGGAGGTGGCTGCACTGCGGCAGGCAAAGCGATAGGCGCTGGTGAACTGCTGCTGTTACAGCCAATTAAACTACCGCCAAACATCGTCGCTACTGCGGTGCCCAAGCTACCTTTTAGAAAACTACGACGCTGCATATTCGCCGCTAAAATATCAGCGAATTCAGCATTCGCTGAAAAGTTTGTTTGCGGATCAATGCCGCTGTTATCAATTTCAAAACCGGTGTTGTTCTGCATGCGAGCTCCAATTGGCTTGGTTTCATTGTAATTTTCCCGCCGGTATTACAAACGCTGCAGATGTCAGGTCAGTGATAGAACAGTGACAAAATCAGGACAAGTAGCTGACATAATTAAGACAATCACTTCGCAGCGTTGCTGGTGGTGATTTCAGACTGAAGCCGTGGCGGTGTCGTTTCATGCTAGGTAACGCCGACAACGCTCTGGTATAGTATGGGAAACAACAAGATGGGATGGGCAGTACGATGATGGAATGGGACATAGTCCGGTTTAACGATCTGGACACTTATACGTTATACGCCTTGTTGCAATTGCGGGTGGATGTGTTTGTGGTAGAGCAGAATTGCCCTTATCCGGAACTTGACGACAAAGATTTACACCCGGAAACCCGACATATCTTGCTGAAAAAGGCCGGTAAAATCTTAGCTTATGCCCGTATTTTACCGCCAGATGTCAGTTTTGCTGGTGCGCCTGGGGTCGGACGTGTTTGCGTCGCCCAAACCGCCCGTCGCTTAGGGCTTGGTGAAGTGTTGGTGGCCAAAGCAATCGCTACTGCCAAAGAAGGTTGGCCTGGGCTTGATATCCATATTTCTGCGCAGTGTTATCTGCAACGCTTTTACGAAAGTATGGGTTTTGTATCCGCCAGTGAACCTTATCTGGAAGATGATATTCCGCATCTGAAGATGATTTTAGCGGTGAGCCATGCTGCCGGGTAGGGTTGAATCTGCTTCTGCTACAAAATAATTGCCGATCAGCCCTCTGATCGGCAATTATTCGTTAGCCCGGAGCCTGATAAAGCTGTTCAGCGCGATTCAGCAAAATCCAGCTGGTTAAGATGTACTTATCATTCGAAACCGGCACACAACCACGGTGGGTGTGGGTAAAATAAGCTGGTGCTATCACCATCCGACCAGCTTTTGGTGAAATTGCTTTTTGCTGATAATAAAATTCGGTCTGCCCGCCTTCTGCCACGTCATTTAAATAGAACATAAACAACAAGGTACGATGCAAAGGCTCATTTAAAGGCGCCTGTGGATACACTTCACAGTGCCAATAATTGTAATTGCCAAGTCCCGCTTGATATTTCTGCGCCTGAATAGGCCCCATCCGATACAACACCTTCATAAAATCTTCAGTTTTATCGGCAGCTATTTCCGGATAATTCTCATGCGTCAACGCCACTGGCTGGCCAGTTTTTGGATGTTGCACAGTCAGAGCCACCGGTGCTATCAGGGCAAAATGGTATTTCTTAAAGTATTCAACGGCATAACGCGTGGTGGTGGCCCATACTTGCTGTAATAACGGTAAATATTCCGGATATTCGTTCAGATATAAATCCGTACTGATTTTTTTAGTGGTATCAACACCACCACCGGTGCGGCCTGCCGTCAGATGGGGACTGTGGTCAAAAGCTGAGATAAGCTGAGCACAAAGCTCAGCACTGAGTGCATCGTCATACACTTCAATAAAATCGGACATGGTTAACCCTGGAGTTGCTTCCGGCTGTATGGTCAGCCTTTGTTTATTGTGGCATCACAATACTGGATCAGGTCAGCAGATTGAAGCGAAAAAGTTAAATTTAGGAGTGGCGAGCTTCAACGAAGAGATTTTCACCTACTGGAAATGCAAAAAGCCCGCTCACTGAGCGGGCTTTTTGACTGATTGGGAGCCTGGCGGTGTACTACTCTCGCATGGCATCTGCCACACTACCATCGTCGCAGCTGCGTTTCACTTCTGAGTTCGGAATGGATTCAGGTGGTTCCACAGCGCTATTGCCACCAGGCAAAAACTGTTTAGCTTCTTTAACTTAGACAAGCTTGATTTTTAATCTTGATAGTAGTTTTAAGCACGTCTTACTTTCATACGCTTTCGCGTCAAAACAACTTGGGCGTTGTATGGTTAAGCCTCTCGGGCAATTAGTATGAGTTAGCTTAACGTATCACTACGCTTCCACACCTCACCTATCAACGTTGTGGTCTCCAACAACCCTTATGTGTACTC
>NZ_SACS01000016.1 GCF_004005945.1 Rheinheimera riviphila
GCGACTCGCCGCAGGCAGTCCGCCAATGTTTTTTTCACGTTCAACCGTAGGGCGCGACTCGCCGCAGGCAGTCCGCCAAAGTTCATTGCTGCCGACACATTCAAAACCCGCTTAAACCACAGTTTCCGCGCCTGCCGGACTCCACCGGACGCCAACCCAGTTAAACTCACCTTACCACCGTATTTTTGGCAATAAATCCATTGAGCTGAACACAGTCACCACATTTGGTGCGATCCCGCTATTGGTTGTTGGCACCGCACTGAAGTGGTTGATTTAGGGCTCACTTAAAGTTAAATTAATGAAACTAAATGCGCCAAAAAATGTATCTTAATTTGGATCTCGCGGGTTTAATCCCGTCGTGCATGGAGAGAGGGATCATGAAACCTGCTGTACTTCCGATTTCGGTAAAGCCAGTCTGGCTTGGTCTGTCGAGTCATTTGTGGATATTGGCACTGGTGCTCGGCATCGTCTTTTTGTTTATGCGAGCGGCAGGAACTCTTGGTTCAGCGTCGCTGCGTTGGTTGCTGCCGGTTGGATTTCTGGTCATGGCAGTTTTGCCCTGGATCCTGCTCACCGCCACCGGGCGACGACAAATCGGGCTGCGGCGACCTAATAACGCAAGCTTCTACGTCGTTGGCGCCTGCACCGGGGTGCTCGCTGCCACGGTCTGTTTCCTGATCGGTATGTCACTGTTCGGCAACTCACCGGAAAATTGGTTTGTGAGCATCGCCAATGGTTATCGCCAGACTTTCGATACCACATCCTTTGGATTGTGGCAGCTGTATCTGATTTTTACCTTGCCGGCCATCATCTTTAGCCCGGTTGGCGAGGAGATCTTCTTTCGGGGCTTGTTGCAGCGCGCACTGGAACAACAATTTTCTACCTGGCAGAGCACGATCGCAGAGGCCGGTCTGTTCGCAATTGTGCATTTATGCCATCATGGACTCGTCCTCTCAGCAACTGGCTTCGAACTTTATCCGGCATCTGCAGCTATTTGGGTCATCTTGATGTTTGTCACAGCACTCTTATTTGCCTGGCTTCGAAAGGCTAGCGATTCGCTCGCTCCCGCTATCCTGTCCCATATCTTCTTTAATGCTGTGATGAATTTGTTTATCTTTACCGCACTATGGGCAGCGCCGAGCACACCCTAAGGATCATTGAATGTCCAACCGTAGGGCGCGACTCGCCGCAGGCTGTCCGCCAATGTTCATTGCTGCCGACACACTCAAAAACCGCTTAAACCACAGTTTCCACACCAGCCGTTGTGACCGGACGCACGCCAACCCGGCTGATTTCACCGTCCTGCAGCTCTGCCACTGTCCACACCATCTCTGACCATAACACCGTATCGCCGACGACCAGCTTGCCACCGTGTTTTTGCGCGATAAATTCATTGAGCTGGACACAGTCGCCACATTCGGTTAAATCGAGTGTGTAGAACATCGCTAAATCATCAAGTTTGGCGGCGCCATCCAGCATAAAATCGCCGAAAAACTCAAAGTCAAAGTTACGTTGTGGCGTTTCGCTGAACATCCGGCCGAGGACCGGCAAGTCGGCATCGTGACCGATAATACACAGAATATCGCCCGCCATCAGTTTGGTACTGCCCGAAGGGTGCAGCAGCACATTGTCACGAAACAGCGCCACAATGCGGGTTTTATCCGGCATATTCAGGCTGCGCAGTTCACTGCCGATGCACCATTTGTCTTCGTTGAGGCGGTAAACAAAAATTTCCCACTGGCTGGCTAGCTGAATTTCAATCCCGGCGCGTGAAATTGGCGATGGCATTGGTGGGATCACCACTTTCGCCAAACGTGCGGCAAAGCCCAAAGTAGTGCCCTGCAATAACAACGATACCAGCACAATAAAAAACGCCACATTAAAAAACAGTTGCGCATTGGGTAGCCCGGCCATCAGCGGAAACACCGCCAGGATCACCGGCACCGCGCCACGCAGGCCAACCCAGGAAATAAACGCCCGCTCTTTAAAGCTAAAGCCACGAAACGGCAGCAACCCAATAAACACCGATAACGGACGCGCGAACAAAATCATCCACAACGACAACAGCAGCGCCGGTACCGCAATCGGTAACAGCTCGCTTGGGGTTAACAATAAACCAAGCACCAGGAACATCCCGATTTGGCTGAGCCAGGCCAAACCATCAAACATATGCAAAATACCGTGGCGGTTACGGATCGCTTGGTTGCCAAGCACCAGACCACAGACGTACACGCTCAAAATACCGCTGCCACCGACAGCACCAGACAGCGCATACAAAATAATACCGCCACTGACCGCCAGCAACGGGTACAAACCATCGGCGATGTGAATAGAGTTGATGAGCTTCAGCAGCACCCAGCCGCCGGCGAGGCCAAGTAAAATACCGATACCAAATTGTTGCACCAGACTGACCAACACCGACCATTCAAATGACGTTTGGCCACTCGCCAGCATCGCAATTAAGGTAACAGTTAAAAACATCGCCATTGGGTCGTTACTGCCCGACTCTATTTCCAGCGTCGCGCCGACCCGCTCGTTCAGGCCTTTACCGTTGAGCAAATTAAATACCACAGCGGCATCGGTGGAACCGACAATAGCGCCGATCAGCAAACCTTCCAATAATTCAAGGTTAAACAACCAGGCCGCCGCAACACCGGTTAAACCAGCGGTAATTAATACACCAAAAGTTGCCAGAGATAACGAAGGCGTCAGTGCCACCCGGAAACTGCGGGCATTGGTGCGCATCCCACCATCCAGCAGAATCACCGCCAAGGCTAAGTTACTGACCATATACGACAATGAGTAGTCGTCAAACGCAATACCGCCAGGGCCATCGACGCCGGCAATCATGCCAACCGATAAAAATATCACCAGAATAGGCACGCCAATTTTATTGGCCACTGAACTCACCATAATGCTGGCCGCGACTAAAATCGCGCCAATCAGCAATAAGTGATTAATGGTACTTGCATCCAAGGTCGACCTCCCATCTCAGCTTTTTCCTGCATTCGAATTTGCAGGCTAATCATTAAAATAGTAGCTTAAGTCATCAACTTCAATCTGAAGTTCAGTTAAAATCAAAAATAAAATTTAAAAATATTAAATATCAAATAGATAGAAAATTATAATATTTAGATTGGTGAGACATACTTGAACACTAAGTCTTTTTTACCTACAGAAAAAAGTAATTTGATGCAGACTACATTTGAAAGCGACCATTTTCACAATTAACTGTTCTCTGAGCACAAAATATCAACTGGCGTACAGTTGAGATCTACGGCAATTCCCTTCATTCCCAGCAGGGAAAGCTGTTCTGCTACATCCTGCTTTGATGTAGCGGCTGACACAAGGTTGAAAAATTAACCTGTACTTTCGGCTCCCAGCCGATATAATACGCGCCGCTCTTTTGACTGTTCTTTATACAATAAGGTAATCCTATGCATCCGATGTTAAACATCGCTGTTCGTGCTGCGCGTGGCGCAGGCAATATTATCGCGCGTGCTTGTGGTCAGCTGGACATGGTCCAGTCCATTCAGAAAGGCACCAACGACTTTGTCACCAACGTCGACAAAGAAGCCGAACAGGCCATCGTCAATATTCTGCGTAAGTCATATCCGGATCATGACATCATCGCGGAAGAAGGTGGCGAATACACCAACAACAATAGTGATTACCAATGGGTCATCGACCCGCTTGATGGCACCACCAACTTTATCAAAGGCATCCCCCACTTCGCTGTTTCTATCGCGCTGCGTTACCGCGGCAAGCTGGATCAAGCGGTTATTTTTGACCCGCTGCGTGGTGAAGTCTTTACCGCCAGTCGTGGTGGTGGCGCGCAGTTAAATGGTCGCCGTATCCGCGTGACGTCATTACCAGATTTAGGCGGCACCGTCCTTGCGACCGGTTTCCCGTTTAAACATAAACACCATTTAGATGCTTACACTGAAACCTTTAAAACCTTCTTCACCGAAGCTGCTGATATCCGTCGCACCGGTTCTGCTGCACTGGATTTGGCTTATGTTGCTGCCGGTCGTTTTGATGGTTTCTGGGAAATTGGTTTAAAACCATGGGATATCGCTGCGGGCGAATTGATTGTGCGTGAAGCCGGTGGTTTGGTCAGCGACTTCGTCGGTGGCAATAACCAGATGAAGAGCGGTAATATTGTGGCAGCGAGCCCAAAAGTGCTGCAGGCGATGCTCAAGGGCATGCGTCCACATTTAACTGATTCATTAATGAAGTAACTGATGTAGCCTCCGTTCGAGGCGTCAGAATACAAAAAACCGCCAACTGGCGGTTTTTTTATTCGGTTTTTCTACTGCCCTGCAACGTTACGGCTTTTCCAACGGCAAACCGGCATTAACCCAGGCCGAATAACCGCCGGCCAGACTCAGCACGTCGGTATAACCCATCTTTTGCAGCACATCAGCAGCCAGCGCCGAGCGGAATCCACCACCACAATACAACACTAAGGTTTGTTGCTTGTCCTGCACTGCGGCTTCGATATCACGTTCAATAATACCTTTGCCCAGATGCATGGCTTGCGGTAAATGGCCGGCCTGCCATTCGCGGTCTTCACGCACATCAATCAACACCGATGGCCGTTGATGTTGCTGGAATTCATCAATGGTAATTTCTTTGACCCGGCTTTTGGCATCCGTCACCAGCGCCAGAAAACCCGTGTTATGTTGTTTACTCATAGTCATTGCTCCAACAATCGCGAATAGCTTTTTTATGACAAAGGCTCTGCTACCAACTTATTGCTACCAACTTTCTGCTACCAACTTTCTGCTACTAACTTTCTGCTGCGGTAAATAACCGGAGTCCGCGTGAACCGCCGACTCCGGCATGCAGCACAAGTTAGACCGGCGGTGTACCTTCGCCTTCTTTTTCAATCACGGTTGGCATCAAATCTTCACGGCTGGCGCCGAGAATCACAGTGATAGAACTCGCAACGTAAATTGACGAATAAGTACCGATCGCAATACCAAAAATCAACGCAGCAGCAAAGTTATGGATCAGCGCGCCGCCCATAAAGAACAAAGCAACCAGTGTTAATGCCGTGGTAAAAGACGTCATGGTCGTACGACTCAGGGTCGAAGTAATCGCTTCGTTGATACTCTCTTCTACCGTCGCGTCCCGCATTTTACGGAACATTTCCCGGATGCGGTCGAAGACCACGATGGTATCGTTAATCGAATAACCAATCAGCGCCAGCAAGGCCGCCAATACGGTTAAGTCAAATTCAAGACCCAAAATGGAGAACATGCCCATGGTGACAATGACGTCGTGCACCAAGGCTGCAACAGCGCCCACCGAGAAGCGCCATTCAAAACGCGCCGCAACATAAAGCATGATGCCGATAAACGCACTGATGACGGCAAGGAAACCATCTTCTTTTAGTTCGTCACCAACTGCCGCACCCACCACTTCAACCCGGCGGTTGGTCACTTCTCCCGACTCGACCTGTTTGATCGCTTCCAGAATTTGCGTACCGATTTCAGCTGTTTGCAAATCTTCGCGCGGCGCAATCCGGATTAATACTTCGGTCGTATTGCCAAAGTACTGCACCACGGCATCCGGAAAGCCATTTTTCGCCAGGCTGTCCCGAACTTTATCCAAGTCGGCCTGTTGCTCAAACCCAACCTCGATGACAGTACCACCGGTGAAATCCAACCCCAGGTGGATGCCTTTGGTGAAAATAGACACCAATGACGCCACAACCAGGAAGGTCGAAAATCCGATGGCCCACCATTTCAAACGCATGAAATCTAATGCTGATGTAAAGTTAAAAAGTCTCATGGTGGTTCCTTAAATTGGCAGCTTGTCGATTTTGCGGCCATTACCCCAAATCATATTGACCATCACCCGTGATACCGTGACCGCAGTAAATACTGAAGTAATGATACCGATAGCAAGGATCACAGCAAAACCTTTCACCGGACCTGTACCCACACCAAACAGGATCAAAGCGACCAGGAACGTGGTGATGTTGGAGTCGGCAATAGTGGCAAATGCCCTGTCATAACCTTCATGGATGGCTTGTTGTACCGAACGGCCTAAAGAGATTTCTTCGCGGATCCGCTCGTTAATCAAAACGTTGGCGTCAATCGCCATACCAATGGTTAACACAATCCCCGCCAGACCAGGCAAGGTGAGTGTGGCACCGGGCACCATCGACATCACGCCAATCAACACCACCACGTTGGAAGCCAACGCCAGGTTTGCGACCACACCAACCCACTTGTAATAGATGGTCATAAAAATAACGACCGTCAACATACCCCAGATGATCGCATTGATCCCCTGATCGATGTTTTCCTGGCCCAGGCTTGGACCAACAGTGCGTTCTTCGACAATCAGAATTGGCGCAATTAACGCACCGGCACGTAATAATACCGCCAGGTTTTGCGCTTCGCCCGGTGCATCCAGACCGGTGATCCGGAAGCTGCGCCCAAGCCGTGCCTGAATGGTGGCCACTGACACCACTTCTTCTTTTTTCTCTAAAATGGTTTTACCATTTTGATCTTTTTTATTGGTCGGTTTGTACTCAATAAATACCGTCGCCATCGATTTGCCGATGGCATTTTTGGTCACTTCAGAAATGGTCGAGCCGCCTTTGGCATCTAAATCGATATTAACCTGTGGCCGACCGTTTTCGTCAAAGCCACTATTGGCGCCAACGATATGGTTACCCGTTAACATCACCCGCTTTTGCAGTACCACCGGCCGACCACTACGGTCAACAAACAACTGCGAACTGGCTGGCACACGGCCTGCAACCGCGCTCTGTACGTCAGCATTTTCATCAACTAACCGAAATTCCAGCGTGGCAGTTGCCCCCAGAATTTCTTTAGCACGGGCGGTATCCTGAATGCCTGGCAGTTGCACGACGATCCGCTCAGCACCCTGACGTTGGACCAAAGGTTCTGCCACACCAATCGCATTCACCCGGTTACGGATGATGGTAATGTTTTGTGCCACAGCGTCTTCACGTAAAGCTTTCAGGCGCGCTTCGCTGAAACCGGCCTGTAAACCAAAGTCAGCCGTTTCTTTGAATTCCATATCCGGATCATTTTTGCTCAGCAGTGCTTTAGCAGCGGTGACGTCTTCGGCAGTACGGAATGACATGTTCACTTTCTGTCCCACCAGATCGGCGGTCACTGAACGATAACGAAGTTTGGCGGTACGCAAATCGACCCGGTACACCTGCACCAAATCGTTGACGTTTTTATCCATGGCGGTTTTCATATCCACTTCCATCATGAAGTGCACACCACCACGTAAATCCAGACCCAGCTTCATCGGTGCAGCACCAATAGCGTCTAACCAGGCCGGTGTCGCTGGCGCCAGGTTTAACGCGATGACAAATTTGTCACCTAACAAAGCTTCGACGGCTTCGCGGGCTTTTAACTGATCTTCGGTATTGTTAAAGCGGGCCAGAATGTGGCCTTTGTCCATCGCAATACTTTTCAGTTCGATATTTTTCTTCGTCAGCTCTGCTTGCAGGCTTGGGATAACGTCCTGGCTGATTTCAGCCCCACGGCTGGCGTTAATTTGTAATGACGGGTCGTTCGGGTAAAGATTAGGTAAGGCATAAATAAAACTTACCAACAGTACCATCGACACTAACAGATAACGCCAGATTGAATTCTGGTTTAACACAATATAATCCTTGTGGTTAAGTTAGCTTACAGTGACTTCAAGGTGCCTTTTGGCAACACTGCGGTGATAGCGCCTTTTTGAACTGTCACTTCGGTGGTGTCGTTCAGCGCGATGACCGCAAAATCTTTGTCATCAGCAATTTTGCTGATGCGACCAATCAAGCCGCCCTGGGTCAGTACTTCATCACCTTTAGCCAACGCCGCCATCAGGTTTTTATGCTCTTTCATCCGCTTGGCTTGTGGACGGTAGATCAGGAAATAGAAAATCAGACCAAAAGCCACCAACATGATGATCATGTCAAGGCCGCCGCCTGGCTGGCCGCCGGCTGGAGCTGTTTGCGCGTAGGCATTCGAAATAAATAAACTCATGGTTGTCCCCTTAAATTAAAAAACTAAAAATTAAAAATTACGATTCTTTTGGTGATTCTATCGGTGCTGCTGTCGACGCCTCTAACGATACTTCGGCAGCTGATTCAACGGCCGGCAGCGGCGGTAACACATCCAAAGCAGGTACCGGCAGACCCCGTTTCTGGTAGAAGTCTGCCACAAAAGCGTCCAGCTTACCTGCAGCAATAGCATCGCGTAAACCTTGCATCAGAATTTGATAGTGCCGCAGGTTGTGGATGGTATTAAGGCGTGCGCCGAGAATTTCGTTGCAACGGTCCAGATGATGTAAATATGACCGCGAATAGCTTTTACAAGTGTAACAGTCGCATTCTGCGTCTAAAGGTGCGATATCGTCCTTATATTTGGCGTTGCGGATCTTAATCACGCCAGCATTGACGAATAAATGACCGTTACGGGCGTTGCGGGTTGGCATCACGCAGTCGAACATATCGATGCCACGACGCACCCCTTCCACCAAATCTTCCGGCTTACCGACACCCATCAGGTAACGTGGTTTATGTTTTGGTAACTGGTCAGCTGTATGATTAAGGATTTTGATCATTTCATGTTTTGGCTCGCCAACCGACAAACCACCGATGGCATAACCATCAAAGCCAATGTCTTCCAGGCCCTGCAATGAAACGTCCCGCAGATTTGGATACATGCCGCCCTGAATAATACCAAACAACGCTGACGGATTATCACCATGCGCATCTTTGCTACGTTTGGCCCAGCGCAGTGACATTTCCATCGATTTTTTGGCTTGTTTTTCAGTGGCTGGATAAGGCGTACATTCGTCGAAAATCATCACGATGTCGGAGCCAAGCGCCGCTTGTACTTCCATCGATTTTTCTGGCGTTAAAAAGATTTTTTCGCCATTCAGTGGCGAGCGGAAGGTCACCCCTTCTTCTTTGATTTTGCGCAGTTCACCCAGGCTAAACACCTGAAAACCGCCGGAGTCAGTCAGAATTGGTTTCTGCCATTGCATAAAGTCATGTAAATCACCGTGTTTTTTGATGATTTCAGTGCCTGGTCGCAGCATCAGGTGGAAGGTATTACCGAGACAAATCTGCGCGCCGGTGGCGTCAAGTTCTTCCGGGGTCATGCCTTTAACAGTACCGTAAGTACCTACTGGCATAAAGGCTGGGGTTTCAACCACACCGCGGTCAAACACCATCCGGCCACGACGGGCTTTGCCGTCAGTCGTTAATAATTCAAATTTCACTTTAACCTCTTTGGCCGGAAAAACAGTCCAGCACTATTAAAAACCGGCCGATTGTAGCAGAAAGATTGGCGGGTTACAGGATCAACATCGCATCGCCGTAGGAGTAAAACCGATACTGCTCCGCGATAGCGGTTTGATAAGCCTGCATCACAAAATCACGGCTGCTAAAGGCCGACACCAGCATAATCAAGGTTGATTCCGGCAAATGGAAGTTGGTGATCAGCGCATCCACCACTGCAAACTGATAACCAGGGTAGATAAAAATCCGGGTATCACCGGCATAAGGCTGTAACGGCAATTGCTGCGCCTTGGCAAACTGCGCCGCCGATTCCAACGAACGCACTGAAGTGGTCCCCACCGCTATCACTTTATTGCCACGTGCTTTACAGGCGTTGACCTTGTCCACCACCTCAGCCGGCACTTCGATGTATTCGGCATGCATTTGATGTTCCAGCACATTATCCACCCGCACCGGCTGAAAAGTACCAGCGCCAACGTGCAAAGTAACAAAGGCAAATTCCACGCCTTTGGCCTGCAATGCATCCAATAGCGGCTGGTCAAAATGTAATCCAGCGGTGGGCGCGGCAACAGCGCCTGGTTTTTGGTTGTAGACGGTTTGATAACGTTCACGATCAGAAGCCGCATCCGGCCGGTCGATATAAGGCGGCAGCGGCATATGACCAAGGCGCTCCAGCATGTCCAGCACTGGCTCATCTGATGTAACGCGAAGCTCAAATAACTCGCCATGGCGCTGCACCATTTCGACTTCGGCATCGTTTTCCAGCACCAGCAGATTGCCCGCTTTGGGCGCTTTACTGGCGCGGACATGGGCTAAAAAGCGCTTTGTATCTAAAATCCGCTCCACCAGCACTTCGACTTTGCCGCCGGAAGCTTTTTGGCCAAATAACCGTGCCGGAATGACGCGGGTATTGTTAAATACCAGCAAATCGCCAGCATTAAACGCAGCAAGAATATCGGTGAAATGTTGATGGTTCAGTTCGCCGGTGTGGCGGTTCAGTTTTAACAACCGGCTGGCAGAACGCTCAGCTTGAGGATAACGGGCAATCAGCTGCTCCGGCAGCTCAAAGGAAAAATCGGTACGTAGCATAAAATAGTCCGCTTTACTGACAAACTAGAAAAAAGGGTCGCCATTGTACTTGGCTGCGCCTTTGAACTCAAATTGGCTGCCAAGGCTAACAAGGCGTGGATCTGCAACAATGTTACCGAACATAGGTATTCACAGCTGGATTGTTAAATAATGCTTTTTATATCAGCAATAGCTGAACTATAATCAGTCACATCTATGCAAGTGGCAGGATGCCAGAACAGGAACAGTAAAATGGATTTATGGTTTGCAGGATGGTTGTTTGGTTGTAGCCTGATTATCTTAAGCTGGTATTGTCACCAGTTGGCGAGCGAAAAAGGTTATAGCCCCTGGTTGTTTGCAGTGCTTGGTTTGTTGCCGCTGCTCAACTTCTTCTCGTTATTGCTACTGTATCTGTTACCCGATAAACATGCTGAAGAACACCGGGTGTACTTCAGCAAATTTCGCCAGCGCCCCTGATTTACTGTCAATAAAGCTGATTCAGACTCCTGGATCAGCCACACACTTTTGCTGCAGCACTTCGGCAATCAAGGCTGCCATCAATTTATAACTACGCGCTTTGCTGGACGTTGGCCGCCAGGCCACACCGATATCACGGTAAGCGGTAGCATTCTGCGGCGACTGACTAATCAGCTGCGTACCTTCTAACAAACCACTGTTAATCGCCATTTGTGGCATAAAAGTCACGCCGAGTTTGTTATTTACCATCTGGGTTAGCGTGTGCAGGCTGGTGGCGAAAAACGGGTTCACCTTCCGTGAGTCTTCCAACTCACAGGCTTTGACCGCATGGCCGGTTAAACAATGCTCGCGCTCTAGCAAAAAGATACTTTCATCCGGCCACTGCGAAATATCCTGCTGGAAACCACGTCCCAGCCAGTCCTGATGTAATACCAGCTTAAAACCGTCCTGCGCCAGCACTTCGGTATGAAAAGCGCCGGTTTCATAAGGCAACGCCAGTAACACCATGTCGAGCCGGCCTTCGGCTAAACCTTGTAGCGAATTGTCCGAGGTATCTTCGCGCAGCAACAATTGCAGCTCCGGATACCGCTCGCGGCACAAGGTCATCACTTCACTCAGCACAAAAGGCGCAATCGTTGGGATACAACCCAAGCGAAACGGGCCGGTCATCGGTTTGCCCTGATGCCGGGCGAAATCGGTCAGCTCTTCACATTGTTCGATAATATACCGCGCCTGGCGCACCACATCTTCGCCCAACGGCGTGAAAATAAAGGTTTTATGGTCGCGTTCCAGCAACTGCGCATTCATGGTTTCTTCCAGATTGGCAATAGCGGCACTTAAAGTCGATTGACCGATATAACAGGCATCGGCGGCACGACCAAAATGTTGGTGTTCGTGTAAAGCCAGCAGATATTGGAGTTGTTTGATACTGGGCAGACGTTTCATCAGATTTTCCGCAGCAAAGGGCACTTTGTACCTGTAATACCGATGAATTTGATGCTAGAGGAATTACCGGGAGACTGCAAGCGCATTCATTTGGCTTGCTGTTAAAAATAGTAGGCTCAAAAACAGTGGCCGCAGAAAAACAACAACCCGCCGTAGCGGGTTGTTAAAACGTACACAACTTGTGAGTTGCTTCGGTTACAGCATTTCCATAATGGTTTTGATGATGTAGAAGAACAAAATCGACAAGAACGCACCGATTGGCAGCGTCACCACCCAGGAAATAAAGATGTTACGCACCACACTCAGGTTCAGCGCCGCAATACCACGGGCCATACCAACGCCGAGTACCGCACCGACCAAGGTTTGAGTGGTCGAAATTGGTAAACCCATACCTGAAGAAATAACCACGGTGCTGGCAGCAGCGATTTCAGCAGCAAAACCACGGCTTGGGGTTAAGTGAGTGATGTTCGAGCCGATGGTTTGGATAACCCGGGCACCAAAGGTCATCAAACCAATCACGATACCAACGGCACCTAAAGGTAAAATCCACCAGTCCAGCGCGACTTTATCTAAAACCTGACCACCCGACTGAATCACCCCAACCACAGCAGCCAAAGGTCCTATCGCATTGGCCACATCATTTGAACCATGGGCAAATGCCATACAACAGGCAGTGAAAATCATCAGAATGCCGAAGATTTTTTCGACGTTGTTAAAGTGCATTTCTTTATCAGCTTCCGGATCAATCTTAACCCGGCTAATGGCGATTTTACCGATCAGACCCACCACCAGAGCAATAGCGACACAAAGTAAAAAACCTTGTTCATCGGTCATGTTGATACCAACGTGCTTCAGGCCCTTGGTTACAGTGACAAACGCCATGATAAAGGCAGCAAACACCATATAAAACGGTACATATTTCTTGGCACTTTCTAACGGATTATCGGTGTCAAAAATCAGCTTTTGTGCGCTCATAAAAATTAAATAAGCAAGAATACCCGCCAGTAACGGCGTGACGACCCAGCTGCCGACGATGCCGCCAACTTCACCCCAATGCACAGCTTCCATACCAACGCCAACTGCACCAAAACCGATGATAGCGCCAACAATCGAGTGAGTGGTTGAGACCGGCCAGCCAAAATAAGTGGCAACTAATAACCAGCTACCAGCCGCCATCAAGGAGGCAATCATGCCGTACGCCAATAACTCCGGCACTGCGGCAAACACCTGCGCATCAACAATCCCACTACGGATAGTCGAAGTCACTTCACCACCGGCAAAAAAGGCACCGGTAAATTCAAAAACTGCAGCAATGATAATGGCTTGTTTAATGGTCAGCGCTTTTGAACCGACCGAGGTCCCCATCGCGTTAGCTACGTCATTGGCACCTACACCGTAGGCCATGACAAAGCCAAAAAAAGCAGCGGCGGCCAGCAGATAGACGCCGTATTGTGACAAAATTTCCATAATAAAATACCTTTGGAATTAACGAGCTAACATGATTTCAAGCCGTGAACCAACCTTGAGGGCTGTGTCCGCCAGATCCCCGACCCACTCCAGAGTGCGGTACAGGAACATCACATCAACCGGATTTAACTCGGCTTCTGCTTTACGCACAAATTTGCGCAGGCCAATTTGCATTTGATCGGTGTCGTGTTCAATTTCATCGATTTTTTCGATCATTTTGATCACCAGATCAACTTCACGGCCACGGAAACCAGTTTCCAGTAACTCGTCTAATTCGTTGATGGCTTCACAAGCCAACGCCACAGCATCAAGGCACCGTTGCAGATAGGCATGGAATTCAACCTGAATGGGTTGGGGGATTTCGAGCTCCCGACCTAATACCCGGCCGGTAATGTCTTTGGCTTTGTTCGCAATTTTATCTTGCTGTGATACCAGCTCGAGAATATCGGTACGTTCTACCGGTAAAAACAAACCACGTGGTAAGTGGACCCGGATATCACGTTTTAATTTGTCGGCATCTTTTTCTAACGCGACGATGGTCTTCCTGACTTCCGCTGCAGTATCCCAGTCCTTGTTATACACCGCAGCAAAAAATGGCAGTAATTGTTCACTTGCTGCCAATACTTTGCGGATATGCTCTTCGATCGGCTTAATTGGAGATTTTGCGAATACAGCCAAAAATGCACTTGGCATAGGTTTGCCTCTTGGTTTTGATGTGGACGAAAGTCGGCGCGCATTGTACTGCAATCATTCAGTAATAAAAATGACATTTTCCAGCAAAATGAAAACGCCAGCCTGAATTTTAGTCAGAACTGGCGTTGCTGTAACATTTTTATTTAAGAAAGTGATTTTTTAGCTGCGGGCATCCTGCTCCAGAATGTCTTCACCGCTATGGCGGACATCTTTTCCTTTCACAAAGGAAATGACGTACTCTGCGATATTTTTACAACGATCGCCCATCCGCTCCAGCGAACGCGCCGACCATAATACATTCATGATTTTCGGGATAGATCGTGGATCTTCCATCATATAGGTCATCAATTGGCGGGTGATCGCTTCATATTCGCGGTCGACTTTTTTATCTTCTTTGTACACAGCGAGTGCGGCTTCGACGTCCATTCTGGCAAAAGCATCCAGCACATCGTGCAGCATCTGCGCCACATGGCGTCCCATATTTTCCAGATTCACCAGCAAATCCTGTTGCGCGCTGCTGAACGATTCCAGCGCCACTTTAGCGATACGTTCGGCTTCATCACCAATCCGTTCTAAGTCGGAAATGGCTTTGATAATCGCCATAATCAGCCGTAAATCACTGGCGGCAGGCTGGCGTTTGGCAATGATACGGGTACATTCGCCATCAATGCGAATTTCCCAGTCGTTGACCACTAAATCAGTTGCGATGACCTGGCGCGCCAGTTCGGCGTCGCTGGTGGCAATGGCCGTCAGCGCATCAGACAGTTGCTGTTCAATCAAACCACCCATCGCCATCACGTGGTTGCGGATCTGCTCAATTTCTTCATTAAACTGGCTGGAAATGTGCTTGGTTAAATTTAATTTATCCATCATGGACTCCTATTAAACCTTATGTCGGTGGCTGCTTCAATTAGCCGAACCGGCCAGTAATGTAATCTTCTGTTTGCTGCTCTGATGGATTGGTGAACATTTTGTTCGTCGCATCAAATTCAATCAGATCGCCCATGTACATAAAGGCAGTATAGTCAGAAACCCGTGCCGCCTGTTGCATGTTGTGCGTGACAATGACGATGGTGTAACGGTCTTTTAACTCGTAAATCAGCTCTTCAATTTTCAGCGTCGAGATTGGATCCAGCGCCGATGCCGGCTCATCGAGCAACAGCACTTCAGGTTCGATTGCAATCGCACGGGCAATCACCAGTCGTTGTTGCTGACCACCTGACAAACCAAAGGCGTTGTCGTGTAACCGGTCTTTTACTTCATTCCACAGCGCCGCGCCTTTGAGTGATGTTTCTACCACTTCATCCAGCACCCGCTTGTCTTTCACGCCTTGCAGACGCAGGCCATAAGCGACGTTTTCATAAATAGTTTTCGGGAACGGGTTGGGCTTTTGGAATACCATGCCAACCGAACGGCGCAGTTCCGACACATCCACCGATGGGGCGTAAATATTCTGACCATCCATCAGAATTTCACCTTCAATCCGGCAGATATCGACCAAATCGTTCATCCGGTTAAAGCAGCGTAACAAGGTCGATTTACCACAACCTGACGGGCCGATAAAAGCGGTGACGCGCTTTTCCGGAATGGTCATATTGATGCCATTTAAGGCGCGGGCGTCAGCGTAATACAGATTCAGGTTGTTCACCGTCAGCTTTACTTTTTCATCGGCCAGGATCAGGTCGCTGGTGCTGTTTTGCAGTTGCTGTTGACTCATTGTTTCATTCACTCTTTCAAATTTAATCCGGGTTGCAGTGGCGCCCGCAGGCGCCGGTGGCATCAAAGCTCAGCTTAATCCGATTCGCTGCGGTATTTTTCCCGCAATCTGTTACGCAATTGAATGGCCGCCATATTCAGCACCACAATCAGCACCACCAGCACCAGCGCAGTGGCATACAACAATGGCCGTGACGCTTCGACGTTCGGGCTTTGGAAACCAACGTCATAAACGTGGAAACCCAGGTGCATAATTTTCTGATCCAAATGTACAAACGGGAAGTTGCCATCGACCGGTAACGTTGGTGCTAATTTCACCACACCCACCAGCATCAGCGGCGCCACTTCACCGGCAGCACGGGCGATGGCCAGAATTAAACCGGTCATCATCGCAGGTGTGGCCAGCGGCACCACCACTTTCCACAAAGTTTCAGACTTGGTCGCACCAAGGGCCAATGAGCCCATGCGGATGGTACTCGGAATACGTGACAAGCCTTCTTCGGTTGACACAATCACCACCGGTAACGTCAGCAGCGCCAGCGTTAACGAGGCCCAGAATAAACCTGGAGTACCAAAAGTTGGCGAAGGCAAAGATTCCGCATAAAACAGCTGGTCGATATTGCCGCCCAGAATGTACACAAAAAAGCCCAGACCAAACACACCGTAAACGATTGAAGGTACACCGGCCAGGTTATACACCGAAATCCGGATAATTTTCAGCACCGTACCCTGCTTGGCATATTCGCGCAGGTAAATCGCCGCCAGCACACCAAAGGGGGTCACGATGATCGACATCAAAATCACCATCGTCACGGTGCCGAAAATTGCCGGGAAAATCCCGCCTTCAGTATTCGCTTCGCGTGGATCATCAACCAGAAACGACCACAGCGCAAAGCCATAATGGCCAACTTTCTGCAGTGTATTCATCGCGTTTGGCTGATGGGCATGCACGATGTTGCTCAGACTGATGGTCATTTCAGTGCCTTCAGCAGACGTCATCACCAAACTGTCACGCTTAGCGTCAGCGTTGAGTGCATCCAGCTGCTGTTGTAACTGGGCATACTGTGCATCCAGCTCCGCTCTGTCCTGCGCGGCCTGTTGCTCATAAGCTGAAAGTTGTTCTGCGGTGGCGCCGGCCAATTCAAGCTTACGTTTTTCCAGTCGCAGTTTTTCGAGGCCTTTGTTGATGCGGCCAATATCGGTCTTTTCGATGGCGCTGATGGCATCATGGATATCGTTGGCGCGGTCAATCCGCAACTCCAGTTCCGCCCACAACGCATCGCCTTCAGCAACAACTTTATCCTGCTGCAGCAGTTTTTGCGGGAAGCCGAAGAAATGACCCCATTCGCGCCGCTCAATCACCGTGGCGTTTTGTGGCTGTTGCCAGTTCGCTAAATCGCGGTCTAAAAACCAGGCGAAATCACGGCCATATAGATCGCGGTTACCGACTTTCAGTAAATGCCGCGGGTAGACCAGCTGACCGTCATCCAGCTTAACGCCGGAGTCTTTTAACACTGCGGCACTGACTTCTTCGGTGCGCACTAATTCCGCCAGCAGCATTTTTTCACTGCCATCCGGCTGTTTTGCTTGCACCGTCTGCAAATTACCCGGCCAGAAGTGACTGCCACCCTGCACCAGAATCAGCCCCAGAACGCCAATCACCATCACCAGACACAAAGCAATTGCGCCGGCGTTTAACCAAATCCACGGAGTTCCCGTTTTGAACCAAGCTCTCATCGTCATGACTCCAACTTACAGATTGCTAAAGCGTTGACGTAAACGCTGCCGTATCACTTCGGCTAATGTGTTAAAGACAAAGGTGAATACAAACAGCACCAGTGCCGCCAGGAACAACACGCGGAAGTGGGTACTGCCAACAGCAGTTTCCGGTAACTCCACCGCGATATTGGCCGAAAGTGTGCGCATGCCTTCAAACAGGTTGAAGTTCACCACCGGGCTATTGCCGGTTGCCATCAGCACGATCATCGTTTCACCCACAGCACGGCCAAAACCAACCATCACTGCGGCAAAAATACCAGGGCTTGCCGTTGGTAACACCACACCCATCATCGTTTGCCAAGGCGTTGCACCGAGGGCCAATGAACCTTGGGTTAAATGACGTGGCACGTTAAAAATCGCATCTTCGGCAATCGAGAAGATATTCGGAATGACCGCAAAACCCATGGCAATGCCCACTACCAGCGCGTTGCGTTGATCGTAAGTAATGCCATTGTCAGTAAACCACTGGCGCAGGCTGCCATTAAAAAACTGATTATCAATCGCCGGGCTTAAACTGACACAAATCCAGATAAACGCGATGATCACCGGCACCAGCAGCGCCACTTCCCAACCAAGTCCAATGCGGTTACGCAGGCTTGCCGGCAGATAACGGTAACACCAGGCGGCCAGTAACATCATCAGCGGCAACAACAGTAAAATGGAGAACACGGCACTTAAATAATTTTCGATAAAAGGCGCCAGCCACAAACCAGCCAGGAAACCCAGAATTACGGTTGGCAAGGCCGCCATAATTTCAATGGTCGGTTTGACCTTACCGCGCAGCTTTGGCGTCATAAAATAAGCGGTGTACAGCGCACTCATCACCGCCAGTGGCGTGGCAAATAACATCGCGAACAACGCTGCTTTTAACGTTCCTACTGCCAGTGGCACCAGACTCATTTTTGCTTCAAATTCATCAGAACCCGACGAGGCTTGCCAGATATAATCTGCTTCGCCACGACCTTCGTACCAGACTTCATTCCACATCGCTTTCCACGATACGTCCGGGTGGGCATTTTCCAGCAGGAAATTATGCGTCTGACCTTTGGTATCAAGGATCAAAAAAGCATCATTAATCGGACTAATCGCCAGCCTTGCCGGCTGAATGTCGTCGGCTAGCGGTTCCAACCACAAGGTGCGGGCTGAAGTACCGTAATGGATGCCCAGGTGGCCTTTTTCATCAATTGCCATAAAACCTTTGCGCGAATACTCAGGTTCAATCTGGGTAATGGCCGCCGGATGCTGGTCGAAGTCACGAATGTGCTTCAGGTGAAAGTTATTATGCTCGTCGCGGACTAAAAACCACTGACTGACAGTGCCATCACTGCCACCCACAATTAACGACACTGAACCGACCAAAAACTCCAGCGCGGTAATGTTCTGACCAGTGGCGACTGCGGTTACGGCTTCCACATAACGGGCAGATGCCGGTTCGCTAATGTCGTAATAATGGATTTTGTTGTCCATATCCGCGACAAACAGGTTTTTCAGCGTGGTATCGACCAACATTTTACGCACAGTTTTTGGCGCTTCCGGCAGTTGATAGTCGGTCCGCACTAACGTTGTTTCGCCGCTCAGAAATTCGGTCTGGGCTTCAAACAGGTTGTAGGACAAACGGCCATCGGCGGTAAAGGCGGTAATCGCCGTACCTGAAGGGCCTTCCTGCACCGCCAGGCTTAAGATCGGTTGTTGTTGCGGATCAAGCTGGATCGGCGTGTCACCGAGTGGATAAGTCACCACCGGCACAATTTGCCGTTTGTCATTCGGGTAGCTTAAGTTGTATTCATGTTTGGCCACCAGCACCTGGCCGTTGCTTAAACCAAAAGCAATCAGACCAGAGCGTGGTTCACCTTTAGCAAAACTGCTGATGGTGGCATCTGCCGGTAACGCCAGCTGAATTTTTTGCTGCGCGGCACCGGTTTTGGCATCAAAAAACTGCAACTGACCACCAGCATCGGCCACCAGACCGACTTCACCATAGCGTTCCAGATTACTGAACAGTGGTTGCGGGCTGGCACTTGGATAGCTGTGTTGTTTCTCGACATCGGCCGACGAAAATATCGGTCCAACTTCAGAAAACAAATAAATGAAGATTGTGGCAAAAGCCGCCACCACACTGATACCGGCAAAAGCGATACCATACTGTGACACTTTATCTTTAAAACTGCGCCACTTGCGCAAGCGCGCCCTTTTCTCACCGCTGGGCAGTAAGGAACGGGTCACCTGAGTGGGCTCGGGACTTACAGTACTTGGGGTACTGGCGGTACTTACGGAGGTCTGTTGCATTGGTGCACATCCACGACTGACTTTTCGGATAGTGCAAAGCATAGATGAGTTTTATTTCAGAAATATTACAATGAAGTTTTTTGTCACAATACGGTCATATAGACATTGAGCTACTCAGAAAAGAATAGCGGCAATTTGACACTAGCCAAAACAGCTAAAGCACCGCGCAGGCAGTGCTTTGGCATATGCTGCAGCCAGACACTGCAGCAAAAGTGGTTCGACGTTATTTGATACCTAAGTCAGCCAAAACTTTGGCAGCAACTTTGTTCGGCACTGGTACATAACCATCACGGACCACTACTTCCTGACCACGTTTTGACAACACCATTTTGATGAACTCACGCTCCATTGGCGCTAACTCTTTATTTGGATGTTTGTTGACATAAACGTACAGAAAGCGCGACAGCGGGTATGCACCTGATAAAGCGTTTTCAGCAGAAGCTTCGATAAATGGTGCACCTTCTTTTTTCGATAACGGCAGCGCACGCACACCTGAAGTGATGTAACCGATACCAGAATAACCGATACCATTAATCGATTCACTCACGCCTTGTACCACTGAAGCAGAACCAGGCTGTTCGTTGATACTGGCTTTAAAGTCACCGTTACATAAGGCGTGTTCTTTAAAGTAACCATAAGTACCAGAGACTGCGTTGCGGCTGTAAGTGGTGAAATCACGATTGGCCCAGGCACCGGTTAAACCCAGCTGACCCCAGCGGGTGACATCTTCTTTATAACCACAACGGCGGGTCGCAGAAAACACGGCGTCGACCTGGGCAATGGTTAAACCTTTTAACGGGTTATCTTTATTGATATACACCGCCAGTAAGTCAATCGCGACTGGCACTGCAGTTGGCTTATAGCCATATTTTGTTTCAAACGCCTGAACTTCTGATGGCTTCATTGCACGGCTCATCGGGCCAAAGTTTGAAGTACCTTCAGTCAGCGCTGTTGGCGCCGTGGAAGAACCTGCGCCCTGGATCTGAATATTCACGTTTGGATACACTTTACGATAATCTTCAGCCCACAGCGTCATCAGGTTGTTTAAAGTGTCTGAACCGATGCTGGAGATATTGCCTGAAACACCGCTCGCTTTCTGATATTCAGGCAGCGCCGGGTCAACCTTGGCTGGTGCGGCAGTGGTGCTGAACGACAAAGTCGCGGCAACCAAAGTTGCGGTAGTTAACAGAGTAAAATTTTTCACTGTGCAGTCCTCTTGTGGCTGAGTCAGGCGATTGCCTGTTTAATTCCTCGCCATCATAAGAAGGTAATATGACAATATTATGACGTTACGCAAATTTGTGTTGGCAATCTAAGTGGCTATGGATTGTATTTCTGAATTGAAGGTCTATAGTTTCTGCTGGTTTTGCCAAGCTGGGTAAAATCTTTGCGACCAACGCCGGTTCCACGGCTGGACATACCAGGGTTGAGCAGGTAAAACTATCGTTAATAGATCAGACAATAATAAAATTTGTTTTTGTAGTACGAATTAAGAAAAGGAATTGCGCTATGAAGCAGTTAGTTCTGACACTGATTGGGAAAGACAAAGCCGGTTTAGTGGAGCAATTGGCCACTATTATCAGCAGCCATCATGGCAACTGGACCGCCAGTAATTTGAGTCACTTAGCCGGATTTTTTGCCGGAATTTTACAAGTCGAAGTTGCAGCCGAGCATGCGGCTGAATTGTCAAAAGCACTGGAGTCGATGCCCGGATTAGATATTAAAATCCATGAAGGTATCGCTTCCGAAGTCAACGAACACAAACTGTTGAAATTTGTGATCACCGGCAACGATCGTCCGGGCATCGTGCGCGAACTGTCATCGGTGATTAAACACAAAGGCACCAACATTGTGCACTTTGAAAGCTCGAAGCAAAGCGCCCCGAACTGGGGAGTGCCGCTGTTTAACGCCATTGCGACGGTAGAGTTACCAGATGGTCTGGATAAAGACGAAGTCATTCGGGCACTGGAAGACATCGCCTCGGATGTGATGGTTGACGTCGAAAATCTGCATTAACTGAGCTGCCGCGCAGACAAGATAGCTGGCAACAGCTATCTTGTTCATAAATCTTTCATCAAATTGCCATAGAGTAAGCCTTCATCCACAAAGATCATTGGTTTGTCTATGAATGCACAACTACCGACAGTGAACGAATTGCATTATTTCCCTAAAGAACTGAGTTGGTTAGCTTTTAACGAGCGGGTATTGCAGGAAGCCGCGGACGAGCGCAATCCCTTGATCGAACGCCTGCGTTTTCTGGGTATTTACTCCAACAATATGGATGAGTTTTATCGGGTACGGGTGGCTGATGTGAAGCGACGTATCCTGCTGAAAAAATACCATTCCGAAGAAGAAGACGCCGAAGAGCTGATGTTAAAAATTCAGCGTAACGTGCTGAAATTAGGTGATAAATTCAATGGCATCTACTTGGAGTTATTGCTCGAACTGCGCAAGCACAACATTGAATTTATCGACCATCACAAACTGAATGAATCGCAGTCGGCCTGGATCCGCACCTACTTTCGGGAGCGGGTACTGCGGCATATCTCGCCGATTTTATTATCGAATGAAGATCTGCATTTATCCAAACGTCTTGAAGACAACGCCACCTACCTGATGGTAGAAATGACCGGTACCAACAAAGCCGAATATGCCATTGTGCAGGTGCCGACCGACGAAGTGTCGCGGTTTATCGAACTGCCGCTGTACTTAAATAAAACCAAAAAACGCGGCCGTTATCGCCATCAGTTTATGATGCTGGATGATTTAATCATTCATTGTCTGCATGACCTTTTCCGCGGCTTTTTTGAGTTTTGCGACATTCAGGCTTTTTCGCTGAAATTAACCAAAGATGCCGAATATAACTTAAGCGACACCCTGGATCAGAGCTTGCTCGACAAGATGTCCAAAGGCATCCGCCAACGGTTGGAATCAGAGCCGGTGCGGCTGGTGTACGATGCGACGATGCCAGAGCATATGCTGAAAATTCTGAAAAAACAGCTCGGCGCCAGTTCGCTGGATTCGCTCATTCCTGGCAGCCGCTACCGCAATTTTAAAGACTTTATCAGCTTCCCGAATATCGGCCACGCCAGCCTGGAATATCCGTCACTACCGCCGCTGCCCAGTCCGGATTTTGAACAACATACCACCACTTTTGATGCCATTCGCAGTAACGATGTGCTGCTGCACTACCCTTATCACAACTTTACCTATTTCACTGAATGGGTACGGCAAGCGTCATTTGACCCGAAAGTTAGCTCGATCAAAATGACCATGTATCGCGTCGCGAAAAACTCACGGGTGATCCAGTCGTTGCTGGATGCGGTGCGCAACGGCAAAAAAGTGACAGTGGTGGTTGAGCTCAAAGCGCGTTTTGACGAAGAAAATAATATCCACTGGGCGAGGAGAATGACCCAGGCCGGTATTCAGGTGGTATTTGGCCTGACTACCTTAAAAATTCACTCAAAGTTATGTTTGATCACCCGTCAGGAAAAAGGCAAAGCGGTGAAATACGCCCATATCGGCACCGGTAATTTTAATGAAAAAACTGCGCGCATTTACACCGATATGAGCTTGTTCACCTGCCACGATGAAATTTGTGATGAAGTAGACCAGGTGTTCGAGTTTATTGAATACAGCTATAAACCTTTTAAATTTAACCACTTAATTGTATCGCCCACCTGGAGTCGAGCCAAGTTAACCGCGCTTATTCAGCGGGAAATGGATTTTGCCACCAGCGGCCGCAATGCGGAAATTTTGCTCAAAATCAACAACCTGGTGGATAACGAAATTGTTGATTTGCTCTACAAAGCCAGTCAGGCCGGGGTGAAGATCCGCATTATCGTGCGTGGCATGTGTTCGCTTATTCCGGGAGTCGCGGGGAAAAGTAAGAATATTCAGGTGATTAGCGTGCTCGACCGCTATCTGGAACACGCGCGGGTTTATCAGTTCCTGAACGGTGGCGACATCGACTTGTACTTATCTTCTGCCGACTGGATGACCCGCAATATTGATCAGCGGGTCGAAGTTGGCGTGCCGATTTACGATGCCAAAATCAAACAGCAAATTATGACGGTACTGGATTTGCAATGGCACGATAACGTGAAAGCCCGTATCATTGACGCTCAGCAGCAAAATAACTACGTCAAACGTGGTAACAAAAAGAGTATCCGCTCGCAGCAGGCCATCTACGATTATCTGGCAGGCCAGCATTTTGGTCCGACTATTCAGGCAGAACAATGACCCATTTAACTCCTATTGCAAGCTCGGCCAGTGCCAGCGCGGCCGACGCCATTCCGGCCGCCGAACTGATTGCGGCCGTTGATTTAGGCTCCAACAGTTTCCACCTGGTGATCGCCAGAATTGTGGATGGTGCCTTGCAGTTGTTGCACCGGGAGAAGCAAAAAGTCCAGTTAGCCGACGGCCTCGACGATCAACAAATGCTTAGCGATGAAGCAATGGCGCGTGGCCTGAACGTGTTGGCGCAATTTGCCGATACGCTCAAAGGTGTACCACCTTCTGCAGTGCGGGTGATTGCCACTTACACCTTGCGCCGGGCGAAAAACGCCAATAGTTTTTTGCACAAAGCCAAAACCGTCTTTCCCTTTCCGATTGAAGTGATTTCAGGTCAGGAAGAAGCGCGCTTTATTTATCAGGGCGTGGCCCATTTTGAGCACTACGCCGATCAACGGCTGGTGATGGATATTGGTGGTGGCAGTACCGAATTTGCCATCGGCATCGACTTTCAGCCACTGAAATTAGCCAGCCGTAATATGGGCTGTGTCAGTTATGCCAAGCAGTTTTTTGCCCGCGGTAAAATCAGCGACAAACGCTTTGAGCGTGCGGTATTACAGGCCGAGCAGGAACTGGAAAATATCGTCAATGCCTATCGCAGCACTGGCTGGCAACAGGCGGTTGGCACTTCCGGCACCATTAAAACTATCAAAGATATTGTCACCGGTTTTGGCTGGCATCCGCACTGTATCGAGCTGGAACATTTATTAAAAATCAAAGAATTAGTGCTAACCGTTGACAGCTGTGAGCTGCTGGATTTACCAGGCCTGACCGACGATCGTAAGCTGTTACTGGCACCCGGTTTAGCTATTTTGATTGCCGCCTTTCAAATGCTTGGCATCGAGCAAATGGTCTATGTCGATGCTGCGCTACGCGAAGGTGTGCTGTATGAAATGAGCGACCGGCTGCAACATCAGGATATTAAAAGCCATACTATCCAGAGTCTGGTAAAACGTTATGCCGTTGATGTCGCTCAGGCGAGACGGGTGCAGACCACGGCACTGGAGATTTTTAGTCAGGTGCAAGAACGCTGGCAACTTCACGACAACTGGCAGCAGTTATTGTCGTTTGCCTCAGCGGTGTTCGAAATTGGCCTGCAAATTAACTCGTCCAGCGTGCAAAGGCACAGTGCCTATATTCTGTATAACGCCAACCTGCCGGGGTTTAATCAGGAACAACAGCAACTGCTTGGCTGCCTGGTGCGTTTTCACCGCCGGAAAATTAAGCCGGAAGATTTCCCTGATTTTTACCTCTATACCGCACAGGATTTATGTTACGCCCTGGTGATTTTCCGCTTGGCGATTTTACTCAATCAAAAACGCCGCGACGATATGCTGCCGCAACTACAACTGACCGCCAGCGATCATGCCCTGCAATTGCAATTACCCGAGCATTGGACTGAACAACAAACGGTGCTGGTGGCCGACCTCATCACGGAACAACAATTTCTGAAGCGGATTGATTTCACTCTGGAATGTCCGGGAGTGCCCAAGGACGTCATCGAAGATTAAGCTTCAGTTGGCTTGTACTGTAAAAGTTGGCTTATGCTTTAAAATTAGTTACCTTGAATAGACCTTAGCCTATTTTGGGAACCAGCATGCGTTTATCTCTTATTGCCATCATGACAGCTGCCACGCTGTCGTCGCCCGCATTATTCGCGGCAGATTTAAAAGCCGCCCTAGCCACTGATATTCAGGCTCTCATGCCAAAAGTCATCGAATGGCGGCGTGATTTACATCAACATCCGGAATTGTCCAACCGCGAATTTCGCACCAGTAAAATGGTGGCCATTGAACTCAAAAAGTTAGGTCTGGAAGTGCAAACCGGCATCGCCCATACCGGGGTGGTCGCGATTTTAAAAGGCGCTAAGCCCGGCCCGTTGGTGGCGCTGCGTGCCGATATGGACGCCTTACCGGTCAAAGAACAGGTTGATCTGCCCTTTGCCTCCAAAGCAACTGCCGAGTACAACGGCCAGCAAGTTGGCGTGATGCACGCTTGTGGTCATGATGCGCATGTGGCGATGCTCCTCGGCGCCGCGACGGTGCTGAGCAAGCATCAAAAAGAATTGGCGGGCAGCGTGATGTTTATCTTCCAACCGGCCGAAGAAGGCGCGCCAGCGGGTGAAGAAGGCGGCGCGTCATTAATGCTAAAACAAGGACTGTTTGCGAAGAACAAACCTGATGCCATTTTCGGTATCCACGTCTGGCCAGGGCCAACGGGTCAGTTGCAGGTGAAAGCTGAAGGCATTATGGCGGCGGCTGACAGTTTTGAAATTAAAGTCAAAGGCGTGCAGGTGCATGGTTCAAGCCCATGGCGTGGTATTGACCCGGTTGCCGTTAGCGGCCAACTGATCACCGCTTTACACCAAATTCCGGCGCGTCAGTTGGATGTGACCCAAGCGCCCGCCGTCATGTCTATTGGCCAGGTGCATGGTGGTGTGCGCTGGAATATTATTCCGGAAGAAGTGGTGCTTGGCGGCACCGTCCGCACTTTTGACCCGCAGATGCGCGAGCAGTTGCTGGCTAAAATGAAACACACCGCCGAACATATCACCGCCGCTAGCGGCGCCACCGCTGAATTTCATCAACATAGTTTTGCAGCGGTAACCTGGAACGACGTCAAACTGACGGAATGGGCGATGCCAAGCTTAAACTGGGCGGCCGGTAAAGCGGGCGTCAGCGGCATTAAACCCATTACCGCTTCGGAAGATTTTTCGTTTTATCAGCAGCAAGTGCCGGGGATGTTTTTCTTTTTGGGCATCGCCGATGCAGGCGCTGACATCAGTAAAACCGCCCCCAATCACTCACCGTTTTTCCGGGTGAACGAAGCAGCGCTGGAAAATGGCGTCCGGGCGTTATCAGGCCTGGCTGTGGATTTCCTGCATAAAGGGTAACCAGTAAACAAAGGGGGCTGCGCTGTTTGTGCAATCAATCAGCGACGCCCCCTTTTTTCTGTTCTGCTATGCTTCATTCGTCGCTAGAGCACCCTATAGTCAAGTAACACTGCTTCAGCATGGAATGCACGCCCTGCCCCTTGCTGCTGGTTGGCATCAGCAATCATAAGGACTTTGATGAACTGTTCACGTCTTTGGTTGATTGGGTTGCTGCTTGGTCTTTTTAGCAACAGCACGCCGGTATTGGCGGCAAAACCCGATGTGGTGATCGGCATCGGCTTTACCGATCAGATCCACGCCAGTCGCCAAGGCAGCGCTTATCATTTTGATGTGTTGTTGACCTATCGGCTGTTTACTGAACTTGGTTATCAGGTGCAGTTTGTGGTTGCGCCTTATGCCAAGCTGACGCAGCTATTACAACAAAAACGGATTGATGTCGCCACTCGGCAATCTGGCGACCAGCTGCCAGGCCTTTATTACAGCCCGGTTTATCTGGAAGTGCATAATCTGGTATTCGCCCGCAAAGACTTTACTGCCCAAATCCGGCAAATTGCCGATTTAAGCCATTATCAGTTGGTTGGATTCCAAAATGCCAGCCATGTGCTTGGTCCTGAATTCGCAGCGGCCAGTCAGCAAGCACCGTCTTATCAGGAAGTTTTTGATCATATCCAGGCGGTCAAATTGCTGCTCAAAGGCCGCACTGAATTGTTAGTGCTGAACAAACTGACGTTCTACCGGCGACTAGCGGAATTGCATCAGCCGGCCTCTGCAGTGCAGAGTTTTGATGTGTTACCCAAAGTACATTACCGGCTGGCTTTTGCCAGGCCACAGCTGCAACAGCAGGTGGAATCACGCTTGTTGCAGTACCTGAAACAAGGTTCAATTGACCTGATTGAACAGGAAGCCCGCCAGCGGCCGGAGCACGTGGAAAAACTGTTGCGCCGGAATCGTTAAAGCCATCAAAGAGCCAGCGTAACCTGCCTGGCTAAAACAAACATTGTCCCAACATCCTTACGCCGGTGCAGAGCACAACAATGGCGAAGATTTTTTTCAGTTTCGCACTATCCAACCGGGCTGCCAGCGCTGCGCCTACTGGTGCGAACAAAACGGTGAGCGGCACGATGCAACAAAAACCAAGCAGATTCACAAAGCCGATGGTGCCAGTCGGCGCATCATTTGGGGTGTTGCCAAGCAGCAGCATGGTGAGTGCGCCTGGCAACGCAATTAGTAACCCGATGGCCGAAGCAGTGCCGACGGCCTGGTGGACTGGGTAGTTATAAAGTGTCAGTAATGGCACCGAAATAGTCCCGCCACCAATGCCCACCATCGAACTGAAAAAGCCAGTACCGGCCGCCATCACGCGCTGCGCTGTGATACCGGGTAGTTGTGAAAACAGTGCTGATTTCCCTGTTCGAAACAACATGTTCAGCGCAGATAAAATTGCAATCACCCCAAACAGGATTGTCAGCATAGTGCCGTCAACCCGCGTCACCAGCCAACTTCCGACCAACACACCACTGACAACAAATAAGCTCCAGCGTCGCAACAAGTCAACATCAACATTGCCTTGCTTGCGGTGCGAGCGAATTGAACTCAAAGAGGTAGGGATCATGGTCGCCAGTGACGTCGCTGTGGCAATCAGCATGGCTGAATCGGCGGACACGCCATTACTTTGGAACAGAAAAAACAGCACCGGCACAATCACGATACCGCCGCCCACGCCCAATAAACCTGCCAAAATGCCAGCGAAGATGCCAGTGACGGCTAAAGCTAAAACGCTGAAAAGGTGAGTGCTGGCAAATTCGATAAGATCCATGGATGACTACTTCTTGTGATTAAGACAATGGCGGACTGCCCCAGCGCGGGCGCTGGGTTGAGTCCGCCCTACGGTTTCTAATTGGATTACGGTAGGGCGCTACTCGCCGCGTCAGCGGCAGTACGCCGGATGGTGATACGCAATTTCAAAGCACAACGGCGGACGCGGCGAGTCCGCCCTATACTGCTCGTGCTGGCGCTATCTGGCAGCTGCCAGCAGTTCTTGGCGGATAATTTCAGCGCCGGCATTCAGTGCAACGAGCTTATCTCGGGCCACCTGGCGGGATAACGGCGCCATCCCGCAGTTGGTGCAAGGATAAAGCTTGTCGGCATCGACAAACTGCAGCGCTTTTCGCAGGGTCGCGGCTACGTCTTCCGGGGTTTCAATGATATTGCTGGCCACATCAATGGCCCCAACCATGATTTTTTTACCCCGGACCAGTTCCAGCAATTCCATCGGCACCTGCGAGTTATGACATTCTAACGAAATAATATCGATGGCGGATTTTTGCAGTTTCGGGAACACTGCTTCATATTGCCGCCACTCAGAGCCCAGCGTTTTTTTCCACTCGGTATTGGCTTTGATGCCGTAGCCATAACAAATATGTACCGCCGTTTCGCATTTCAGACCTTCAATAGCGCGCTCTAAGGTTGCGATGCCCCAATCATTCACTTCATCAAAAAACACATTAAAAGCCGGCTCATCAAACTGAATGATATCGACCCCGGCGGCTTCTAGTTCTTTAGCTTCCTGATTAAGGATGATGGCAAATTCCCATGCCAGTTTTTCCCGGCTGTGATAATGATCGTCATACAGCGTATCGATCATCGTCATCGGACCTGGCAGCGCCCATTTAATCGGCTTGCTGGTTTGCTGGCGCAAAAACTTCGCATCTTCGACAAATACCGGTTTGGTTCTGGAAACAGGCCCCACCACCGTTGGCACACTGGCATCATAGCGATCACGAATGCGTACCGTCTGGCGTTTGGTGAAGTCGACACCGCTTAAGTGTTCAATAAAAGTGGTGACAAAGTGCTGCCGGGTTTGCTCACCATCACTGACGATATCAATCCCCGCCAGTTGCTGTTCTTGCATGGCGATGCGTAACGCATCATTTTTGCCGTCGGTCAGTTCATCGCCTTGTAATTTCCACGGCGACCACAGGGTTTCGGGCTCTGCCAGCCATAACGGCTTGGGTAAACTGCCTGCAGTGGAGGTGGGTAATAGTTTTTTTGTCTTCGTATTCATCATCATACCGCGCTGAATTTTAATAGATTGTTGTACGGATTCTTGTCTGGATTCTTGTATGAACTGTTACTTGAATTAGCGGGCGAAATTGGCCGACCACTGCTCAAGAAAGCTCTGGTAAGGCTTGATAAATTGCTCCTCGGCAAACTTACCCTGCTGCATCGCCAGCTTGCTGCGCTCTTCCCGGTCATACACAATTTTGGTCAGTGAATGTTGCTGACTTTTTAAATCAGGTTGGTAGCGCAGCCCTGCCACGGCGTGGGCATTATAAATTTCTGGCCGGTAGATCTTTTGAAAGGTTTCCATGGTGCTGATGGTGCTGATGAGCTCCAGATTGCTGTAATCATTCAGCAAATCGCCAAAGAAATTAAAAGCCAAGGGCGCGACACAACTCTCCGGCATGAAATAACGCACCTGTAAGCCCATTTTCTTAAAATACTGCTCGGTCAACGACGACTCATTCGGCAGATATTCAAACCCAAGCACCGGATGATGATTGGCTGAGCGCTGATAAATTTTGTTATCGGACACACTGAGGCAGATCACCGGCGGTTTTTTGAAGTTGTTTTTGTAGGCTGCTGAGTTGACGAAATGTTGGAATAACTGGCCATGCAGCTCACCAAAATTAGCCGGAATGCTAAATTGTGGCTGATTTTTGTTGTGTTCCAATAGCAACACGCTGAAATCGTAATCCCGGACATAAGAAGAAAAGTTATTGCCGACCACGCCGTCAAACCGCTCCTGGGTATGCTGATCCAGGATGCTGGTTTTCAGGATCTCAATCGACGGAAAGGCGTTGCCGGCGTTCTCGATATTGATATCCACCGACACGATTTCCAGCTCAACCGCATAGCGATCGCCTGCCGGATTGTCCCAATGCGCCAGCGAGTTAAAACGATTGTTAATCATTTTTAAGGTATTACGCAGATTCTGCTGCCGACTGTCGCCGCGCGCCAAATTAGCAAAGTTGGTGGTCATCCGCGTTTTGTCTGACGGCGAATAATGCTCATCAAAACAAATACTTTTAATCGAAAATGTAAAATCTTTATGCATGGTGATCCACTCCCCAATGATTTGCGACAAACTTGAAGCCAGAGACAAACAGAAGGCTATACGTCTAAATGCCACTTCTTAAGAAGCTTTATACGCGGATGGGGAAATGAACAAAAACGAATTATCTGCAATTCTGCTTGAGGATTTCTCATGCAAACGGGGGGCTGTGAAAATTAGAGGGCATTCGAGGCCATACAATCTGACCCCGAATGTTAATCGTTATTTCTTACGCGGTAATTTCGGTTGATGTAGTGTTTGGACACCCACCACTAGCTCTGGCGGCAAACTAAAGGAAAAACTGCTGCCACGTTTTGGCTCGCTGAAAATCATCAGCTTACTGTGATGGCGTGACAATACGTGTTTGACGATGGCAAGCCCGAGGCCGGTACCACCGCTGCTGCGGGTGCGGGCTTCGTCGACGCGGTAGAATCTTTCAGTTAAGCGTTTGACGTGGTGCGGCGCGATGCCTTCGCCATTATCGGTCACCGAAAACAACGCTTTTTGATGCTGTCGTTGCCAGCACACCTGAATTTCACCGCCCGGTGGCGTGTATTTAATCGCATTGGTAATGAGGTTAGAAAAAGCACTGCGTAGCTCTTCTGTCATGCCGGTGACCCGCAAATTGGGATCAACCTGAAACTGCAACTGATGCTGTTTTTCGCGATTTAAACTAATGGCTTCCTGCTCCAGCAAATGCAGCATCGCCGGCACGTCGACCACCGCATCAAACTGCACTTTGGCTGCCGCTTCAATCCTGGACAAGGTCAATAGCTGTTGCACCAGTGCGTCCATCCGCTTGGTTTGCTCCAGCATCACGGTATGGGCTTTTTGCCAGATCGGCGGCGCTGGCATATTGTCAACATCCATCACTTCCAGGTAACCCTGCAATACCGTCAGCGGCGTCCGTAGTTCATGCGACACGTTGGCGACAAAGTCTTTGCGGATTTGCTCTAACTGCTTGATTTGGGTGATATCGCGGATGATCAGCAGATATTGCTTCTCGCCATATTGCAGCACGCGGTATTCCAGCGTCACTTCATCGGACAGCGGTGACACGAGTTCAAGTGCGCTATCAAACTGTTTTTGTTGCAAAAATTGCTGGAATTCAGGGTTACGAATGAGGTTATCAATGCGCTGATGTTCATCCATCGGCCAGCGTAAACCAGCCAGTTGCTGCGCCAGTTTATTGCACCAGATGATCGACCAGTCGGACGTGAGCACAATAATGGCGTCAGGCAAGGCTTCGGCGCCATCGCGAAACCGACGCACTAATACACGTAACTCTTTGTTTTTCTTGCGAGACTTACGCTGCCGGTAATAAATGCCGTCAAACACCTGTTGCCAGCTGCCATCACCGGCTGGCGGCGACAATTTGCGATCGCGCCACAACCAATTATCCAGCATAAACAAATGTTTGTAATGCCAGCCGACCAACACCATCTGGTAAACCAGCAAAAATTCCAGCGTCAGATCAAACAACCAGCCCAGTAAACCGACCACCAACGCAATCGATACCAATCGGACCAGAATGGCCTGTTTCGAAAGTAATAACCGCATAATACCTGCTGAAAATAGGTTTGGGCTTTGGCAAAAGCGCCACAACGGCGGTTATTTTACCGAAAAACGGTAGCCAGAACCACGTACAGTTTGCACTAACCGGTCATGACCTGCGACCGAAATTGCTTTACGTAACCGGCGGATATGCACATCGACCGTTCGGTCTTCGACATACACATTGGTACCCCAAACATGGTCCAGCAACTGCTCACGGCTGTACACCCGCTCCGGATGGGTCATAAAGAAGTGTAATAACCGGAATTCGGTCGGTCCCATATCAAGAGGACTGTCTGAAGCAGTGACGCGGTGCGACACCGGATCCAGTTTTAAGCCTTGTACATCAATCACTTCGTCTAAGCTGGTTGGTGCAACCCGGCGGATCACCGCTTTGATGCGTGCCATCAGCTCTTTTGGTGAAAACGGCTTGGTGACGTAATCGTCCGCGCCCACTTCCAGGCCCCGTACTTTATCTTCTTCTTCACCGCGGGCGGTGATCATAATAATCGGGATGTTGCGGGTCAGCTCGTGTTGCTTCATTTTTTTGGCAATTTGAATACCACTGCCACCAGGCAGCATCCAGTCCAGTAACACTAAATCCGGGTACGGTTCTACCAGCTGATTAATCGCCGCATCAAAGTCACCGGCCACGCTGGCCTGATAACCATTTTGTTCCAGCACAAAGCACAACATATCGCGAATTGGTGCTTCATCTTCCACAATCAAAATTCTTCTCGACATATCCTGTCACCCGTAAGTACTGATCTGATAATCGCAGTATCCATGGCTATTATGACAATTTTATGAAAAAACCAGCTTGTTTTCGAAGCTGTTTATTTCAGTACACTTATTGGTCACATTCAATTGTCACGCCTACGACCATTTTTCGCGGCCACGCTTTGCAGTTACATGACAGTTTAGTGAAGTTTTTTTGACTTACCCAGCTGCAAGCCCTGATTTGCATAAGCGCCAGCGCGCTGTCATCTGAACGTCGATTTTCTGTCATATAACAGTCACACCTCTCTTCTATCGTCTGCACAGTTTTCGATAACCCACAGCTTTAGACGGAGAACGTAATGGCTTTTGGTAAGATTTTAAAATTAAGCGCGATGGCAACAGCAATGATGCTGGCTGGTTGTGGCGGTGGTGACATCGTATTAAATACCGGTGCTGGCGCAAACCCAACCAATCCAACGACACCTACCACCCCACCAGTCACTTCAGTGTGCCCGACCTTTGCAAAACAAGGTGCCAGCTTAGGTGGTGTGTCTAAACCCATTTGTGAAATTACCGGCACTTTAACAGCAGACGCTACCTTAACCGCCAATATCGCCTGGGCGTTAAGCGGTAAAGTAACAGTCGGTAACGATAACGCGCAAAGCGCAGTGTTAAATATCGAAGCCGGCACCACAGTGTTTGGTAAATCTGGTGCTGATTATCTGGTGATTGCCCGTGGCTCACAAATTCGCGCCGTTGGTACCAGCGCCAGCCCAATCGTCTTTACTTCTGTTAACGACATGATTGGTTCAGTGACTGAAGATTCTGCCGCGCAATGGGGTGGTATCGTGTTACTGGGTAAAGCGCCAAGTAACAAGTGCGATCAAGCAGCACTGGCTGGTTGTAAAATTGAAGCTGAAGGTAACGCCGGCCCTTACGGTGGCGACAAACCAGAAGATAACAGCGGTATTTTAAAATTCGTGCAGGTGAAATACGCCGGTTACGAAGTTATTACTGACAACGAATTAAACGGTATCACTTTCGCCGGTGTTGGTTCAGGCACTGTGGTTGACTACATTCAGGTTCACAACAACCTGGACGATGGCGTGGAATTCTTCGGCGGTACGGTCAATGCCAAACACGTGGTATTAACCGGCAACCGCGACGACTCATTAGACTGGGCTGATGGTTGGACCGGTAAAATGCAGCATGTGCTGATCCAGCACAGCAAAAATGACTCCAAAGCCAACCGCGGTATTGAAGCTGACAACCAGTCTTCAAACTTCTCGGCGACGCCAGTCAGTAAACCAAAAATCTCTAACATGACCATCCTTGGCAATAACTACAAATCAGCCGACGCTGACTCTGAAGGTATTTTGCTGCGCGCTGGCTCTGCTGGTGAAATTTATAACAGTATCGTCAAAGGCCCGGCGGGCATGGGCGAATGTCTGGAAATCGAAACTGAGCAATCGGTACAGCAATCACAAAACGGTGGTTTGCTGATGCGTAACTCAATCATCGACTGTAAAGAGCCGTTCAAAAACCCGAAAGATGCTGCCGGTAATACCTTACTGGACGTGAAAGCCTGGTTCCTGGCACAAACTGGTAACAAAGCAACCGACGCCCTGCTTGGCGGTTATATGCCAGCCAGCACGTCACCAGCGCTGAAAAACGGTTACAACGTGTCGAACTTTGTTGATTCATGGTTTGACGATGTCGATTACATCGGTGCTTTTGATGGTGTGTCTGATTGGACCAAGGGCTGGACTTTTGGCCTGCACCCGGCATCTGTGATCGCAGCTTGCCCGGCTGGTACGTCAGAAGTGGCATCGTTAACCGGCAAACTGAACTGTGAACTGAAAGGCGACATCACCAGCAATGTGACATTACTTGCCGGTGCGGATTACGTGTTAAACGGCCGCGTGCGTATTGGTGTGGATAACACCACAGCGGCCACCTTAACAGTACAACCTGGTGTAACGGTTTATGGTCGTTCAGGTGCTGACTTCTTAGTGGTAACCCGCGGCTCAAAAATGAATGCTGAAGGTACTCAGCAAAGCCCAATCACGTTCACTTCACTGCAAGACGTGATTGGCGCGCCGACGGCTGCCGGTCAGTGGGGCGGCATGGTGTTACTGGGTAAAGCACCAAGCAACAAGTGCGACCAGGCCAATCTGGCCGCTTGTAAAATCGAAGCCGAAGGCAACGCCGGTCCATACGGTGGCGCTGATGCAGCGGATAACTCTGGCGTGCTGAAGTACGTGCGAGTGAAACACGCCGGCTTCGAAGTACTGCAGGATAACGAACTGAACGGCATCACTTTTGCTGGTGTTGGTTCAGGCACCACCGTCAGCCACATTCAGGTGCACCAGAACCTGGATGACGGTATCGAGTTCTTCGGTGGTACGGTGAACGTGAAATACGTGGTGCTGACCAGCAACGGTGATGACTATGTCGACTGGGCTGACGGCTGGAACGGTAAAGCACAATACATCCTGGCCAAACACGGCAAGGACAATAGCGAAGCGAACCGCGGCATCGAAGGTGACAACCAGTCATCAAACTTCTCTGCCACACCAATCTCGAACCCGACTATCGCCAACATGACGATTATCGGTAACAGCTACAAATCGGCTGAAAAAGACTCTGAAGGCGTGTTGTTACGCGCGGGTTCAAACGGTCAGCTGCATAACTTCCTGATCACCGGCCCAACCGGTATGGGTGAATGTCTGGAAATCGAAACCACGCAGTCTCAGGCATTAGCTGCTGCCGGTTCGTTAGTGATGACGCACTCAGTGATTGGCTGCCCGGAACCGTTTAAAGGTTCAGTCTCTGCAACAACCACTTTAAAACAATGGTTTGAAGCGCAGACCGGCAACAAAACAGCGGTAGACCAGGCGGCAGTGATCAACGGTATCTTCACCATCGATACCACCACACCAAAAGATATGTCCACTGTGAACAGCTTCTTCAGCAAACCAACCACTGTTGGTGCTGTTGATGCGGCCAGCGACTGGACCAAAGGCTGGACTGTTGGTTTAACCCAATAACCTGCCCTGCCGCCGGCCTCACTAGCCGGCGGCAATTTTTTATATAAGAAACAACAAGTCACGTATGTACCCGCTGTAGTTATTGCCAAAGATGCAACAGCCGCAGCCAAAGCAGATCAGCAAGAGCACAGGAATTAGTCACAATGAGCAGCAAGCAAAGTTTTGTATATAGTCGCGTGAACCGTGGTGTGCTTTTGGCGTTAGCCACCAGCGCTGCCGTAGCCTTCATGCCCGCCTCTGCCCAAGAAACGTCGGCCGCAGCGCCAGATGCAGCAATTGCTGAACAAGTTGAACGGATCAGTGTATCCGGCAGATTATTAAGCTCCGCTGCAGCCACAGCCGAAGAGCGCCGTCAGCAACCATATGTTGCTGAATTACTTGGTATTGAACAGATTTCCCGCGCCGGTGACAGCAATGCCGCTGCCGCCCTGCGCCGAGTCACTGGCCTGACGCTGGTGAAAGATAAATTTATCTACGTCCGTGGTCTGGGTGAACGTTATTCTTCAACCTTATTAAACGGCGCCCAGGTGCCAAGCCCGGATCCAACCCGGAACGTGGTGCCACTGGACATGTTCCCGGCCGGCATTATCGAAAGTATGGTGGTGCAAAAAGCCTTTTCGCCGGAACTGCCAGCCGCCTTTGGTGGTGGTAACGTCAATATCCGCACCGTCAGTATTCCACGTGAAGAAATCTTCAACTTCTCAGTGGGTGTTGGTTACAACAGCTTAAGCAGTGACGACGGTCTGGATTACCGCGGTGGCGGCGACGACTGGCGTGGTAAAGATGATGGCACCCGTGGTTTATCCACCGGTATTCAGGATGCGCTAAATAAATACGGCTCGCTCGATGTGGTGAAAATTGCTCAGGGCCTCGGCGGTATCACGCCTGCAAATTTAGTGGCGGCTGAAAAAATCAACCGCAACTTAGGTCTGGAACTGAACCGTGATTTAGACATCAACAATAAAAGCATCGGCCCTGAGTACGATACCAGCCTGTCTTACGGCAACCGTTTTGACATCGGCAGCACGGTATTTGGTGTGATGGCGGGTGTCAGCTACGACAAATCATCTGAAAACTTCAAAGAGCAGGAACGGTATTACTCCATCAGCTCTGGCACCGAACTGACGCCGCTCAATCGTTATGATGACATTCGCGGTACCGAGCATCAGGTGAAAATGTCTGGCATGCTGAACTTCGGTTTGGAGTTTGACAGTAACCACCGCATTGAAACTTCGAGCATTTATTTAAGCGACACCAAAGATGAGATCAAAATCAAAATTGGTGACTCGATTGAAACCATCAACGAAGCGCTGCGTGAAAACGAAGATTATTCGATTTTGTACGAAGAACGCAGCATGTTGACCAACCAGATCCGCGGTCGCCACACGCTCGACTTTTTAAATGACTTAGCGCTGGACTGGCAATACACCGACGCGAAAGCTGAGCGGAACGCGCCAAGCGAAGTCGAATATCGGTATGTGCGTCAGCTGGCCGAAGATGGCAGTTTACTCAACCGCACCATGCGCCGCAGCGACAACGCCGCCATTTACCAGTTTGGTCAGCTCGAAGACAACACTGAAAACGTTAGCTGGAATGCCAAGTACCCAATGACGATCGGCTCAACCGAATACGCGTTCAGCACCGGTTACGCTTACTTCGAACGGCAGCGTAACGCCGGTACCAACCGCTTTAAGCTGGATACCCGTGGTTTTAGCAACGAAGAGTTAAGTCAGTCATTTTCAAACATTTTCTCCGATGCCAATATCAGCAACCCAGCCAAACGCTTTTTGCTGTCTGACGTGACGGCGCAAGCTGATGATTACGTGGCAGCGCAGCAGGTTGATGCCGCTTATGTCGGCGTCGAAGCGACTTACGACATGACCTGGCGGGTGAACGCTGGTTTACGCTACGAAGATTTCCGCCAGATTTCAGTGCCGTTAAACCCAGCCACTGGCGAAATTCAAGGCAATGTTGCTGATTTCCCACGTCAGGAAGACGATCTGTACCCTGCCCTTGCCGTGACCTGGATGCAGTCGGAAGAAACCCAATATCGCTTCGGTTTTAGCGAAACTGTGGTGCGTCCGGACTTACGGGAAGTGACACCGGTGCTGTTTATTGATCCTATCACCGACTTTAAAGTGATTGGTTTTTCGGATTTGAAAAGCACCAGCATCAGCGCCTACGACCTGCGTTGGGAGCAATATCTGGACAGCGGCAGTAACTACAGTCTGGGTCTGTTCTATAAAGACTTAACCAACCCGATTGAAGCCGTTGAACTCAAAGGCTCTGACGGTAACTTGCTGATGTCATTCAGAAATGCCATCGGCGGTGAAGTATACGGTGTCGAAGCTGAAGCGTTACAAAAACTGGATATGTTTGAAGGTGATTTTGGCCAGATGCTGGACAACTTCTTTGTGGTCAGTAACTTCACTTACAGCGAATCAGAAATTGAAATCGAATCACTGGGTGAAACTAACCTGACCAACTTAGTAAGGCCGTTAACTGGTCACTCGAAATACGTGGTCAACTTCCAATTAGGTTTTGACTCGGACAACGAAGACCATACCGCCACTTTAACTTACAACGTGTTCGGCAAACGCATCGCCTTCGCCGGTATCGACGGCAAAGACGACGCCTACGAGCAACCATTCAACTCGCTGGACTTCGTCTACTCGTACAACGTATTTACCGATGGTTCGTTGAAATTCTCGGCGAAAAACATCCTGAACCGCGACATCGAAATTTTGCAACAAGGCGAAATTCTGCAAATGCGCGAGCAAGGGGTCAGCGTTGGCTTGAGTTTTAGCCAGAAGTTCTAAGGTTGTTCTAGTGCAACTACCAAGCCCTGGTTGATGACCGGGGCTTTTTTTTACCGTTGAATTGTGCAAAAAGTAGGGCGTCACTCACCGCGTCAGCGGTAGTGCGCCGCTGTCGTCATATAGTTTTGTTTCTTTTACTCCAACTGCGAAACGCTTTTAAGACCAACTCCAAATGGCAATTGGTAAACAGACCTGACACTGACCTACAATCCTATCTCATGTCGGATGGCGCGCTCCGCGCTTATCCAACCTACATTGCAAATACAGTTTTCAGTTTTGCAAATGCCCGCAGCGTCAGCTCGTGCTTTTTCCTCACCTTTGAGACCAAGCAATGAAGGCACAAGCATCGATGACCTGCGCCGTCCCCAATAGCTTCCGCACTCAACAGCTTTTAATTGTATGTGATGTCTATTTTGTTCCATAGCCAGCCCGATGAAACTTCTTGCTTATAGACCCGGAAGCCAGCGCGTTGATGAATATTGAGCTGATGGTCAGAAACCCACCGCACCTCAGGAGCAGCATCGTTAGGGTGGCCATCGGAGCTAAAAACATTGCCTCCACTTTCTTCTAAATCTTCGTTTGCACCCAAGATTGATATTTGCGTGCTGAACCCAGTTGTTGCGCCGCAATCAAACTGATAGATCACCGCTTTGTATTTGCCATTTGGCGAAACGACAGATTTATAAGGTTCGCTCCCGCACCTACCACCCAAAAAATAGATGATACTTAGCACAAACAGCGCCATCACTATTCCAATGACCGAGAACACCCTGATTGCTATTTTTTTCCACATTTCCATATACAGTTAACTACCAAACATAGCCCTCAGGGTCACCCATTAGTCGTTCCAGTGTCAATAGCACTGCGTGTCGCTGCTTGACCCCACTCATTTTTTCGTGAACTGCGACCGGCTTAAGAAAGCCAGTTTTTCCAAATGTAGGGTGTTAAGTGAAGCCCCATTCCACCGGGAGCCACCACAAAGCAAGCCTATCGCCTGTCGGATGGCGCGCTTTGCGCTTATCCAACCTACATTACAAATGCAGTTTTCCAGTTTTGCCAACGGCGAAACGCTTTTAAAACCGGCCCTTTGCCGCCAAAGAAAAAAACAACCCTTTGTTGCCAAAGAAAGATCCCCGCAAGTGCAGCTAACCAAGGTAAAATCAACCAGAATCAAAAATATCCAACAAAGTCCAAAAACAACAGCTTGGCGGTGCGCCCACTGACCCCAGGCAACTGCTGGAGAAAACCATGCTAAGAATTTTCAACCTGCATCAGCAACGGTTACAGCGACTGGAATTACAACAGCTAGATGACATATCACAAGCAATTTGGCTGGATTTACAGGAGCCGGATACGGCTGAGCGGCAGTTTATTACCGACCGTTTTGGCCAGGAGCTGGCACAGCGGCCGGAGCTAAATGATATCGAAGCATCAGCGCGTTTTTTTGAAGACGAAGACGGGCTGCATATTCACTCACTGTTTTTCTATCAGGAAGAACTCGCCAGCACCACCACTGTGGCCTTTACCATTCGTGATGGCCGGCTTTTTACCTTGCGGGAGCGCGAGTTACCGGTATTCCGGTTGTACCGGATGCGGGCGCGGAATCACTTGTTGTCGGTCGGCAATGCCTACGAGCTGCTGCTCGATTTATTCGAAGTCAAAATTGAACAGCTGGCCGACACCATCGAAGAAATCTCGCTAGCGCTGGAAGTGATCAGCCAGGTGATTTTAAAAGGCAAACAAAACGAAGCCTTTAAAACCAGTTTGTTACGGCTGACGCAGCTGGAAGATATGAGCTGGAAAGTGCGGTTGTGTCTGATGGATACCCAGCGCGCGATCGGTTTTTTATTGCGCAAAGCCCGCTTGCCAGTGGATCAGCTGGAACAAGCAAGAGACGTCCTGCGCGACGTCGAATCTTTGTTGCCGCATAACGAATCGTTTTCGCAGCGGGTCAACTTTTTACTGCAGTCGGCGATGGGTTTTATCAACATCGAACAAAACCGCATTATTAAAATTTTCTCGGTGGTGTCGGTGATTTTCCTGCCACCAACGCTGGTCGCCAGCAGTTACGGCATGAACTTTCAGCTGATGCCGGAGCTTAATTGGCAGTTTGGTTATCCAATGGCGATTGGCCTGATGCTGTTGGCTGGTTTAGCGCCCTACTTGTTTTTTAAGCGCAAAGGTTGGCTGTAATAAAATTGCCACCTCAAAAATAAAAATAAAATCATTAAATATCAATGATATAAAATTTATTTTGAAATATTTCAGCACTGTCATCTGCGTGTAACAAAAATATGCTGGCAACCAAACCCCTGCTTTGTCTATATTCAAGCTACAGACGTAAATAAGGGGATCACAATGAAAAAGAATGTAATGTATGCAGTAGCCGCTAGCCTGGTATTCGCCGTCACGGGTTGTGCCAATGTTGATAAAAATTATGCTTTTGTGGTGGATCAGGAACAACTGGATCAGCTGGAAAATTCACAACGTAAGCAGCGCAATGTCGGTCATGTGGTGTGGGTCAACCCACCGCTGAAAAAAGTGGAAGTGGCAAAAGTTGCAGCGGCAAATCCATCGTCACTTTGATGCTGATTAAACCTAAACCTTCATTACTGCGCTTTCTCCAAATAAAAATCCCGTCTGCAATGACTACAGACGGGATTTTTTATTGAGTCTGGGTAGCGTGACCTGTCGGCCCCATAGAGGGGCAACAACCGTCAGCTCATCTTAAAATTTATGTTCAATACCAATCGCCAGATAATCAGTATCAACTTTGTTATCAAAATCGAAGCTGCTGTACCAGGCGAATAACTTGGTGTCTTTGCCAATTTTATAATCGGTACCAAAGCTAAAACCTTTGTGCTCTTCCAACGTCTGGTATTGAGCCTTTAACTCATATTTATCAAGTGGATAAGATAAGTTTGCTAACCAACCGTCTTCTTTTTTACCGGTCGCAACCGCTTCCTGCTGCACCAAACCGGCGCCCACTTTCAGCTGACCAAGCACTTTTACCTGACCCGTGACTCGCGTCGCATCGTAGCCATTGACTTCGTTGTCCATCGCCACCGAGGCAAACAGCTTTGATTCTTTTAACGCGTCATCGCCGTACAACAGCGCAAACGACTGACCATCTTTGCCTTCCGGTGTGTCTTCCATAATATGGCTGACTAGCAGCGAAAAACCCTGAAACGAAGGGCTGATGTAGGCCAGCGAATTATTCATCCGGTTCTCGCCTTTCCACAACGTCTTGATATCTGCTTCGTAATCGTTAAATAAATCGACTTTACCCTGAGATAATTTCAGCGCGGTATCGTTGCGACCGGCTTTAATGGTACCGAAGCTGCCTTTTAACCCGATGAACTGGTCGCGGCCTTTGATATTTTTCTCGTTAGCGTCGTCTGTCAGATCAACTTCCCATTCCAGCTGATACACCAACGACAACTCACCATCCAGCTCATAATCGCCTTTAATGCCGAACCGCGAAGCGTTGCTTTTTAACTCACTGAAAGAACCGGCACCTTCGTCGGAGCTTTGTGCCGTCACATTAATTTTACCGTAGACCGTCAGCGGATCTGCCTGCAGCGGTAAGGCAACAGTCATGAACATAGCCAAAAGCAGAGTTTTCTTTGCAAACATAATTAAATCCTTCTCAGCATTGAGGAAAGTGATTCGACAGCTTAGACCCGATCAGTATAACCGTTGTGGTTAAATGTCCAGATCATTGGTGGCTAATTGGTGGCTACAGACGAAAATTTTCCCACATATCACAGCTTTATGACCGGATAATGTCTTCAGTATTACTTTGTCGTTGCAGTTGGAAGGCTATTTTATGGCTTTTATATGACAAGATTATGACAGGAAAGCCAATCCAACAAATGGCCGCTGCGCTTAACCAATAACGCTTTAACGATGACGCATTCACAATGCAGTTTTATTAACAGCGACGCAGTACGCCATCCAACACCTGGCCCGCTAGCGCTTATCTGGAGCCGGCAATGCACGGCAAACCGCGTCTTTTGGGCTGCGATCAAAATTCTGACCGGAAGCCAACAATCTTGGCCGCACCGTCAGTGACACCGGCGACTGGGCTAAACTAAGCTCAGGCTGCGCTGTGGGATAACCGATTTGTGCCAGATGCAGCATGGAGTGAAAAATCTGATTGGTGCTCAGTGGCTGCTGCCGATTCATCGCAATTTGCTGCGCTATTTCTGGATAATGCTGGCGGAACTGCTTAGACCCCCACCACAACGCCGCCACCCGGTAATCATATTCGGTGTGATGACCATGGCCGCTTTTACTGCACTCACCATCAAACAGGTTTTCGCCGTGATCCGACACATAGATAAAACTGCTGATGGCGTCTTGTTGTTGCAAGGTTTTGATCAGGTTAAACAGCAACTGATCGGTGTAGGCCACGGTGTTGTCATAAGCGTTATTCAACATTTCTTTGTTAGCCCGGTCGTGCATCCCAATCGCCTGGTGTTTGCCAGATGGCTGAAATAAATCAAAATTATCCGGATAACGGTCGGCATAACTGAAATGACTGCCGAGGGTGTGCAGCACAATAAGTTGTTTTTGGGCATTTTGTGCCAGCACACGCTGCACCGCTTTGACCAGCACTTCATCATAAAAACCGGCTTTTTTATAGCCAACCGGATTGAGGTACTGCACCTGTTCCGCTTCAGCGGCATGCAGTGCCACCGAACTGTCGTGCACCCCCAGCGGGCTTTGAGTCGACAACCAGGCCGTGGCAAAACCGGCTTCCGCAAAAGCCGCGACGAACGACTTTTCCGACGAGAAATACTGCTGATCCTGCGCCGATTTACGCGAAATAATCACCGGCACCGACATCCGGGTCCAGGACCAGGGGCTGATCATATCGGTAAAACTGACCACATCGCCAAGTCCAGCCAATCGCGGCGTGGTGGCTCTGGCATAGCCGTTCAATTGCAGTCGATCGGGGCGCAGCGTTTCACCAATCACCAGCACATAAATCTGTTTCGCTGCCGGTGGATGCGGCTGCGTGGCGCCAAACTTAAAATCGGCAACCCTGGCAGCAACTTTTGCCAAAGCTTCTTTTTGCACCCGAAACTCATTGGCGGCCAATAATAAATTCAATGGGTAACTCTGATGAAATAAATTATGACTGTTCGGCAGCGGCCGTTGCGCCAGAGCGGTTTCGGTCCTATTGGCTTTTGGCTTAGGCGGATAAAGTTGTTGGTATTGCAGTTCTTGCTGCCACAACCATCCAACCATCACTAAACTTGCCGTCCACACCACAGGTCGGCCGAAACTTAGCCAGCGATATTGCTGCACTTTAAACACCGCACTGGTCACCACAAACAACAGCATCACCAGCAATACCGCAGGTAAAATCAGCCAGCCCAAGCCGGATAAATAACCGGCCGCTTCCGCCAAATCAGTTTCGGCAATAATGGCCATGGCATGGGCATCGGTTACTTTGTGATAAGTCGCGATGTAAAACAGTTCTTGCGGAGCCAATAGCACTAACGGAAACCAGGCCCAGATTGACCGGTGCAACTGCTTACTGACGGTCAGCAATAACGCCAGCAACAACAAAGTTGGTGCGATGGACCAGCGCAGCCAATGCCCCAGCTTGGCCGGCTCTGGCCACAGATAAAATTGGGGTGCTAACACCAGCAGCACGAGTAATAAAAAACACAGTGGGGCGGTGATTGGGTGACTTAACAGTGGTTTCATCGGGCGTTATCAGGCTCTTCTGGCAATCTGGCGGTACGGTTTGTGGTGAGTGGGCTGTTCTTACTGCTCGATTTCAGCACTGTTCAACCCTTCGCAGTAAAATTTTTCTGGTGATAAATTCGACAATTTTCTCAGCTTCACCCAAAAATTCAATTTGTTAGTCAGTTCGACAGCCAAACCAGTGGCTGGAACTGCCGCATTCATAGCATATTTCTTCAGATTTGCACTGGTATTTTGTCATATTTCTATAGTATGGTGCTCTGGTCTGAACTATTAAGGCCGGTACTTCAACCCGCGTATCACCACGCATTCTGCTGTATACCCGCCGTCAAATCTAATCTGTAAGGAACCTAATTATGCTTGCCCAACCAGTTGTCTTAAATAACGAACAACACAAAGATCTGCACGTGTTAGCTCAGTTCTCTCTGGAAAGTGTTAATGGCCGTCATATCGCGCCGTTAATGCTGCAGGAATTTGCCGCGGCCTCAGCGTTTTATCCGATTTTTTTCCTGCAAGTAGAAGAACTATTCGCTCCGGTCGCGGTATTTGGTCTGAAAGAAGGTCAAAACCTGTTTATTAAAGACGGTCAGTGGGAAGGTCAGTATTTGCCAGCCGGCATCCGGGCTTATCCGTTTAATCTGGCACAAGCCAATGACGATCAGCTGTTATTGTGTGTCAATGAACAAGCCGACAACATCAGCCGCACTGAAGGTCAGGCACTGTTTAACGCGGACAACACCCCTACAGAATTCTTTAATGGCGTGAACACTTTCTTTAAAGACTATATCGATGCCAATGCCGTCAGCCGTAACATTGTGGCGCAAATCAAAGAAATGGGTTTGTTAAAAGCCGATGGTCTGCAGTACCGTGACTTAGCTGGCAAAGAACATCGCTTAAACGGCTTTTTCGTAATCGACCGTGAGAAGTTTGAAGCGCTGAGCGACGAACAATTCCTGACGCTGCGTAAATTCGGCGTGTTACAGGCGATTTATGCGCATTTTAGTTCTCTGGACCGGATCGGCAGCTTGATCAATCGTTTACCGATTGATGCGCCAGCGGCTGAGTAATTAAAAGGCACTGTATCCAAGTGCTTTACACCGCAACAAAAACGCCTCAACTGAGGCGTTTTTTTATGTCTTCGATTCAGCGACATGTGCTGTTATTGGCTAACACAACCGCTGCCCTTGTTGCCTTTTGTACAACAAATGGTCGGCGCGGCTTAACAGATGCTCCAGCGTCGGGCTTTGCGCCGGCGAATAATGCACCGCCGCCACGCTAAATTGCAGCGGGCCCGGCCAACCTTCCTGCTGCTGCAGACTCAGCGCCGACTGGCGCATCCGATCCACCACCAGTTCCGCTTGCTGCGCTGAACTATTGGCCACCAATACCGCAAAAGAATTGTCGCCCAACCGTCCTAACACATCACTGCCGCGAAACGTCTGGCGTAATAATCTGGAAAAACGCATCAGCATCCGATCGCCTTCCGCTTCGCCATAATGGCGATTTAAGGTGGAAAAATCGTCCAAATCAAAATACAACAACACCGCAGGTAAACTCTGCCGTTCGCTACTATTCAGCAATAATCTGGCCATGGTTTCAAAACCACGGCGGTTCACCAGACCGGTTAAATCATCAATAATTGCCAGCTGTCCGGCGGCCAGTTCCTGTTCGGTTAACAGCGCTAAGTCACGTAAAGCGGCTAAATCGTCCGCCGCCACTTCACGCGGCACTTTATCCATCAGACACAAAGTGGCAATTTTACAGCCATTAAAGGCTCGGATCGGCATGCCAATATAACTGCGCACCCCTTCCGGTCCCACTACCAGTGGATTGTCGAAAAAATACGGATGATGGCGGGTATCCTGGATCACCAGCGCATCTTCACCCAAAATGGTATGGCCGCAAAACGAACTGGCGCGGGAAAATTCTGTTAGATCAACGCCTTGCCCCGCTAACACCCGCACATATTCCGCATCAACTAAATTCAGTAAACACACCGGCATTTGCAATAAACGCCGGCCTAAACGGGTGAGCCGGTGGTATTGCTCGCCGCCGCGCAGGTTTAATAATTGGGAGGCATGAAGGGTGGCAAGCCGCATCGGCTCGTTATCAGGGATGGTGGCGTTATACATGGCGGTGACTCCTGTGATTAAGACATCGGGTGTCACGCGTGCAATCAGGTCTTCCTGACAACTTACAGTAAAAACCACTGCAAAACTGACGCATGTCGTAGTGTGACTGCAACTTTTGGCCAGAGGTTCAATCCTGTTACAAAGTTTCAGCAAATAACGGCGTCTGACGGTAGACAAAACACCGGTAAAAAAGGGTGTTGTAAAGCAGATTGATGCGGCAGAATAACTTCGTCCGGACGGCGATTTGCAGAGAAGAACTGAAGATGGTGTACCACCCGCTGTGTTTAATACTCAAATCCAAACTACAGGCAATCCTGCGCCATGGTACTTTGCTACCAGCGCTGCTATTCGGTCTGAGCGCCTGTACCACGCCGCCGAAAGTCATAGTGCAGCAAAAAGTGCTCTCAAACCCGTTGGTTACAATCTCGGATCCTGAACAGTTCCGGCTGTGGTATCAACACCTGCAAACGGAAACCCCGAGTGCACAGCTGGCGTTGTGTCAGATAGCCCAGACTTCTGCACAGATTAGCGCTTTTCATCAACTGGCCTGCGGTTTAACGCTACTACCCCATGCAAGCAATATCGCAGAGCGTTCCCAAGCTTTAGGTTGGTATCAAACCGGGCTTGAAGTTTTGGTGCGGTCGCAATTGCAACAAGGCAGATGGCAACCACGCCACCGCGATTTTCAGCTGCAATTACAACTGCCAACCGATGAAAGTGGCTTGCCTTTTAGCCGTTATACCCAGATTGCAGATTTGGTATTTCGTGAACCATGGATTACCCCGGCAGCGCCAAACCCACAAGGTATCGGATTGGTGCTGGCAGCAGAGCGCGCTTACAGCAAATTGGGGTCAGATCAAAATTACCCGCGCGAAGGCATTTTTCGCGCTGTGACGGTGCTGGCAACGCATCTGCATTTTGATGACCAGGATCAGCTGCAGATCCAGCTCACCGGCTATTATCTGACCGAGCCAAAATCGGTATTGTTTGGCACGCAACCTTACCCGCTGCAATACGACAGTGCCACGGCTTATCTGTTGTTGCTGCGAGAAGCGCGGATTGATCAGGCGGAATGGGCGGCATTATTTGATGGCAATAACAGCAGTTATGACTTTGGTATTTATAGCATCGCGCCTTTGTCGGGCAGTAAAATTCCAATTCTGATGATCCATGGTTTGCACTCTAGCCCGATGATTTGGCTACGGTTAAGCCATGCCATTTATGCCGATCCGAAGCTTTCCGACCGCTATCAGATCTGGCATGCCTTTTACCCGACCGGTGCGCCGCCGTTTTTTAATGCAATGCGGCTACGCACTCAGGTTGATGAGCTTCGCGCCAGGTTGCAGCAACAATTCGCGATGCCCGAAGATTTGCCGATGGTGCTGATCGGCCACAGTATGGGTGGCATTATCGCGAAGACTTTTATTGTCGACCCTGAGTATCGGTTATGGGATCAAACTTTTATGCGTCGGCCCGAACAACTGCCCCGCGATCACCGCGACTTTATGCGTTACCAGGACGTGTTTATCTTTAAACCGCGGCCTTATGTGCAGTCGGTGTTCTTTTTGGATACACCACACCATGGCGCTGAAATGGCCGAAAGCTGGTACAGCCGTCTCGCCAGTGCCTGGATCAGATTACCCAGTATTTTCAGCGATTTAAACCGGCGGGTGTTTAAAAAGCTCAGTTATGATTTGGTCACGCCACAGATGAAAGGGTATTTAAAAAAAGACGGGCCAACGAGCGTTGACGTGCTGTCGCCACAACATCCGCTGTTACAGGAGATCGCCAAACTCCCCTACCAAAAACCGGTCTTTTCCATCGTCGGCAGTACCAGCACACCGTTTTGTTACAACGAAAAAAGCTGCGCCCAGCTCAACGACTCAGTGGTGCCATTTTTCAGCGCCCACCAAAGTCAGGCGCAAGAGCAAATCATCGTGTTGTCGGAACACAATTCTTACCAATCGCCGGAAGCCATTGCTTTTATCCTGAAAAAACTTCGGGCACAGTAATGAATGACTGGCATTAAAATTGCCAAACTTTATCGAGATTTGATGGCGAGTGATGGTTCATGCGGGAGGCAAAGTTGGTTAGTCACAGGAGGTTTATTCGGCAGTTCGCGTTTTTGCTAACGTTGATTTTACTTGGCGTGCAGCCATCTTTAGCCGAGCCAGCTTATTGGTTTAAATGGCAAAGTAAATTGAATGGCAAGATGATTTGTAAGCAGGTATCGCCGGGGGAAGGCTGGCAACAACATGCCGGCCCTTTTTATGATGCGCAGTGCCGGAAGCCTGTGCCGCCCCCTGTAAAGGCATATCGCAGCGCACTAAACAACTAACGTTGGTTGATGCGCTGCCAGGCGATTTACGGCCAACCCCAACTAACTTGTGATATCAGTCGTCGCTATTTTGCCCGATGTCGCAGCCACAAAGGCCTCGAGCGCAATCGCTGCCACTTTTTGTAACTTTTCGCAGGAAGCGCCAGTGGTGGCTTGAATGGACATACCATGCAACTGCACCCCAATAAAACAAGCCAGTGCGGCGCAGTCGACATCCGCTGCAAATTCACCTTCGGCCTTGGCGCGCTCTAATCTTTGTTGTAATTGCAATTCGCCACTGCGGCGTTTTTCAATCAGGACCTGTTTGACACTGTTGGCATTGTCGCTACAGCTCAACGCACCCTGCACCATTAAACAGCCTTTGGGTAAACTCGGATCGCTGCTGGCCGCAGCACCACCAAATAACATTTGCTCTGCCATCAGATAAGCGGTTGGTTGCATCAAAGCCGGCTGAAAAAAGCCACAAGGACGATTTTCATAAAGCTCAATCGCTTTTAAAAATAGCTGCTCTTTGTTACCAAAAGCGGCATATAAACTGGGTTTATTGATGCCCATGGCTTCGGTTAAATCTGGCAACGACGTTCCTTCGTAACCTTTCTCCCAAAACACTTCGAGGGCTTTTTGCAAAGCTTTGTCGACGTCAAAAGCACGTGGCCGACCAATAGTGCTGGTGTTTCCCGTCATCTTCTGCGCTCCAAAATAAAACCATACCCGAAATAGGGTAATTCATAATGCACACAGAGTAATCACCTTTGCAAGCCTTGTAAAGCACAATATACCTACCGAACGGTACAGATATCTTGCCAAAATCCCCGATATAACCAAACGCAAAGCGCCTTAGCAGAAAAAGTTCTTTAATTTTTTACCATGCGGTACAAAAAAAGATTGACCTTAGATTTGAAATCTATATATTTACCAACCAGTACAAAATACCAATCGGTACATAACACAGCAACCATCAATGATTGCAGTCAGCAGACACCAACGAAGGGACCATTGCCATGCGCAAAACACCAACTGTAAGAAACTTTTTACTCGCCAGCATCGCCGCAGTTGTGCTTGCCGCATGTAGTCAACCAGAAGCCGCCGGTGCTGGTGCTGCGCCCGCCGCGCCAACGGTTGACGTTGCCACCGTGGTCGAACAACGCATTACCGAATGGGACGAATTTACCGGCCGCTTACAAGCGCCGGAAACTGTGGCGTTGATGCCACGGGTATCAGGCTACCTCGATAAAGTGTTCTTCACTGAAGGCGCTTTAGTTAAAGCCGGTGACCTGTTATTCCAGATTGATGATCGCGCTTTAACAGCCGACGTCAGCCGTCTGCAAGCCGAACTACAAAGCGCCCTCAGCCAACAAAAATTAGCCAACAGCGACTATCAACGTGCTGAACAACTGCGTAGCCAAAAAGCCATCGCTGAAGAAATTCTGGACGCCCGCCGCGCCCGCAAAGATCAAAGTGCCTCGCAAGTTGCCGCCGTCAAAGCAGCGCTGACCAAAGCCGAACTGGATTTATCGCACACCCAAGTAAGAGCGCCAATCAGCGGCCGCGTGTCCAACGCGCTGATCACCGCCGGTAACTATGTGCAAGCCGGTCAAAGCCAACTCACCAGCATCGTCTCCACCGCGCGGATGTACGCTTATTTTGATGCAGATGAACAAACTTACCTGAAATACGTCCAGCTCGCGGCCACCGGTAAACGTGGCGATAGCCGTAATGAAGCCAGTCCGGTGCTGATGGCGTTAAGTTCAGACAATGACTACCGCTTTTCAGGCTCGTTAGATTTCCTGGATAACAGCATCAACCCACAAACCGGCACCATCCGCGCCCGCGCCGTGTTTAGTAACGACGACAACAGCTTGATCCCAGGCTTGTTTGCCAAAATCAAACTGGTGGGTAGCGCCAGCTACAACGGTATTCTGATTGACGATAAAGCCGTTGGCACCGACTTAAACAACAAGTTTGTGCTGGTGGTCGATGACAAACAACAACTGCAATACCGCCCTGTCACTTTAGGTGAAAAAGTCGGTGGCCTGCGCATCGTCACTTCCGGCTTAAAAGCCAGTGAAACCATTGTGGTGAATGGCTTACAGCGCGTTCGCCCGACCATGCAGGTGACACCGAACCCGGTAAAGATGGCCAGCGCCGAGCAGTTAGTGTCGCTGCAACAACAACAGCAAATACTGGATGAACAAGCAGCCAGCGCCAAAACGGCCACCGCCGCCATTGTTGATGCCGTTGTGAATACAGTCTCCACCCAAAGCGCACCACGCGGCTAAGCCCAGCAGCTACTAAACCAGGACAGAATCATGCTTTCACAATTTTTTATCAGAAGACCGATTTTTGCTGCCGTGTTGTCGCTGCTGTTTTTAATCAGCGGCGCCATCGCAGTGTGGCAATTGCCGATCACCGAATATCCGGAAGTCGTACCGCCAACAGTAGTCGTCACCGCCAACTATCCGGGCGCCAACCCAAAAGTCATCGCCGATACCGTCGCCTCGCCGCTGGAGCAGGAAATTAACGGCGTCGAAAATATGCTGTATATGTCATCACAAGCCACTTCGGATGGCCGGATGACCTTAACCATCACTTTCGCCATCGGTACCGATGTCGACCGTGCGCAAACCCAGGTACAAAGCCGGGTCGATCGCGCCAAGCCAAGATTGCCACAAGAAGTGCAGCGCCTTGGCATCGTCACCGAAAAATCCTCACCAGATTTAACCATGGTGGTGCATTTAACCTCGCCGGACGATCGTTATGACATGCTTTACTTATCGAACTATGCCGCGCAAAACGTCAAAGACGAATTAGCGCGGATTGAAGGTGTGGGTGCGGTACGGTTGTTTGGTGCCGGTGAATACAGCCTGCGGGTGTGGCTGGATCCGAATAAAGTGTCAGCGTTACAACTGACGCCACAAGATATCGTTGCCGCTATTCGTTCGCAAAACCAACAAGCAGCTGCCGGAAGCCTTGGCGCGCAGCCTTCAGGTTCCAGCGATTTTCAGCTGCTGATCAACGTCAAAGGCCGGTTAAGTTCGGTTGAAGAGTTTGAACAAATCATCGTTAAAGTGGGCGCAGAAGGTCAAATCAGCCGCTTAAAAGATGTGGCACGGTTGGAGTTGGGTGCCAGCACTTATGCGCTGAAATCACTGCTTGATAACAAAGACGCAGTGGCCATTCCGGTGTTTCAGGCCTCTGGTTCAAACGCCATTCAAATCTCTGATGACGTACGCGCCAAAATGGCCGAACTTTCAAAAAGTTTCCCACAAGGTTTAAGTTACGACATCGTTTATGACCCAACAGTGTTTGTGCGCGGCTCGATTGAAGCGGTGGTGAAAACGCTGCTGGAAGCGATTTTACTCGTGGTGTTGGTGGTGGTGCTGTTCCTGCAAACCTGGCGCGCCTCGATTATTCCATTGGTGGCCGTGCCGGTGTCGTTGGTTGGTACCTTTGCCTTTATGCACCTGATGGGCTTTTCGCTTAATGCCCTGTCACTGTTCGGTTTAGTGTTGGCGATTGGTATCGTGGTGGATGACGCCATAGTGGTGGTTGAAAACGTCGAGCGGAATATCGCTGATGGTTTATCACCATTAGAAGCCACCCAAAAAGCGATGAAAGAAGTGACTGGTCCGATTGTCGCCACCACTTTGGTACTGGCTGCGGTCTTTATTCCAACTGCCTTTATGACCGGTTTAACCGGCCAGTTTTATAAGCAGTTTGCGTTAACCATCACCATTTCGACCTTTATCTCAGCGATTAACTCGTTGACGTTAAGCCCGGCGTTATCGGCACTACTGTTAAAAGCGCATGACGCGCCAAAAGACAAACTGACCCGCGTGATGGACAAAGCTTTAGGCGGCTGGTTATTCAACCCGTTTAACCGCTTGTTTAATAAAGCGTCCCTTGGTTATGGTCTGCTGGTGCGTAAAGTGATCCGCTTTGGTGCTGTGGTCGGCATTATTTACATCGGCATGTTGGGTTTAACCGCAGGTTTGTTCCACAACACGCCAACCGGTTATGTACCTGGCCAGGACAAACAATACCTGGTGGCCTTTGCCCAGTTACCGGACGCGTCATCGCTGGACCGTACTGAAGCGGTGATTAAAGAGATGTCACGCATCGCACTGGAACATCCTGGGGTCTCGAACTCAGTGGCTTTCCCTGGTCTTAGCATCAACGGTTTTACCAATAGTCCAAATAGCGGCATCGTGTTTACGCCACTGAAAGACTTTGACGAACGTCAAAGCCCGGAACTGTCTGCCAACGCCATTGCTGCCGATTTAAACGCCAAGTTCGCCGGTATTCAGGGCGCCTTTATTGCCATCTTCCCACCTCCACCGGTGCAGGGTTTGGGCACTATTGGCGGCTTCCGTTTACAGATTCAGGACCGCGCCAACTTAGGTTATGTTGAGCTGGCCAATATCACCCAACAAGTAATGATGAAAGCCTGGCAAACCCCGGAACTGGCAGGTGTGTTCTCTAGTTATCAAGTGAATGTACCGCAGCTGGATTTGGATGTGGACCGGACTAAAGCGCTGTCGCAAGGGGTGTCGTTAGATACCGTGTTCCAGACGTTACAGGGTTATTTAGGGACAACTTATGCCAACGACTTTAATCAGTTTGGCCGCACTTATCAGGTGAATGTGCAGGCGGATGAAGCCTTCCGTCAGGATCCGGCGCAAATCTCGGCGTTAAAAGTCTCGAATAACCAAGGTGAAATGATCCCGTTGGGCTCGTTCATTAAGGTATCGCATAGCGCAGGTCCGGATCGGGTGATGCACTACAACGGTTACACCACCGCCGAAATTAACGGTGGCCCTGCCCCAGGTTTCAGCTCAGGTGAAGCGCAGGCAGCGATTGAAAAAATTCTGGCCGAAACTCTGCCAGCCGGTATGACGTACGAATGGACTGAGCTTTCTTATCAGCAAATTCTGGCCGGCAATGCCGAATATCTGGTGTTCCCACTGGTGGTACTGCTGGTGTTTATGGTACTGGCCGCACAATACGAGAGTTTAAGTCTGCCACTGGCGATCATTTTAATTGTACCGATGACGCTGCTATCAGCCATCAGCGGCGTGCTGTTGTACGGCGGTGATAACAACATCTTCACCCAGATTGGCTTGATAGTGCTCGTCGGGCTCGCCACCAAAAATGCCATCCTGATGGTCGAGTTCGCCAAGGAAAAACAAGACCATGGCATGCGCGCAATGGACGCCATTTTAGAAGCAGCACGACTGCGGTTACGGCCAATCCTGATGACATCGATCGCCTTTATTATGGGTGTGGTGCCGATGGTGTTCTCGACCGGTGCTGGTGCAGAAATGCGTCAAGCGATGGGTGTGGCGGTATTCGCCGGCATGATTGGGGTAACGATTTTTGGTCTGATTTTAACGCCGCTGTTTTACTACGCCTTATCCAAACGCGGTGAGCGTAAGGCGGCTGCCGCTGCGGCAACTCCAGCTGTGATTGAAGGAGCGACTCATGGTTAATTTATTCAACACAGCTGCCAAAGCGGCAACCAATACAAAAGCAACACAATACAAATCAACCTTACGACTGAGCCTGCTCGCCTTAGCTCTAACCGGTTTGATTGGTTGTACTGTTGGCCCTGATTATCAGGCGCCAACCAAGCTCAGCCAAGAGCTCAATATGCCGCAGTTAGCGCCTGCCGCTGCTGCGCGCGATAACCAGCAACTAACGTCCTGGTGGCAGCGGTTTGCCGATGCGGAACTCAACCGGCTGATTGACACGGCACTTGCCAACAATCAAACGCTGGCAGCCGCACAGGCGAACGTCGACCGGGCTTATGCGGTGTTTGCTGACAGTGACGATAACAATCTACCCAAAGGCATTCCCAGCCTGGGTTATCAGGCTAATGCCACACCGGCTGAAGTTTCTGCTTCAGGCGAACGGGTGACCAGTCGGCAGTTTCAAACCGGGGTTGGTTTAAGTTGGGATTTAGATTTATTCGGCAAAATCAAACGCGCCAGTGAAGTAGCTTTGGCCGATGCGCAAGGTGCTGAATTTGCTTGGCGCGACGCACAGCTGACGTTGGTCGCGCAAGTGGCGCAGAGCTTTGGCGATTATCGCGGTGCAGCTTTGCGTCTGCAGGTAGCATCGCAAAATCTGGCCAATTTGCAGCAAACCACCAAGCTGATTAGCGCCAGACGTGATGCCGGTATGGCATCCGATCTGGAGCTGTCGCGGGTCAAAGCCCAGACTTTTGCCGTCGAGACCACGCTACCAGATTTTCAGCTGGCAAAACGACGGGCTGAACTGACGTTAGCAGCACTGCTTGGCAGTTCAGTGGAAGCGTTAGCGCTTGATAATTCGGCGTTTAATCTGCCTGAGCTGAAAACCCCACAAGCGGTGGCCAAGGTAAATGAACAACTGCAACAACGACCGGATGTGGCAATCGCCGAACGGCGCTTAGCCGCCAGCACCGCTTCTATCGGTGTGGCGAAGGCCGATTTATACCCGTCATTGTCGGTCGGTGGTTTTATCGGTTTTCTGGCGTCCCCAGATTTAGCCGTCGGCAGTGCGCAAAAAGCCTGGTCGGTCGCGCCTAGCTTAAGTTGGCAAGGTGCGGATTGGAGTTCAGTGCAGGCGCGAATTAACGCCGCCAATGCTGATGAACACGCGGCTTTGGCGACATTTCGCCAGACGGTGTTAAGCGCCTTAAGCGAGATGCAGCTTAGTCTCGACAGCTACAACCTCAGCCGTCGCCAGCAGCTGATCCAGCAACAACAACTGGCCGCCACCGAGCAGGCTGTGAGCCTATCACAAGCACGCTTTAATGCCGGTAACGCTGATTTTCTGGAGTTATTGGACGCCCAGCGCGAATTGCTGGCAGCCCGGGATCAACAAGCCCGGCTGACCCAGCAAAATTTCAGCCGGTTGGTCGATATTTACCGCAGCTTTGGCGGCGCGGTCCTGGAAGGGTAAAGGGAGGGGAAAGAGAGGGTAAAAGTTCCTGCTTGGGAAAACGCTTGGTGGCATGAAGATCAAAGACTGCGGCCTGTCCCCCGCACTTTGATCGCTGCTGAGCGTTTTCCCTTTTTTATGCTTTACATCAACTTGGCGGCGGCACCACTGACGACAACAACCCTTGTTCACGGTATTGATCCAACACTTTTTGAAAAACTCCGGTGCTGGCTTGTTGCTGAATAAACCGATTCAACTTCAGTCGTTGCAGCGGAGATAACGATGGACCATACATGCAGTGGATGGGATAACTGGTCAACACCAGGGTTTTAAAATCAGTCAGTCGCAACATATAAAAGGCTTCGGTATCCGATAACACCACGGTATCGAGTTCACCGCGAAGTAACCGGATGGCATTGGTGGCAGGCGTCACACTGTCCACCCGCAACAGCTGCCCATTGCTAAACAAGGGTTGTAACTTTGGATAAACATACCCCAAAGTCGCGCCAACACTGCCTTTGCTACGCTTGGTAAAATCGCTTAAATTCAGATAATTACGGCGACTAATAATCAGATCCTGAAACACCAATAATGGCGGGCTCCATTTTAAGCCGGGATCGGGATACCACTCAGGGCTGGCGCGACAATAAATATCGGCCTGGCCAGTGAGTAAAAAGTCGGCCAGTCGTTTACGTGGCATCGCCACCAGGTCTAATTTGACGCCAAGCTCGTTGGCAAGGAGTTGATAGATATCCGGCATAAAACCCGCAGCAACTTTACCCTCCTGCAAAATAACCGCTGGTGGACTGTTAAAGTCGCCATAAATTGCCCGCAACGACGCCGCCGACAACTCAAAACTGCATAAAAATACCCAGCAAAAAAGATATTTCAATTAATCCATGCCTCACTGCATTCCGGCGATTGTATGGGGTGGCTGAGGCTATTGTAGTCTTCAGAGCTTATATTGTCTGCTGTAATAGTGCTGGACGGGCCTGACGACGATACGATGGATGCACTAAATAAGGTGCGGCAACCTGATAACGCTGACAAAAAAAGTCGAGTACTGAATCGGCGTTCAAACGACGATGTGGCAGTTGATGACGAACCATCACAGCATCAGCCAGCAGTTGCAAAGTGTCGTTGAGCGATAACCCTTGTGGTTTGGCAATCTGATAAACACCAAACAAGTAGTTCAAGGCCAACAATGCATATGAACACTCAGCACGACGGTTAATTAATTGCAATTCTTGCAATCTGAAACCGAGGTCGCGAATTTTTTGCAGGCGTTGATGTTCTTGCATGATGAGAGTCCTTGATAACTGCTGATAGTTAGTTATCGGACGATTCTGGTATTCCTTAACCTGCTAATTTAGTTTTGCGGTACTTTTGCGGTACTTAGGCTGGCAGCCCAAAAGCAGAGTTACAGAAAATGACTATACTGCTCATGGGTTTAGCAACTGATGAGGATATGGGTGAATGTCGATAAAATTAGTGGTATTAACCGAAAACCGACCGCATGAACGACGCGTGGCCCTGGTGCCACAGGTAGCAAGCAAACTCTCCGCCCTTGGCTTAGACATCTGGATCCAACAGGATGCTGGTCTTGCCAGCCGTATTCCCGATCAGGCGTATCTCGACGCCAGCGCCACGCCGCCGCTGCAAATTGCGGCATCGCTTCCCGAATTACTCCAAAACGCCCATATCGTATTAGCAGTTCAACCGCCCGCAGCCGAAACTTTAAAACTTCTGGCGCCCGGCACCATTGTGTTGTGTTTTGTCTATGCGCAGCGTGAACCTGAAATGGTGAAGCTGCTGCGTGATTTACAACTGACCTGCTTTGCGATGGAACTGGTGCCACGCATTAGCCGGGCACAAGCGATGGATGCTTTATCATCGCAGGCGGCATTGGCCGGTTATTACGGCGCTTTGTTGGGTGCGACCACGCTAGCGCGCATTCTGCCGATGATGACCACAGCCGTAGGCTCGATTCGCCCGGCGAAATGTCTGGTGATGGGCCTTGGGGTGGCCGGTTTACAGGCACTGGCCACAGCGCGGCGACTGGGTGCGGTGACCGAAGGTTATGATGTAAGGCCTGACACCAAAGAGCAGGCCGAATCTTTGGGCGCAAAATTTGTCGATACCGGTGTTGATGGTCGCGGCGAAGGCGGTTACGCCCGTGAACTGACCATTGATGAACAACAAAAAATTCAGGCGGTGCTGACCAAGCATATTCAGCAGGCCGATTTAATTATTACCACCGCAGCTATTCCCGGCCGCCCTTCGCCGAAACTGATTAGCAAAGCGCAGGTCGATGGCATGAAAAACGGTGCGGTAATTGTCGACTTAGCCGCCGACGGTGGTGGCAACTGCGCATACAGTGTGCCGGGCGAAACGGTGCACATTGGCCAAGTGACGATTGCGGCACCTTTTAATGTGCCATCGCTTTTGGCCGAACACGCTTCAGAGCTTTATGCAAAAAACCTATTGAATTTAATTGGGTTATTTATCAAAGACGCGGCCATCCACTTAGACTGGGACGACGAAATCCTGGCCAAAACCGTGCTGACCCACCAAGGCGAGATTAAAAACGCCGCTGCTAAAACAATTGTTGAGGGCTAGATCATGGATTATCAAAGTATGTTACTCACCGGTTTTGTCGCTTTATACATTTTTATGCTGGCCGCTTTTGCCGGTTTTGAAATTATTGGCCGGGTGCCGGCTATTTTGCATACCCCGCTGATGTCGGGCTCGAATTTTATTCACGGCATTGTGGTGGTCGGCGCTTTGTGGGCGTTACTCAACGCCAGCAATCTGACCCAGCAAATTATTGGTTTTATTGGCGTGTTACTCGGCGCTGGTAACGCCGCCGGCGGTTATGTGGTGACCGAGCGGATGCTGGAAATGTTTAAACCCTCCACCAACACCAAGTCGAAGGAGTAGGTTTATGCAGGTCGCCTTCATTATCGACAGCAGTTATTTTATCGCCGCTTTTTTGTTTATTTATGGTCTGAAACAGATGTCGTCACCCCGCAGTGCTCGCGCCGGGATCGTGCTGGCCGGTGTTGGTATGGTGATAGCCGTGCTGGCGAGTTTCTTATATAGCCTCGATGTGCGGCCGGAAGCCAAACCTATGCTGCAAACCAATATGCTGCTGGCATTGGTGGCGCTTAGTCTTGGTCTTGGCTGGGCCTGGTGGAGTGGCAAAAAAGTCGCGATGACCGCCATGCCGCAAATGGTTGCGCTGTACAACGGCATGGGCGGTGGTGCGGCTGCGGCCATCGCTGCGATTGAACTCAGTGGGTATCAGACTCATGGCAGTATTTCGTTGTTATTGGCGGTGCTTGGCGGGTTGATTGGCGCGGTGTCGTTATCAGGTTCGCTGATTGCCTGGGCCAAGCTGGACGGGCGGATCAATAAAACGCTGCGCATGACCGGTTTGCAGCTGATTAACGGTAGTTTGTTATTGGTGCTGGGTGGCGTTGCTATTTATATCGTTTGGCAAGGTGGTCAGGTGTCTCAGTGGCTGTTTTTGGCGTTTTTTGCGATGGCACTGCTCTACGGCGTGATGATGACAATGCCAATTGGTGGCGCCGATATGCCGGTGGTGATTTCACTCTATAACGCTTTTACTGGCCTCGCCGTTGGTTTTGAAGGTTATGTGCTGAATAACCCGGCGCTGATGATTGCCGGGATGGTGGTCGGTTCAGCCGGTACCATGCTGACACTGTTGATGGCCAAAGCGATGAACCGTTCGGTGCGTAATGTGTTGTTTTCCAATTTTGGCGCCGCAGCCGATGATGGTGAACAAAACATCAGTGGCAGCCAAAAACCGATAGAAGCCAGCGACGCGGCGATTAATATGCGCTACGCCGGGAAAGTGATTATTGCCCCGGGATACGGTTTGGCGGTGGCACAAGCGCAGCATAAACTGTTTGAATTTGTTGAGTTATTACAAGCTGCCGGGGTGGAAGTGAAATTCGCCATTCACCCGGTCGCTGGCCGGATGCCAGGTCATATGAACGTACTGCTGGCCGAGGCTGGCGTGCCTTATGACTTGATTTTTGACATGGAAGAAATTAATTCTGAATTTAAAGAAGCCGACGTCGCCATTGTGATTGGCGCCAACGATACGGTGAATCCGTCCGCCCGCACGAACAAATCATCACCGATTTACGGCATGCCGGTGCTGAATGTGGATCAGGCGCGACAGGTGTATGTGATTAAACGCGGCCAGGGTAAAGGCTACTCAGGAGTCGAAAACGAGCTGTTTTTCGCCGACAACTGCCAACTGATTTACGGCGACGCGCAAAAAGTATTAGCGGCGATGTTGCAGGCGGTGAAAAACCTCGAATCCAGCTAAATTATAACCATCAAACTTATACCCAAAATCATTGACGATGCAGGTAGGCGACAAGTAAGTGAGACCCCAGGAGCATAGTGAACTATGTGACTGGGGCGAGCGAGCGAAGGCAACACCCCTGCAGCTTCAAGGATGAAGGGTATACACTTACTTAGCCTGTCGATGCAGATTCAACTCACGACTTTGTTCTTTACTCAGCTCCACCACCATGGTGCCGGATAGTTGATCCTGTAGTGCCAGCTTTTGCTTAAAACGCACCCAAAGCCAGAAATTACCGACACCGCCCAACGCCGTTACCACCCGGATCAAGGCTTGCTTCAGCGTCACCGGCTGACCATTTTGTTGCAGTAACAATAAACGCCAGGCGCGCATCCCCAATGTCTGCCCCGCTTTGCACCAGAAATACAAATAGAACCAGACGACCCAACACACCAAATACAGCTGAAACCACAAGGCATGGCGCTGAATATAATCGGCACTGTCCAGATAACCCGCCAACGAAATCAGCCCGGTTCTCTCCAAAATCGCCACCGCGGCCAGCGCCAGCGTCATCGCGAACATCAATAGTGCTACAACAATTAGTGCATCATAAACAATAGCCGCCAGACGGCGAATCAGACCAGCGCGCGGAGCTTCAGCAAACATAGGGGATCTCTTGAATAATCAACGACAAATATCGGCATAAGCGCAGTTTAGCATGTCAGGCTGCTCGTTATACAACAGCAACCTGCCGCAATTGCTGCGTCCGAAACCTGGCCGGGGAAATTCCAACTAACAAATCAAACTGATCACGCAGCGCCTGCGCCGTGCCAAAACCACATAAAGTGGCAATTTGTTCAACGCTGGTATTTGACGTCGCCAGCAAGGTTTTCGCGTGTTCTACCCTGGCATTCAGCAACCACTGCTTCGGACTTTGCCCAAAACTAGCTTTAAACTTGCGGTCAAAACTGCGCCGACTCATATGCACCAGCGCCGCCAATTCATCCATTTGCAACGGCTGCTGCAAATGTTGCAGCGCATAATCCTGCACCAGCCCTAATGCCGGGTCTGGTTTGCCCAGCGGCAACTCGATAAATTGCTGCTGGCCGCCATCGCGCTGACCCGGGATCACCAACCGGCGCGCCGCCTGATTCGCCCGCGCCGCGCCAAAATCTTCTTTGATCAGTTGCAGCGATAAATCCAGACAAGCCGCACTACCGGCTGAAGTAAAAATCCGCCCCGCCTGCACATACAACCGGTCGACTTTCAGATCCACTTGCGGGAACAACTGCGCAAACAGTTCAGCATATTTCCAGTGCGTGGTCGCCGCTTTACCATCCAGTAAACCAGCATGCGCCAGCAAAAAAGCTCCGGAGCAGAAACTCACCAACCGCGCACCACGCGCCGCAGCTTGTTGTAAAGCTTGCAGTAATTGCGGATCCGGCTCTTCACTCAACCGCCGCCAGCCCGGGATCACAATGGTATCCGCTTCAGCCAGAATGCGCGCATCATCGCTGGTTTCAAGCCAGGTGCCACCATTCATCTGAATGCGCAAACCATCCAGCCCCGCCACCCGGCATTGATACCAGGGCGCGTCGGCCGTGCGATGGCCGGCAAAAATATCAATAGCCGCGCCGTATTCCAGCATCGACAAACCGTGATAAGCGCACACCACCAGCTGATGCTCGGAACTGCCGTGGTCGTTGGCGGCGACTCGCGGCTTTTCGTTGCTTTCTATTGCAGATATTGGCGTGAGCATTCTGGCTGGTTTCTTGGCTTTATTGGCGAGTCAGCCAATGGTAGCAAACATCGGCAACTGTTCAAATAGCCATGTTGTTCCTGAACTCACAGCAATCTTGTTGCTTTATTTTTCCGAGGAGATATTTGATGTCGATAGTTGCTACTTTAGCCACACACACTTCTGATGTGCTGGCAACACCAGCCGCCCCCGCTGCACTTGCGACAGCGCATTTTGCCGCCAAACTGGCCTTTGAAACCGACTGCTCAGACGTCTTCAGCGCCTTATCCACCGGCGCCGACGATTTTATTTTGCTCGATGTCCGCTCCGAAGCAGCGTTTTTGCAGCAACACGCCAAAGGTGCTAAAAACCTGCCGCACCGCCAAATCAGCGCCGAACGGATGGCGCTATTCCCAACCGGCAAAACTTTTGTGGTGTACTGCGCTGGCCCGCATTGCAATGGCGCCGATCAGGCCGCCTACAAAATTGCCAAACTTGGCTATCCGGTGAAATTAATGATTGGCGGCATCACCGGCTGGGCCGATGAAGGGTTACCATTTGCGCAGGGTGAAAATATGGTCGCACCGGCAGCTGCGGAGCAAGCAAAACAAAAAGAAACTCAGATCTCCTGCAGCTGCTAGCAGCACCAAACCAACGATCGCCGGTTGAAGCCATCCCCACCGGCGCACGTTTTTGCAGAGAACAAAACCCGCCAATACCTACCATTGCCGAAAAAACACGCAATCAATTGCTACCATTGAAATTTTACTTGCGAAGCCAACCAAGCTTTGTATAATCAGCCCTGTTTACTCCGCACGACCCCTCAATGCCTGGGTGGCGAAATCGGTAGACGCAGTGGATTCAAAATCCACCGTTGGAAACAACGTGTCGGTTCGAGTCCGACCCCAGGCACCAAAATCCTTATAAGTAATCCGCTAAAACAAACAACCCATTACGCCCTAGTTATGCTACTTAGTGCATTGATTCTATTTAAGTATTTCTATTTCTTTTTTGGAAATTCTCGAGCATATTTCACTTTACAAAAACACTGCTAATAAACCACCCGGTCCAAACTTGGTTCTTTTTGTTGTGTATTTAGCTCGCATTGCTTGCAACTACTTGCAAACAAATCCCACGTGGGATTTGTTGATGTTGATTTAATGGGACGTCGTTGCTTGGTAGACAGTTCCGAAGCTCCGGTACTTGTCTGTTACTGATGCTGATTTGTTTGAGTTATTGTCGCGTCCTTCAAGTTAACTACTTCTGTTTGACCCAGTAATGTACTGGGTGAATTCAAAGCGACAACTCACTTTAACAACCCGGCGCAATTGATGTATCTGCGAAAAACTCCAATGGTTAGCCTTTTATAATAATTACCCACCTTAAGGGTATTACTGCTTTGAGCGAGTTACAACTGTTCAGATTAGACGCTCTCGAAAAAACGAATCTCTGGTTTGAGAGATTTGCGGACGTTCAGGATTTTTTGCAAATTTTAACTGATTCTAAAGAAAGCGGACGGTTGGTTTAAAGCTAATTTCTTTTGTCGGATTATTTTACATACTCCAAAATTAGATTCATTGCATGCCTTTAACTCATTGTAATTATTTAACATATTAATGATGGCGCGTTTTTTGCTCAACCCTCAGTGTGCGGTGAATTAACACTTTAGTTATTACCTTCCAAGACTTTTGTGAAGGAATTAAGAGGAATATCAATTGAATAATAAATCTTTGAAAATGGCTTTTGCTGGTTTGGTTTTGGGTGTGAGTGGTTTGGCAAATGCTGGGATTTTAGCATACGATTTTGAGTTTCAATTAGATGGTGAAACATATCTAAAAGGTAGTTTCACCGCTGAAGATTTAAATTTTGATCATTTTTTTAGAGACGAAGAACTAATCAGTTTAAGTTTTTGGAACGATACATTAGCACTTCACAACTACAGATTTAATCCCACTGTTGATGATAATTTTAATTTTGATATCATGGCCAATGCATTTTTGTTAGGAGGAAACTCTTTCGGTGATGAGGGTCAAAGGTGGAACAGACGCGGTGGCCCTGGCCTCGGATTCGGCGCAGGAAGTAGGTGTGCCACAATTAGTATAAATGCAATGGACCAGGGTTGTGGAGCAACCCCCGCCACTACTTTAACTCAAATTGTATCCGTGGACTCCGTACCAGAACCATCTACCCTAGCCATCTTCGCATTAGGACTTATGGGTTTTGCATCACGTCGTTTTAAGCAACAATCTTAAGTCTACTGATTGACTATCAAAATTAATTATCGACGACGGTATGGCTGAATAAACCCATTTAGCCCAATGTTGTCGATAATCATCAAGAAGCATTTGCCAGTTTGGTAAATGCTTTTTTGACCATAAAGCTGCGTTATTCGACGAATGTGATTTTGCAAAGTTCGTTTTGAAACGGTTATTTTTTTCTTGTCCAAATTGATAATCTAAAAAGTCGAAGCCATTACTAATTCTACCGATATCAGTTTTATCAGGATGTTGTTTTAGCTTGATTATAATTCTTATTTTTAATCCAAAATATTCCATGTCGAGTGTCGGCAATGGTATGCAATCCTGCCGTTCAAAAGCAGTTTGGTCGAGCCACCTATATGACCGCTTTTGGCACAAAGCCGTAAATCCCCGTAATTCAAACATATATAAATCCATAAAATCCTTTCAAAACAAGGCCATCCTATGGAGAAAAATTCAAATTCACCAATGAGCGTATTAAAGCGCTTCCTGCCAACTCCAAAGATGCCAAGGGTACCGACCTTGAGTTTTCAGACACTGAAGTCATCGGGCTGAAGTGTTTGTCTGGCCGCACTGGTAACAAACGTTGGCTGCTTCGCTACAGTACCAATACTGGGCGCAAGAGTTCAATAGCGATTGGACGCTTCCCGGATATTGATGTGACGCTTGCCCGCAATATTGCCAGTAAGCATCTGCAAAACATTGCTGAAGGTCATGACCCAAAGGCTGAACGTGATGATTTAAAAAAGGCGCCTACGGTTAGCCAGTTCTTTTGGGACACTGCACCACCTCTATAGTTGGCGAAACGATGACGGATACCATCAATATCAGATGTACCTAAAATAATTGTAAGTTGTGACGCTTCGATTACCCGAACCTGATTGGATTTTCATTTGCTTAAAGAACACAACCTGAGCGCGCTGCCAGAGCAACTGCTCTGAGATTTTATTCACTAAGCGAGCGACAAACCCGATTCCGCCCCTCTGCTTTAGCACGATACAAAGTTTCATCAGCGCGCTGAATGAAGCTTTGTAAGGTGTCGTCCTGCAGAAATTGCGCGACACCAATACTTACCGTACAACCTTGCTCCGCTGTATCTGCGGCCTTTTGCACGGCTAACGTCTGGCGGATCCGATCGGCGTGGTCATAGGCACTTTCGATCGTCGTATCTGGCATGATGATCAGGAATTCCTCACCGCCGATACGGCCGATAGCGTCAGTTTTACGAATACCCTGGCTAATAGATGCAGCGGCATTTTGCAAAGTAACATCACCGGTCTGATGCCCATACTGATCATTGATGGCTTTAAAATGGTCAAGATCCAACATCATAATGCTCAGTGCTGTCTGTTGTCGGGACACTCGGGAAATTTCAACATCCAGGATCCGCATAATCTCGCGCCTGTTATACAGCCCTGTCAGCTCATCGGTGGTTGCAATTTTCTCGAGCTGTGCAGTGCGTTTTTTCACTTCTGCTTCCAGCCGCTGGTTGGATTCAGCCAGTTGCTTTTCCGCTTGCTGCAATTCAGTTATTTTCTGCTGCAACTGGCGTCTACTCGGGAAACTGATCGCTTCCGGCAATAAATGCCACAGCATCACTGCGGTTACCATGGAAATGATCCCGGTCAAAAATTTAACAATGCCTTCTATATAGTAGTAACCATTCCAGATGTTGATGAGCCCTACTAAATGGGTGGCGCCGCAGAAAAAAATAAAGCCGGCAAACATCAGAAATAACCAATTAAACCGGAAATCATCTCTGGATTTGACCAGCTTTACTAAAGCAATTGGGATCAACATATAAGCAGTAAAAGTGAGTAAATCGCCACCGACATGTAAAAACAGCAGATCGCCACGCCATAGCAGGCAATGGCCATGTGGCATAAAGTTACCGTTAAAAATCTCTTTAATAAAGTCCACTTTTGCGTCCCTGTCACTGCTTTGAAATGAATTCAATTCGAGGCCACGACCATCAAGGCTAGCCTTACCATGATTAAAAAACAGGATAAGACTCAGCGCTCATTGGCTTTTAATGTTCCACAATAGAACACAGCTTAGCGTATCTTCGGTTGTTGTAATTAAGCAATCAAAGATATACCTATCTTTCGTGGTCCTTGCTACTTATTCACTCAAAAAATAATTTTGCTGCATCTATTGCCGATGTTTTGGCGTAGTTATGAATCATCAACACAAACAAGGAATATTTATGACACCACAACAACAGCTGCTCGAATGGCTGCGATCCAGTGCTCAGGGTGACAAAGCAGCATTTGAAAGTTTATATCAAGCCACTTCAGCCAAGCTATTTGCAGTCAGTTTGCAATTGATGCGCCGCCGTGACTGGGCTGAAGATGTACTGCAGGACGCCTTTATCAAAATTTGGCATAACGCCGGTGACTACCATACGGAAAAAGGCACGGTGATGACGTGGATGATCAGTATCACGCGCTATCGGGCACTGGATTTATTAAAAAGCAGAAAAGTGAAAGCTGAACATATCGAGCTGGATGAAAGCTGGATGGAGGCGCTACACACGGGTGAATTTACCGATCCAGCCTCCGACAAAGCTCGTTTGGAGTTTTGTATGGAAGGCCTTGAGTCCGACCATCGACAGTCGATTTATTTGGCTTTTGTCAATGGTTTAAGCCATCAGGAAATTACCCAATATATCAGCGCACCACTTGGTTCGATTAAAAGTTGGATCCGCCGCGGCTTAGCGAAACTCAAAAGGTGCCTCGAAGCATGAACTATTTAGAGCAGGAACGACAAGACGCCCTGGCCGTCAGTTATGTGTTGGGGTCGATGCGCGGCAAGGCTCGATTGCGCTTTCAGGGTTTATTGATGCAGCACTTAAGTTTACGCCAAGCCGTATGGCGCTGGGAGCGACATTTAAATCCGGTCGTCGAGCAGTTAAAACCGGTCATGCCCGATGCAAGTGTGTGGCAACGAGTGACCATTCGCCTCGGTTGGCGCGCCTTAGAGCAAGCTCCACCGCCGCAGTCACGCAGTTATTGGAAAGAAACCTTTGCTTTGGCGCTGGTCGCTTGTTTAGCTTTGGTTCTGCTATTGCCGCGACTTGAGCCGGTGGTTCCGACGCAAGTGCCGGCGCAACTGGCGATTGTTCAAAATAGCCAAGCCCAAGCCTTGTGGGTCGTGAAGTGGGAGCAACAGCAACTAAAAGTGCAAGCAACAGCGGCGGTGCAACCCTTAACCGATGCCGACTACGAATTATGGATGTTACCTGAAAATGGCCAGCCACCTATTTCGCTTGGTTTATTGCCACAACAAGCAAACACCGAACGCGCTTTACCACCCAGTGTGAACGGCTTAAAAGTGGCTGCTTTAGCGGTGAGTCTGGAACCCAAAGGCGGCTCGCCAACCGGTCAACCAACAGGACCCGTCTTACATACTGCGCAGTTGGTTCAACTATAAAGAACTGGCTGTCAACACAGCGCAGGTTTGATTGCGAACGGTCTTGATTTAACTTTTTTTCCGGTTAAATCAAGACTTGTTGTGACGCAGCGCCCGACATCCACCATCTGTTTTCGTCAGCACACCTCTTCCTCTTTGCGTCAGCCCCCCCTTCGTAGCAACAACAATTATTTTTTAATTAATTTAAACCTGGTTGCATCCACCGCCCCTGCTTTGTCGTTACTGCAAAAGCAACGTACACAAACCAGAGGAATAACAAGATGAAAACTACCGTAAGCGCTTTATGTCTCGCGATCTGTGCCAGCCTTTGTGGTTCGGCTTTAGCATCAAGTCACCGCGAAGCGCCAAATATCACCCGGTTACCCACCGTCGATTCTACTGATTTTTATGTCTTTAATAGTTATGAACCCAATCGCAGTGACTACGTCACAGTGTTGGCAAACTATATCCCGCTGCAAGATCCACAAGGCGGCCCGAATTATTTTGCCTTGGATCCAGCAGCGGTTTACAACATTCACTTTGACCAAGATGGTGATGCGATTGAAGATCTGACGTTTCAATTTCGCTTTAGTCAATCACTGGTCAACAGCAATAAAGGCGTGCAGTTGCCCATTGGCCCTGCTGGCCAGCAAAAAATGATTGGTGTGCCATTAAAACATGTTGGTGGTGTATCGGCAGGCAACAAAGCGGCACTCAATTTTGAAGAACGTTATGAACTGAGTCTGGTGCAAGGCCCAAGTTTAACCAGTCCAAAAACGGTGATCCGCTCGGCCGAAGCGGATGGTCTTTTTGTGAAACCCTATGATTATGTAGGTCAAAAAACCTTTGGTGATGCCAGCCAATATCAAGCTTACGCCAACCAATATCAGTATGAAATCAGCATTCCGAACTGCCCGGCTAAAGCTCGGGTATTTGTTGGTCAGCGTAAAGACCCGTTTGTGGTGAACTTAGGTGAGACTTTTGACCTGGTTAACTATGTACCAGTTGAAGGCGATAGTGCTCCGGGTGCTGGCGACAACGGCGGTTTTCCGGGTGGTATTACCCAAAACGCGGCCAATGATGATTTACGCGGCAAAAACATCACCACCCTGGCGCTGGAATTACCAAAAGCCTGTGTCACTGGGACTGGTAACGGCGTAATTGGTGCCTGGACCACCGCCAGCTTGCCCCAATCACGGTTACTAAATCCAAAACCTGGCTTTAACAACAGCGAAAAAAATGGTGGCGCTTCGGTGCAGGTGTCGCGTTTAGGTCAGCCACTGGTCAATGAACTGGTGATTGGCATTGCCGATAAAGATAAATTTTCTGGCAGTGCTCCCAAAGACGATGGCCAGTTTGCCGACTATGTCACCCACCCAAGTCTGCCTGCATTATTAAATATCCTGTTTCGGGATGCCGTGAATACCACTCTGGGCGCCAATATTCCGGATCTAGCCCCCAGCAATTTTCCACGTGTTGACTTGGTTACAGCCTTTTTAACCGGCGTGCCAGGGGTGAACCAATTAGCCAAAGTGACACCTTCGGAAATGGTCCGCTTAAACACCAAAATTGCCGCAACACCAGCAGCAATGCAATCAGCCTTGGGGGTTGCGGGTAATGATTTAGCAGGCTTTCCAAATGGTCGCCGGCCTGGTGATGACGTCGTCGATATTGCTCTGCGGGTGATGATGGGCGCTTTGTGCCATGACATTCCAGTAAACGGCCAACCAACCAATTTAGGCGTGTGTAAACCAGCCGATGCGCCTGTAGGAAATGTGCCATTTACCGACGGCGCCCCGCTCGATGCCTCGATGATGGATTCCAGCTTCCCGTATTTGCGCACGCCATTAGCCGGCTCACCGAACTAAGGAGAAAACCATGAAATTCGCTTATAGCCTCGTGCTGTGCCTCGTTTTAGCCGGTTGTAATTCCGATCGGGCAGAAGATGCACCGCCAGTGAAAACTTCACCCAAGTTTGCGCTGAACGACTTCACCATTGTCACCGATCAAACCTTAATGGCGCAGTTAGTCGCCACTGATGCTGACGGCGATGCGCTGCGTTTTAGCATCAAGAAAGCGCCCACCAACGGTACCGTCAATATTGAAGCGCAAGGCAAATTTACCTATCAGCCAACCGCTGAGCAAACGGGTAATGATCAGTTTGAGGTTGAAGTGACCGATGGCACCAATGTGATCAGTGGCACGGTAAATATCAAAATCAATCGGGCACAGCTGTCGTATTTGCAATATAGCCGTCAAGCATTTGGCCGTAATTCGACACAAACTGCGCTGCCGTTAAACGGTCGGGATTTTACCGCCGACGCGACGCAATACAGTGATTATGCGGATCTACTGCAACCTTAAATTGAAAAGACTTACAGCATAAGGGCTGCGGCAAGCGTCGCCGCCCATTTTTAAGCATTTAAGGAGACATGCATGCAACCTTGGTCACAGCATCTTTGCGCTTTTGCCGTCAGCTGCATTTCACTACAGCCTCTGTTCGCAGTGCAGGCAATGGACACAAAGCAAACAGAGCCTCCAGCCGAAACCGTGTTGGTGATGGCCCAGGCACCTGCCAACAATAGTGGTAGCGCATTAAAACAGATCGCCACTTTGCTCCAGCAAGCACGTTTACCTGGCCAGAGTCGGTTGTTCCAACAAGCCCAACTTCATTTTCAGCAACTTGCCCCGGAACCAAGCGCGGAATATTGGCTGATAAGCGCCGATCTGGCGCAGCAGCAACACCAATTTGACACGGCTCTTGCTGCGCTGCAACAAGCAGAACTGCTCCAGCCACAGCCACAAATTGCCTTGGTCCGCGCCAGAATTGCCTTGGTCCGTGCGCAGCCCAAACAAGCCTTAGCAGCATGCAAACCTTTGTTAGCATTCAAAGAATTATTTTTATTCCAGCTTTGCAGTTTAGAAGCCATTGGTCGTGCCGGTCAGGTTGAGCAAAGTTACCCACTGCTACTCAAGCTGGCCAGTCAGACCGATATGCCGTTGCCAGAGCGGTTATATCTGCAAGCAACGCTGGCAGAACAAGCGGAGTGGTTACAACAGCCCGCGGTTGCGACAGCGCATTTATTGCCCTGGTTAAGTCAGGCTCCGGTGCCGTTTTGGATTAAATGGGCCGACTTAACCTTGTCCCTTGAGCCGGCGACGGTCTATCAACGCCTGGCGACTTTAAACAAGGATGCCGCGCTTGAAGACAGTTTATTGCTACGGCTGGCCCGCGCTGAGCAATTAACCAATCAAGGTCAGCATTATCAACAATTGGCGGCAGCACAAATTCAGCTACGCGAGCGGCGTCAGGATCTGCTGCATAGTGCTGATCTGGCGTACTTTTACCTGCATTTACAGCCAAATGCGCGCAAAGCACAGCAGTATTCCGGACTCAATTATCAACAAGCCAAAGAGCCAGATGACCACAAGTTAGCGCTGCAAAGCGGTTGGACCCAAGCCGCATTGGATTTATTAGACACGGAGGAGCCGTCGCTATGAATTTTCACTTTAACTTTAGATATCTATTGCAGCATAGAATGCAGCCTAGAAGCCACTTCAGTCGCGACTGGAACATGCTGCAGCCGCGATTAACCGCAGTGTTGGCCGTGGTGCTGGGTCTTAGCAGTACTGCGCAGGCGCATAGCTTAAGCACCAGCTATGGCCAACTTGAGACAAAAACTGCACACATGACCGGGCCGGTATTACAACTGCAATTGGCGCTGAGCGATTTGCAACTGACACTAGGCTGGTCGACGCAACGTGACTTAACCTGGACCATGGTCAAAGATCAGCAACCGCAAATTCTGGTCTATTTACAACAACAGCTAGTGCTGCACGACAGCAATCGTCAGTCGTTAGCATGTAGCTGGCAAAGCGCCGATTCTGATTGGCAACTGAAACAAATTCAGCAGCAATACTATTTGCAGTTGTCCCTCCAAAGCAATTGCCCAACCGCGGCATGGCTGCACTATCGACTCTTCACTCAGATCCATGAGCACAAAGCTTTGCTGCAAACCCCGAATGGAGAACAAGTTTTGGCGGAGGCAACCCCATGGCTCGCCCTATAAACTATTGGTCTTGCAAAACCTTAGAATTGGCCACGATGGGTTTGCTTTTGAATGCCAGCGGCATCATCTTCACTACAGCGCACGCTGATGGTTTGCATCAATTACCGGACGAAATCATTTTAATTCAAGGCACCAGGTTAAAGCGGACAAACTCAGCGCAAAATGGTCAGATCCAGTTAGCGTCCGAGCAAAATATCGAATTGCGCCCGGCGGATGTGCTCGAAAACGTGCCTGGTTTAGTGGTGACTCAACATTCAGGCTCCGGCAAAGCCAATCAATACTTTCTGCGTGGTTTTAACTTAGATCATGGTACCGACTTTGCTACCAGCATCGACGGGATGGCGGTCAATGCCCGCAGCCACGGCCATGGTCAGGGTTATACCGATTTAAATTTTTTAATTCCTGAATTACTTGGCCAGCTCAATTACCAAAAAGGCCCGGCGCAAGCGCAAGCCGGAGATTTTGCCAGCGCGGGTTCTGCTGATTTATTGTTGCGCGACCAGGCTCGCAGCCAGCTGGGCATCTCGGTCGGCGCCTTTGGCTATCGGCGCCTACTCGGTATTTCCAGCCAAAATATCGGCCAGGGCAAGTGGCTGAATGCACTGGAAGCCCAGCACTACGATGGCCCATGGCAAGGGCTGCAAGAACAGGTTGAAAAGTACAATCTGTGGTCGCGTTATAGTCAGGAAACGGTGCAGCAGTATTTCAGCCTGACGTTGATGGCCTATCAAAATCAATGGAATTCCGCTGATCAAATACCACAACGATTGATCACGGCCGGTCAAAGTCGTTTTTTAGCCCTCGATGATAGCGCTGGCGGTGATAGTCATCGCTATAGCATCAGCACGCAGTGGTTACGCGATGATTGGGCATTGAATGCTTATGCGCTGCAAAGCCGTCTCGACTTGTGGTCTAACTTCACTTATTTTCTTGAAAACCCTGAGCTTGGCGACCAGTTTTATCAAGTTGATGATCGGCGCCAATGGGGCGCTGCATTAAGTCGTCAGCAAACGAGTGAGCTATTTGCCGGGCAATGGCAGCATGAGTATGGCCTGCAGTACCGGCAAGATCAGATAGCACCGGTTGAGCTTGCCCATAGTCAACGGCGGGAGCGTATCCAAAGCCTGAAGCTTGACGAAATCGACCAATGGTCAGTGGCGGCATTTAGCCAACAGCAATGGCAATTAACGGATACCTGGTCGGTCGAATTGGGGTTACGTTACGATTGGCTGGATGCAACAGTCGAGGATTTGCTCTTTGCTGTAAACACCTCATCAACGGCAATCCAACCTGCAACCGCCAGCGCACAATCTGCCGACGGCATTACCAGTGTGCGTACGGCTTTGACTTATCAAACTGAGCAACAAAGTTGGCACATCAGTTATGGCCAAGGTATGCATTCCAATGATGCCCGATTGTTGTCCGGCAATGCCATGACCGATGCCTCCGCTCTAGCAATTGATCAGTTCACACATGCCAGCTTGTGGTCACGCACTGAACATAGCGCTATCAGTTGGCAAGCCACTATCGATACCTGGCAATACTCCGCGGGTGTATGGCAAATGTTTTCTGAGCAAGAGCTTGTTTATGTGGCTGATGCTGCAGAAACTGAAAACAAAGGTGCCAGTCAGCGTTATGGTGTCGAAGGCACATTGGCCTATCAATTGAACCATCAATGGTCGACGTCGTTAGAGCTGGCGTTGACGCGGGCAGAATACCGCAACACTGCAGATGGCCGTTATATTGAGGGCAGTGTGCCACGGGTGGTGATGGCTAAATTGCAATATCATAGCCATGATCATCTGGCGTGGCTGCTGAAAATCCGCCATCTGGGCCCACGTTATTTAGACAGTAGCGGTATTGAGCGGGCAAGTTCAGTGACGCAGCTCAGCATGCAACTGAGCGGCAGTTTTCAGTTTGGAAAATCGAAGCAAACGGCTGGTGCTGCGACATCAGCAACAACCCCGTCAGCTGCGGCATCCTGGCAATGGCAACTGGAATTGCATAATGCGCTGAATAGCCGCGCGGCTGATATTCAATATTTTTATGAATCTCGTTTGGCCAATGAAAGTATTGCGATCGCAGATCGCCATCTCCACCCTTTAGAGCCAAGAATGCTGCGCTTTAGTCTGAGCTATTTATTCTGAGCTATTTATTCTGAGAGTGAACAATGTGAACACCAGTGCGGACAACGTTAAGGCTGATACTGGTGGTCACATAAATACATGGCTGGAATGACTGGGTTGTACATGCCGCCACACCATCATCGATGTTGTAGATTCTCGGCACTTTATCAGTTAGAGAAACCGTAAAAACTGCACCTTAGGTTGCAGATATTCATCAGGCTATATGGATATCTGCAACGCAAACTATTGATAAATAGTTCATTCACTGCAACCGCCCGCAACGGCACCAAATATTTTCCCATATCCACCCAAAACATCAAACCAAACAATCACCGCTCAAAATATTGTATCATCGCGCCCTAATCCCTTATCCGCCAAGACCTGCGAGTTTGTTCCATGTGGCTGAATCAACAGCATATCGCCGCCCCTGCTATCCGCGCTTATCGCAAAGCTTTACTGCACTCGACACCGCATCATCTGGTGATTGATCAGTTGTTTGATCCGGTAAAACTCCTGGAAGTCAGCCGGATTTTACAGCAGGAACAAGGCTGGCAAACGCAGCAGCACACCTATTCAGCGTTGTATGTCGATGAAGCGAAGTGGCAGAAAACACCAGCAGCGCAGCGTTTTGTGCAGCGGGATCTGTGGCAGCGTACGGCGTTTGCTGGCAGCAATAACATCGATATTCAAAGCGCCGGGACTGAAAACGTGCTGGCCACGCCGACCATAACCAATCCGGCGCTGGCATTCTTGCAGTTTTTACGCGGGGCTGAATTTATGGCGTTGTTGTCGCGGCTGTTCCGGGTGCAAATCACCGATATTCATGTGGCAAACCCTGAACTCAATACCAATTATTTTCGGTTAGGCGCCAAAGATTTTGTCAATCAGCATGCGGATGATTCGCCGGGGCGTGAGGTTTGTATGTTGTTGTATTTAAATGAACATTGGCATGATACTCAGGGGGGGGAACTGGTTTTTAGCGGCAAAGATGATCACCCGGTTTATATCGCACCTTTGTTTAATCGCTGCGTGTTGTTTGACCCTTCATCAGAAGGTGCTGAGCATTGGGTGAACCCGGTTCGCGGCGAGTCCGGCAGCCCCTATCGCTATAACCTGACGAGCTGGTATTGGTCGGAGTAAGCAATACCGGATTTAAATAACACATCTTTATTGTCGTAAGGCAATTGGGAGTCCGGCAAACTTCCCTGGCTTGAGAAACGCCGGATGTTCCGGCTGCATAACCGACCGTTACCAGCCAAACTTTGGTATCCGCTTGCGCCATCTAATGAGCAGGAAATACCGCGGTCCGCTTTACGCCATCAATACCGGTAATTGCAACGAAAACACCACACCTTGATCTCTGTCGCAGGGCAGCTGGCGCACCATTTCGATCAATTGCCGTGCAGGGTTGATGTTGAACTGGTGCTGCTCTACTTGCCAGAACAAAGCTTCCAGTGCCGCGCTATAGCCGCTATCCGACACCACCTGCACCTCACAACATAAGAAATAGCCGGCATCAATGTAGTGATCGTGCAGCACCTCGTCACACTGCCAGTCACCGACTTTTGCCGCGATGTCGTTCCAGGGCAAATTCAGCTCCCTGATCGGCGTACAGACCACCAGCCGCAGCGTTTTTTCAGCGTGCTGCCGGCATAAATGGTCCCAGTCGGGACTACTATCCGGCAGGTTCCGGTAACCCCGTTTGGGATACCAGCGCAGCTCCGTTGGCATAGTTTGCGCGAGTTGCTGTTCCAGCGATAGCGACTTTTGGATGGCAGCGAGCGGCAATGGTGCGGCGCCAGGATGCGCCAGTTTTGCCAGCAACAGCGCCGTTTCGGCTGGCGTAGCATGCTGCGCCATAGCTCGAATGTCAGAAGCACTCAGGCCAGTTTCGCGTTTCAGCACTTTGCCAAGGGCTTGCGATGATGAATAACCGCAGTGCAGCGCGATATCCGTGACACTTTGATGATTGTCCAACAGCAAAGCTGAAACCGCCTGTTGCAGGCGAAGGCGGCTTAGATAGCGGCCCGGTGTTTCGTGGAATAACTCACTGAATTGGCGATGAAAATGATATGGCGAAATCGCGCATTTGATGGCAATTTGCCGCCACGACAGCGCTTCAGGCAGCTCGTGGTGCAACAGTACCAGCGCCGCCGAAAATCTGCTGTGAATATGCTTGGGCAAGGCTTGAAGCAATGCCCACTCCGGCACTAACCTATAAGGTAATTCTAGGTTTTTTGTCATCTGTTGATACCCTTCATCCTTGAAGCTACGGGGTTGTTGCAGTGGCCGCAGAAATCTTTGCGTTACAGACATCTTTGCGTTACAGAAGTCTTTGCATTAGAAGTAGCCTGACATCCGGCGTAGCAGTTGTTCTAATGGGCCACGACTAAACTTTCCAGCATACAACCCTACCAGCAGCATCGAGACCAACGCAATCCCAAGCGCCAGCCACAACAACATCCACTGACCAAAGTGGCCAAACAGCCCTAAACCATAACCGCCAAATACCCAACCCGCTATCACACCTTGCAGCACATAACAGGACAAGGTGTTTTTACCCGCCCACACCAATAGTTGCGGCACCGTGATGACGCGGGCAACCCAGATAAACAGCCATAAATAGACCAGCGACAATGCCGGAGCCGCCACTGCAGCCAGCACCAAACCACCCAGACTCAGCCATTCATTGGATGGTGCGATGAGCCCTCCCATCACGGCGGCATACCAGGCATTTAACGGCAAAGCGATGGCCAACAACAGCGGGCATCGTTTGCCAAGCCAGCGGTAACCACTACTTCCGTGGGCAAAAAAGTCCGTTTTAGCCGCCGCCAGCCCAGCGGCAAAAGCCGCAAAAGCTAACGGCCCCTGGAGCAACAGCAATATACCCAAGGTGGCGGGCCAATCGGCTATTCTCAGCTGCGTTGCTGCGATAAAACTGCCGCCTAAGCCACTAGCTTCGCTCCCGATCACGCCTGGCAACGGCAGTTTCGGGTTCGCCATGTCCGCAAACAGCACGGCAAGCAGCGTCAGACAGAGCATACTCAACGGCACCATCCAGCCAGCAACCTGCAGTAACCTCGGCACCGTGAAATCTTTGATCAACCACAACAAACAGCCAAGCAGCGCATACAGCAGCAAAATATCACCACTAAATACCAGAATTGCGTGCGCCGCTCCCAATAAAGCTAACCCGGCCATCCGGCGAAAATACCGCCTGGCAAAGGATGGGGGCTGGTTTGGTAATTCGGGAGCTGGATCAGTCAGCCGTTTCTGCGCCTGAGAAGATCGCTGCTGGATGGCCATCCCCCAGCCGAAAATAAATGAAAACAACAGAAAAAACTTTAGCTGGAACAAGCACTCCACCAAAAATGCCGCCATTTTGTCAGCCGCCGAAGCTGGTTTAGCAAACACTTCCTCCACCGGCAACGCCATAAAATGAATATTGACCACGCAGATCCCCAACAGCGCCATCATCCGGATGACGTCCACCTCATTACTTCGTTTGATTGCTTGCATTACATTTTTCCAGTCGTGCTCAGGCCGGAACATGTTGCTTCTGGCACTGAGAATAGCGATTGTTGAGCTCCATCAGCAGCTGAATTCTGCCAACATTCACTGGAAAAAAAGTGTCTCAGGTTGCTGTTTTGTCGTAATTCTACGATGCACAACCTGATAACCTGCCCCAAGTGACAAGCCTGCAATCACTAACCAGCAGTTACTAACCAGTAAGCACCGGCCACCAGGTCGCCATTGTTACGGCGACGATGCCAATCAGTGTTAGCAATGCGCCAAGCGTCACCACTGCGGCCACGCACCATTTGCGGCCAGCATTAGGCTGACGTTGGCCCCAGAACACCAGTTCGGCCAGCAGCATCGGCACCACATAACAGGCAAATGAGAAAAAAATATCGGCCGTGCCATCCAGATAACGGGTATTGCCGTTAGGTCCCTGATTCAACACAAACCAGCCATACAGATATAACCGAAAACTCCAGACGCCGTTCACCAGCAAAAAACTGTGTACGGCAAAGCGGCGATGCGCTGCAAAATTGCGGGCAACGGCATAACGCCAGGCGAGCACAATGGCCAACGGGATCAACAAGCCATTTAGTGTGATGCCGATAGCGCCGACATCGCTGAGTCGACTGCCACTGCCCCAGGTTAAGTAAAGTCCGGTCAGCGCACCGGAAATGCCTAAAGTCATAAAAATCCGGCCATTCCAGTGATGCACTTGCGGCCAGCGTTGCCGGATCTGCGGGATCAATTGCAGGATGCCGCAGATGCTGAGCAATATCGCTGGCAGAATATGGCTGAAATACACCAGGTTATGGGTCGTTGCCCCCGGTTGATAGCCCATGATGTGGTTACCTTGGTTGACGGCTGCGTAATTGCCATCAAGCACCGGGCCACCGTAACGCACGGCAATATAACTGGCAAACAACCACTGCCCGATCAATGCCAGCAACCACCAACTGATCACACTGCCCTTTAACACCCGTGCGGCGAAATGACTGCTGGGCTGCGCCACCACCCGAAAGGTCTGCTCAGCGACATGCTGCTCTGACATATTTTTTTCCCTGATTGAATCAACATTGGCCTTGATCATCGGGCAGTGCACGGCCGTTTTCGCGCCGAATTCGGAATTCGGTGCAAGGTTTTTAGGCAAAAGGAGCGCAAGGCCAGCGGTTTTTTCGGGTGCAGCCTGGCAGAACTTTCAGCAACACATTTTGTTTTGACCGCGTGGAAAAACTGCTGTTAGCATCAGCTATCGTTAGCCATATTTTCATGCCGGAGTCGCCCGATGTTCCAGACCATATACACCACGCTGCTGCTGGTCAGTTTTGTGTTGTTGTGCAGCCAACTGTGGGTCCGGCAAAAACAGCCCATCCATTTGCTGTTTGCGGCATTTTGTGGCTCCATCGCCATCATGGCGATTAAGCAACTGGGCGGGACAGAACTTGGCTTTTACCAGTATCTGCTGGGTATGGGCGTCTGTATGACCTGCAATGGTTATTGGCTGGTGGCGCGGGCGTTGTTTCGGCAACAGCAGGCAATACGATTACGACATTTACTTGCGGCAGCCTCTGTTGCGCTGCTGATTATTACGCTGCAGGCGTTGCAGCTCTTACAGCTGTTCTGGCCACAGAGTTCCCCGCTGATAAACCCTGCCCGGTTTGCGGTGCAGGAACTGCTGGTTTTACTGTCGTCGTCGTTGATGATGTTGGCCTTCTGGGAAGGCTGTCGTGGTTACCGCACCGCTGATGCCGGTGAGCGTTGGCAGCGGCAGCTGTTTCTGGGAACTTATGTTGCCGCTATCACCAGTGGGGTCGTCATTGCGAAAATCTGGCAAGCCAATACCGATGTACCTTTGGTGCGTGAGATGTTGGCGGCCGGCGCGGCTATAGCGGTGCTACTGGTGACACAATGGCTGATTTATAACCGGTTTCATCGACATAACACCGCCATTAAAACTGATGCTTCAACGGACACGAATACCGAAACAACCAGCGCAATGGCCCTTGGGTTTGACACCGAAACTGAGGTTTTATCCATCACAGCAGCTGACAAGTTACTTTGTGATGGCATCCGCCAATTGCTATTTCAGCAGCAGCTCTTTTTGCAAGCAAACCTGCGACTGACCGATCTGGCCAAGCAGCTCGATGTGCCGGAGTACCGGATCAGTAAATTGCTGCGTTCACAGTTTCAGGCCAGCAACTTTAATCAGTTTATTAATACCCTGCGCATTGCACACGCCAAAACGCTGCTCGCAGATCCCAGCAAAGGACACTGGCCGGTGGTCGTCGTCGGCTTGGAAAGTGGCTTTGCTTCGGTCGGTCCTTTTAGCCGGGCTTTTAAAACCATGGTCGGCTTTACCCCACATGAGTTCCGTCAGACTTTTGGTGATAGATTTACCGACAAAGAGCCCTAAGCGGTGGCAGACACCGGCAGCAGCTTAGGGCTTGTGAAGTACAGTATTTATATGATTTGATAGCAAAAATATCACGCAGGTGCAGGGATGGACATGTCAGTAACTCACGAACAATGGTTGGCGGCCACCAAAGCAGAGCGTGCCGCAATGTTTCCGATGTCGCAGCACAGTGATGAAACAACCAACCAATTGCTCAAGCGCTGCCAGCTGTTTGCCAGCGAAAATCCCAGTCTGACGCTGACATTGTTGTATCTGGCGATCAGTCTGATGGGTTTGTTATTCCAGACCACCCTACTGTACCGTTTTGGGCTGAATGTATTGCCTTATCTGGAAATCAGCGACTTTTTACTGGCGGCACTGACCCATCCGGAAGTGGTACTGGCGTTAGCCTTGATGGTATCGGTGTTCGTCGTCGCGATCGCTTTTGAACGGCACTGCCGCAGCAGAATATTCCGCTATGCGCAGTCAACTGAAAAAAACTTTCAACGCTGGTGGTCCCCGCAACCGACACTCTGGATGCCGTTGTTGTTGATCAGTTATCTGGTGATGGCAGCCTGGAGCAATGGCAATAAACTGGCAAAAAATATTCGTGCAGATGAAGGTAGCAAGTTGGAAATTCTGCTGGTTTACCCGATGCCGCAAAAAGAGCAGAAAACCTTGATCTTACAAGGCGCTAGTCTCATCAGCCGCACCGCCAGTTATCTGTTTATTTATCATGAAAACAGGGTCAAAGTATTACCACACTCCAATGTCGCGGCGTTGCTGCCGCAAGACAGTTCCGCAGCAGGCTCTACCGATAAAGTGGCAGAGAACATAACTGCCAAGCCCGACCACAAGGAAACCGACGGCGCAACAAGCAGCACAATCGACAAAGCCTCGGGTGTCGATACGGACAAAGTTACCGATAAATCAGTAAACCCGGATGCTGAAAAAAAACCGGCCGTCAGCCCGCAACCACCGACAAAATAACCGCCCGGCGCTTGCAAATAGATTAAACAATGGGCGTGGTGTGTTGTCACCTGCCCCCTCAGCAAAATAATCCACTCATCGGTCAATTTTCGTGGAAACCGCGGCAAAACGGACTACATTTTCTGAAGCTCGGCGCCATCCAAAGCACAAACTAACAAGACGGCTGACCAACACAAAGAAAACCTTCTCATTGATCGATACAGCAAGGACGTCTAATGCCATACAGTGTTATCCGGACGCTATGCCTGTTACCCGTTTTGTTCGGCCTTGCTGGCTGTGTCGCTCCGCTACGCGATTCACCTTCTTCCGCCAAATATATGGTGATCGGTTTTGGTGTGCTGGAAGTACCCAAAGCGCCAACACATTCCAACATTACCGCCGTCAATCTTAAGTCCTTTGGCTTGGCCATTTCAGATTTTCCCGCTTTTTCATTGGGTCTTGGTTATACCTCCAGCTCAGTGATTGCAGTACCGGCAGACATTCAGCACGCAGTAGTCGAAGTCAGTACCTGTCCGGCCGGAGACGGGATCAAGATGCAGACAACCTCACACCCAATCGTCAAAAAGGAGCTTTAACGTTATGAAAAGTAAATACTTCACCAAAGCACTGCTGACGCTGTTGTTTAGTCAGCTCATTCTCCTGACCGGCTGTAGCACCCAGGGGTATTCAGTGATCGCCACCACTGCCACCACCATTGGTGTTGGTTTGGCACAACAACCCGCCAACGGTACTTTAGATGCAACTTTAGGCTACAAAAGGGCAGAATTTGCGTTAGTGCCGACGAACCGCAATGCTGGTGACGACGCCGGAACTAACAACCAAGGTGCCGCCGACAGTGCCGAAGTCATCATGGAATTACGTTATTCCGGCATCTTCGCTACCAGCGACAACAGTGGCATTTATCAGCGGCTGGCGATTGGCAAAGAAGCGGTAAAATCACAGGGGGCGGCGATTATGTTCGCCAAGGCACCGGATGGCACGCTGTCGACGGAAGCAACAAAGGCATTAAAGGCGGTGAACACGGTGCATGTGGTTCCAAGTGCCGAAAATCTAACCAAAGGAAAATTATCACAAATATTCAACGGCTCCAACGAGGCGCAAAAAGCGTTGTTTAATCAAGCGGCGGTGGACGCTGGTTACAGCAACTTTGGCAGCTTCGCGATAGAATTGAACACCAGTGACGACAAACTGAAAAAAGTAATCGCTCAGCTTAAAGCCAACGGCATTGCCCTGTAACTTTATCAACCAAAGGAATGTATTTTATGAACGCTCAAGTTCGCCGCATCGACCTTGCCACCACCGCCAATCTGGACGCGGAAATTCAGAATCTTTGTGAAAACATGCTCGCGGCACATTTCAAACTAGCCGCTACTTTTGTGTACGAAACACAGCTGGTATTGATTTTTCAGCGTTAGCCGGGCACGACCCGCTGCCTTAGATATCAGGCAGCGGATTTCCAACCTGCTGGCCACCAAAATCTTCCGGCTGTAACTCGCTGCTTAACTGAAATATCCCTTGATGCACTACACGTTTCAGCACAATCTCAATCATCAGCGTCTGATTTGCGGCCAGATCCTGGCTGAGCTGTTTAAAACTGCCTTGATATTCCGCCACCTGATAATAGGCAAAACCACTGCTCGGACGGGCCTGAATTTTAAAACCAAAACAATCCGCCAGTTCCGGTTTTTTCAGCCAGTTTTTTAGGACATCAAAATCAACGTAATAGGTTAATTTGCCTGGATTTTGCTGGTTAAGCTGGCGATCTACACAAAAACTGCTCGGCAGGTGATTTTCGTTAAAGTCCGGACCTGCAGTAAATTTAATGTCGTAATCGTGGATTGGATTGCCGCGATCGTCGCTCATCCGAAACACCAGCATGCTATAGCGGCTGGTGATGAATTTACGGTCAAACAAAAAACCGCTGCTGGCCATGGTGACATGTTCTTGTTTTTGGGTGGTTTTGGTTAGCTGCGCTAAATCTTTAGATAGTTGCCGATACCCTGCCGCATCCTGCACTTGCAGACATTGTCGAACCCAATACAGTGTCGGATGACTGCCGTCGTCCGCTTTGACGCTGCTCATGATGCCGATGGCATCACCTGCATGAGCAAGGCCTGGCAAAATACCAAAAGCATAAGTTTCAGCTTGAGCAGTCCGCTGCAATTCAAAGCGATCCTGTTGTTGCACCAAGCGCAACATCGCATAGTTCAGATTGGCAGCCGCAACCCGCACCACGCCATCGGTGCCGGGCTCGCCGGTATAAGAATTCAGATGGTCGTACAAAGCCCGGTCGATGCTTTGACCGGTCAGCACAAATACAAACAACTGCTGCGCAACACATTGATAGTGCAACCAGGATTGGTTTAATTGCCAGCTCTGATCACTACCAAGTTCCAACCAATCCAACACCCCGATGCCAGGCTCGATGCCGAGCGTCAGCGATTTTAAGCGCGATACCCGACTTTTCCCCAGTTGCGCCAAAGACGAGCCATGATTGGCTGGCGCCAGCATAATCAGGTGCTGCATCGGGCATTGTGCTAACCGGTCTTTAAAATAAAGTTCCAGCCAACAACGCACCACAGGTCCGCCGGTCGAATGGGTGATGCAGGCAAATTTTTCATTCGCCTGCAACAGCGGCAGAATTTCAGTATTGACCGCAAACTGCATCCCTCTGGCAATATCATCGACCTTCACTTCATCGGCAAAACTGATGTACTTGCCAAGAAACAGCTGGTTAACTCTCAATTGAGGATCATCAACGCCCAGTCTGGCCAGCGCTTCCGGCAAACCGCCATAAGTGTCAGTGTTGCTCACACTCCAGCCATGCACAAACACAACCAGCATAAAAAGCTCCTTCTTTTTTCGATGACGCTGAACCAATAATCTAGCTGACATGCCAGTATGGAAAGACTGCCGCGAAAAATCCACTGGGGCTTCGCAGAACCAGCAGCATCCCTCACTTTGTTCGGGATTGCGCCGCTGGTCTCTACCCATTATCCTTCCATGATTCTGGCTCGATTCAGAGAAGGTCGTTAGGTGCTTTTCCGCCAATACAGCAACCGGTACAAAGCGGGTAGCACCAATAACGTCAGCAAAGTCGAACTGACAATACCGCCAATCACCACGGTCGCCAACGGCCGCTGAATTTCGGCGCCGGTGCCGGTATTAAACGCCATCGGCACAAAACCCAGGCTTGCGACCAAAGCCGTCATCAACACCGGTCTTAACCGCGACATCGCGCCTTGCTGTAGCGCATCAACCAGCGCCAAGCCTTGTTCGCGTAACTGACGGATAAAACTTATCAGCACAATGCCGTTGAGCACTGCGATGCCCGATAACGCAATAAAGCCAATCGCCGCTGAAATCGATAGCGGCATATCGCGCAACAAGAGTGCAAAGACGCCGCCGGTTAGCGCCAGCGGCACGCCGCTAAACACCACCAGCGTATCGCGCACTGAATTCAGCGCGCCATACAGCAAGCCAATAATCAGCAATAAGGTTAACGGCACCACAATCATCAGCCGCTCAGTGGCCGATTGCAGCTGCTTAAAAGTACCGCCGTAATCCAGCCAATAGCCTTCCGGCAATGGCAGTTCGTCCATTTTCTGCTGCACGTCGTTGATAAAACTGCCCAAATCCCGACCTTCAACGTTAGCGGTGACAATCACATTACGTTTACCACTTTCGCGGTTAATCTGATTTGGGCCGCTGATTTCTTCAATGGTGGCGATTTCGCCAAGCGGCACATACCGAAGCTCAGCGGAATCATCGACCGGCAAAGCGATGGGAATGCGTGCCAGCGCTTGCGGGTCCTGCCGCAGTGCTTCGGGTAAGCGCAGCACCAGTTTAAAACGGCGGTCGCCTTCATAAATCAGCCCAACTTGCCGTCCGCCAATCGCGGTTTGGATCAGCTGCTGCATTTTCGCCACATCCATGCCGACCAAAGCCAAATGGTCGCGCTGTGGTTCAATCGACAATAGCGGCAAGCCGGTGGCCTGCTCCATCCGCGCATCTTCCGCGCCTGGCACTTCACCAAGCACTGCCGCCACTTGCTCGCCGATTTCTGCCAGCACATCCAAATCATCGCCATAGACCCGCACCGCCACATCGGTGCGCACACCGGCAATCAACTCGTTAAAGCGCATTTCTATCGGCTGGGTAAACTCGTATTTATTACCGGGAATTTGTTCGACCAGCGTTCTTAGTTCCTGATCAAACTGCGCTCGGGTTTTGGCAGGATTGGGCCATTGTGATTGCGGTTTCATGATGATAAAGGTGTCGGCAACATTCGGCGGCATTGGATCCGTTGCCACTTCAGGCGTACCAATTTTCGAGAACACCCGCAGCACCTCCGGCATGGTTGCAATATCGGCTTCCAGCTGCATTTGCATCGCCACCGATTGGGTCAGACTGGTGCCGGGAATACGCAGCGCGTGCATCGCAATATCGCCTTCATCCAATTTGGGTAAAAACTCCGATCCCATGTTATTGGCTTGCCACAACGTCACGCCGAGTAACAGCAGCGCAGCACCAACCCACAACAACGGCAGGGTGATGGAAACGCGCAATAGCGGCTGATAACCACGGCGCAACCCGCGCATTAACCAATTTTCCTGCTCGGAAATTTTCCCACGCACAAACAGCGCAATGGCCGCCGGAATAAAGGTAATCGCCAGTAATAACGCCCCAAGTAACGCGGCTATCACGGTAAAAGCCATCGGCTGGAACATTTTGCCTTCGATGCCACTGAGTGCAAAAATCGGTAGATACACCAGCATAATGATCAGTACGCCAAACATCGCCGGTGTCATCACTTCTTTGGTGGCGGCCAGCACCACGGCGGCGCGCTCGTTTAAGCTCAATAACCGGCCATGTTTATGCTGCGCTAACCCCAACTGGCGTAAGCAGTTTTCCACCACAATCACTGAGCCATCAACAATCAACCCAAAATCAATCGCACCTAAGCTCATCAAGTTGCCACTGACTTTATTCGCCGCCATGCCGCTAATCGCAAACAACATACTGAGCGGGATCACCAACGCCGTTAATAGCGCCGCCCGCACATTGCCAAGGAACAAAAACAAAATCACCACCACCAGCACCGCGCCTTCCAGCAGATTGGTTTTCACTGTATTGATGGTTTTATCGACCAACACAGTGCGGTTGTAATTTTCCTGCGCCACCACGCCTGCCGGTAAACGCAGGTTGATGGCAGCCAGTCGATTCGCGACTTCTTGGGCGACAACACGACTATTTTGCCCCAGCAACATCATCACAGTACCCAGCACCACTTCGTTACCGTCCTGGGTAGCAGCGCCGGTGCGTAGCTGCTTGCCAATCGCCACTTCAGCCACATCTTGCACCCGCACCGGACCATCGTCGCGTTTGGCAATGACCAGACTGGCGATATCTTCAACACTGCCCAGTTGTCCCGGCGATCGGATCAGCCACTGTTCACCGTTGCGCTCAATATAACCGGCGCCAACATTACTGTTGTTTTGTGACAAGGCTTGCGCCAAATCGTCCAGCGTTAGTTTAAACGCCAGCAATTTCACCAAATCCGGCGCCACCTGATACTCGCGCACATAACCGCCGATGGTATTAATTTCAGTGACGCCAGGCACTTTGAGTAGTTGCGGCCGGATGATCCAGTCCTGGATCGTGCGCAAATCTTCCGGGCTATACCCGCTGCCATCAGCTTTTTTCGCATCTTCGGCGGCTTTGACGGTATAAGAAAAAATCTCGCCAAGCCCCGACACAATAGGCCCCATTTCGGCATCAATATCTTCCGGTAATTCATTACGCACCGACTGCAGCCGCTCCGACACTTGCTGGCGCGCCCAATAAATATCGGTGCCTTCCACAAAGACCACCGTCACTTGCGACAAGCCATAGCGTGACAACGAACGGGTATATTCCAGTTTCGGCAATCCAGCCATCGCCGTTTCAATCGGATAGGTAATGCGCTGCTCAGTTTCCTGCGGCGAAAACCCTTCCGCCGCCGTGTTAATTTGGACCTGAATATTCGTGATATCCGGCACTGCATCCACCGGCAATTGGCTGGCTTGCCATAAACCGCCCGCCGCCAACAACAACGTCAGTAGCATCACCAGCACCGGTTTTGCCAGCGCGGTTTTTAGCACCGCATTAATGATCATGGCTGGCCCCCGACTTCATCACATCAGCTTTGAGGATAAAGCTGTTGCTGGTGGCATAGATGGCACCAACGGGTACGCCGGACAACACTTCGACTTGCGTATCGTCAGCGCGGCCAAGCTCTGGCATGCGGATTTCAAAGGTGTCGCCAACCCGGATAAAAATCACCGTTTTGTCGTTCCATTGCTGCAACGCCGATTTTTTGATCACCATCGGCGCGTCAACTGTGGCAACGGTGACGTCGGTTTTGACATGCATGCCGGGGCGCCAATGGCCGTCATTGTTGGCAATCACGCCGCGGGCGCGGGCGATATGGCCGCCGGTCATTTGCGGGGCTATGTAGTTTATGCTGCTTTGTGCTGATTGATGGCCGTGTAAGTCTTTGACTGCAAAAGCATCGCCAATTTTTAGTTGCTCGGTGTCACCGGGAAAGGCCGACATTTCAACGTAAACCGAGGATAAATCGCTGATTTCGACGATGGATTGCTCTGAGACTTTGCTGCCAACATTAACAAAAGTTGCGGTTACTTCGCCCGCAGCTGGCGCGATGATACTGTAGTTTTTCAGCGTCGCCGGGTTTTGCAGCTGCGCTAAAATCTGGCCTTTTTTCACTTGGTCGCCCACTTTCACCGCGATGTTTTGCACGATGCCAGAATAGGCGGCGCCGACCTGATATTGCTGCTCCGGAATTGCTGCCACGACGCCAAACAAATGCAACTGGGTACGGATTTGCCCTGCCCCGGCTTGTTCCAGTTCAATTGCTGCTTTGGCGACCGAGCGCTCGCTGAGGACAGTCCGGCCTTCAAATGAGTCGTAGTGCCAGTCGTAGCTTTTACCCTGATAACTGACGTCTACTTCCACTTCAAAAGAATGTGGCTCGCGGATGATTTGATCGCCGAGTAAATAATCGAGTTCAGGGGTGAAGTTAATGGTTTCGGCCGCTTCGCCTAAGCGATTAAGCGTGACGCTGGCTTGCAGCTTGGTTTTCACATCAGCGGCCGGGATCGGCTGTTGATCCTGGTAAAAATACAGCCGCAACTCGGGTTCAACGCCGGTTTCGTAGATACTGACTTCAACCGCGAAGTTATCCTTGCTGAGTAAGCGGCCGCCATGCGGGCCTTTCGCAGCTTCTTCGGTATGGGCTTCGCCGTGATCGTCATGCTCGCCTGCACCCGCCACCCCCGTGAAGCTGCTCAGCACAACGGCAAATACTGCAACTGAAAAAATCAGCGTTGCAATTGATTTTTTGAAACTAAACTTGTTGAAATAAAAGGAAAAAGTCATTTTGAATCATCCTGTGGTGACGTTAGCGCCGTCGGGCCATTCACGACCAGCGGTAAACCAGTGAAGCGTTCTTGTTCCAGCAGTTGCAGATGCAGCCGGTATTGCAGATCCAGCACAGTGCGGCGGGTTTGCAATATCTCCTGCTGTGCCGCCAGTAAATCGGTCATATCAAACAAACCTTGTTGATACCCAGCCAACATTTGTTGCAATACCCGCTCGGCTGCGGGCAACACGGCAGTGTGGTAATCATGTAGTTGTGTATTGAGTGCCGTCAGCTGCTGGAAAGAGCGCTCTACCTGCAACACCAGCTGTTGCTGCTGTTGTTGTTGCAACAGTTCCGCTTGCTCCGCCGCAGCGGCGCTTGCCAGAATATTGCCTTGATTGGGGTTTTCCAGGGTGAGCGGCATACTGAGTTGCAGCACCAAAGCGTTTTCATTCAGCGCTTCGTTCCGACGTATCCCGGCGCCGACCGTTAAATCAGCTTGACCAAGTGCTTGTGCCAGCTGCTGCTGACTTTGCACAAACCGGCTTTGGGTCAGCCAATACTGCAGCTGTGGCGCTTGTTGTAATTGCAGCAATACATCGGCGAGTGGCGGTAATTGCGGCAGCTTGGCTAAATCACCTTCAATGGTTGAAAAATCAGGGGCTTGTAGCCAGTGCTGCGCCAATAACCGCTGTAAACTTTGCTGCTCCTGCAGCAAAGCCTGTTGCTCCATCCGGCTTTGCAGCACCCGCAGCTCTAAACGTGCGACATCCGCTTCCGGCACCGCACCGGCTTTGGCGCGGATTTTCGCCGCAGCTAATGCTTGTTGTTCAATGGCGATTTTATCCACCGTCCATTGAAGCAAGCCTTGTTGGTGCAGTAGTTCCAGAAAACTGCGCATGGTCGCGGCCAGCGCATCGACTTTCGCCAGCTGATATTGCTGCTGACTGAGCTGGCTTTGCCACTGACTCAGATCCAGCCGTTTTTGCTTTTTATCTCCTAATTCAATCAGCTGACTGAGGCTTAACGTCAGTTCAGCGCTTTTAACGCCGCTACTACTGCCATTGCCCAAGACATTTTCCAGGCTGATATTCAGTTCCGGATTCGGCGTGAAACCAGCTTGCAACGTTGCGGCATCATTGATGCGCTGCTGATAAGGGTACAGCTGCAACGCTGGGCTTTGCAGTAAAGTGCGTTTGAGCGCTTCGTTGATAGTGAGTTCGGTAGCCAGAACGGGGGCAGCCGACAGCGCATAGCAAGCCAGCAGCATGCCATTAAGCCAGGCCCGGCCACGGGCGAATTTGATAAGCATAAAGATGCTCCACAATAAACATTTGATAAAAAGTTAGATTGAAGTTCCTGAATCGATTGATTTAAGACCCATCAACAATAAATAACTTAATAACAATCAAGCGTTTGGTGGAGGAACGTCCGGAGTATAACTGGTGGTAATTAAGGCGTATTGCAATGTTGCTGCCGGGTGATGCAGTACCGGCTCAGCAGCCACCAACAACATCGATGAAATATGGCAGGAAACATGGGCGTGCGAAGGATGATGTTCGTCATTATCTGACGTTGCATCGGCGTCAGTCTGTTGCTGCTGATAGTCATGCTGGTGCTGGTGTGAAGGCAATTCATCATGCGAGCTGCTATCCAGCACCGAAAACGGGTGGTTTTCATCCGGCAAATGCATAACCAAACTCTCACAAGCCGAAACGGCATGATTAAGCATGATAAACATTAATAAAATCAACCGGATCAATGATTTTTGCATAAGGTACTCTAAGGCAACAGCATGCATCATAGCCTAAGCTGTTGCTGTTTCTCAAGCTCAGCAACAAGTTGCGTCAGTCACTCAGGCCAGCACCGCACCAGCCTGAGCATTTGTGATTGTCGATAAATCAACGAGGCTGACGGAATTCCCGCGTCGAAAGTTGTTGCCGCCAAACCAGCCGCCAGTCACCGCCGGAAGCTAGCGCCGAGCTGTCGCGACAGAAATTATCGGCGGTTTCATTCAGTGCCAGCACGGTATCCTGACCATCCAATTGATACAACAAGCTGACAGTCGCATCCTGCTCCGCTGGCCAATTGACACAAATTTCATTGGATTTTTCAGCGAGCTGGAATTGGCTGGCGCTACGCAGTGGTTGCTGCGCGGCGTTCCGGCCGACACTGACGCTGCGGTTATCCTGAGCTGCCAGCAGCATATCGCCCTGCCAGATTTCAAACCGCTGAATGGTCATGTCCGGCAATTCAACCCGGAAATCACGGCTGCTGTTATCTGGCTGATGGTCAATCTGCAGCAGTTGCAAATTAAACTGATGCCAGCTGCCCTGGCCATCCAGCACCTTGATCAGATGACCGCTACTGCTGGTGTATGCCGGCGCGCGTGATAACGGTAGCAGGGTGCGGATTTGCACTGTGTTTCCGCTAAGCGTCCCCGCCAGATATAAACCACGACTGACTTTGGCTGATTGAAGTTGCTGTACTTGTTGTACTTGCTGCGTTTTCGGGAATTCGGCAGGCGGATTTTTCAGCACAAAATCCTGCACCGCTGCCACGTTGTAATCAGAGACATGTTGCGGACTGCAATATGACATTACATCGTGATATTGAGTCGGCGAATACCACTTTTTCAGATCCAGTGACAAGCCAACGGAGCCAACTGACGATGGCGCATAAGGATAATCTGGATCCGGACCTGAAGGATTACCACAACCGACATGCTGTCGACCAAAATTATGCCCCAGTTCGTGTGCCAGGATATCCCCACTGTCCGTATCAAAACCAACTGCAACCGGGTAACCCACATAACCCAAGCCACCACAACAACCATCACCCATTTCAGCTTTAAAATAGCCGTAATAATAAACGCCCTCGCCTTCAATGGTGCGTAAATCTTCCAGTTCAGACAGCATCACATAAGCCGTCGATTTTTCACCACTGGCCTTGAGCTGATAAGGCGCGCGGGCTCGTACTTCAACCTGACTAAAGGGCCAAAAGGTTTTTATTGTCGTTTGAATTGTTGCCAGATCCGGCAAGGTTGCGACCTTGTCACCGAGTTGGATCGGCACGACCCTGATGGCCAATGGCCGCGAATCAGCAAATACCGGCGTCAGGTTGCGTACCGCCTGACCATCTTGTAATACGGTAATTTGCAGGCCTGCTTTCATCCAGTTGGCCGGAATAATCGCCTGATATGCATCGGTCAGGCTGCGATGAATTTTGCTCACCGGTAGTTTATTCGGGATGGCCGTTGCCAGCAGTTGGGTATTGCCATTGAGCTGCAGTTGCAGCTGAAATTGCGGTAATAGCAACGGGCTTTGTGCAGCAGTCACGTGTAACCGCAGCAAGCCTTCGCGTTCTGCAACCAGCTGTTGTTTGGCGGAAATGGTAATTTGACTAAGGTCAAGACTCTGCAGTTTCGCGGTGGCTGGCGCAGTGCCAACTTCGCCGATCGTAATCAGCTTTTCACCGCCAATGCCGTTGTCAAACCAAATGGCTGGCCGGAACTGATCTGCCTGATAACCGGCGAAAGTGGCACTGCCGCTGTCAGCGCAAGCTTGCAGCGGTGCAGCCGGACGGCCTGGTTGTTGATCATCCAAATCCAGATATACAGCGCACTGACCTGGGTGTTTGAGGCCACTGAATTGCCAGTTGTACTGCAAGGTTCGATCGACAACCTGTGCATTCAGGCTCAATGTGGTTCCCGCCAGGGTATCTGCACAATCCTTGCGTTTTTCAGCGCCGATATAGAGATCCAGATTAAATTTGCTTTTTAACGCTTTCAGCTGTTCCAGATGACGCGAATAGCCGGTTTGGTCGATACAACCTGAGATCGACACATATGCTTCGTTATCAAAATTCAAAGTTTCTAGCACCGTTAAATCTTGCAACGACGTGTTTATCATGTTCAGCACAGATAAGCTTTTAGCTTGCTGTAACGGACTAAGATCAACCACTTCTGTTCCAGTTACGAATACTCTCTCAAGCCCACTCAGATTTTTGAGCACTGACAAATCTTTTACTTTACTCTCATGTAAATTGAGGAACTGCAGTGGCGCATCAGCCAGAACACTGATATCGGTAGTGGCGCTTGACCACAAGTGAAAACTCGATATCGGCATATTCTGCAACGGCGACAAGTCAAAAGCTGCTTGATTGCTCAAGCCAACGGAAGTTAGCTTTAATCCAGCCAACGGGGTCAAATCAGTGGTCGGTATATAAAAAATATATAATGTTTCTAGTGCTGACAATTTACTTAACGGCTTGAGATCGGTGATCGGATTGTCCTGCAGGTCAAGCCGGTTTAACTGATGCAGCTCCTGCAAGGGGGTTATATCGACAATGTAATTGTACGATACAGATAAATCGCGCAGACCCACAGCGTGCTGCAACCCATGTAAATCAGTCAGTCCTTCATCAACTGCATACAACATACTCAGCTTCGCAAGCTGTGTTTTAGTGATCGGGGTGCTGGCATCCAACTGCAGTGCCTTCCGCACCACTCTGTCCAATTGCGCGTCAGGAAATACCACCAGGTGATCCGGATTAAAACGCGCTTCCACGGTACAAGCTGCAGTGATTGATGCTGTAGTGAAAACTGCACCTGACAATTTACCGCCACAGCCAGTTGCTGTGGTGATATCAAATCCGGCATCTGGCAGCAGCGTGAATTGCAGCGTTTCACCATATTTTACCTGCGGATTTTGCAGACTCAATTTGCCACCGGCGGATACCTGAGTTGTGACCTGAAGAATGCTCGCGGCAAAAACAGCCTCTATTTTGCAGTCGGCGGTGATAGCGCCAGTGCGATAGACCTCACCTTGCAGTTGGCCGTTACAGCCAGTGACGGCACTGGTGACAAAACCGCTGTCTGCTTTAACGTTGATAGTGGCCGTGTCGCCATACAAAATTTGTTGCGACACTGGCGTGATAGTGCCCCCAGCGGAGCCGCTGGCACTGACGGTAAAACTCAGTTTTTTAAAACTAGCGGTGACAGTACAAGCCGCAGTTATAGCGCCGGTGGTGTAAGTGCTGCCACTCAGGCTACCACCGCAGCCGCTGACATTATCGATACTAAAACCGGTGTTGGTTGTCACCGAAAAACTGGTGCTATTTCCTTGCAGCACAGATGTGCTGGCCGGGCTGATGCTGCCGCCAGTTCCAGCCTGAGTGGAAACCAGAAATGATTGAGGTGGTGGTGGCGCTGGTGGAGTTGAGCTATCGCCGCCTCCACCGCCACAACCCGCTAACACCATGATTGCGAATACGAATGCCACGGATCTGAACTGCATTGGAACCTCCTTGATTGCCTTCAGGCATACCTACTATCACTACTGTTCCATGACGTAACACCACCAATCCAGATCAGTCGATAGGTTCATGCAACGAAATAGGCAATCAAGTTAGCTCAATGTATAAATTTTGCAAACAAAATTCTGTGTCACCGCGTTTTGAATAAAGGATCAGAGGCATTCGCATTTATTGCACCCGCACCTGCATCACCCCGCCTTTAAATAATCCCAGATACAAATAAGTTTGTTGCTGGCGCTGCAGCAGCAACATGCTGCGCACACCGCCGTAAAAATCGGTAGCGCCTTGATATTGCAGGCGTTGCCAGCTTTGGCCTGCATCATCAGACCACTGTAGAATCAGCGGTTGTGGTTCGGTGTATTTTTTGTCCCAGCCAGCCGTGTAGACGCGGTTATTGCGACTGGCATCAATCATCACATCAAAGAAAAAGCGGTAATTTGAATCCGGCAGCAGATTTTTCCAGCTATCGCCCTGATTGTCACTGACCACGATGCCACCTTCACCGCAGGCATAAATCCGATTGCCGGCAAACCGCAGATTGTAATACACACTGGGATCCGGCAATAACTTCTGGAACATTTGCTCATGGCCATCGGCCAGCCGATAGCTAAATAACACGCCATCTTCGATAGCGCCCTGACCGCCCCACCAGATTTTACTGCGATCCGGCGCGATGCCAAGTGCCGATTTCGGCTGGCCAAAACCGCGCCAAAAACCCTGCAACACTTGCCAACTGATGCCGAAATTGTCGGAATAGGCCAGTACGCTGGTGCCGGTGCCATACAGACGTTTTTGCGTTTTGTCGTACTGCAGTGCATAAATAGCTTCGTGTTCGCCATCGGCGCCAAAGGGCCGACGAACTTCCTGCCAGCTGGCACCAGCATTAAAAGTTTCCTGCAACTGATGGCTAACCATACCGTCCGCGTCCTGCAGGGACACTGCCGCCAGCCAGTGTTGATCATCGATAAACGCCAAATCACGCAGCGTATAGCCTTTTAAACCCAATAATTGCCAGCTGTCCTGTTGCTGTTGATACAGGCCATCGTCCGTCAGCGCCAGAATTTTGTCTTGTTGCTGATATAACCGTTCCACCACCAACCCGGTCAATCCCTGATGGCTAAACACAAAAGGCTCGGGCGTTTTAACCGGTGGCTGTTGCTGCACCGATACACTGTCCCCACAAGCTGTCAGCGCCACAGCGCACCCTATCAACAAAAACCAATGACGAAAGACCATATTTTTTCCTTTAGATATCAGCAGCAATTTTGGTTATAGCGTGGCACAGTCGTTATAAATTCAAAGATAAAATCATGAATAGCAATACTGTTGTTGTAATTTTATGTAATTGACGTGAAATTGAACCATAAGCTGGCGTGTCCGCTATACAAGCCTGAACGACAGCTGGCACAATTGATGATCACTGAGGCTCAACACGGCAGTTTGGACTTTGTATGCATATCGAAGTATTGAGTTCGATCAGTCAACTAAATGCTGATGCCTGGAATAATCTGTTCGCAGCGGATTACCCGTTTTGCCGCCATGAATTTCTACAGGCTTTAGAGCTGGGAGGCAGTGTCGGCAAAGGTACCGGCTGGTTGCCCCAACATCTGCTGTTGTGGGATGGCTCCTCATTACTGGCAGCAGCGCCAGCTTACCGCAAGCGTCATTCTTATGGCGAATATCTGTTTGACCGGGTGTTTGCCGAGGCTTATCAGCGGCATGGTTTACGTTATTACCCGAAATTGCTACTGGCAGTGCCTTTTACCCCGGCAGAAGGACCAAGGCTGGGTATCGCCAAAGGTGTGGATCCACGCAGCGTTTTGCCGCTGATCCAGCAATGTTTGCACCAATCCTCTACTGAAGAAAGTGCAGCATCAACGCAGCTTGCCTTAAGCCACTGGCAATGTTTGTATGCCGGGAACACCGAACAAGCTTTGTTTCGCGCCGCCGGCTGGCTGGAACGCTTCGACGTGCAGTTTGAATGGCAAAATCCGGCACAAAAATTTGTAAGTTTCGAGCAGTTTCTAGCAACGCTGACTGCCCGTAAACGCAAACAAATCCGCAAAGAACGGGCGCTGGTGCAACAGCAAGGTTTGCAACTGCGCACCTTAACCGGTGATGATCTTGATGCCGCCTTCTGGCTACAGTTTTATCAGTTTTATGTTGCGACTTATCTGAAACGCTCAGGCCATCAAGGCTATTTAACCGAACAGACATTTTTACTGTGGGGCAGAACCATGGCCGCGCAGATTGTGGTGTTCAGTGCCTGGCAAGGTGATGAACTGGTGGCGGCGTCGTTGTGTTTTCGCTCGAACGATAAACTCTACGGCCGCTACTGGGGCTGCAGCGAGGCTTACTCTATGCTGCATTTTGAATGTTGTTATTACGCCGGTATCGACTATTGCATCGCCCAGGGTTTAACTGCTTTTGACGCCGGGGCGCAAGGCGAACATAAGCTGCAACGTGGTTTTGTGCCGGTGATCCGCTCTGGATTTTACCGGTTTTTACCGTCAAATCCGTCAGCCGATCCGGCAAGCGTGGCACAGGCTGAACTTGAAAAAAGCATGCACAGCGCTATTGCCAATTATTGCCTCGAAGAGCAAAGCATGGTGCTGAATTATCAGCAACAGGCTCGCTCTGCTTTGCCCTTTGCCAATTCTGGCGCCTGTTAATCTTTGCCACTGTTTTTGGCTACGACTTTGGCAACGACCTTGGCAAAATCATCCGCACTATGCCGCTCTGGCAATTGCTCATGCGGTTCGCCCCAATTGCGATTGACCTTCATACCACGTTGTACCGCTGGCCTTTGCTCAATGGCTTTGGCCCAGCGCTGAACATGCTGGTAACTTTGCACATCCAAAAATTCTGCTGCGTTGTACAATCGCCCTAATGCCAACACACCATACCAGGGCCAAATCGCCATATCGGCAATCGAGTATTCGCTGCCAGCAACAAATTCATGTTCAGCCAGTTGCCGATCCAGCACATCGAGTTGCCGCTTGGCTTCCATCGCATAACGGTTGATTGGATATTCATATTTTTCCGGTGCATACGCATAAAAATGGCCAAAACCACCGCCGACAAAAGGCGCGCTGCCCATTTGCCAGAACAACCAGTTCAGCACTTCGGTGCGCGCCGGACCTGCTTTGGCTAAAAAGGCGCCGAACTTTTCCGCCAGGTGCAATAAAATGGCGCCGGATTCAAACACCCGCTGCGGCTCTGCACCGGATAAATCCAGCAAGGCCGGAATTTTGCTGTTTGGATTCACTTCCACAAAACCACTACCGAATTGGTCGCCGTCGCGGATGCTAATCAGCCAGGCGTCATATTCAGCACCGCGATGCCCGGCGGCCAGTAATTCTTCCAGCATGATGGTCACTTTGACGCCATTGGGCGTTGCCAGCGAATACAGCTGCAACGGATGTTTGCCGACCGGCAATTCCTTTGCTGCGGTGGCCCCTGCGATGGGTCTATTGATGCTGGCAAAAGCACCGCCATTTTGTTGATCCCATACCCAGACTTTTGGCGGTGTGTAACTTGATGTGCTCATTGATCATTCTCCTTTAGCAGCACAGGTCAAACAACGGGGTGCAGCATTTATGGTGATTCAGACTGGCATTAATAGCGGAATTGGTTATCGCCATTGTGGTCAACGACAATAGCGCAAAAAGCTGGCTGTCGCATATTCCCTTGTGATCTAAGGTCATGCCACTATAGTTTTATGATCAGTCGTCGCGATGGAAAAAGGAGTATGCATGGCAAGCAGTGACTGTTATCAACTCAAACCATGGGCTGCGGCGTTGTTGTTACTGCTGCCGCTAGCGGCTGCGGCAAAACCACTGCAACTGTGTCATGACGCCACCGTTGATCCAAAATACCAACAAAGTGTCACCATCGGCGCTTACACCGTCACCGGTTTACATAATGTCATGGCCTTAAAAATTTTAACCAAGCTTGGCATCGCTGTGCAGCTGCACAATATGCCCTGGGTGCGTTGCCTACATGCCGTGTCCAAAGGCGATGTCGATGGTGCCATTGGTGTCGGCTGGAATGCCGAACGTTCGCACAATATGCATTTTCCGCTGCAAGTCAATGGCGAGCCTGACCCGGCACTGGCGCTGTTTTCGGTTAATTATTTCGTGTACAGCCACGCCGAAGGGGACCTGCAATGGGATGGCCAGCAATTTCGTCAGGTGAAGTTTGGTATCGCCGCCCCCAAGGGCTTTATCGTCGCTCAGATGCTGCAGCAAATGGGCGTCTTCAACCCGCTGGAAGCTGAAATTGATGCGGCGATTATGCTGACCATCAACCGACGGATTGATGGTTTTGTGCAGGCCAGAATGGTCGCCGAGGGGCAAATAGCACAGAGCAAAGATGCCAAACTGATCAAACGCTTAGAGCCGGTATTTTTCCGCCAGCCGCTGTATCTGGTGTTCAGCAAACAGGCGATGCAACGGGATCCGGCGCAGTTAACGCAAATCTGGCAAACCATTCCTGAGTTCAGGCCTGCGGCGGCTCCCCTATAATTCAGCAATTTGGCACCTTTTCCCATCCGAAGTTATGTGATCAACGCCAGGCGTTCAAAACCATCTGATCTGTAACCAGTTAGCGAAATATCCGCAGCGACTTGCCCTTTGCCGCAATCCCACTAAATTTAATTTGCTAATTTAGTGAGTTACAACTTTAGTAACTTTGCAGCAATGGTCTGTTTTTTCCGCCAGTGGCAGTGGTGTAGTCGCTTTTTTACCGACGAAGAATTCAGTTCAGTAGATCCCAATTCCGACTGACCGGGAAGGTATGATGAGCAACAACTCACCCAGCGCGATTGAACTGTCAACCACCGTTACCGCCCGCGAAGTGCTTGAACTGTGTAAATACCGGCCGGATTTATTGCTCACTGCAGATCCGCCACAGCAATCGGAACAGTGGAAACTGGATCTGATTGATTTTTGTGTGGCCACGGCGGATCTTAAACCAAACGAACGACAAAGCTTATGTACCGCCAAAATCGTCACCGCCTACACTAAACTTTGTAGCATCACCCTGCCCGTCACCGGTGCCAGTATCATCCATTCAAAAAGCCCTGACATTACCTCGTTGTATCTCTTGAATATTATTTTTCTGCTGGTGTGCTTATCGTCATTGGTGATCGCGAACATTTATACCTACAGCCCGCTCCCGGCTGACGGCAACAACAGCGGTAACGGCTGGCAAATTTTGTCTGATTATTCAGTGCATTATTACCCGGTATTATCCGGCTTATTATGGGGCGGCCTTGGCAGCTGCGTTTATTTGCTGAAAAAGGTCAATGATATTTCGCAGTCGCGGGAATTTGACCCCGATGTATTTACCGGCATTTTTTCCAGGATCATGCTTGGTGCAACGCTCGGCTGGGTGGTGGTGAATATTTTTGATATGGACACCCTGGATATGGACGGTGTTTCGGTGCCGGCGGTGGCTTTTCTGACCGGCTTGTCGGTGAAAGTGGTGTACGGTTTTCTGGAAAAAGTGGTTGGGGAACTGGAACTTAAACTGAATCTGCATAGCTTAAAAAGCAACAACGTCCCGAAACAATCGTTTAAAGATCAGCTGGCGCAGTTTCAGCTAAAACTGGATCCAAGCGCTGATTTGGAATTGTTTAAAGCTTGTAGCGAGCTGCGTAAACAGCTGGAAAAACAACAGCAGCAGGCCGATCATTCATCTCAGAACTCGACTGAATAATGCACTTCCTGAGCACAGCCAACCGAGATCGCAACAAGCGACTATCCGGCGTTTTAATGGCTGTTGGCTTGAGTGCAATCATCAGTATCCATCCCACGCTGCAGGCCCAAACACTGGCCGTGGAACCCGTGCAATCCGTCCAGCAACTACAACTAGCATTGAAAAAACCAGCACAGTTCCGGCTGCATTTAATCGACATCGGCACTGGCCTGGCAATTTTGGTGGAAGGTGCTGATTTTAAGCTGCTATTTGATGCAGGCTCGGCCGATGATAAAAAAACCAACAGCAAACTGGGCTCCAAAAGCCGGCTGGTGGCTTATCTGAATGCTGCGCTTGGCCGGCTGAATCAACCACATTGCCGCAGTCTGGGGGATCTCGACGTGAAGTCTTCGGCCACAGCGCCGCTGCTCGATTTTGTATTTTTAAGCCATCCGCATGAAGATCATCTCAGTCAACTGCTCCCAGTGCTGCAATGTTTTGCGGTGAAATCTTTGTGGGAGCCCGGCATTGTGCATAAAACAGCGGGTTATCAGCAGTTTCGCCAGTTTATGCAAGATGACAAAAGCATCAGCTACCACACCGCCGTGAAACAACCCTGCCCGCGTGGCCTTCGCGCCAGCTCGCACTGCTCAAACCTGTTTAAGGTTGGTGAAGAAATAAAACTCGGGCATCAGGCCAGCGCCAAAGTGCTGCATGTCGGCACTGAACCAAGCCACCATCCAAATTTGTATTCGGTGGTGCTGAAACTGCAGCTCGGAGCAACTTCAGTATTACTGACCGGTGATGCTGAATCAGGCGCCAGGGCGCAGTGGCATTTAGCGCCGGGGGCGACTGAAAAGTTTTTGCTGGAAAATTTCCCCAATGATTTAACCGCTGACATCCTGCAGGTCGGCCACCATGGTTCCCTCACCTCCAGCCGCCAGCCATTTTTGCAGGCGATCAAGCCAAAAATAGCTTTGATTAGCGCCGGGCCAAAAAAATATGGCTCCGTCGTACTGCCGGATCAAGCGGTGGTGGAAGCGCTTGGTAACGGCGGCGCGAAAATATATCGCACTGATTTACACGATAAAAAAGGCTGTCCGCTCGCCGATAAAATTGGCGCCAACGATGCAGGTAATCCGGGTGGCTGCGATAACTTTATGATCCGGATAAATCCAGTAACACCTTGATCCCTTGCAAAAAATGCCAGTCCCCCATACAACCAGCACCCGGCCGAGTCATTTGTCTATACCCGTCATCCTTGAAGATTCGGGGGTGTTGCCTTCGCTCGCTCGCCCCAGTCACATAGGACAACTATGCTCCTGGGGTGAGTGAAGGCCGCCAACGGTTATCGCACCATTGCTAATGGCCGGCGTGGTTTTGGCCGTTCTTCACTACCCTGGCGTGGTTATGATTACAACCGGCTGACCCAGGATTTGTTGCATTTTCTGCGATGATCCGACCTGGGCAGCAATTTCAGAGAAAGCGGCTCAAATATCCGGCTGTCCGACTGTCATAGGCTGCAGCACGGTTGCTGGCGGTTTTGTACCCTGCCCTTCCCTGCCCTTGCCTGCCACAACCGAGCCATGCCGCTCAATGGCAAACAGCTGGTAGCACAATGGCAGCACAAAAAGTGTAAATATGGTGCCAAGCAGCATGCCGGCAACCAGCATAATGCCGATACTATTGCGGGCTTCGGCGCCAGCACCACTGACCAGCACCAATGGAAAGTGACCCAGCACCGTCGCTGCCGTAGTCATCATCACCGGACGGAACCGGCTGACCGCGGCTTCAATCGCTGCCTGCGACCTGCTCATGCCTTCCTGTTGCAATTGATTGGCAAATTCCACGATCAGAATGCCATTTTTAGCAACCAACCCCACTAACGTCACCAGGCCAATCTGCGAATAAATATTTAAGGTGGTCAATTGCAGATATGGCAACAATAACGCAGCCGCCAACGCCAGCGGTACACTGCCACACAGCACCACCAGTGGGTCGCGGAAGCTGTTAAATTGCACCGCCAGCAACAGATACACCACCAGTAATGACACCAGCATCACCTGAACCAATGACGTACCTTGCTGCCGCAGCTGACGGGATTCACCCGCGTAGTCAATCAGATAGCTGAGCGGCAGTAACTCCCGTGCCGCAGCTTCCAGTGCCTGCAATGCACTTTCTTTGGTACTGCCAGCAGCGACGCCGCCATAGATCCGCACCGCATTTTGCTGGGAAAAACTACTCAGTTGGCGTGGCACCGTCAGCCAGTGTATTTCGGCAATGTCAGCCAGGGGAAGCAGGCTGCCGTCTGCGGTTTTGATCTGCAGATCTAACAAGCGGCTGGTATCGGCGCGCATTTCCTGACTGAGCAACGGGATCACCTGATAGGCTTTGCCTTGTTCGTCAAACCTATTGACATAATTGGTCGACAATAACACCGACAGCTGTCGACTGACATCAGCGACCTGTAACCCCAGATCAGCGATTTTTTGCCGGTTTAACCGCAGTTCCGTTTGTGGTAAATCAATTTTTAAATCAGTGTCCGCATACAAAAAGTGTCCGCTCTGAAAAGCAGCACCGACCAGTTTATCCGCATAGGTTTTCAGCTCAGCGTAAGGTGCATTGGCTTTGACGATCAGTTCCACATCAAATTGGCCCGCAGTGGGCAACGGTGCCGGCATAATAGGCAACGGTTGGATCCCTGGTTGCGCCGATAACAATCCATACACCTGCCCCAGCATCTGTTGCGTTGTTTGATCACGCTCAGCGGCGCCGGTAAACTCAATACCGCCAAAAGCCCCATTGATAAAAATGTTCTGCCACATTTGCGTCGCACCAGGCAGTTGCAGCAGGGAATCCACCATCGGCGTCATCTGCTGCTCGTTGTAAGCCAACGAAGATTCCGGAGGCGACTGCACCAGCACATAAATACTGCTTTGATCTTCCACCGGCGCCAGTTCCTTTTGTGATCCCTGGTAAAATGGCACCATCAACAAACTGAGCAAAACGGCACTGACCAGCAACTGGCTGCGGTATCGTTGTGCCCGCAGCAGGCTAACCCGGTACCCCGCACTGACACGGCCAAAGGCCTGATTGATCCGCTGGCTGAAACGGCTTTCGCGGCCGGCATCGGCAATCACCCAGCTGCTCATCACCGGTGATAAAGTCACTGCCACCAAGCCGGAGATCACCACGGCAATCGCCAGGGTAAAAGCAAATTCGCGAAATAACACCCCGGTCAAGCCTGACAACAGACCGATAGGTGCATAAACCGCCGCCAGAGTCAGGGTCATAGTCACTATCGGGGTAAACAACTGCCGGGCGCTGATCAACGCCGCCTGATAGCGCGAGTGGCCTTGCCGTACCAGCCGGGCGACGTTTTCCACCACCACAATAGCATCATCCACCACCAGCCCCACCGAAAGCACAATGGCCAGCACGGTCAGTAAATTCAGCGAAAATCCGGCCAGACTGATGGCCGCAATCGCCCCCAGGATCGACACCGGAATTGTCACCAGCGGCACAGCGGCGGTGCGCAGCGACCCCATCATCAACAGCACCACCAGCGCGACCAGCAAAATGGTCTCGGCCAAAGTGATAAAAATCTCCCGCAGCGCATCACGCATATACAAAGTACCATCATAGGCATACTGGATTTCCACCCCGTCCGGCAACGTCGGGTTCAGCGCTGCCGTTAAGGCATACAAGGCATCACCCACTTCAATTTCGTTGACGCCAGGTAAAGGCCACACCGATAGATAAACGGTATCCTGCTGATCCAGCCTGGCTGTCATCACGGGTTCTTCATGTGCCAGCAGAATTTTGGCAACATCCCGCAGATAAACGGTCTGCTCTTCGGACTGTTTGACGATGAGGCTGGCAAAGTCATCCATGCTGCTCAGTTGGGTATTGGCAACCAAATCAATGCGTTGTTTGCTGGTCTGTGTAAACCCCAGCGTGGCAATACTGTTATTTGCCGCCAGTGCCTGCCAGACATCATCCGGACTCAAGTTAAAAACGTTCAGCCGGGCCGCATCCAGCTCAACCCGCATTGCCGGCGTGCGCCGACCTTCAATATCGACTTTTTGCACCCCGGCAATATTTCCCAGTACCGGCACTACCTGCCGGGACAAATAATCGGTCAACTGGCTAAGCGGAATTCCAGAAGCACTGACATTCAGATAAAACAACGCGTGCGGCCGATCGGCTCTTTTGACATTCACCAACGGATCTTCAGCACCTGCCGGCAGCTGGTAGCGGATTTGACTGAGTTTACTGTTCAGCTCTGCCAGAGCGCGGGTGCTGTCTTCATTCAGCCGCAAGTACACAGTCACAGTGCTTTGACCGGCTTTGCTGACGGCATCCACATAATCCAGGCCGGGAATTGTGGCGGCAACACGTTCCACCGGATCGGTAATAAAACCTTTGACTGTTGCCGCGGCGGCGCCGGTATAGCGGGTGCTGATCTCCAGCGCAGTGCTTTCAAGCCGCGGGAACTGTAAGATGGCAATTTCTTTTGCCGCCCACAGACCGCTGAGGCAAATCAAGATTGAAAACACAATGGCCAGAATTGGACGACTGACAAAAATGTCGCTGCGTTGTTGCTGTGGGCTGGTCATGATCAGAACTCCCTCGCAGCAACCAATTGGCTTGCCGCCGTGTTGGTGACTTCAGCGCGCAGACCGTCACGCAGTTTAAAAGCGCCTTCACCAGCGATCAACTGCGCCTGTTGCAGACCTGTAGTGACCAACACCTGCTCACCCAGCCTTGCCCCCAACTGCACCTGTTGTCGCCGGGCCCGCAGCACCCCCGTCTGATCTTTTTCTAATAGATAAACATAATCACCCAACTGATCACGCACCACGGCCGTGGTCGGAATAGCGGGCAATTGCACCTGTTCGCCGGTGGCAAAATCCACCTGTACCAACTGGTTCGCACGAAGTTGTTGTTGCGGTAACGGTAACCGGGCCCGGTATCTGAGCTGACGCAATTGCGTACTGACTTCAGGCTCAACTGAAATCACCTGCGCTGTAACTGCCGCTGACTGACCAGGCAAGCGGACGCTGATTTCAGCCCCCATCGCCAATTCGGGCAGACTTTGGGGTACCGAAAAATCGACCCAGCTGTAAGCCGTCAGGCCAACCAGGCTGGTTAAGATCTTATTACTTTCCAAAAACTGGCCAACCTGCAAATCATGAATACCGACCCGGGCACGAAAGGGTGCTTTCAGCACTTTTTTGGCGATGATACTTTGCAACACCTGCTGTTCCGCCTGCAATTCACTAAAACGAGCCTGCGCCAGTTCCAGGGCTTCAGTGCTGACTTTTTGCCCCTGGTACAGTTGCTGATACCGACTGACCGTTTTTTGCTGTTGCGCCAGACGGACTTCGGTTGCCTGCAATCGCGCCAGCTCTTCCTGATGCTCAATCTCCAGCAACACCTGATCTTGTTCTACCACCGCGCCAGAACTGAAATTTAGCCGACTGATAGTGCCGGATAATTCGTTGGTTAATTCCAGATATTGCGGCGCTTTTAATACACCGCTCACCTGGCGCGTGGGCCGATACCACAGGCTGCCTACGTTTTGGGCCGTTACAGCTGCGGTTTGTTCGCTGGCAATAGCCGGCGTGTTATTCTGCCACTGCCGGAATGCACTGGCGGCCGCGCTGAGCAGCGCCAGTACGAGCAGTGTGATTAGCCATGGGATCAGTTTCATTGGTGTCCTCCTGACGGGCTGACCTTGCGATAAGGCAGCATTGTTTACATGAAGTATCTTTACATGAAGATATATCGTTAAATTTTTTTTGTCAACCAGTCGCCTGGTCTGCAACGTGGTGCTGGTGTTGCTGACAAAAACGGGCATGGATCACTGCAAGTTCTGCGGCGACTTCGGTGGTATGCAGTAACACCGCCTGATTGGCCAGCGCCGATTGACCAGCGGTTGCCTGCTCCACCGCTTTCATAATAAAGCGGGTTAGCGCATTGCCAATAATACCGGCTTGTTCAGCCTGCCGGGTTGCCGCCGCAATCGCCTGCTCTACCACTGCGCCGTCCAGCGCATCCGCTACCGGAGTTGGCGTGCAAATCAACATACTTTGCCGGGGCGCTATCGCCTGTTGCCATTCGATGGCGGCCGCCAGCTGCCATGGGTCATCCAGCCGTTTTGGTGCTTTAAAACCAGATGAACGACAATAAAACGCAGGAAAATCATCAAACTGATAAGACACGACCGGTACGTTGTGTGTTTCCAGAAATTCCAGTGTCAGCCCGAGATCCAGGATATTTTTGGCGCCGGCACAAACCACGGCCAGCCCGCTGCGGGTTAACTCAATTAAGTCACCGGAAATATCCATGCTCTGCTGCGCGCCACGGTGCACCCCGCCAAGGCCAGCCGAGGCAAAAAACCGGATCCCGGCATGGGCGGCTATCTGTAGCGAACAGGCAACTGTGGTCGCTCCACTGCTGCGACCGGCCAGCACAAATGCTAAATCGCGGCTGCTGATTTTAGGGGTTTGTGGCCGCGTCGCCAGATAAGCCAGCTCGTCCCCGGTCAGACCAACCCGGATTTCGCCATGAAGCACGGCCAGGGTCGCCGGCACGGCGCCTTGAGCCCGGACTCTTTGTTCTAATGCCAGCGCGGTCTGCAGATTCAGCGGGTAATCCAGTCCCTGGCAAATCACATTGGATTCAAGCGCGACCACCGCTTGTTGCTCTGCCAGCGCCTCCTGCACTTCGGCGCTATAACGGATCGGCAGCGCCATCCGCGATCTCCCTGAAAATGGTGTTGCATGCATGATGTTGTCCTTCTCACTGAATAAATACCAGGCCGGTGCGATACACCGGCATTGGGTGATACGAAGCCCGCCTGGCTGACATTGCCTGGCTTGGCCTTTCACGGTGAACAGCCATTAAGCTGATTGCAACGTTGCCAGCTGCAAACTGAGTTGCTGGTAGCGCTGAATGTACCGGCTCAGTTCAGCCATACCGGTTGCCTGCAGCAAACTGTAGTGATCGGCGTTAAGCTGTACTTCCACTAAACCCAATTCACGACCAACGGCATCAATAAATGAATAATCATCGCCACGGGCCTTAAAAATCACCGGCGACACTTTTAACCGGCGCTGGCTCAGCTCGGCGAAGGTGTAACGGTACTGATAAGTCTGGCGCACCAGAGTCACGATGTTATCCACCAGCGCCTTGGGTAACTGCCGGTAATGCTGACAGATAAAATCAACAAAAGAGGCCTGACAGCGCACCGTTTGCAGACATTGCTGCAATAAAGGTCCACTGATTTTCTGGGCAAATACCGAATACAACACGGTGACAAAGGCCGGTTCGTCAAAATCTGCCCGGCCACTGTGATTCGGAACCGGCAGTACCGGTGAACCTGGAGCCAGTAAAAACAGCTGTTCAACCACATCGCCTTGTTGTTCAAGTTGATAGGCCACTTCAAAAGCGACCCTGGCACCAAAAGAGTATCCCCATAACCGGTAAGGACCTGCTGGTTGTGCTTGTTTCAACAGCGCAATGTCCGCCAGTGCCATCGCACTGATATCGGGCTGAATGGTTTCGGTTGGGCTCAGCCCTTCGGCCTGCACCCCATAAAAATTCTGATCAGCGGCGGTCGTTTCGGCCAGCAGACGCAGATTCAGCGGATAGCCGCCAAGACCAGGCCAGCAGAATACGCTGGCAGCACCGTCAGTCCGCTGTAAAGGCAATAACCTGCTGTGTTGGCTGACTTCGGCAGCGGTTTGCTGTACCAACTGCGCTAAAGTTTCAATGGTCGAGGCGGTGAAAATCGCCTGCATCGGTAGTTGCAGCGCAAACTGTTGATTGATTTGATGCATCAGCGCCACCGCTTTTAACGAGTTGCCGCCACAGGCAAAAAAGTCATCCAATACCGACACTTGCTGTAACCGCAGGCTTTGCTGCCACATGCCGAGCAACACATTTTCGGTGTCGTTACGGGGAGCCAGCATTGGCGCGGCATTGTTGCTACTTTGCACTTGCGGCGCCTGACGCAGTGCCTTCAGGTCAATTTTGCCATTGGCGGTTTGCGGGAAACGGTCAAAAACCACAATATTATTCGGCACCATATATGCTGGCAGACTGCTTTGCAGCTCATCCCGCAGGATCTCCGCCGGACCGCGCATATGAATACTATCTTCCTGCATGCCGGTGGATTGTTGTTGCTGCTGGCTGACTTTACCGCCAATTGCAAAATAGAACGGTGCCTGCGCCATCTGCCGCGTCTGACACAGCGCATCCATCCGGATCGCGGCACAAAGCGGCTGACCCGACTTCGAGCTGTAGCCAGATGACATCATGCCAAGCTGCCATGGATTTTGCTGCAACTGCTGCAACCGCCGGCCCAGCGCAATGTACTGATACCAGGGATCTTCGCTGCGGCTAAGCAGACCAATACCAAAACTGGCGCGCTGATATACTTGCTGGTTGATAGCGATCACTTCAGACTCGTTGATCAGTTGCGCATCCAGATACTTTAAACCTGCAGGCTGCCACAGATACTGACCGGCAGGCAGATCGGCCACTGCGCCCGGTTGCACCTGCAGTATCTGGTCGACCGGGTTGACCGGCGCTACCCAGCTGTCGATGGCAAAAGAACCCAGGTACTGATCGCTGGCCTGACTGGCCAGTACTTCCTGTAACCTGTGATCAAAATAACCATCCCTTACCGCCAGCCCAAACTGTGGCAGGATCTGATCAAACAGCCCCACCATATGACCGGTTTCCATTTCCAGCACTTCAGCAATATTGTTCTGATACACCGGGGCAATCGCATCGACCCGGCCGACAAAATGCAGCTTTAGCTGCGCCCCCGGCACTGCTGTTTTGGTGGCCACTAAATACAGACTGTGTTGCTGCGGATGATAATAATAAAAACCACTTTCAACACCAAAAAGTCCGTCGATTTCCAGATATAGCTGGGTCGCATACAAAGCGCCGGGCGACGCAAAACCATATTTCGGCAGCAGGCGATCTGCACTGTGAAACTGACCAAAATAACGTAACAGATAACCCAGATCAGCAAAGTTCAGTGTTGTCAGCGACCGGGGTTGTTCTGCCTGCGGCGGCATACTTTGCAGCAACTGCTCAAGCTGCTGCGCGCTGACCGCGCCACCTTCAAAAAACCGGTAAGTTTTCCGGGCAAACACCAGCGCCTGTTGTGCCGCTGTCGGCTCTGCCCCGGATAACGGCAACCGGGCACGACCCAATAATTCCGGTTCCTGCCGTAAACCTGCATTCGACAGCTGGGCTTTCACCTGCAGTTTGTTTTGTTTTGACTGATGGTGTGCTCCCTGCCGTCCCTGATCCATCACGCTGGCATGCTGTTTATCAAGCTCAATACAGGCGATCAGTTGATCGGTGCCGGTCCGGCTATCCTGGCATACCAACACCGCAGCATTTTTGATCCAACGATGTTTTTCAATTTGCAGGCGGATTTCGTCCAGCTCCACCCGATAACCACGTAACTTCACCTGGTTATCAACCCGGCCAACAAAATGGGTATTGCCGTCCTGATCAGAGCGCGCCAGATCGCCGGTCCGGTACAGCCGTTGATGCAGCGGATCGGTACTGAGTGGGTTGGGAATAAACCGCTCAGTGGTCAGCTCAGCCCGCTGATAATAGCCGCGCGCCAGCTGAACTCCGCTGATATAAAGCTCACCGGTTTCACCAGCGGCAACCGGTTGCAGCGCGGCGTCCAGCACATAATAACGGGTATCAGCTACCGGATAACCTATCGGCACGGCCAGCGGTATGGTGGACAGATTGCTGGCTGTTACTTCAAAAGCCGAGGAGTTAATCGTGCACTCAGTGGGACCATAAAGATTCACCATCCGGCAGTGCGGAAAGGTCGTCAGTACATCTGCCGCCAGTTGCCGGGTTAACAGCTCACCACCGCTGAAAATAAACCTTAAGCCACTGGCGATAGCGCTGCCCGGCACTTCAAGCAGCGCCTGCAACAACGTCGGCACGCCCTGCAACACCGTCACCCCCAGTTCGGCGATGGTATCGAGCAGTGCCGGTGGATCCCGGTAAATGCCAGGGGCACCGATAACCACAGTGGCCCCCATCGCACCAGCAAGAATTTCCCACTGAGCGGCGTCAAAACTGAACGGCGTTTTTTGCAATATGGCGCTTTGGCGGTCAAAACCATAGTGTTGTGCCAGCCACTGTAACTGAGCCGTGATGCTGCTTTGTGCAATCATCACCCCTTTGGGTGCACCGGTACTGCCAGAGGTATAAATCATATAAGCCAGCTGTTGCGGGCTGACCAATGGCATAAAATTGTGCAGACCGGCCGGTAAATCTTCAATACATAAAATGGTCACTGACTGCGGTGCCAGTTGTTGTAGTTGCGCCCGCAAATGCCGCTGCGTCAGCACAATACCCACACCGGCGTCAGTCAACATGTACTGGATACGTTCTGACGGATACTCCGGTGACAATGGCAGATAACAACCACCGGCAAATAAAATCCCCCAGACACCACAAACCAGCTCAGCAGATGGCTCCATATACAAACCAATACATTGCTCCTGCTGCTGACCCAGGCCGACTAACACTTGCGCAATCTGCCCGGCCTGCTGCGCCAGCTCTGAAAAACTTAGCTCAGTATCGGCGGTGCGAATGGCCACAGCCTCAGGTTGTCGCTGACACTGCCATTGTAACAATGCCGGCAAATCAGCCAATTGCGACCATTGCTGATTTTTCGGCCCGAAACCGGGTGCTAACTGGGTTTGCCTGTGCTCAGCGGACTGCGCAGAATGTATAAATTCCATCGTCTTGCCTCCTTGTCGTTCAATGAAAAAGTTGGCTGCGAATGCTCCCTGCCGCCAGATGTTTAAAAATGACTGTTCCAAAATAACAGCTTAAATCTTTATAGCAAGTATCTTTATGTGAAGATAGATAATTTAACGCTATTGTCATAAATAAATGACCACCAAGGCTAAAATTCGGATTTCATCATTGATTTATAATAAATTTATAGAAAGAAAACAGTGGTAATCCAGCTATTGTCGTGTAAGCAATCAGCGGCTAATATACCTTCCTGTAAAGAAACTTTAAGAGGAGATACTATGAAGGATGATTTGGTTGATGCTGTTATTCAACAATGGCAGCGGGAGCGGCCTGATGTGGATCCGACGCCAATGGCAGTGATGGGACGACTGGTCCGTAGCTGTGCTTTGTTTGATCGTGAACTAAGTACTGTTTTTAGCGAATTTGGGCTCAATGGCGGCGAATTTGATGTGGTCGCCACTTTACGCCGCTCTGGCAAGCCTTATACCTTAACTCCGAATCAATTGTTACAGACGCTGATGCTGACGTCCGGCTCCATGACCAACAGGATCGACAAGCTTGAAGCGAAGCAACTGGTCAGCCGGAGTCCGGATCCCCATGATCGACGCGGTGTACTGGTTTCACTGACCGCAAAAGGATTAGATATTATTGAACGGGCCTTGGTTCGCCATCTTGCCAAAGGCGAAGACCTGCTGGCTGAACTGAGCCACAGCGAACGTGATCAACTGGCGATGTTGCTGAAAAAGCTGCTGCAATCACAAGGCATGCAATAACTACGGCCAAACGCCCGCGAACAATGAGTCCATAACTTGTTGTTTGAGCTGAGTAAAACCACACCTGAAACTGCCCCCAATCGCCGGACTGAAGATTGGGGCAGGTTGACGATTGAAGCAGGCGGAGGATGAGAGCAAGTGGATAATCAGAACACGCTGCTCACTGTATTCTGTGATTGCTCTGCCAGGGTCGGATAGTCGGTATATCCCGCAGCACCGCCACCATAAAAAGTGCTTGGATCAACCTGATTATAAGGTCCACCCTGCCGACTTCTGGCCACCAAATCCGGATTTGCCAAAAATAATGCGCCAAAGGCGACCGCATCTGCCAGACCTTGTTGCAATATCTCACTGGCGATTGCCGGAGTCACAGCTCCGGCCTGCGCACTTTGATGTGGGTTCACAATCAGACAACCAGCCCACATTTGCCGTAACAAGGCCGTCATATCCCGGTTACCCGCTTCCATGAGATGCAGGTAAGCCAGATCGGCAGGCAGTTGGCGGCACAACGCCGGGTACAACATCAAAGCATCGGCTTCACGGATATCATTATAGGGATTTTCCGGTGATAGTCTGATCCCGGTACGGCCAGCTCCGATGGCCGCGACCACTGCGGCTGTGACTTCCAGCGTCAGTCGCAACCGGTTTTGCACCGAACCGCCGTATGCGTCCGAGCGCAGATTGGTGTTGTCCGCCATAAACTGATGCAGCAGAAAACCATTGCCAGCGTGGATTTCCACACCGTCGAAACCGGCGTCAATGGCAAACTTTGCGGCGCAGGCAAAATCCTCGATGGTCTGCCGGATGTCGGTGCTGTCCATCACGCGCGGCACCGGATAAGGCTGCGGACCAGCTGCGGTGTAAGTAAAACCATTGGCCGCCACGGCTGAAGGAGCCAGCGACTGATGCGCACTGGCGTACAAAGATGGATGGCCGATACGGCCGGCATGCATCAGTTGCGCCACGATCAGCCCGCCCTGACGGTGAACGGCAGTGGTGACGGCACGCCAACTGTCGGCTTGCTGCTGATTGTGCAAACCAGGCGAGTGCATAAAGCCCTGCCCGGTGATATTTGGCTGAATACCTTCACTAATGATCAGACCGGCACCGGCTCGCTGAGTGTAGTATTGTGCCATTAATGCAGTAGCCAGGCCATCGGCTGTGGCGCGGTTGCGACTCATCGGCGCCATCACAAATCGGTTCTGCAGCGCCAGTGCGCCTGTGGTCAGCGAACTATACAAAGTTGTCATCAGAGTTTTCCTTTGTTGAAGGGAGTAAATAATGGATCGCGACCGGCCACGCCCGCTACCGGGGAAATGACTGGCGCTGGTGGCCGTTGCGCCAACTTGATCGCGGCCAGGATGGCCAGAGCACCAACAGCCTGCTGCAATGTAAGCATCTGATTTAATACAACATAACCAAAGACCAATGCCGAAACCGGGCTGGTAAAGGTTAAAAACGACAGGGTGACTGCCGGCAAGCGTTGCAAAGCGCGAAACCACAACAAGTAAGCTAAGACGGCACCAATCAGACAGAGATAACCGTAACCGGCCAGATTTCGCAGGCTGACCTGCGCCGGTAACCCCTCTTGCCACAATGTTATCGGCAATAGCAGCAGCCCCCCCGCCAGCAATTGCCAGCCGGTGAAAGTCACCAGACTGATGCTGGCAGGTTTTGGCCACCTTTTACTCAGCACGATGCCAAGCGCCATCGACATCGCTGCGCACAGCCCTGCGACGATCCCAATCACCGATAACGAAGCCTGCTGGACTGACACCAGCAGCGCAACACCACAGCTGGCGATGCCGGCCGCGACCATCGGTCGGGCCCGCAATGGTTCATGTAGCAAAAACACGCTGAGCAGCATCACCAGCACCGGTTGACAGGACATCACCAGCGCCGCAACACCACCAGGCAAGTGATAGGCTGCCACAAACAGACAATAAAAAAACAAACCAATATTCAAGGTACCGAGCACTGCTGCCCGCCACCACCAGTGCCCCTGCGGCAGCTGACGCTGCCACAACACCAATAGCAGACCCGCCGGCAATGCTCGCAGCAGCGAAGCCAATAATGGCCGGTCCGGTGGCAGCAGTTCGGTCGTCACCACATAAGTACTGCCCCAGATCACAGCCGCCAGCACGCCGCATAACAGTGCCAAACTAAAGGATCGGCTACTCATACCGCCTCCGCCTGGCCGGTACCAAAATAACGATCACCAAAGTCGCCAATGCCCGGCAGCATATAAGCCTGACCGGTCAGACCTTGTTCAATACTGCTGGTGATGATCTGTACTTTTGGTTGCTGCTGGTTGACTCTGGCGATACCAGCAGGTGACGACAGCAAATTCAGCAATAAAATCTGCTCCGCCGGCACCCCTTCCGCCAGCAACACGTCCAGCGCACATAACGCCGAGCCGCCGGTGGCCAGCATAGGTTCAAATAACATCACATAACCCTGTGCAATATTTGCTGGCAGTTTGCTGTAGTACAGATGGGGTTGCTTGGTTTGCTGATGCCGCTGGATCAGGATCTTGCCAATCGGGATATCCCGGTTGATCCGTTGCAGCTCAAACTCCATACTTTCACCCGCGCGCATCACAGAAACTGCGAACAGCGGTGTCGCCAACCTTTTTCCCTGATACGTTGCGCCAACCGGTGTTGTCACCTGATGATCCTGAAATGGCAACAAGCCATAAGCTTGCTCCAGTAACAACCGGATCACCTGATCGGCATAAAAAGTAAAAGTGGATTGGCAGGCCCTGCGGTCACGCATCTGTGTGTGTAGCGCGCGCAACCTGTCCGTTTGCGTCAGTTCGATCACAGGTACCGCAGCGCTGTTGTTCGCCGGGAACACCGGCAGAAGTTGTGCAGACATAATGAGCTCCTTGCAAAAAAGCAGCCCACAGGATCAACTGCGGGCTGGTTGACTTAAGCGGCGAGTTCAGCAAAAGCCTGACGGGCTTCAGCGACAAAACGACGGATCCGCGCGGCATCCTTGCGTCCGTCCGCCCCTTCCAGCCCAGTATGCGCATCCACCGCAGCAGGACGCACATGGCGGATCGCGGCAGCCACATTGTCCGGCGTCAGGCCACCTGCCAACATCAGCGGTTTAGGCGAACGCTTCACCAGCTCAGCGCTGACATCCCAGTTATGCGTTAAACCGGTCGCCCCTTTGGCACCGGTTTTTGGGTTATAGGTATCCGTGATAAACATGTCGACATAGCTGGCACACTGATCAACCAGTTGCAGCAGCTCGTCAGCGTTATCTTCTTTCACCACCAGGCTTTTCAGAATGCACAGATCCGGTCTTAACTGACGCAGTTTTGCCATTTCGTCGACGCTGATATCCCCGTGCAGCTGAACAGCTTTCACCCCTAACTCCTGACAAAAGCTACTGACTTGCCCGGCATCAGTCAGATAACTGATCAGCACGCCGGCATGTGGCTGATCCAGCTCGGCAATAATGGCAATCGCTGACTGCTCGCTGATGTCGTCACGGCCAGATGGCAGCCGCAGCGGAAAACCCAGCCATTCAACGCCTTCATTCACTATCAGTTGTGCTTCCTGCCGATCAATGATGCCGGCAACCTGGATCAAATGTTTCATTTCGCGCTCCCTGTGGGTTGGTGGTAAATATCTCACAATCATGTATCTTCACCTGAAGATACATTTATTTAATACACAAAGAATCTTCATGTCAAGATATAATCAAAAAGCAACAGACTAAAAATATTTGGCAATAGCTGTGACTATTTGGCCGCAGCCAACAAGCTGTTGATCACCAGCCCATAGCTTTTCGCGGTAAATAGTGATAATTAATTTCACCCTGACTCAGGGAGAATAATAATGACAAATTCAATCACCTATCGGCGATTATGGCTGCCGCACGGACTCACGTTGGGACTCGTCTTACTGATAGCCGCTTGCCAGCCTGCACCAACGGCCGAACCAGGCCAAACAGCTCAATCTGATTTGAGCATCGCAGGCTTCACTGCCGCCATGTCCCAACAACCAGGGCTCATTCCAATTTTTGCCGACATCCAAAACGGCAAAGTCTATTTACAAGTACCGGCCAACGCGCCCGAATATTTGTATTACTCCAGCCTGCCACAAGGGTTGGGTTCGAATGATATCGGGTTGGATCGCGGCCAGTTACTGTCACTGGATGCGAAATTGGTGGTGTTTGAAGATGCCGGTGACAAAGTGTTGTTGCGCCAGCGCAATACCCAATATCGTGCCGTATCGGAGAATCCGCTGGAGCAACGTTCGGTCGAAGAAGCTTTTGCCAGCTCGGTATTGTGGGGTTTTCCGGTGGTGGCCCGCGACGCTGATTCGCTGCTGCTCGATGCCACGGAATTTGTGCTGCGCGACAGCCATGGGGTCGCCCGTACTTTAGCCGCTACTGAACAAGGCGATTTTAGCCTGGATGCCAGCCGCTCCGCCTTATACTGGCCGCGCAGCAAAGCCTTTCCGAAAAACACTGAACTTGAAGCCACCATCACATTTACCGGCGACAAACCCGGTGAATTTGTGCAGCAAGTGGCGCCGGATCCTTACAGCATCAGCGTGCGGATGCACCATAGTTTTGTCGAGTTACCAGAGCCAGGTTTTGTCGCACGGCCTTTCCATCCGGAAAGTGGTTTTTGGTCCTTTGAATACAAAGATTACGCGGTACCGATTGAAGCCGAGATGATGCAACGTTTTGTGCCACGCCATCGATTAGTGAAAAAAGACCCAGCGGCAGCAGTCAGCGAAGCGGTGGAACCTATTGTCTATTATCTGGATCCAGGTGTACCGGAACCGGTGCGTTCAGCGTTATTAGACGGCGCCAAGTGGTGGGATCAGGCGTTCGCCGCTGCTGGTTACAAAGATGCGTTTCAGGTGAAAATGTTACCGGCCGATGCCGACCCGCTGGATGTGCGTTACAACGTGATCCAATGAGTACACCGGGCGACGCGCGGCTGGTCTTACGGTTATGGCCTGATGGACCCGCGTACCGGCGAAATTATTAAGGGCCATGTCACTTTAGGATCCTTGCGGGTGCGGCAGGATTACTTGATTGCCCAGGGCATGACGGCACCATTTTCGGCTGAAGGTTCGGAATCTGCTACAACCACAGCAGACACCACGGCCCAGGCCGCTCTGAGCGAAATGGCACTAGCGCGCATTCGTCAATTATCGGCCCATGAAATTGGCCACACCCTTGGTATCGCCCATAACTTTGCCGCCAGCAATAAAGACCGCGCTTCAGTGATGGATTACCCGCATCCGGTATTAACGATGGGCGCCGACAACAAAATTTCGCTTACCGGCGCTTACGCCAGTGGCATCGGCGACTGGGACAAACGGGTCATTCAATATGGTTACGGTGACTTTGCCGATGATAAAGCCAGACTCGATTTTATCAGTCAGGCACCACAACAAGGCTTTCGTTTTATCTCAGATCCGGACAGCAATGGCGGCAAACTGCCACATGCCTACTCCAGTTTATGGGACAACGGTGCTGATGCGGTGACTGAATTGGATCGGGTGATGAAACTGCGCGCCCAGGCCCTGAGCAACTTCAACAGCAAAGCGTTAGCGGATGGCCGACCTTACTCGGATCTGGCCGAAATTCTAATGCCGGTGTATTTTGCCCATCGTTATCAAACCGAAGCGGCCGGCAAATGGCTGGGTGGTTATGACTATCGGTATCAACTCAAAACCGCCGGCGAAAAACTGTTGTATCAGCCGGTGGCGGGCGCGGATCAACAACGGGCGTTCCAAGCGCTGCTTCGCACTGTCAATCCAACCACGCTGGCATTGCCGACTGCGGTAGAACAACTTATTCCACCCAAAGCTTATGGCTACAGCAACAACCGCGAAAGCCCCCAAGGTTACACCGGGCTGGTGCTGGATCCGCTGTCATTAGCGGAAGCTGCGGCGCAGCATACCTTTAGTATTTTACTGAATGGCGAACGGCTGGCGAGATTACAGTGGCAACATCAAAACGACAGCGCGGTACCGTCAGTGGCACGGCTGTTATCGGACCTTTGGCAACAGCTACAAGCACCGGCAGCCGCCAAACCTTTGATCAGCCGCAGGTTACAGGTAAGTTATTTACTGCAATTGTCGACATTGGCGCAAAATGAGCAACTGGCACCGGAAATCCGGGCAGAGTTGCTGCTGATGCTGACGCAAATTGGCCAAAGCGCAAAAGCCGCCAAAGACGCACACTCACAATTGCTGCTGCAGCTGGCGACCCAGGCGCAAAAAGATGTGGCTAACCTTGGGAAGTTAAAGGCATTACAACCGCCGCCAGGTTCACCGATTTAACGTTATCTACCAATCCCCAAAGTGCAGCTTGTTGCTTTGGGGGTTGCTCACCTTCCCTGCTGAAAAATCCTGAAACATATTGTCCCGCATTCTGATTGCAGCATTTTTAACCACTGGTTATAGTGATTTTGCTCCCAATCCAGGGATCTGCATAAGACCTCAAACAATGAGCCAAAGCTCGCTAATACATTCCAATGAGAATAAGGAAAATCTATGTACAGCCGATTATTGGCGCTGGGTGTCAGTGCTGTGTTATTGGGGTGCAACCCAAAACCGGCCGATCCAACACCTGCAGCAACGCCAGCCGCTACTGACGCTTTGGTCAGCCAGGCCACGCAACAAGCCGCGCCCGTTAGTTTTAACGTGCCAGTGCACTACAGCACTTTAGAAAATGGCTTAAAAGTGGTGATCTCTCCGGATCACACCGCACCAACTGCGGTTATTGGGGTGTACTACAACATTGGCTTTCGCAACGAGCCAAAAAACCGCACCGGCTTTGCCCATTTATTCGAACATATGATGTTCCAGGGCTCAAAAAACCTCGGCAAAATGGAATTTATCAGTCTGGTCCAAACCAACGGTGGCGTGCTGAACGGTTCAACCCGGTTTGACTACACCAACTATTTTGAAATTGTACCGGCGCATAAAGTTGAAACCATGTTATGGGCCGAAGCCGACCGGATGAAAGGCCTGGCGATCACCCAGGAAAACCTGACGAATCAACAAGGTGTGGTGAAAAACGAAGTCAAGGTCAACGTGTTGAACCAGCCATATGGCGGTTTCCCCTGGCTGGATATGCCGCAATATGCCTTTAACAACTGGTACAACGCCCACAACTTTTATGGCGATTTAGCCGATCTGGATGCAGCGAATCTGGACGATGTGAAATCGTTTTTTGATACCTACTATTCGCCCAATAACGCAGTGCTGGTGGTGGTCGGCGATGTCGAAGTCGAACCGACTTTGGCGATGGTAAAAAAGTATTTCAGCGCTATTCCAGCGGTGACGTTACCGGCGCAGCCTGATTTAACCGAGCTTCGGCAAGAGCAGGAAAAACGCTTTAACAAGTTCGATAAACTGGCACCTAAACCAGCACTGGCCTTTGCCTACAAAATGCCACCACGCAATACCCCAGAGTATTTTGCGATGGGCATTCTCGACCAATTATTAGTGCAAGGCACTGACAGCCTGCTGCATCAGGAGCTGGTGAAAAACCGTCAGCTGACCGGTGATGTCGGCGGCGGCATCAATTATCTGCTGGGCAATATGTTTAACTACAACGGCCCGATGTTGTGGATGAGTTCATTCACCCATGATGAAAAACACAGTGAAAAAGAGTTGTTGGCGGCCGTCGATCAAGTGATTGGTCAGCTGACTGAACAGCCAATACTACAAAAAGATATTGATCGCGCTATCGTCAAAATCCGTTCCGGCCTGTACGACAACATCGACAGCTTTTATGGTTTTGGCAAACTGGATTTACTGGCAAGCTTCGCCTTATTTGACAATGACCCAGCCAGGATCAACGACTTAGAAGCGCAATTTAAAGCTGTCACACCGGAAGTTCTCAAAGCGACCATCGCTGAATATCTGCGCCCTGGCAACCGCACCATTTTGACCTTAACGCCTGGCGAAGACCCGGCGGCTGCGGTGACACCGGCTAAAGAAGGAAACACACCATGAAAGGACTATCGAAATTCCCGATAACACGTCAACTGCAAACCGGATTTATGCTGGCACTGAGCCTGTTGGCTTTTCAGTTACCGGCGCAGGACAAAGAACTGCCTCCGGCTGGCGGCACCCCAAAAAGCTTTAAGCTCACCGACACTCACAATTTCACCCTCGACAATGGCTTGAGCGTGACGTTGATCCAATATGGCAGCACGCCCAAAGTGACGTTGCGCCTGGTCACCGACACCGGCAATATTGACGATGGCGCCAAAGATGCGGTGTCTGATTTGAGTTATCAGTTGTTAACCGAAGGCACCAGCACCCGCTCGGCCAAAGAAATTGCCGAAGCCGCAGCCAATATGGGCGGCCAGGTGCAAAGCAGTGTTGGTATTAATGCCAGTTTTCTGCAACTGGATGTGCTGAGTGACTATGTGGGGGATGCCGCGAATTTACTGGCCGACTTAGCGATAAATACCAAATTCACCGACGAAGATCGCACCCGTGCGGTGAATAACTTTGTCCGTGATTTAACAGTACAAAAATCGACGCCAGGCAATCAGGCGACCAGCGCTTTTTATGGTGCGGTGTTTGCTGACCATCCTTATGCCAAAGTGTTTGCCGATGAAAAAGTGGTGCAGGCGCTCACCTTGCAAGACTTACAAAGTTTTGTAAAAACCAATCTGGTGGCGAAACGCAGTCATCTGTTTATTGCCGGTAAATTTGACCCGCAACAAGCCGAAGCTGCAGTAAAAGCCGCATTTGCGGCGATGCCAGGCGGTGAAACCCGTCAAATCAGTGCGCCAACCAAGGCCAATACCGCCGAGCTGATTTTTATCCCAAGGCCGAATGCCCCACAATCGACGCTGCAATTAGGTCTGGCAGTGGTCGATGCATCGCATGAAGATTTTGTTGGATTACGGGTGATGAATACCTTGTTGGGTGGCTCATTTGCCAGTCGGATCACCTCAAATATCCGCGAGAACAAAGGCTACACTTACTCGCCTAACAGCGCAGTAAACAGCAGAGTCAAAGCGGCAACCTGGCAACAGCAAGCCGATGTCACGGCCGAAGCAACCGGCCCTGCTCTTGCGGAAATCATCAAGGAAATTAAACGCCTGCAAACCGAAGCGCCGTCAGAACAAGAATTGACCGGCTTTAAAAACTACATTTCCGGTCTCTACGTGCTGCAAAACTCAGCGCGTGGCTCGATTATCAACGAATTGTGGTTCTTAAAAAGTCATGGCCTGCCGTTATCACGGCTGGAAAATTATGTGCAGTTGGTCAATGCGATGACTCCAGCGCAGATTTCTGCCTTAGCAGCGAAATATCTGACGCTGGATAAAATGACCTTGGTGGTGGTTGGCGATGAGAGCGTCAAAGCACAGCTATCCGCCGTACCAGAGCTAAAAGCAGTCTACAAACTTTAAACCAAACACAAAGCGGTCGTCGCTCATGATTAAACAATGAGCGACGACCCCTTTTTAGCATTACTTAATCAAACGCCAGGTAAAGGGGAACCGGTACACCTGCCCTTCAGTAGCGGTTTTTGCGGCAATCACGTACATCACCACGGTAATTAGCCACAGAACCGGCATCAACGACACGCCGATAATCGTAATACCCAACAGGATATACACCAGCAGCACAGTGATGGCGAAATTCAGCCCTTCTTTGGCCGTTTCTTTAATAAAGGCATCGTCGCTTTTCAGGATGTACATCAGTAACGGCGCGAAAAACGCAAAAAAGATTGAAGCGATATGGGTAATAGCCGCCAGATTTTTACTGTCGGTGTTCGGTGAAGTTCCAAAATCAGACATGGTGCATTCCTTGATTGTTGTTTTTAACAGCTTGGTTTAAAACGTCATTCAATCAGAACGTTAACGTAACGCCATTAAAAAGCAACCTCAATTCACTGATCAAGGTAAATCAGCTTCTTGCATATATGTTTTTCCATATATACAATTCAGAAAAACACCGGAGCCTGCAATGTCCGACATACCAAGCCTATTATTCGTCTGCAGCGAAAACTCAGCTCGCTCGGTGATGGCTGAAGCCGTTGCGAAAAACAGTTACCGCGACCGGTTTCGCATTTTTAGTGCTGGCAGCAATCCGGGCACGGTCGATCTCCGGGCCTTGGCAGCCCTTAAACGGCAAGGCATTGCGGCGGATGACAGCTATTCCAAAGCCATTCATGACTTACCGCAGCAACAATTCGACTATGCCATTTTGCTCTGTGACAAAGCCCGCCAGCAGTGCGCCAGCCAGATCAACGCCAAATACGTGTTGGCCTGGGATTTCCCCGATCCAAAACTCGACCCAGAGCCGCAAACTTTTGACCGCACACTGCATGAAATCAGCGAACGGCTGAAAATGTTTGTGCTGCTCTACGACAAAGCGCTGCTGGAGCGAAAACCGGCGCTGCCATTGGCGCCGCTTGAGTTTTTTAAGCTGCTGGCCGATGAAACCCGTTTGGCCAGTTTGCTGCTCATTGCCCACGAAGGTGAGTTGTGTGTCTGCGAACTGGAAACTGCGCTGGTGCAAACCCAGCCAAAAATCTCCAGACATTTGGCGATGCTACGCAAAAGCCAGCTGCTGATTGACCGCCGGCAGGGACAATGGGTGTTTTACCGGCTCCATCCGGCGTTACCGGCCTGGGCCAGTCAAAGTATCGAACTGACCTTACAACAAAACCCGCAGCTGCTGGCGCCCCTAATTGCGAACTTAGAAACCATGGGTAATCGACCGGCACGTGCTGCGGCTTGCTGTGATTAACGCCTAAAATTAAAAAATCTTACCATGACAAAGATTTAAGGAGACCGCGATGCAACACCCATTTGATGAACTCAGCATCAACCCAGCCACTTCGGCCACGGCCGGTTTGTTATTTACGCCCTGCCCCGGCACCAAAGGGGTGGATCTTCGCCAGTCGCTGCAGCAGCTGAAAGACGCTGGCGCCAAAGCACTCATTTCGCTGACGCCAGACGAAGAAATGGCGCAGCTGCAGGTTCTGGACTTACCGGCACTTTGTAAGGAACTGGATTTACTCTGGTTTTTCTGTCCGATTGCCGACGATCACGCGCCAGGACTGGCATTTGCCCAAGGCTGGCAGCAGGCCTCGCCGATGGTGCACCATTTGCTCCGGCAAGGCCAGAAAGTCGCCATCCACTGCAAAGGTGGCTCTGGTCGCACAGGTTTGGTGGCAGCGAAAATTCTGCTGGAAGCGGGCCTGGATAAAATTGATGTGAAACAACGGGTACAGGTGTTGCGACCTTATGCGCTGACCTTACAGCCACATTTGGATTGGTTTAATGCGCAGTAATTTTTTGGCGATCAGCGCGTGAGCAAAAAACACCGTAGGGCAACGCTCGCACAATATCCATTGGCCGTAGGGCGACACTCACCGCGGCAGCGGTAGTGCGCCGGAGTTGTTGAAATGGTCGTTATTGAAATAAAAAAACCAACATTCTTTTTTCAAAGTCTTGCCGGCGTACTACCGCTATCGCGGTGAGTACGCCCTCAAAACTTGCATTATCTATTGGCCGTAGGGCGACACTCACCGCGGCAGCGG
>NZ_SACS01000017.1 GCF_004005945.1 Rheinheimera riviphila
TCTACGAGTTGAGCAATGAGGCGGGGGGCTACTCTACATACGAGGTCAGATAATGCTGCCTCTAGGGCGGAACAGCCTCCCCGGTAAACTGATAAAATTATTAACTCAATAAGATTCAACATACAAGATACTCTGTTGCTGACCAGTACTTAGCGCGCCGTTGCGCGTGGCAAGGGTGAGCAGCTGACGCTGGTTTTTTTGATGTTTGTGAAACACCACCAATGGAAAAATCTGTCTGCTTTTTTCATTAACCACAAAAAAGCGTTTTGGCAGACTTGAACATTGTTCAACAGGATCGTCTGTTGACGTCTGGTCAATCACACAGTGTATCGTTGGCGCCGCTTTGCTCGTGGCAATGGCAACAGCTTCTTCGTAACTACAGTTGCTACAAAAAAATCCATGCTCTGCGGCCATTCCGGATGACGTAAACATCATCACCAATAACAAAATAATTATATTGTTCATCCGACTAAATCCATTTAATGTGAGTGTAATTTCCATATAACGCTGCGAGCGAGTATCTGTTTCCAACTCGCAAGAGTCAAGTTTGTAGCACCAGAGTCGCGCATTTAAGTTTGCAATGGCTGGCTAACGAAAATCTCCGATATGTTCTTCGTTGACTGATAAAAAAAGCCCGCAATGCGGGCTTTTTACCAAGAAATGATCCGAGTGCGCAGCTAACTCAGCGCACGCAATCCACGTAATACACCTTTTTACCATCAACTTCCGTCAGTGCCAGACCATGGATATAAGTCTCAAAGCCTGGGAACTTGCCGTTAAACTCGCGGGCGAATTTCAGGTAGCTGACGATGGTTTCGTTAAAGACTTCGCCTGGCACCAACAGCGGAATGCCTGGTGGATATGGCGTCAGCATCACGGCGGTGATACGGCCGGTCAGTTCGTCTAATGGCACCCGTTCGATTTCTTTGTGCGCCATTTTGGCAAAAGCATCGGCTGGTCGCATCGCTGGCACCATTTCCGATAAATACATTTCGGTGGTCAGTTTGGCGATGTTAAAGGTGCGGTAGATCGCGTGGATCTGGTCGCACAAATCTTTGAGGCCAATCCGTTCATACTGCGGATATTTCTGGATAAATTCCGGCAGAATGCGCCACAGTGGGGCGTTTTTGTCGTAATCATCTTTAAACTGCTGCAGCGCCGTGACCATGGTATTCCAGCGGCCTTTGGTGATGCCGATGGTGAACATGATAAAGAAGCTATACAGACCGGTTTTTTCAATCACTACACCGTGCTCGGCCAGATATTTGGCGACGATCGCGGCAGGAATACCTGCGTCAGAGAAGTTGCCGTCGACATTCAGGCCTGGCGTTAAAATGGTGGCTTTGATAGGGTCGAGCAGGTTAAAACCTTCGGCAATCGCGCCAAAGCCGTGCCAGTTTTCATCGGCGTGCAGCATCCAGGCGTCGCGGTGATCCAGACCTTCGTCAGTTAAATCATCCGGGCCCCAGACTTTAAACCACCAGTCATCGCCGTATTCGTCGTCAACTTTGCGCATCGCGCGGCGAAATTCCAGCGCTTCGTCCAGTGATTCTTCCACTAAAGCGGTGCCGCCCGGCGCTTCCATCATCGCCGCTGCCACGTCGCACGAGGCGATAATGGCGTATTGCGGGCTGGTGGAAGTGTGCATCAGATAAGCTTCGTTAAATAAGTTGGTATCCAGCTTATTGTTATTGGCGTCTTGCACCAGAATTTGCGAGGCCTGTGAAATACCGGCCAGCAGTTTGTGGGTGGATTGGGTTGAGAACACCATCGAGGTATCACAACGCGGCCGGCCTTCGCCGATGGCGTGGTAATCGCCGTAGAAGTCGTGGAACGCAGCATGCGGCAGCCAGGCTTCGTCAAAATGCAGCGTTTCGATCTCGCCATCCAGCAACGACTTAATCTCTTCAACGTTATATAAAATACCGTCGTAAGTAGACTGGGTAATGGTCAGCACCCGCGGTTTCACGTCCGGGTTTTTCGCCAGCACTTCGCGGATAAATGGGTTGGCTTCCATTTTTTTGCGGATGGTGGCCGGTTCAAATTCGCTGCGTGGAATAGGGCCGATAATGCCGTAGTGGTTGCGCGTTGGCATTAAAAACACCGGCAGCGCGCCAGTCATCATAATGGCGTGCAAAATCGATTTATGGCAGTTACGGTCAACCACCACAATATCATTTGGCGCTACAGTGCTGTGCCAGACAATTTTGTTCGAGGTTGAAGTGCCGTTGGTGACGAAAAATAAGTGATCGGCGTTAAAAATGCGGGCGGCGTTGCGCTCAGAAGCAGCGACCGGGCCGGTGTGATCAAGCAACTGACCCAGTTCATCGACCGCATTACAGACGTCAGCCCGCAGCATGTTTTCACCAAAAAACTGGTGGAACATCCGACCGACCGGCGATTTTAAAAAGGCCACGCCACCGGAGTGTCCCGGGCAGTGCCAGCTATAAGAGCCATCTTGCGCGTAGTGGGTCAGCGCGCGGAAAAACGGCGGCGCTAATGAATCTAAATAACTTTTGGCTTCGCGGATAATATGCCGCGCCACAAATTCCGGCGTGTCTTCGTGCATATGGATAAAACCATGCAGCTCACGCAGGATATCGTTGGGGATATGGCGGGCGGTGCGGGTTTCGCCGTACAGATAAATTGGAATATCCGGGTTACGACGGCGGATCTGTTCAACAAAACTGCGCAGTTGTGCCAACACCGAAATACTTTCTTCTTTGCTGCCGCTACCAAATTCTTCGTCGTCAATTGACATAATAAAACCGGCAGCGCGGCTTTGTTGCTGGGCAAATGAGGTTAAATCGCCGTAGCTGGTGTAACCGACCACATCCATGCCGGCTTTTTCGATGGCAGAAGCCAGTTCGCGGATGCCGGAGCCGCTGGTATTTTCTGAGCGGAAATCTTCGTCAATAATGACCAGAGGAAAGTAAAAACGCATTGTGGCTCCTTAGTTTCGGGCAACTGTCTCAACGGATGGTTTGCATCGTTGGCAGCGCGAACAGCAATTGACTTATCAGCCAGATAAATTGCTAAAGCCAGGCTGCATTGCTATGCAGTCCGGCATTTCAGTCTAGCTGATCTTAAGTCGATGAATACCCCCATGACAGTGGGGCGGAAAAACCTGCACACCATACCTGAAATCTCAGTTTTTTCCAGTGAAAATCTGATGAATGCGGCAAATTGTCAAGGGATGGCGCAGTTAAGACTGCCGTCGTTTCCTATCACTCAAAAGCGAGGTCGCCAGAGACCATCATCGCAAATAGATATGCCAGAATTATGACTTAGCATGCAGACGGTTATTTTGAACCCAACTGCCAGCGCTGCACTAAACCTGTGGTTTCTTTTAGCCCTGCGACAGTCGCGCCACCAATCAGATACACCGAGTCACCTACCGCTACAGCACCATGGCCGTGCCGGGCTGGTTGCATTTTGCCCTGCGCCTGCCAGCTGGATGTCTTGGGCACGAAACACCAGATGGTGCTAAACACGTTGTTCGGCTCCAAGCTCCCTTCACCACCAAACAGACAAATGTGTTGACCGACCGCAGCGGCAGCCAGTCCAGCCTGGGCTTCAGGTAAATCCGGGGTTTGTGCTTTGGGTAACCAGCTTGCACTTTTAAAATCAAAAGCGGCCAAGCCATTTGAGTTGCCAAGTTTGCGATTGCGACCACCGAGCCACCAGGCCTGTTGATCCAGCACTGCAATCGCCGCACTGTTTTTCTTCACCGGTAGCTTGGTTAAGGTTGTCACCGCAGTAGGCGCCGGCAAATCTGTTGGATTGATTTGCCAATGCCAATCCTGATCAACATGATGTTGCCACTGGCTATTGTCGCTACCTGCCGGACTACGGCCGCCAAGCAGATGGATTTGATCATCTTTGACAAAACTAACGGTTTCGGCCAGCGGTTTGGGAAGTTTCCCCACCGCTTGCCAGGGCGTAGCATTGGCGCTGAGTTTTAAAATATCGGCGCTGGCCTGCCAGTTACCTGCTTGCCAGAATTGGCCATTATTCGCCGAAGTTGCACGGACAAAACCACCGAGTAAATACAGATCGCTACCCACCGATACCAGCTGCGCATGGTGCCGGCCTTCGGGTAAATCCGGGCCGCGCCGCCATTGGTTTTTGGCAATATCGTAAATTTGCACTGCTGCCGTCATCTGCCCATCTTGCTCGGGCAAAGCATCGCTGATCCCGCCTGCGACATAAATCTCGCCCTGATGCAGCACCGGATAAATTTCCTGCACAGCAATTGGCATGCTGGTCAGTTCAGTCCAGGACTGGGTGCTGGCTGCAACTGTCAGGTGAGTCGCTGCCGTACTGAATAAAGGGGTGAATAGCACCAGCAAACTGCCAATGGTTATTGATATTTCTGATATTTTTTTCACGATGATGCTCCTTCTGGGAAATTTTCATGCTGTATTGATTGCAGCATAGACCGCCCAGATTTGACATTTATTTCACAGCTGCCGTGCCACTGTCACTCTGAACAATGATGGAGGTGCATGATGTGGAAGAAAATTTTATGGATATTGCTGTCGATTTTGTTAGCGATAGTCGCAGTGATCGGTTGGTTATGGAGTTTGGTCGATGACTCGCCAGCACTGACCGAACTGAGCGCGACGCGGGCAGAGCACATTGCTTATTTGCAGCAGTCGCTGACGGCCCAAGCAGATGATAAGCCACGCGGCAAAGTGCTGGCGGTAGTCACCAGCACGGCTTTTTATCCGCCTGCCGTAGTGGACGGCAAAACCAAAAAAACCGGTTATGAACTCACCGAATTATCCAGGTTTTATTGGGTATTGCAGGCCAATGGTTTTGCCGTGGATATGGCAAGTCCACTCGGTGGCGACGCGCCAAGGGTGCTGGATGACGACGATATGGCGGAATTTGATTACGCCTTTCTAAACGATGCTACCGCGATGCAAAAAGCCCGCAATACCCGCAAATTAGCGGATGTGAACCCGGCAGATTATCAGGCGATTTATTTTGTCGGTGGCAAAGGCTCGATGTTCGACTTTCCGAACAATCCGGATATTGCCCGGTTGGTGCAGGCGATGACAGCGCAGCAGAAGTTGGTGTTAGCGGTCTGTCATGGCCCAGCCGCGCTGGCGCTTCTCACCAACAGCGACGGCACGCCCTGGCTTGCAGGGAAAAAAGTCACCAGTTTTACCAATGCCGAAGAATTGTTGCTGCTGCCCGATGCGGCGAAGCGTTTCCCGTTTTTACTGCAAAGCAAACTGGAACAACAAGGCGCGTTGTTTGCCGAAGGGCCGCGGTATTTACCTAATCTGGTAATAGATGGGCAACTGATCACCGGTCAAAACCCTTGGTCGGTGTGGCAACTGGCCGAAGCGACAGTGCGGGCTTTGGGGGTTGAACCACGACCACGGCTCGCCAGTGCCGAAGAGCGCACCATGCAATTGTTGTTGATCAATCAAAACGCCGGCCTTGATGCGGCCGTGTTACAAATCAATGATTTGCTGGCGCAAGGTCCGCTGCAACGCAATTTAGTGCTGATGATGGCGTTGGTCGCCGGCATGGCCGGTGAGTGGTCGCAAGGCGCCACGCTACTGCGGCTGACCCAACAGCTCAAACAGCAGCAACAGATGCAGCTGCCATAGTGAAAGGAGGCATAGTGGAAGGAGCCAAATTGAAGGTTTTTGCGACACCGCCACTGCCGGCGAATTACGGTGTTGATGCCGCAACAACTGGCAGAGGCTTTGCTTCAGAAATGGCGGTTAACTCCGATACTGACTCAGACTTTGGTCATACTGGCTGGCAATTTCCCGGACTTTGAGGCTGGCTGCTTCAGTGCGCTCGGCGTGATTTCGGCTCTGTTCGGTGGTTTGCACCAGATCTTCGGTTTTTTGCTGCATCAAATCGGACAACTGTTGCTGTACCTTGGCCAAATCGTTGATTTGGCCATTCAGTCTGGTAATCACCTGACTGGCACTTTTTACTTTTTCCACGGCAACTGAAGCCATCGTCGTTTGCTCTTTGGCGACCAGAACTTTATCGCGGTATTCCAAATTCATTTGTTCAACTTGCTGCACACCACTTTGCAACTGATCAATCATCTGCTTGATTTCATTGGTACTCGATTGGGTGCGTCCGGCCAGTGATCGCACTTCGTCAGCGACAACCGCAAAACCACGACCTTGTTCACCGGCACGTGCTGCCTCAATCGCAGCATTCAGAGCCAGTAGATTGGTTTGACCGGCGATTGAACTGATCACTTCTAAAATGGAGCCGATTTTTCCACTGGCCGTACTGAGCTGCAACATTGCTGATGCAGATTTTTCGACGGCTTCAACCTGAATTTCAGACTGCTGCATCACAGCACCAAGTGCCTGACTTGCCTCGGCAGCCACTGCCGCAATCAGGTTGCTGTTTTCGCTGGCCTGCAGGGCATTGGTCGATACTTCATGATTGGTTTCGGCTAATTTAATTGCCGCATCCGACACCTGGGTCAGTCCCTGGGCACTGTCGTGGGCACCGGATAAACTCTGTTGCGAAAATCCGGCGAGCTGTCCGGCCGAGCCGACTAAATCCACCGTGACATTTTTCAGTTGCGAGACCATTTGATGCAACTGCTCCAACAACATATCGAACTGGCGTGCCATCTGGCCAAATTCATCGTTGCTATAGACCGAAAAACGCCGGGTTAAATCACCTTCGCCATTGGTGATGGCAGCGATAGCAGCGGTGGTTTGCAAAATGCGGCTGATCACCAGTTTTTGCAGCAGAAAATACACCGAACCAATCAAACAGACGATCGCAATAAATAGCCAAAACACCGTTTGCGCGATTTGCCCGCCGATATGGCTGCGGATTTCTGCCCGGTTCATTGCGGTGACAATGGTATATTTCCAGGGGGCAAATTCTTGTTTGGTCAGCTGCCAGTCGGCCGGATTTTTAAGTGCATCGGCAATCTGCTGTTCATTCAGATGCGAAGATGCCGCGCGGACTACGTTATTGTTGTCAATCAAGGCGACAAAACCCTTGTTGAGTAACTTACTGCTGCTGACCAACTGATTGAGCTGCGCCAAGTCAGCTTTGTAGCCGACATAAGCGATCCCCACAATTGTGCCGCTTGTATCCAGCAAGGGTTCGTACCCGGTGACAAAGGGGTTACCCAGAATATCGACATTGCCGTAGAACGGTTGTTGTTGCCGGATCGCCTGAATTGCCGCGCCATTTTTGGCCAGAGCGGTGCCGACAGCCCGGCCATTTGCCGTCTGCACGTTGGTGGAGATCCGGATAAAATCATCGCCGGATTTACTAAATAAAGTCGCAGTGCCACCCATTAATTGGGTATGTAAATCGACTAACGCGAATTGATTGGCCTGACCGGTGCCGCCCAATAGAATATCCGGCACTGATGTTTGTTCGACGGTGGTGCTGGCGCCGGTGGTTAAAGCACCGCTATCGCTGATAGTTTTTTGAAATAAATTCATGCTGGCTTTGACTTGCTGGCTCAGCAAAAAGTCGGTGAGCACCAGTGAATTCGAAATTTCCCGTTGTAAGCTTTGTTCCTGCATTTTTAAATTACTCTGCAGTTTGCTGCTGCTGTCACTCCAGACGAACAGCAATGCCAGCAATAAAAAGAACAAACCGACGCCAATCAGGATAGCCAGAAATTTACGTTGAATCGACATGAGCGCTCAGTTTTGGGTAATTTGAGAAAATGAGTATATAGCCTAGTCACTGTCGGAGTTAATTAGCAACTTAATCGATTTATACCCTTCATCCTTGAAGATTCGGGGTTGTTGGCCGCCTTCATTCACCCCAGTCACATAGGACTACTATGCTCCTGGGGATTCACTCAGTTGCCGCCTACCCGAATCTTCAATGATTTTGGGTATCACTGGTAGGCAACACACTCAATGTGGCTGCAAAAAATGCCGCAAGCTGAAGATTAATCTGTGCTTGCTTGACATTTAGTCGTTCGTTATATAGAACGTTCTATATATCGAACACTTGAAAGAATCCCCGATGGACAAACCAACCCTCGAAACTTTGGGACGGCATTTACAAAGCTTACGGCTGGCACGTGGCTTGTCGTTGTCGCAATTGGCGGCAGACGCTGGGATTGCCAAATCAAACTTATCGCGACTAGAGCAGGGCTGCGGCAATCCGACGCTCGACACCATCTGGCGTTTATCGCTACAGCTAAAAGTTCCGTTTGGTGATCTGATTGCACCGGTGAATGTGGCAGTTGGCGATCATGGCGTGATGGTCAGGCTCATTGACCAGGGCAGCGATCAACCCGCGGTCGATGCGTACTGGATGTCCTGTGCACCTTTTACCGAACGCAACGCCGAAGCGCATGCGGCCGGCACTGTTGAAGCTATTACCTTGATCAGCGGTCAGCTGGAAGTGGGCAATGTCGGCAATATCAGGCTGCTTCGCGCTGGCGAAAACCATCGTTTTGCGGCCGACGAGCCACATTTATATCGCACTGGCGAAAGCTGGGCGACGGCATTATTAACCATTGTCTATCAACCTGCTGCAAATTCAGCTGATGTTGGCACCGATGTCATCGTTGATCCAACAGGGGAGGCCAACTGATGGACACTGCTGGCAACACCAGCCCGACAACGTCGCCCTGGCGGCTGGGTGCAAAAGATGCTCTGCCGCTTTTGGGTGGCTATATTCCGGTGGCGATTTCCTTTGGGCTTATTTCGGTACAAGCTGGCTTTAGTGCGCTGGAAAGCACCCTGATTTCGGCGCTGATTTATGCCGGCGCTTCGCAGTTTTTGTTTATTGCGATGGTCGCTTCCGGTGCGCCTTTGTGGCTGGTGGTGTTGATGACCTTGCTGATCAACGCCCGCCATGTGGTGTATGGGCCTAATTTAGCACCTTATTTGCCGCCAAGCCGCTATTGGCCCTGGTTGATGCATGGTCTCACCGACCAGATTTTTGCGTTGGCGCATAGTCGGTTGCCACTGCTAGCTGAGAAAGATCGGCTGGGTTGGTATACCGCTGCAGCGCTGGTGGCGTGGTTCAGTTGGATCGCCGGTACTGCATTGGGGGCGGTGGCGGGGGCGCAAATTACCCAGCGCTGGCCGCTACTGGGAGACGTGATGCCGTTTGCGCTACCGGCATTATTTTTGGTGTTGTTGGCGCCGCGTTTTACCTCAACGGTGTGGTCGCTGACGTTGGTGTGCACTATCAGTGTCGCAATGCTGCTAAAACTACTCGGCATCAGCAATGGCGCTATTCCGCTGGCGGCTTTGGCCGGGGTGGCAATGTTTTATCTGTTGCAGGCCCGGGTGAATGCCAGGATAAAAAACGGAGTTAAAGCTCATGGATAACTGTCATGGATAACGGTCATGGATAACGCGGTCTGGCTGGCGATGGCCATCTGTGCAGTAGGCACATTTTTGTTGCGCGTGCTCCCAATGCTCTGGATGAAACGCCATTTAATCCGGCAACAAGCCGCAGCCACCGACGCGCCAATGCCGGTCTGGCTGACGGTGCTGGCGCCGACCATGATCGCGGCGATGTTTGGCGTGTCGCTGGTGCCTGCAAACCAAAGCTTCAGCGCCTGGCTCGCTACCGCATTGGGCATTCTGACCACCTTGCTGGTGTGGCGTCGCACCCGCTCCTTAGGCTGGCCGGTCTGCGCCGGGGTACTAATGTTTGGGGTGGTGGAAGTTGTGGCGCTGGTAGCTGGCGGTTAAACTCAGTACACATTGTCAAAGTCTTTAAAAAGGGTTTATGACTTCAAAAATATAGGTCGATATCATCGGCTGTATTTTCACCATTTTGATCTTTTTATGTGGATTTTCAGAGAGTTTTATCTTAATTTTTTGCTGTCAGCAACCTGCTTAACGGAAAAAACAGACTTATTCAAGGGACTACTTATGGTTGATATCAGGACGCAAAAACAGCTATATCACTTAACTGACATTGAAAACCTTGGTTCCATTTTAAGGCAAGGGATCTTACCTCGTAGGTATCTGAATGGTTTTGTTGACGTAGCAGATCCAGCTATCGTTGCGTCACGGTGTGGATTACAACTTGAAAATTATGTGCCATTCCATTTTTTTGCCAAAAATCCTTTTGATGGCAAAGTTCAGAATAATCATCCGCAAAAAAATTTTGTATTACTTGCCGTTTCACGCGCTCTTGCCGCTGCACAAAACTGGAAAGTAATTCCAACGCATCCGCTGGCTACAGGGCAAATTCAGCTTCTGAATTACGAGGACGGCATGCAGGCAATCGACTGGGAGTTAATGAACCGCAGAGACTATCGTCATGAGCCGTGCCGCTTAACGTGTATGGCTGAGTGCCTGTCACCTTATGCAGTTGCACCTGGCAGTATTTTTAGTATTAACGTCAGAGATAGTGATTCAAAACAGCAAGTCGAACAATTAAAAACAGCACATGGTATTTTATGCCACGTAAACATTACTCCGCATATGTTTGTTGGAGCTTGACGATGGCATACAACTATAGCGGCACATTAAATCCGGAACGAGGGTTGATTTGGAGAATAGTGCATCGCGATAATATCCCTTGGATCCTAGATAACGGCTTGCATTGTGGCAGTAGCACTGTAAAGAGCGGTCAATGGGTGTCTATTGGTAATTCCGAGTTGATCGGTAAAAGAGCAAATCATCCAGTACCAGTGCCGCCATATGGTTGTTTAAATGACTATGTGCCGTTTTATTTCACACCATTTTCGCCGATGTTGTTGAACATTCTATCTGGTCGGGGTGTGCCGCAACGGTCTAATAAGGAAATCGTGATATTGGTGTCTTCTGTGGAGCGTATTCAGCACTTGACATTGGACTATGCGTATACGGATATGCATGCTTATTATCAGTGGGCAACCTTTTACAAAGACCCAGCACAGTTAAGTCAAATCGACTGGTCTATTTTGCAAACTCGCGACTTCAGTCGGAACATGAATGACCCTGCTAAATTTGAACGATATCAGGCTGAATTTTTGGTACATCAGCATTGCCCTGTTCAAGCATTACAGGGGATGGTTTGTTACGATGAGGTGGTTCAGCAGCAGTTAAACGGCTGGTTACAACAAAGACAGTTGTTGATGGATGTCCGTGTACGTCCTGGGTGGTACTTCTAATGATTACATATATTCAAGGCAATTTACTGGACGCTCCGGCCGAAGCTCTGATCAATACGGTAAATACCGTTGGTGTGATGGGCAAGGGCATTGCGTTGATGTTTAAAGAGCGTTTCCCGAAAAACATGCTGGAGTATGCTAAAGCTTGTAAAGTTAAACAGGTGGTTACGGGGAAGATGTTTGTGACCGAAACCTCTGAGCTGTTAGGGCCACGTTGGATTGTCAACTTTCCGACGAAACAACACTGGAAATCTCCATCTAAAATGGAGTGGATTGACGAAGGACTCATAGATCTACGCCATTTTATAATCGATAACCAGGTGCGATCTATTGCTATCCCACCGCTTGGTGCAGGGAATGGTGGACTTGACTGGCAACAGGTAAAGCAAAGGATTGAGTCGGCTTTGGGTGATTTAGCTGATGTTGAAGTACTGATTTACGAGCCTACAGCCCAATATCAAAACGTAACGGCTAAGCTAGGGGTGAAAAAGTTGACTCCCGCCCGAGCTTTAGTTGCTGAACTGGTCAGGCGCTACTGGATCCTCGGCATGGATTGCAGTTTACTGGAAATTCAAAAGCTAGCCTGGTTTTTACAGCGTGTGATTGAACAGCATGGTTTGAAAAATGAACTGAAATTGCACTTCACTGCTAATTTCTACGGACCTTATGCCAATAATCTCGACCATCTGCTGAATGCTCTGGATGGCAGTTATTTAAAAGCGGATAAACGGATCCCGGACTGTGAGCCACTGGACGTGATCTGGTTTAATGATGATGAAAAAAGTGCGGTATTGGCATATCTCAGTAGTGAAGCAAAACCCTATTTGCCTGCACTGGAAGCAGCGACACAATTGATTGATGGTTTCGAGTCGCCTTTTGGGATGGAACTGCTATCGACTGTAGATTGGTTGCTGTTTAAAACGGGATGTGAACCGACACTTGAGTCGGTGAAAGAGGGCATTGCTAACTGGCCTGCAGGCGAAAATTGGGGACAGCGTAAGTTGTCACTGTTTAGTGAAGAAAATATCATATTTGCAATCAATCGATTGCAGGATTTCAACCCCAGCAAGGCCAATCCACTGTAGGACGAAGCCCCTTGAAATCGGGGCTGAAATTCACTTCCTTAAATAGTTTGGGTATCGATCACAAATTGTCACCATCGTCACAATCCGTGTAAAGCCTACACCGTTTGCAAACACAAGCTACGTTGTAATGCCTGTTTGTCAGTTTTGCCGCTGGAGTTACACGGCAGACTGTCCAGCCAGAGCAATTGTGGCCGCATATAGGTTGGCAGCAGCGCCGTGAGCTGAGTGCGGATATGGGGTTCCTGAGTTTGTTCGCCGACCAGACAGGCTAGCAGCCGATCCGGTTCGCGCAACAACAATACTGCGCAGTCATACACCGCGCTTTGCTGACGCAATACGGATTCTATTTCACTGAGTTCAATGCGATGACCCCGCAGTTTGATTTGATCGTCAAGTCGGCCCAGATACTGATAGCGATCTGCCGTTAATTGCCTGACCAAATCACCGCTGTGATACCAGCGCACGCCATCGGCGGCGGTGACAAAACGCTGTGCGGTCAATGTGTCTTGCTGCCAATAGCCGTCAGCCAGTGCCGGGCTTGCAATCAATAATTCACCGACCATCCCGGCGCGGGCACGACCTCCATCACTGCACAGAACCCGGTGGCGGTAGCCGGGCAAGGACGGGCCCAGCACCGGCGTTTCTGGTGTTTCGGCCATCATCGACCAGATGGTGGCTTCAGTCGGTCCGTAACAGTGCAACAAGCGGCCGCAGCGTTTTTTCAGCTGGCTGATGAGTGCAGTATCCAGTGCCTCGCCGCCGGCAAGGACAGTCAAATCAGCTTGTCCTTGCCAGCCTGAAGCCAGTAAAGCCCGAAACAGCGTTGGGGTTCCCTGTAGCAAATCGACACCGGCCAATAATGCAGGTTCGGCCGCTAGTGCCCGGTTTTGTTGCTCTGCCAGCAAGCGCAGCCGGGCGCCACAATACAGCGGCAACAGCAGTTCCAGCAGCGAGATATCAAAACCGACACTGGTATGGGCCAGCACCCGCTGCGTTGGTTGTAACGCTGTGCGCTCGGCAGCTGCGGCCAGAAAAGTACTGAGTGCCTGACGGTTCAGCATCACCGCTTTGGGCGTGCCGGTGCTACCGGACGTAAACATCAGATAAGCCAGTGCTGTGCTGCGGGTCGGTTGCAACAGCGGTATCGTATTGACCGCATGATGTGGCAGCGTAGCCACCGGGATTGTAGCTACTGGGATTGTAGTTACTGGGAGTTTAGTTACCGGGATTGTAGGCAGTGCCATGGCAGGCGTCAGTCGGTCACTGAGCAGTAACGCCGGTTGTAATTGAGTCAGCTGTTGCTGCAGGCGTAGCGCCGGTAATTGCCGATCGAACGGCACAAAGGCACAACCGGCAAACAAACATGCCAGACAAGCGGCCAGTTGTGACGGGCCACGCGCCAGATCCACCGCCACAATGGCTCCCAAAGGCAAATGGGAGATCTGGTGTTGCCAGGCCGCGACCAGTCCACTCAGTGCTTTGGCGGACCAATGTTGTTCACCCCATTCCAGCGCAAACTGACTGTGCTGCAGTTGCTGAAACAAAATTGTGACCGCGCAAGGTGGCTCGATTGCAGCGGCCAGCACGCTGGCGGATGCGTCGGTATCATCCCGATAAAACCCTTCGAGCAGCGCCTGTTGTTGCAGGGGCGACAACAGCGGACCGGCGAGCTGCTGTTGCCCGCCTGGTACATCAAGCAGACACAGACCCTGCGCCACTGCGGCGATGACCAGCTGCGCTTGCGCCAGACAAGCGGGCAAGGGCAGTGTCAGAAACAACAACGCGGTTGGATTGTCACTGCAAAGCGTGGTGGCAATAGCGGGTGTCAGCTGTTCCTGTTGCAGCGTTAAACCGGGGGCGGTGTTGTAAAAAAGTTCTACCGGTTGCAGCACACTATGCTGTAGCTGGTGGCGCAGCCGCGATAATGGCAGCGATGGCCAGCCGGATTTGCTGGTGGGCAGGAATTGGGCTGGATCCGTCTGCGGGAGCAGCGGTTTGTGCCCGCTCGGTGCTGTGGCTGGCACGGTCGCTAAGGCTTGCCACAGCCCATTCAAATCACAGTGCTCTGGCTGCCAGCTCAGCAGCAACCAGCAGCTCTCACCCTGTTGCCAGATCTGCAGAATGGCCGGAATTTGGTGCTGCTTTTGATGTTGCAGTACAGTGCGCGCTTGTTGCTGCCACAAGGAGCGCAGCAGGCGGTGCTGGCCAAATTCAACCGCTGCGTCGGGCAATTGTTGCTGCCAAAGGGCGACAATTGCCGCCGCAGTGGGGGCAGATATCGCCGCGGACAACTGCAGTATGGTGTTGGTGTTGATCATCATTCAGATCCCTGAAAATTGCAAAGTCAGGCTCCGGCGACCGGAGCATTATCGTCCATCACCTGATGCCGTGGCATTTCGTATGCAGCTTCATCAAGTCCGGCGCGCCAATAAGGAATGGCATAAAGCTGCTCACGTTGCAGCGGCAGCTGATGACGCAGGTAGCGGCGCAATTGCAGTACTATCTGTTCTTCACCGGCCAGCCAGATGGAACTGCCCGGTGCCGGTAATGGTGCGGCTTTGACGGTGTCGATCAGCAATGCGGTTTGCTGATAGTTGCCGACCAGCCAGTGGCAAGTTACCCGGACCGGCACCTTCAGTTGCGGAATGTCGTCGTGGCTGCTGACCAGACAAAACACCGTCCCTTGTGCATCTGCTGGCAGCTGTTCGAGCATGGCGCAGATCGCCGGTAAGGCGGTCATATCGCCGACCAGTAAAAACGGCAGGTTTGGCGGCAACATCGGTTGCGGGCCACCCGGCAGCGACAAGGCGCAATAGTCGCCGCGCTTGCAGTGCAGGGCGAAACGGCTGGCCGGGCTACTATCGCCATGGATTGCCACATCGATATCCACTTCCGCCAGCTCAGGCCGGTGTGCCCGCACTGTGAACGTCCGGACATCAGGTTTTAGTGCCTGATCCGGCCATACCGGGCCATGTTCGCCAAACACCGGCAGCAGCGGTTGCAGTTGGCCTGGTTTTGGCAACAACAGTTTGACATGGCAGGCCGGCCAATAATGCGGAGGTTCGGCAAGGGCGGAGCCGGTCAGGGTAATACGCCGCAAATTGGCGGATACCGGTTGGCTCTGCACAACCTGCACCAGCCGTATTCTGGCTGGCGCCTGCGGCACAGGTCTGTGGCGCTGTTCCTTAAGCTGTTCCATATGCGGCTCCATTAAAAACTCTGTTGGTTAAGTTCGGTCTGCCGACAGCGTCGCAGCACTCTAAGCAATTGATACAAAGTGTCTGCCTGTTCAAACAGATCAACCGGCAGCTCACAGGCAAACGTCTGCGCCAAGCGGGTGCGTAGCAACACTTTGTGCAAAGAGGTCAGTCCCAGTTGCTGCAATGGCTGCGCCGCTTGTGAAGGGCGGATCTGTAGCTCGGCCGGCAGCAAACACAACAGTTCAGTCAGTCCCGGTGGTTCCTGCAAACTGATCTCCGCCACTGCGGCGTGGTGAGCGCTCTGTGTGCCGGTTGCCGCATCAAAGCACAGCGGTTGCCAGCTCTGGCCACGACACAATTCACGACACAATTGCCAGACGATACCAACCCAGGCATCGAGCAGCTTTTCTGCCAGGGTTGGGTCGACCTGGTCCGGATCCAGATAACAGGCAAACAGCAACTGGCCGCCGTGATCGGCCATGCTGACGCCTAGCGGTAATTCCACCGGCTCGTGCGGCTCGCCGATCAGCTGTGGCCGCAGCAGCGCGTCCACTGACGGCGATGGCTTGGGGTAGTTTTCATATAAAAATACCGATTCATACCAGCTGTGGTTGCGGCTTTGCACTTGTAGCAGCGGGCAAGCCGGATGCGCGTTGGCTGACAGCAATTGCTGTTGTAGTTGCTGCAAGCCGTTGCTATGGCTGTCTACTTCCCGCCAGTCCAATAACAACGGCACTGTGTTGTTGTACAGGCCAACACTCTGCCCAAGTCCGGCGACTGGCAGATCCCGCCCAGCCACCACATAACCACAACAGCTGATCGGCTGGCGGCTGTGCTGTTGCAGCAACAGATGCCAGCTGTACAGCCCGAGCACACTCGGAGTGATGCCCTGTTGCTGGCAAAACAGCTGCAATTGCTGACTGTCCGCGACCGGCTGTAACCGTTGCAAAGCGAGCTCCCGGCGCTGGCGGGGGGTGGGCAGGCGCAGATCCACCGCCAGGTATTCAGATAGTGGATAACCAGGGTGGGGTCGTTGCAGTTGTTGTTGCCAATAAGCGGTCGTGGTTTTTTGCGTTTGTTCCAGCAGCCGCCGGTACGGCAGATAAGCCTGATCGGGCGCAGCGGGCACCATCTGGCCAAGTTGCAGCTGCTGGTAATGCTGCTGCACACTGCTCATCAGGTTTGGCATACTCCAGCCATCGGTTATGGCATGGTGCATCAGCAGTAATAGCACATGGTGGCTGGCGGAGATCTGCAGCAACTGCAGTTTCAGCAACGGGGCTGTATCCAGACGCAAGCCAGTGCTGAGTTGCTGCACCGCCTGTTGGCTGATCCATTGCTCTTTCTGCTGCGACTCCGCCTGCTGTAATGCAGCTGGTAGTTCGTGCTGATGCCATGGGATCTGCACGGTCTGTAGCACCAGTTCCAGTGGTTGTTGCTGCCAGTAGAGGCAGCTGCGTAGTGCCGGATAACGGTTGGTCTGGGCTTGCCATGCCTGCTGATAACCAGCAGCGTCAAAAGCACCATGGAAATCGAGGCGGATTTGTTGATGGTAAGCCCGGTCGTGCGGGTCACGCAGTGCCAGCGCCAGCATACTTTGCTGCAGCGGTGTCGCCGCGAGTACCGTCTGCAGCGGATATTGCCGTTGTAACAGCGCCAGTTCAGTGCTGGTGGTCGGCGCGGTTGGCATATCGCCGGGCGTCAGGCGTTTGCCCCCCAGCGCCAGTGTGGCGGCTTCGGCCAGCACTGCCTGGATTTCACGTTGCAATAACTCCAGCAAATGACTGTTGGCGATGCCGGCAATACCGCCGATCTGCCGCAGCTGCAACTGACCGTCGACGACCGCGCCGTGCAGGCTGATCAGCTGCCGGTGCTGGTTGTCAGTGGCAATGGTGCGCAGCGGCTCTGCCAGTCGCAGCGGACTGAAGCAAAGCCGGTCGGCCTGCCCGTGATTCTGGCCATTATGTTGACCTGCAGCCGGATCCGCGCTGCTGAGCACACCATGGTAATTGAGGACCACCGGCGGCAGCGTCAGCTGATGGGTCGGTTCGCTGGCCCATAATAAAAAGCCGATCCCCTGATCGGGCAACAGTCGGCGCTGATCTTTGGCAGCGGTCAGCATCTGCGAAAAAGCTGTGGTGGTATCGACCAGCACCGGCGTCAGACTGCTGAACCAGCCGACGCTACGGCTTAGATCCAGCGCGCTACCATCGGCAGCTGTCAGGGCATGACGGCCGTGACTTTCCAGCGCCAACAACGGTTTTTCACAGATCGCCAGCTGCGCCAGTGTGCGGGCGATCGCCAGCAACAGCAGATCCGCCGGATCGGTACCCAGCGGCTGATGCAAGGAACCCAGCAACAATGCAGTGTGTTCTGTATTGAGCGTCAGCGTGGCCGGCTCTGGCTGAGTCGCTGGCGTGGCGCGATAAGGCAGGGCATTTTGACAAAGTTGGCGGTATAACGTCAGTTGCGCGCCGTGTTGCTGCCGATAAGCCCGCAGCTGTTCGCCCCACTGCCGGTAACTATGGGTTTTGCTGGCCAGACTTTCACTACGGCAAATTCGGCGCAGATCGGACAACAACACCGGCCAGGACAGCGCATCAATCAGCAGATGGTGGCAGATCAGCAGCAATACATCGTGACCCTGCGGCAGCTGGCTCAGCGACGCAGCCTGAGTTGCCGCGGTGATGGCGCTATTCCGTCGCAGCGCATCGGCACCCCCGCGCCACAGCACGGCCCGGCAGAGGCTGCCATGTTGGCCGGTCGACGACAGCGCAAACTGTTGCAGTTCGTTGCTTTGCTGTACCAGTTCGGCAGCATTGAGGCTGTGAGCATCCAGTTCCAGCAGCTCAATGGGGATACCGGCGTAGTGTTGGGTGCCCGCCGCTGGCTGCACTGCAAGACCGAGTACGTCATGCTGTGCCAGTAATTGATCCAGAAAATGGCGCCATTGGCCGCTGGCGAATACCGGGACTGCACATAACACCGCCTGATTAAAGTATCCCGGGTTTTGATACTGTTGATCGAAAAACCAGCGCTGCACCGGCTGTAGTGGAAATTCGCCGGTTAACACACCCTGTTCGCCTAACGACAGCTGCCGTCGTTTCGGATCGGCCAGCAACTGCGCCAGCTGGCGCACGGTACGCTGTTCAAACAGATCCCGCACTTCACACTGATAACCCAGTTCCCGGACAAGGCCTGTGAGGCGGATACTGCGCAGCGAATCGCCGCCGATGGCAAAATAATCGGCATCGGCACCATACTGGCCGGGCAGGACCTGTTGCCACAGTTGCAGCAGTTTTGCTTCCAGCAGCGCCAGCGGTTCGGTTTGGGAACTGAGATGTTGTGAAGGTTCCGGCAGAGCCGCCACATTTATTTTGCCATTGCTGGTCAGTGGCAACGTTTGCAGCCAGATCAGCCGGGCTGGCAGCAGATAAGGCGGCAGTTGCCGGGCGAGTTGTCGCAGTACCGCTTCTGCATCCGGCGCCTCGCCATCACAGACCGCGTAAGCACACAGCTGCTGCTGGCGGATCAGCACGTGGCACTGTCGCAGCGTCGGCACCTGTTGTTGCAGTGCCTGCAGGATCTCCTGTGGTTCAATCCGGTAGCCCCGCAACTTCAGCTGCTGATCACGCCGGCCCAGAAACTCCAGCTGACCGTCACCATGGCGACGCACCAGATCGCCGCTGCGATAGATCCGCAAGGTTGGATCTGCGGCATAAAAACCACGGCAGAAACCACCGGCTTCAGGGGCGACTTGTAACTTGTCACCCTGCCAGTAACCGAGTGCCAGTTGTGGCCCGGCCAGCACCAGTTCACCCGCCATGCCCGGTGCGCAGTGCTGACCCTGTTCGTTCAGAATAAATGCCTGAATGTGACGGATCGGCGCACCAAGCCCAACACTGCGATCGGCGCGCACTTCATCACAAAATGCGGTCACTGTGGCTTCGGTCGGGCCATAGAGGTTAAATAGCCGCTGCTGCGGGAATCGCTGGATCAGGCCAGCCGGACAGGCTTCACCGCCAAAAATCAGCGACTGACAAGCGCCCAGTTGCCTGGTATCCAGCACCTGTAACAAGGCCGTCGGACAGATCAGATGCTGGATGTCATGCTGTTGCAATAACGCCGGCACCTGTTCAGCGCTGCCAAGATACAGGCTGCTGCCTGCATACAGCGCCAGCAGCGCCGCCATATGACCGGCATCAAAGGCCAGCGTCATCGGCGACAACAGTGTGCTGCCGGGTGCCACCCTAAATCGTTGTTGGTGGTCTGACAACAAGCGGTTAAAGGCCTGCGGGCACACCGCGACGCCCTTTGGCTGCCCGGTGCTGCCTGAGGTGTAAATCAGGTACAGCGGCTGGCCGGGCGCATAAGCCGGAGTCATTGTCGCCGTGAGCATGGCCGGTTGGGCCGCGGCCAACTCTGGCAGGACACCTGACCAGTCAAGTCGTGGTCCTGACCATAACAACGGCTCGCCGCTGGCTTCCAGCTCAATCAGTAATACCGGACTGGCGTCACTGAGCAGTTGCCCCAGCCGTGCGGCCGGTTGTTTTGGTTCCAGCGGCAGGTACGTCAGGCCTTCGGCTTGCGCCGCCAGGATCAGCGTCAGCAGCGTGGCAGATGGCGCCCCCAGCAGCGCCAGCCGGTCGCCTGCGACTAATCCTTGTTGTTGTAGCCGCAGTCTGGCCTGTGCTACTTCTGTTGCAAGAGCTGCGTAGCTGAGCCGGCGGCTACCGTCGTCAATTGCCAGTTGTTGCGGTTGCGCTGCGGCCCATTGAGCCAGTCGTTGCAGCGGCGGATCCGGGAGCTGGGATTGGCTCAAATCAGCTGCGTTGCAAGCGGGATCTGCAGTGGCTGCCAGCTGATAATGACCTATCGGCCGCTGTGGATCGGCCAGCAGTTGGTCGAAACACAGCTCCAGCGCCGTCGCCATGGCTTCCAGCGTTGGCAGCGCAAACAGGTCGGTACTGAACAACCATTCGATCCGCACATGCTCCGGTGTTTCAGTCAGTTTAATCGCCAAATCGGTTTTAGCCGGTAAGTCCGGCAACACCTGATCACGGCCTTTGATCCCCGGCAGCAGTTCGTCAAACTCAACCATCGCCTGATAAATCAACATGATTTGAAACAACGGATTTGCTGAAGGGCTACGTGCCAGTTGCAACGCCTCGGGCAAGACTTCAAAGCGTTGGATCTGATGGTCAAAGGCGGCCAGGTCGGTGGCCAGCACATACTGCAGAAATTGTACAAAGCCCAACTGCTGGTCGAGCTGAGTGCGCAGCAGCAACGTATTGACAAAAAAGCCAATCAGCTCATCGACATCGCTGCGATCCCGCGCCGCGATCGGTGTGCCGATCAGCAGGTCGTTGTCACGGCTGTAGTGGTGCAGCAGCAATGCAATCAACGCATGGACGCCTATAAACGCCGTTGCGCCTTGTTGTTGACACAGCTGCTTAAATTGTTGCCAGCGTGCATTGGGTAAATAACTGAAATGTACCTGGCCGGCACTCGATAACACCGCCGGGCGCGGATAATCAGTCGGGATACTATGCAAAGCGCTGATCCCCGCCAGTTGCTGCTGCCAGTACGGCAGGAACAGCGCCTGATAGTCAGTGCAGGCGCTGGAACGTTCAAAACGGGCATAATCGATAAAGGTCAGTGCCGGTGGCGCCGGCATCTGTCGTTCCCCTTGCTGGTACGCTGCCATCAGCTGACGCAACCGGCCAAACAGTTTTTTAATCGACCAGCCGTCTGAAATCAGATGGTGTTGGGTAAATACCAGCACATGCTCTGTTGGTGTCAGTTTGATCAACACCACCCGGCTGAGCTGACCTGACGTCAGGTCAAATGGCGCCCGGATGTCGAGGCTGAGCAGTTCCTGTAACTGCTGTTGCTGGACATCGGAGGCGAGGGCACTGAGATCAAGTTGTTGATACAGCAGCGGACAGTCGGTTGGAGCTAAAATCTGCTGCAATGGCTCGCCGTCAGCGTCCTGTCGGAATGCGGTGCGCAGGCCGGGTTCATTATAATGCAGTGCCAGAAAAGCCCAGTGCAACGCGGTGCTGTCCAGCGTGCCATAAAGCCGGAAATGGATCGGCATGTTGTACATGGTCAGGCCTTCACTTTGCTGGCTGAGAAACCACAAACCACTTTGTGATGATGTCAGCGGGCCGGTGTCGGCGCCACTGACCGTCAGCGGCAGTTCAAAGCGGGCGCGGGCGGCCAGGGTGTGTTGCAGACCGGTTTTTTGTGCCTTGATCAAGGCCGCAAGGTCGGCGTTGATGGCACCGGGGCGTGCTTTGGAAGTCAACTGCCCGGCGTCGTTTAACGCCAGCAGAATGCCTTGTCGCTCCAGACTGGCCAGCAACGTAATAGGGTCTTGCATCGGATACTCCTGCCAGCCTTGGCTGGCGATGTAAGCAAAAGGTTCAGGCGCCAAGTGTGGCGCCACCGTCGATCACCAGTTCCTGCATGGTGATGTGGCTGGCCTGGCTAGACACCAGAAACAGCGCGGCTTGCGCCACCTGGCTGGCGTCTGCGATCCGGCCAAGCGGAATACCAAGGCGGAATTTAGCGGCATCGCCACCAAGCGTGCGCGCCCGATCTTCCGGCTGTTGCCAGAGCTGATGCAGCATCGCGGTGTCGGTGGATCCGGGCGACAATACATTGCAGCGCCCGCCGCTGGCGGCCAGTTCCAGCGCCAGGGTTTTACCAAAATGGGCCAGCGCCGCTTTGGCTGCACCGTAAGCTGCCATGCCGAGTCGCGGTACCCGGCCGGCATTGGAGGCAATCAACACCACCGCCGCATTACCCTGGTGTTGCCAGTGCGGCAGCAGCGCGCGGCACAGATAAAAGGCGCTGTCGGCGTTGACGGCAAAAGTCTGGCGCCACTGCGCATCGCTGGTGTCCGAGATCGCGGCCGGATGTAGCACACCGGCGGCGTGGATCAGCAGATCCGGCAATTGTGGTTGCGCCTGACAAAAGGCCGTGACTGCGGCGCTGTCGGTTAAATCAAGTTGGATGATGTCAACGCCGACGCCAGCATCAACACCGACACACCGGTCCAGCCCGAGCACCGCAAAACCATCGGCTTTGGCCTGTGCCATTAATGCCTGACCAACACCACCGGCGGCACCGGTGATCCATAACAGCGGCGGCTTTACCATACCAGCTCCTCCGCTGAGTCCTGGTGCTGCAGGTTGTCGATGTGATCGGCCAGCTGTTGCAAGGTCGGATGATTAAAAGCATCAGACACTTTCAGGTGCAGGCCAAGCTCACGCGACAGCCGGTTCATCACCTGAATGGTTTGCAGCGACTGACCGCCCACCGTGAAAAAGTTATCCTGCGGTTGCAATGCCTGGATGCCGAGCACTTGCCGCCAAATCTCAGCCACCTTGGCTGCGGTGCCGCTGAGATCACTGGAACCGTTGTTGTCATTGCGGCTCTGCTCAGCCGGCAAGGTGCGTAGCAGGGCTTTGTCGACCTTGTTGTTGCGATTGAGCGGCAGTGCTGGCAACAAGGTAAAACGCGATGGGATCAGCGCCGCAGGCAGCGTTTCGGCCAGATAGCGGCGTAGCTCGGCCGGTAGCTCCGCTTGCTGTGCCGGGGTCAGATCGGTGTTGCAGACCAGCCAGGCCTGCAGATAACGCTGCTGGTCGTTACTGATCCCCAGCACCACCGCCTGTTGCACTGCGGGATGGCGGCACAGCGCCTGTTCGATTTCACCGGGTTGGATCCGATACCCGGACAGCTTAAATTCGTCGTCCTGTCGGCCGCAGTAATAAATCAATCCATCTTGCAGCTGCACGGCATCGCCGGTGCGGTACAGTCGTTGGATCTGGTCGCCGATAAGCAACTGCTGATGGGCGGTGGTTTGGCTCGCTGCTGCGGACAGCCCCACATAACCGGCGCTGACGGTAGGTCCGAGCAACACCAATTCACCACTGGCGGCCGGGCGGTCGTGGCGGTCGAGCACCAGTGCCTGCACCCCTGGTAACGGTGTGCCGATTGGCAACAGCGCGTCGGGTTGCCAATGACTGACGTCCTGACACAGCGCGACGACTGTGGTTTCGGTCGGACCATAGCTGTTGATCAGCGTCACCGGCTGCGACCGCGCTACTTGCTGTTGCCACTTGGTCAGCAGCTCAGCTTTGAGCGCTTCGCCGCCGACAATCACCTGCCGCAGTGTCGGCGGCAGTGTCGGTGGCAGTGCCCCGGTGTTTTGCTGCGTTTCTGTATCCTGCAGCGACAGCACCCATTCATGGAAAAATGCCGTGGGTAAGTCGGCGACGCTGATGCGCTGCCCGGTTAATAACGCCTGAAAATCGGCCATCGACTGCAGGGCAGCGTCATCCCGCAATACCAGCGTGGCGCCGACACTCAGACTGACAAAAATTTCTTCAATGCTGGCGTCAAAGTGCAGCGGTGCGAATTGCAACACCCGATCCTGCGCCTGCCAGCCATAGCGCTGAGCGGCCGCCATCACAAAATGGCTGAGCGCACCGCGATGAATTGGAACTGCTTTTGGGACACCACTGGAGCCTGAGGTAAATAACAAATACGCCTCATCGTTGGCGCTGGCCTTGTTGCTTATTTTGTTGCTTACTTTGTCGCTTACTTTGTCGTACGGCAGCGTTGATGGACCATCTGCCAGGTCGGTTGTCAGCGCACTGAGTCGTTGCACCGCCGGCTGTTCCGGCAGCTGTGCAGCCAACTGCTGGGCGAGTTGCCAGGTTTGATCTTCGCAGATCAGCAGCTGCGGTGTTGCCAGCGCCAATTGCTGTTGCAAGCGGGCTGGCGGTACTGTGACATCCAGCGCGACAAAGCTGTAGCCGCCGGCCAGGCAGGCCAACAGCAGCGCGATGGTGGCGGGCTGGCGCGACAACAGCAGGCCAATCCGGCTCTGTGCCGGCAACGCCTGCTGCTGTAATGCGTGGTGATAGTGTGCAACCTGTTGCCACAGTGCCTGATAACTAAGCTCTGCAGACTCCGCACTGCTTTTGGCACTGATCGCACAGTGCTCACCACGTTGCTGCACCTGCCGGGCGATACTCTGCAAAATATCCGGTGCAGCAGAGGCTTCAGTCCCCAGCAGCGCCGCAGCGCGCGCTTTGGCCAGAAGTTGCTGGTTGGTATTGATCAGCGTGGTATCCGGCGCCGCCAGCTGCGCGTCCAGCAGCTGAAAAAACAGGCAACGTAGTTCGGCCAGGGTGTCGTTGCTATAACAATTTGGATTGGCGTCAAAATCCAGCAACGGCGGCGCATCGCCTTGTAAATAGACTTCGAGGATCAGATCTTCCACCGTGCCGGTGACCAGATGCAAAGTTCGCGATGCCACATCGCCAAAAGTTGCGGCATAATCAAATGGCATAATATTGACCAGTGGGCCATACAGCCTTTCTGACACCTTATGCTGGTCGCGTTTCATCTCTTCATAACGATAAGACTGATACGGCCTGAGCTCGCGTTTGCGCCGGGCCAGTTGCTGTGCCAGGCTCAGCAACGTCTCGCCTTCGATATCGGCAAACAGCGGCACGATGTTGGTATGCATACAAGGCACCTGCAGCGCTTTGCTGCCGATGCGGTTCATCATTATCAGCCCAAGGCACAACCGGTTTTCGCCGCTGTAGTACTGCAACAAGGCGCTGAGACTGGCCAGCAGCAGATCAGGCCAACTGATCCGATGTTGCTCAGCCAGTTGCTGCAATTGTTGCCACTGTGTGCGACTCAAATGCTGCGACTGGCGCAAATAATAAGGCTGTAGTGCCCCCGTGCCTGTAACAAAAGATACCGGCTGTGGCCAACTGGCACATTGCTGTTGCCAGTATTGGGCCGAGAGCTGTTTCTGTTGCTGCCACTGCTGTTCTTCTTCGAACACTGCGGCCATGCTGCCAAAGGGGCAGGCCGGAATGCTGTTGCCGTTCAGCAAGGCATTGTAAATCACCGCCACCCGGCGAAACAAAATGGCATTGCCATACCCATCCAACGCAATATGGTGTGACATGTTGAACAAATAATCCTGGGCCGGTGCGCGAAACAGCACAAAGCGGATAGGCAGGTTGCGGCCGAGCTCAATGGGTTGCAACACCTGGGCACGGGCATATTCGGTAAAAAAATCCCGGTCGCGCGGTCCGTCCAGCACTAATTCGTCAATCTGCAATGGCAGATCCGTGTGTTCCCGCCAGGCACTCAGGCTGTCGTCAGCCGTGTCAGCCAGATAGAGACAACTAACGACCTCGGCTTCACCGACCGCCTGACGTAACGCCTGACACAGCAGATCGGCGTTAATTTTACCGGCAAAAGCGATGCATTCGGCGGTGTTGTACAAGGCACTCTGGCCGTTCATTTGCTGGCCGAGCCAGATGCCCTGCTGGGCCAGGGTCAATGGCTGCTTCATCAGACGGCCTCAGCCAGCACAATTTGCTGACGTTGCAACAACGCCAGCCAGGCATTGAGGGTGGGTTGTTCGGCCAGATCGATAAAATCGACCGCTAACCCTTGTTCACGCCATTTGGCAACGATGGCCATGATTTGCACCGAATCGATGCCATAGTCCAGCAAGTTGGCGTCGGCTGAAAATTCGGCGACATCATCCGCCACCAGGTGCAGCACATGGGCCGTCAGACTGTTTGAATCAAGCAAGGTTAATTCTCCTTCAGAGCAAAGCTGTTGGCTGAAAAATGCGGTGGGCAATATCACGGCCGCGCGTCCGGCCAGGTAATGTAAGGCGTGCAGATGGCTGGCGAGGTCAAAATCGGCGATGGCATCGGCAATCACAAAAGGCTGGATATCGCGCATAAAAGCATCGACAGCCGTGGTCTGGATGCCGATATGTGCATAAATGCCACAGATCAGCAGTTGGTCGCGGCCACATTCTTGTAACAGTTCCTGCAACGGACTTTTGGCAAAGGCGCTGTAGCGCCATTTGGTCAGGACAATGTCATCGGCACGTGGCGCCAGTTCGTCGACAATCGCGGCCAGCGCCGGATCGGCAGCTGTGAGACCAGGCCCCCAGATATCATTGAGCAGCGCCCGATCGGCCGGTGCTTGTTCGGCCGGCTGCGCGGTGTAAATCACCGGGATTTGTTGCTGGTCAGCATAGTGACGCAGTTGCAGAATATGCTGCAGCAAGGTGCGTAACAGTGGGCAATCAGCGGCATAAAACCGGCAGAAATACTGCTGCATATCATGGATAAGTAATGCCGCACGGCCGGGTTCGGGTTGCCAGTGCGCCTTGTTGCGGGGCAATTCAGCCGCTTGTGGCAGCGGATACGACAAAATACGGGGGATAGTCATCAGGTTTCCTCAATAGTAGGGAAGATTGTGGCGTACAGGGCGCGTAATGCGGGTTTGTCAGTTTTACCGACGGCGGTGAGTGGCAGCTGGTCACTGCATTGCACTTTGTCCGGAATTTTGAAATCAGCCAGGCCTTGCTCCCGCAAAAAGCGGCGCAGGCTCACGGCTGTCGGCGTTGGCCGTTGTGGATCGCACACCAGCACCGCCAGACTTTTTTCGCCCAGCAGCAGATCCGGAATGCTGATCACCGCAGCCTGACGGACTGCCGGGTGTTTCAGTAACTCAGTTTCGACTTCGGCGGCGGCAAACTTTTCACCACCACGATTGACCTGATCTTTGAGTCGGCCAACCACCTGTAACAAGCCGTCGGGGCCTTCCCGCACTAAATCGCCGGTGCGGTAAAAACCGTCGGCGGTAAAACTGTCTTCACCCCCTTGCCAGTAGCCGCAGATGGTATAAGGACCGCGGGTTTGCAGCTCGCCAGGTTCACCGCGCTGAACGATGTTCCCAACGGCATTGACGATGCGGATCTCATCGAGTTTGCTCATTGGCCGACCCTGATAATGCCAACGCAGCGTTGGCGGATCGGTCAGCGCGGTATAATTGACCAGCCCTTCCGCCATACCGTACACCTGCTGCACGATGCAGCCGAATTGTTGCTCCAGCGCTTGCGCCAGTGTTGGCGACAAGGCAGCTCCGCCAATTTGCAGCACCTCCAGCACCGGGCGCGGCAGATTTTCCGGCGCATCCAGCCACAGTCGGGCTGCGGCTGGTACCAGTGCCGCCCAGTTCACCTGATGCTCGCGGATCAGCGCAAAACAGCTGCTGGCTTCCGGACTCGCGGCCAACACCAATGTACCGCCGGCGCAAAACACACCAAGGGCTCCAGGAGAACTCAGCGCAAAATTGTGCCCGGCCGGCAGCGCACATAAATAACGCAACTGCGGGGTCCATTGACACACGGCGACGCTGTCCCGTACGCTGCAGGCGTAGTCGCGATGGGTTCTGGGAATCAGTTTTGGGATGCCGGTACTGCCGCCAGAGAGCTGAAATAAAGCCAGTTCCTGTTGCAGTTGTGGCGCTGGATCTGCTGCTGTAGAAAGCGCTGGCAAGATGGTGCCCGGTTGGAAAAAGTCCGGCAGCGGATTTGCCAGCGAATGGCTGCCCAGGCAATAACGCTGCGGGATATCAGCCAGGCCATCCGGCAGTTGGTTCCCGCTAAATAACGGATGACGACTGTCAAACACCAACAACGCCGGTTGTAGCTGCAGCGCAAATTCCCGGAGTTCTTTGCGACCATGCCGGTACAGAGCATTGAGTGGCACCAGACCCGCCTGCCAGCACGCGATCAGTACCAGATAAAACTCGGCGCAGTTGCCAAGCTGTACCAGAACCGGTTGCCCGGCTTGCAATCCTTGCTGCTGCCATAATCTGGCTAGTTGTGTCGCGGCCTGCCACAGTTGTCGGTAGCTTAGTTGGCGGTCGCGGCAAATCAGCGCGATCTGCTGCGGCCTATGGTGCGCCTGTTGCCAGCACCAGTAATGCAGTGGCTGATCCTGCCAGGCCCCTTGTTGCTGATAAAGTGCAGCGCGGGCCGTTGGCCACTGAGTAAAATGCCCCATCAGCAGGCCTCCGTCAGTTCTGGCAGGCCAAGCGCCCCCAGCATAGTGGCAAACTTGGCATTGGTTTCTGCCAGCTCCGCAGCTGGCTCGGAAGCAGACACAATACCGGCGCCGGCGTACAGGGTCAGTTGACCGGCTTTGGCACGGGCACAGCGGATCATCACCTGCCATTGGCCATTGCCAGCCAGATCCTGCCAGCCGACAGCACCGCAGAAAAAATCACGCTGATAGGTTTCGATTTGACGAATAGCCTCCCGCGCGGCGGCGGTGGGCTGGCCACAGACAGCTGCTGTCGGGTGCAGCAGTTGTAAAATATCCAGCGATGGGATGTCGGCGTTGACAAGCTCGGCTTGAATGTCGCTGGCCAGATGCCAGAGCCGGCTGGTCGCAAGCAAAGACGGCTCGGCCGGCACCTGCAATATTTTGCAGTACGGTGCCAGCACTTCGCTGATCTGTTGCACCACCAACTGATGTTCATAGCGGTCTTTTGGGCTGTGTCGCAACACCTCAGCCTGGGCCTGGTCTCGCGTCAGATCCGTCAGATCACGACGACAGGTGCCCGCCAGTGGCTGGGTGCGGATCTGATTGCCATGGCGCGCCAGCAGCAACTCCGGGCTGGCGCCAAACCACACCTCACCTCCCGGCAACGGTACGGCAAAAGTGGCGGCGCCGGGGTTTTGCTGCAGTAACGACAGCAGACAATCAGCCAGGTCCAGTTGTTCGCTGTGGCATTCAATGGCACGGCCAAGCACCAGTTTTTTCAGCTTCGGTTGTTGCAGCAGTTGCACGGCCTGGCGCACCTGGCGGGTAAATTCAGCAGCCTTGTTGTGTCCCAGCCGCAGCGGCGCAGAAGTTTTGGCTTGTTGCTGCAGCCGTGTGGTCAACTTATCCGCGCCGATACGCTCGACCTGACGTGGGATCAGAAAACTGGCGTTCTGACCGGGATCAAAGGGGATCAACTGGATCAACACCGGCTCGACCACGCCATCAGCTTTGGCTGCGGCCAGCTTGTCCTGCAATAGAAGGGCAAGCCCAGGACTGTTCGTAGGCAGCTGAAACTGGGCATAACAACCATGGGTCAGCAGAAATTGCGAACCTGCCGCCACAATACAGCTTTGTGCTGGCAGATAACCCTGGAGCAATTTGCTGTCAGTCCAGCGGGGATTACCGGAAGGGGCCAACAGCATGTTGTCGGCAGCCGCAAGATCGTCAGTTAGTTGTGACGCACTGCAACAGATGTCGGCAGGGCACATCGCATACTCCTTTATACAAATGAGAATCAATACTATTTATGTTGTTGCAAATGATAATGGTTCGCAATAGTATCAGTAAAGCAATTTTCCATACGAAAATTTGATATTTTTTACTTAAATTTGATAAGGAAGCCTGATGTCGCAAGAAAACACCGCTGAATATGGACCTCTGCACAGCTTTGTCTGGCTGGCTGTTGCTATCCATCTGGTATCGCTGGGTGGTTTTATGATGCTGATGCCGCTTGGTCCCGACTTGACCCGCAGCCTGCAATTACCCAGTGACCAGATTGGGTTGCTCACCGGCTGGGCCACGCTGGTCGCCGCAGGTTGTGGTTTGCTGGCAGCGCCCTGGCTGGATAAAGCCAACCGGCGCACGGTGTTGCTGGTTTGTCTGGGGGGGAAATCGCTGTTACTGGCCTTGGCGGCCCAGGCTGAGCAACTGAGCAGCCTCTATCTGAATTATCTGCTGTCGGCCGCATTAGCCGGGCCTTTGTCTGCAGTGTTAATGGCGGCAGTGCTGGATTTAACGCCGGGACCACAGCGTGGCCGGGCGATGGCTTTGCTGGGAGCCGCTTTTCCACTCGCCGCTATTTTGCTGGTGCCGTTGGCTTTGCAGACGGCAATCTGGCTGAGCTGGCGCTGGTCCTTTGGATTATTTGTTGTGGCAGGTTTGTTGTTGTGTCTGGCTACATTAAAGTTGATGCCGTCGTTGCCCGGCCATGCCAGTGCCGGTCTTGCCAGTATGCGTCAGTTGCTGCGTCAGCGCGATTGCCAGCTGGCGGCGGCCTTAATCGCGCTGACCATGGCCGGGCATTTTCTGCTGATCCCCAGTCTGTCGGCTTATTTTCAGTTTAATCTGGGCTTTGCCAGGGAGCAGATCAGTCTGCTATACGCCGTGGGTGGCGTCGTTAGTCTGCTATTACTGCAGTTCACCGGACGATTGGCCGATCAAGGTTATCAATCGTGGTTGGTATTTGGCTGCAGCGCTCTGATGGCATCTGCTGTTTTGGCTGGTATTGTCTGGCCGCTATTGTCGGTGTGGTTGTTCTTTTGTTTACTGATGTCGACCAGTGCCGTACGCAGTGCAGTGCTGATGAGTAGTTTCAGCGAAATCCCAGCGCCGATGCAACGTGCAGCCTTTATGTCGTTGCTCGGTACCGTATCCAATCTGGCAGCTGGGGCGGGCAGCGTATTTGCTGCTGCTTGGCTCGGCAATAACGCGCAGCAGCTGACCGGTTTTGCCGGTCTGGGTTTCATCAATGTGTTGGCGATTGCTGGTTCGTTGGTGATCTGGGGATTGTATTTGCGTGAACGGCAGAAAATCGCGGCAGCTGCAGCACAGGCAACCGCCTTAAAAGAAGCGAGCGAACAACCTGCATGAACCACGCCGAGTCGCCGGATCTCCCCGGCGACTATTGCTGATCAATGTAAGAATGTTTAAGAATGAACGGGCGCGGCGGCGGCTTCTGACTTCGCTGGCGCAGACCACAGGCTGTGCAAGCTAGCATTGTGTTGACGTTGCCGGGTTTTGTACGCCGCAAAGGCAAAGATGGCAGCAAACAGCAGCGCCATCAGATCAACGCCAACAGTACTGCTAAAAGCAGACAAGTCCGGCTGACGCCATTGCAGATATAAACTGGCAAATGGCAATGCCGCACAGCTGACCGTTAACAGCAACAAACCCTGATAAGCCGCGCGGGCGGCACCTTGCCAGAAAGTCCAGATCATAAAAACCACGAACACGCTGTAGTAGCTGACTAAATAGGCATAGTTGAGGTTGCTGCCTAAAGTGCCAGGCCAATTCCCGCCCAGCCCATACCCGCCCAGCAGTTTACCGCTCAGCAATGTCAGCACCACCGCCAGCATCGAGCCCAGGCAAACACCAACGGTCAGTGCGGCCATGATCCGGGTACTGCGGCTGACTTGTTGCTGTTTCTGACTGCGTTTATCCAGCCACAACAGATTGCCGCTGTAAAACAAAAAGGCACCAAACAGGCCCATCACAAAATAACCCCAACGGCCCCAGTCGCCGGCATAACTGCCATAATGCAGCGCAAACAAGCCCATCACCGTTTTGCCATAGTCTGCGCCTGGCTGATTGGAAAAAGTAAATGGTTGAATTTCAAGGGTATAAGGATGCATGTATAAATAATCGGCATCAGGGCCACGCACCATCCCGTCCGGGTTCAGCATCTGAATAATCACCACGGGTGATGGCGAGGTCAGTCGCATGTAACTCAGGTGCACCGGCTGATGCGCCGGACTGTACGCCTGCGCCGCAGCCAGCTGTTGTGCCAATGGCGGCAGACTGGCGACATCATAGCTTTGGCGTGGTGGCTCGCCTTGGGCAAACATTGGCGTATCGCCATAAAATGGTCCTAGCCCGTCATAAATTAAATCGTGAAAGGCAAACACAATCACCGTCCAGGCGATGATCAAATGAAACGGCAAGCTGGCGATGCCAACCAGATTGTGGCTGTCGAGCCAGAAGCGGCTGCTGCCTTTGCTGGTTCTGAGCGCAAAAAATGTTTTGGTTAGGGTCGGTAGCAGGATCACCACCCCTGATACTAACGCCAGAAAATACAGCACTGCGGCAATGCCCAGCAGATAAACCCCTGCCTGATCATGGCCAATTTCGCCGCCAATGCCAGCGCTTCGATGCAGATAATCCAGCAGATCGGCAAAGCGGTTTTCGGTGTGCTGTTGCAACACGATTTGGTTCGGCTGGCTCGACGCGTCCTGTTGGTTCGGCGTAACCAGCCGGGCTTCGGTCAGCTGATTGTCCAGCAGTAATCCACGCGCGTTGCCCTGACTGTACCAGCGGATCACCGGTGCACTTTCGCGTAAATCCAGGGTAAAACCAGCCTGCAGCGCCGGTGCCGGTTGCTGTAACGTGGTATCTAACAAGGTCTGCCAATCGCTCAGCGAAGCAGGCGTCGGATTGTCGGCTCCGGCCGCAGATAACGCCGGGCTGATCCACTGCTGCAACTGATGTTTAAACATGGTCAGACTACCGGCGTAAAAACCGATAAACAACAATAAACCGGCGCAGATGCCGGTCCAGGTATGTAAGCTTTGGTAAGTTCGTAAAATGTCAGCCCTGACTTTCATGCCAGACTCCGTAATAGAAAAAAGCTGCAATACAACAGGGCGGTAATGCTACCAAGCACTATCCAGGCACGTCGGCCGCTTGGAAATAGATAAACCCCGGCCAAAATTACCAGCCAGACTGGCGTCACCAGCCACATTGCAAACTGAGTTTTGTCGCCAGACTCAATCGCACCCGGGCCATACCAGACAAAAAAGCCAACACAAGCAAAAGCGATGGCTAAACCAGCAAAAACACCGGCCAGTGTTTTTTGCAGCCAGTCTTTTTTGGGGGAAGAGGTTCGGTCAGGTCTCGTCATGACGGCCTCCGGCACGGAATAAAGTGGCAAAAGGCAGCAGCATCAACCACAACATCAACAGCAATAAGCTGAAAAATATCGTGGTGGACATACTGAATTGCAACGCGGCCGTCGTCGTTGCCGCAACAGCCGCCAGAGTGCCAACGTGCCGCCAACGGCGCGACAGTGGTTTTTTTAGTAAACGTTGGTGTCGGTTGCTGCCATACCACAGTAGAACAGCAATAAACAGCAAGACGATGACCAGGATTAATTTCAGCATCACAAGATCCTTTTGAAAACGTGCCGATTTTAATGTAAATAGGAATGATTCGCAATTGATATGTTAAAATGTTTGTGCTACTTTGCCGTCACTTTTTAATGGGTGTTTAAATCGGGAGTTGTCAAACATGGAAATCAATAACAAATTTGTGCTGAAACCTTTGGTTCTGGCCATGCTGATCAGTAGCGGCAGCGTGACGGCGCAGGCAGCGCTGACACCAGACGGCGAGGCGGAGCGTAAAGCGCGGGAATCGATTGAAGTCATTACCGTCACCGGTGAAAAAACCGAGCGTTCACTCAAAGATACCGCAGCCTCAGTGGCGGTGATTAATCAGCAGATGCTGGACAGCGGTCAAATTGTTTCGATGTCAGATGCGCTCAAAGACGTTGCCAACGTGGTGGTACTGACCGGTGCTGTGCCGGATATCCGCGGCGTGTCAGGCAATGGATCGGCCACCGGTTTTAACTCCTTTACCGGTGGCGCCAGGGCGCGGGTCAGCCATCTGGTGGATGGGGTGGCGCAGCCCTTTGTGGCAGAAGTGACCGGCGATACCGGCCTGTGGGATATCGAGCAGGTCGAAGTGTTCCGTGGCCCGCAATCCACCAGTAATGGCCGCAACAGCATCGGTGGCGCGGTGATTGTGCGCACCCGTGATCCGGTGATGCAAACGGAAGGTGCACTGCGCCTTGGTTATCGCAATCAACACAACTTTTTAGACAGTGCGCTGGCATTTTCGACGCCGATTGTGGAAGACGAGCTGGCGGTCCGTGTCGCCACACAGTGGATCAACGGCGATACCTATTCCAACCCGGTAGTTTATGCCAGCAATCCGTCAAAAACCGACTTTGCCGCGCTGGAAACCCAGAACAGCCGCGCCAAGTTGCTGTGGACACCCAAAGCCAACCAAGACCTGAAATTGTTATACAGCTACAACCACTATCAGGAAGAGGGCAATGCCGGCCGGTTGTTTTTTGATGCGAAAAATCCACAAGACTATATCCCGTTGTTCCAGCGTGAGATGAAAACTGAAGCCGATACCCACAGCCTGCAACTCGACTATCAGTTGGCGCCGTTGATGGCCGTAGAAACTTTAGTCGCCTATCTGGATCATCAATGGGGCTTTGATGGTTATGAAGCGGACGCCAGCGACGAATCCGATGTGCGGATGCACCAAAAAGAATGGACAGTCGACAGCAAATTATCGGTTGGCGACAGTAAACACAGTCACTCCGGTTTTGTTGGGGTTGCTTACTTTTCCCGCGAACAGAATTTTAACAGCCAGGGTCTGACTCAGTACTTTGGCGACGACAGCAGTGATTCCAAAGCCATCTACGGCGAAGGCAATTACCGTTTCTCAGAAACGTGGAACCTGACCGGTGGTGCCCGCGTTGAACATGAAAGTCAACAACGGGATTTTTCGTTGTTTAGCCGTGGCAAATGGAACCGGGCGCAGCTTGATAACAGTAAAACCTTTACCCTGCCCAAATTAGTGCTGCAATACCATCCGGCGGAACATACCACCTTGTCACTTAGCGCACGGCAGGGTTACAACGCCGGTGGCGGCGCACTGAACAATATGACCAACGAATATTACTATTACGATTCGGAAAAGGTGAACACCTTCGAGCTGAGTTCACGCTCGGTGCTCGGCTCCGGCGACATCAGTCTCAGTGCCAACTTGTTCTGGAATGATTTCAGCGATTATCAGGCGCTGAGCAGCACCCGCACCATCACTAATATCGATGCTGCACACAGCTATGGTCTGGAACTGGAAGCCTATAGCATGCTCGGCGATGACTTTCAGCTGCATGCCGCGGTTGGTTTGTTGCAATCGGAAATTGCTCGCGCGCCGGTGAGTTTTGCCAGCGCTATTGGCAACGAACTGAACTCCGCACCCAGCACCAGCGCGAGTCTGGGATTAACCTGGTGGCTGACTGAAGCCTGGCAGCTGGATATCAATACCAATTATGTTGGCGAGTTTTATGGTGATTTGAATAATACCGCAGAACGGACTGCCGGCGATTATGTGCTGACCCGGTTGTCTGCGGGTTATCATCAAGATAGCTGGCAGCTGAATCTGTTTGTCAATAATGCGTTTGACGAATACGGCGTGACGTCCCGCGATCCGGCGAGTTGGGCTTATGTGAATGGGTACGTCGCGACGGTGACACCACGTACCGTTGGCGCTTCATTTACCTATCGTTATTGATCAGTGTTGCCACCACAGAGGCGCTAGCCGCGTTTTTGTGGTGGCGCAGGTGTTTCGCCGCGACTTTTAAAGTGTTCAGGGGGCCGTTATGCCATTTGCGCCACTCGCTGAATTCAGGTCTTTGCTCAGCCTGCCATGTTTGCTCGTCCGCTTTGATCTGACCTTGCACACCCCAGCCGATTTTGATTCGTTAGGTATTTTTTTCCCGCCGAGTCTGATGCAAGCCGTGCCAAACCGTCGTGCGGAATACCTTGCCGGTCGATGGTGTGCGCAGCAAACCATGGCACAACTCGGGATCCGGGATGTGCAGACCGGCACTGCAGAAAACCGCGCGCCATTGTGGCCATCGGGTGTTGTAGGGACAATAACGCACAGTCATCATTTGGCGTTGGCGATGGTAGCGCGGGCAGATACTTGCCGTGGTATTGGCGCTGATATTGAATTTTACATGAGCCAACAGCAAGAGCTGGAACTACAGAGCACAGTGTTACATCCGTTTGAACAACCACAGTTTACGCTGCTCAGCCGCCAGCTTCGTTGTCCGTTGACCTTACTCTTTTCTGCCAAAGAAAGTATCTTTAAAGCACTTTATCCATCGGTAAATCAGTACTTTGGCTTTGAGGCCGCGGCTTTAACCGGCTTTAATGAAAGTTATCTGTGGTTTAGCATCACCACAGCCCTCAGTGCCGCAGTGCCTGCAGGCAGCAAAGTGACGGTTCGGTATCAGCTATTTGATGCATGGTTATGCACTGAATGTCAGTTTTGACCTTCAGGGTGTCTTTGCTTACAGGCGCGCCGCATTGCTGCCAGAGCCTGACGACTACAACCGCCGCCCCTGAATGACATCAACCAGAAACAGCACCACTGCAAACACCAGTAAAATGTGCAGCAAGTTGCCAATCGCCAGCGGGGATACAAAACCCAGCACCCATAAGATCAATAGAATTATTGCAATTGTTTTTAGCATGAATGGTCGTCGGTAATGAATAGAGGCACAGAGAGTGACGGCGAATTCGTTTCGCCGTCTGTGCGGTGGCCAACACAAGCGTGAGATTGTTTTTACTGGCGCTGCAATACCACGGATCCCAAGGCAGGTAATTCGATGGTCAGGCGATGTTGCTTCGCCGGGTTGGTGCTCTGTTGATGTTGGCTGAAGAGGTCAGTAAAAACGACTGGCGCTGCAGATAGTTGCCAGGTTTTGATTAAATCAGCCGGCAATTGCAGGTTAAAACTGACTGGCTTTTCGGCAAAATTACTCACCACCAACAGCTGCTGCTTGTCATCAAAGCGGGCAAAGCTGAGTTGTTGTTCGCTGTAGCCTGGGCTGGTTAGATTGAGCGGATGCAAAGACACGAACTCGCCTTTGAGGGCGCTGGCTTCACTGCTGAATTTCAGCAATTGCTGATAAAAAGCCCGCAAAGAAGCTTGTTCAGCCGTTAACCCACCGCCATCGTACTTGCCGCCATTGAGCCAGCCCTGATGCGCCGGCACGCCAACATAATCAAAAATACTGGTTCTGCTCGGCTTGCCAAAACCGGCGTCCAAAGCACCGGCTTCACCGACTTCTTGACCAAAATACAATAAGGTTGGCGCTTTGCCGACTAACGTCGACACCACCATCGCTGGTTTGCCTTTTTCGGCAGCGCCTGCAAATTCCGGGCTGGCGATACGCTGCTCGTCATGGTTTTCCAGAAACTTCAGCATATGTTGGTCGATATCAGCCACTTCAGCATGTTTAGCCAGTACTTCAGAGCTGGTACCTTTACCTTGCATCAACAGTTTTAAGCTGTCGTAAAAACCGACTTTGTCGTACAGATAATCCATTTTTCCAAGCTGCACATAGTCGCGATATAACTGCGGTTGATAGACTTCTGCCAACAGCAACGCATCCGGGCTTTGCAATTTGATGCTGCTATTTAAAAAGCTCCAGAATTCTACCGGCACCATTTCAGCCATATCAAAGCGGAAACCATCAACGCCCATTTCCAGCCAGAATTTGGTGATATCGCGGAATTTTAACCAGGAATCGGGTAACTCTTTGCCTTGCCAGAAAGCGGCGTGTGCTGCGTGGTTTTTGTTGGCGTAGTCGGCGGGTAAACGCTCAAAATCGTAGCTGCCGTCCGGTTTGACGCCGTAGTTTATTTTCACCGTTTCATACCAGTCATTAAAATCGGGTTTGGCGGCGCGTGCGCCATTGCCGGTCCATTTGGCGGGCATTTCGGCGAATTTGCCATCTTTTAGTGGATGGGCTTCCGCGCCAAGTGGGGTAAATTCAGCTGGAATATCTGGCAGTTCGAAAGCCTGGCCCGGTACATAATAGAAGTTGTTGTGTTTGCTGTATTCCAGCGTTGTGTTGTCATCAGCGCCAAAATCGCGTACGTCTGTGGGTTTGCCCAGCGATTCGTAATGGCGCGCCACGTGGTTTGGCACGATGTCGATAATCACTTTGATACCGTGCTGATGCGCACGTGTGATCAATGCCTTAAATTCATCGAGCCGTTTGGCAGGATCAACGGCTAAGTCTGGATTGACACTGTAATAATCTTTCACCGCATAAGGCGAACCGGCGCGGCCTTTAATCACGTCTGGATCGTCTGCGCTAATACCAAAAGCGCTGTAGTCGGCGACCAACCCATGGTGTGGCACGCCGGTGAGCCATAAATGCGATACGCCCATGCCTTTTAGCGCAACAAGTGCAGCATCGTTAATATCATTAAATTTACCCACACCATTTTCTGCCGCGGTGCCAAAACGTTGATTGGTAGTATTGCTGTTGCCAAATAACCGGGTAAAGGCTTGATAAACAACAATTTTGCCGCTGCTGTTGTTTGTGACAGCAGGGGTTGCTGCGGTGGCTGACAAAGGTGCTGCTATGGTTGCCGCCGGCTTGGCGTCGCTGGCTGGATTACAAGCCATAAGCGTCAAAGCTGTCGCAGAAATTAGTGCTAAACATCTGAATTTGTTCATTTATTAGGTTCATCGCTGACATGTTTGGATTTATGCTAGCACAAAGGCCGCGGCCCGCGCCGATCCTGCATACGTTTGCATAATGAAGCCTGTCTGATGCAACAGCTGCGCTTCTGACGTGATCAAGGGTGCCGCTACTGGCTATATTGCTGATCAATCGCATAAATTTTATCAAGTAATTCGCGGTTGGCAGGATGATCGGCTTCGGCAAAACTAACCTGACTTTCATTGGCCAGCACCAGCACTGCCTGTTGATAACCAAAATAGACATGATGACCAAAAAAACTCACGGCAACAGCCACGCCTTGCAACTGATAACCAACGCCAAACGGCGTGTCAGCAATACGGCCAAAATTCTCGGCTTTGGCAAAAATTCCCATCAATAGCCGCGGTGAGGGCAGGGCAGGCATGGCGACCGGGTCCGCTGGTTTGAAGTAAATTCAGTATGGCTAATTCTACAGCAGCTGTCACTCATTCGGGGGCGGCGCAATCGGTGAGCGGCTGGGCTAAAACGAGAGCTATGACGAGAGCTATAACCAGTGCTTGGGTTGCCGTGACGGACACAGCTGGTTATAGTCGGGAAAAAGGAGAAGTTATGAAGTTTCAACGTACCGCTATATTTACCAGTTTGTTGTTGTCGGCTGGTGCTGTTTCTCACGCTCATGCCCACAACCATGCTGCCGCGCACCCGCTGCCAACATCACAACAGCAATTTTTCGACCAGATCAAAGCCTATTGCGGTCAGGCTTTTGCCGGCAAGCTGGTGAAAAGTAACGACAGCGATAAAGATATGCTGAGTAAAACCATGGTGATGCATGTGCGTGAATGCAGCGATACCGAGCTCAAAGTACCGTTTCATGTCGGTGACGATCATTCCAGAACCTGGGTGATTACCAAAACCGAGCAAGGCCTGCGCTTAAAACACGATCACCGGCATCAAGACGGCACGTCCGATAAAGTCACCATGTACGGTGGCGATACATCAGCCCCTGGCACCGCCAACAAACAAGCTTTTCCGGTGGATCAACATTCCAAAACCATGTTCGCTGCCAACAAGATGCAAGCCTCTACCGGTAACACCTGGTTTGTCGAAATTATCCCCGGCAAAGTGTACCGTTATGGCTTAAAACGTGAAGGCCGTGAATTTGAAGTTGAATTTGATTTAACCAAGCCAGTAGCGACACCGCCGACGCCTTGGGGACATCAATAAATCATGGCTTTATTGAGCCTGCCGCAAAGTGGCAGGCTGAGGCCAAGCCAAAGCGCGCTGCGTCAGACAGACTAGCCAAGAGCTCCGCCACTGCGTTACCATCGGCGCACCGCGCGGTGAGCCTCACACCAAAGAATGTTCAGCATTCGGTGCTGCCAACTGCAAGCGGCCATTCTAATAAAATTCGAATAACAACCATGGAGCTTTGAATGAAAGCGAATTTTTGGTTTTCAGGAACAACGCTGGCGCTGACCACCTGCCTTGGCCTGGCTGCTTGTTCTGAGCCGCCAAAGCCGACTGAGCAGGCTGCTCAAACAACACCAGCGACAACACCTGCTGCTGCCGAAGCAGCACCAGCCACTGCGTTAGTTGACACTTTGATGAACCCAAAACTGGGCGAATACATCAAAACCTTATCTTCAGATGAATTTCAAGGCCGCGCGCCAGCCACCAAAGGCGAAGAGCTAACGCTGGCGTATATCTCGGAACACTTTAAAAAAATCGGCTTAAAGCCACTGTCCGGCGACAGTTTTGTCCAGCCAGTGCAGTTGGTACAAATTGACCCGAAAGAAGTGTCCAGCATGACGTTCACGGGCGAAAAAGCCCCGGCAGCATTTAAATATCGTGAGCAAATGTTCACCTGGACCACCCGCGTCACCGAACTTTCAGAAGTGAAAGAATCTGAGATGGTGTTTGTCGGTTACGGCATTGTGGCACCGGAATATAACTGGAACGACTACGAAGGCCTGGACGTGAAAGGCAAAACCGTGGTGATGTTCGTCAACGATCCGGGTTTTGCCACCAAGGATCCAAACCTGTTCACCGGCGACGCCATGACCTACTACGGTCGCTGGACTTACAAGTTTGAAGAAGCGGCCCGTCAAGGCGCTGCGATGGCACTCATCGTCCACGAAACTGATGCTGCCTCTTATGGCTGGCATGTGGTCGCCGGCGGTTCTGCCACCAAATTTGACCTGATCAACCCAAATAAAAACGCCGATCGCGCCGCCATTGAAGGCTGGGTAACCACAGAATCTGCGCAGACGTTGTTTGCCGGTGTGGGTGAAACCATTGATTCAATGCGTAAAAAAGCCCTGAGCAAAGACTTCACGCCAGTGCCACTCAATATCAAAGCTTCAGTGAGCGTGAAAAACAACGTGCGTGAGCTGACCTCAGGCAACGTCGCTGGTTTTATTGAAGGCAGCGAAAAACCGGATGAAGTAGTGCTATATATGGCGCACTGGGATCACCTGGGCGTTGATTTTTCTAACCCGAAAAACAAAGTGTTTAACGGCGCAGTCGACAACGCATCCGGCACCGGCGGCCTGATGGCGCTGGCCGAATATTACGCTTCCCAGCCAAAACCAAAACGCAGCGTGGCTTTTATCGCAGTGACTGCGGAAGAACGTGGTCTGCTGGGCTCAGCCTGGTATGCGAAAAACCCATTGTTCCCACTGAATAAAACTGTCGCTGGCATCAACATGGACGTGATGAACGTCAATGGCCCGATGAAAGATATGGTGGTGGTCGGCAAGGGCAATTCTGAGCTGGAAGTGATTTTAGAGAAATACACCAAAGAGCAGGGCCGTTATATCGCGCCAGAGCCGAATCCGGCAGCAGGTTCATACTACCGCTCAGACCACTTCAACCTGGCTAAAGCCGGCGTACCAATGCTGTACGCCAAAGGCGGTGTTGATAGCGTCGCCAATGGTAAAGAATGGGGTTTGGCGCAAGCGAAAAACTTCAACACCTGTTGCTACCACAAAGTAGAAGACGAATATAACGAAAACTGGGACTTGTCCGGCGCCCAGCAAGACTTATTCCTGTACTACCGGGTGGGTGCTGAGTTGGCGAACTCCGACGCCTGGCCGAATTGGTACGAAGGCAAAGAGTTCCGCGCAGCGCGGGATGCTTCTCGGGCTGACGTTAAGTAACAGTTTCGGCTGTGTTGTTCGCCATTTTTTAAAAGCCGGAGTTTGCTTTGCATGTTCCGGCTTTTTTATTTGTTGGCAAACAATGGATGCTGTGTTTTTCGATTGCCAATCCGGGCTGGTTTTAAAAGCGTTTCGCCTGTGGCGAGTATCTTTCTTTTGCTTCGCCAAAAGAAAGATACCAAAGAAAAGGCGACCCCGGATCGCTCGAAAGCCCGCAATAAAATCAACAGTTTGAGGCGCCGACAAAACTCGCGGTTCGCTACCGTCGAACCGCTCAAACAGTTGTCGGCTTAAAACCTCAAACAGTCGATTTTAAAGCGGCTCGCTTTACGGGGATGAAGAGCAAAAGCTTACTTTCGGATTATCCCCTTTGAGCGAAATTCGGAAATTCAACTTAGTTTTGTTCTGACCCTAAAATTTACAATTAGCATTATCTTCCAAATAAGCACCAAAGGCGTTCCAAGTTTCAAGTACTGTAACCTTCAAAAATTGAGATACAGCATCTATGGATTGACCTGCAAGTAGGGCAGTTGTATTAAACCCTTGAGTACTGGAGCCGACTTCCATTTGTATGGAGCCTTTTCCGAGAGCATGTGCTACACCATCTATGGGATTTGTATATCCAGTAAATAACCCTTTCAGGAACCCACAAAGGCCCGAGTTTCTATTAAGTATTTCTAGATGAACTCGAGCGTGTATTACAAGGTTATTCAATTGGGATATTGTGGAATTAATCTCGCCAATTACTTTTGAACGGATACATCCAGTATAAAAATAGTTATTCGTTATAATTCTGATGTCTTTTTCAAGGTAATCGTTGCCAGTCATGCATTGTTGACATTGTCTACGTAATTCAAGTTCGATTTGTGAAATTATACCATCAAGCCTCTTTTGAACTTGCACTACATCAAGGTTACTGAGTACCTGTAATGATTGCTTTTGTTCCCCGTTTGGTTCACTAAGATGTTTTGCGGCACCGGATAAAAATTCAGCATTGAATGCTGCCAGTAATTCTCCGATCTCCTTCTGGAACTTGTCTGGATTCCAAGACACGATACTCCTCCCCGTAGATTTAGCAGTATGTTTTCAACAGGCACGGAACCCATGACTTCAGTAATTTCTCATATTAATCGATGTTTCAACTTAAAAGTTTTTATTCATACTTTCAACTGCCTATCAGCACCAGTTGTGACTACGGGAGTGAGAAAGGCAGTGGGATGTCTGCGAAATGCAGCAAATTATTCAGGCTTTGGCGCATGGAAATCTTCCGTGCAAAAGTCCAGATTATAAACGTTTGATTCAAGTTTGAAGTGTGAAGCTAAGCGCTTTTCCGCCCCTTAAAGCGAGCCGGATGTTTGGCCGGTTTTGAGGTTTTAAAACTGCGCACTGTTTGAGCGGTTCGACGTTAGCGAACCGCGAGTTTGCGCAGTTGCCTCAAAATCGAGACAAACTTCCGGGCTTTCGAGCGATCCGGGGTCGCCTTTTGTTGGTTACTTATTTTGGCGAAGCAAAATAAGTAACTCGCCATCGGCGAAACGCTTTTTAAACAATCAAAGCAGCAGCTTTGCCACTAAGGCACTCAGCTGTGACTTTCAGCAACCGACTGATACACTAATCCGCATCTATCTATGCCAAAAAGGTCTCATCAATGCGCCTATTTTCCCTACTATTCATCCTCTGCTGCATGCCAATATCGCTGATTGCAACTGAGCAAGACCACCAACAAGACCACAAACAGCATAGCTATATGGGCAGCCATGGCATGGTGTTATTTGCTGCGGGTGATACCGTGCTGGCTTCCCATCTGCCGCTGTACCGGGCGCCGCATGATTATCAGTTGGTGTATCAGTTGGCACTGCCGGCTGCCGAACAGCAGGCGGTGTTGGCGTTATTGCGTGATGGCCAGCAACTGACGCTGCTGCCGCAAAATTTTGATCTGCGTCTGCTAATTGAAGGCAAGACTTTTGACATCGGTGCTGCGGTGTATCAGGGGCATTTTGAACGGGGTGGCCGTTTATGGCTGGACAATATTCAGCTCACTTTTGCCCGTCAGTTATACCGTCGGCCGTTACAGCAATTAAGCGTTGCAACGAACGCCCGGTATGATGTGTTCAGTGTTGCGAACAGCCATTTTTTACTGCATCGCATCGCTGCTGCGCCTAGTTTTGATCAGATTTTACAGTTACCGGAATTACCGGCAACGCCGGTCACTCTGGCTACCACTGACGGCGCAGCCACGTTACAGCTGCTGAAGGCGATGGGTATTTCTGCCACACAGCTGTATCTGGAAACCGCAGATCTAAGTCAGTAACCACACAAACAACAGTGCTAGTCCGCCGCCTTTGGCGCGCAAAAGGCTTTGCTGTAAAACCCTGAGGGATCAAAACAACAAACCCGCCGCTGGCCGGAGCTGAGCTTGTCACAAGCCTCGACAATCCGTTTCTGCCGGGTTTTGGCTTGTTTGGCTGACGTTACCCAGTGGATCCAATCCAGCCGGGCGAGGGGCGTGGTGTCGTCCCAAACCGCCCGGGCCGCAGGTGCAGCTTGTAGCGCGTGATACAAATCCGTCGGAATTTCCGGTTCCGGCTCTGCTGCCACCGACCTGATTTCAAACCTGGCAATATCGCCGAAGTTTAAGCCCGCGGTTTTGAGTAAATCCTCGTTCAGCCGCAGCCAATGACTTAATTGTCCATCCGGCTCCAGCGTGGCCTGGAAGGCATGACCGTTGATGGAGCCTTCAATGGAGGTCCTGCCACGCCTTGGAAGTTTGGCACTGGCGAATTCGGGCAAAACAACAAAAGCCCACAAATTATCACCATCTGGTTGGGCCGGACGCCGTAGTATTTCTTCAAACTGCGATGTTGTGTCTTGTTGGGTCATATCGAATTAATCCTTTAATAAGATGGCTCAGTAGCCAAAATCTGTCGCTTGCCATGGCGATAATGATGTAGCCAAATTAGCCGTTTTTACTTTGGTGTTCAACCATACAACAAGCAATGTGGCGGTGCTGACACCAGAAACTTGCCATAGCCGACACCAGTACCACAGATTGGTATTAAAAAAATGACCAAATGGCAAAAGCAGCAATCGTACTTTTCACATGCGATCAAAGCGGCAAAAATGCATTCAGTATGTAACGGGTTACATTCAAAGTTGGCGCCCATTGTCCTGCCGAAATTTTCTGATAGCCAAAATGGCTGACAACGCATACAGTTAACCGCAGCCAGCGTGAATTACAGCTCAAAAATCGTGCTTTTGCTGCAATAATCAGGTCAGCTGAACCACCGTCTGCCGTCAGAGCAGAGTCAAACACCAAGGAGAACCGATTTGAAACTCATCAAACTCACCCAACTTGCATCGACCATGCTGCTTGCTGCAACCCTCAGCGTACCTACGCTGGCCGCAGATAATGTGCTAAATAATGAAGAAAAAGCGCAAGGTTGGCAGTTGCTGTTTAATGGCAGCGATATGTCGCAATGGCGTAATTTCAAAAAAGCAGATTTAAGCGACAAATGGCAGATTGAAGACGGTGCGATGAAGCTCGCCGCAGGTGGTGGTGGTGACATTCTGACCAAAAAACAGTACCAGAATTTTGAGCTGCTGCTTGATTGGAAAATTGCCGAAGTCGGCAACAGTGGTATTTTTGTGCTGGTTGATGAAACCGGTAACACTATTTACGCCCATGCGCCGGAAATTCAGATTCTGGACAACGAACGCCATTCAGATAACAAGCTGGCGACCCACCTTTCAGGTTCGTTATACGACATGATTGCTTCACCTGCGTCATCGCACAAAAAGGCGGGTGAGTGGAATAGCACCAAAATTCGGTTGCAAAACAGCAAGCTGACCATTTGGCAAAATGGCGTGCAAACGGCCGAAGTCACCATCGACAGCCCGGAATGGCAGGCACTTTTGGCAGCCAGTAAATTTGCGAAATGGGATGGTTTTGCCAAAGCGAAATCCGGCCATATTGGCCTGCAGGATCATGGTGACCAGGTCTGGTTTAAGAATATTAAAATTAAAGAGCTGAACTGATGAGCAACTTTGAAGCTGAAGTACTGGTCGTTGGTTCGGGTGCAGGTGGCGCCATGGCCGCTTATGAGCTGACCAAAGCCGGTCGCAAAGTATTATTGCTGGAAGCGGGGCGTGATTATGACCCGAAAGCCGAGACCCCGATGTTTAAACGCAATGGCGAAGCGCCGTTGATGGGCGCGGGCAATAGCGATAAAGATTTTGGTTTTTATGACGCCACCGTCGATGGTGGCTGGCAGGTGCCGGACGAGCCTTACACCAGCGCTGAAAATTCCGAATTTTTGTGGTGGCGGGCGCGGATGCTCGGTGGCCGCACCAATCACTGGGGTCGTTATTCTTTGCGCTTTAGTGAACATGATTTTAAAGGCAAAAGCCGTGATGGACTGGGCGCCGACTGGCCCTTTGAATATAACGACATTGCGCCCTGGTACGATAAAACCGAAGCTTTAGTTGGCGTCTGCGGCACCAATACCGGCCTGGACGATATGCCACCTTCGCCGGAAGGTGTATTACAACCGCCGCCGCTACCGCGTATTCCGGAATTATTCGTGGCTGCTGCTGCGAAAAAGCTTGGCATTCCAACAGCGCCGATGCACCGCGCCGTGTTAACCCGGCCGCTGGATAGCCGCGCTGCTTGTTTTTATGCCACGCCATGCGGTCATGGTTGTTCGATTGGCGCGGCCTTTCAAACCACGACCTCCCTTATTCCAATGGCCAAAGCCACCGGCAATTTGCAGGTGCTGACTAACGCCATGGTGAAATCGGTGGATGTTGACGACAAAGGTAATGTGGTTGGGCTTAGTTACATTGATAAAAAAACGGCCACCGAACATAAGTTAACTGCCAAGGTGGTTATTCTGGCAGCCAGTGCCTGTGAATCGGCGCGGCTGTTACTCAATTCGAAAAGCGCCAAGCATCCAAATGGCCTGGCCAATTCCAGCGGTCAGGTTGGCAAAAATATTATGGACTCGACCGGTGCCAATTTTGGCGCCATGGTGCCAGCGCTGCAAGGCCGGCCGATTTACAACGAAGATGGCCACACTGCGAATCATTTGTTTATTCCGTGGTGGGGCCATCAGGCACAAGCCAAGAAAGAGCTGAAGTTTCCGCGCGGTTATCACTTTGAACTGGGTGGCCGTTTTAGTGAACCGGGCGCCAGTATCGATACCAGTCTGCAAGGTTATGGTAAGGATCTAAAAAAGCAGGTCAAAAATAAATACGGTGCTTATGTGCATTTTGCCTTGCGCGGCGAGATGGTACCGAACGAGCATTGTTATATGGATATTGACCCTTCGGTGAAAGACAAATGGGGCATTCCGGTGCCAAGGTTTCACTGGAAATGGTCCGAGCATGAATTGAATCAGGTGGAGCACGGTCTGCAAACGGCCAAGGCGATCCTGACCGAAATGGGTGCGACGGTGGGCGAACTGCCAACGCCGGAGCAGGCCATTTTAAAAGGCGGCCAGATCATCCATGAAGTGGGTACCACCCGGATGGGCGCATCGCCCAAAGACTCGGTGACTAATCAATGGGGCCAAACCTGGGATTGTCCGAACCTGTTTGTGATGGATGGCGGCGTGTTCGCTTCGAATCCGCATAAAAACTGTACCCTGACCATTATGACGCTGGCGATGCGCAATTCAGCCTGGCTGGCTGAGCAGTTGGCGGCGGGTAGTTTAATGAAAGGAGCTGTCTGAGATGACGAAAAATACCAAGCTGAATTCAGCAGACCCAGGCTATCAGTATCAGTCGGGCATGACCCGGCGTGATTCGTTAAAGCTATTGGCGGCGCTGGCCGCAAGTACCATGCTGCCGCTGTTGGCCGGTTGTGAAAAGCCGGCTGGCAATGCGGCACCCGCAGTTCCTGCCACAGCCGCCAAAACCGGCGAACACTGGCCGGATTTAAAGTTAACGCCGGTCGGAAACAAAGGTTACGGCAAAGATCCAAACTTAATTATGCCGCCCAAATCGCCTTGGCCGCTGACGATGACTGCCGCCCAGCTGACGCTGTTGGCGATTGTCGCCGACATTCTGATCCCACGCGATGGCCAGGTGCCCGCAGCGTCCGAAGTCAATGTGCCAGCGGTGGTGGACGAATGGATCAGCGCGCCTTATGAGCGGCAGCAGCAAGACCGCCCGGTCATTTTGGCGGCACTGACCTGGCTGGACGACGAAGCAACGATGCGCTATCAGGCGATTTTTGCCAAACTGACGCCAGCACAGCGGCTGACGATCATTGACGATATCGCTTATAACAATGAGCAAACACCGCAGCAGTTTAAGCGTATTGCCAATGCTTTCAGTCACCTGCGTGGCTTAGTGGTGGCAGCGTTTTTCGCCACGCCAGAAGGCACCAAAGATATTGGTTATGTTGGTAATGTGCCGATAGCCGGCGATTATCCGGGGCCAACACCAGAGGCTTATGCGCACCTTGATAAAGTGTTGGCAGAGCTTGGGCTTTCGGCGTTTGCGTATAAAGCGTAAATGACGCTAACGGCGGACTTGCCTTCGGCCGAGTCCACCCTACTATTTGAATATAAACCATTTTCGGAAATTACAACGGTAGGGCGTACTCACCCGCAGGGTAGTACGCCAACCCAACCACGGATCCCAGCATGAAAAAACCATTGTTTCCGCGCAACTGGCAGTTACTGATGACAGCTTTAGCGCTGTCGCCATGTATTCAGGCTGCCAATGCTCTACCAGAACAACCGCAACTACAACAAACCGAATTCAGCAGCAACTTCGGTAAATATTTCAAAGAAGTCGCTTCCGACGAGCTACAAGGCCGGGCACCGGCGACCGTCGGCGAAGAGCGCACTGTCGCTTATATCGAGCAGAATTTTAAACGGTTGGGGCTAACGCCTTTTGCCAACAACAGTTATCGCCAGGCGGTGCCGGTGGTGCAGATTGATCCGGTGGCGGTGTCGGCTTTGACATTCAGTGGCGACAAACTGCCAACAAGCCTGGCTTATAAAACGCAAATGATGGCGTGGTCGACGCGGATGTTGCCGCAAATTGAAGTCAAAGACAGCGAACTGGTGTTTGTCGGTTACGGCATCGTCGCGCCGGAATATGGCTGGAATGACTATAAAAATATCGACGTCAAAGGCAAAACCGTGGTGATGTTTGTCAACGATCCGGGTTTTGCTACCGGCGATCCCAAGCTCTTTACCGGCAAAGCCATGACTTATTACGGTCGCTGGACTTACAAGTTTGAAGAAGCGGCACGCCAGGGCGCGGCGATGGCGCTGATCGTTCATGAGACTGACGCTGCAGCTTATGGCTGGAATGTGGTGGCGGGCACCAGTCCGATCCGCTTTGAGCTGGCTGATCCGAATAAAAACCAACACAAAGCCGCAGTAGAAGGTTGGGTCACCACTGAGTCTGCGACGCAGATTTTTGCCGCCTCCAATCAAACTATTGATTCGATGCGTAAAAAAGCGCTGGACAAAAACTTCCAGCCCTTTGTTTTAGGCGGCAAAGCCAATATCAGTATCAAAAACCAGATCCGCGAAATCGATTCCAGTAACGTGATTGGTTATATCAAAGGCAGCAAACAGCCGGATGAGCTGGTGCTTTATATGGCGCACTGGGATCATTTTGGCCTCGATTTCAGCCGTAAAGACGACAAAATTTTTAATGGCGCGCAGGATAATGCCGGTGGTATCGCTGGTTTATTGGCGCTGGCCGAGAAGTTTCAACAAGGCGAAAAACCCGAGCGCTCGGTGGCCTTTATTGCAGTGACCGCTGAAGAGCGTGGCATGCTCGGTTCACGCTGGTACGCTGCCAACCCGTTGTTACCGCTAAATAAAACCGTTGCCGGGATTAACATGGATGTGATGAATGTCTATGGTCCGATGCGCGATGTGCAGGTCTTCGGTTATGGCGCTTCTGAATTGGAGCCGATGCTGCATAAATACGCCAAGGCGCAAGGCCGCTATATCGGGCCTGAGCCAACGCCGGAAGATGGTTTTTATTATCGCTCAGACCATTTTCAGTTAGCCCGTTACGGCGTACCGATGTTGTATGCGCGCGGCGGCGTCGATAGTTTTGCTCATGGCAAAGATTGGGGCCTGGCGCAGCGGCGTGATTACACCAGTAACTACTATCACAAAGTGAATGATGAATTTAGCCCTGCTTGGGACTTACGTGGTTCACAGCAGGATTTGTGGTTGTATTATCAGGTGGGGCAGGAGTTGGCCAATTCCACGCTCTGGCCAAACTGGTATGCCGGCAAAGAGTTTAAAGCAGCGCGCGATGCGTCACGGGCCCTGTTACCGGATCCATCACCGGACAGCGAAAAATGATGGAAAAATCCGCCATCACCCCGCAATCGACTATCTTTATCAAATCGCCGAAAATCTGTAGTTGGTTGTTATAGGTTATGCTGGAAAAACTATCGTCATTATCGGGATCGTCACAGGCGCTGCAGCAATTGCAGGACCTGCGTACCCGCCGCTTATTACAAATTATTGCCATCTCATTGTTAGGACTGCTGATCGCGCTGCTGCTGGTAAACGGCGCGACCAAACTGTTGTTGCTCACTGGTTCACTGGCGCTCTGCTGCGCCGCTGCTGCAGCCTTTTATCAACGGTCGTTGCTGGCGGCCTACTTATTGTTGTGGTCGATGGTATTGATGTTGTCGGGGCTGGCCTGGGTAGCCGGTGGGCTGCGCGACATTGCGGTATTGGGTTATCCCGGCGTATTAATTTATGCCGCGCTTTTTGGCAGCAGTATGCTTTTTGTGTCATTGCTGCTGTTTATTATCGCATTTTGCGCGCTGATGGCCTGGGCCACCATGCAGGGGTTGCTGATCCCGCATATCCCGGTGATCAGCTGGAACACGGTGGTGTTTATTGGGGTGATTTTACTGATCACCGGTTTTAGTGTGTACCTGATGACCAAAGATTTACGCCAGTTGATGGACTCGTTACAACGGGAAAACGAGCGGGTGCGCAACAGCCAGGCGGAAATTGAACGCTTGGCGCATCACGACCGCTTAACCGGTTTGCCAAACCGGATCCTGGCGGAAATTATTTATCAGCAGCTGTTACAACACTGTCGCAGCAACGATTTACGGCTGGCGGTGTTGTTTTTGGATCTGGATAATTTTAAGCCGGTGAACGATTCGTTAGGCCATTCGGCCGGTGATTTGGTGTTGCAGCAGTTGGCAACCCGGTTGCTGTCGCAAATGCCGGAAGGGGCGATGTTATGCCGTTTTGGCGGTGACGAATTTCTGGCGTTGGTGCCCACGGACGCCGATGACGGTAAATTGTCGTTACTGGCCAAAGCGATGATCAATCAAACCTGCAGCCCGTTTTTAGTGATGCAAACCCATATCGAAATTTCCGGATCTGTAGGTATCGCCGTGGTGCCGCGCGATGGCGTGGAATTTAACGTGTTGTCGAAAAAAGCTGACATGGCGATGTACAAAGCCAAAAGTGACGGCCGCAATACCTGGCGCTTTTACGATGAAGAAATTGATAAAGCCAATATCGATAAATTTAACCTGTTGCAGCAAATCCGGCTGGCGCTCAAAGAGCAACAGTTTCAGCTGTATTATCAACCCAAAGTCAATTTAACCACCGGTGCTATCACCGGAGCTGAAGCGCTGGTGCGTTGGCCACAGTTGGATGGCTCGGTGATCAGTCCGCTGGAATTTATTCCGCTGTGTGAAGAATCAGGACTGATTGTTGAACTGGGCCATTGGGTGTTGCAGGAAGCCTGCCGCGCTTGCCAGCGTTGGCAGCAGCTAGGCTACGGCGGCATTACCGTGGCAGTGAATTTGTCCTCGGTGCAATTTCGTGATGGCGCGTTGGAGCAGTCCGTGCAACAAGCGCTCAAAGATGCGGGGTTACCGGCGGCGGCGCTGGAGCTGGAACTGACCGAATCGTTGTTGATTGGCGAAGCGCTGAATATTCAGCAGCAACTGGATCAGCTCAGCAGTCTTGGACTGACCTTCGCCATTGATGATTTTGGCACCGGTTATTCCAACTTAGGTTATTTGCGGCGCTTTAATGCCACCACGTTGAAAATTGATAAGTCTTTTATCAGCTCGTTATGTATGTCAAAAAGGGACGAACCGCTGGTGCAAGCCATAGTGCAGCTGGCAAAAAGTCTTGGCTTAAACACTGTGGCCGAAGGGGTGGAAGACGCCCAAACCTTACAAAAACTGCAGCAAATGGGTTGTGATGAAGCGCAGGGTTATTTCTGGTCGCCGCCCTTGCCGGAAGCTGATTTTCTTCGCTTTTTGCCCTCTGTTTGACGTTGTAGTTGCTCGCTTAATGCCGGGATTAAGTGCTGATGCCGCTGATGGACAAAATGGAATAATTGCTCCGTTGCCAGTACCTCAGGCAGTCTGACTAAGTTTGCCGCTTGTTCGTCGCCCGCCGTTGCTTCGTGTAGCGACTGCAAATCTTCCATGAGCAGATCAATTTTGTTCTGTTGCAACATTTGCACGGCCTGACCCGGCGTGTTCACCATCGTTTTGTGGCCTGCGACATCGTATAGCTCAGCCATTTTAAAACCCCGCACAAAGCCGATCCTTAAAGTTGCATCTTGCTGCCATAGGCCAAATTCATGTTCCCTTCCGGCATGCACAAAGGCATAGAGTTGAACCTGAGCCAGTGGCACCGGCACTTGCAACAGCTGTGGGTAGTGCTGGCCAACAGCGGCGATGCGGAATAATTCACCGTCAAATTTGCCCTGACTACTCATTTTTAACGAGCGTTCGGCGGGCAGATATTGAATATTGAGTTGATAGCCAATAGCACGATAGGCTTGGGTTAATTGTTGTTCAATCTGGATAGTGAGCGCCGTGCGGTTCAGACTGGCGGTTACAGAAAAAGGTGGCAGCTGCTGCGCATCGGCAACCTGTAGCGAAGTGCTCACCCATAACCAAGATAGCAGCGCGGCGCTGCCCCAGTTGATTCGATATTGTCGACGCAAAATACCTCCGGATCCGGCTTTGTTTTCCTAAAGTTAGCACAAGAAATAATTGAGGACAGCCGAAGCTGCCCTCAATTTTAAAACCGCAGAGAATTAAAGTTGGTAATCTTCAACCGCAAAGCCAAGAGCCTGCAGCTCAGGACGCAGCTTTTTCGCATCCCCAACCACTACAATCGACATGTCTTTGCTGTTCAGATGCTTTTTCGCCAGCGCATTAATTTCCTCTTTGCTGATACTGGCCACAATCTGATTACGTTCTTTCACAAAATCCGGTGACAGCTTGTGTTCCAGGATTTGCGCCATAAAACCAAGTTTGGCATTGGGTGTTTCATACTCCAGTGCATCAGCCTGATTGATGGCCTGACGCATAAAGTTCAGCTCGTCATCGGTGATGCCTTGTTGCTGATAACGGTCGATTTCTTTTAAGAACTCTTGCAGCGAAGCGGCGGTTGCATCAGCACGAACTGCTGCCTGTGCGGTATAAACACCGGCAACTTTATCGGCCCCAAAACCAGAAAACGCGCCGTAGGTATAGCCTTTTTCTTCGCGTAAGTTCAGGTTAATGCGGCTATTGAAGTTACCTCCCAGCACGAAATTCATCAGGCCAGCGCGATAAAACTCACCGGTAATATCTTCGGTGATGCTGCGTTTGCCAATGCGGATTTCAGACTGAGGTGCATCTGGTTTGTCGACCAGATAAATAGTACCGGCTTTGGCCACGGCGGTTGGCGTGGCAACTTTCAGTGCTGGCGCCTGACCTTGCCATTGTTGCAGGGTTTTACTTAATAAAGGTTGTACTGCAGCCTGGGTAATATCTGAGACCACAATCAGTTGGCTACCGGCCGGTTTAAAGTTCTGTTGATAATAAGCTTGCAGATCGGCAGCCGTCAGTTTGCTGACCGTTGCCAGTGTGCCCTGACCGTTGTAACCCATAATATGGTTACCGTACATCAGTTTGCGATAGGCTTGTTGCGCCAGGAAACCGGCGTTTTTCTCCGAGTTTTGCAGACCTTGCAACGTCTGTTGTTGTACCCGGTTGAAATCCTGAGCATTAAACGCCGGATTCAGTAATTTTTCTTCCAGCAACGCCAGTGTTGCCGGCAGGTTTTTGGTCAAACTGGACACAAACACTGTCAGATATTCGGCTTCAGCGCCGAAGCTAATGCTGCTGCCTAATTTTTCCAGCGCCAGACTCATTTGCTCGGTACTGTAGTTTTTGGTGCTTTCGTTCATCAGGCTGGCCACCATCGACGAAATACCTACTTTATCCGGTGTTTCGTAATACTGACCACTTGGAATTTTCAGCAGTAACGAGGTGGTTGGGGTTTCCGTTGTTTGCGCACCCAAAATGGCAATGCCATTGCTTAAGTCGGTGCGCCAGGTTGCCGGTAACTCCACCGCCGGGTTTACGCTGGCTTTAGGCTGAACGTTGCGATCAAAGTTATCCACGGCACGACGGGCCTGTAAGTCTTCAGCCTTGGTGGTGGACGGGCCGCCAAAATCATGGGCAACCGGTTTAAAGTTATCAGCGCGGGCAATCATCGCTGTTTGGCCTTTAGGTACCACGCTCATCAGCACCGCATGTTTGCCTTTAATATACTGATTATAAACACGTAACACGTCGGCTTTGGTCACCGCGTTATAGCGGGCAATATCATCGGCGACCTGATCTGGCTGGCCGAAGAAGGTTTCGCTGTAAGCCAGCTGACTGACTTTGCCCTGTACACTTTGCAGACCAAAAATGTTGGCCGCTTCCATTTTCGCTTTGACTTTGTTCAGGTCGTCATCGGTCACGCCACGTTGTTCAAATTCCAGCAAACTGTCGCGGATCACTTTTTCGATGTCAGCCAGATTTTTGCCTGAAGCCGGGTGTGGCAATGCCAACAGCGTGAAACTACAGGACAGTTCCATACAACGGTGGCTTACTTGCGCCTGCACCGCCGTCTGGTTTTTTACCAGGTTTTTGTACAGCAGCGAGTTGTTACCACCGCCTAAGATTTCCGACAGGATATCCAGCGCCGCTTCGTCCTGATGCCAGGCGTAAACTGTTGGGTAAGTCACATAAAGCAACGGTAAATGGACGTTATCTTCCATAGAAATGTAACGATCTTCGCTTAACATCAGTAATTCTTTGGGAGCAGGTGTGACTTCAGGGCCAACCGGAATAGAGCCAAAGTATTGTTGCACCAGCGGCAGCACATCGTCTGCTTTCACGGCACCACCGATGGTCAATGTGGCATTGTTCGGACCATACCAGCGCAGGAAAAAGGCTTTTACATCGTTGACGTTGGCGCGGTTTAAATCATCCATCCAGCCGATCACCGGCCAGGAATACGGATGTAAATCCGGATACAAAGCCTGGGAAACGCGCTCATATAACCTGCCATAAGGTTGGTTGTCGACGCGCTGGCCCCGTTCGTTTTTGACGGTTTCACGTTGCACTTCGAATTTTTTCTCGGTCACAGCGTCCAGCAGAAAACCCATCCGATCGGATTCCAGCCACAGTACTTTTTCCAGCTGGTTTACCGGGACTGTCTGGAAATAGTTAGTGCGGTCGGAATTGGTGGTGCCGTTCATGTTGCCACCTGCTTCGGTGATGATTTTAAAATGCTCTTCATCGTCGACGTTTTCTGAACCCTGGAACATCATATGTTCAAAGAAGTGGGCAAAACCAGATTTACCAGCTTCTTCCCGTGCTGAACCTACATGGTAAGTCACATCAACATGCACCAGCGGATCTGAGCTGTCTTCATGCACAATCACCGTTAAGCCATTGGCTAACTTGTATTTTTTATGCGGAATAGCCAGACCGGTTGTTTGGCTTTGGTCGGCAACTAAGCTGATCCCGGCTGGCAGCGCGGCGGCGTTTGGCGTGGATTGTGGGCTATTGCATGCTGCAAGACTGGTTGCAAGCGCCACTGCGATGGCAATTTTATGTAATTTACGCATGAGGGTTCTCTGGTAATAATTATTTAACAATCGAGTGACCATTTAACCATGTCCTGATGTTATCGTGCCAATACAATATGTAACAAATTGCAACACAGATCGCGTATCCGTTCAGGCATCAGGCGTGCAGCGATACCGGACAGATTTTAACCGGATTTATTGCAAATTCAGTCAGATGCGCCTAGCGTCTGTATACTCCGATAGGTTTTTTCTGGCAAGGTAATAGCGTTGGTTACGTCAAAACGTATTGGCATTCAATGGCTTAAAATACTTCGGCGCACTTTTGCTGTTTTGCTGCTACTAATGATCGTGCTGGTTTTGCTGCTGTTGCTGGGTTATCAGTTATTGCCGGTCCGGCAATTACAAGTATCGGGTGTTGCTGTGGGTTGGCAGCAGATCCGGCTGGCAGAATTGTCGTTGCAGGCAGGACAAGGCGAACAATGGTGGGATGTGCAAGTGCGCGGGCTCGAAATTGGCTGGCGTGGCTGGCCCTGGCCTTCTGTTCGCGCACAGCAGCTGCAACTGGCGCCGGTGCTGAATGTCGTCGATGCAAATGCCGGAATAGCGGCGACCGAGGCTGTCCCGACCGAGGCCATTGCCGCAGCAGCTGTCCCAAATATCAGCACTAACACCAACACTGAATTCCAGATCCCGCAGTTTCCCGAAATAGCTATTCCGACGTGGGTACCTGAACGTATCGACCTACCGCACTTGATATTGCAATGGCCTTGTCAGGATCGTCAGCAAGGGTGTCAGTTACAGGGGGCGTTGCAGGCGTTCCGTGAGGGCAGCAAACAGGTGATTGATTTACAACTACAAGGGGATGGCCAGCAAGTTCAGCTGCAGTTGAATTTACGCACGCAGGAGCAACGACTGGTGCAACTCAATATCAGCCAGCTTGCGGTGCAGTTGGATATGAAGGCGCTGGCCGCTGCCGGCTGGATCCAGGGATTACCCGTCGGGTTAGTGCCGGAAAATATTCAGCTGCAGCTGTCCGGATATTGGCAGGCGGATGAATTGCAGCTGACCTTATTGCAACCGCTGCGGGTCGCATTCAGCTATCAGGATCCGCTTAACGATGGTGTCAGACTGAAACTCGCATCGGCGGCTTTGCAACTGCTAAGCGGCCAGTTGCAATGCCTTGAACCGCGCTGGCGGCAATGTCAGTTGCAACTGGATGCCACAGCTGAAGTGCGGCAGTTAACGCATCCGCTGCTAAAAACAATGAATTGGCAGTGGCAAGGGCAGGCGCAGGGGCAATTAGCCGCACTGAAATTAAGCGGTTCAGTCCAAAACACGCAGGCGTTAAAAGTGACTTATCAGGCAACGTTGTCACCGGCGGCCCTCTCGATGCAGTGGCAATTGGCCGATGTATTTTTTCTGGCCGGAAATCCATTGCAACTGACCCGATTATGGCCAGAGTTGCTGGAGTTACAACGTGGAAAAGTTTCCGCCGAAGGTGACTTGCAATTGCAGTTACCGGGCGGGCAGCTGAAACAGTTGCGGGCGAATGTACAGCTGAACGAACTGGCTGGTATTTATGATCGCACCGCATTTGCTGGTTTAACTGTACAGCTGTTGCTCGAAGCTGATCTGCGATCTTTTACCCTGCAACTGCCTGAGCTGGTGCTGCGGCAACTGAATCATGGTTTTGAAGCCGGGCCTGCGCGAGTCGCCGCGCAGTATCGGGCGGACTGGTCAGCACCTGTCAGCGGTGACGTCAGGCTAGCTCAGGCACAAATTGCTATATTTGGCGGTCAGCTCGCCCTTGCTGAAACGCAGTTTAATCTACAACAACCAACCATCGAATTCCGGTTGTTGGTGCAACAAATGCAGCTGGCGGCACTGTTAAAACAACACCCGTCCGGGCAGTTGTTGGGCGAAGGCGTGTTTAGTGGCACTATTCCGCTACGTTATCAGCGTACACCTGGGCTCGCGTCGACAGCAACACCGTTGACAAAAGCGCTGCCGACAACAAAAAAAACGCCGACAACAAAAGCACCGCTAGCTCAGTGGCAAGTGCTAGGCGGCAGTTTGCAGGCAGAAGCACCAGGCGGACGCTTGCAATATCAATATCAGCCAGTGCCGGGGAAAAAAGCATCGGGGATGGATTTAGCCTTTGAAGCACTCAGTGATTTTCGCTATCAGACATTGGCAAGTACGGTGGAATTACAGCCGGACGGTAAGGTGTTACTGCAGGTGAAGCTGCACGGTTTTAATCCAAAATTGCAACAAGGCCGACCGGTGCATTTTAATATCAATGTCGAAGAGGATTTACCGGCTTTGCTCACCAGTTTGCAGCTGAGTGGGCAAATTAGTGACAAGGTGCGGCAGCGCATTCAACAAAAAATTCAGCAGCAGAGCAAGCAACAGACTACGCAACAGCAGAAGCAACCTATGCAGCAAAAACCTGCCGTGAAACCGGCAGCAGAAAAATCGCAGTGACAGGAGGAATTATGCAATCAACCAGCAGCATTGCCATTGTTTTCGGGCTTTGTACACTCATCGCCTGCACACCAACAGTGCAGGTCGCGATGCCTAGTGAACCGATTAATATCAATTTAAATGTGAAAATTCAGCACGAAATTCTGATTAAAGTGGATAAACAACTCGACCATTTGCTGGATGAATCCAGCGGTTTATTTTAAGGAGCGCGCAGCATGAGAAAACTAATCGGTTTAACTGCAATGTTGCTGTTGTTGAGTCAGCCGCTGCAGGCGATGGATTTACAACAAGCAATGACGGCGTTACCCACAGCTAAAGCTCAGGGCCTGGTTGGCGAACAACCGGATGGTTATTTGGGCGTGGTCAAAGCCAGTACCGACACCGCTTCCGTGGTGCAATTGATCAATAACGCCAGGCGCGCCGAGTACCAAAAGCTGGCCACAGCCAATGGCCTGCAGCTGGCCGATGTCGAAGTGATGGCAGGGCAGAAGGCGTTGGAAAAAACCCAAAGCGGGCACTTTATTTTGCGGGATGGTCAGTGGGTAAAGAAATAATCACTTCATAACAGCAGCATAACAGCAGCAGAGCGCGCAAAAATCTGTTCGTTTTTCAAACGGTGTCATGTTCTTGGAATGATGACAAAAAAACAGCGACTGTGCAGGCAGTCGCTGTTGTATCAAAGTGCTAACACATAATCTGTTAGTACTGGTAGCTGAAGGTCAAACCACTAAAGGCAGTGTAACCACGGATCCCTACATGCCAGTTGCCTGCTTGTGGATTATTGATGGTACAGACTTCATTGTTGCCGTTCAGATAAGGCCGGCAGTTATAGGTGCTGGTGGTCGGTGCTGCACCAAACCGGACATACAAGTCAGCATCACCGGTACCGCCGGTAATCGTAAAGGTCACTTTGGTGACCCCAGCCGGAATCGCGTAAGAGCTTTGTAACCATTGGCCTGCGCTGCCCGATAGATTCGGGAAGGTTGCGCCACCACCTGGAGGGGTAGTACCGCCACCGCCGCTACAGCCGTTGTTGGTGATATCGTCGACTGCCGCTTTCGCCTGCACAATACCAAAACCAAACGAAGTGTCGCGACCGGCAGTACCGCGGTCCTGCGCAGTGCGGTTTAAGGCGCTACGAATTTGCGGCGCGGTACATTGCGGGTGATTACTCCACACCAGCGCCGCGACAGCAGCGACGTGTGGCGATGCCATCGAGGTACCGCTGATGCTGTTGTAGCCACCGTTGTTCCAGGTTGAGTTGACTGCGACCCCAGGGCCAGCCAGTTCAACCTGAGCGTTACGCTGTGAGAAACTGGCGAGGTTACGGCTCGAATCGACCGCGGCAACGGAAACCACCGCATCATAAGACGCCGGGTAAGACAGGCTAGTATTGCCGGCGTTACCGGCAGCGGCGACTAATAACATGCCACCATTGTAGAAGTTGGTCATGGCGGTTTGTTCGGTGGTGCTGGAACTGCCGCCCCCCAGACTCATATTCACCACTTTGGCGCCGGCATCTTTACAGGATTGAATCGCCTGGATCAGATTGGACGCTGTGGTCCAGTTGCCTGAGTTATTGAAAATTTTCACGATATGCACACCGGCTTTGGCTGAAGGCAGCACGCCAATCACGCCGTCGGCATTGTTCAGTGCCACCATAGTACCGGCGACGTGGGTACCATGGCCGTTACCATCGCTGTTCCAGGTGCCGTGTCCGGAAAAGGCATAACCAGTAACACCGCTATTTGGCAGATCTGCGTGACTTGCATGGTAACCAGTATCGATCACGCAGACTTTGGTGTTGGTGGCATTAATGTCACTGACCAGATTGGCCTGAACCATGGTAATACCGTACGGCGTGGTTTGGGCTTTGATGGAAGGCACATCCAGAATGTAGCGTTTTGGATCCACTTCTACATATTGGACGGAAGGATCATTTTTGAACTGCGCCAGTTGCGATGGTGTCAGTTCCACGACACTCGCGTTCACCTGTTGCAGATGCATCAGCGCATCTACATTGTATTTACGGAGCAAGCGGTTGGCTTTTTGGGATGAAAATGCCACGTTATCTGCGACACCGGCTTCGATAGTAGATGAGTTCGCATCCAGCTCTGCCATCGCAGTGTCATTTTTGTACTTCACGATATAGCGGGTCTTGGTGTCGTCACTCAGATCAATTGGCGTCACTTGATCGAAGTCCTGACTAGTAATTGCCTGGGCAACGGCCATTGAAGCGGTAGATAAAGTAAAGATTGCGGTAATGCCAAGCATGGCAAGTTTGGTCGGGTTTTTCATGGTATTTTTCATTATAGCTACCTTGGATTTTTATAATTACCTTGGATTATTGAAGTAGTCCCTGCTGGTTTTTGTGCATCCTGCGGCGCCAAACTTAGTCTTTGGAATGTCAAAAACTTCATATTTTTGTGATAAAGACTTTATAAATTTCTTTATTAGTAAATTCTGCTTTAAAAGCCACGGCAGACTGTCCGCTCGGTAGCTGCGGACAGTCTGGCTGTCCGCGGACAGTTTTCAACTGCACTCATTTCTTCTAAAACCCTTATAAAACAAAGGTATAAATATTTATTCCGGCTGGCACGGCCTGTGCAGTAACAGGCTATCAAGTCAGAAGGAACAGCAGATGATCCAAGGTACCGAACAACAAGATATCGCCGTCAAGGGCAGCACCAGGCCAAAGCCGGTCAAGAAAATATTGATGGCTGGCGTCGTCGGCGGGTTGCTGTGGCTCAGTTGGCAGTGGCTGTTTGCCGGTGGTGCGCAGGCGTCACTGGTGATCCCACGCCAGCAAGTGCAGATTGGCACTGTTAGTCGTGGCGATTTTGTCCGTGATTTAGCGGTGCAGGGCAAAGTGGTTGCGGCCAATGCGCCAACTTTATTTAGCCAACAAGCCGGTCAAATTCGCTTATTAAAGCAACCGGGTGAGCCGGTAACTTTAGGCGATTTGCTAGCGGTGATTGATAGCCCGACGCTCGAAAACGAAGTCAAACAACAACAAGCTTTACTCGCCAGTATGACGTCCGAGATTGAACGCGCGACCTTGCAAGCGCGCGAACAACAGCTGGACATGGAGCAGGTGCAAAACACCGCCCAAATTAATCGACAGGCAGCAAAACGGGAACTTGCCCGCGCCAAACAATCGCTGCAACTGGGCGTATTACGCCAACTCGATCTGGACATCGCCAACGACAAAATGACCCAGTCCGAATTGGAATTTGCCCATGCCAAACGCAAAGTGCAGTTGGCCTTGGATAAACTGGCGTTTGAGCAAAAATCCGGGCAACAGGCGTTAGAACGCCAGCAACTGGTCGTGGCGGAACTCAACCGCAAACTGGCGGCGTTGCAAATTAAAGCGCCGGTCACCGGCCAGGTCGGGAACTGGTTGGTGGAGCAGCAAAATCATGTGCTGGAAGGCCAGGGCTTGCTAACGGTGATTGACTTAAGTCAGTACGAAGCTGAGCTCAGCGTGCCGGAAAACTATGCCGCTGAGCTGGCGGCCGGTTTGGCGGTGGAAGTCAGTCTGAATGGTCAGATGCTGCAAGGTGCGCTTAGTCATGTGGCGCCGGAGGTGAAAGAAGGGCAGGTCAGCGCCCGTGTGCGTTTTCAAAGTCAGGATGCGGCAAGTTTACGCCAGAACCAACGGTTGTCCGGCCGGATTATTTTCGAACAAAAAACCAATGTGCTCAAAGTCGCGCGTGGCGATTTTATCAGCTCAGGTGGTGGTCGTCAGGCGTACCGGTTGATTGACAACATTGCGACCAAAACACCGGTTGAATTAGGTGCGGTGTCAGTGCAATGGGTCGAAGTGCTGGCTGGCCTGAGTGAAGGCGACCAACTGGTGATTTCAAATCTCAGCGAATTTAAAGATCAGCCGCAAGTGCGGTTGAATTAACTCTGTTTTGTAGTGTGCTGATGCACCTGCGACCATCAACAAGGACAAACCCGATGATCCAATTAAAGAATTTAAGCAAAATTTTCAGAACCGAACTGATTGAAACCCATGCCCTGCGCAGTATCGAGTTACAGGTGAAGGAAGGTGAATTTGTTGCCTTAACCGGGCCTTCTGGCTCGGGCAAATCCACTTTGTTAAATGTGCTGGGCACGCTGGAACATTTTGATGAAGGCGATTATTTGCTGGATGGTCAGTCAGTGAAAGGACTCTCAGATAGCGCTTTATCAAAATTACGCAACGAAAAAATTGGCTTTATTTTTCAGGGCTTTAACCTGATTAAAGATTACAGCCTGCAAGACAACATCGAATTGCCGCTGCGTTATCGTGGCATTGCCGCCAGTGAGCGTAAACGTCGTGCTGAACAAGCTTTGGAGTTGGTGGGGTTAGCGGCGCGCCGTGATTATCACCCATCGCAGCTCTCCGGTGGTCAGCAGCAACGGGTGGCGATTGCCCGCGCTATTGCCGGACAACCACGGATTTTGCTGGCGGATGAACCGACCGGTAACCTCGATTCGTTGATGGCGCGTCAGGTGATGGAGCTGTTAGAAAAAATCAATCAGGACGGTTGTACCATTTTGATGGTGACGCACGATCCGGATCAGGCACGTCGCGCTGGCCGCCAGGTGCAGATTGTCGATGGGCAGCTCAGTGACGCGGCGATGTATGACCCGCTGGCCGTGAAACGGGCTTAAGGGGAAACACATGGAACAATTTCTGTATTACCTGAAAGTCAGTTGGATCAGCATCAAACGTGCGCCTTTGCCGTATGCGCTGACCATTTTTATCTTAAGTCTGGGGCTTGGGGTATTTTTCGCCAATGCTACTTTTTACTATCAGCTCAATTCAGACCCACTGCCGCATAAAAGCGATAAATTGTTTTTTCCAATGACGTTGATGGTGCCTTATGAGTGCGCAGACTGCCCGCCACCCCGGGTGTTGAGTTATGCCAACGTGCAAAAGCTGAGTCAGAGCGATATTCCGACGGCTAAAGTCGGCATGTACAGCGCTGACGGTTATTTGCGGCTCGATACCAAACAAGCTCCAACCCCGGTCAGTATCCGGATGACCCAACCGGATTTTTTCCGGATGTTTGAAGTGCCGTTGTTGCACGGTAGTATCTGGGCCGATGATAAAGCCCGTCTCGAGCTGATCTTAGCTAAACAAACCGCCGAAAAAATGTTTGGTCACAGTGACGTTGTCGGTGAAAAAATTCTGCTGGATGACCGCCATTTTACTGTGGTGGCGGTGCTGGACGACTGGCAAATGTTACCACGGCTGTATGACGCCAATAACCGCGCCCATTTGTCGGAAGCGGATCAGGTGTATATGCCGCTGGAGACCGGTTACGATTTTAATTACATGTCCAATCGCCAATCGCAAACTTTTGACGATACCGACTATCGTCAGTTGGCCACCCAAGGCCGGACCGGCGCATTAAACCAACTGCAATTTTGGGTGCAGCTGGATACCGAAGCGCAACAACAGGCCTATCGCCAGTTTATGAGCAACTTAGTGGCCGATGAACAGAAAGCCGGTCGTCACCCAAGTGCTCCGAACAATCAATTGGTGCCGATGCGCAATATCGTCAGCTACTTCGGTGGTGAATCAGCAGATATCAAAGCTTTTGCTTTAGTGACGTTATTGTTTTTAGGCGTTTGTTTGTTCAATGCCAGTCATTTATCACTCAACCGCTATATCAGTAACCAATATGAATTCAGCCTGCGCCGCGCGCTTGGTGCCAGTCGTGGTCAATTGCAGCAACAAATGCTGGCCGATGTGTTGTTAATGGCAACCTTTTGTTGTGCTGGTGGTTTGCTGATCGCCTGGGGCGGCGTGAGCTTACTGAATTTCCTGTGGCCAGCCAACAGCCTGTTTGGCCGCTGGGACCTGACGTTATTACTGCTGTTATTAGTTCTCACATTCACGATGAGTTATCTGGTGACTTTGTATCCTTCGCTGCGTGCATCATTTGGCGGCTTAAATCAGCAATTAAAGGAATAACTCTATGTCATTGCATTTATTAATAAAATCTTTGCTGCGTCGGAAAGTGGTCACAGTGTTGTTATTGGTACAGCTGGCGATGACGCTGGCACTGTTGGTGAATAGTTTATTGCTGGCGATGCAAACGCGCGACAAGCTGAACGAACCGACCGGGCTGAATTTACCGCAGACGCTGCAGGTACAGTTAAAACCAACCACACCGGATTTACGGGCTTATCCGTTATTGGGTGATTTGCTGGAACGGCAAATGGCTGCTGTACGGGCATTGCCCGGCGTGCAGGCAGTGGCTTATGCCAATCAGGGCCCGGTGCGTCAGGGCGGCAATAACGGCAATTTGTATGACGCAGATGATGAGGAACGTACTAATATTCCGACCATTCCGCAGTATATGGTGTCGCCAGACTTTTTTGCTGCGCTTGGGGTATCAGTGGTGGACGGGCAATTGCCAGTCACGCCTATTGCCGTGGACATCGATACGCCATCGCCGCTGGTGTTGACCCGCAGTCTGGCCGAAAAATTGTTTCCAGGACGTTCGGCGATCGGTTTGAAGACCAATCGGGCGCCAGTGGCTGCCGTTGTCGAAGATTTTTTCGGTCAGAGCTCCGCGACAAATCCGGTTTATAACAGTATTCAAGTATCACCATTGCTTGGAGTGGACTGGGGTTATGCATTATTAATCAACACCAGCGAAGGTAGTACTGAGCAAATACGCCAACAATTACCCGAAGTGCTGCGCCAAGTGGATGCCAACATTGAAGTTTTTTATGTCCGCACTCTGGAAGAGCAACATCAGCAGTTGTACCGCAACGAGTTTGGCCTCGCGACCTTACTCGGCATCTTAAGCGGCCTGATGTTGTTAGTGGCGATGGTTTCCAGCTACAGTAATGCGCATTTCCATGCTTTAAAACAGCAGCAGGAAATTGGCATTAAACGCGCACTTGGGGCCAGCAAACAGCTGATTTTATTAGAGCTCCTCAGTGAAAACTGGCTGACCACCGCCGTTGGTGCTTCGCTTGGAGTGCTCTGTGCGCTGGCGCTGAACAAGGTGTTGGCCAGTGTGATTAGCCTCGAAGCGCTGAATTGGTGGTTGCCGTTATTATGCAGTGCGGTGTTGCTGGTTTGTGTCACCGTTGCCACATGGTATCCTGCCAGAATAGCAACAAAGGTGTCGCCAGCGACAGCCACTAAGACGCTGTAATGATTGCATTAAAATGGTTCTGAGATCAGCGTCAACATAGGAAGATCCGATAAGCCATGGCCACTGTTTTAGTCATTGATGACAACGAGGCGGTTTGTACCGCCTTACTCACGCTGTTTCATTTGCAAGGTTACCGGGTCTGGACTGCCACCGATCCGGCGACCGCCTTGGCCTTATTGGCGCAGCAGCCGATTGATGTGGTGCTGCAGGATATGAATTTTGCCAAAGGTGAAATGCAAGGGCTCGCCGGCAAATCGTTGTTTTATCAGTTGCGCCAGCAATATCCGCAGATCCCGGTGATCTTAATGACCGCCTGGACCCAGCTCGATATGGTGGTGGAATTGGTGAAAGCCGGTGCCAGCGACTATATCGCCAAGCCCTGGGACGATGCGCGGCTGCTGCTGACAGTGCAAAATGTATTAAAAATCAAAAATTTGCAGGACAAACAACACCAAGCCGAGCGCAAGCAACAAGAACGGCTGGCACAATTTGTTGGCAAAGACTTGTGTGGTTTGGTGTTCGCTAGCACCACTATGGAGCAATTGCTGCAAATGGCGTTGCAACTGGCGCCGTCCAATGCGGCGGTGCTGATCACCGGCGAAAACGGTACTGGTAAAGAAGGCATCGCCCAGGTGCTGCATGCCAATTCTACCCGCGCGAAAAAGCCGCTGATTAAAGTCAATATGGGCGCTTTGCCCACCGATTTGATGGAAGCTGAACTCTTTGGTGCCGACGCTGGCGCCTACAGTGGTTTGGGGAAAACTCGCATCGGCCGGTTTGAAGCGGCTGATGGCGGCACTATTTTCCTTGATGAGATTGGCAATTTGTCGTTATCCGGTCAGATGAAATTGCTGCGGGTGCTGCAAACCGGTGAGTTTGAGCGGTTGGGCTCCAGCCAAACCCGCAAAGTCGATGTGCGCGTGTTAAGCGCCACCAATGCTGATTTAACCAAAGCCATCGCCACAGGGCAGTTCCGGCAGGATTTGTATTACCGGCTGAATGTGGTGCAACTGCATTTACCTGAGCTTAAACAACGACCTGACGATATTCTGCCATTGGCCCGGTTGTTTCTAGCCGCAGAAAAAACGCTGTCTGCAGCGGCGGAGCAAGCGTTGTTGCAACACCAGTGGCCAGGCAATGTGCGGGAATTGCAGAATATCTGTCAGCGCGCTTTGTTACTGGCGAGCGGTAGCGTGATTGAAGCCAACGATTTGGGTTTGCAGCTCGAAGAACCAGCAGCAAAACGAGTGCTCGACGATATCGACCGGCTGCAGATTGAACAGGCGCTGGCGCAACAAGGTGGCATTATTGCCCGCGCGGCGAAACAACTTGGCATCAGCCGGCAGGCGTTGTACCGGCGCATGGAGTTTTATGGCATTGCCACGCCTTAGTTTTTTGATGAGACGAGCGAGCGGGCAGCTCATCGGACAGTCTATCGGGCAGCGCTTCAGCCTGCTGCGGTTGTTTAGTTTCAGCGGCCAACTCGCTTTGGTGCAACTATTGGTACTAACGCCGTTACTGGCGCTGGCTTTGTTGTTGCCTTGGCTGCTGAGTGAACCACAGCAAACCACCACTTTATATCTGTTATGGGCCATGTTGTTGCTGCTGGCGGTGTTGCTGCATTTATTGCTACAGCGGGTGAACAACGGCTTGCAGCAGGAAATCGCTGCACTGAATTTGCATGCCGATAATCTGCAGGATCAGGCGTTTAATAGTCGGGCCAACCGGCAACAGATCCGGATGCTGACGCCGTTGGCTGATGCTTTGGATACGATGTCGGCTGAACTGAGCCGCCAGCGTGCGACTTTGTATCAACGTGAATTGCTGCTGGATACCGTGTTGCAATCAAGCCCCAGTGCTTTAGTGCTGACCGATGACCATAACCGGGTATTGCTGACGAACCCTGCGGCGCGACAGTTGTTTTTGCACGGCCAGAAGTTTGATGGTCGTGTGCTGGATGACGTGCTGGCACAGTGGCCGGAGTTGCAATTGGCGTTTAGCGGTTATCTGCAACAACCGCAACAAGGCTTATTGCATCTGGAGACGCGCGATGTGGCCTTTAACGGTAACCAAAGCCAAGGCCAGGGCGCCGCTATCTGGCACCTGTCGTCCAGCCAATTTATGCTCAATCAACGCCAGCATTTTTTGTATCTACTAAAACCTATGACCGCAGAAATTCAGCGCGAAGAACTCAATGCCTGGAAAAAACTGCTACGGGTGATTGGTCATGAGCTGAATAACAGTCTGGCACCGCTGTCGTCGCTGGCGTATTCCGGGCAACAATTATTAGAAAAACAAGTGCTGGAAACTCAATCGCCGGAAAAACAGGCTGCGGACTTAGCAACATTGCAGCCGCTGCGCCAAATACTCGCAACCATCAGCGAACGCAGCCAGCATCTGAATCAGTTTTTGCAGGCCTATATTCAGTTTGCCAAGTTACCACCGCCCAAACGCGACACCGTCAATTGGCCGCGACTGATTAATCAATTACACGATCATTTTGAATTTGAACTGGATGGTGAATTGCCAAAACTGGCTTGGCAGCTGGACCAGTCGCAGCTGATGCAATTGCTGCTGAATGTGCTGAAAAACGCCCATGAATCGGGTTCGGATCCAGCGCAGATCCGGCTGTTTATTCAAGAGACGCCACAGCTGTTAATCATTGAATTGCAAGATGCGGGTGGTGGCTTGTCGGCCGAAGTGCTGGAGCATGCGTTATTGCCGTTTTACACCACCAAAACCCAAGGCTCGGGTATTGGCTTGACCTTATGCCGTGATGTGGCCGAAGCGCATGGCGGCGGGTTTTGTCTGCGCAATCAGCCGCCAGGGTTGTTGGTCCAGGTCAGTTTGCCCTGGTTGGCAAATACGGTATGATGTTTTCATATTTTAGCCGTTTAGCCATCTGCTTATGGTAAGCAGCATGGCCTTGCAGGAAAACCGACTATGCAAATTCAAACCACGACCATCACCTTAACCACTGCTACCGGCCCGATGCGCTGTTTGCAAATCATGCCGCTGGCTTCCGGCAATGCGCTTGGCAAAAAACCAACTAAAACCTTCGGCGCGGTATTGTTTTATTCTGAAATTTTCCAAATTACCGCCCCTATTGCCCGAGCAGCCGCCATATTAGCGGGGCAGGGTTTTATCGTATTGGTGCCGGAAGTGTTTCATGAATTAAATCCGGCCGGTACTGTGCTGGGTTATGACGATACTGGCAAAGATAAAGGCAATCAGGATAAATGGACTAAACCATTAACCAGCCATGACAGCGATACCTTGGCGATGCTTGCTTATTTACAGACGTTAGCCGAATTTAGCGGCAAAACCAGCAGTTATGGTGTCTGTATCGGCGGCCATCTGGCGTTTCGGGCGGCGTTAAACCCTGCCATTAGTGCCGCTTGTTGTTTATATGCCACCGATTTACACAGCGATACCTTACCGGCCGCGCCTGGCGATCAAACGCTCGAGCGCGCGGGCGACATCCAAGGCGAGTTGATGCTGATCTGGGGAAAACAAGATCCGCATATTCCGGCTGAAGGCCGGTTGAAAATTTATCAGCAGCTGAGCAAGTCCGGTTGCAACTTTAGCTGGCATGAACTGAACGCCCAGCATGCTTTTATGCGCGACGAAGGCGAACGCTACGACCCGGCGCTGGCGCTGTGGGTGTACCAGCAGGCCCGGCTATTGTTTTGTGCTTAGGTCCAAGATGTGCTAAAAAAGGTAAAAATGCATTATTTGTCATTCATTGGAATATTATTTGTGAATTGATGCGGCTGTATGCTATGGTCTGACGGATTTTTAAAAGCTCCGGGTTTTGGAGCTGTCACCACAGTTGGTGTGTGATTCTCAGACCGCATCAAGGAAATGCCGCATGCAATCAATGGTTTCTAAACTGGCTTTGGCCACAGTCCTGTCTACTTCTTTTGTCCTGTTTACCCCAACGTCTTTTGCCAACAGTCAGACCGATGCCACGCTGGTCGAATTATTAGCAAAACATCCGGCTATATCCAATATTAAAATCGCACCCGATGGCCGCCACCTCGCCATTCAGGTATTTGTTGAAGGTCGTCAAGCTCTGGCATTTTATGGCGCAGCTTCGATGAAAATGGTCGGCTCTTTTCGGATGCAGTACCCAATGCAGATTGGAGAGTTTCAATGGGTAAACAACGAGCGGGTGGTGTTTAAGCTCACTGAAACGTTGGCGTGGCAACGTCAGCCTGTGTATTACGGCGAGCTGTACGGCGTGAATTATGACGGTAGTAAAGGCGAGCTGTTATTTGGTTTTCGTGCTGGTAAAAAACAAACCGGTACCCGTTTAAAGCAGCGCGAAGGGAAAAGCGCTTGGGCTGAATTTGTGTTTAATCAGGCCGATGAGCGAAATCAGATCCTGCTTAAATCGACGCCGACCAGCGAAGGTGGCGATCGACAGCCAGAGCTGGTGGCTATGGATGTGTACAATGGCGAATTAAAATCTAAAGGTCGCGCGCCCATCGCCTATGCAGATGTAGTTGCGGATCAGCAAGGTGAACCCCGTATTGCCTCCGGTATCGATAACAAATACCACCGTCAGGTATATTTAAAAGACATAAAAACAGATAAATGGCAGCAACTGCCGAAACGCAATTATGGCCGCTATTTTACGCCCATAGCAGTGACTGCTGATAATCAGGGATTACATGTCCTTGATAATTTCCAGCAAGATATCAGTGGGATCTTTGAGTATCGTTTTGCCGACGGCAGCTACAAGCCAATATTTACAGACAATACCGTCAGCATCACCCAGACACTGGTCACTGCTGACACTCAAAGTGTTTATGCGGCGCGGCTTGATGATGGTAAGCCGTCTTATGTTTTTTTATCTGACCAAACACAAGAAGCAACGGTGTTCAGTAATTTACTGGAAACTTTTCCGGGTGATGACGTCACTATTACCAGTAAAAGTAAAGACGGTAAAAAGTGGGTGGTGCAAGTGAGCTCTGACAAAGCTGCCGCGACTTTTTATTTGTACGATCATGAGAAAGTAACTTTAACCAAGATTGCTGACAGCAGGCCTGAGCTAAAAGGCGTAAAGTTTGCGGCTACAGAGCCGGTGAAATTCAAATCCTTTGATGGGTTGGACATTCATGGTTACTGGACGCAAAGCCCGGTTCAATCTGAACATAAACCGACCATAGTGCTGGTGCATGGTGGCCCGCATGGTGTTCGAGACTATTGGGGTTTTGATACTGAACTACAATTTTTAGCCTTGTCCGGCTATAACGTGTTGCAGGTAAATTTCCGGGGTTCCGGCGGCTATGGTTACAAGTTTCAGCAGAAGGGACATCGGCAGTGGGGCGATGCGATTCAACGGGATATTATTGCAGGGACTGAATGGGCGATAGCGCAAGGAAAAGCAAAAGCGGGTAACCTGTGCATTATGGGCGGTTCCTTTGGTGCATATTCGACAGTTCAGTCGGCAACGCTGGCACCGGATCTGTTTAAATGTGGCGTCGCAGTGGCGGGTGTTTACGACTTATCACTACTGGCGGGCAAAGGTGATATTCAGTATTTGTCCTATGGTAAAGCGTATTTAGACGAAGCGGTAGGGACAGACGAAGCGCAGTTGCAGCAATATTCGCCGGTTCATCATGTGAGTAAGCTCAAAACACACCTGCTGATAGCTCATGGCAAAAAAGACGAACGGGCGCCTTATATCCATGCCGAAAAGTTACAACAAGCCTTGGATAAAGCGGGTAAACCTTACCAATGGTTGGAGTTTAACGACGAGACCCATGGCTTTTATGATCCGGTAAACCGCACTAAATATTTTAACGAGTTGAAGGTTTATTTTTCAAAACATCTGGTGATGTGAAGTAACCTGAAGTCATCACTCAGCTGAAATCAGTTGTAGTGAATTGCGGAATCATTTGTGCTAAGCAGCTGAAATAAAACGCCCGACAGCCTATACTGTCGGGCGTTGTCATAAAAGTTTCAGTAATCCACGGCACCATACGCAGCTGATACGCAGCTATATGTAACTCGGGTGCCCATGCCTGGTGAGTGATCCAATGTCTTTGTTTGAACATGTCCTTATTATTGTGTTGCTGATTAGTGTCAGTGCTTTTTTTTCGATGTCAGAAATCGCGCTGGCCGCTTCGCGTAAACAGCGCTTACGTCAGTTGCTGAGCGATGGCGAGCTACGCGCCAAACAAGTGCTGGCGCTGCAGGAACATCCTGGTAGTTTTTTTACCATTATTCAGATTGGCCTCAATGCCGTTGCTATTTTGGGCGGTATTTTGGGTGAAGCTGCTTTTACGCCGACCTTTGTTGAATTATTGAAGTTCGTTTACGATGGCCCGGCGCTGCAGTCATTAGGCTTTGGTTTATCTGTGTTTTTTGTCACTGCCTTGTTTATTCTGTTCGCCGATCTGATGCCAAAACGACTGGCGATGCTGGCGCCGGAGCAAGTGGCTGTCGCGGTGGTGCGGCCCATTTTATTGTTGTTAATTGTGCTGAAACCCTTGGTCTGGTTGTTTAATAGCATTGCCAATCTGGTGTTTAAAATCTTTAATGTGCCTATTCAGCGTAAAGATCAGATCACGCCGGAAGACATTATTTCGATGATGGACGAAGGCGCTGAAGCCGGCGTGCTGCAGCAACAAGAACATAAACTGCTGGAAAATGTGTTTGATATGGACCAGCGCACCGTGACGTCGGCGATGACGCCACGCGAAAGTCTGATTTATTTTGTCCTCAAAGAAACGCCGGAAAGCATTAAAGCGAAAATCGCCGAACATCCACATGCCAAATTTATTGTCTGTGATCAGGCGCTGGACCGGGTCGTGGGATATGTCGATACCCGCGATATTCTGATGCAGGTGCTGCACGAACAATCGATATCGCTCAGTAAAGAAGGCATTTTACGCACCCCGTTAATTATTCCGGACACCTTGTCGTTGTATGAAGCGCTGGCGCAATTTAAAGCCAGTGGTGTGGATTTTGCGGTGATCCTGAATGAATACGCTTTGGTGGTTGGCATGATCACGCTCAAAGATGTGATGAGCATCGTGATGGGCGAACTGGTGAATTCTGAGGAAGAGCAAATCGTCAAACGCGATGACGATTCCTGGTTAGTCGAAGGCTTGACACCGCTCGATGACGTGATGCGGGTGCTGTCGATTGATCAATTTCCCGATCAGGAAAACTACGAAACCATTGCCGGTTTTATGATGTATATGCTCAGAAAAATCCCGAAACGGACCGACTTCGTCCTGCATCAAGGCTACAAATTTGAAGTCGTCGACATCGACAACTACAAAATTGACCAGTTGCTGGTGACCAAAGTGAAGCAAGAGATTTAATAAAAAAGGGTCGGTGCTAATTATTCCTAATTAGCTCCGACCCTTTTTGTTACTGCAGGCTAACCACCAGTGTCGTCTGCCCTTTGGTGGGATTACCTTTCACGCCAATATAACTCCAGCCAACCGGCAGCGGATTGGTCAGGATCTGCTCGGTGCTGTCATTATTTTCAGAGCGTTGCTGATAACTGCTATTGGTTGGCCAGTTTAGTGCGCTGAAGTACAGATCGGCGTTGCCGGTCGTTGGGCCGTACAGGTTAAATTTTAATCGGGCGTTGGCGACGTTGTTGTAATAGTAGAAATAGGTGTAGCCATCATTTCCTGCCACCACACAATACATTTGTCCCGCCTGCACCGAAATATAATCGACCGGCGCTTGATTGGCGCAGGCATCCGGTTGCGGTGGGCTTGGCGTATGAGTTGCGGTCAGACTAAGGTTGCTGAAATTAGCATAAGCGTAACTACCAACATACCAGCGGCCAGCTGCCGGATTGTTGACGGTGCAAGTTTCGGTATTTCCATCGACATAAGGCCGACAGCTATAGCTTTGTAACGTCGGTTGCGAACCATGATTCAGATACAAATCGGCATCACCGCTGCCACCATTTTGTGCCACCACCAGTTTCGCCTGATTGGCAGGTACATCAATGTAGTACTGCAGCCAGCTACCCTGAGCAGCACCAAGCCCGGTTTTCGCCTGACCATTCACCAGCGCCGCGCCGTTGCCGGTTTGGCCGATGGTCACTTGCGGAACCGTATCGTTACTTTGCACATTGCCAAGCCAGGTCGACCATTGACTATCCAGACTGGTACCAATGGCGTTGATGGCGCTTAAGTAGGTGTCGTAGTCACCTTCACGGAAATGCGCCAGTAAGCTTGTAACAGTGGCAGGCTGGGTTTCAAACATAAACCGCACCGCCAGATACCCCCAGCGATAAACCCGATCCTGACCACTGCTGTAGTTGTTGGCGAGAATTTCACTGAGCTTAAATTGCTTGGTACGCGCCATGGTGATGGCGGTATCGTTGCGGTTTTTCTTCGACACATATTCGGCTAAGCCTTCAATCCACCACACGGTTTTGTGGGTGTCGACTTTGGCGGCACCAAAATCGCCTTCGAGGTTAAAGCGACCGTCGAGGTAATGCACCATCTCGTGCGTCAGGTTCCAGACATGAAATTCCGGGCGCAACCATTCGGCTTCATAAGCAATAAAGCGCGCCTGATTGGTCGCAGATGCCGGATTTCCTTCCAGATACATACCGCCATTATTGGTGTCGATGCCGAAGAATAACCCGGCGTATTGACCATAATCAGCGCTGGAATCAAATACCACCATTTCCAGATTGCTGTTTAGGTCTTCTGCAACTGGTTGCTGGTTAGTGCGCAGGAATTGATGGAAAAAAGTTTCCTGCGCTGTCACTGCGTTACAAGAGTCGGCAAGCTCTGCGCTTGTCATCTCCTGGGCGCGAAACTTCATCGAGCCACTACAGGCATGTTGTTGTGCCAGCACTTGTTGTTCCAGCTGTTCCTGAAAGCCGCAGATATTGTAAGTGGCGCACTGGCCGTAATAATCAACTGCAGCAGCGACCCGCAACCACACCGCCGAGCCATTGCCGGACATGCTGTATTGGCTCAAAATTGCGCTGACATGCGTTTTCACATCAATGTGAATGGCGGCCGTTGGATACTGTAAAAAACGCGCCAGTTCAGCGGCGGCATTTTCCTGTAAAAATGAGGCTTGCGTGCCAATCATCCAGCTTTGGCGGGCAAAATTGCCGAGCCGGTTGATCAATACCGTGTCATTGGCGGTGGCTGCAACAAAAGCGCTGTCCTGATGGCCGCGAAATAAAATAGTGAAAATCTGATTCACCGCACCACGCATATCCCAGTCGGCGGCGTAGCTGCTGTTCCAGCGTTGCAGCCATTCTTTGACGACGTACAAATAGCGGCTGTTTTCACCGGCGCTGTCGACCAGGGTTAAAGCGTCCTGAATATTGCGGCCATTCAGCGATGAATTTTGATAAAACACCGGGTTGCTGAATAAATTATCCAACGCTGCCCGCACGGCTGTTTTCACAGCGGTCGGGTAGTCCGGGATCAGCGTGTCGTTGTAGTACTGTACGAAAAAGCCTGCACGCAGGAAATAGTACAGTTTGCCCAAAGTTACTTCACTGCCACTGGCATTGTAACTAGTAGCGAGACTGGCCGTTGCGTTGGCAACAAAAGTCATTTTGCTGGCGCTAAAGGCGGCGATGGAATTTGGCTCGCCGTTAAATAAGTCGTTAATACAGTGATTTGGCGTCGCCAGAATATGATCTACCAAGGCTTGACCGGATTTGCTGCCATAACCGCTGACTGCGGTTGCACACTCATCGGCAGCTTGCGCTTGTTCTGCCAATAATTGCTGCGAGTGGCTGTGGGCGCGGAAAAAGCTTTCTTCGTCTTGCACCGGCTGCTGCAGATGTTCTGGTTTTGGCTCCACCGGTGCATTGATCACGGCAGGTTGGGTTTTGGATTTAGGAACCCATTGGTGATGCTGCGGAATTTGATGTCGCTGATGTTGAACTACAGCAGTGAATGACGAAACTTGTTGCGACGTTTGCTGCTTGTATTGTTGAACCAGTTGCTGGCTTTGCTGTTGAGTTTGTGGCGGCTGTAGCTGTCGGTTTTCTGCTGCCAACATTTGTGGGCTGAACAGCGCGAGGCTGACGGCCATTGTTAATAAACAGGGGGTGAGGGCCGCGCTTTGGCTTTGCTGCCGCGCGTTGATGTTTTTTTGCATGTCATGTTCCTGAGAAAGATTATAGTTGTATGTCATTTATGTTACCCGAAGGCCAAAACATCTTAGACTATTGAATAATGTATACAATATAACTATAAGTTTATTTGGTAATATGAATTTAGAAATTGCTTAAATATTGAGCTAACTAAATTAGGGACTTATAGCGGTGGCGATAAAAAGAGGACGCGTGATAGAGGTTAACTAAACGGATACCGATGCGGAGTTTTAACTATTTCACAATTGGATGCTCGAGCATTAAAAGCGGGGGTATAAAAGCAGGCGGCTTGTGCTGCATGTTCGTGCTCGATGCACCGTCATACAGTCGCCGCCATATGGATTAGTTAAAATGACGCCCGAAAGTCGCCGCCAGCAGCACCAGATAAGTAATAGCAACCGTTGGTTTAAAGCAATGCTTCAGATACGAAAGCACCAGACCAACAGCACCACCACGTTGTTGTAACCAGCTTTGATGCCACTGACAACCAATGTCTTTGCCCTGCGATAACGCCTGTTCCAGCGCTAACAACCGATCGGCAGTGCGGCTTTGCTGGGTTTTCCAGATGGCTTCATGTAGCCAGAACACGCCGATTAACCCCAGTTGCAACACCAGGCTGCTTTCGGTTTGCACTAACCATAACCACAGTACGATGGCGACCACTTTCAGCCACAGCGCTTGTTTTTCCATTTGATCATAACTTTGTTGCTGTAACAGCCATTCGGCCTGATTGCGATCGGTCATCGGATATTTTCCTTGTTGAATAAACGCTGCAGCTCAATACCCGTCATCCTTGAAGATTCGGGGTTGTTGCCTTCGCCCGCTCGCCCCAGTCACATAGGACAACTATGCTCCTGGGGTCTCACGTGCTTGTCGCCTACCCGAATCTTCAATGATTTTGGGTATATACCGCAGCAGTTTATCAATAAATTAAACCACCAAATTAAGTTGTTCTTTTAATTCAGTAAATCTTTCCCTTAACTTAAGCCGGAACCGGCTGCTTTTGCAAGACAATCCAGTCGCGGACTTTTTGCTCCAGCACTTTCATTGGCACAGCGCCCGATAACAACACCAAATCGTGAAAAGCCCGGATATCAAACTGTGCGCCCAGTTCAGTGCGGGCCAGTTCACGCAGCTCCACAATTTTCAGCATGCCGAGTTTGTAACCCAGTGCTTGTCCCGGCCAGGCCATATAGCGTTCAATTTCCGAAATGACATCCGACGAAGCGGTACCGGTGGTTTGCGCCATATATTGCACGGCTTGCTCGCGGGTCCATTTCTTTGCGTGCATACCGGTGTCGACCACCAACCGCACTGAACGGAACAGTTCGGCTTTTAACCGGCCTAAATTGCCAAATGGGTCATCTTTGTACATACCCATTTCATAAGCCACCAGTTCAGAATACAGACCCCAACCTTCGGCATAAGCGTTGTAAGGTGCGATGCGGCGTAACAATGGCAGTTGATCCTGTGCCAGATTCAACGCAATTTGCCAATGATGGCCAGGGTTGGCTTCATGGTAAGTTAATGTTTTTAAATCGAATTTTGAGTTGGCTTTCATATCAGCCAAATTGATCCAATAAATACCCGGTTTACTGCCATCCATCGCCGGGCTGGTGTATTGACCACCGGCGGCGCTGTCCTGCACTTCTACCGGAATGCGGCGTACTTCTACAGCATAAGGCGGTTTGGAGGCGAATTGCTCCGGCATCCGCAGGTCCATTTCGGCGATATAGCGGTTTAAATCCGCCAATAACGTTGCGCGGCCCTGGTCTGAATCTTCATATAAAAAGCGTGGTTCTTCCGAGAGCGCCGTCATCCGATCGCCGACCGAGCCTTCGTTGTAGCCGTTGGCTTTGAGGATGCTATCCATTTCTTTGCTGATCCGTGCCACTTCATCCAGACCAAGCTGGTGAATTTGATCTGGCGTTAAATCAGTATCACCAAGCTGACGCACTGAATAGGCATAAAAATCGCTGCCGTTTGGCTGCGCCCAAATCCCGGCTTCACTGCGGGCATGCGGTACGGTAGCAACCACATCGGCGAGCAACTGCTGATAACCTGGCGCGACTAGGGTGCTGATGTGAGTGGCGGCTTGCTGCAGCAGTGGCTGCTTTTGTTCGGCAGTGAAGGTGGTAACTTTGTCTAGTTTTGTCGCAAAATCGCGGTAGAGCGGGTGCTCAGTCGCGTTGCTATTGCCATAATTTTTCAGGATATTTTGTGCTTTATCCAGCAGTACTCTTGGTGGGATCCAACCGGCTTTTACATCGGTATTAAATTTGTCGCTAATGCTTTTTAATGCCGGGCCAAACAATGCTAAACGCGCCAGATAATCTTTGGCGTCTTGTTCGTTATTGATCGGATGTGAGTTCACCATTGAACCTGGCATATCAATAGTCGGACCATTGATTTGGTTGATAATAAATGCCGAATGGCCCATCCAGGGGTCGATGTAACCGCCAGCAAAACGGCTATCACCGGCGTAATAACCGATGATATTCGCCATCACGTTTTGGTTATCGGCATCCACCGCGTCAGCAGGCAGTGGCATTGCAGAAAGTTCAGTGGCAATTTTACCGAGCGCCAGGCGCAAATTGCCTTCGGTGTTACTGTCGAATAACTCCAATTGTGCTTTGTAGTTCTGACCAACCTGCTGCTCGGTCAGGCCGTAGGCGGAAGCACTTAACGCACGCGCCTGAAACAGCGTCTGGGTGGCCTTTTCATACAAGGCTTTGGCGGCTGCGACATCGGCGACTGGCTTGGCGGCTGGCTGTGCGGCAGCCGCTGGTGTTTCAGATGTTTTTGGAGCTTCTGTACATTGTGTCAGCAACAAACTGCTGGCAATGGCCAGACTTAATAAAGAAATGCGCATCGATAAAAATCCTTAACGGCAGGGAGATATTTCATAGAGCGTTATCATACACAGAATGTATACCCAAAATCATTGAAGATTCGGGTAGGCGGCAAGTGAGCGAATCTGGAACGCCAGCCCGGCCCGGAGCATAGTTGTCCTATGTGACTGGGGTGAGCGAACGCGGCCAACAACCCCGAATCTTCAAGGATGACGGGTATATTGGATACGGCAGGTCAAAAATCGATGCGCAGAGGTGCTGCAGCAGAACCTGCTTTGCTTTAGAATCAGTGTAGTTTCTTGGCGTTATAGCAATTTGAGTATTGCTACAGGACCTTTCTTGTCTCATCACTTCTCAGAAACACCGGCAGAGCCGTATGCCAAAAATAGCCCGCGCTATCGGCAGATCACCTGGATCTTAAGCTTTGCCGCCGTCGTGGTGTTCGCCAACCTACATGCGCTGCAGCCGCTGCTCCCTGAACTCAGTCGCAGTTTTGCGTTGAGTGCTTTGCAAACCAGCTGGAGTTATGCCATTGGGACGCTGGCGCTTGGCGTTAGCTTATTATTTTATGGCGCTTTGTCTGATGCCTTTGGCCGTCGGCAGTTACTTGGCCTCACATTACTCGGCATGGCGGCAGCGACTGTTGCTATCACTCAGGTCGAAACTTATCCGCAGTTGTTATTCTGGCGCGCTGTGCAGGGTTTTTTCCTCGGCGGTTTGCCAGCCATCGCGATTGCCTATATGGGTGAAGAGCTAAGCAAACCTGCGCTACTGGCGGCGGTAGGTTATTACATCAGCGCCAGTTCGTTGGGCGGCATTTCCGGGCGGGTGCTAGCCGGGTTTTGTGCTGAAGTTGGCCATTGGCAGTGGGCATTCTGGCCGATGACGATATTAAGTTTGCTATTAGTGGTGATGTTTTGGCGGTATTTGCCGCCGTCACAGCATTTTGTTGCCAAACCTTTTTCGCTGCGTCAGGCGCTGGCGGATAATGGGTTTCACTTGCGACAGCCGGTGTTATTACTGTGCTTTCTGATTGGCGGCTTTAACTTTTTTGTTTATTTAAATCAATATACTTACATCAGCTTTGCACTGTCCCAAGCGCCTTATTATCTGAGCAGTGGTTATATAGGCCTGTTATTTTTGACCTACCTGACCGGTACTTTAGGCTCGGCCATGTCGGGGCGGATCAGTAAAAAACTGACCGCGCCTGAAGGCATGGCGCTTGGCATTGCCATTATGATGCTGGGAACTGTGGTGACGTTAATCCCACAAATTTGGGGTATCGTACTGGGATTTTTTATCAGTGCTTTTGGTTTTTTCCTGACGCACAGTCTGGCAACCGGTTTTGTTAATCAACATGCCACCCGCGCCAAAGCCAGTGCTAGTGCTTTGTATCTGGTTTTTTATTATGTCGGCGCCAGTAGTGGCGGTTTGTATCTACATCCGTTTTGGCAGGCAGCCGGTTGGTCTGGTGTGGTGGTGGCTTCGCTGCTGATGTATGGCGTGACGCTGGCAATGAGTTGGTATTTGCGTCGTCGCACGCGCGATATGGGTTAACAGGGTGTCAGCTGCGCGCAGTCAGCAACAACATTTCGTCTGCAGTTAAAGGCCGGCAACAACCAACAGCGTGGGTTAATAGCAACTGGTTAATCCGTACCCGATGTAATGTCAGCACTTTTAGGCCAACAGCGCGGCACATATAACGAATTTGCCGGTTTAAGCCTTGCGTTAGCACTATCGTCAGCAGGTTATTTTCGGCCTTTACAATACAGGGATCAGACTGATACAAGGTAGTACCAAGCTGCCAGCTGACGCCCGCTGCCAGTTGCAGCACCTGGGCTTCAGTCACCACCTTATCCACTTCCACCCGATATTCTTTTTGCTGCAGCTGATCGGCGTGCATCAGCCGATGCGCCAAAGCGCCGTCATTGCTGAGCAGTAATAAACCACTACTGTCTTTGTCTAGTCGTCCCAGCGGAAATAACCGCAGCGGTAATGTCGCAAGTAGCTGCGCGATGCTATAGGGATCGTCAGATTTGACATTACAATCGACGCCTACCGGTTTGTGATACAACCAGCATTGGCGCGGCGATGCTTCTGGCAAAGCTTTGCCATCGATCTGAATAAAGTCGCCGGTTTTAATGAGGTAATGATGAGGTTGCTGCTGGCCGTTGACCAACACTCGTTGCTCGCTAATCAGCCTGGCTGCCGCTTTGCGTGAGCATAAACCACTGTGGGCTATGGCTTGATTTAAACGAAGCCCGACCAAAGTGGCCGGGCTGTTGTTGATGGCTGTAGACTCCAAAACTGACTGATTTGAAGGCTGCAATGCAGCCTCTGTCGCAGAGTATGAAGTCGTCATCCTGGCGGTTGTTAGTTATTACCCTGACGCTGTGGCGCCGGGTTGCTGCGACGTGGTGCCGGGCGTTGACCCTGACCATTGCCGCCTGCATTGTGTCCACCAGCGTTATGCTGCTGTGCCGGGGCACCGGCCGGACGTGGCCGACGTGGTGCTGCTGGCCTGGCGCCGCCTGCTGAATTAGCACCGCCTGCTGTGGCCGGTTTTTGACCAGCAGCTGCAGGTTTTTTCGCTTGTGGGCGTGGTGGACGCGGCGGGCGCACTGTTAAATCGTGGTCGTTATGATTGCTTGACGGAATACCGCTTAGCTCTGCCACCGGAATTTTCATCCCAATCAGCTTTTCCACTTGTTTTAACTGTGGGATTTCATCCGGGCACACCAAGGATACAGCAAGACCCGTCATGCCAGCGCGGCCGGTACGACCAATGCGATGTACATAATCAGCGGCTGAACGCGGCAGCGCGAAGTTGACCACAAACGGCAGCTGCGCAATGTCGATGCCACGGGCAGCAACGTCTGACGCCACCAACACCCGCACTTCGTTACTTTTAAAACCAGCCAATGCGGCAGTACGGGCGTTCTGGCTTTTATTGCCATGAATAGCTGCGGCGGTAATACCAGCAGCTTCTAATTTTTCAGTTAAACGGTTGGCTTCGTGTTTCGTCGCCATAAACACCAGCACTTGTTGCCAGTTGTTTTGTTCAATCAGCGAAATTAAAGCGCCGGTTTTTTGACCTTTAGTCACATGATAAACTTTTTGCTCGATTTTCTCGGCGGTGCTGTTTTCCGGCGCCACGTTGATCATCAGCGGATCTTTGAGAAGTTTATTGGTCAGGCTTTTGATTTCGTTGTCAAAAGTGGCTGAGAACAACAGGTTCTGCCGCACTTTTGGTAATAAATTCAGGATTTTCTGAATGTCGCGGATAAAACCCATATCCAGCATGCGGTCGGCTTCATCCAGTACCAGCACTTCGACTTCATTAATTTTCACTGCGTTCTGGCCAATTAAATCCAGCAAGCGACCTGGTGTTGCGGTCAGAATGTCGACACCACCGCGTAAACCCATCATTTGCGGGTTGATATTGACGCCACCGAACACCACCAGGTGTTTCAGTTTTGGCTCAAGGAATTGGCTGTATTTGGTAATTTGTTCACTGATTTGCGCGGCAAGTTCACGCGTTGGGGTCAGGATCAAAGCGCGGGTAGGGCGCGGGTGTTTGCTTTTGGTCTGGCTTAAACGTTGCAAAATTGGCAACACAAAACCAGCGGTTTTACCGGTACCGGTTTGCGCGGCGGCCAGTAAGTCCCGACCTGCCAGCACCGCAGGAATAGCCTGCTGCTGAATTGGGGTCGGTTGGGTGTAACCCGCCTGTTCGACTGCTTTTTGAATGGCTGGTTGTAACCCTAATAACGAAAATGACATCTAAAACCCCACATATTGTCAGCCTGCCGGAATGGGGGGCTGTACAAAAAAGTCGCGCATTCTAACCGGTATCGCCGCCAACTACCATCTTTGCCGCTCCTTTATCTACAACGGATCGGAAAAGGGCATTAATTGGCTATCGAAACGCCGTTTATTGCAGAATTTGTCTGCATTCACCGGTAGCTGCTGCGGCCGATTGGGCAAAGTGCGGTACTAGCGAAAGGTGCGCGCAGCAATACTACACAAGCCTTTGCCAACCGAGCCAAAGCGGTCACCATGCACCAACGGAATATCTGGTAGCATCGTCTGCAATAATGCCTGAATGCCCTTGGCTGCGGACGCGCCACCGGTTAAGAAGATACAATCGGGTTTGCTGCTGGCATCCGTCATACTTTGGCTAATCAGTTTTTGAATGCCGTTTAATTCCTGATAAATCGCTTGATCCAGCTGTGCGCTGCTAATCAGTTGCGACAGTTCTGGTTCAACCCTTGCCAGCGACACAGCAGTATCAGTTTGATCGGCCAGGCTAATTTTGGCCTGCTCTGCCGCCTGCACCAGGTAATAACTTAAATGCTGCTGATATAGCTGCCCCAATCTGGCAACTTTGGCAGGCTCTTTCGCCTGTAACATGAGCTGCTGAATTTCTGCGCTGGTTTGTGGCCGGTAGAAATTCTCTTGCGCCTGAATATCAATAATATTGACCGCGTCACTAAACAACGAATTCGGCAGCGGACGGCCGGTGAGGGCTTGTGTACCGCGGCCCAATAACGGCATCAGGCTGTAAATGGCCAATTTAATGTCCATATCAACACCGCCAATGCGCCGTCCGGCATGACCAAGTAAATCACTACTGCGATCCAGTTGCGCCATTCGCTTCGGGCCAAGCCGAATCAAACTGATATCGCTGGTGCCACCGCCAATATCAACCACTAACACCAACTGCTCTTTATCTAAACTCCGCTCAAATTCCATCGCCGCTGCGACTGGCTCATAAGCGAATTGAATTTCGCGAAAACCAACATCGGCCGCCGCCTGGCGTAAAATAGCTTCGGCGCGTTCATCGCCCAAAGCGCCGTCAATGCCCTGAAAATGCACCGGACGACCTAATACTGCGTAGTCCAGGGTTGCAGCTTCGGCAATTTGCTGGTGCTGCTGCGCTTTGTGTTTGATTTCTTTAAGTAATAAGGTACAGATCTGCCGATAAATCTGACTTTGTGCCGGGGTTAGCCTAGAACCCAACATTGATTTTGGCGATCGGATAAACACACCGGCTAACGGATCCGAGCTGTAATGCTGGTGCGCCGCCTGACCCAGAAAAACTTTGGCGTCCTGCGCCAGCAGCCGGTGCAGACTTTCATTGATATAAGGCTCGTCGCTGTCATGGTGCTGGTCGTTGTCATCGGCTTTACGTCTTTGGATATAAAGCGCAGAACTCAGATAACGGCTGTCGCCGTCCATTAATGCCAGTTCTGGCTCGTCGCCGTTCAGCCAACCAGCGGTACAGTTGGAAGTACCAAAATCAATACCACAGTAGTTCTTCGTCATCGTCAGCGCCTGTTGTTGCGGATTTTGCGGTCAAGGTAAAAAAGCGGCGCAGTATACATGGCTTCCCAGGCGGCGTCAGTCTCAATGCTGGCATTGATTTTGCTGAAGTCGACTATCAACCACAGTTCGACTTGTCGCCACAGATTGCTATCTGCGGCAACAAAGTCGGGTGTAACCTTCGCGCAGCAGCGGCAACCCTAGGGGAAGCTTAGAATGATCCAGCTTAAATCAATATTATCGGTGATGTGCTTACTGCTAATCAGCAGTTGCGCGCAGGAACCACAGCGGCAGCATTCTGCCCGTACCGCGCAACAAGTTGCCATTACGCCGGTGCTGTATTACACCGAACGGATCGCCGACCGGCTGTTTCAGGATTTAGGTCCCATCCCGGATGGTACTATTGCGGTGGTTAGTTTCACCGAGCTTAAATCTTTGGCACCGGATCCTTATAATCTGTCGATGAATTTATTGGGGCTACAGCTGCAGGAAAGTATGCTGACGGTCGCCAGCCAGCGTGGTTATAAAGTGAAAGAGCTGCGTTTAGCCTCGCAGGTGAAGGTGTATAGCGATCACGAACGGATCTTAAGCCGCGACATTACCGAACTTGCCACCCAGCAATCCGTGCGTTACGTCATTGCCGGTACCCTGAATCAAGCCGAAAATTACACTACAGTGAATGCCAGGTTGGTCGATATTCAGAGTAATACCATTATTGCAGCTGCTTCGGATCTGGTGCCGGCCAATGTGCTTGGCAGTGCCGAAAAAGTGCAGTTACGCCAGCAACAACTGTATCGCAGCGGCGACTAACACAGGATTTCAGCCCTATGAAAACTCAATTACCTAAGCATCTGTTTATCGCCAGCCTGAGTTTGGCTATTGTTGGTTGTTCTTCTTTGAGTATTTTTGATGAAGCGCAACAGGCGCAAATTGAAGCTGAAGGCCCGCCGGCCCGGCATGATGTTGCGCTGCAAGGTGCGCCGCAACGAGCAATGCCAGCTGGTGCTGCGGCAGCGCCGGTTCTGCCTTCGGTTCAAAACAGTTCGCCGCTTTATGTGACACCAGGCCTGTATGACGGTGCCGCCTATCAGGCCACCCGTATGAGTGCGCAGAAAATGCAGCAGCATTATCAGCCGCAAGTTGGCGTGAATGTGAATCACTATGTGCAGGGCATGATGCACGATCTGGTCGCTAATCTGGATATGGTCAAGCAAGGCATGATTATTGGTGTCACCAGCTTTGTGTACCTTGATGGCGCTTATGATCAAACCGATTTATTCGGCAATCAGCTGTCTGAAGGTTTTATGCATGAAATTCATCAGTTTGGACTTGATGTGGTCGATTTCAAAACCACCGATTATATTCGGGTTACCCCAAAAGGCGATTTTGTATTTAGCCGGGATTTTATGGAGTTACGTGAAGAACAGCCGATCGAATATGTGCTCGGTGGTACTTTAGTGCAGCATCAGGGCGGTACTTTAGTGAATGCCAGGATTGTATCGGTCGCCAGTAAAAAAGTGCTGGCCAGCGCCCAGAGTTTCGTGCCGCAGCATGTGGTTAGCGCGATCCAACCGTCGGCACTGCCGGGTAAACTCTATCTGAAACAAGGTGAATAAGATGCGTAACCTTGGAATTATATTGCTGCTCACGCAGTTAACGGCCTGTAGTCAGTTATGCGATTGTCAGCCGGCCAAAACTACCGGCACCAATCAATCGGCCACAGAGAATACGGCGACATCCACGATCGCCGAAGAAATGCAGGCTGAAAGTGCCGCTGCAGCAGAGAATTCGCCGCAGGTCGGCAGTTCCGGCTTAGAAGTGGTCAATACCAGACCGATGCAAGAAGCGACACCGGTTAACAGCACGAACGAGCCTTCGCAGTTTGATCAATTGCTGGCAGACCCAAATGCGAAGCCCATTATGCAGCTTACCGCTGGACGTCTGCAGCGCAGAGTCCTGCCTTCAGAAGCCGGCCAGGTATTTGCACCAGAACAACCCGCATCTCCTTATCCGCAGTTGCAGCACAGTCGTAAAGAATTGTTGGATTATGCGGCGCAGGCGGCATTTAAGTTGGCTGGATTTGACGCTTTACGCGGTGCCAAAGTGGGTGTAACCAGCTTTGTTGAATTTGACCCGACACTCAGACAAACGACCGCAGTAGGCAATCAGTTCGCCGAAGCTATGGTTAGTTTATTGCCGCAATATGGTGTTGATGTCATTGAATACAAATTAACTCGTGGTATTACCATTGGCCCGGCTGGCGATCTCGCATTATCAAGAGACGTCAAAGAGCTTCAGGACAATGTCGGGATGGATTACATCCTGACCGGAACCGTGGTCGCAACCAAACGTGGCTTGCAGATCCATAGTCGGGTGGTATCAGTCAGTCAGCACAAAGTGATCGCCGCAACTTCCACCCTTATTCCGCATCTGGTACTGCAACAAATTCAGCCTTAACCGGTTAAATGGCCTGGCAGGATTAATCTTCATTTCAGGCAATGTTCGCCAGTTGCCTGAATTTCATACAGATAATAAAAGCTTCGATTGACAACAGTGCAGAATTTTAGCAGCATGACGGCCGCTGAACAGGATGTAGTTTTGTACTCACTCTGTACGAAGATTGCCGGTCCAGCTATCAATGTGTACCTCACCGGCCCCATAGTTAAATGGATATAACGGCCCCCTCCTAAGGGGCAGTTACAGGTTCGATTCCTGTTGGGGCCGCCATTTGCGTGAGCTGATAGTTGATTTACTGCTGAGCTTCCGGAAACACTGAATCGTTTTCTTCAGTCTCGGCTTGTGCTGCAACCGACGCCAAATCACCAGCCTGAATATTTGCCAGCAGTTCATGATTGATACTTTGCGCCCAGGCTGTTTCATGACTCAATTGGGTCACCTTAACCACCAGCGGCGTTACTGTTAACAATTCCTGCGCATGACCAAAGTTATCCGTCAGTTCACGCCGATGAATCAGCGTAAAACTATCGCCAACTTTCACGCCATGCGCCGAGCCAATACTCAGCAGAACCTGGTTTTGCCGCACTTGCTTCACATCGGCCAATAAAGGCTCACAGCGGATCGCTTCTTCAACATCCATTACTGCGGCATCTAAAATTCGCTCCGCTGCTTTACCGTAATCGGAGCGCCAGAATCGTTGGTACTGTGGATCCAAGGCAGTGCTTTTTCGGACCGACCAAATGGCGGATGTTTGGTATTTTTGTTGAAATACCATCCGTTCATCAACTAAATCAAACAAAGCCACTTCAATGTGGAAGAATCTTTCCCGATCAGCATTGGACCAGAACTGCCAATTGGTACCACTGGTTTCCCCCAAAGACACATCATCCAGCGTTGCTGACAAGATGTAACGTGCGCCATATTGCTGCTGAACGGCCTGACGTTCCTGATAACTTAAATTTTGGCCGTTGATTGGATTATTGAGTGGCTGCGGCCAGCTGCTTTGACTGATTTCACTGAGTTTGTCACTGAACAACTTGCTGCTGACTTTGCCCAGTTCAAATAATTCGCCAACCACCGCTTGCTCCGGCAGTTTTAGCTTAAACGGCGTGATCAGTAATTTTTTCTTATAAGAAAGAGTGGGGCAAGCCGGTTCAGTCTGAAAGATATCGGCACGAATGGTCACTTCGAATACGCCGTTGTGGGCGCGCTCGGTAACCAGCTGCACTTGCTGGATCTCACCAAAGCTTTTCACCTGGGTGCTTTCTTGTGTCAAAAGTCCGTCAGTTACCTGCTGTACACTGCGGATTGAAACGCCAGCGAACAATAACGCCCGTTTGACGGCGTCTTCTGTGGCCTGCGCGCGGGCGGCCGCCTGATCACCATTGCGGATAGTTGCCTGGCCGGTCGTTTCGTACCATTGCGCCTGGGCATGTCCGGCCAGCATGACCAGCATTAAACCACCAATTGTCCGCATGTTGTTACTCTCCACATTATCTTACCTGGGTTAAAGCAATTTACGTGCCTGCTACCGAACACGGGAATTTTGGCGCGAATTCTGCAGTGAAAAGCTAGTGCTAGTGAATGAATGCACGCAATACCATCGAATGATTTCCAAGAGGTCACAATGAACAGATCCATGTTAATGCTGCTTAGCACAGTGCTTTTATCAGGCTGTAGTGTGTTTATGGATAAAGAAGTGCAGTGGGAATCGGTCCAGCCAGAGCATTTTCCGGTACTAACCGCTGTCGGGTATGCACCAGTGTCGGCACAACAAGCTGAGACGGACGAGCAAAAAATGCTGATGGCGATGAAAGCCTCAAAACTTGAAGCGTACAAAGAGCTTGCGGAACAAGTGTATGGACAGAAAATCGATTACAAAGTGACGATGGCCCAGGCTGCGATGGGCAATGAGCAACTCAAAGCCTCATTGCAAGGCGTGATCCGCGGCGCCCGTGTCGTAAAAACCTATCCTGTCGGCCAGTTTTATGCCACAGAAATGGAGCTGGATTTTAAGCAAGTTTATGATTTATATCAGAATGCGCAGCCAGTGCGTCGAGTCAAAGCAGTGAAGTATTATTAATTTATTACAGATTTACTGAGTATTGAGGGAAGGTACGACGGTGAAATTAAAACGTTAGTATCAGCTCATTCATTTCAGGCTTTAATGCCTTTACCAATGCTATCAACAGCAGGTTTGCCTTTGGCAGTATAGGTAAGTCCGGCTTTACCACGATTCTGTAGAATTTCATGTTTAAACCGTTCCACAACTAACTGGCTTTGTTCAACACTTTGCCGGTTGACTTCATTTTGTTCTTTGCACTGCTCAAGCAATTGATCTAACTGGCTGACGGCATCGCTAAACCAGCTTTGGTTTTTTAGTTCGGCAAGCTGTGGCAGTTCGGAAATTTGTTGATCAAGTTGTTGGATCAGTTCCAGCTGCTGTACTTTTAACAGGCAACCTTGATCCAGCTTCTCGACATCGCGACTAGAAATGGCAGTTAATTCAGATTTTAATAACGACAAAAGCACCAGGAGGTGCTCTTGTTGTTTGTTTAACAAAGACAAAATGAGGGAGGGATCAATCATCTTTTATTAAACAACTCGCCTTCAAACTGAACGATGCGTTTCGCCAGTTGTTCGACATTAATTTTGTATTTACCTTCAGCAATCGCCTGTTTGATATCATCGATTTTTTTCTGATCGATGCCTGAACTGCCGCTGGCTTTTTCTTGTGCTTTCGTGAACTGCTGAGCCTGAGTGGTCAGAGACACTGAATCCTGTTTTTGGGTCGGTGCATTCAACGTCGCTTGTTGCTGGGCAACTTGCTGTTTTTGAACGTTTTGATCGACTTTGTCGGTTTTCACCGCCGGTGTGGTTTGCACACCTTGATTTACATTGATAGCCATAATTTACCCCCTCATCAGACCCACTGGTCTATTCCTTGATCATTTTAACGGCAGCAGTCAGTAAAACTTTAGGATTTTTTATAATTTAATTTCAACTCGTTTTACTGCGGTAATTTGTGCTGTAACAACCCGTTTTGACTGTAGGTTCTGAACTTTGACATCATCGCCAAAAGTGCCGTCCTGCAAGGCCGTAGCCTGTGTTGTCACTGAGAGTCCGTTTGATACTCCTGCAATTGTAACAACATCTCCCTTACATACAAGACAAAGATCGTTTTTGGTTATTATTTGACCTGGATTTAGCGCTTTTTTTGTTCTGGCCCCAACAATAAATTGAGCATCATTTACTAAGGCGCCGCGGCTTTGCAAAAGTTCGGTTTCGGTTTGAACCAGCAAGTCGTTGCTTAAGTAACTCCCGGCGGCTAATTGTCGGGTCACTGCTACCGCATTGACCAACTGGCTAACTTTCGCCGATACAAACAACTGCCAGCCACCGGTGTCCGGGCATTGAATTCTGACAGTATTTTGACGCTGCAGTTGTACGTTTACTAAAGACATTTGCAACGATTGTTCACAGTTTTTATCTGACAGCCGACTATCCAGTGGATAGACCTGAATTTTTAATTTATTTACCGACTGATCTGGTACTTGCTGTTCCAGCCAATTTGTCGTGTGTGTTGTCAAATCTAACATTGAATAACTGGTTGCAGAAACACCCCAACTCAGCAAAGAGAGGCCTGCGCACAACGCCTGTAAATGACAGATTTTAGGCAAAAATTTATCGTACATTTTCATATTGTTTCAGCTATGCTTTATCGGCAAAGGGTTATAACATACCAAGTATGTCAATTTTTCAGTGACTTGCCGCTTTCAATTATCTGCTGCAAGAATCGATCCTGAACTTCTCTGGGGAGTCACAAATGGCCGGTATTCTTGATTCTGTCAACCAACGAACGCAGTTGGTTGGGCAAAACCGATTGGAATTATTGCTGTTTCGGTTAGCTGGCAGGCAGCGGTTTGGTATCAATGTGTTTAAAGTCAGAGAAGTGTTGCAATGTCCCCCGCTGACCGCTATTCCTAAAAGGAACAAATTTGTTCGCGGTATCGCCCACATTCGTGGACAGACCATTTCCGTCATCGATTTGAGCCTGGCAACTGGTGGTCGTCCGATCGAAAATACGAAGGACAGTTTTATTGTTATTGCTGAATACAATAGATCCGTGCAAGGTTTTTTGGTGAATTCAGTCGAACGCATCATCAATATCAACTGGTCAAGCATTATGCCGCCGCCAAAAGGTACTGGCGGTCGACAAAGTTATCTGACCGCAGTCACCGAAATCGATAACGAACTTGTTGAAATTATTGATGTAGAAAAAATCCTTGAAGAAATTTCACCATCACCTACGACGATCACCGGTAATGTTGAAACTGAAAGTATCATGGCTGATCTTGGAGATCGCACCATCTTAATCGCTGATGATTCCGCGGTCGCGCGTAATCAGGTAAAACGTGCGCTTGAAAGCCTGGGTGTTACAATGCACTTAGTGAAAAATGGGCGTGAGGCGCTCACCTATCTGCAGGAAGTTGCCGCGAGTTGCCAGGATTCGGTCACTGAGAAAATTGGTCTGTTGATTTCAGATATTGAAATGCCCGAGATGGACGGGTATACCTTGACTGCAGAAATCCGTATGGACCAAAAACTCAAGAAACTGCATGTTATTTTGCATACATCGTTAAGCGGCGTCTTTAATCAGCAAATGGTTCAAAAGGTTGGTGCTGATGATTTTATTGCCAAATTTAACCCAGATGAACTCGGTGATTCAGTACGTAAGTGGTTACATGCTGATTAAACAATGGTGGTGCTGTCTTGAATAAAGAGCTGCATGACAGTGAATATAAGTTGTTCCGGGACTTTCTGGAGCAGCAATGTGGCATTGTGCTGGGTGATAATAAACAGTATCTGGTTAAAAGCCGCCTCGGTCCTCTGATGTTACGGTTTAATTTGGCAAGTCTGTCAGATTTAGTCTCTAAAACACTCAGTCCCTTTGAGCGGCAACTTCGTTCCGCAGTCATCGACGCTATGACGACCAACGAGACATTGTGGTTTCGTGATACCTATCCCTATGAACTATTAAAGAAACAAATTCTTCCAGAGCTGGAAAAGGACCATCGTACCGTCAAAATTTGGTCGGCTGCCAGTTCTTCCGGGCAGGAACCTTATTCAATTGCTATGACCGGCCTTGAATATCAACAGCTTAAACCTTCAGCATTCAGCTTGGGCGTGCAAATTCTTGGCACTGATATTTCCAATGCTATGCTCGAACATTGTCAACGTGGTGAATATGATGGTTTGGCCTTGTCTCGGGGATTATCCCCAGAGCGGCGGAGTAAGTTTTTTGAAGACAGCGGAAATGGCATGATGCGGGTAAAAGATCCCATTCGGAAGAATGTGTCGTTTCGTCATTTAAATTTGCTCGACAGCTATACCTTACTGGGTAAATTTGACATTATTTTTTGCCGTAACGTGTTGATTTACTTCTCGCCTGAAGTCAAAGCAAAAATTATCCGTCAATTTGCGCAAGCGTTAAATCCACGTGGTTATTTGTTTTTGGGCGCTTCTGAATCCTTATCCAGCATTAATACCGATTTTGAAATGATCCGGTGTAACCCCGGCATTATCTATCGCCGCAAGACCTGATTAGCCCGCAGCGAAAAGTTTGCTTTTCATCGAACATTTTTCTTTTCAAAAGCCTTTATAACTATTGGCCTGAGTTTTGCTAATAATTCTTATCGAGATTCGACGAGAGTGCAGCAACATGGCAATTAGTTTTGAAAAGGCGTTTGGTCTTCACCCCGAAGGTATGCTCCTAAGAGAGAAGCGCTCAGCGATATTGGCAGACAATATCGCCAATGCCGATACGCCGGGCTACAAAGCCAAAGATTTGGATTTTGGTACAGCGCTGGCGAATGCGCAGTCCAGGCAATCTTCTTCTATCAGCCGCACTCATGAAAAACACTTTCAGATCTCCACCGATATGCAACAGGAAGTGAAATTCCGCAATGTCGAACAAACGGATACCGGCGATGGGAACAGCGTAGATATTCATCGCGAGCGTAATGCCTTTAGCCAAAACAGCATGGAATATCAGGCGTCATTGAATTTTTTAAATAGCAAAATCAGCGGCTTGAAAAAAGCTGTTGGAGGGCAATCCTAATGAGTTTATATCGGGTTTTTGATATAGCCGGCAGCGGACTTACAGCACAAGCGCTGCGATTAAATACAACCGCCAGTAATATTGCCAATGCGAATACCGTGAGTAGCAGCATTGATCAAACGTATCGGGGCAGGCATCCGGTATTCGCTGCTGAATTTGACCGGGCCAAAGCAGAGCAGGGCGCTGGTGTAAAAGTGATGGGTATCGTGGAGAGTGATGCGCCCTTGACCACTGAATACAATCCAAGTCATCCATTAGCTGATGAAAAAGGCTTTATCTACAAACCGAATGTCAATGTGATGGAAGAGATGGCAAACATGATTTCTGCCAGTCGCTCCTACGATGCCAATGTTCAGGTTGCTGATGCTGCAAAACAGATGCTTAGTCGTACTTTGACCCTTGGCCAACGATAAGGAGTAAATCATGTCGACTATTAATTCAACGACGACGCCAAGCTACGTTGATAGCCTTAAGCAAGGAACGGCGAAGGAGAAGACCGATGCCGAAAAAGCCGGGGCGTTAACCCAATCCGATTTTTTTGCACTGCTAACTCAACAACTGGCTTTTCAGGACCCCACCAAACCGGTTGAAAACGACCAGATGATTGCGCAAATGACCAGTTTTACTATGGCCGATGGCATCAGTTCGTTGAATAACAATTTTAAAGATTTTGCAGCGAGTATGAATTCAAATCAGGCGCTACAGGCATCAAGTCTGGTCGGTAGAAATGTGCTGGTGAATTCAGACAAACTGGTGTTTGACGGTGTCAACGAGGCTGTCGGGTCGGCAGAGGTTCCGGCAAATACCTCCAGTTTAACCGTCAAAGTCTATAACGCCGCCGGCGAGCTGGTACGTTCAGCGCCAGCTGTCGAGCCGCCTGCAGGGAAATTTGATTACGTCTGGGATGGTAAAGATAACAACGGCGCCGTTTTAAAAGGTGGCCTTTACACGGTGAAGGTTGAAGCCGAAGTTGCAGGTGAAAACCAGGCGTTAAAAACCTCTACTTATGTACCGGTGACCAGCGTCACTCTTGGAAAATCGACTGGCGACATGACCCTGAATTTATATGGTCTTGGCGCCAAAAAACTGTCAGACATTTTGGAAATTGCTGCAGGCTGATGCTTGTGAATGAGGTGAACTATGAGTTTTAACATTGCTTTAAGTGGTTTAGCTGCCGCACAAAAAGATTTGGATACAACTGCCAATAACATTGCGAACGTCAATACAACAGGTTTCAAAGAGTCCAGAGCTGAATTCGCTGATGTGTACGCAGGTTCAATCTTTTCACCAGGTCGTACCAAAGTCGGTGATGGTGTGGCAACTTCTCAAGTTGCTCAGCAATTTAGCCAGGGCGCATTAAAATTCACTAGTAACTCTCTGGATATGGCAATCACCGGTGATGGCTTTTTTGCTTTGACTCCTGATTTAGCATCTAAAGATTTAACTTACACCCGCGCCGGTGCTTTTAAACTGAGCAAAGACAATTTTGTAGTCGACAACAACGGCAATTTCTTGCAGGGATACCCGGTTGATCCAAGTACCGGCTCTGCCAGTTCGATCAGTTTAAGTACCACCAAGCCTATCCAAATCCCTAGTACTGCTGGTGCTCCACGTTCAACGCAAAACGTCTATTTGACGATGAATTTAAATGCGACGCAGATGCCGGTGACTATACCACTGCCGGTTTTTAACCCACTTGATAAAGCCACATATAATGCAGGCGCAACAACCTCAACGACGGTTTACGACAGCTTGGGTGAGCCGCATATTTTATCGTTTTATTTTCGCAGAACCGCAACGGCTACAGATAACAACTGGGAAGTATACGGTGTCTTTGATGACAAAACGGCAATACCGCCAGCAGCAGGCGCCTATTTTGGACCGGTAACGCTGGATTTTGATGCTAATGGTGTGCCGACATTACCGACGGCGACTTCTCTTCCTGATTTAGTATTACCGCAGGCTGTCATAAATACTCCTGCCTACCTGACCAACGGTGCTCAATTTACCAGCGCCTTGACGGTAAACTTCGGTAACGCCGCTGGCACCAATTTCCCAACGCAATATTCCAGCAAGTTTGAAATTGGTTCGTTAAGTCAAGACGGTACCACAGTGGGACGATTGACCAGTATTGATATTGATGCTGCAGGCAAAGTAATGGCGAGTTATAGCAACGGCGATCAGACATTCCTTTCGCAGATAACCTTAGCGAAGTTTGCCAACCCGCAGGGTCTTACACAAGCCGGAAATACAGCTTGGAAAGCGAGTTTGCGGTCAGGTGAAGCGTTGGCTGGCGAGGCGAATAGCGGAACTTTGGGTTCGATAAACTCTTCTGCGCTTGAATCGTCAAACGTCAACCTTACGAATGAGCTGGTTGACTTGATTGCAGCACAGCGGAACTTCCAGGCCAACTCGCGGGCACTTGAAGTCAATAGTTCGCTGCAGCAAACAGTGCTGCAGATACGGTAACTTCAGTTTATTGACCTTTGAAAACCACCTGCGGGTGGTTTTTTTATGGTTGCGCGATCGCACCTGTAATCGCTGTTAGTTTCAGCGCACTCTCAAATTTCTACTTCGATAAATTTTTTATTAACTATCTGAATTTAAATAAATATACCTAGCGTTTTAATAGCATCTGCCACGATAAATTTATCTGTTCTGGATCTGGCACCATTGTTGCTTAATAGCTGTTATCAGTAGCTAAAAGCAGGCACAACGCCTGTGGTAGCGGGAGCAGCAGATGGACCACTTACTTTACATCGCGATGAGCGGCGCCAAAGAGAATATGAATGCGCTGGCCGTGCGGGCGAATAACCTCGCCAACGCCAATACCAATGGCTTTAAAGCAGATTTAGAGCAAGCGCGTTCGATGCAGGCGTTTGGTGATGGCCAACCAAGCCGGGTTTTTGCATTGACCGAAATGCCAAGTCAGAATTTTGACGCCGGTGAAATTAAAATCACCGAGAATGAGCTTGATGTGGCCATTCAGGGCGATGGCTGGTTTGCGGTTGAAGATGCAAATGGTCAGGAAGCATATACCCGTAGTGGCAATCTGAAAATCAGTGTTGACGGTTTTTTGCAGACTGCATCCGGTTTGAATGTGTTAAGCGATGGTGGTCCGGTGCAATTGCCAGTGCCGCTTTCGAAAATTGATATCGCGGCCGATGGTAGCATTCAGGCGGTACCACAAGGCGCTCCGGCGACGGCGATGGTCGAAGTGGGGCGGATCAAGCTGGTCAAGCCGGAAAATCCGGACGTGTTTAAAGGCAACGACGGTTTATTCCGTCGAAAAGATGGCGCAGTTGCAGAACCAGATGCCAGTGTCAATTTATTAAGTGGTGCACTCGAAGGCAGTAACGTCAATGCTGTTGGCGAGATGACGTACCTGATTAGTTTGCAGAAACAATTTGAATTACAAGTAAAAATGATGAAAACCGCTGAAGAGATGGATCGTCAGCAAAACCAGCTTTTACGCATCATCTAGAGCATTAAGCTCAGGAGGACACCATGCATCCAGCTCTTTGGATCAGCAAAACCGGTTTAGACGCCAAACAGCGTGATATTTCCGTGATATCAAATAATCTGGCCAACGCCAGTACAGTCGGCTACAAGAAAAGCCGTGCTGTGTTCGAAGATTTGTTGTACCAGAACGTCAATCAGCCAGGTGGCCGCTCGTCACAAAACTCAGAGTTACCCAATGGTCTGATGCTTGGTGCCGGTACCAAAGTGGTGGCGACGCAGAAAAACTTCACCCAGGGCAATCACATGACAACCGACAATGCGTTGGACGTGATGATCCAGGGATCTGGCTTTTTCGAAGTTCTGATGCCGGACGGTAGTATTTCGTATAGCCGCAACGGCCAGTTTACCACCGATAGCGAAGGCAACCTGGTGACGTCTGGTGCAGGATATCAAATCCAGCCAACCATTACCGTGCCACCTGAAGCAACTGACATTAACATTTCTCAGGATGGTGAAGTGTCGGTGAAATTGCCGGGGCAGGCAGAAAATGCGGTACTTGGGCAGTTGATTGTGACGAACTTTATTAATCCGGCTGGCCTTGAGCCAATTGGACAGAACTTATTCCGCCAAACCGGGGCCAGTGGTGATCCGGTGCAGGGGGTACCTGGCCTTGAAGGGATTGGCTATATAGTGCAGGGCGCGCTGGAATCTTCTAACGTCAATGTCACTGAAGAACTGGTCGGTTTAATTGAAAGTCAGCGGGTATATGAAATGAATTCGAAAGTCATTTCAGCAGTTGATCAGATGCTCAGTTTCGCCATTCAGCAACTGTAACGGCGAGGAGGTTGTTATGCGTCTTGTTATTGCTTTGTTCGCATTGTGTTTAATGCAAGGATGCGCCAGTTATGTGCCGGAAGCGTTTCCGGATGACCCGGCGTTTGCGCCGTTGCCGCCAGAGCCTGAGCCGCAACCTGTGCTACAAACCGGTAGTTTGTTTGCTGCGGGGATGTCAAACGGGCTGTATTCCGATAATAAAGCGCGGCGCGAAGGCGATATTATTACCGTGGTGCTGCGGGAAAATACCCAGGCATCAAAAAAGGCTAAAACTGAGTTTGGGAAAGACAGTTCGAATTCTATTGACCCAATGGTTGGTTTAGATGGACGAAATGTCAGTATTGCTGGCAATGCATTGCAATTAGGGATCAATTCCAGCAGCGATTTTAAGGGCGATTCTAAAGCGGATCAGAGTAATAGTCTGACCGGCGATATCTCCGTCAACGTGCTGCGGGTGATGGCCAATGGCAATCTGGTGATCCGCGGTGAAAAATGGCTGACGCTCAACACCGGTAAAGAATATATCCGGTTAACCGGGGTGATCCGGCCGGAAGATATCGATGCAAAAAATACTGTGGAATCAAGCAAAATTGCCAATGCCCGGATTGAATACAGCGGCACAGGCGCAACTCATGGCGGACAGGGGCCCGGTTGGCTCAGTCGGTTTTTCTCTACTGTGCTGTGGCCGTTTTAGGCTGAGGGTATTCCCATGAACACAACTTCCTGGATTGCAGTATTGAGCTTGTTTGTCTGCGTTGGAAGCAGTTTTCAAGCGCAAGCGGCCAGAATTAAAGACGTCGCTTCGGTCGAAGGTGTGCGTTCGAACCAACTGGTTGGCTATGGTCTGGTGGTTGGTTTACCCGGAACCGGAGAACAAAGTCCGTTCACTGAACAAAGTTTTAAAACCATGCTGGCCAACTTTGGCATTAATTTGCCTGCCGGTATGAAATCGCAGATTAAAAACGTCGCGGCGGTGGCTGTACATGCCGAGCTCCCGGCTTTTGCTAAACCTGGCCAGAATATTGACGTGACGGTATCCTCCGTTGGTAGCTCGAAAGGGCTGCGGGGTGGTACTTTATTGCAGACCTTCCTCAAAGGTTTGGATGGTCAGGTGTATGCGGTCGCGCAAGGCAGTCTGATTGTCAGTGGCCTAGGTGCTGAAGGTGCCGATGGCTCAAAAGTCGTGGTGAATACGCCAACTGTTGGCCGGGTGCCGAATGGCGGAACCGTCGAACGTGAAGTGATCACGCCTTTTGCTCAGGGCGATTACATTACCTTTAACCTCAATCGTGGGGATTTTACCACCGCCAAAAATTTGGCTGCGGCCATCAATACCTTTATTGGCGACGATACCGCACGTACGCTGGACGCACGTTCGATCCAGGTGCGTGCTCCGCGTGATGTCACGCAGCGTGTATCCTATTTATCTACGCTGGAAAATCTGACGTTTGAGCCTGCGTCCGATGCGGCGAAAATCATTATTAATTCCCGTACCGGAACCATCGTTATTGGCAAAGAAGTGCGGTTATTCCCGGCAGCAATCACTCATGGCGGTATGACAGTTACTATTGCCGAGAATCCAACCGTCAGTCAGCCGAATCCGCTCGCTGAAGGTGAAACTGTGGTGGTGCCTAATACCATTATTGATGTGCGGCCAGACCGTTCCCGGATGTTTAAATTTGATCCGGGTACCACGCTTGATGAATTAGTCAGCACAGTCAATGCTGTTGGAGCCGCGCCCGGTGATTTGATGGCCATTCTGGAAGCGTTAAAAGAAGCCGGTGCAATTCATGGTGAGTTGGTGGTGATCTAAGATGACTACACCTGATGTCAATGCCTCCTACCATGATTTGTCAAGCCTGCATCAATTGCGGGCGACAGCAAAAACGGATGAGACAGCTGCCATCAAGCAAGCTGCGCAGCAGTTTGAGTCGGTGTTTATGGGCATGCTGATGCAAAGTATGCGTAAAGCCAATGCGTCATTTGAAGATGACAACCCGCTCAATAGCCAGGCAACTGAATTTTTCCGCGATATGCATGACAGTCAGATGTCGGCAGAATTATCCAAAAAAGGCGCGTTGGGGCTTGCCGATCTGATGGTGCAACAATTAGCGCCCCATCTGAGCGATACCAAAGCTGCCAGCCAAATTAGTGCGCCTTCGCGGTTTGATACGCCGAAAGTAAAAGATTTCAAACAACCGGGTGAGCAGCAACAGATGCTGGCATTGCCGGTGGCCCGTACCGGATTTCGGCAGTTAGATCCGGAGCGGATTGTCGCACCAGCACCTCAAACAGCAAGTACCATTACAACCGCCACGTTGCCGAGTGAAATCACCAAGCTGGCGGCAGAGCATTCGCCGCAGCAAGCCGGATTAGCGCAGCAAAACATATCTCAACCTGGTGTGCAACAACTGGCGGCCGAAGTCATTTTTGGCTTGCCTGCGACTTTTTCAAAGCACCTTTCTCAATTGCCGCCGCAGTCAGTTACCGGCGCGAAACCCGTTTCAGCTGAAGTTGTAGCCTTGTCAAAGCCTACTGCACTAGCGGCAAAAGAGTCCGTCCAAAGCATTACTCCGCCTTCAGCAATCGATACCAGTGATCCGGTGGCTTTTATTCGAAGCTTGTTACCAGCTGCTGAAAAAGCCGCAGCCAGTTTAGGGCTCGAGCCATTAGCCCTGATTGCGCAAGCTGCGTTGGAAACAGGCTGGGGACAGCGGATGTTTAAAAACGGTGCTGGTCAGAACAGCAATAATTTGTTTGGGATCAAAGCCCAAGCAAATTGGCAAGGGCAGGTTGCCGTGGTCGATACGCTGGAATATCGGGAGGGCGTGGCCCAAAAGGAAAAGGCCAGATTCCGGGCTTACGACAGCGCAGAGCAAAGTTTGCATGACTATGTCGATTTAATTCAGTCCAATCCACGTTATCAAGGGGCATTGTCAGTCGCCAGCGACACTAAAGCCTATTTCCAGCGTCTGCAGGCAGCCGGATACGCCACCGATCCGAACTATGCGCAGAAAATATTGTCGGTATTAGACGGCAGCTCGTTTAAAGAGGTGCGAAACTTGCTAGGTAAACAGCAGTAAATCATCGGTACCGCAAAATTGATGAAATCAGTGTGTCACTCAGAGCCGTTCGCGGCAGTACGTCTTGTTGAAGTTGCAGGAGTTCACCATGTCCGACAATTTGCTTAAAATAGGCACATCCGGTGTACTTGCCAGTAACGGCCTGCTGAGTACGACGTCGAACAATATCGCCAACCTGAACACCAAAGGCTATATCCGTCAGAGCACTGAATACGATTCAGCCATTTTAGGTATGGGGGTCGGGCGCGGGACGACTGACCGTATCGTCAACGAATTTACGCTGCGTCAACTGCGCCGGGATACTTCAAATGTCGGTTTTACCAGTCAATATCTGTCCGAAGCAACCCGGGTAGACACGCTGTTTGCCAATTCCGCCAATAGTATTTCCACCGGAGTAACCGATTTATTTAAGCAACTGCAGGCTGCCAATAACGACCCCGCGAATAATTCATCCAGGCAGTTAGTGCTGGGGAGCAGTCAAACTTTAATTAATAAATTTAATACCTTATCTAATCTGGTGTTAGAACAACGAACCTATATCAACCAACAACTTGATACTTATGTCAACGAAGCAAATTCTGCTGCCGGTACCGTGGCTTTGTTGAACAAAGAGATAGCCAGTTACGGAAGTGGGATCAATACGCCGCCTCCGCTTGATTTATTGGACAAGCGTGATGAAGCACTGCGTAAACTTTCAGAGATGATGGAAATCACCACCCTGGATGCTAACAATGGGGAAAAACTGGTGTTTCTGGCAACTGGTCAGTCTCTGGTACTTGAGCAGGGGAAATTTAATATGCTCAGTGCGGAGGGGGACCCGGACATCGATCGAAAGGTTGTAAAGCTGCAGTTAGATTTTAACAGTAACGTGAAGATCGATGTCGACAGCAATTCATTGGGCGGTAAAGTTGGTGGCTTGCTGGAGTTTCGAGCCAAAATGCTGGAACCAACTCAAAACCGGTTGGGACAGCTAGCCTTGGCTTTTGGTGATAGTTTTAACACCCAAAATAAGCTTGGTATGGATGCAAACGGGCAGTTAGGGAAAGATATTTTTGCTTTTCCGACGTTCACCGGCTTGTCGGTAGAACGCAATACCGGCGCAGGTCAAGTGACTGCAAAACTGGAACCCGGTCGTGGAGTCGATATTCCGCCAAATGATTTTGTCGTGACGTTCACCGCGCCAGACCAATTCACCATGGAAGCATTGGATGATAACGGCAAAGCAATTGCTGGATCGGCAGTGACGAGTACCATTACCGGCTATCCGGCTACCTTTAATACTGGAAATGCGACAGGCGGTTTTCTGTATGGGTTTGAAGTAACACTCGATGACTCTTTAGGTGCTTTTGCTAACGGCGACCAATTCATTCTAAAGCCCTTAACTTCCGCAGCACAGAATATTCGACTGGCAACAACCCGTGGTGAAGATCTGGCTCTGGCCGGTCCATTGCGTGGTGACTTTAATATCAACAACTTAGGCAATGGTAAGTTTGGTGATATCAAAGTAACCGATACGGATCCCGCAACTTCAATATTCAGTGCACCAGGTTCTCTGGACGGTGCTCCTTATGAAATCCGGTTTATCGGTGGCGATCAATTTGAAATCCGGGACAGTGCCAACACATTAGTTGGTACCACTGCCGTGATGGCCGGCGGGCAATATAACAATATTCTGGCGTCAGCTGGCCTCAACAACTATGGATTTGATTTTTCGATTACCGGTGTGCCCAAAGCGGGTGACACTTTTACACTCGGTTATAACGACGGCGGTTTTAAAGACAATCGCAACGGTCTTAAACTTGGTCAACTCCAAACAACAGATACGATGAGAAAAACTGCAGTTGCGTCGGCGACTGCCGATAACAAATATAGTTTTAATGAAGCCTATGGCGCGATGGTTGGTTTTATCGGCGAAAAAACCAGTCAAATAAGAGTCGCCGCTCAGTCTTCGAATTCTTTGTTAGAGCAATCGACAGCCTGGCATGAGTCGGTTTCTGGTGTAAATCTTGATGAAGAAGCGGCAAATTTGATCCGGTTTCAGCAATCGTATGCCGCTGCGGCTAAAATCATTTCAACATCACAAACGATTTTTGACACTCTGTTGGCTGCGGCGAGGTAATTATGCGCATTTCATTTAATCAGAAGTATGAACAGAGTTTGTCTGCCATTTTACGGGCGCAAGACAAGCTACTTACCGCAAGTGCGCAGTTAGAAAAGCAAACCAAAATCCTGACTCCGGCCGATGATCCATCTGGTTCAGCAAGGGTGGTTGCGCTTGATCAGCAAATTACTCAAACCGACCAATACCAGGCCAATAGCATTGGGTTGAAAAATAGCCTTAATATTGAAGAAACAGTCTTATCTGGCATCCGTAAATCAATGGACCAAGCACGGTTACTGACGGTATCGCTAGGGAGCGGAGCTTATTCGCAGCTAGACCGAAGCGCAGTGGCGAAGCAGTTGGAAAATATTCGTGCTGAAATATTTGATTTAATGAATCAGAAAGATGCCAACGGCGGTTATCTGTTTTCCGGTTTCCAGGAGCAAACGCAAAGTTACAGTCTCGACGTCGCGACTGGTTACTATCAGTTTAATGGTGATGAGGGGCAAAAGTCGTTGCAAGTGTCGCCGACTGTCGCCTTACCAAGCAATGATAGTGGTAAGAACATTTTTGAAGATGTAAACGCCCGTAATAAAACAACGGCGCCGGTAGCTGGCGGCGGCGTCGCTTCAGCGAAAATTGTGGTGAAAGATCAAAGTGCTTTTGATCAGTTTTATCTGAAAAATTATGATGGTGTGACGGCTGCGAATAATAACTATCGGGTGCAGATTGCCGCCGGTAATACCTATGAAGTATTCCGTAATGGCGCGAGCCTGACGCCGGCCGTTACCGGTAGTTTTGTACCAGGTGAACCAATTAGTTTTAAAGGCTTGACCATTACTGCGAACGGTGCGGCGCCAGGTACAGTTGATTTTTCATTACCTGCACCGAGGAAAAGCAATATTCTGAATACCTTAACCGACATCATTAATTCGGTTGAGAAAAATTCCGAAAGTGGAGATATTCTGGCAGAGAAAATTGCTGATACTTTAGTCCAGATTGACAGTGCAGCGTTAAAAGTTGACGGTACCGTGTCGGCGATTGGTGGTCGACAAAACAGCATCGATAATATTTTTGACAGTAACGAAGATTTGCAATTATCCAACAAGAAGTACCGTGCAGACATTTATGAAGTTGATTATGCATCGGCAATAACCGAATTGACGAAGCAAGAAACCGCGTTAGAGGCGGTTCAAGCAACTTTTAACAAAGTGACCGGAACCAGTTTGTTTGACTATATCCGCTAGGCATTACATCCAGCCGCAAGACGACCGGCAGGCAGCTCCATAGAGTTACCTGCTGCGAACTCGGCAGCAAACTCCTGCTGCTTTCGTATCGACAGTTCCTTTAAATCCCATCATTGCGCTGCACATTCGTACCTGCTGGTCTGACTGGGTTTAGCAAAAAAATAAAAAATCATTCAAGTTATCTTCAAGCTGGTCGATATCACATACGCAGTAAAATATTCCGATATTGAATGTGTGTAATGAATAATAATTAAAAATATCTAAAGATTTTGAATTCTGAGTCGATACATTAATTAAGTCGGAACAAACAATAAATAACCGGCAAATTAAAACTCAGGAGAAAATATCATGGCTTTATATGTAAACACCAACGTATCGTCGTTGAACTCACAAAGACAATTAATCAATTCTGGAAAATCTTTAGATACCGCGTTTCAACGCTTATCTTCTGGTTTACGGATCAATAGCGCTGCAGATGATGCTGCCGGCTTACAAATCAGTAACCGTTTGACCAGCCAGATCCAGGGGTTGGATCAAGCGATCCGTAACGCCAATGATGGTATTTCTCTGGCGCAGGTTGCTGAAGGTGCGATGGACGAGATTACCGGTGCGCTGCAGCGGATCCGCGTTCTGTCGGTACAATCACAAAACGGCATCAACAGTTCAAGTGATCGCTTGGCTCTTCAAAAAGAAGTGTCTGCATTAAAAGCTGAAATCAGCCGTATCGCATCAACCACACAGTTTGGTGGGGTGAAGCTTCTGGATGGTAAATACTCTTCGACTTTCCTGGTTGGTGCTAACGCAGGTCAAACCATTAGTGTCAATATTTCCCGGCAAGGTGGTGGTTTCGGAACTTCAGGCCTGGGTTTATCTAATTTGTCCATCAGCAGTCTGGCGGGTGCGTCACGGGCTTTAGCCAGCATCGACAGTGCAATTGGTATTATCGACTCAAAACGTGCTGATTTGGGTGCGATCCAGAACCGGTTTCAATCAACAATCCGTAACTTATCGAACATTGTTGAAAACGTTTCTTCCGCGAGAAGCCGAATCAAAGATACTGATTTTGCGAAGGAAACCGCAGAACTGACTCGTTCACAAATTCTGCAGCAGGCAAGTACCACGATTCTTGCTCAATCGAACCAGAGACCACAATCAGCATTATCGTTGTTACAAGGTTAAATAGTTTAGATAGACCATTTTTATATTTAAGAACGACTCCTGAGCTTTTTGCTCATTGGCCACACTTTATTGTGTGGCCTTTTTTATTTATTGAATTATATTGATGATTTTGTTTTGATTTATCTCAAATAATATTGAATATATTCTAAAGTATAAAAAACCTGTGCCGATACATTAATTAAGCGAAATTAAAATAAAAGAAGTATTCGCTGATTACTTAAATAGCTCAGGAGATATACTATGGCTTTATATGTCAATACCAACGTTTCGTCGTTGAACTCTCAGCGGCAATTGATTAACTCAGGTAAAACACTTGATACATCATTTCAACGCTTGTCGTCTGGCTTTCGCATTAACAGTGCGGCAGATGATGCTGCAGGTTTGCAAATCAGCAACCGGTTAACAAGTCAAATTCAGGGTCTGGATCAGGCCATTCGTAACGCCAACGATGGTATTTCACTGGCACAGGTTGCTGAAGGTGCAATGGATGAAATCACCAGCGCGTTACAACGTATCCGCGTGTTATCAGTGCAGTCACAAAACGGTATCAACAGCTCCAGCGATCGTATCGCTCTGCAAAAAGAAGTATCTGCGCTGAAGGCTGAAATAAGCCGTATCGCTTCTACAACACAGTTCGGTGGTGTGAAACTGCTGGACGGGAAGTATTCATCGACATTTTTGGTTGGTGCAAATGCTGGGCAGACGATTAGTGTGAATATTTCTCGTACTGGCGGCGGTTTTGGTACTTCAGGTCTTGGGCTTTCAAATCTGTCAATCAGTAGCTTAGCTGGTGCTTCCCGTGCCCTTGCCAGTATTGATAGTGCTATTGGGCTCATCGACTCCAAAAGGGCTGACTTAGGTGCGATTCAAAACCGCTTCCAGTCAACCATCCGCAACTTATCCAACATTGTGGAAAACGTATCGGCTGCTCGTAGCCGGATCAAAGACACCGATTTTGCCAAAGAAACTGCTGAACTGACCCGCTCGCAAATCCTGCAACAGGCCAGTACCACAATTTTGGCGCAATCAAACCAAAGACCTCAATCAGCACTGTCGTTGTTACAAGGCTAAGTCCAGTCCTGGATGAATGCTTTAGACATGCTGATGTAGTGACAAATTGACAGAGCCGGCGCATTCAGATTTACCGGCTTTAACAACCAACTTTATGGGACGACCCTGAATGACGATGTCTCGGGTCGCACCAATTAATAAAGAGGAAAGCTTTTATGGCTAAGATAATGTAACCGGAGGATGACACTATGTCATTATATGTAAACACGAACGTCTCGGCGCTCAATGCACAACGTCAGTTAATTAATTCTGGTAAATCACTGGATACGTCGTTCCAAAGATTGTCATCAGGTTTTCGCATTAATAGCGCAGCTGATGATGCAGCGGGATTACAGATCAGTAACCGTTTAACCAGTCAGGTCCAGGGTTTGGACCAGGCCATCCGCAATGCCAACGATGGCATTTCGCTGGCTCAAACTGCGGAAGGTGCAATGGATGAAATTACCACGGCATTACAACGGATCCGGGTGTTAGCGGTGCAGTCGCAAAACGGTATTAACAGTTCGTCTGACCGGGTTGCACTGCAAAAAGAAGTGTCAGCTTTAAAAACTGAAATTAGCCGGATCAGTACCACGACACAGTTTGGTGGAGTGAAATTGCTAGATGGTAAGTACTCATCGACATTCCTGGTGGGTGCAAACGCCGGCCAGACCATTAGTATCAATCTGTCCCGTACTGGTGGTGGTTTTGGTGCATCTGGTCTGAAGATTAATAGCTTATCGATTTCGTCGGTAGCAGGAGCGTCAGCGGCGTTGGCAAGTATCGATAGTGCTATTAAGACTATCGATAGTACAAGAGCCGATTTGGGTGCGATTCAAAACCGCTTCCAATCAACAGTACGTAACCTGAGTAATATTGTGGAAAACGTGTCATCTGCACGTAGCCGGATCAGAGATACTGATTTTGCTAAAGAAACTGCAGAGTTAACACGTTCGCAGATCCTGCAACAGGCCAGTACTACTATCCTGTCTCAGGCAAATCAGCGGCCACAATCTGCTTTGTCGTTGTTAGGTTAATCGACTTCGCAGCTGCAACTTTCGGTGTCGCATGTCAGAACAACCGGGCTCTCATCAAGCCCGGTTTTCTTTTTACAACAGCAAATAATTAGTCGTCCTACCTGATATCTGACGCCGCCCCTGATTTTCCAACCTCAATACCTCTGAAATAGCCTGAGTCCCCACATCAATTCTCAATCAACCACAGCTTATTTTAAGGCTGCAGAATTCACTTTAAAGCCACTTTAGCGAAAACTTTAATTTATTTTGAAAATTTTTTCATGCGTAACTCATTGAAAATAAATATCTATTGCAATAAATTGCCGCTTCGCGGAAAAAAAGTGCCTTTTTTTATTAAAGTCCTGAAGTTGGTTGCCGATACCTAAGTTAAGCCAGATTGCAGTCTGGCGTAAATTGCGGAATTCCGCGTAACAAAACAAGTTGAATGTGGCTTGCAGGCTGCTGAAAACTTAAGGAGTGGCTCATGGCTTTAGCAGTAAATACCAACGTATCCTCATTAAATGCCCAACGGCAGTTATTAAATTCTGGTGGCGCGCTGGATACCGCGTACAAACGTTTGTCTTCTGGTTTCCGGATTAACAGCGCCGCAGATGACGCTGCTGGTTTGCAAATCAGTAACCGTTTAACCAGTCAGGTGAATGGTCTGAATCAGGCTATCAGTAACGCCAACGACGGCATTTCAGTCGCTCAGGTTGCTGAAGGCGCGATGGACGAAATTACCACTGCACTGCAGCGGATCCGGGTGCTGGCCGTGCAATCGCAAAACGGTATCAACAGCTCTTCCGACCGTGTAGCACTGCAAAAAGAAGTATCAGCATTAAAAACTGAAATCAGCCGTATCGCTCAAAACACCCAGTTTGGTGGCGTGGATCTGTTAAAAGGCGATTTCTCAGCGAAGTTTCTGGTTGGTGCAAATGCCGGACAAACCATCAGCGTGAATATTTCTCGGACTGGTGGTGGTTATGGCGCTTCAGGCCTTAAAATTAATAACCTGTCTATTTCGTCAGTGGCAGGTGCATCGGCAGCTCTGGCGAGCATCGACAGCGCAATCAAAGCTGTTGATAGTGCTCGTGCTGATTTAGGTGCGATCCAAAACCGGTTCCAGTCAACCATCCGTAACTTAAGTAACATCGTGGAAAACGTATCGGCTGCACGTAGCCGGATCAAAGACACTGACTTTGCGAAAGAAACGGCTGAACTGACCCGGGCACAGATATTGCAGCAGGCCAGTACAACGATTCTGGCTCAGGCCAACACCAGGCCACAATCTGCACTATCATTATTAGGCTAATCTTAATGCCAAGGCGGAGATTAATTTAAGTCTCCGCCTTGGCAGCCGATAAAAGGTAAGTGCATATGAGCTCAGTAATCACCGGCAGTTTCAGTAACGCAAATGCGAATCAGGTTACCCAGGGTAACACCGCAGTTGACCTGAACAGCACAAAAGTGACTGATATCATTGCTAAGCAACAAACCGAAACCGACAAAGTTGAGGAGCAGCCTGCAGAGCAGGTTACACCAAAGCAATTAGGTGAAGCCGTTGAGCGCATTAACCAGTTTGTAAATGCAGAAATGCGTACGTTAAATTTCTCAGTCGATGAAAATTCTGGCAAAGCTGTTGTCAAAGTGATCGATTTTGAAACCAAAGACGTGATCCGGCAAATTCCGGGCGATGAAGTATTACGAATGGCAAGTGCAATCAAAAGGTTGCAAGAAGACTTAGGGTCGGCAACAGGTTTGTTGATCGACAGTAAAGTATAGTAATCGTCAATAATGGAGAGTGAATCATGGCCATAACCGCTTTAGGTACCGCGTCTGGTCTTGATCTCGAATCGCTGGTTAAACAGCTGGTTCAGGTTGAGCGTGCAAGCAAAGAGTCGCGGTTAGAGAAAGTAAGCAAAGGCCTTGATTCATCTCTTTCTGGTTTTGGTAAATTGAAATCTGCATTGTCGAAGTTTCAGGATTCCGTAAAAGCACTAAGCACCGAGAATCTGTCGGCGCGTACCACCACCGTCAAACAACCCACCGACGATAAAACCTATCTAGAAGCAAAAGCAAAAACGACTTCAGCCACTGGCTCCTTTGACATCAAAGTGAATGCATTGGCGGAGGGCAGTCGGCTGGAAACTGCAGGTGGCGCTTTTGCTTCTGCCAGCAGTATAGTCAGTACCACAGCAGGAAAAATGACCTTCAGCGCTGGCACAAAAAGCTTTGAAGTCAACGTTACCGCGAATATGACGCTTGACCAGCTCAGACAGAAAATTAATAGCACCGGTAGCAATTTCGGCGTCAGCGCTAACTTAATTAATAGTAGTGATACTGGTACCAAGTTGGTATTAACTTCCAATGTGACTGGCCTTGGCAACAATCTGACCGTTACCAATAACAATGCCGAATTAAACAGCGTTTCTACCGGCGGTTTAGTTGTGGCCAAAAATGCAGCTGATGCCGTGATCACGATTGACGGCATTCTTACCAAAAGTAAAACCAATGTTTTTAGCAATGCCATTCAGGACGTTGAACTAACCGTCAGCACTATCACGCCAGACGGCAATAACGCCAGGATGACAATTGCCACCGATAAAAAACAAGCCGAAGATAAGATTAAGACCTTTATGGATTCTTATAACGCTTTGGTGACCGAAGTCGACACTTTAAGCCGCAATCGGATGCTGTCCACTGATGGAAAAACCGTGATCCTTGAAGGTGGTGATTTAAACGGTGATTCAATGGTCCGCGGTATCATGAGCCAGGTTAGTTCGATCATGACCGGGGCTGTTAAATCTGCCGATCCCAAACTGAACAACCTCTACGCACTGGGGATTACCTTTACCGATCAGGGTAAAATGGAAATTCAGGCCAAAAGTTCATTCGGTAATTTATCGGGTCGGGAACGGCTGGATAAAGCGCTGGATGAAAATTACGATTTAATAGGTAGCTTGTTTACCAGCAAGGACGGCCTTGGCACGCTTTCAACCAAGTTATCAACGGAGTTTACCCAACGTGGTGGTTTATTGGCTGGCAAAGAAGAATCGTTAAAAGCTGAGATCCGGAAAAATGGTAAAGACAAAGAAGCCTTTGAACTTTATATGTTTAGTTTTGAAAGTACCATGCGTCAGCGTTATGGTGCCCTCGATAGTCAGCTTGGTGGTTTGCAGCGCACATCTTCATTTTTATCACAACAGTTAGCGTCGTTACCGAAAATCGGTGGTTAGGAGTAGGACATGAGTTACGGCATCAAAGCATATAAATCGGTAGGCGTTAAGAATGATCTGGCCGTTGCTGATCCACACCGGGTGATCCAGTTGCTGATGCAAGGTTCACTGGAGAATATGGCATTAGCCAAAGGCGCCATTGAGCGTAAAGATTTTGTGGTGAAATCAAAATCAGTGTCCAAAGCCATGACCATTATTGCTGCGCTGCAAAATTCATTAGACATGGCAGCTGGCGGCGAAGTGTCTGAGAATCTGTGGTCCCTGTACGATTTTATGGTGAATCATTTGATGCAGGCGAGTCGCGAAAGTAGCATCGCTAAAATTGATGATGTGATGGAAATCATGTTAAAAATCAAATCGGCCTGGGATCAAATTTCAGTGGCCGACCGTGAAAAAGGCTTCGCTTTACTGGCTGAAAAAAATGGTCAGGCCAACCTGGCGACAGCCTGAGCATTTATTTTGACTTTGTCTTGGTCCGTCCAACTGCAGCAACAACGCGATGATATCGAGATGTTGCTGCAAACCGAAGCTTACCCCATCGAACTATTTGCCGAGCTGTGGCAAACCTACCATCAAAGCCTTGAAAGCTGCTGCACTGAAAGCTCCGATCCCGCTGATTTAGAAAGTATATTGGCAGATAACTTGCAGTGGGTTACTCTGATAGTACAACAAGTATCTTCTGAAAAAGACGCCGTAGCGGCGAAAGTATTGCAACTGCAAAAAGGCAAACGAGCTCAGCAAAGCTACGGCGACAACAACTAAGCAAAAGCTGGCGGTTATGCTGAAATACATCAATTACCAATTGCTGGACGACGAAGAACAGCAAAAGCAACTTGAACGCGCTGTTGCCCCCCTGATCAGCCGGAATATCCGGCAAAATATTGACGCCTTTCGGCAATACATCCCCTCCGTATTAGAAATGCTGCATGAGCATGAAGTACAACAATTTTCATTATTTTGTACTGCGCAGCAACAATTAAACATTGTCGATTTTGCGACCGGACGGGTGTTTTATACCGCAGACCCAATGCAGGAAGTTGCGGATGAATTGTCGGATTATTTTCAGCATGCCAGCTATTTTTGTCTCAGAGCGGATGCTGACGGACAGGAATGGCGGCATCAGCCATTGCCGGCGAAAGTCGATGTGATGCTGGTTTTTGGGATGGGGTTGGGCCTGCATTTACTCGAACTAATCTCCAGCAGCCGTATCCGCTTTATGGTGATTTACGAACCAAGTGCCGATGTGTTTGCCTGTTCAGCTCAAGCCGCTGATTGGCGGGAAATTCTCGACACCGCACATGCAGTGGGCACCCACATCTTCCTGCAAATTGGTAGCGAGGCGAATTCGCTACCTGCAGAACTGCAGGAATTGCTCGATTTTGACCAAGATCTCAACGAAATTTTTGTTTATCGCCATCAGTTCCACCCAATGATGGATGATGTGATCGCTTATGTGATGAAAAATCATGGTAACAGCGAAGCGCTGCTGCAAAGCTCACATATTTTTACACCCTACAAAGATTATGCCGATTATGTGGCGGAGCGGGCGGGGAATGTTATTGGGAGCGAACAGGTTTCGCCGGTTGAAGATCCCGCAGCACAGGCACTGTATGAAAAAAATATGGCTGCTTTGGCCACGTTTTACCCAAAAGTTCATCAAGAGCTGCTCAATCATAAAACCAGAGCCTGGAAATTAGTCACTGACTCTAAAGGAAATCTCAACCTTTACCATCAGAAACGTCATGGTTTGTTTCATCAAGATTTGAATGTTGAATCGACTCAATTGGTCGACTATTTTATTGAACACCCCTTTAAAGACGATGTGGTTTTAAGTCAAAGAACTAGTTACAAGTTTAGGAATTATCTGCATTTTTCTAAGATTGTTGAATTGCAGCCGCACATTGAAAAAATCCTGACTCAGCAAAGTAAACTTCCGGAACAAGTCGAGACACTCATTGTTTTTGGTATTGGCTTGGGGCAGCACATCGAATTGCTGACAAAACAACGCAATATTAAAAACTTATTTTTATGTGAACCGAATCTCGATTTTTTTGCTGCGAGTTTGTGGGTAACCGACTGGGCCGGGATTATCGAGCAAGCTGATAGCAGTGGCGGGCGGATTTACCTGAACCTCGGCGGCGATGGCAGTCACTATTTTTACGATTTGATGTCGCAGTTTTATCAGGTTGGCGCTTATTCAATCGCTGATACTTACATGCTGAGCACCTATTACAATGTCGGTATGCAAAAGGCTATCGCGGATTTGCGTGCTGAGTTGCGGGTCGTGCTGGCCATGGGGGAATATTACGACCATGCCCGTTTTGGAATAGCGCATAGTTACCATAGTTTACATTCAGGTCAGCGGTTTTTAAAACATGCCAACAATGAATATAAACATCTACCAGCATTAGATTTACCGGTGTTCATCATCGGCAATGGCCCAAGTCTTGACCAGTGTTTTGAATATCTGAAAGAGTACCGTGATCAGGTCATTCTAATCAGCTGCGGTACAGCATTAAGGTCACTGCACAAGCATGATATCTGTCCGGATTTTCATGCTGAAATTGAGCAAAACAGAGCAACTTACGATTGGGTTACCCAAATCAAAGACCCAGATTATTTAAAACGAATTAACTTGTTGAGTGTCAACGGTATTCATCCAGACACCAGTGCTTTGTTCAAAGCGACTTATCTATGTTTTAAAGATGGGGAAGCGTCGACCTACATTTTTCATAATGGTATGAAAAAGAATGGTTATAAAGTCGCTTCGCTGGCTTATGCCTATCCAACAGTCACGAATATGGTGATGAATTATGCGATAAAACTAGGCTGGAAATGTTTTTATCTTTTTGGTGTCGATCTGGGTTTTATTGATATTAATCAACACCATTCGCAGCACTCGGCCTATTACAAGACGGACGGCTCTCAGGCATATGACTACAAAGCGCGTCACGGCGGCGGTGTTCCTGCTCCAGGCAATTTCAGAGCACAGTTGTACACTAAACCTGAATTTGACGTGTCCCGTAAACTGATAGAGCAAGCCATTACCAAAGCTGGCCGGAAGCTCGAGGTCTACAACTGTAGTGACGGGGTGAAAATTAAAGGCACAGTACCGTTACTGCCGGAAAATATCCTGTTAGAGCAGTCAACTACGCAGCGCAAAGATGAACTGCTATCTGCGTTATTCCAAGAAGCATTTTACCCTGCTGTCCCTGAATTAGCCGACAAAATTTATCGTGCGCTTGACCCGGACTTGTACGACAAATCAATGCAAACATGGCTTGAATTGTTGGCTGAGGATGCAACGGATACGGCCTCTGCAAAAGCTCTTGTCAACGAACAATGGAATTTCATGCGTTCCAGAGCTGTCGTAGATAAAGATATTACCTTTTGCCTGTTCCATGGCAGTTCGAATTTTATTGCCGCAGTGCTTACGAAAATTGTCGCGAATATCACTACTGAAAATGACGAAGCACTCCAAACTTTTAATCAGGTTTTAGCAATCTGGCGCGGCTATCTGGAACAAGGTCGGTCGCGGTATCTGTCAGATCCATTAGCTTTCGATTCGGTATCTGTCAGCTACTTATTTACACCGCCGAAAGCTAAACCAGTGACTGATACGAATTAAGTGGAATAGTCATTGAACAACATAAACGCGCCATGCTTGCAGGTCATCGCAATTTAACTGTTAAAGACGATCACTTTGCTGGTCGATAACAGTTAAAGCAGTTGAACGCGATGTCTGGTTTTTGAGCCGCGAGGTGGTTTTCGTACTTAGCTGGTTGCTTGTTGTTGCTCATGCGCAATCCTGAAGTTGGGCTTGGTTAAAGGGTGGGGCCAAAGAATGTTTATTCATCATTTTGCTGATGTCAGCAGTGAGCAAATTGGACACGGCACCCGAATTTGGCAATTTGCGGTTGTGTTAAAAGGCGCGGTCGTTGGGCAAGATTGCAATATCTGCGCCCATACCCTGATTGAGCATGATGTTGTGGTGGGGGATAGGGTTACGGTGAAGTCGGGTGTATTTTTGTGGGCAGGTACAAAAATCGGCAACGATGTATTTATTGGACCAAACGCTACTTTCACTAATGATGTATTTCCCCGTTCTAAAAAGTACCCAACCGAGTTTGTTGGGGTTGTTGTCGAAGATGGCGCTAGCATCGGTGCAAATTCAACATTGTTGCCCGGGATCCGGATTGGTCAAGGCGCAATGGTCGGTGCCGGCGCTGTGGTCACCAAGGATGTTCCTGCCTGGGCGGTCGTTGCCGGGAATCCGGCACGGGTACTCCGGGTGATTGAGCACACAGAGCAAAGTTCACAGACTGAGGCGGGAAAACAATGATGAAAGGAATTGTATTAGCTGGTGGTTCAGGCTCCAGGTTGTATCCGATCACGCAAGGCGTCTCTAAACAACTTCTGCCGGTTTATGATAAACCAATGATTTATTACCCTATTTCAGTGCTGATGCTCGCAGGGATCCGCGACATTTTATTAATCACCACACCGGAAGATCAAAGTGCATTCCAACGACTGCTGGGAGATGGCCGCCAATTTGGTCTTCATCTGAGCTATATAGTGCAGCCCGAACCAGAAGGTTTGGCACAGGCTTTTATTCTCGGTGCGGATTTTATCGGAGATAGTCCGGTCAGTCTTATTCTCGGTGACAACATCTTTTATGGACAGGGCTTTACGCCAAAGCTACAAAACGCCTGCGCTCGTGGGCACGGCGCTACTGTTTTCGGCTATCAGGTCAAAGATCCTGAGCGTTTTGGCGTGATTGAATTTGATGAAAATTCACGAGTTCGTTCGATAGAGGAAAAACCTGCGATTCCTAAATCTAATATCGCAGCGACTGGTCTGTATTTTTACGATAACCGGGTGGTGGAATTCGCCAGGAAGGTTAAAAAATCTGCGCGCGGTGAGCTTGAAATTACCTCCATTAATCAAGCCTATCTGACGGACGGCAGCTTGCATGTTGACATCTTGGGTCGTGGTTTTGCCTGGCTTGATACCGGAACTTGCTCAAGTTTATTAGAAGCCGCCCAATTTGTTGAAATATTAGAAAAACGTCAGGGCTATAAAGTCGCTTGTCTGGAAGAGATAGCTTTTTATCAAGGCTGGATCAGTGCAGAACAGCTATGCCGAACCGCTGAACGGCTGGCGAAAAGTAGTTACGGTGCTTATCTGAAGTTTTTAATTAAGGATATGCCATGTCGTTAATCCAGCTGCTGGAGCTGCCCATTTTCGGCGACGGCCGCGGTGATTTGGTGTCAATTGAAGCTGAAAAGCATATCCCATTTCAGATAAAGAGGGTGTATTGCTTGTTTAACCTCGGCGAGCACTCACGTGGCATGCATGCGCACCGGCAATTACAACAGTTGGCTTTTTGTGTGCACGGTAGTTGTCGCTTCGTGCTGGACGATGGTGTTACCAGAGAAGATGTTGTGTTGTCTGCTCCCACCAAAGGGCTGCTAATTGGCAACTTGATTTGGCGTGAAATGCATGATTTTACTGATGACTGCGTGATTATGGTGTTGGCTAGTGAGTATTTCATGGAGTCAGACTATCTTCGTGACTATGCAGCTTTCATTGATGCGATAAGGAGCAAAACAGCATGAAAGTTCCTTTTCTAAACCTTAAAGCAGTTAATGAACGATTTCAGCCACAGCTATTAGACGCATGTAGCCGGGTTATTGACTCTGGGCAATACATAAATGGGAATGAACAACGGCAGTTTGAACTTGAATTTGCTAAGTATTGTGGAGCCCAGTTTTGTATTGGCGTAGCAAATGGGCTAGATGCTCTCAAACTAACATTAAATGCCTGGAAGATAATGGGCCATCTTAGAGATGGGGATGAGGTGATTGTACCTGCCAATACATTTGTTGCCAGTATATTAGCAATAACTGAGAATCGATTAGTGCCGGTCTTTGCTGAGCCTGATGAACGTAGTTTTAATCTTTGTGTTGAAACAGTACGCCCTCTACTCAGCAGTAAAACTAAAGTTATTATGCCAGGACATTTATATGGTCGGTTAACGGAAATGACTGATTTAATGAAGTTCGCGCAGAATCAAGGCCTATTAATTCTTGAAGACGCAGCACAAGCGCATGGCGCTTCGTTGGAAGGCATCAAATCAGGAAGTTGGGGACATGCAGCGGGATTTAGCTTTTATCCAGGCAAAAATCTCGGAGCTTTAGGCGACGCAGGGGCAATTACAACTAGCGACCAAAAGCTATATCAGGTATTGCGTGCAATAAGAAATTATGGTTCTGATGAAAAATATATTTATAAATATCAAGGCTGTAATAGCAGGTTAGATGAAATGCAAGCTGCCATGCTTCGGGTGAAACTGTCATTTCTAAACGAAGATATTTGTGTTCGCCGTGCCATTGCAGAAAGATATCGATCTGAAATAAAAAACTCTGCAATTCGTTTGCCTGATGCAGGAGCCGCGGGGCAGTATGTTTGGCATCTATTTGTTATTCGCCACGTTAATCGTAATCAATTGCAAAGGCGTTTAGCAAAGGTTGGCATTGAAACATTGGTACATTATCCACTCGCTGCTCATAAACAGGCTGCGTTCCCAGAGTTCATAGGGCGTTGTTATCCTATAACGGAGTATATGCAAGAATGTGTTTTGAGTTTGCCAATAGACCCGGTATTGAATAATTTGCAAATAGACTACGTGATATCTCAGCTCAATACATTATGAAGGTTCTGTTTGGAATTATTGCATGGTGTCGGTGTTTTTGATTAATTTTATTTTTGTTGCTAGGTGATTCTGTGTGGTTGTTCGATTATATTAATTACTGGGGAATTAAATGATACCTTATTACATCCCAACAGAGCCTTGCTTTAAAAGTGTATGTGAGCAGCTTGCTGAAGTTCATAAAAATGGGTGGTATACAAATTTCGGTCCAATGAATAATGAGTTTGAAAGATGTTTGGGAGAATATTTGGGCATTAATTATATACTACCTATTTCCAGTTGCACTGTTGGATTGATGGTTGCTAGTAAGTTGCTTAATGTAAAAAAAATTATAGCTACATCATTTAGCTTCGTTGCCACTGTATCATCTATGAAGTGGGTTGGCGTTGATATTTTGTTTGCAGATATTGATGTTGAAACAAAAAATATCTGCTTGAAGTCAGTGGTTGAACTGCTGGAATCAAATAAAGGTTGTATCGATGCCATCGTTGCTACACATGTGTTTGGTAATCCATGCGATGTCGAAGCATTAGAAACTATAGGAAAAAATTATGGTATATCAATCATCTATGATGCAGCTCATGCGTTTGGGGTGCGTCTGGCTGAGCAGTCAGTATTAAATTTTGGTGATATATCTGTTGTGAGCTTCCATGCGACTAAGGTTTTCCACTCTATAGAAGGTGGGGCATTGATACTCAAAAATAAAGAACAGTATGAAAGAGCTCGTGAGTTAATTAACTTTGGGGTAAATCGATCTGCAGTAATAACCGATGTAGGCATTAATGGAAAGATGAGTGAATATCATGCAGCTGTAGGGCTTGTGCAGTTGAAATGCGTTGATGATGTAATTGCTCACCGCGCTAAATTGTATGCCAGATATGCTGAGCGGCTCTGTCGGGTAGTTAATCTCCAGAAATGGCATGCATTGTCTAGTTCAAATGGTGCATATTTTCCTATTTTCTTCGAAAATATGAATCAAAGAGATAAAGCGATTAGTCATTTGGAAGGAAAACAAATAGGTTATAAACGATATTTTTCTACGAACTTAAATAACTCTATGTTTGCGGTGGATGGGGTGTTCGCATCTCCGAATTCGGAACATGCATGTGGGACAGCGCTTTGTTTGCCGCTATATCATCGTTTAACCATTGAACAGGTCGATATTGTATCGACTACAATTGTTGAGTCGTTCAGGTGAGGGTGGCTGCCTTCCAACCGTATTTGTTTCCGTATATCGGATACTTTAAGTTGATTAGTGAAGTTGATATATTTGTTGTTCTTGATGATGTCTCATTCAGAAAGAAAAGTTATATTAATCGAAATACAATTAAAATTTGTGGGAAACCTCACAATTTTACGGTTCCAGTTAAGGATGTAAGCCAGAATAGATTAATTAATCAACACTATTATATGAATGATGGTGATTTGTTTGTTAAGATGATAGGTGATTATGGAAGGACGGCTATTTTTGGTCATTTAAAGGAGTATTACGAGTATGTTTTTTCCGAAAACAATATTTCTGGGAACGTGGCTGAAGTGAACTTCCTTCTTATTTCTAAAGTTTGTGAAATGCTGCAGGTTAAAACTAAAATTATAAAATCATCAAGTTTGCTTATCGATGCTGTAGGGGAGAGAAGGATTATTGATATATGCACAAGTCTTGGTGCATCTTGCTATGTTAATCCCGTCGGCGGGATTGGGCTATATGGCGAGGAAACATTTTTGCAGGCCGGATTAGATTTAGAATTTAAGGACTATAGAGGCCTTATTGCAGGTGATGTTGCATATTCTATATTGGATGACATATTTTCTAAAGGCGTTTGTAATGTCTCAAATATATTGAGGAGTACATTATGATAGTAAAATTTGACGGTTTTCAGCGTGATGAATTAGCAGAATGTATATTGTCACTTAAAAGTTCTGATGACGTAATCCATATCGTTAATCGATCTCAATCGCTCGATAGCAGGTTCTGGTTAAGCTTTCTTGAGGGAACCGGATTTCTGGATTTAGAAAGACGACATCTTGATGCTCTATCTAATCTGAGCCCTAGGGATTGGTGGGAAATAAGCTACGACCCTAACAATGATGGAACATATGCTCATAGTAAGACTGCTCAACCTTTTCATACTGATAATGCCTGGTTTGCATCTCCACCAGAATTGAATTTTTTTATTATGTCGAAGCAAGCTGTTAGCGGTGGGATGCAGTTGATTTATCCTGTGAGAAGACTACTTGATGATCTAGAAAGTGAGGATGCTTCTCTATTTAATGATTTGACAACGGTCGAAGTAGAAATAAAGAAGGGTAATGAAATAGAAGGTAATAAGACCACAATTATTTCGTTAGATGAATATAATCCAAAAATATACTGGAATTTTTACAGGGTGAATAAATGTACTAATGAAATAGAAAATTTATGCGGTCGTTTTTTTCAATACTTGGGAGTAAAGCAAAATAGTTCTTCTGTCGATAGATTAGATTCGCAAACCGGTGATTCTTTTTGTTTTAATGATACACACATACTCCATGCTAGGGATAGTTTTGTAGCAGGTAGGAAAGGAGATCGAGTCCTTCTTCAGTCCATGTGGAATTATAAGTGAGAACTAAGTTTTAGATAATTTTTTGAATATGGAGAATACTTTGAAAGTCGCTAATGTTTTTTTTGAGTCACAGCATCACAACTTCTCAATATTTGAATTTTTCTCTAACATCGAAGTTTGTGATGGTATTAGTTTTTTTTACATTTATTTTGACCGGAAAGGTTACTTCCCAGAAAAAAACTATGTGCAGCATGATAAATCTATGTATTTCTCTGCTAACTCTGAATTTCTTCCATGGTTGAATAATTCGCATGTACAGTTTGATGTAATTATATTTCATGGAATGTTTAATTCTACCGTTTGGTCATTTTTTTCGGAACATGTAGATATTTGTAAAAAGTCAATTTGGACAGTTTTCGGTGGTGAATTATATGAAGGGCTTGAAAATATAAAGCCAGAAAAGTTGTTGATGCTGAAGAATGTTGTAAACAACTTTAAGTTGGTTCTGACCTTCACTTTGGACGAGCAATTGATATTGCAGAGTAAGTTAGAGTATGGAGGTGATGTAAAGCGATATGTATATATTCAGGATTGGGATATGCCAAATGCTGAACCTATAGGTGATTTTTTAGGACAGCAATTTAATTTCGGCTGCGACGAAAAAGTGGTTATCGTTGGCAATTCCGGTACGCCGGCAAACCTTCACATTCAAGTTTTGGAGCGGCTATATGCACAAAATTTCAGCGGAAAAATATTAATTCCACTCGCGTACGGTGGAGATCCTGATTACCTTGCATCTATTAAGTCATACTTAGCAAACTGGTTTGAACCAAATCACTATTTCATTCTAGATGGAACTATTCCCAATAAATTATACAGACAATTGCTGTCTAGAATTGACTGCTATATCCTTCCACATGTGAGGCAACAAGCTGGTCAGCACTGGATGTCTGCATTTGCCTCAGGTAAGGCAGTTTATGGGAACCCTGAAGGAGCTAATTATAAAAAATTTGAAACTTTAGGTTTCAATGTAGGCAACATCTTTGAAGCGTCTTTCAAAGATATTGATGATGATAAATTACTATTCAATTGCCAGTTGTACCGAAAAATATTCTCTTTTGAATCGGCTAAATCTATTTGGGTTGACGCAATTCGTCATACTTCATAATCACTTTAATAGCATTAATAATTCCAGTTAATGAAGGTTTATTTGTACTGTATATAACTTTTTAAATTGTATCTATGTAAATCTTTTATTGAATATTGCTTTTGTTACAGATTTGCATCGGCTCAAATTAGAGTCTGTAAAAAAATCTGTGTAAGTGGCATTCTACCTAACTCCTTGGAAGGGATAAAGAATGCCAATTACAGACCAATTACTGGATCAGCTGTTAGCTGACTGCAAATCTCCTGAAGATCTGATGG